>NZ_JAUTXR010000013.1 GCF_030658505.1 Stenotrophomonas raiganjensis (SeqCode) | reverse complement strand
AGGTTTCCAGCATCCGCCGCTGGAAATGAAGTAAAATTTGGCAGTAAGTTGATTGTGTACCGCGCGCCCGTAGCTCAGTTGGATAGAGTACCTGGCTACGAACCAGGCGGTCGGGAGTTCGAATCTCTCCGGGCGCACCATACACAGTCAGCACAACAAGTTTATGTAATTGGCGCCCGTAGCTCAGTTGGATAGAGTACCTGGCTACGAACCAGGCGGTCGGGAGTTCGAATCTCTCCGGGCGCACCATTACACCGAAACAGCAGGCCTCGGCCTGCTGTTTTTTTATGCGTGTTTTTCGGCAGGGCTGC
>NZ_JAUTXR010000182.1 GCF_030658505.1 Stenotrophomonas raiganjensis (SeqCode) | reverse complement strand
ACCGAAACACCGGCGTGCCCGTGCCTGATCGGTGCGGTATCGGTGGCCGGCCAGAGCCGCACTCCGGGTTCCTGGCCAAGGCCGCGCTGCGGGCCGGCATGCCGGCGCAGTACACCGGCCCGGTGTGGACCGCCGTGCGCGATGCGGGAGTGCGTGAGATGGCCGCCGGGCGCGGCTGGGGGATGCTGGCCAAGCCGGTGACGCCGCCGGCGCGGCGTGCGCTGATGAGCCCGTTGCTGATCCGCCATCGCGGATAGTTTCCAGCCAACGGCGCAGCCCCTCCGTGGTGGGGTTGGGTTGGTCGCTGAAAGCTCGGGTTCTTGGATTTGGCCGGGTGGGGAGGCAGGGCAGGGGGCGCTGCAAGTACGTCCATGTAAGCTCGGTCGCCGCATCCATGCGGCTCACGCCCCTGCCCTGCCTCCCCACCCGGCCTTGGACAGATCTCTGCGGCTGACCCACCACGGGAAATCAACAACAAGAGCAAAAGCGGGTCGCTTCGCTCGCAAAGCCGAGGCCGCCAGCCAACCGCTGTTGTTGTTGCCTTTGCTTCTGCCTTTTCTCTTGATCTTCCCGTGGTGGCTCGGCTACCGGAATCTGTCTGGGGCCGGGCGGGTGGGGTTGGCGGGGTATCCGCGCCATGGATGGCGCGGCTATGCCCCCAAGGGTAAGGGCGCTTTGCTTGCGAAGCATTGCTTCGCAAGCGCCCGAACGCACAGCCGCCAGCGGCTGGGCCGGACCGCGGAGCGGGGTTCACGGCGTCCCCGCCAATCCCACCCGCCTGGCCCACTCACAGGAAGCCAGCTTTCAGCGACCAACCCACCCCACCACGGAGGGGCTCCGCCGTTCGCCGCCCCCCGCCGAAGGCACGCTTTCCGCGGAAAAAAAAATTTCTTACAGACGTGTCGATTCCCAGCCCCCTGGTTCGTTGTACCCAATGAAGGGAACGCACCACGCGTCCCCACGGGAGACCGCAATGAAAGTGATGGTGATCGTGAAGGCCAACGCCGACTCCGAAGCCGGCCGCATGCCCAGCGAACAGGAACTGTCCGAAATGGGCGCCTTCAACGAACAACTGGTGGCCGCCGGCATCATGCTCGCCGGTGAAGGCCTGCATGCCACCCAGCGCGGCCGCCGCATTCACTTCGGCGGCATCACACCCACGGTCGAGGCCGGTCCGTTCGGTCCAGCCAGCGAACAGATCGCCGGCTTCTGGCTGTGGGAGGTGCGGTCGCTGGACGAGGCGGTGGAATGGGCCAGCCGTGCGCCGTTCGGCAGTGGCGGCACGCTCGAACTGCGCCCCTTGATCTCCGCTGAAGACTTCGGTGAAGCCTTCACCCCCGAATTACAGCAGCAGGAACAGCGTCTGCGTGCACAGCTGGAAGGCTGACCTGCATGCCGGACCACCTCAGCCGGACACACTCCGGCACCCCCTTTTGTCACCCAACGGAGTAGTGCCATGAGACTGATTCCCTTCCTTGGCTTCAGCGGCCAGGCCCACGATGCGATGGCGTTCTACGCCAAGGCACTCGGTGGCCAAGTCACCTCGGAAATGAAGTACCGCGACATGCCGCCGTCCGATGGCATGCCCGGCTGCAACGAGATGCCGGCGCAGACCCTGGACCACGTCGCCCACAGCCAGCTGGAGATCGGCAGCGCAATCGTGATGGCGGCCGACGGTCCCGGCGGTGGCGAGGGTGGCTCGACCACCATCAATGTCGACGTCGACAGCATCGAAGAAGCCGAACGCGTGTTCGCGGCGCTGGCTGAAGGTGGCCAGGTGCAGATGCCGATCGCCGAAACGTTCTGGGCCCACCGCTGGGGCATGCTGATCGACCGCTACGGCAAGCCGTGGATGGTGAACTGCATGAAGCAGCCCTGATCCCGCCCCTTTCATCCACCAAGGAGCTTCACCGATGAGTGCACCGCAACCGCAGATGATCTTCGTCAACCTGCCCGTGCAGGATCTGAACGCCTCCAAGGCCTTCTTCGCGGCCTTGGGCTACAGCTTCAACCCGACCTTCACCAATGACGATGCCGCCTGCATGGTCATCAGTGAAAGCATCTACGTGATGCTGCTGACCCAGCCGTTCTTCAAGCAGTTCACCAACAAGGCAATTGCCGACGCGCGCACCCAGACCGAGGTGATCACCTGCCTGTCGGCCGACAGCCGCAAGGCGGTGGACGTGATGGTGGACAAGGCGCTGGCTGCCGGCGCCAGCGAGCCACAGCCGGCACGTGACTACGGCTTCATGTACCAGCGCGGCTTCCAGGACCTGGACGGCCATCTCTGGGAAATCGCACACATGGACGGCGAGCCGGGCTGACCGCCGAGACTGGGCGGTGATGCTTGTGCGGGCCCGGCGTGCGTGCTGTGATCGGCGCATGCCCGAGCCCGCACTGACGCAGCGACTGGAAACCCTCTGGCGGATGGAGTCGCCGGTATTGATCGCGCGCCTGGCGCGGCTGCTCGGGGGCGATGTCGGCCGTGCCGAGGAGTTGGCCCAGGACACCTGGCTGGCCGCGCTGGAGCGTTGGCCCGTGCAGGGGATCCCGGACAACCCCGGAGCCTGGCTGATGACCACCGCGCGCAACCGTGCCATCGATGTGCTGCGCCAGCACCAGCGGGTGGCGCAGCAGCATGCGCAATGGGGCGAGGAGCTGCATCCGGCGGCCTTGCCCGCGCCGGATGACAACCAGGCGCTGGAAGATGACCTGGGCGACGATCTGCTGCGGTTGATGTTCGTGGCCTGCCATCCGGTGTTGCCGGCCGATGCGCGGGTGGCACTGACCCTGCGCCTGCTGGGGGGCCTGACCACCACCGAGATCGCGCGGGCGTTCCTGCAACCGGAGCCGACCATCGCTCAGCGCATCGTGCGGGCCAAGCGCACTCTTGCGCAGAAGCAGGTGCCCTATGAAGTGCCACGCGCAGAGGCGATGCCCGAGCGGTTGGCCTCGGTGCTGGAGGCCATCTACCTGGTGTTCAACGAAGGCTATGCGGCCAGCGCCGGTGAAGACTGGATGCGCCCGGCACTGTGCGAGGAGGCGCTGCGGCTGGCGCGCATCCTGGCCCATCGGCTGCCGGTGCCACCGGTGCTGGGCCTGCTGGCGTTGATGGAACTGCAGGCGTCGCGGGCAGCGGCACGGACCGATGCGCAGGGCGCGCCGGTGTTGCTGGATCAGCAGAACCGCGCGCGCTGGGACTGGTTGCAGATCGAGCGCGGGCAGCAGGCGTTGGCCCGCGCACTGGCCGCCGGTGGTGGCGATGATCCCTACGTGTTGCAGGCGCGCATCGCCGCCTGCCATGCTGCTGCACGTCGCGCCGAGGCGACCGACTGGCCACGCATTGCGTTGCTCTATGCGCAGTTGCTGCAGGTGCAGCCTTCGCCGGTGGTTGCATTGAACCGGGTGGTGGCGATCCTGCGCAGCGACGGCGCCTTCGCGGCCTGGGCGCAGCTGCAGCCCTTGCTGGTCGATCCGCGCCTGCGCGACTATGCGCCGTTGCAGGTGGTACGTGGCGAGCTGCTGCAGCAGCTGGGTCGCCTCGAGGACGCCCGCGGTGCCTTCGCCGCCGCCGCCGCGCTGACCGGCAATTCGCGCGAGCGCGAGCACCTGCTGTCACGCGCGCAAGGACCGGGATGACCATCGCGGTCAGATCCCTCCCCCGTCGGGTGAGGGATCTGAGCCCGTCTTTCCGAATCCCTTTACACTCCGGAAGGATTTCCCTGCTGGAGAGAGCAATGAAACGAGTGGTACTGGGCGTGCTGGCCCTGTCGGTGTCGAGCGCACTGATGGCGGCCACCCCGAAATTCGATGGCGCGCGGATCTCCGCCGACGTCAAGGAACTGGCCTCCGACGCTTACGAAGGCCGCTCGCCGGCCACCGCCGGCGAAGCGAAGACCATCGCCTACCTCAGCAAACAGTTCGCCGATGCCGGCCTGCAGCCGGGCGGCGACCTCAAGGACGGCAAGCGCCTGTGGACCCAGGCCGTGCCGCTGCGCAAGGGTGACATCGTCGGTGCGCCGCAGCTGGCGCTGCACCAGGGCGGCAAGACCATTGCGCTGGAGCAGGGCAAGCAGATTGCCGTGCGCGCCGCCATGAACGGCGCCAGCAACGTCGACATCAGCAAGGCCCCGCTGGTGTTCCTCGGTTATGGCGTGAAGGCACCGGAACGCAACTGGGACGACTTCAAGGGCGTGGACCTGAAGGGCAAGATCGCCGTCGTGCTGATCAACGACCCGGACTTCGAGACCGGCCAGGGTGATTTCGACGGCAAGGGCATGACCTATTACGGCCGTTGGACCTACAAGTACGAGGAAGGCGCCCGCCAGGGAGCGCTGGGCGTGCTGATCGTGCACGAGACCGCACCGGCGTCGTATGGCTGGGCCACTGTGGCCGGCTCCAACACCAACACCATGTTCGACGTGGTGCGCGACAACCCGGCCGAAAGCCACCCGCTGCTGGAAGGCTGGATCCAGCGCGATCTGGCCGTGGAGCTGTTCCGCTCGGCCGGGCAGGACTTCGAGGCACTGAAGAAGAAGGCGCAGCAGCGCGACTTCACCCCGGTGCCGCTGACCGGCGCCAGCCTGGACGCGAAGTATGCGGTGAAGACCGAAGTGATCACCTCGCACAACGTGGCCGCACGCCTGGAGGGCAGCCGCCATCCGGACGAGACGATCATCTACAGTGCGCACTGGGACCACATCGGCGTGGGCGAACCGGACGCACGTGGTGACCGCATCTTCAACGGTGCGCTCGACAACGCCAGCGGCACCGCTTCGCTGATCGAGCTGGCCCGTGGCTTCGCCAAGGCCAAGCGCCCCGAGCGTTCGGTCCTGTTCCTGGCGGTCACCGCCGAGGAGAAGGGCCTGCTGGGCTCGGAGTATTACGCCACGCATCCGCTGTATCCGCTGGAAAAGACCGTGGCGGTGATCAACATGGACGGCATGGCACCGTTCGGCCCGTCGCGTGACTTCGGCATCTACGGTGCCGCGCGCTTCGAGCTGCTGGACCAGCTGAAAGACGTGGCCAAGGGCTGGGACATCCGCTACACGCCGGACCCGAAGCCGGAAGCGGGCCTGTTCTTCCGCTCCGATCACTTCCCGTTCGCCAAGCGCGGTGTGCCGGCGCTGTCGTGGTCGGCCGGCCAGGACTGGGTGGACGGTGGCGTCGCCGCAGGCAAGAAGGCCTCGGAAGACTACACCGCCAAGCGCTACCACCAGCAGGGCGACGAGTGGCAGCCGGACTGGGTGTTCGCCGGTGCCGCCCGCGACCTGGAAGTGCTGTACACGCTGGGCAACCAGCTGGCCAACTCGCGCGCCTGGCCGAACTGGAGCAAGGACGAGTCGTTCCGCGCCGTGCGTGACGCCAGCGCCGACCAGCGCAAATAACGGCGTTCGGTGGTGCCGGCCGCTGGCTGGCATTGCCACCCCCGGGGAACGCCGGGCCATGCCCGGCGTTCCCGTAACGGGTTCCATCGCCACTTTCCCGGCCTTCGTCGCAGCCCGCTTGCTTGCCTGGTGGGCCGCCCTATGCTCGGCTCACCCCCTTCCTCCAAGGCGCCGCCGTGTTCGCCAGCCTCTCTCTCCTGATCCGCCACCTGCTGGCCTGGGCCGCGGCGCTGGTTGTCGCCGGCATGGTCTGGAGCGGCATCTTCAGTGGCATGAATGATGGCCCGGGCTGGATTTTCGGCCTGCTGGCGATGTTCCTGATGATCTCTGCGCTGGGCAGTGCAGTCACCCATGTGCGCCGGGTCTGGCTGGTGGCCGGGCGGCTGGATTCGACCACCCTGTCCGGGCGCCAGCGGCGCCAGGTGGAATTGCCGATGGACGCCGGCCACGCCTTCTCGGTGGTGGAAGCGGCCATCGCCGAGCTGCCACGTGTCGAGGACGTGGAGAGTTCGTCCGGCAGCCTGCAGGTGCGTGCCTACGTGCGCCGCGTCGACCCGTGGAATGGCCGGCAGCCGTCGCGCTGGAACCTGCCGGCGCGGCTGGCGATCAAGCGCAACAGCGTGCTGGCCACGGTCACGCCGGGACAGGGCACCAGCACGGTCACCCTGCTGTTCGAACCGGATGCGGGTTGGTGGGCGGACCTGCTGGCACTGGATGAGGGCAGCAACTTCGAGAATGCCGAAGCCGTCACCCGCGCGATCAGCCGCCGCGTCGCCGACCAGCGCCGCGACGAGCAGGCCGCCGCCGAACAGACGCAGGTGGAGAAAGAACTTTCGGTGGCGCGGTTGAACCTGCTGCATGCGCAGGTGGAGCCGCACTTCCTGTACAACACGCTGGCCAATGCGCAGGTGCTGACCCGCACCGACCCGGCACGCGCCGAGCAGATGCTCGGCCACCTGATCCAGTACCTGCGCAGTTCATTGCCACAGGTGGACGAATCGGTCTCCACGCTGGGCGTGGAGCTGGAACGCACCCGTGCCTACCTGGAGATCCTGCGCATCCGCATGGGCGCGCGACTGGCGGTGGAAGTGCAGGTGCCCAATGAACTGCATGGCGTGCACCTGCCGGCGATGGCGCTGCAGACGCTGGTGGAGAACGCGATCAAGCACGGGCTGGAACCCAAACCCGGCGGCGGCACGATCTGGATCCTGGCGCGTGGCTTCGATGACCACGTGACCGTGACCGTGGCCGATGATGGCCTCGGCTTCGGCCAGGGCACCAGCGGTACCGGCATCGGCCTGAAGAACCTGCGCGAGCGCCTGCGCCTGACCTGCGGTGAACAGGCCGGTGTGGCGATCGTCGCCAACTTCCCCAGCGGCGTGGCCGCGACCATGACCCTGCCGCAGACACACAAGGAGCGCAGCCATGCCGCTTGAAGCGCTGATTGCCGAAGACGAAGAACTGCTGCGGCAGTCGCTGGTCGCTCAGCTGGACCGGCTGTGGCCGGAACTGAAGCTGGTGGCCGAATGCGAGGATGGTGCCAGCGCGCTTGAACAGCTGGCCGAGAAGCAGCCGGACATCGCCTTTCTCGATATCCGCATGCCTGGCATCAGTGGCATCGAGGTGGCACGCTCGCTGTCCGAGCTGAGCCCGCGCACCCAGGTAGTGTTCGTCACCGCCTACGACCAGTACGCCATCGATGCGTTCGAGCAGGGCGCGATGGATTACCTGTTGAAGCCGGTCAGCGACGAGCGCCTGCTCGCCACCCGCGAGCGCATTCTGTCGCGGCTGCCATCGACGCGCCAGGACGATGCCGTGCTGGAGCGCCTGCTGCAGCGGTTGGGCCCATCGCAGGGCGCAGCCGAGCGCCCGCCACTGGCCTGGATCACCGCCAGCAACGGCCGCGAGACGCAGCTGATCATGCTGGAAGACGTGGCGTACTTCCGCGCGGACAACAAGTACACCACCGTGGTCACCGCCAGCGGCGAAAGCCTGCTGCGCACGCCATTGCGCGAGCTGCTGGAAGTGCTCGATCCGCAGCACTTCCGCCAGATCCATCGCTCGACCATCGTCAACATGAAGGCGGTGGCGGCAGTCAGCCGCGACGATACCGGGCGCGGTGTGCTGCGCCTGCGCGGGCGGACGGAGACGCTGGTGGTCAGCCAGCCGTTCATGAGCCTGTTCCGCGGCATGTAGCCGCAGCCGCATCCCCCTGCACCGAGGAATGAACATGTCCCGTCTGCTGATTGCGTGCGTGGCCGTGCTGGCACTGGCCGGCTGCGAAAAATCCCGCAACACCTCGATCACCCGCACCCATGCCAACGGCGTGGACACGCTGTACAGCAAGAGTACGGTGGTCGATGGCGAGGCGCGCTTCCAGTGCATTGCCAGCAGCAGTGGCCACTGCCATTACCTGGTGCTGGACCCAGCGTGCAGCTCCGATGCCGCGTGCACCACACCGCCGCTGCGCCGGTTCGCCGTTGCAGCAGGCAAGACCGAGGCCATGCGTGGGCTACCCGACGGCTTCCGCCAGTGCGTCAGCCAGGACCCGATGGAACAATGCCACCGCGAGTGATCACGGTGGCATTGTGGGTCCCCCCGCTTCCCTGAAGGGTCAGTAGGCAGGCTGCAGCGTCAGGTCGTGGTGGTGCTCGTTCTCGCCCACATGGTTGAGGCGCCCGACCAGTTCGGAGTGCTGCTTCATGCGCCCGATCTCGGTCATGATGCGGATGTCCTCGTGGCGCAGCTCGCGCCTGGCGGTGACCGCCTGCTTGTAGTCCAGCACTTCCGGGTAGTGCTCGGCCAGGTCCAGCGCTTCGGCCACATGCTCGACGCTGTCGGCCTTGGAACTGATGCGTGCGCGGCTGTTGAACGCTTTCATCCAGCGCTCGAAGCCGGCCTGCTGATCGAACATGTTGGCCATGAACCAGATCACGAACAGGATCGAGACCCACGAGCCGAACACGACTACCACGCGGGTGAACGTAATATGGAAATCGTCGCGCCACAGGTAGTTGGCGATCAGCCCCAGAATCAGCAACGAGGCTGCCTGCCAGCCGACGATCGAGGCGATCAGCCATTGGCACTTGGCCTGGGCCAGCACCGCCACTTCATCGCGGATCTGCTGCTCGCTGAGATTGCGCCAATGCGCAACCTGTTTGTCGAACGGGCTGCTGTAGAGCTCGTTGTCGCGAAGCAGAATTCCCAAACCCTTGAACAAAGCAATCATGGCTGGCTCCTTGTGGAACGTGCGTCGATCAGCATTGGGCGGTGTGGCGGGTTCAGTTCTAGCACTTCCAGCGAGCCGTGCAATGGGCGCAACGCCATGCGGGGTAAGGGTTTCGTCTGAATGAGTGAAGTTTGGTGCGGTGCGTCATTGCCGTTTCACCCTGCGACAGGATGTCGCAGGGTGAAATGTGCTGCAGCCGCACATGAAACCGTCGCTGAGTGCGCGGACTCGCCGTCGGCGTCGTGATCGCCGAGAATCGGGGCCGACCGCGCAAGATGCGACTGTTCTTCCGCCATTCCTGGATCTGTGATGCCGGCCCTGCTGCAGCGACTCTCCCGCCCCGTGACCGCGCCGATCCGGCGCTGGGTCCTGGAGGCCTTCCCCCGTGGCCAGAGCGGCATCGATTACGACCACCCGTGCGGCGACCCGGGCTGGTTCGGGCCGGACAGCGTCACCTGGCGGCTGCACGCTGAATTCCCCTCGATGCTCGCCGGCGGCCTGTGTGCGCTGATGCTGCAGACCCTGCATCCACGCGCGCTGGCGGGGGTCTACGACCACTCCAATTTCCGCCAGGACCTGGTGGGGCGGTTGCGCCGCACCACCGCCTTCGTTGCCGGGACCAGTTATGCGCCCACCGACGAGGTGGAAGCACTGGTGGCCAAGGTGCGCCGCATCCACGCCCGGATCCGCGGCCAGACCGCCCAGGGCGAGCCGTATGCCGCCGATGATCCGCAGCTGCTGACCTGGGTGCACGTGACCGAAGCCTTCGGTTTCCTGCAGGGTTTCCGCCGCTATGGGCGCGAGGTGCCGGCGCACATCGCCGACCGCTACTACGACGAGTACCGCCGCGTGGCAGAGGCACTGGGTGCGGTGGATGTGCCGCGCAGTGAAGCCGAGGTGGCAGCGTACTTCTGCGCGCGGCAACCGGAGCTGCGTGTGGACGAGCGCTCGCGTGAAGTGCTGGAGGTGTTGTCCGGCGTGCGCCTGCCGGTACCGGTGCCGGGGCTGTCGCGCGAGGTGTTCCTTGGCGCGGGCGCAGCGCTGCTGCCGGAGTGGGCCGAGGGCATGCTTGAACGCAATGCGCGCCAGCGTGCGCAGGCCGCGGCCTCGGCGAAGCTGATGCAGGGCATGGCGCCGCTGTTCCGGCGCGCGCTGCCCGATGGGCTGGCCAGCCGCGCCTGCACGCGCATGGGCGTGCCGGTGAGTGTCCTGCGCGAGTGGCCCGCGACTGCCTGGTAGGTGCCGACGTTGGTCTGCACGCGGTCCGCCCGGTGCTGCGGAAGCGCCAACCAGGGTCGGCAGCTGCCAGAGCGGATTCCGCAGTAGAGCCACGCCCTGCGTGGATGGGCGCTACCCGGCCGACTTCAACCCACGCAACAGCAGTTCCAATGCCGCCGTCGCCTGCCGCAGGCGCGCGTCACCTTCCTCGCCCTCGGCGATCCAGAACGCGGCTTCAGCCAGGCTGCCGTAGATCAGTGATGCCAGTGCCTGCGCATCCGCCGGCACCACCACCCCCTGCGCGATCAACTGTTCGATCAGGCGCTGCATCGAGTGCACGCAGTGACGCTGCGATTCCGGGGAAGCGCCGCCCAGCACCGCGCGCGCGTCACGCAGCACGATGCGCTGGATCTCCGGTTCCAGCGCCATCTCCAGGTACGCGCGGCAACGCTGCACAAAGCCGTCCCAGGCCTCGTCGGCGGTATCGCTGATCGCCTGCAGGCGCACGTCGGTCTCGGCATCGAGCTGGGCAACCACCGCCGCCAGCAGGCCCTTCTTGTCGCCGAAGTGGTGGTACAGCGCCCCCCGGGTCAGCCCGGCCTGGGCGGTCAGGTCGTCCATCGAGGTGGCGGCATAGCCGTGCTCGCTGAACACGCGGCGGGCGGTGGCCAGCAGGCTGGCGCGGGTTTCTTCCATCTCGGCGCGGGTGCGACGGACCATCCGGAACTCCTTCCATGCGCAGTGCATGATTATTTACATACGGCGCGTATGAATGTAGCCTCTTATTCATACGCTCTGTATGTATTGTCGTGGCGCCGCGTGCGCCAGGCAAGCCGCTGCCCTGGAGATCCTGATGGCCACGCCCTACCGCGACCTGTTCGCCGCCCCCGGCACCGCCGGCCTTGCCCTTGCAGGCCTGCTGGCACGCCTGCCGTTGCCGATGACCGGCATCGGCATCATCACCCTGTTGTCGCAGCTGCACTGCAGCTATGCCCTGGCCGGTGCCGTGTCGGCCACCTTCGTGCTGACCTACGCGCTGCTGTCGCCGCAGGTGTCACGCTGGGTGGATCGCTACGGGCAGGGCAGGGTGCTGCCTTGGGCCACGGCGGCCAGTGCGGCCGGGCTGCTGTTGCTGCTCGCGTGCACGCTGCTGGCCGCGCCGGACTGGACGCTTTTCACTGCGGCGATGCTGGCCGGCTGCATGCCCAGCGTGTCGGCGATGGTGCGCGCGCGCTGGACCGCGATCCATCGCGGCCGCCCGCAGCTGCAGACCGCGTATTCGCTGGAAACCGTGTTCGACGAGGTGACCTTCATCGCCGGACCGCCGCTGTCGGTCGGGTTGTCGGTGCTGGCGTGGCCGCAGGCCGGCGTGCTGGTGGCGGCCCTGCTGCTGGTGGTCGGCGTGGCCGCGCTGGTCCTGCAGCGTGGCACCGAGCCTCCGCAGCAGCACAGCGAAGGCCCTGCACCCACGCGCTCGCTGTTGCGCTACGCGGAGATCCGGCTGCTGGCGTTGCTGATGCTGGCGATGGGCGTGATTGTCGGCACCGTCGACATCACCAGCGTGGCCTTTGCCGAACAGCGGGGGCAGCCTCTCGCCGCCAGCGCGGTGCTGTCGGCCTATGCGCTGGGCAGTTGTGCGGCAGGCCTGTTGTTCGGCGCGCTGAAGCTGCAGGTGCCGCTGCAACGCCTGTTGCTGCTGGGCGCAGCAGCAACCGCGCTGACCACGCTGCCGCTGCCGTGGGTCGGCAGCCTGCCGGCGCTGGCCGTGGCGGTGCTGCTGGCCGGGCTGTTCTTCGCGCCGACGATGATCGTGGCGATGTCGCTGGTCGAACAGCGCGTGCCCGATTCGCGCCTGACCGAGGGCATGACCTGGTTGCTGGCCGGATTGAACATCGGCGTGGCGCTGGGCGCGGCACTGTCCGGGTGGCGTGTTGATGCCGGAGGCGTACGCAGCGGTTTTGTCGTTGCACTGGTGGCGGGCGGCGGCGTGCTGCTGTCCGCACTGCTGGCACAACGCGCGCTGCGCGGCGCTGCTGCATCCACTTGCCCTGGAGCCATCGCCCCGTGAGTGCCTCTTCGCCCGCGCACAGCGCGCCTGTTACCGGCCACCCGTGGTGGGCGGTCGCCGCCGTCGGCCTCGCCACGTTCTCGGTAGTGACCACCGAGATGCTCCCGGTTGGCCTGCTGACTCCGATTGCCGAAAGCCTCGGTGCCTCCACCGGCAGCGCCGGCCTGATGATCTCGCTGCCGGCCCTGCTGGCCGCACTGTTCGCGCCGGTGGTGGTGATCGCGGCCGGTGGCATCGATCGGCGCCGCATCCTGTGTACGCTGCTGGGCCTGCTGCTGGTCGCCAACATCGCCTCCGCGCTGGCACCGGGCATCGGCTGGCTGCTGGCGGCACGCGTACTGGTGGGGTTCTGCATGGGCGGCATCTGGGCCATCGCCGGTGGGCTGGCCGCGCGCCTGGTGCCGTCACACCGCGTTGGTCTGGCCACCTCGCTCATCTTCGGCGGCGTGGCTGCCGCCTCGGTACTGGGCGTGCCGCTGGGCGCGCAGATCGGCGATGCACTGGGCTGGCGCTGCGCGTTCGCGGCGATGGCGCTGTTCAGTGCGGCGGTGATGCTGCTGCATCTGCGCGTGGTGCCGGCGTTGCCGGTCACCACGTCGATGCGGGCGATGCGGTTCGTGCAGCAGCTGGGGCATCGCGGCCTGCAGCAAGGACTCTGGCTGACCCTGCTGCTGGTCGCAGGGCACTTCGTCGCGTTCACCTATGTGCGGCCGTTGCTGACGATCGTATCGGGCGTGGAGGCGTCGTGGATCGGTGCGCTGCTGTTTGCCTATGGCCTGGCCGGCATTGCCGGCAACTTCATCGCCGGGCCGCTGGCTGCAGCGCATCCACGCGGCACTGTGCTGGCGATCGCATCGGGCCTGCTGCTGACGCCGCTGCTGTTCCTGTGGCTGGGCGGCAGCATGGTCGGTGGCATTGCGGTGCTGCTGCTGTGGGGCCTGGCCTATGGCGGCGTATCGGTGGGCCTGATGAGCTGGATGATGAAGGCGGCGCCGCAGGCGGTGGAGATCGCTACCGCGCTGTATGTGGCGGTGTTCAACATCGGCATCGCCACGGGCGCGTGGGGCGGTGGCCGCCTGCTGGATGGCATCGGGCTGCACGCCAACCTGTGGGCCGCTGCTGTGTTGGCGGCGAGCGCGCTGCTGATGATTGCCACCACCCGCAGGTAGATCCAGGTCGTGGGTGGATTCCCACCCAGTGCCGACCAAGGTCGGCACCCACCGGAGCGGGGCATGTGCCGACCAGGGTCGGCAGCTGCCAGGGCGAGGCATGCGCCAGATCGGGTCGGCCGCTGCCGGGACGTGGAACGGGCGCCTTGCGGTGCCCGTTCCGGTTACATCACCACACCTTGACCCGCTTGTCCGGGGCCAGGTACAGCTTCTGGCCTTCCTTCACTTCGAACGCCGGGTACCACGCGTCGATGTTGCGCACGGTGAGTGCGCGGAACTGGCCCGGTGCATGCACGTCGGTCAGCAGCGAGTTGCGCAGCGCCTGCTCGCGGCTCTTGCTGCGCCATGCCTGGGCGAAGCCGAGGAAGAAACGCTGGTCCGGGGTGAAGCCTTCCAGGGTCTGGCCAGGCTTGCCCTGCAGCGACAGCTGGTAAGCATCGTAGGCGGTGCCCAGGCCGGCTACGTCGGCGATGTTCTCGCCCAGGGTCAGCTTGCCGTTCACGTGCACGCCGGGGAATGGCTCATAGCTGCTGAACTGCGCGGCCAGCGCATCACCGGCGGCGTTGAACTGCTTCAGGTCCTCGGCGGTCCACCAGTTGTGCAGTTTGCCGGTTTCATCGAACAGCGCACCGGCGTTGTCGAAACCGTGGCTGATCTCGTGGCCGATCACCGCGCCGATCGCACCGTAGTTCACCGCGTCGTCGGCGGCACCGTCGAAGAACGGCGGCTGCAGGATCGCGGCCGGGAACACCAGACGGTTTTCCAGCGGCACGTTCATCGCATTGATGGTCTGCGGCAGCATCGCCCACTCGCTGTGGTCGACCGGCTTGCCCAGCTTGGCAATGTTGCGCTGGTACTCGAACAGCTCGGCACGCTGCGCATTGCCCAGTGGGTCATCACGGCGGATCTCAAGGCCGCTGTAGTCGCGCCACTTCTCCGGGTAGCCCATACCCACGGTCAGGCCGGTGACCTTGGCCTTGGCATGCGCCTTGGTCTGCGGCGACATCCACGACAGCGCGTCGATGCGCTTGGCGAAGGCGGCGATGATGTTCTTCGCCATCTCGTCCGCGCGCTCCTTGGTCCTGGCGTCGAAGTGCTTCTCGACGTAGCGCTTGCCGATGGCTTCGCCGACGGCATGGTTGGCATCATCCACGGCGCGCTTCCAGCGGTCGCTCTGCTGCGGCGTGCCGCTCAGCGCGGTGCCGTGGAAGGCGAAGCGGGCATCGGCGAACTTCTTCGGCAGGTAGGCGGCGGCACGGTCCAGTGCGTGGAAGGCCAGGTAGTCCTTCCAGGCGTCCAGCGGTTCGGTGGCGACCAGCTTCGACAGGCCGGCCACGGCCTTGGGCTGCCACACGATGAAGTCCTGCTGGTTGCCCAGCGCAGCCGCATCGAGGAAGGCGTTCCAGTCCATGCCCGGTGCCTTGGCATTGAAATCGGCCTGGGTCCAGGGGTTGGCGCCCTTGGTCACGTCGTTGGTTTCTTCCTGGGTGGCATGCGCCTGGGCGATCTTCGTCTCCAGCGCGAGGATCCGCTGCGCCTTGCCGGCCGGATCGGCAACGCCGGCCAGCTGCAGCATCTGCGCGATGTAGGCCTGGTACTGCTTGCGCAGCTCGGCCATGCGGCCGCCGCCCAGGTAGAAGTCACGGTCCGGCATGCCCAGGCCGCCCTGCACCAGGTAGGGCGCGGTCCGGTCCGGTTGCAGCATGTCCACCGACACCCACAGGCCGAACAGGCGGTCGGTATAGAAGTTGGTGGCGTTGAGCAGGTCGACGTCGGCGCGCATCTCGCCACCGAGGGCGCGGGCCAGGCCTGCCTTGTCGGCGATGGTTTCGATCGCCTTCAGCTGCGGCTGCACCGGCGCGATGCCGTGCTGCTCGATGCCGGCTTCGTCCATGTAGGCGGCGTAGTAGTCGCCGATCAGCTTGTCGTCACCGCTGGCCTGGGCGTTGCCGGCGGCACCTTCGAGGATGGCGCGGGTGTCGGCCAGGGTCTTCTCGGCGATGACATTGAAGCTGCCGAAGCGCGAACGGTCGGCCGGAATCTCGGTGTTCTTCACCCAGGTGCCGTTGGCGAAGCCGAAGAAGTCATCGCCGGCGGCGATGCTGCGGTCCATGCCGCTGGCATCGAAGCCGAAACTGCCCAGCATCGGCTTGGCCGCAGCGGGTGCAGTCTCGGCGGGCTTGGCGGTGCCAGCGGCCTGATCGGCCGGACGGTCGCAGGCAGCCAGGGACAGGCTGGCAACGATGGCCAGTGCCAGGGTGGGACGGCGCAGCTTGGACATGGACTTCTCTTGCAGCGGAAAACCCCAAGTCTAATCCGCTCCGGCCCCTCTGGCCGCCCCGGGTGGGCGCCTGTCCTGTGCAGGATCTGGCTGAACGCGCGGAAGCGATCTTCACGCCGCCACCGGCCTGGTGCATGCTGGTCCCAGGAGCCCTGCGCGGACACGGGGAGGTGGCCATGCGGGGGCGGGTCAGGCGTCAAGAATGGCGTCCGCCGGCCGTTGAGGTCGGGGACGTGGAGGATTCGTTCGCGCATGAAGCCAGCCGACTGCACAAGGAACATCGACCGATGCCCGCGCTGAAGCGGACGTTGGCCCGACCCCTGCGTGCCATTACCTGGGGCGGGGTACTGCTGGGCGTGCTGCTGGTGACCGGCCTGGCCGCCATGCTGGTCAACGACCACCAGCGCAGGCTGGAGGCCGCACAGCGGCAGAGCCGTGCGCTGGCGGTGGGCAGCGAGCGGCTGCTGGCGCTGGAGCTGCGCAACCTGGAGCGGGCGATGTCCGGCATTGCCGCCGATGCCGCCGAACTGTTCCGCAGCGTGCCGGCGCAGGCCCCGGCGCTGCTGGATGCCTCGATCGACGGCGTGCTGCGCCGCCATGCCGAACTGCACAGCATCGTCGTGCTCGATCGTCATGGCCGCTCGATCACGGCCGGCAAGGGGGATCTGAACCTGCCCCTGTGGACCGATCCGCAACGCCGTGGCCAGGGCAGCGCGCTGTACATCGGCCCGCCCCAGCGTGCCAGCGACGATGGCTGGGTGGTGCCGCTGGCACTGCCGATGGCCGGCGACCGCTGGCTGCTGGCACGGCTGCGCTGCGGTGAGCTGCAGCGCATCATCGGTGGGCTCGATGTCGGCCCCAACGGACTGGTATCGATCAGCGATGCCGAAGGCTACATGCTGGCCCGCGTGCCGGACCCGCACGGCACGGTTGGCCGCCGCTACGACCTGCCGCGCCGCGACCTGCTTGGCAAACAAGCCGTGGTCGAGCTGGGCAGCCTGCCGGGCGTGGTCGATGGCGTGCCGCGCATCATCACCATCAGCACGCTGGAGCGCAGCCCGCTGGCGGTGCAGGTCGGGTTGGCCGATGAGGACGTGCTGGCGCCCTGGTGGCCGTACCTGCAGGCATCGGTGGCGATCGTACTGGCCTATGTCGTGGTGCTGCTGGTGCTGTTGTATGCCGTACGCCGCAGCACGCGCCGCCAGCAGTCGATGGCCGAGGAACTGAAGGCGGGCCACGCCGAGCTGCGCCTGGCCCACCAGGTGGGCCGCATCTGCACCTGGTACGTGGATGAGGACGCCGCCCTGCTGCGCTGGTCGCCACTGGCACGCGAAATCTTCGGTGTGCAGACCGATGCGTTGCCCGTGGCCGACTTCTTCGCACGGGTGCATCGCGATGATGCTGCGCGGCTGCAGCGGGCCTTCGACCAGGCCTTCGCCGGCGGCGCAGTGCTTGACGAGGTGTTCCGCCTGGTGCTGCCCGGTGGCGAGCTGCGCTGGGTGGGCGCGCGCGGGCAGCGGGTGGAAGTGGCCGACAGCGAGCGGCGCATGATCGGTGCGCTGAGCGACCTGACCGAGCGCTACCAGGCCCGCGAACAGATGAGCGAGGTGGAGCGCCGCTTCCGCCTGCTGTTCGACCGCAATCCTGCGCCGTTCTGGGTGTTCGACCCGGATACGCTGCGCTTCATCGAGGTCAACGACGCTGCGGTGCGCCAATACGGCTACAGCCGCGAGGAGTTCCTGGCGATGAGCATCCTCGACATCCGTCCGCGCGAAGGCTGGGACGAGGTGAAGGGCGCGATCGCCAAGGCCCGCGTCGGCGAACTGCAGGATGCGACCGTGCGCCTGCACCGGCGCAAGGATGGCAGCGTGTTTGAAGTGCGCGCGCACTTGTCCAGGCTCGATTTTGACGGCCAGCCCGCCTGCCTGGTGCTGGCCGAGGATGTCAGCGAGCGGCTGGCCTACGAGCGTGACCTGGCCTACCAGGCGCGGCACAACCCGGCCACGGGCCTGCTCAACGTGCGCGCGCTGACCGAACAGCTGGACGAGCAGGACGAGGGCTACACCATCGCCTTCGTGCAACTGCGTGGCCTGCAGCTGGTGGCCGATACGCTGGGCCGCGAGATCGGCGATGCGGTGCTGCAGTCGATGGCGACCCGGCTCGGTGGACTGGGGGCGCGCTGCGGCACGCTGGCATTCCAGCCGGCGGAAGACTTCGTGTTCGCCATCGGGGCCGAGCATGACACGCAGCGCGTGCTCGACGACCTGCTGCAGATCGTGTCGGCGCCGATGCGCGGCAAGGATTCGCTGCACCAGTTCGAGCCGCGCATCGGCGTGGCCGTGCACGCGTGCGGTGATGGGCATTGCGCCGAACAGGTGATCGGCATGGCGGCACAGGCCGCGCACGCCGCACGTGCCGAGGGCAATGTGGTGGTCTGGTTCGATGCGGCGGTGACCACGCGGCTGGCCGACCGGCTGCGCCTGGCCGGGCGCATCCATGCGGCCATCGACAACGAATTCCAGCTGTATTTCCAGCCGATCCGGCATGCCAGCGATGGCAGCCCGGCGGCACTGGAAGCACTGCTGCGCTGGCCGCAGGCCGATGGCAGCTTCATCCCGCCCAACGAGTTCATCCAGCTGTGCGAGGACACCGGGTTGATCCTGGCATTGGGCCGGTGGGTGATCCGCGCCGCGGCGAAGGCGCAGCGGCGGCTGGTCGAGGCCGGTTGGGGCGAGCTGCCGATCGCGGTCAACGTGTCGGCGGTCCAGTTCTTCAACAGCGACCTGGTGGCCGAATTCACCCGCGTCCAGCAGGAGTTCGGACTGGCCCGCGGCGCACTGCACGTGGAGCTGACCGAGAGCAGCCTGATGCGCAAGCCGGCGCAGGCGATGCAGACCATGCAACGCCTGCACGAGCAGGGCATCAGCGTGTCGCTGGATGATTTCGGCACCGGCTATTCCAGCATGTCCTACCTGCAGCACCTGCCGCTGGACATCCTGAAGATCGACCGCAGTTTCGTCGCCGACGTGGAAACCAATCCGCGCAACGCCTCGATCTGCCGCGCATTGCTGTCGCTTGGCCACAGCATGGGCCTGACCATCATCGCCGAGGGCGTGGAGACGCCGGGGCAGCTCGACTGGCTGGCCGCACACGGCTGTGACCAGGTGCAGGGCTACCTGCTGGGGCGGCCGGCGCCGCTGGAACGGATCATCGACGCGCTGGATGAAGTCCCCGCCTGAATGGTAGTGCCAGATTCGGCTACACCCCGGCCTCCACCAGATGGTCGATGAAGCTGCGCACCTTCGGTGCCAGGTGGCTGCGGCTGGTATAGACCGCGAAGATGCCGATCGGTGCCGCCTCCCACTCTGGCAGGATGCGCACCAGGCGTCCGTCGGCCAGTGCGTCTTCCAGCAGGAAATCCGGTTGCAGGATCACGCCCATGCCGGCGATCGCCGCTTCGCGCAGCACATCGCCGTTGTTGGCGTTCAGCAGGCTGCTCACCGCCACCTTCACTTCGCCGCCTGGCCCCTGCAGCGGCCAGTTGTTGCCGGCGGCCCAGTAGCTGTAGCCCAGGCAGGCGTGTTCCTGCAGCGCCTGCGGGGTCTGTGGCGTACCACGTGCGGCCAGGTACGCCGGCGCGGCGCACAGGCTCACCCGCGATTCGCCCAGGCGGCGTGCAATCAGCGCCGGGCTGGGTTCGCGGGTGATGCGGATGGCCACGTCGTAGCCTTCCTCAACCATGTCCACCAAGCGGTCGGACAGAGCCAGATCCAGCTCCACCTGCGGAAACCGCTGGCGGTAGCTGGCCAGCAGCGGACCGAGGCGGGCGATGCCCCAGCTGACCGGCGCGTTGATGCGCAGCGTACCGGAGGGCTCCAGCGCCTGTGCGCCGATGCTGGCCTCCAGCGCGTCGAACTCGGCCAGCAGGCGCACGCATTGCGCGTAGTAGGCGGCACCGGCGCTGGTCGGGCTGACCCGGCGCGTGGTGCGGTGGAGCAGGCGGGTGGACAGGCGCTTTTCCAGCGCGGCGACCTGGCGGGTGACGCCGGCAGTGGACATGTCCAGGGCCTGGGCGGCAGCGCTGAAGCCGTTGCGCTCGACCACCGCCACGAACACGCGCATCGCCTCGAGGGTGTCCATTGTTGCGCCTTCTGAAATAAATACGGTCAAACGATCGTATTTATCGGCCTGTGAAGGCGCAATAACCTGTGCCCACTCCCTTCAAGGTGCTTCCCATGCACACCGCGACCCCTCCCGTTTCGCCGCTGGCCCCGTATGGCGCCACCCTGCTGCGCCTGGCCCTGGGCGTGCTGTTCCTGGTCCATGCGCTGATCAAGCTGCTGGTGTTCACCCCGGCCGGTACCGCCGCGTTCTTCGAATCGCTGGGCCTGCCCGGCGTGCTGGGTTACCTCACCATCGGCGTCGAGCTGGTGATCACCGCCGCGCTGCTGCTGGGCATCTACGCGCGCTGGGTGGGCCTGGTCGGCGTGCCACTGCTGCTGGGCACCATCGTCACCGTGCACGGCGCCAACGGCTTCGGCTTCGCCAACGCCGGCGGCGGCTGGGAATACCCGGCCTTCTGGGCGCTGGCGCTGGTGGTGCTGTTCCTGGTCGGCGACGGCAAGTGGACCCTGCGTTCGCGCTGATCGCCCTTGACCCTGCAACTGGAGGATTCCATGTCCCGCCTGCCTTCGCTGTACATCTCCCATGGTTCGCCGATGACCGCCCTGCATCCGGGCCAGGTCGGCGTGCGCCTGGCCGAGCTGGCGCGCGACCTGCCGACGCCGCGTGCCATCGTGATGGCCTCGGCGCACTGGCTGGGCCGGCAACCGCGGGTCGGCGCGCATCCGCAGCCGCCGACCATCCACGACTTCGGCGGCTTCCCGCGCGCGCTGTTTGAACTGCAGTACCCGGCGCCGGGTGATCCGGCGCTGGCCGAAGAGGTGGCCGGCCGCATCGCCGCCGCCGGGCTGCCGGTGGCCATCGACCCGCAGCGTGGCCTCGACCACGGCGCGTGGGTGCCGCTGCGCCTGCTGCGCCCGCAGGCCGATATCCCGGTGGTGCCGCTGTCGATCCAGCCGTTGCTCGGCCCCGAGCACCAGTTCGCGCTGGGTCGCGCGCTGGCGCCGCTGCGCGGGCAGGGCGTGCTGCTGGTCGGCTCGGGCAGCATCACCCACAACCTGCACGACTGGGGTGACTACCAGGACGGCAAGGAAGCGCCGTACGTGCGCCCCTTCATCGAGTGGGTGGAGCAGCGGCTGGCTGCCGACGACCGCCAGGCCCTGCTTGACTATCGCCGGCAGGCACCGTTCGCCGAGCGCGCGCATCCGACCGACGAACACCTGCTGCCGCTGTTCTTCGCGATGGGCGCGGCGGGCGAGGGCGGCTTCGGTGCACGTCGCATCGATGCCGGCATCGACGCCGGTTTCCTGGCCATGGACCTGTACCGCTTCGATGGGGCGGCATGAGCCGGGGCTGACGCCGGGCCATCCCCGTCGTCGCGCCTGCAGCCGCATGTGGTAGTTTTTTCCGGTTTCCGGCGCTGGCTCCCGAGCCTCCCCACGCGCCGCTTCCTGGAAGAAGCATGCATACCATTGAAGTCGTCCTGGCGATGCTGGTAGCCGTTGTCGCCAGCGGCTACCTGGTTCGCGTCCTGCCGTTCTCGTTGCCGCTGCCGCTGGTGCAGATCGGCCTGGGCGCGGTCATCGCCGGGGTGTTCAACCGCGGCCACGCGCTGGAGCCGGAAGTGTTCTTCCTGCTGTTCCTGCCGCCGCTGCTGTTCCTCGATGGCTGGCGCATTCCCAAGCAGGGCCTGTTCCGCGACAAGGGCGCGATCCTCGAACTGGCATTCGGCCTGGTGGTGTTCACCGTGATCGGGGCCGGCTTCCTGATCCACTGGCTGATTCCGGTGATGCCGCTGGCGGTGTGCTTCGCGCTGGCGGCGATCGTGTCGCCTACCGATCCGGTGGCAGTCGGTGCGATCGCCTCCAAGGCGCCGATTCCGAAGCGGCTGATGCACATCCTGGAAGGCGAGTCGCTGCTCAACGATGCGTCCGGCCTGGTCTGCTTCCGCTTCGCGGTGGCCGCGGTGATGACCGGCACCTTTTCGCTGGCCACGGCCTCGCTGACCTTCGTGTGGGTGGCCGTGGCCGGCCTGGCGGTGGGCGTGGCGGTCACCCTCGGTGTCTCCACCTTCCAGCGCTGGCTGTGGCGCCGCTTCGGCGAGGAGCCCGGCGCGGCGATGCTGGTCAACCTGCTCATTCCGTTCGCGGCCTACCTGCTGGCCGAAGAGATCCATGCCTCCGGCATCCTCGCCGCAGTCGCTGCCGGTATCGCGATGAGCTACGTCGAGCTGACCGGCCGTGTCTCCGGCAGCATGCGGGTGCAGCGTGCCGGTGTCTGGAACATGCTGCAGTTCAGCTTCAACGGCATCATGTTCGTGCTGCTGGGCGAGCAGCTGCCGGGTATCGTCGAGCGCGCCACCACCACCATGAACGAGAGCGGCCACCAGAGTGCGTGGTGGCTGCTGGTGTACGTGGTAGTGATCAACCTGGCGCTGGTGGTACTGCGCCTGCTGTGGGTGTGGCTGTCGCTGCGCTGGAACCTGCTGCGCGCACGCCGCCGCGGCCTGGAGCGCGGCGAGGCGCCGAACTGGCGCATCGTGGTGGCGACCTCGGTGGCCGGCGTGCGCGGTGCGATCACCCTGGCCGGCGTGTTGACCCTGCCGCTGTTCCTGCCCGATGGCAGTGCGTTCCCGGCACGTGACCTGGTGATCTTCCTGGCCGCGTCGGTGATCCTGTTCTCGCTGCTGGGCGCCAGCATCGCGCTGCCGCAGCTGCTGAAGGGCCTGCAGCTGCCGGCCGATTCGGGTGAACGCAAGGAAGAGGACCTGGCACGCCGGCTGTCGTCGAAGGCTGCGCTGGCCGGAGTCGAGCGCATGCGCCAGCAGCTGGTGATGAACCAGAACACCGAGAACGTGCAGCTGTACAACGATGCCGCCTCGCGGGTGAGCCTGCTGTACCAGCGTCACCTGGAGAAGGACAACGACGGGCCCGACGTGGACCCGGAGAAAGTGCGGCGCATGGAACTGGGCTACCGCCAGCTGCGCAGCGCCGGCCTCAATGCCGAGCGCGAGGAGCTGTTCCGGCTGACCCGGCGCGGGGTGATCTCCGATGAGATCTCGCGGCGCCTGATCCGCAACCTGGACCTGCTGGAATCGCGCAAGCGCGAGTGACGCTGCGGTCGGGCGGCGTCGATCGGGGCCAGATCCCTTTCCGCAGGAAAGGGGTCTGGCCCCGGGATCCGACAGCCGCGCTTATTCCGGCTTCGTTTCCAGGAAATACACCTCGACCTTGCCCTTGACCTTGATGGTCATCGGGTTGCCGCGGCGGTCGCGGGCCTTGCCGGCCTGCACGCGGATCCAGCCTTCGCTGACCGAGTATTCCTCGACGTTGTCGCGCTCGACGTCGTTGAATCGCACGCCGACGCCGCGCTCCAGCGCCTGCGCATCATGGAAGGGGCTGGCCGGGTTGATTGCCAGGTGGTCGGGAGGGGTATCGCTCATCGCTTCATTCACAGTGACGGCCACCAAGGCCGGCTTCAGCGGCACAGGATAAACCGTAGAATGCCGGCCTGCCCCAGAGGAAGTTCCGCCATGCCCGACAACAGCGACTATTTCGACTTCGAGGAAGACGTCCACGACTTCGACGAAGATGGCTTCGAGGCTCGGGTCTGGAACCTGCTGGTGCTGATCAATCCGGGCGACGAAGAGCTGGCCCTGCAGCAGTTCAACCGCTGGCGCGAACATCTGGCCGAGGACGGCCAGCCGCTGGAAGCGGACAGCGACTGGCTGCCGGCGCTGTTCACGGCCATCGCCTGGCAGTCGGGTTTCGAGGTGGAACGTGATGATCTGGAATCACTGCAGTCGGCGGTGAACGAGCTGTCGGCGCGCTTCAACCTGCAGCTGGACTGGGGCGGCGACCTGGACGACGAGGACTTCGCCGAGGACCTGGACGGCGTGCAGCTGATGTCCACCGCCTTCGACCGCCTGCGCGAGCACAACTACACGCTGTGGAGCGTGGATGCCGGCAGCGACGGCTTCACCGGCGTGATGGCGCTGACCCGCGACGACGACGCGATGCTGGCGCTGTGCTCGCTGCTGAACGTCGAAATCCGGCTGGGCAGCGACCCGTTCTGAGGCGGGCCGGCAGCGCTGCGCGTGTAGAGCCGAGCCCACGCGCGGCTGCATTCCGCGTAGACCAGCCGAGCATCGGCTCGGCTCTACAGGAGGCAAACGGCAGCGAGCCTACGGCCGGTATTGCGCCCGGGCGTTGGCGATCACTGCCTTGACCAGCTCGCGGTCGGCGTGCCGCGAAATCGCCTGGGCGCCGAGCGTGATCGCCTGCGCGCGCAGCTCGGCAGTGACATCGTAGTGGGCGCCGCTGGCCTTGTTCTGGAAGGCCCGCGGGGGAATGCCGAGCTGCGCCGCCATCGCGTGCAGCTCGGCCAGGGTGTCGGCCATCAGGTGCGCCCAGCGCTGTCCGCGCCAGGCATGCACCGCGTCATCGACGTAGACCGTCACCGCCGCGGCCGGTTCAGGCCTGCGGCTTGCTGTCGCTGTCAGCGACCGGGGCGGGCTCGGCGTCGGCAGCAGCCGCTTCAACCACATCGCCTTCGGCGGCTTCGCCTTCCTCGCCTTCGGCAGCGTCGACGCCTTCGAATTCGGCGACCAGCTTGTCCAGGTACTCGTCAGCGGTCTGGTCGGATTCGGCAGCCAGGGTGTCCAGCAGCTTCTGCAGCAGTTCGGAGTACTCCAGGTTGACCTTGCGGCCTTCCTTCTCCTGCACGTTGGCCAGGTGCTTGAGCATGGCCAGCATCGGCACCGGGTTCTCGGCGTTGCCCATGGTCTGGCCGCCGATGGCCAGCAGCCACTCACGGCCCTGCAGGCCGATGGCCGCAACCACCTGGCCGTCTTCGTTGGTCAGCACGGCATGGTTCTGCACCTGCTGCTGGGCGTTCAGGCGGAGGAACGGGCGCTTGGCCTGCTGCTTCTTGCGCTTGTCGCGCTTGGCCTTGGAGTTCTGGGACATGGGGTGGGGTCACCTGGAAACGGAAAGACCGCCATTGTAGCGGCCGCGCGCAGGTGGGGTCAGATCCCTTTCCATGGGAAAGGGATCTGACCCCGATTCAGTACGCCGGCGCCTGCGCGGCCTGCACGTCCGGGTCGGCGGAAGGGGCCGACAGCCCCACCTGCGGGCCGGCGCCGGCCAGGGCGGCCGCTTCGGCGGCCTGGGTCATCACCACGATGCTGATGCGGCGGTTGATCGGGTTCTGCGGGTCGGCTTTGTCGAACAGCACCGACGAAGACAGGCCGACCACGCGGGTGATCTTGCTGTCCTCCAGGCCGCCGTCCACCAGTGCCCGGCGTGCGGCGTTGGCGCGATCGGCGCTCAGTTCCCAGTTGCCGTAGCCGCGCGCGGCCGAATAGGCGGTGATGTCGGTGTGGCCGGTCAGGCTGATCCGGTTCGGCACATGGTTCAGGTAGTTGGCCAGCTCGTGCAGGATCTGCTGCGTGTACGGCTTCAGCGTGGCGCTGCCGAGGTCGAACATCGGTCGGTTCTGCTTGTCCACGATCTGGATGCGCAGGCCTTCCGGAGTCAGGTCCAGCAGCAGCTGGTCCTTGAACGGCTCCAGGGCCTGGCTCTTGCTGATCGCTTCCTGCAGCTCCTTCATCAGTGCTTCCAGCTGCTGCTTGTCGCGCTGCTGCTGGTCCACCGGCTGCGGTACCGCTTCCTTCTGGTTCTGGAAGGGATCGTTGCTGCTGCCGCGCGAGATGTCGGTGGCACCGCCCAGCTTGATCATCGAGGTGCTGGCGCCGCCCGGGCCGGCCATGCCCGGCGCCGGCGTGGCGTTCTGCCCACTGAGCGGGCTGGGGTTGCGGAAGTACTCGGAAATGGCCGCACGGTCGTTCTTGTTGGTGGTGGCCATCAGCCACAGCACCAGGAAGAAGGCCATCATCGCGGTCACGAAGTCGGCATAGGCCACCTTCCACGAACCGCCATGATGGGCGGCGTGGCCGGCCTTCTTGACCCGGCGGACGATGACAGTGGGCTTGGTCTCGGCCATGGCTTACTTGACCGTCTTCAGGTGCTGCTCGAAATCGGAGAAGGCTGGGCGCACGTTCGACGGCAGCGTCTTGCGGGCGAACTCCAGCGCGATCTTCGGGTTGTAGCCACGCAGGCAGGCCAGCAGGGCGGTCTTCACCGATTCGTAGATGCGGCTGTCCTGCTCGGCGCGGGCCTCCATCGCGGCGGCCATCGGTCCGACGAAGCCGTAGCCCAGCAGGATGCCCAGGAAGGTGCCGACCAGCGCGCCGGCCACGTGGCCACCGACCTCGACGATATCGCCACCGATCGAGCCCATGGTGATGACGATGCCCAGCACTGCGGCAACGATGCCGAAACCGGGCAGTCCGTCGGCGACCTTGGTCAGCACCTGCGAGGGGGCCATGGCCTCGGCGTGGTGCTTTTCCAGTTCCAGCTCCAGCAGGGGCTCCAGCTCGTGCGGCTCGATGTTGCTGCCGATCATCAGGCGCAGGCAGTCGGTGATGAAATCGATCAGGTGGTGGTCGGCCTGCACCTTGGGATAGTTGCTGAACAACGCGCTCTCGGCGGGCCGCTCGACATGGTCTTCCAGCGCCATGAAGCCTTCGCGGCGCGCCTTGTTGAGCAGTTCGTAGAGTAGGCTGAGGACATCGATGTAGTCCTGCTGCTTGTAGCGCGGGCCCTTGAACACGCCGACCATGGCCTTCAGGGTCTGCTTGACCGTCTTGGCCGGGGTGCCGACCAGGAAGGCACCGAGCGCGGCGCCGCCGATGATGACCAGCTCGTAGGGCTGCCAGAGGGCACCCAGGCGTCCGTGGGCACCGAGGTAGCCCCCGATCACGCTGATGATGACGACCAGGAATCCAACGATGATGAGCATGGGGCGACGCAAGGAGAGGGGATATCTCCTTGTCGGCCCGTCGCGCGGATTTCTGAAGAGGGAATTCTGTGAAATCGGTCAGCGGGGTGTTTCAGCCCGCAACACCGCTTTCAGCACCACCACGCCGCAACGGATCGGGCCAGGGCTCGCCATTGCCGGTGAACGAAAGTGAGACGGAGTTCAGGCAGTGGCGCTCGTAGGTGGGCGGCGGACCGTCCGGGAACACGTGGCCCAGATGGCTGCCGCAGCGCGCACAGGTGATCTCGGTGCGGATCATGCCGTGGCTGGTATCGCGGATCTCGCGCACGTGCGCAGGATCGAACGGGGCGAAGAAGCTGGGCCAGCCGGTGCCGGAATCGAACTTGGTGCTGGAGCGGAACAGCGGCAGCGCGCACAACCGGCAGCAGTAGACGCCCTCGCGCTTGTTGTCGAGGAATACCCCGCAGAACGGTGCTTCGGTGCCGTGCTGCAGCAGCACGCGGCGCTCCTCGCTGCTGAGGCCGGCGACCAGCGCCTCGGTCTGGGTGGCGGTGGGGGGCGTCAGATCGAAGGCAGTCATGGCGGCGCTCCGTGGGGTCGATGGCCTGGGGATGCGGGAAAACGTGGGGGTGATGGCGCGACCTTGCAAGTGTGATGGCCGTTCATGGGCGGCACACAGGGGGTGGCGCATGGTGAAGACGATCCACGCCGGAGCGTGCCATGAAACCGACCCTTCCCCTGCTGCTGGCCCTGTTGCCCACCGTGGCGCTGGCGCAGGTGCCCACCGCCGACCCGACGGCCACCCGCAGCGCGACCACGGTGGCGCCGCAGCCCGTGGCACCACCGCCGCAGGCGGCCCGGCCGCAGCCGCAGCTGCTGCCTTCGCCGCAGCCGGCGCAGCCGATCAAGGCCACCGGTCCGGCCCAGGTCGCGCCGGCGCCGGCCCCAAAGCCCGCCGACAAGGTCTATGACCGCAACGGCCGCATCGTTCCCGGCGTGCGCCCGGCCGGCCCGAACCGCGTGTTCGATTCACGCACCGGCCGCTATTACGACAGCGTGCCGGCCGGCGATGGCCAGCAGATCAAGCGCTGAACCCAGGTGCCAGCCAGGGTTGGCCGCGACTGCGCGCCGTGCGGGCTGAACGCACGAAAACAGCTTCCTGCCAATCACTGCTTTTTCGCCTGCGATTAACCGTTCCGGGACCACCGTGGCCCTGCGCCGGCATCCCGCCGCCGCATGTCCTTCGTCCACTGGATCGCGATCATGAAAAACCAGCAGAACCGTCATCCCGGCAAGGAACCGCAGGGCCGCACCCCGCAGCAACAACAGCAACAGCAGCAACAACAGATGGAACCGCAGCAGCACAAGGGTGGCAAGCAGCAGGAACAGCGCTCGCAGAAGCATCCGCAGCAGCGCTGACGGACTCCGGGTCAGCGCCCGCGTTGCGGGATCTGACCCCTCGCAGCCCCCCGGGGTCGGATCCCGCACAGCGGGCTCTGACCCCAACCCATCGCCGGCCTCAATCCGGAATCGGCAGGCTCAGCGTTTCCTTCACCTCTTCCATCACGATGTAGCTCTTCGACTCACGCACGTGCGGCAGCGTCAGCAACGTGCTGCCGAGCAGCTTGCGGTAGGAGGCCATTTCACTGATCCGCGCCTTCAGCAGGTAATCGAAGTCACCGGACACCAGGTGGCACTCCAGTACGTTGGGCAGCTTCAGGGCCGCGCGCCGGAACTCCTCGAAGATGTCACCGGATTTGTAGGCCAGGCTGATCTCCACGAACACCAGCAGGCTGGCCTTCACCGCCGCCGGGTCGAGGTGGGCGTGGTAGCCGGTGATCACCCCTTCGCGCTCGAGCCGGCGCACGCGCTCGGTGCATGGGGTGGTCGACAGGCCGACCCGCTCACCCAGTTCGGTGAAGGAGATGCGGCCTTCGGCCTGCAGGATGCGCAGGATCTTGCGGTCGATCTTGTCCAGTTCGCGGGTACGGGTGGCCATGGCCGTCAACCTTGGGGAATGAATTGCAGGAGAACATCCTGCCGGTTGATTTCAAATCAGGCAAATCAACTGGTATTGGCTGTCTATACTTCCCCAATTATGGTCCCGGCACGCTCCAGTGCAGGGAATGATCGGGTTGGAGAAGTCCCATGCGAGTCCTAGTTCTCGGCAGCGGCGTGATCGGCACCACCAGTGCCTGGTACCTGCGACAGGCCGGGTTTGAAGTCACGGTCATCGACCGCCAACCCGGCCCGGCGCTGGAGACCAGCTTCGCCAATGCTGGCCAGCTGTCGTTCGGTTACACCTCGCCGTGGGCGGCGCCCGGCGTGCCGAAGAAGGCGATCGGCTGGCTGTTCGAGAAGCACGCGCCGCTGGCGATCCGCCCGGGCATGGATCTGGCCCAGTACCGCTGGCTGTGGCAGATGCTGCGCAACTGCACCCACGAACGCTACGCGATCAACAAGGCGCGCATGGTGCGCATGTCCGAGTACAGCCGCGACTGCCTGAACGAGCTGCGCGCGCAGATCGGCATCGAGTTCGAAGGCCGCGACCTGGGCACCACCCAGCTGTTCCGCACCCAGCAGCAGCTGGATGCCTCAGCACAGGACATCGAGATCCTCGCCCAGTACGGCGTGCCGTACGAGGTGCTGGACCGCGCTGGCATCATCCAGGCCGAACCGGCCTTGGCCCACGTCGACGGCCTGGTCGGTGCGCTGCGCCTGCCGCGCGACCAGACCGGCGACTGCCAGCTGTTCACCCGCCGCCTGGCGCAGATGTGCGTGGACGCCGGCGTCGAATTCCGCTTCGACCAGGACATCACCGGCCTGGAGTTCGAGGGCGACCGCATCACCGGCGTGCGCATCGACGGCAAGCTGGAAACCGCAGACCGCTTCGTGGTCGCACTCGGCAGCTATTCGCCAGCGCTGGTCGCACCGCTGGGCATGCGCCTGCCGGTGTACCCGCTGAAGGGCTACTCGCTGACCCTGCCGATCACCGATCCGGCGATGGCGCCGACCTCGACCATCCTCGATGAGAGCTACAAGGTGGCGGTCACCCGTTTCGACGACCGCATCCGCGTCGGTGGCATGGCCGAAGTGGCCGGCTTCGACCTGTCGCTGTCGCAGCGCCGCCGCGAGACCCTGGAACTGGTGGTCAGCGACCTCTACCCGAAGGGCGGCGACCTGTCGCGCGCGCAGTTCTGGACCGGCCTGCGCCCGGCCACGCCGGACGGTACGCCGGTGATCGGCGCCACGCCGTTCCGCAACCTGTACCTCAACACCGGCCACGGCACCCTGGGCTGGACCATGGCCTGCGGCTCGGGCCGCTACCTGGCCGACCTGATGAGCGCGCGCCAGCCGCAGATCAGCACTGAAGGTCTGGATATTTTCCGCTACGGCCAGTACGGTCACGCGCCGCAACACGAGAACCGCACATGCGTCCTGCCCGCGCGCTGATCGATCTGGGCGCTCTGCGCAGCAACTACCGCCTCGCCCGTGAACTGGGCGGTGGCAAGGCCCTGGCGATCATCAAGGCCGATGCCTATGGCCACGGCGCGGTGCGCTGTGCACAGGCACTGGAAGGCGAAGCCGATGGCTTCGGCGTGGCCACCATCGAAGAGGCGCTGGAACTGCGCCAGGCCGGCATCCGTGCGCCGATCCTGCTGCTGGAGGGTATCTTCGAGCCCAGCGACATGGCGCTGGTGGCCGAGCATGATTTCTGGTTCGCCGTCGGTTCGCCGTGGCAGCTGGAGGCCGTCGCGGCCTTCGACAGCCCGCGTCCGTTGACGGTATGGCTGAAGCTGGACAGCGGCATGCATCGCCTCGGCCTGGACGTGGACAGCTTCCGCACGGCGCATGCGCGCCTGTCGGCGCTGCCGCAGGTCGATCGCATCGTGCTGATGACCCACCTGGCTCGCGCCGACGAGCTGGACAGCGAGCGCACCCACGAACAGGCAGCCACCTTCGCCCGCGCCATTGACGGGCTGGAGGGCGAGACCAGCGTGTGCAACTCGCCGGCATTGCTTGGTTGGCCGGATGTGCGCAGCGATTGGGTGCGCCCGGGCCTGATGCTGTACGGCGCCAATCCGCTGCCGGACAACAGCGCGCTGACCGAGCGCCTGCGCCCGGTGATGACGATGCAGTCCAAGGTGATCGCCGAACGCTGGATCGAAGCCGGTGAACCGGTGGGATATGGCGCACGCTTCGTGGCCAAGGCGCGCACCCGCGTAGGTGTGGTCGCGCTCGGCTATGCCGACGGCTATCCGCAGTTCGCACCGAATGGCACGCCGGTGCTGATCGACGGCCAGCCGGGTGCGCTGATCGGCCGTGTATCGATGGACATGCTGACCGTAGACCTGACCGCGCATCCGCAGGCGGGTATCGGCAGCGTGGTCGAGCTGTGGGGCAGCGCCCCGACGCTGTCCGAGCTGGCGCCGCGCTGTGGCGTGAGTGCCTACCAGCTGCCGTGCGCGGTCAAGCGCGTGGCGAAGGTGTACGTGTAGAGCCGAGCGCACGCTCGGCTTCAGCAGCGGCCGACCTTGGTCGGCGCCCTGTAATGCCTGTCGACCAAGGTCGACACCTACCGATGGGCCTACGGCCTACCGCGCGGCAGTGGCCTGGCTGGCCAGCTGGCGCCTGACCCAGTCATCGATCAGGCGCTTCTCGTAGCGCAGTGGATCGCTGTCGCTCTTCAGGCCGATGTTGTGCAGGTAGCCGGTATCGCTCAAGCGCGCGTCGCCCTCGCTGACGATGCGGCCGCTGGCGTCCTTCAGCGTGTACTGCAGGCTGATCCGCGGCGGGTAGATGTCGCGCATGATCCGGATGTCGCGGCCGCGCGGGCCGTGCCACGGCTCGTAGTCACCGGCACGCTTGATGTCGACCAGGGTCACATCGAGGGTCTGCCCCGGCTGCAGCGGTTTGGCGGCAGTGGTCTGCAGGTAGCGCGCCAACTGCTGCACCCAGTCGCCACGCTCGGCTTCGAAGCGGTTGGTGCTCTGGCGGATCTCGGTGAACTTGGCCGGATCGTCCCACTTCACGCTGACCGGGCCATCGGCCTGCAGTGCGCGGGGAGCTTCCGGATCGGTCACGGTACGCGGTGCCGCGCTGGCGCCGCCCGCCACGAGGGCGGCTGCCAGCAGGGCAATCGCGAGTGAGCGTTTCATGACGGTCTCCTGCGTCCCCTCGATGGGGGCGATGTTGATCACGGATCGAGTGTGATCCTGCTTCCCGCTATCGGCAATGGCCGGATGCGTCGTGCGCAAGAGCGGTTGCCGCCAATTCATCGACGTCAACCATGACTGACGGCGCTTGACGCTGTGAATACGCCCTTTGGAAGATGCTGTGCCTCCAACCTGGCCCGCACAGACGCCCTTGTCCACACTGCCGCCCCTCGTAGAGCGCCCGCCGATGATGGTGCCGGCGCCCGAACCCGACCTGCATCATGGCGTGCTTGAGCGCATCAACGCCGGTTTCTGCGTGATCCAGGTGCTGTTCGAGGGCGACCGCGCCGTGGACTACCGCTTCATCGAGGTCAATGACGCATTCGAACGACACACCGGGCTGAAGGATGCATGTGGCCAGCGCATGAGCCTGCTGGAGCCCAACCACGAGGACGACTGGTTCCGCATCTATGGCGAGGTCGCACGCAGCGGTCGCCCGGCGCAGTTCGAAATGGAGGCGCGTGCGCTGGGCCGCTCGTTCGCGGTCGATGCTGTGCGCGTGGGACGGCCGGGCGAGGACAAGGTCGGCATCCTGTTCTTCGATATCACCGCGCGCAAGCAGATGGAAGTGGAACTGGGCGAGAGCGAAGCTCGCTTCAGCGCGCTGGCCGATGGCCTGCCGATGCCGGTGTGGGTGCTCGACGAGCGTGGTCACGCCCGCTTCGTCAACAGTGCCTTCAGCGAATTCTTCGGCGGCGACGAGACCCGCGTGCCGGAAGATGTCTGGCGTGGCCTGGTGCATCCGGATGATGCGTCGGTGTTCGAATACGAACTGCAGGAAGCACTGAAAGCGCAGCGCTCGATGCATGCACTGGTGCGTGCACGGCGTGCCGATGGCCAGTGGCGCTGGCTGGAAATGAATGCCCGCCCGCGCTTTTCGCGCATGGGCCGCTTCATCGGCCTGGCCGGCAGCAGCCCGGATGTGACCGAACGCCGCGAGATCGAACTGGCGCGTGAGGAGCTGCTGCAGTCCGAGCGCGCCGCACGCAGTGCAGCGGAAAACATGGCGCGGCTGAAGGATGAATTCCTGGCCACGCTGTCGCACGAACTGCGTACGCCGCTGACCACCATTCTTGGCTGGAGCGAACTGCTGCTGCAGCGCGTGGACAACACCAGCCCGCTGTACAAGGGCCTGAATGTGATCGCCAGCAGCGCCGGTGCGCAGAAGCGGCTGATCTCGGACATGCTCGATCTCAGCAGCATGCTGCTGGGCAAGGTGCAGCTGGAGGTGGAGGTGCTGGACCTGCGCGATCTGCTTGGCGAAGCCATCGGCGCGCAGGAGCTGGTGGCCGAAGGCAAGGCGCTGGATGTGAGCATGCAGCTGCCCGAGCAGCCCACCCTGGTACTGGGCGATGCCACCCGCCTGCAGCAGGTGTTCTGGAACCTGCTGTCGAATGCGATCAAGTTCACCCCGGCTGAAGGCCGTATCGACCTGCAGCTGTAGGCCGATGGCAACCAGTGGGTGATCACCGTGCGTGATACCGGCGACGGCATCGCGCCGGAATTCCTCAACCACCTGTTCAGCCGCTTCCGCCAGGCCGACGGCACCACCACGCGCCGGCATGGTGGCCTGGGCCTGGGACTGGCGATCGTGCAGCAGCTTGTGGAACTGCACGGCGGCACCGTCACCGCTGCCAGCGAAGGCCACGGCCACGGTGCTACGTTCACCGTGCGCCTGCCGCAGCACATCCCCGATGCCGAGCGGCGGCCGCTGCGCGAAGTGATCAGCGGGCCGATCCTGGAACCGGTGATCGTCGAGCCGTATCCGCTGCGTGGCATGCATGTGCTGGCGGTGGAAGACCAGCCGGAGGTACTGGAGTACCTGCGGCGCATGCTGGAAGAGCAGGGCGCCAGCGTATCGGCGGCCAGCTCGGCCGGCGAAGCACTGGCGCTGCTGGCCGATACCGGCCATCTGCAGTACCACGTGATGCTGACCGACATCGGCATGCCCGGCATGGATGGCTACGGCCTGGTGCGCACGCTGCGCGAGGACATGGGCGTGGATGCGGCCACATTGCCTGCCGTGGCGGTAACCGCGCTGGCACGGGCCGACGATCGCCGCCGCGCGCTGGCCTCGGGCTTCCAGGAACACGTCGCCAAGCCATATTCGGTGGCGCAGCTGGTGTCCGCCGTGCGCAAGGTACAGGTGCCGCGCGCCGACAACGCGCTGCACTGAACATTCACGGTCGATCGGCGACCCTGCACGCAGGAGGTCGCCGATGTCCCGCACAGCTCCCCGCATCCATACCGATCCGGCGCAGATCGCGCGCCTGGAAGCCCTGCTGCCGCAGCTGGAAGGCGAAACGCAGGTGGAACTGACCCTGACTGATGGTCGTCGCCTGCTCGGCACGGTGGCGGTGAAGCCGACCGTGCAGCAGTACCGCAACGCGGCGGGTGATGAGGGCAGCAACGGCCAGCTGCGGCTGGACGACTACGACACGCCGGTGCAGCAGCACCACGTCTGGCTGGACGAGATCGCCAGCATCAACCGCCTGCCACCCAGGGCACCCAGGGCGCCCAGGGCGCCTTGATCCGATGCAGAGCCGAGCGCACGCTCGGCTGCCGCCGATGCGGCTGCACCGGCGCCCGGCCATGGGCTCGGGCGCTACGGATGTGTCAATGCTCGAACAACGTCGGCGTCGCCTCGAACCGCCGCGCATAGGCGCGTTCCTCCGCAACCCGCGCCACCTCGTCATCGGCCAGGTCCGGTGCGCCGTATACCGCGTAGGCCACGCTGCCGTCTGCACCATGGCCGACCTGGTGCAGCCGGTAGCGCGAGTGGCCGCCGCCGGTGTCCTCGGGGTAGTGCACGGGCGGATGGCTGCCTTCCAGGTCCATTTCACTGTTGTCGACCACGCCACCGACGAACAAGGCTCGCATGCAGGTTCTCCTGGATTTCCGGGGAGCCTCTACCCTGAACGTTCCAATGTTGTTGGCGGATCAAGGCCCCGTTCGGGTTTCGCAAAACGGCCTGCCGGGGCCGGCGCGGCCAAGCCGGTACAATGGACGGCCCTCACGCTTGAAGTACCCGCGCCGATGGCCTCCAGCGACGACGCCCCCCTGCAGACCCTGTTCCTGCCGTTCTCCCAAGGTGCCCTGCGCTGGCCGGAGGGCCCGGTGGCTTTCCTGCGTGCCCGCGACGGCTGGCCACTGCGCGAAGCGGCCGGCCTCCGCGAGGTGCACTGCGAGCAGAGCTTCGCCCCGTTCGCGCAGCCGCTGCAGCAGGCTGCCGGCTGGACCGTCAGCGGCCAGCTGGATGATGCGGCCGGCAAGGGTCGCTATCCGCTGGTGCTGGTGCTGCCGCCGCGCCAGCGCGAAGAGGCCCGTGCGCTGTTCGCGCGCGCGCTGGCGCTGGTCGCCGAGGGTGGCCGCATTGTTGCCTGTCAGTCCAACAACGAAGGCGCGCGCTCGGGCGAGGGCGACCTCAAGCAGCTGGCTGGCCTCGGCGGCAGCCTGACCAAGAACCATTGCCGCGTGTACTGGACCGCCCCGATGCAGGGCCAGCACGATGCCGACCTGGCCAAGCGCTGGTCGGCACTGGACGCGGTGCGCCCGATCGTCGGTGGCCGTTTCCTCAGCCGCCCGGGCGTGTTCGCCTGGGATCGCATCGATCCGGCTTCGGCGCTGCTGGCCGAGCACCTGCCGGCCGACCTGGCCGGGCGTGCCGCCGACCTCGGCGCCGGCTATGGCTACCTGTCGCGCGAGTTGCTGGAACGCTGCCCGAAGATCACTGCGCTGGACCTGTACGAGGCCGAGCAGCGCGCGCTGGCGCTGGCCGAACTGAACCTGGCGCCGCCGCCGCGCCCGCTGCCGCTGCGCTTCCTGTGGCAGGACGTCACCGCCGGCATCGAACCGGGCTACGACGTCATCATCAGCAACCCGCCGTTCCACACGCCGTCGCGCGCCGATCGCCCGGACATCGGCCAGCGCTTCATCGCCGTGGCCGCGCAGGCGCTGCGCCCGGGAGGGCGCCTGTACGTGGTGGCCAACCGCCACCTGCCGTACGAGTACACGCTCAACGAGAGCTTTGGCGCGGTGCGCGTGATCGCCGAGCGTGATGGCTTCAAGCTGGTGGAAGCGGTGAAGGGGAAGGGCAAGTGAAGCTGGTCAAGCTCATCGCCAACCTGGGCTATGGCAGCCGCAAGCAGGTGCAGTGGATGTTCCGCGAAGGCCGCGTCACCGACGCCGACGGCGAGGTGTTGTATGCCGACGACCAGGTGCCGCACGAGGCCATCCGCGTTGACGGCGAGCCGCTGGACCCGCCGGCCGGGTTGTCGATCGCGCTGCACAAGCCGGCCGGCTACACCTGCTCGACCAAGGACACCGGCCGCCTGATCTACGACCTGCTGCCGCCGCGCTTCCGCGACCGCGACCCGGTACTGTCCACGGTCGGCCGCCTCGACCGCGAGACCAGTGGCCTGCTGCTGCTGACCGACGACGGTGGCCTGCTGCACCGGATCATCTCGCCGAAGTCGAAGCTGCCCAAGGTCTACGAGGTGGAGCTGAGCGACGACCTGCGCGGCGACGAGGTGGCGCTGTTCGCCAGCGGCACGCTGATGCTGGAGTCCGAGAAGACGCCCCTGCTGCCGGCTGAACTGGACGTGCTGGATGCGCGTCGCGCGCGCCTGGTGCTGCACGAAGGCCGCTACCATCAGGTACGCCGCATGTTCGCCGCCACCGGCAACCACGTGCAGGCCCTGCACCGCAGCCGCGTCGGCGGGCTGGACCTGCAGGGACTGGACGAGGGGCAATGGCGGCAGCTCACCTCCACCGACCTGGATACGCTGTTCGCTCCATGACCACCATCGCTGCGCTGCCGTTCCTTCCCGACGCCGTCATCTTCGACATGGACGGCCTGATGATCGACAGCGAGCGGGTCTCGCTGGCCTGCTGGAGCCAGGCCGCCGACGAATTCGGGCTGGGCCTGGACGAGGCGGTGTTCCTGCGCATGGTCGGCCTCGGTGACCGTGATACGCACGCATTGCTGCGTGCGCAGGGCATCGAGGACAGCGTGATCGACGCGGTCGCCGCGCGTTGCCACGACCTGTATGAAGCACGCACGCAGACCGGGCTGCCATTGCGTCCGGGCATCCTGGAGCTGCTGGAACTACTGAAGGCGCACGCGGTGCCACGTGCGGTAGCGACCACCACGCGGCAGCCGCGGGCCAATCGCAAGCTGGCGGCCGCCGGACTGCTGCCGTATTTCGATGCGGTGATCACCAGCGGCGACGTGGCGCGGCCGAAGCCGGCGCCGGACATCTACCTGCTGGCCGCGCAGCGGCTGGGCCAGGCACCCGAGCGTTGCCTGGCGCTGGAAGACTCACCGGCCGGCACGCGCGCGGCGCTGGCGGCCGGCATGACCGTGATCCAGGTGCCGGACCTGGTGCACCCGGACGAAGAACTGCGCGCACTCGGCCACCGCATCGTCGGTTCGCTGGTGGATGCGCACGCGCTGCTGCTGCCGTTGTTGCCGAGGTAACGGTGGGGGCCAACCGCCCCTGACGGTGGGTGCCGACCGTTGGTCGGCACACCTGCCCCCATCACACCCGCCCGAACACCAGTGCGGCGTTGGTGCCACCGAAGCCGAAGCTGTTGGACATCACCGTATCCAGCTTCTGCTCGCGGCTTTCGCGCAGGATCGGGAAGCTCTCCACCTTCGGGTCCAGCTCGCCGATGTTGGCCGAACCGGCGACAAAGCCGTCGCGCATCATCAGCAGGCAGTAGATCGCCTCGTGCACGCTGGCCGCACCCAGCGAATGGCCGGACAGTGCCTTGGTCGAGGACAGCGGCGGCACGGCGTCGCCGAACACTTCGCGGATCGCGTTGAGCTCGGTGACGTCGCCCAGCGGCGTCGAGGTGCCGTGGGTGTTGAGGTAGTCCAGCGGGCGATCGACGCCCTGCAGCGCCATCTTCATGCAGCGCACCGCACCCTCGCCGGACGGGGCGACCATGTCGGCGCCATCGGAGGTCACGCCGTACCCGATCAGCTCGGCATGGATGTGCGCACCGCGCGCGACGGCGTGGTCGTAGTCCTCCAGCACCAGCATGCCGCCACCACCGGCGATGACGAAGCCGTCGCGGTCCTTGTCGTACGGGCGCGAGGCACTGGCCGGGGTGTCGTTGAAGCTGGTCGACAGGGCGCCCATCGCATCGAACATCACGCTCATCGACCAGTGCAGGTCTTCGCCACCGCCGGCGAACATGATGTCCTGCGCACCGTGCCGGATCATGTCCGCAGCGGCGCCGATGCAATGCGCCGAGGTCGCGCAGGCGGCCGACAGCGAGTAGCTGACGCCCTTGATCTGGTAGGCGGTGGCCAGGCAGGCCGAGACCGTCGAGCACATCGTGCGCGGCACCATGTACGGGCCGACCTTGCGCACACCACGTTCGCGCAGCAGGTCGACCGCGCCGATCTGCCACTCGCTGGAGCCGCCACCGGACCCGGCGATCAGGCCGGTGCGCAGGTTGCTGACCTGCTCGGGGCTGAGCCCGGCATCGGCGATGGCATCGCGCATGGACAGATAGGCGAAGGCCGCCGCATCACTCATGAAGCGCTTCTGCTTGCGGTCGATCAGCGCCTCCAGATCGAGGTCGACACGACCGCCGACCTGGCTGCGCAGGCCCGCTTCGGCGTGGTCGGCCAGGGCGGTGATGCCCGAGCGCCCTTCGCGCAGCGCGGCTGAAACGGTATCCAGATCATTGCCGAGGCAGGACGTGATGCCCATGCCGGTGATGACGACGCGACGCATCAGAAGCTCCCGGTTTCAGTGAACAGGCCGACGCGCAGGTCGCGCGCGCTGTAGATTTCGCGATCATCCACGTACATGCGGGCGTCCGACTGCGCCATCACCAGCTTGCGGTTGATGACCCGGCTGATGTCGATCTCGTAACGCACGAGCTTGGCTTCCGGCAGCACCTGGCCGGTGAACTTTACCTCGCCGCAGCCGAGTGCGCGGCCCTTGCCGGGGGCACCCAGCCAGGTCAGGAAGAAGCCGGTCAGCTGCCACATGGCATCCAGCCCCAGGCAACCGGGCATTACCGGGTCGCCGATGAAGTGGCAGCCAAAGAACCACAGGTCCGGGCGGATATCCAGCTCGGCGCGTACCATGCCTTTGCCATGCGGTCCGCCGTCCTCGCGGATCTCGGTGATGCGGTCGAACATCAGCATCGGGTCGTTGGGCAGACGGCCGGCAGCGGTGCCGAACAGTTCACCGCGTGCGCTGGCCAGCAGCTGTTCGCGGTTGAACGCGTGGAGACGGGTCATGAAGCACAATCCTGGAAGCGAAGAACAGGGAAACAAGCGCCCGAGAATGCCCGTGGAAACTGCGCCGATCAAACATTTCAACCGTACGCAACCGTAGTGTTTTCAAGGGAATACGCGCATCCTGTTGATGTGCAAAGACCATACTTCGGCGTGTGGCCTGCCGGCCCCGTCCCTGCCTTTTCCGCCTGACATGACCCGACTGCGCAAGATCATCCACGTCGACATGGACGCGTTCTACGCGTCGGTGGAGCAGCGCGACGATCCGTCACTGCGCGGCAAGCCGGTGGTTGTGGCATGGCGCGGTGCGCGTTCGGTGGTGTGCGCGGCGTCCTATGAGGCGCGCGTGTTCGGCGTGCGTTCGGCGATGCCGGCCGTACGTGCCGAACGCCTGTGCCCGGACGCGATCTTCGTGCCGCCGGACTTCGCGCGATACAAGGCGGTGTCACAGCAGGTGCGCGGGATCTTCCTGCGCCATACCGACCTGGTCGAGCCACTGTCGCTGGACGAGGCCTACCTGGACGTGACCGAGCCGAAGAGTGGCATCGCACTGGCCACCGACATCGCCCGCACCGTCCGCGCACAGATCCGCGAGGAAACGAACCTGACTGCTTCAGCCGGGATCGCGCCGAACAAGTTCCTGGCCAAGATCGCCTCGGACTGGCGCAAGCCCGACGGCCAGTTCGTGATTCCCCCGCAGCGGGTGGAGGCCTTCCTGCTGCCACTGCCGGTGAGCCGGGTGCCCGGCGTCGGCAAGGTGATGGAAGGCAAGCTGGCCGCGCGCGGCATCGTCACCTGCGGTGACCTGCGGCAGTGGGCACTGATCGATCTGGAAGAGGCGTTTGGCAGCTTCGGCCGCAGCCTGTACAACCGCGCACGCGGCATCGACGAGCGGCCGGTGGAACCGGACCAGCAGGTGCAGTCGATTTCCTCGGAGGACACCTTCGCCGAAGACCTGCTGCTGGAAGACCTGACCGAGGCCATCGTGCAGTTGGCGGAGAAGACCTGGAGGGCCACCCGCAAGACCGAACGCATCGGCCATACCGTGGTGCTGAAGCTGAAGACTGCGCAGTTCCGCATCCTCACCCGCAGCTTCACCCCGGAACGACCGCCGGAATCGATGGAAGAACTGCGCGACATCGCACTGGCCCTGCGCGCGAGGGTGGATCTGCCGGCCGGGACGCGCTACCGCCTGGTCGGCGTCGGCCTGGGTGGCTTCCGCGAAAAGGAACCGGTCGTGCAGGGCGAATTGTTCGAGCAAGGACCCAACGATTCCCCGCGAAGCTGATCTATGTGTCGACCAAGGCCGACACCCGCCACCAGCAGGCCATGCCATCCAGACAGGTTGAGTAGACATGCCATCCAGACAGATCGCAGAGAACTGTCGAAGGCGGGGTGGGGGGGGGGGGGGGGGGGGGGGGGGGCGGGGGGGGGGGGGCGCCGGTCCCCCCGGGGGGGCGGGCGGGGGCGCCCCCTCCTGGGCCCCCCCCCCCCCCCCCCGGCACCCACCCCGCCTTCGACAGTTCTCTGCGATCTGTCTGGATGGCATGTCTACTCAACCTGTCTGGATGGC
>NZ_JAUTXR010000181.1 GCF_030658505.1 Stenotrophomonas raiganjensis (SeqCode) | reverse complement strand
TTGGCCGGGCGGCGCCCGGCACCCGCCGAGGCCAGGGCAACGGCAACAGCAACAGCAGCTGCCAAAGCAAAAGCAGGATTTCCGTGGGATGGCGGGGTGGGTCCGGTGGCAGGGGACGCCGTAAACCCATCCCTGGGGGCTGGGCCGCGGCATCCATGCCGCGGACACCCCCGCCACCGGACCCACCCCGCCTTCGACAGATTTCCGCGATCTGCGGTAGATCCACGCCATGCGTGGATGTTCCCGGTAGTGCCGGCCGCTGGCCGGCAACCAGAGAAATGTCAGAAATCAAGCATGAAGAGCGCAGCGACCGGCTTCTGCTTTTGATTTTTTGTTCTGTCTTTCGTGGCTGGCTGCGCAGGAACCTGTCAGAGGCCGGGTGGGTGGGGTCAGGCGGGGTGTCCGCGGCATGGATGCCGCGGCCAAGCCCCCAGGGACGGGTTCACGGCGTCCCCGCCTGACCCCACCCACCCGGCCAAACCCATGAATTCGCGCGCCGCCCAGCCACGAGGGGCTCCGCCGATGGCCGCCGACCGCGCGCAGCGCCGCCTTCCCGCCCGAATCCCGGAACCATGCGCTTGCTCACGGATTGACCACGCAATTGATGACAACGTTGTCCTCACCTGGCACCGGACTCTCTCCCCGGCCTCCCAGGTACCCCGTCCGCCCCCTCCGTCGCCTTCCCGGGCGACGCCCGGACCTGCGTCACGCGCGGCGCCATCGGGGCCCGCGCGCCTTTTGATCGGAGACTTACCCATGTACGACCCGATTGTGCGCAGTGCCGAACGTGCGACCCGAAGCTGTCGTCCCCGCCACCTGGCCTGGCTGCTTGCCCTGGCCGCCGGCAGCGCCGCCCTGCCCGGCCTGGCGCAGGCCGCCAGCTGTGCCGGCGTGGCCCAGTGGGACCAGGCCAAGATCTACCGGGCCGGCGATACCCTGCAGAAAGGAGGCGTCCTCTATCGGGCGAACCAGGACATCTGGAACGCGCCGCCGGACCATCCGGCCGGTGCGCCCTACTACACCAACCTCGGCGCCTGTGATGGCAGCGGTGCCAACCAGCCGCCGGTGGTCAGCCTGACCTCGCCGGCCAACGGCGCTACCTTCAGCGCCGGCAGCACGGTCAACGTGACCGCCACCGCCAGTGATCCGGACGGCAGCGTCGCCAAGGTCGAGTTCTTCCGCGATGGCAGCACGCTGGGCGTGGCCACCAGTGCGCCGTATGCGGCCAGCTGGACCAATGCCAGCGCCGGCAGCCACACCCTGCGCGCGGTAGCCACCGACAACAACAACGCCACCAGCAGCACCGCGACCATCACCATCACCGTCAACGCCGCCGGTGGCGATACCACCGCACCGAGCGTGCCGGGCGGACTGGCGGTCGGCACGCGTACCGCCAACAGCATCGCGCTCAGCTGGAGCCCGTCCACCGACAATACCGGTGGCAGCGGCCTGGCCGGCTATGACGTGTACCGCAATGGCAGCCTGGTCGGTTCGCCGTCCAGTGCCAGCTATGTCGATGGCGGTCTGACCGCGTCGACCACCTACCGCTACCGTGTGCGTGCCCGCGACAACGCCGGCAATGCGTCGGCACAGGGCACCGAGATCACTGCCACCACGCTGGCCGGCGACGGTGGCAGCACCGGCAAGCGGGTCATCGGTTACTTCACCCAGTGGGGCATCTACGGCCGCAACTACCGGGTCAAGAACATCGACAGCAGCGGATCGGCCGCGCGCCTGACCCACATCAACTACGCGTTCGGCAACGTGCGCAACAACCGCTGCGAAGTGGGCATCACCCAGCCGTCGGATCCGAACAGCGGTGCCGGTGGCGATGCGTTCGCCGACTACACCAAGGCCTTCAGTGCCGCCGAGAGTGTCAGCGGCAGCGCCGATACCTGGGACCAGCCGCTGCGCGGCAACTGGAACCAGCTCAAGCAGCTCAAGGCCAAGTACCCGGGCATGAAGGTGCTGATCTCGCTGGGTGGCTGGACCTGGTCGCGCGGCTTCTCCAGCGCGGCGCGCCCGGAAAACCGCCAGGCCTTCGTCGCCTCGTGCATCGACGCCTACATCAAGGGCAACCTGCCGGTGACCGACGGTGCCGGTGGCGCCGGTGCCGCGCTGGGCGTGTTCGACGGCATCGACATCGACTGGGAGTACCCGGTGGCCTGCGGCATCGAATGCGGCAAGCCGGAAGACAATGCCAACTTCACCGCGCTGATGGCCGAGTTCCGCCGCCAGCTCGATGCGGTGCGTCCGGGCCTGTTGCTGACCGTGGCGGTGGGCGCCGGCATCGACAAGATCCGTGTCACCGATCCGGCTGCGTACCATCCGTACCTGGACTACATCAACGTGATGACCTACGACTTCCACGGCGCGTGGGATGCGAAGACCAATCACCAGTCGGCGCTGTTCGATTCGCCGAATGATCCGTCCACCGGCGACCAGAAGCTGTACAACAGCAACGATGCCATCGAGGCCTTCATCAGCCGTGGCGTGCCCGCCGCCAAGCTCAACCTGGGCATCGGCTACTACGGGCGTGGCTGGACCGGCGTGGCCAATGCCAACAACGGCCTGTACCAGACCGCGACCGGTGCCGCCCCGGGCACGTATGAAGCCGGCATCGAGGACTGGAAGGTGCTGAAGAACCTGGCGTGGCCGGGCTACACCGACAGCACCGCCGGTGCCACCTGGATCTACAACGGCAGCACGCTGTGGAGCTTCGATACCCCGGCCAACATCACCCGCAAGATGGGCTACGTGAAGACCCAGGGCCTGGGCGGTGCGTTCGTCTGGGAGTTCAGTGGTGACGATGCGCAGGGCACGCTGACCAAGGCGGTCAGTGATGGCCTGAAATAAGGAAAAGGCCGGGGATGCGGCTCGCATCCCCGGCTTCGTTCGAATGATGCATCCGCCGGGCATGGCCCGGCGCTACCCGCCCACCCCCGGTAGCGCCGGGCCATGCCCGGCGGCATTCCCGGTCAGCGCTTGGCCGACAGCTTTTCCAGCGCCGCGCGCAGCTGTGCCGGCGGCAGGTACCCCCCCAGCTGGGTACCGTCCGGCGCGAAGATCGCCGGCGTGCCATTCACGCCCAGCTGCTGGCCCAGCGCGTACTGCATCGCCACCGGGTTGGTGCAGTTCTTCGCCGGCACGCTGCCACCGCGCTTGGCGTTGGTCAGCGCCTGGCGACGATCGGCGGCACACCAGACCGAGATCATGTCGGTGTAGTCCTTGCTGCCCAGACCCATGCGCGGGAACGCCAGGTACTCGACGCTGATGCCGTTGCGGTTCAGTTCGGCGATGTCCTGGTGCAGCTTCCGGCAGTAGCCGCACTCGATGTCGGTGAACACGCTGATGGTGTACTTCGCGTTCGGTGCGGCGAACACGATGCGATCGCCGTGGTTGGCCTTGGCCAGCAGGTCGCGACGGTAGCCCAGCAGGCCTTCGCTGTTGGCGGGGCCCTTGGCGCGGGTGTCGTAGGGCTGCGACTGGAACAGGTAGCGGCCATCATCGGACACGTACAGCAACTGGCCGGACACGACGACCTCGCGGAAGCCGGGGAACGGCGCCGCGCCGATGTAATCCACCTGGAAACCGGGATTGAGCGCGGTCAGCGCGGCACGCACGGCCTGGTCGGCTGACGCGTTGGCCGCCGGGCTGGCCTTGGCCGCAGCGGTGGCAGGGGCCTTGGTGGCCGGCGGCGCGGGCTGGGCACAGGCCGTCAGGCTGAGCGCGCCGAACACGGCGGCGATGGCAAATCGGAGCATGGAACGGTCTGCGGCAGAAGAAGACCCCGGATTCTGACACAGCCACCCGAGGCGGGCCGCGACACCGCGCACGACCCGGGGCCGGGGTTCAGCCCCCGGCTCACCCCCGCGGGTGGTGGCGGGCATGCAGTTTCTGCAGGTGCTCGCGTGCCACCAGGGTGTAGATCTGGGTGGTGGACAGCGAGCTGTGGCCGAGCAGCATCTGCAGCGCGCGCAGGTCAGCGCCGCGGTTGAGCAGGTGGGTGGCGAAGCTGTGGCGGAGGCCATGCGGACTGATCCGCGCCGGATCGATGCCCGCGACCTGCGCATGGCGCTTGACCAGGTGCCAGAACGCCTGGCGGGTCAGCGCATGCAGCGTGGGCTCGACGAACAGTGGCGCCTGCCCATCCGCCAATGCCTGCACCTTGCCCTTGCCGACCAGCTGCGGCCGCGACTGCTGCAGGTAGCGCTCCAGCCAGTGCTGGGATTCCTCGCCCAGCGGCACCAGCCGTTCCTTGCTGCCCTTGCCGGTCACCCGCAGCACGCCCTGGCGCAGGTTGACCGCCGTCGCCGGCAGCAGCACCAGCTCACTCACACGCAGGCCGGCGGCATACATCAGCTCCAGCATGGCGCGATCGCGCAGGCCCAACGGGCTGTCGATGTCCGGTGCCGCCAGCAAGGCGTCGATCTGGCTCTCGGCCAGTGCCTTGGGCAGCAGCCTGGGCAACTTGGGTGGGTCCAGCAGCGCGCTGGGGTCTTCGCTGCGATCGCCCCGGCGCACGCCATCGGCGAAAAACGCACGCAGGGCCGACAACAGGCGCGCATTGCTGCGCGGCGACCAGCCATGCCGGGTGCGCCAGGCCAGGTAATCAAACAATCCCGGACGTTCGATGCCGGCCAGGCCACCGTCGCGCCCATCCATCCAGCGCGCCAGCCCTTCCAGGTCGCGCCGGTAGCTGTCGAGGGTGGCGCGGGCCAGGCCGTTCTCGGCCCAGATCGCATCGAGGAAACGCTGGATGCGCACGCTGTCGTCGGCGCGCAGCTCGGGCAGTTGCTGGACCAGCTGGCGGCGTTCGGCGGGGGTGGAAACAAGGGCCATGCGTGCAGGATACGAGGGCCACTGCGGGCACGGCCAGCTTTGCGTATGCTCGGTGCATGTCCCGCCTTGCCACCGACACGGCCCCTGCGGCCGCTACCGAGCTGCCCCGCCCGCGCGCATTGCTGCTGTGGCGCGTGCTGGCGATGGTCTACGACGCACTGCCGGTGCTGGCGCTGTGGATGCTGGCCGGCACGCTGTTCACCCTCGCCTACACCTTCAGCGGCCACGCGCAGCGCGAGAACATCGCACCGTTCAGTGCCTGGCAGTGGCTGCTGTGGGCGGTGTGCTGGGGAATCACGGGGTGGTACGCCACGGCCAGCTGGCGCCGTGGCGGACAGACCCTGGGCATGCGGCCGTGGCGGTTGAAACTGGAATCGAGCGATGGCGCACCGCTGCGGCGCAGTCAACTATGGCTGCGCTTTGCGGTGGGCACGTTGTCGCTGCTGCTGGGTGGGTTGGGATTCTGGTGGGCGTGGATCGACCGCCAGCGACTGACCTGGCATGACCGTGCCAGCGGCACCCGCCTGGTGCGGATGCCGAAGCGGTGATGCACTGCCGGTAGAGCCGGGCCCATGCCCGGCTGTCGGGCCGTATGGCAAAAAACCGCCGAGCAGGGGCCCGGCGCTGCACGATCAACGCGACGATCAGCCTGCCGGTACTGGATCCGGCAGGATCACCGCCGGCTGCGCCCACAGTTCGAAGAACTGCGACGAGAATTTCGTGGCCTTGACGTCGTCGGGCACCGGGATCTTGCCGTTCAGCTTTCCCTGGGCCGCAGCAAAATCCTGCCACAGCTTCAGGCTGGCCTTCTTCAGGCGCTTCTGCTCACCGGCGTCGCCGGCCGCCAGGTACTGCGCGTACAGGTCCCGCATCGGCTTGCCCTGCGCTTCAAGGACGGCCGGAAGTTCCGGCAGGGTGGCGGCGGTGAACTCAACCGTCGCGGGTGGCGCTTTGTAGCCGCCAGGCCCGAATGCGGCCCGCAGATCGTCCTCGGCATCGAGGTACGCGAAGAATCCGGGCACGTTGTAGAGCTTGCTCCGGTAATCGGAGGAAGTATCCGGGCTGTTGGACACCACCATGTTCGGCAGCTCGCCGAGCAGGCCCACGTCCCAGCGACGTGGAATCAACAGGCCGGTCGCCTTCACATACGGCCCTTCGATTTCCACATCATTCAGCTCGACTTTCGACGCCAGGCCACCGGAGTTGGTCTTGCTGGTGACGTACTGCTCGGTGACGATCACGTACTCGCCCAGCGTCGGGTTGATCAGGCCGCCGTTGCCGCCGGCATAGACCACCATGCGCACCTTGCCGATCTTCTCGCTCTGCAGGCGGTACTGGCCGGGTTCCAGGCTGATGGGTACCGCAGTGTGCGGCGCGATGACGTGCTGCTGATCATCGATCGACAGGGTCACCGGCGCATCGGTCGGGTTGTCGATCTCGAAGTCGACGGGGGATCGGCTGCAGCCCGCTGAAAGCAGTACAGCCGCAATGCACGGCAGCAAGTAACGGTAATTCATGTTCGTCCTTGAAGGTGAAGGAAAGCAGCCGGACACCCGCCCGGCCTCGTGGAAAGGAGCCGGGCACTGGCCCGGCTCCAGGAGTCACCCCGATTTTCGCCGGAACAGCAGCCCGGACACCGCCAGCATCACGATCGGGGGCAACGCATAGGCGATGCGGTAGTCGAACTTCAACGCGCCGGCCATGCGGCCGAAGAACAGCTGCAGCAGCCAGAAGCCCAGTGCGAACAGGATGCCCAGGAACAGGCGCTTGCCCATGCCGCCGCTGCGCAGTGATCCGAACGCGAACGGCACCGCCGCCAGGCACAGCGCCAGCACGTTCACCGGGTAGAACCAGCGACTCCAGTACACATCCTCGAAATCGCGCGCATCCAGACCGTTGCGCTGGCGGTAGGCGATGCTGGTGCTGAGTTCGGCCACGCTGAGGTTGCGTGGCTTGGCGATGCCGGTAGCCAATGCGGCCGCGTCCAGCTTCGAGTTCCACGGCTCGCGCGCGACTTCCTGGCGGGTCGCCGAACGCTCGCCGAAGGTATCGCGGCGGACCCCGGTCAGCACCCAACCGTCCTTGTCATGCTCGGCGGTGTCGGCATGGGTCAGCGACGCGATCCCACCGTCTTCGGCGATACGGTACAGGCGCACGTCACGCAGGATCAGGCGCGTCCCCTTGTCGCCCACCAGCTGCTCCTCGCCACTCTGCGCATTGAGGAAGGTGTCGCCTTCGCGCGCCCACAGCCCGGAGTAGCGGCTGGTGGCGATATCCCGCCCCCACTTGGCGCTGGACTTCAGTGCATCGGCGCGGTCCTGGCCCCAGGGACCCAGGGTCTCGGCGCTGAGCACCATCACCGCAGTCAACAGCGACAGCGCGATCGCCACCGATACGCTCAGGCGCTTGCGCGACAGGCCCAGCGCGCGCAACGCGGTCAGCTCCGAGGTCGCCGCCAGCTGGCCCAGGCCCATCAGCGCACCGATCACCGCAGCGGTGGGGAACATCGTGTAGGCGCGGCGCGGCACCGTGTACAGCACCCACGCGGCGGCATGGCCCAGGGTGTAGCCGTTCTTGCCGATGTCCTTGAACTCGCCGGAAAACGCCATCACCACGTCCAGGCCGACCAGCACCGCCCAGGTCAGCAGCACCGTGGTGAACACCGACTGGCCCAGGTACAGGTCGAAACGCATCGGGCGCAGCCTCATGCGCGGGCTCCCTTCGAGCGGCCCAGGCGGCCATCACGTGCATACATCCAGATCGCCAGCGCCAGCAGCGGCAGGGTCAGCCACCACAGGCCGAGCGCGGGCGGAATCTTGCCGTTGGCGATCCAGCCGCTGCCGATGAACATCAGGTTGGTACCCACCATGTAGGCCATCAGCGCCAGCATCATGCGGCCGTAGCGCTGCTGGCGCGGCGAGCTGCGGCCCAGCGGCACGGTCAACAGGGCGAACGCCAGCGCGATCAGCGGCGGTGCCAGACGGCGGTGCAGCTGCGCCTGCGCCTGCGGGCGCTCATCGCCGATCAGCTTCAGGGTCGGCATCAGTTCCGGGTCGTCCTCGGTGCGGGTCTGTGCGCCGTCAGGCAGCGCCACGTCGTTGCGGGCAAAGGTGGCCAGACGGTAATCCAGCGCGCCGGCCACCGGGCCTTCCACCTGGTGGCCGTCGTCCAGCTCCAGGAAGCGCTGGCGGGTGCCCTCGAAGAACATGCGGCCACTGTTGGCCGACACCACTTCCAGGCGGTCATCCTTCTGCCGCTGCAGGAACACCTTGCCCAGCTCGGTGCCATCGGGCGAGATCGAGGACAGGTAGACCACGCCACCATTGGGCAGCGGGGTGAAGCGGCCCGGCTCGAGGCCGGCCATCAGCACGCTGCGGTTGGCTTCGATGATCATCTGCTCGGCCACCCGCCCGGCCCACGGGCCCAGCCACAGCGAGCAGGCGCCGACCAGCAGCACCACCGGCACTACCAGCATCAGCAGCGGCCGCAGCAGGCGCTTGGGACCCACGCCGATCGCGGTGATGACCGCCATCTCCGAGTCGCGGTACAGCCGCGCCACGGCCAGCAGCAGGCCCAGCATCAGCGCCAGCGGCAGGATCAGCGGCAGGTAGGCGATGAACTGCAGGCCCAGCTGCGAGAACAGCAGCTTGGCCGGCAGGCGCCCGTCGGCGATGTTGCCGAGGATGTCCACCAGCACGCCGCCCACGCTGACCACCAGCAGGACGATCAGGGTAGCCAGGAAACTCTGGACGAAATCGCCCAGCAGGTATCGGTCGAGCTTCAGCATGGGGCGGTGGTTTAAACTCTGGGGTTCGTTCGCGGTGCCGCCCAGTCTACTGTCTGGGCGTAAACGGCCTGCGATTGTACGGACTCGCCAATGGAATCTGCTCAATGGCCCTCGAATTCACCCTGAACCACGTTGCTCCGGCCGCCGCCACCGTTGATTGCGTGGTGGTCGGCGCGTATGCCGACCATACCCTGACCCCGGCCGCGCAGGCCCTGGACGCTGCCAGTGGTGGCCGCCTGGCCGCCCTGGCCCAGCGCGGCGACCTGTCCGGCAAGACCGGCGCCACCACCCTGCTGCACGACCTGCCGGGCGTGACCGCCCCGCGCGTGCTGGTGATCGGCCTCGGCGAAGCTGCCCGCTTCGGCGTGCCGCAGTACCTGAAGGCCATCGGCGACGCCGTGCGCGCGCTGAAGGCCGGCGCAACCCGCAGCGCACTGTTCACCCTGTCCGAAGTGGCCATCAAGGACCGCGACGCGGCCTGGGCGATCCGCCAGGCGGTGATCGCCGCCGATCACGCCGCCTACCGCTACACCGCCACCCTGGGAAAGAAGAAGGCCGACGATGCCGGCCTGGCCCAGCTGGCCGTTGCCGGTGACGACGCCCAGGCCCTGGCCCAGGGCCAGGCCATCGCCGCCGGTGTCGAGTTCGCCCGCGAGCTGGGCAACCTGCCGCCGAACTACTGCACCCCGGCCTACCTGGCCGAAGTGGGCGTGAAGTTCGCCGGCGAGCACGACGGTGCCGAAGCCGAGATCCTCGACGAGCACCAGATGGAAGCGCTGGGCATGGGTTCGCTGCTGGCCGTGGCCCGTGGCTCGGCCAACCGCCCGCGTCTGGTGGTGCTGAAGTGGAACAATGGCGGCGACGCCAAGCCGTACGTGCTGGTCGGCAAGGGCATCACCTTCGATACCGGTGGCGTCAACCTGAAGACCCAGGGCGGCATCGAGGAAATGAAGTACGACATGTGCGGTGGCGCCAACGTCATCGGCACCTTCGTCGCCGCAGTCAAGGCCAAGCTGCCGCTGAACCTCGTCGTGGTGGTGCCGGCCGTTGAAAACGCCATCGACGGCAACGCCTACCGTCCGTCCGACGTGATCACTTCGATGTCGGGCAAGACCATCGAAGTGGGCAACACCGACGCCGAAGGCCGCCTGATCCTGTGCGACGCGCTGACCTACGCGCAGCGCTTCGAGCCGGCCGCGCTGGTCGACGTCGCCACCCTGACCGGTGCCTGCATGGTCGCCCTGGGCCACCAGACCGCCGGCCTGATGAGCAAGCACGACGACCTGGCCAACGAGCTGCTGGCCGCAGGCGAGCACGTGTTCGACCGCGCCTGGCGCCTGCCCCTGTGGGACGAGTATCAGCCGATGCTGGATTCGACCTTCGCCGACGTCTACAACATCGGTGGCCGCTGGGCCGGTGCGATCACCGCCGGCTGCTTCCTGTCGCGCTTCGCCGAAGGCCAGCGCTGGGCCCACTTGGACATCGCCGGCGTGGCCAGCGATGAAGGCAAGCGTGGCATGGCCACCGGCCGCCCGGTCGGCCTGCTGAGCCAGTGGCTGCTGGACCAGGCTGCCCGCGCCTGATGCCGTACCCGACCCTGGCCGGCCCCCGCCGGCCGGGGCCTCGCCCGGCAGCACCGGGCCCCTGCCTGACCCGGATCCTGCCATGCCCCGCGCCGACTTCTACCTGATCGCCAAGCCCCGCTTCCTGACCGAGCCGCTGCGCCTGGTCTGCGAGCTGGCGCGCAAGGCCAACGACGCCGGGTTGTTCACCCTGGTGCTGGCCCGTGACCAGGCCCAGGCCGAGGAGCTGGACGAGCTGCTGTGGGCGTTCGACGACGATGCCTACATCCCGCACCAGATCGCCGGCGAGGACATGGACGAGGAAGAGGCGCTGGTGCTGATCGCGGTGCCCGGCACCGAGGCACCGGCGCGCCCGCTGGTGATCAACCTGCGCGACGCCCCCTGGCTGGGCCAGTGCGAGCGCGTGCTGGAAGTGGTCCCGGCCGATCCGGACGCGCGCGAACCGCTGCGCGAACGCTGGCGCCAGTACAAGGCCGCCGGTTACGACCTGAACAAGCACGACATGTAAGTCCAGCGAGGACCCCCTTGATGCGCCTGCTGATCGCCCTGATTCTTCCCTGGCTGTCCTTCTTCACCATCGGCCGGCCGCTGGCCGGCATCGTCTGCCTGATCCTGCAGATCACCCTGATCGGCTGGCTGCCCGCCGCGATCTGGGCCGCCTACGCGGTCAGCCAGTACCACACCGACCAGAAGATCCGGCGCGCCCTCGGGTCGCGCTGATCTCCCTTCCGCCTTGATTACCGGTTCCCCCGCATGACCCAACTCGCCTCCAGCTACGACCCGAAGTCCTTCGAGACCGACCTCTACGAGGCCTGGGAGAAGGCCGGCCACTTCAAGCCGTCCGGCACGGGCGAGCCGTACACCATCCTGCTGCCGCCGCCGAACGTGACCGGCACCCTGCACATGGGCCATGCCTTCCAGCAGACCCTGATGGATGCACTGGTGCGCTACCACCGCATGCGCGGCTACGACACGCTGTGGCAGGTCGGTACCGACCACGCCGGCATCGCCACCGAAATGGTGGTCAGCCGCAACCTGGCACTGGAAGGCAAGGGCGAGACCCGCGATTCGCTGGGCCGCGAAGGCTTCATCGGCAAGGTCTGGGAGTGGAAGCAGCAGTCTGGCGACACCATCGAGCGCCAGATGCGCCGCCTTGGCACCTCCGCCGACTGGTCGCGCAGCACCTTCACCATGGACCCGCAGCCGTCAGCGGCGGTCAACGAGGCCTTCGTGCGCTGGTACGAACAGGGCCTGATCTACCGCGGCCAGCGCCTGGTCAACTGGGACCCGGTGCTGAAGACCGCCATTTCCGACCTGGAAGTGGAGAGCGCCGAGGAAGACGGCTTCCTGTGGTCGATCGCCTACACCCTGGATGACGGTCTGAGCTACGAGCACGTCGAGCGCGATGCCGACGGCGTGGAAATCCTGCGCGAACCCCGCGACTACCTGGTCGTCGCCACTACCCGACCGGAAACCCTGCTGGGCGATACCGCGGTGATGGTGCACCCGGAAGACGAGCGCTACGCGCACCTGATCGGCAAGAGCGTGGTGCTGCCGCTGACAGGCCGCCGCGTGCCGGTGATCGCCGACGACTACGTGGACCGCGCGTTCGGCACCGGCGTGGTCAAGGTCACCCCGGCGCATGATTTCAATGACTATGAAGTCGGCGTGCGCCACAGCCTGCCGATGATCAACCTGTTCACCCCGGTGGCCGCGCTGAACGAAAACGCGCCGGAGCGCTTCCAGGGCCTGGACCGCTACGCTGCGCGCAAGGCCGTGCTGGCCGAACTGGAAGACCTGGGCATCCTGGTCGAGACCAAGGCGCACAAGCTGCAGGTGCCGCGCGGTGACCGTACCGGCCAGGTGATCGAGCCGTACCTGACCGACCAGTGGTTCGTGAAGATGGACGACCTGGCCAAGCGTGGCCTGGAGCTGGTCGAGGACGGAAGCATTTCCTTCGTGCCGCCGAACTGGATCAACACCTACCGCCACTGGATGAACAACATCCAGGACTGGTGCATCAGCCGCCAGCTGTGGTGGGGCCACCGCATCCCGGCGTGGTTCGACGCCGCCACCGGCAGCTGCTACGTCGGTCGCAGCGAAGAGGAAGTGCGCGCGAAGAACAACCTCGGCAGCGAGGTGGTGCTGAACCAGGAAAGCGACGTGCTGGAGACCTGGTTCTCCTCGCAGCTGTGGCCGTTCTCCACCCTGGGCTGGCCGAACGAGCAGGCCATGGCCGAGCGTGGCTTCGACCGCTACCTGCCGTCGTCGGTGCTGATCACCGGCTTCGACATCATCTTCTTCTGGGTGGCGCGCATGATCATGGCCACCGACAACCTGGTCGGGAAGATCCCGTTCAAGGACGTCTACTTCACCGGCCTGATCCGCGACGGCCAGGGCCAGAAGATGTCCAAGAGCAAGGGCAACGTGCTCGACCCGCTGGACATCATCGACGGCATCACCATCGACGACCTGGTCGCCAAGCGCACCGGCGGCCTGATGCAGCCGAAGATGGTGGAGAAGATCGAGAAGGCCACCCGCAAGGAATTCCCGGACGGCATTGCTGCCCACGGTGCCGATGCGCTGCGCTTCACCATCGCCGCGCTGGCCACCCACGGCCGCGACATCAAGTTCGACATGAACCGCGCCGAAGGCTACAAGAACTTCTGCAACAAACTGTGGAACGCCAGCCGCTTCGCGCTGATGAACACCGAGGGTGCTGCGTTCACCGGCGTGCCCAAGCCGCGCACCGATGCCGAGCGCTGGATCCTCGCGCGCCTGGCCGCCACCACCGCCGAGGCGCAGGGCCATTTCGCCGCCTACCGCTTCGATCTGCTGGCACAATGCCTGTACGAGTTTGTCTGGAATGCGTTCTGCGACTGGTTCCTGGAGCTGAGCAAGCCGGCACTGAACGGTGCCGACGCCGCCGATGCCGAAAGCACCCGCCACACCCTGTTGTACGTGCTGGAAGCGCTGCTGCGCCTGCTGCACCCGCTCACGCCGTTCATCACCGAGCAGCTGTGGCAGCAGTTGGCGCCGCGCCTGGGCCTGGCCGAGACCACGCTGTCGTTGCGCCCGTACCCGACCGCGGCCGAGTTCGAGGGCGATTTCGCCCAGGCCGAGGCTGACGTGGAATGGCTGAAGGCGGTAATCAGCGCCGTGCGCCGCGTGCGCAGCGAACTGAACGTGGCTCCGTCCAAGCTGGTGCCGCTGCGCCTGCAGGCCGGCCTGGAGCAGGATCGCGTGCGTATCGAGCGCTTCAGCGCTTCGCTGTCATTCCTGCTCAAGCTGGACAGCATCCAGTGGCTGGCCGAGGGTGAAAGCGCACCGCCGGCCGCTGCCGCGATCGTCGGTGAACTGAAACTGCTGGTGCCGCTGGAAGGCCTGGTCGATCTCGATGCCGAACGCGTGCGCCTGGACAAGGAAATCGCCCGCGTCGAAGCCGAAAAGGAAAAGAGCGAGACCAAACTGGCCAAGTTCACCGACAAGGTGCCGCCGGCCGTGGTCGAGCAGGAACGCGTGCGACTGGCCGACTGGAACACCCAGCTGGCCGGCCTGCGCGAGCAGCGCGCGAAGCTGTAACGCCGCGCTCTGGTGCGTGCCAACCACGGTTGGCACCTACCACGGCGGGAGAGGTTGGTACCCACCCAAGCGGAATCGGAAACGCCGGGCATTGCCCGGCGTTTCCATTTCCCGGCATGGCATCATCGCCCGATGCCTCTTTCCATCTTCCTGCTGGTCCTCGCGGCTGCGGCCCTGCACGCCAGCTGGAATGCGATCGTCAAACGCGGGCCGGACAAGTTCCTCGGCACCGTGCTGGTCACCGGCAGCGCCTCGCTGCTGTCGGCAGCCGCCCTGCCCTTCCTGCCGTTCCCGGCCGCGCACAGCTGGCCCTGGTTGGCTGCATCCGTGCTGCTGCAGGTGACCTACTACGGCCTGGTGGCACGCTGCTACCAGCAGGTCGACATGAGCCTGGCCTATCCACTGATGCGGGGCAGCGCGCCGATCCTGGTCGCGCTGGCCGGCACGCTGCTGGGCGAGCGGCTGCCCCCAGCCGCATGGTTGGGTGTGGTGCTGGTGAGCGCCGGCATCCTGTGCATGGCACTGGGCGCGCGCGGTGGACAGCTGCGCCTGCCGCTGCTGACCGCGGCGATGATCGCCACCTACACCGTGGTCGATGCGCAGGGCGCGCGCCAGTCCGGCAGTGCGCTCAGCTACACGCTGTGGTTGTTCCTGCTGTCGGGCATTCCACTGCCGCTGTGGGCGCTGTACACCCGGCGGGGCGCGGTGCTGGCCTATGCCCGCCAGCACTGGCCACTCGGCCTGGCCGGCGGTGTCGGCACCACGGCCTCCTACGCAATGGCCCTGTGGGCGATGACCCAGGCACCGGTGGCAATGGTCTCGGCGCTGCGCGAATCGTCGATCCTGTTCGCGTTGCTGATCTCGGTGTTCCTGCTGCGCGAGCGGATCCCGCGTGCGCGTTGGCTGGCCGCGGCATTGATTGTGGGTGGGGTGCTTGCGCTGCGGATGGCGTGAAGAAAGCGTGCCAACCAAGGTTGGCACCTACCGGTAGTGCCGGCCGCTGGCCGGCAACCCTTCTCCGCTACAGCGGCGGCATCGCCTGCAGGTCACCGTCGACCAGTTCGATCGCCATCACCAGAGCGTCTTCGCGGCCCTGTGCCGCCGGGTAGTAGCGCGGACGGCGGCCGATCTCATTGAAGCCTTCGCTGTGGTACAGCGCCAGCGCCGGCGTGTTGGACGGCCGCACTTCCAGGAACACGCGCTGCGCGCCGCGGCCGCTGGCCAGCTGCACCAGCGCGCGCAGCAGCTGACGCCCCAGCCCACGCGACTGCGCCAGCGGGTCGATGCAGATGTTGAGCACATGCGCCTCATCGGCCGCGATGCTGAGCACGCCATAGCCGATCAGCTGGCCATCGCGCTCCATGGCCAGGCCTGGATAGCCCGCGCGCAGGCAGTCGACGAAGATGCCACGGGTCCACGGGAACGGATAGCCACGCACTTCAATCGCCATCACCGCGTTCAGATCGCTCTCGCGCAATGCGCGCAGGCTGGTGGGACCGGGCTGCCTGACCGCACTCATGGCGTGCCCCGCTTGCGCAGGGCACGCAGCTGCGGCCACAGCGCGCGCTTGGCGGCGGGGTCCTGGCGAAGCCGGTCCAGCGGCCAGCTGTCCATCAGCGCCTGTGTGGCGGGATCATTGGGATTGCAGCCGGACGCACGCAGCAAAGCGATCTGCAGGCGATCCGGCAAGCGCACCACCGGTTGCCGGGCATTGCCACCCGGTAGCGCACGGCCGGAGGCGGGCGCGGTATCCGGTGCGGTGACCGGCGTCTCGCGACGCGGCGGCACCGGGCGTTCCTGACGGGGCACCGGCGTGGTTTCGGCCGGGTGTTCGCGTACGGGTGCGGTTCGCGCCCGCGTCGGCTCCGCTGCGGGCGCGGCAGCCACCTCGGCTTCGGCCACGCTCAACTGCAGCGCGGCGTCCAGTTCGGCGGCCAGCTGGCCGTCGTGGTACACGGTATAGCCCATGGCCTGCAGCCAGGCCTGCTGGGCCGGTGACCACAGCACGGGCAGGTCCTGGCTCACGCGGCCTCGGGCTTCTTGCGCAGGCGCTGCACGGCCCACATCACCGGGCCGGACAAGGCGTACAGGATGCCCACCGCGAACAGCACGCGCGGCAGATCAATGACCGCGATGGCAATCGCCACCGGCACCAGCGCCAGCACCAGGAACGGCACGCGGTCGGAGCGGGTGCCCTTGGCGGCACCGCCCTTGAAGCTCCAGAAACGGATGCGGCTGACCATCAGCAGTGCGGCGACGATCGTCACCGCCAGTGCCACGTAGCGCAGCTGGTTGCCGTCCCAGCCCAGGTTGCCATCGGCGAAGGCCCAGACAAAGGACATCATCAGGCCGGCCGCAGCCGGGCTGGCCAGGCCAACGAACCAACGCTTGTCGACCACCGCCACCTGGGTATTGAAACGGGCCAGGCGCAGCGCCGCGCAGGCGGCGTACAGGAACGCCACCGCCCAGCCGACACGGCCAAGCAACGGGTCATCGAATTTCAGCCACGACAGCGACCAGTGGTACATCACCAGCGCCGGGGCCATGCCGAAGCTGACCAGGTCGGCCAGCGAGTCGTACTGGACACCGAATTCGCTGCTGGTGCCGGTCAGGCGCGCTACGCGCCCGTCCAGGCCATCCATGACCGCCGCCACGAACACGGCAATGCTGGCATTGACGAAATCCCCGTTGGCTGCGGCGATGATCGCGTAGAAGCCGGCAAACAGGCCGGCGGTGGTGAACAGGTTGGGCAGCAGGTAAATCGTGCGCGAACGCGGCGGCGGTGTGATCGGGTCCATGGAATCCAGTTTAATCGACTTGCCAGTGCTCGGCGCCAATGCTGCAATCGGCGTTCTACGCCCATTCCGTGGAGTTTGCCATGCGTACCCTGTCCTGCCTCGGATGCCTGCTGTTGTTGGCCAGTGCCAACGCCGTGGCTGGCCCGGTCTACAAGTGGAAGGACGCCAATGGCGTGACCCAGTATTCGGAGACCCCGCCGGCGGGCAGGAAATTCGAGACCCGCGAACAGGCCCGCAGCCCGCAGGCCGCGGCCAGCGCCGAAACCCCGGCCGCCCCCGTGCCGGAGCAGTGCAGCACCGCCCGTGCCAACCTGGTCCTGCTGGAAGGCTCCGGCCAGGTGATGCAGGACACAAATGGCGACGGCAAGGCCGATACCGCCTTGACCCCGGAACAGCGCAGCGCGCAGAAGGGATTGGCGGAAGCCGCCATCAAGGCCTACTGCCCGGCGGAGTGAGGTTATCGGCAGGGCTTGCAGCCCTGCACCCGCAGAGGCAACAGCAAGGGCAACAGCCGGCTCTGGGCTTTCTGTAGGTTTGGCGGGGCGGTGTCGGGTTGCGGGGGCGTGAGCCGCATGGATGCGGCGACCGAGCCTACATGGACGTATTCACGGCGCCCCCGCAACCGGACCCACCCCGCCATCTCCCAGGAAACCCGTTCTTGCTGTTGCCGTTGCAGTTGACGTTGCTTCAGACGGGTGCAGGGCGCAGCCCTGCCGATACCCCTCCCCCCGGCCGGGCTGGCAGAATAGGCGCCTCTGCCGTTATCCGAAGCCGACGATGCGCCTCTCCCAGTTCCACCTGCACACCACCAAGGAAACCCCCAGCGACGCCGAGCTCACCAGCCACCGGCTGATGCTGCGCGCGGGCATGATCCGCAAGCTGGCATCGGGCCTGTACACCTGGTCGCCGCTGGGCCTGCGCGTGCTGCGCAAGGTTGAACGCATCGTGCGCGAGGAAATGGACCGCGCCGGTGCCGTGGAATTCCAGATCCCGACCATCCAGCCGAAGGAACTGTGGGAGCAGACCGGTCGCTGGCAGAAGTTCGGCCCGCAGCTGCTGAAGATCAAGGACCGCAAGGACCAGGTGTTCTGCTACAGCCCGACCGCCGAAGAAGCCGCCTGCGACTTCGCGCGCAGCGAGCTGTCCAGCTACAAGCAGCTGCCGGTGAACTTCTACCAGGTGCAGACCAAGTTCCGCGACGAGATCCGTCCGCGCTTCGGCGTGATGCGCTCACGTGAGTTCCTGATGAAGGACGCCTACTCGTTCCACCTGCACGATGAGTGCCTGGTGCGCGAATACGAGAACATGAAGTCGGCCTACAGCCGCATCTTCACCCGCCTCGGCCTGGATTTCCGCATGGTGCAGGCCGACTCCGGCGCGATCGGCGGTGACGCCTCGCAGGAATTCCACGTGATCGCCGATTCCGGCGAAGACGCGTTGGTGTTCTCCACCGGCTCGGACTACGCCGCGAACATGGAAGCGGCGATCGCCGCCGATCCGGCACCCCGTGCGGCCGCCAGCGAAGCGATGCGCAAGGTCGACACGCCCACCCAGAAGACCTGCGAAGACGTCGCGGCCCTGCTCGGCATTGCCCTGCAGCGCACGGTGAAGTCGGTGGCGCTGATCGCCGGTGAAGGCGAGGCACAGCAGTTCGTGCTGGTGCTGGTGCGCGGTGACCACGAGGTCAACGAGATCAAGCTGGCCAAGGTCGCCGGCCTGGACGAGCAGCGCTTCGCCAGCGAAGCGGAAATCGCCGACCATCTGGGCGCCGTGCCGGGCTTCCTCGGCCCGGTCGCCCCGGCCAAGGCCATCCGCGTGGTGGCTGATCGCGAAGTGGCCGCCATGTCCGACTTCGTCGTCGGCGCCAACGAAGCCGGTTTCCACCTGGCCGGCGTCAACTGGGGCCGTGACCTGCCGGAGCCGGAAGTGGCCGACATCCGCAACGTGCGCGCTGGTGACCGCGCACTGGACGGTGGCGAGCTGAAAATCGCCCGAGGCATCGAAGTCGGCCACGTGTTCCAGCTGGGCCGCAAGTACGCTGAAGCGCTGGATGCCACCGTACTGGACGAGAACGGCAAGGCGGCGGTGATGGCGATGGGCTGCTACGGCATCGGCATTTCGCGCGTAGTGGCTGCCGCGATCGAACAGAACCATGATGAAGCCGGCATCATCTGGCCGGACGCGATGGCGCCTTGGCAGGTGGTGGTGTGCGTGATCAACCCGAAGGGCGACGCCGCCGTGGCCGACGCCGCCGCCAGGCTGCTGCAGGAACTGCGCGATGCCGGCCTGGACGCGGCGCTCGACGACCGCGGCCTGCGCCCCGGCGCGATGTTTGCCGACATGGAACTGATCGGCATCCCGCACCGCGTGGTGGTGAGCGAACGTGGCCTGGCCGCCGGCACCTACGAGTATCGCTCGCGCCGCGCCAGCGAAGCCGAGAGCCTGGACAAGGCCACCCTGCTGCAGCGCCTGCAGGGCTGATCGGAAAAAAGACCGGGGCACGCCCCGGTCTTTTTTTTCCCGCCCAATCCTTCATTCGATATTGCAGCGGACATAATCCGGTCAAAATCGACGCAATGCGGCCGGCATGTCGCCATGCCCTGTCCTGCCTGCATTTGTACTCTGATTAATTCATCTTTATTCTGTCGGCCGACGCCATGGACTGGCTCGTCCCGTCCACACATTAGTTTCCGGAGTAACCGTAAATGAGCATTGACCTGACCGGCCTGTCGGCACGCGAGCTGGGCGCCCTGATCCGTACCGCCAAGAAGCAACAGACCATCGTCGCCAAGCGCCGGCCGATCACCAAGGTCCGGGCCCAGCTGACCAAGCTGGCCAAGACCGAGGGTTACACCATCGAGGAATTGTTCGGCGACGCCCCGGCCCCGCGCGCGCGCAAGGTGGCCTCCGCTACCAAGGCTCCGTCCAAGGCCGCCGGCCGCAAGCTGGGCAAGGTTGCGCCGAAGTACCGCAACCCGGCCAACCCGAAGGAAACCTGGACCGGCCGTGGCAAGCAGCCGCGCTGGATGGCCGAGCTGACCGCCAAGGGCAACAAGAAGCCGGAAGATTTCCTGATCAAGAAGGCGTAAGGCCAAATATCAGGTTGGAATGAAAGACGCCGGCGAAAGCCGGCTTCTTTTTTGTCTGGCATGTGGACCAATGATCCACACCCACCATCTACAGGGTTTTGCGTGCCGGCATCAGCAGGTTGCCGAACAGCAGGCCCGCGACCAGCGCCATCACCACATTGAGCACGGTGAGGAACACGCTCTGGCCGGCGCCCACGTCCTGCTGCTGGACCAGGGTGAGCACGCCACGCAGGCTGGTGCTGCCGGGCACCATCATGATGATGCCGGGCAAGCGGATGATCGCGCCCGGGCGCCCGACCAGGCGACCGAACAGATTGCCACCGGCGGTCAGCAGCATTGCCGACAGGAAGATGCCGGCCGGCGCACCCCAGGCATGGCCGCCGAACTTGGAGATCGCATAACCGGCCACCGAGGCGGCGATCACCCATGGGTAATCGCGGCGGTTGGCCTTGAACAGCATCGCGAAGGCGAACGCCGCGGTCAGCAGCGAGCCCCATTCCACCCACGGCCCCTGCGGCCGGGTGGCACGAATCACCGGGTCCAGCCCGAGCACATCGGCCAGGGTCACCGCGATCATCGCGCCGACGCTGAGCTTCATGATGGTGGTCAGCGCACCGGCGAAGCGCGCGGTCCCCGACACCCAGTGCTGGCTGGCCAGCTCGTTGACGGCGTTGGTCAACGACATGCCTGGCAGCAGCACCACCAGCGATGCAATGATCACCGTGTTGAGATTGAGCGCGCCGATGAACGACGCCACCAGGGTGGCGACCATGCCGGCCAGCAGCGCGGCCAGTGCCTCGGCGGCTTCGCGGGTGGCCGGGCGGCGATCGGTCACCATGCCGAGCAGGCCGATCATCAGGCCGATGACGCCAGCGGTGGCGATGTCCAGCCACGGCAGCTTCCACATGCCGGCGACGCCGGCCGCGCCCAGGGTGAATGAAAGGATGGTGCGCAGCTTGCCGCGCCGGCCCGGATCCTTGTCCAGCTGGCGCAGCGCGGTGTGGCCCTGGGCGATGCTCATCCGCCCATTGGCGACTTCCTCGGCGATATGGTCGGCGACGCTGAGCTTGTGCAGGTCATTCTCACCGGGTGCCAGGCGGATCACGCGGGTGATGTCGCTGGAGCCGATCGCCTGTGCCGGGTCGCTGAAACTGAGGATGATACCGGTGGGATTCGACCACGGTTCACAATCCAGGTCGAGCTGGCGCGCCAGTGCCACCACAGCGGTTTCCAGGCGCTGGGCCGTTGTGCCATAGCTGTGCAGGCGTCCGGCGATCTCGGAAACGAAGGCCACGCGCTGCGCGTAGGTGGCCTGGGGCGTGGGGATCGTGTGAGCGTCTGCGGACATGCGCCGTAGTATTACCTAGGCTGGGCCTTACCGGAGAAATTCATCCGAGTTCGACGCGATGCCCAGGACAGAACGGTTATGCTGCGACCCGAATGGCCCAAGTGACCCCGAACCACGCCCCCCAGCTCGAACAGGATGCCCATGACCCGGGCCTGATCCGCCTGTCCGGCACCTGGACCTTGAAGACCGCGCTGGCCGCGGCCGAAGTCCTGCGCGGCGTTCCCGAAAAGCTGACCGGCATCGATGCCACCGCCATCGAGAAGATGGATTCAGCCGGCGTGCTGCAGGTGCTGCGCGTGGCGCATCGCGCCGACCTTGGCGAAGACGCACTGACGTTCCGCCCGGACCACCAGGCGCTGGTGTGCACCATCGAGGAAGTCGCTGACGACCGGCCCAAGCCCAAGCGCGACTTCGGCGTGCTGGCGGCGCTGGAGCGGCTGGGCGTCAGCGTCCACGCCACCGGCCACAACATCAAGGCGCTGTGCAGTTTCCTCGGCGAGAACCTGGTCAAGGCGGCGCGCCTGGTCAAGGAACCGCGCCGCTTCCGGATGACCGCCACGGTGCACCAGATGGAGCAGGTCGGGCTGGATGCGGTGCCGCTGGTGGCACTGCTGTCCTACCTGGTCGGCGCAGTGATCGCCTTCCTTGGCTCGACCATCCTGCGCGACTTCGGCGCCGAGATCTATGTGGTCGAACTGGTCAACATCGCCTTCCTGCGCGAATTCGCCGTGCTGCTGACCGCAATCGTGCTGGCCGGCCGCACCGCCAGTGCGTTCACTGCACAGATCGGTGCGATGAAGGCGCGCGAGGAAATCGATGCGATGCGCACACTGGGCCTGGACCCGATCGACCTGCTGGTGCTGCCACGGCTGCTGGCACTGCTGGTCACGCTGCCGCTGCTGACGTTCATTGCGATGGTGGCCGGCCTGGCCGGCGGCATCACCGTCGGCGCGTTCGACCTCGACATCCCGCCGCAGATGTACATCGCGCGCATGCACGAGACGATGGAAGTACGGCACATGCTGGTCGGCCTGTCGAAGGCACCGGTGTTCGCACTGGTGATCGGCCTGATCGGCTGCCTGGAAGGCCTGAAGGTGGAAGGCACGGCGCAGTCGGTCGGCGAACGCACCACCTCCAGCGTGGTGCAGACGATCTCGCTGGTGATCATCATCGACGCCTTCGCGGCGTTGTGGTTCATGCACATGGACTGGTGACATGAGCACGCATCCGACGCCCGAAGAAATTCCCATGCAGGACGACGACGGCCACGACCTGGCCATCCGCGTGCGTGGCCTGGTCAACCGCTTCGGCAGCCAGACCGTGCACGAGGACCTGGACCTGGACGTACGCCGGGGCGAAATCCTCGGCGTGGTGGGTGGTTCGGGTACCGGCAAATCGGTGCTGATGCGCTCGATCCTCGGCCTGCGCGTGCCCGATGCCGGCCGGATCGAAGTGCTGGGCCGCGACGCGCGCGCCGACGATGCCGAGAGCCGCCTGCACATCGAACGCAATACCGGCGTGCTGTTCCAGGACGGCGCCCTGTTCTCCTCATTGACCGTGGGCGAGAACGTGCAAGTGCCGCTGAAGGAACACCACCGCGAACTGCCGGAGCGCTGGCACTACGAGCTCGCACTGCTGAAGGTCAAGCTGGCCGGCCTGCCCGCCGATGCGATCAACAAGCTGCCCTCGCAGCTGTCCGGCGGCATGCGCAAGCGCGCCGGCCTGGCCCGCGCGCTGGCGCTGGATCCGCCGCTGCTGTTCCTGGACGAGCCCACCGCCGGCCTCGACCCGATCGGTGCGGCCGCCTTCGACCGCCTGATCAAGACCCTGCAGGAAGCACTGGGGCTGACCGTGTTCCTGATCACCCACGACCTGGACACCCTGTACGCCATCTGCGACCGCGTCGCCGTGCTGGCAGACCGCAGGGTGGTGGCCAACGCGCCCCTGCCGGAGATCGAGAAACTGGATCATCCGTGGATCCAGGAATACTTCCACGGACCCCGCGCGCGCGCCGCGCGTGGCGAACAGATCGAGAGTGCCTGAGCCATGGAAACCAAAGCCAACTACGTGCTGATCGGCGCGTTCACCCTGATCACCGGCCTGGCCCTGCTGGCCTTCGGCCTGTGGGCCGCCAAGTACTCCTCCGACCGTACCTGGCAGGAGTACCGCGTGGTCTTCCGCGAAGCGGTGACCGGCCTGTCGGTGGGCAGCCCGGTGCAGTACAACGGCATCGCGGTCGGTTCGATCATCGAACTGAACCTGGTGCCGGACGACCCGCGCCAGGTGGTCGCGCGCATCCGCCTGAACTCGACCACACCGGTCAAGACCGATACCCGCGCCAAGCTGGCGATCACCAGCCTCACCGGTCCCTCGATCATCCAGCTCAGCGGCGGCACGCCACAGTCGCCGGCGCTGACCACCGTCAACAAGGACCCGGCGCCGATCATTCCGACCACGCCGTCGGCACTGCAGAACATCACCGACGTCGCCAACCGCATCGTCGAGCGCATGGACCAGATCCTCAGCGACCGCAACGTGGCCTCGATCAACGCGACGCTGGCCAACCTGGAAACCATCAGCGGCGGCCTGGCCGACCGCGACCAGGGCACGCAGGCGCTGCTGCTCAGCGCGCGCGATGCCGCGCGCAGCCTGGACACCACGCTGAAGACCACCAACGGCACCATCGAGCGCCTGGACAAGAACCTGGTGCAGCAGCTGCCCGGCATCATCGACAAGCTCGACGGCACCCTGGCCAAGCTCGATTCGGCGGCCGGCAATGCCGACTCGATCCTCGGCGAGAACCGCGCCGCGATCAACAGCTTCGCCAACGATGGCCTCGGCCAGCTGGGCCCGACGCTGACCGAACTGCGCGGCCTGATCCGCGATCTGCGCCGGGTCAGCGACCGCCTCGAGAACAATCCCGCGCGCTACCTGCTGGGCCGCGACGCACCGAAGGAGTTCGAACCCAAATGAGCCCGACCACCCTTCCGCGCCTGCTGCTGGCTGCTTCGATGGTCAGCCTGCTGGGCGGTTGTTCCATCCTTGGCAGCAGCGAAAAGACGGCGGTGACGCTGTACTCGCCCTCTGTACAGGTGAAAGCTGATCCGGCGTGGCCGCAGGCCAACTGGCAGCTGGTGCTGGCCAAGCCCAGCGCCGCGCGCCTGGTCGACAGCCCACGCATCAACGTGCGGCCGACACCGTCGCAGATGGAGATCTACAAGGGCGCCAGCTGGGCACAGCCGGCCACCGACATGATCGAGGACACCTTGTTGCGTGGCTTCGAGGACTCCGGCCGCATCCGCGGCGTCGCCCGCAGCACCGCTGGCATCCGCGCCGACTACAAGCTGTCCACTGACGTGCGCCGCTTCGAATCGGACTATCAGGGCCAAGCGACGCCGACGGTGGTGATCGAGGTCAACGCCAAGCTGATCCACGTCGCCGACCAGCGCGTGGTCGCCGACCGTACGTTCCGCCAGGCGCAGCCGGTCGGCAGCACCGACGTACCGGCGGTGACCGCCGCGTTCGAGCGTGGCCTGCAGCAGCTGGCGCAGGACGTGGTGGGCTGGACGCTGGTCAGCGGCCAGAACGACACCGTGGCGGCCAAGCGCTGATGCATCCCAGCTTTGCTCGCCGGGCATGGCCCGGCGGCGCCGTATCAGCGTGGCGCAATCCAGCGGAACGTCAGGTTGATACGCTCGCCCTGCACGCGCGCCATCTTCGGTAGCGCGTGCTGGTAGAACCTCTGCGTCTGCCCGGCCATCACCAGCAGATCGCCATGACCGAGCAGGAACTCGGCCTTCCGCATCGGATCGTCGCGGCGGCGCAGAAGAAAGCGGCGTGACGCTCCCAGGCTCAGCGAGGCGATGACGGGGGCCGGCCCCAGCTCGGGTTCGTCATCGCTGTGCCAGCCCATGTAGTCGCTGCCGCCGCGATAGCGGTTCAGCAGCACGCTGTTGAAGCGGTCGAGGCCCTCGGTTTCCAGGCGGTCGCGCACGGCCTGCAGCGCAGGCAGCCACGGGTGCGGCACGAATTCGGCACCCGAATAGCGGTAGCGCGCCTGCGGATCACCGATCCAGTAGCTCAGCCGCGGAGAATCCACCCAGTTGCCGAACATGCGGATGCGGTGGATTTCCCAAGGGACTTCCGTCTGCAGGGCCAGCAGCAGCGCAGTGGCCGTGCCGGCGGGCAGCCAGCCGGACAGATGGCGGACGTCAGCGTCAGGCAGTTCAGGCGGGAACATCATTGAACCGGGTACCGGGCAGGAACGGCCACAAGCATGCCTGATTTGCCCGGTTCAGGCGCAAACGGGAGAATGACAGGGAACTACAGCGCTACTGTCCAATGCACCTGATGCCGCGCCCCTCTCCCCTGATGCATCTCCCACGGCCCCGCAGAGGCCAGCCATGAGTTTCGGACGTTATCTCGCCACCGTGCGGCGGTCGGTACAGCGTCATGGTGGTGGTATCGCAGGCTTGGGGTCGGTGCTGCTACGCGCCATGAAGGTGGTGCACGCCATGGGCGTACGCGGTTTCATTGCGCGCCTTCGCTCGGCCAGCGTGGTCCGCACCCGCGCCAGTGAACCCTTCGATGCGCCTGCGCTACCCGCACCGGTCCCGCTGGAACAGCTGCGTTTAAGCGTGGGTGTGATGGCGCACGTGTTCTATCCCGACCTGATCAACGAGTTCGCCACCACGCTCTCGCGTATGCCGCTGCGATTCACATTGCTGGTTTCGGTGATGGACGCCGCTGCCGAAGCACAGGCACGTGAAGCGTTCGGACGCCTGCCGAACGTTCAGACACTTGTTGTCCGCCAGGTCCAGAATCGTGGTCGCGATATTGCTCCTCTCCTGGTGACGTTCCGCGAAGAGATCAAGGCACTGGATCTGGTGTGCCATATCCACACCAAGAAATCGCTCTATACCGGTAGCGAACAGCAGACGTGGCGCCACTACCTGTTGGACAGCCTTCTGGGCTCGCGAGAACGCATCGCCTGGATCCTGGGCACCTTCCAGGCCGACCCGAAGCTGGGCCTGGTCTATCCGGAGAGCTACGTGGGTGTACCACTCTGGGCGCACACGTGGTTGAGCAATGGCCCCGCGTGCGACGCACTCGCGCAGAAGCTTGGAATCGCTCTGGACGCGCAGCGTTACATCGACTTCCCCGCCGGCTCGATGTTCTGGGCGCGCGTCGATGCGCTTCGGCCGCTGTACGATCTGAACCTTCCACTGGATGCCTTCCCGGTGGAACAGGGCCAGGTGGATGGAACGCTGCAGCACGCCGTCGAGCGCCTGTTTGGTGTCATCACCCGTCACCAGGGTTTCCGCCTGGGCATACTGCCACCCGATGGTCGCCTAGCTCTTGCTACCGAAGGTGAACGTAATATCAGTGAGGCACTTCAAACCGGCCTGTCTGACCGTTTGACGCTGGCCGCGCTGGATGCACGCATGGTCACGGTCGATATTTTCGATACGCTGGTCACCCGCGTGTTCCTGACTCCGACGGCGGCTCGTGAGCATCTCGCCTGGCGACTGGAGCGGCAGTGGGGCATAGGTGATTTCTCCCGGCATCGCGCCGACGCGGAAAGCTGCCTGCGCGAAACCTTGCAGCGGGACCCCACCCTCTCCGAGATCCACATCGAGCTTGCCGGGCGCCTCGCGTTACCTGGCGTGGATGCGGACATGCTCGCCAATGCCGAGCGCCTGCACGAGCGCGCGATACTCCGGCCGCGACAGGGTCTGCTGACAGCGCTTGCAGATGCGAAAGTGACTCCGCTGACGGCATTCTCCGATATGTACCTGTCCAGCGAGGACATGCGGCAGGTGCTGCCCGATGGAGTGCAGCGGCTCATTTCACGGTGGTGGATTTCCTGCGAGACAGGCCTGCGCAAGGACTCTGCCGACAGTTGGAAGCAGCTGGCGCGTCAGGAAGGGCGCGAAGATGGCCGCTGGCTACATGTGGGTGACAACGAACACGCCGACATCCAGATGCCGCAGCTGGGCGGCCTGCTTACGCCCGTACACGTGCTGCGCCCGGCCACCCTGCTGGACGTCGTACCGGGCCTTCGCCCGCTCCGCCATCCCCAGGGCACCCAGGCACCATGGTCTGAGCAGCTCTGGCGCGGCCTGCTGGCAAACAGCTTCGCTGCGATCGCCGACACCTCTCCGCAGCGGCTGCTGGGTCGTCCGCAGTTCGATGCACGTACGCTGGGCTATACGGTACTCGGCCCATTGGTCCTGGACTTCCTGCTGCATGCCATCGGCGTAGCGCGCCGCCGCGGGGTGGACCACCTGCTGTTTCTGAGCCGCGAAGGCTATCTGCTGGAGCAGGCATTCACACGGCTGCAGGCCGCACACCCATTCGCCGCCACGATCAAGAGCAGTTACTTTCTGGCGTCGCGTCGGGCAACGCTGCTGCCCGCCCAGCTCGACGCCTCAGATCTTGCACTGCTCATGCAGGGCACATTCAACGGGTCGCTGCGCGGCCTGCTGCAGGCACGGCTCGGCGAAGATGCCGCGGCACAGGTGGCCGCACTGCAGCCGGCGCTGATGGAGCGCGACGTCTTCCTGCCCGAAATGGCCGACGAGGTACAGCGTTGGCTGCAGCCGGCCGGGGATGCGCTTCTGTCGCTGGCTGCCCGCCATCGCAAGGCCTATCAGGCGTACTGGGCCCGCACCGTCGGCTCATCGACGCCGATGGTGATCGATGTGGGCTACGCCGGCAGCATCCAGCGCAACCTCGCTCGCTTGCTCGGCACACCACTGGGCGGCTGCTACATGGCCCTGCGCGCGGGCGCCAGCGCGCTGGCATCGCAGGGCTGGGCCGAGGCACGGTACTTCGACGGCCGCAATGGCGGCAATGACACAGACTCCCCCATCCTCGCCAATGACCTGCTGCTGGAGTCACTGCTGGCAGCTCCGCACGGCCAGTTCAACGGCTTCACTGAAAGCAGCGAGGGCCTGGAGAGGCCCCGCTTCGGCTCCATTGAGCTTCCAACGTCCGCCCTGGAGATTCTCGCCGAGGTCCATGCCGGGACACTGACCTTCATCGACGAAGCCTGCGATACGCTCCATGAGGACGTCGCCGAGCTGGTCCTGGACGCCGAGGGCGTCCAGGTTCCACTCGAATGCCTGGGCAATGGGCGATGGAATGCCGACCATGTACTTGCCCAGCTCGCCACCGAAGACGCCTTCACCGGCCGCGGCACGGTCAGCGCGAACCCCCAGGACTAACGCAGGAACGCGACGCCGGTCTTTTCCTTCAACTCGTCATCACTGACACCCGGCGCCGCCTCCACCAGCTGCAACCCGTCATCAGTCACGTCGAACACCGCCAGGTCGGTGATGATGCGGTCGACCACGCCGACGCCGGTCAGCGGCAGCGAGCATTCGGCCAGGATCTTGTGCTCGCCGTTCTTGGCGGTGTGCTCCATCAGCACCACCACGCGCTGCACGCCGGCCACCAGATCCATCGCACCGCCCATGCCCTTGACCATCTTGCCAGGCACCATCCAGTTGGCCAGGTCGCCCTTGTCGGTAACCTGCATGGCGCCGAGAATGGCCAGGTTGACGTGGCCACCACGGATCATCGCAAAGCTGTCGTGGCTGCCGAAGTAGCTGGCACCGGCACGCGCGGTCACGGTCTGCTTGCCGGCATTGATCAGGTCAGCGTCGACTTCGGCGTCGGTCGGGAACGGGCCGATGCCGAGCAGGCCATTCTCCGACTGCAGCCACACGTCCACGCCTTCGGGAATATGATTGGCGACCAGGGTCGGCAGGCCGATGCCCAGGTTCACGTAGGCGCCATCGGTCAGTTCCTGGGCGGCGCGTGCCGCCATTTCATCGCGGGTCCACGCCATGTCAGTTGCCCTCCGCGCGGATGGTGCGCTGTTCGATGCGTTTTTCAGGATGCGGGTTGTGCACGATGCGGTGCACGTAGATGCCTGGCAGGTGCACCTGGTCCGGATCGATGGCACCGACCGGTACCACCTCCTCCACTTCCACGATGCAGACCTTGCCGGCCATCGCACAGGCCGGGTTGAAGTTGCGCGCGGTCTTGCGGAACACCAGATTGCCCGCTTCGTCGGCCTTCCACGCCTTGACCAGCGCCACGTCGGCGCGCAGCGCAGTCTCCATCACATAGTGCTTGCCGTCGAACTCGCGGGTTTCCTTGCCTTCGGCCACCACCGTGCCGTAGCCGGTGGCGGTGAAGAACGCCGGAATGCCCGCACCGCCGGCACGCAGGCGTTCGGCCAGGGTGCCCTGCGGGTTGAATTCCAGCTCGAGCTCGCCGGCCAGGAACTGGCGCTCGAACTCCTTGTTCTCGCCCACGTAGGACGAAATCATCTTCTTGATCTGGCGGGTTTCCAGCAGCTGGCCCAGGCCGAAACCGTCGACGCCGGCATTGTTGGAGATCACGGTCAGGCCCTTGGCGCCGCTGTCGCGCAGCGCGGCGATCAGTGCCTCGGGAATGCCACACAGGCCGAAGCCGCCCACGGCCAGCGTCTGGCCATCGGCGACCACCCCTTGCAGGGCCTCCGCCGCACTGGCGAAGCGCTTGCTGCGCTTGCCGGTGGAAGTCGATTGCTGCATTGCTGTACTACCCTGCACGTTGAGGATGACCGCATTCTAGCTGGAGGGCGGCGAAGGGCCTGGATGCGCCGCAGCATTGCACGGGCATTGCACTGGGTTCCGTAGAATGCCCGGTTCCCTGCCAATGGCCGGCCCCGTGCCCGGCCCACCCTCGTTGATGGCCCATACCTACACCGAAGAAGACCTGCTCCGTTGGATGGACGGCCGGACGCTGGAAATGAGCGATCATTGCCCGTCGGAAGTCCACAGCATGCGTCTGTTCGGTGACATGCTGGTCGCTGAGGTAAAGATCGCGGCCAAGTACTCCTACCGGGTGGAGATCGACCTGGCCGCCAGCCTCCGCCCTCGGCACAGCCCGCTACGGAACCGGTGTTCCTGCCTGCTCGGCCACGACTGCATGCACGTGGCGGCTGTGCTGGCGCAGATGCTGCAGCAGATCGACCGTACGCCCCCCATGCCCGACGACAGCAGCACGCTGCCAACGCTGCTGGTCAGCTCGATGACTCCCGTCCTGCGCCTGCACACGGTCGAGTTCCGGCCGCCGTGGCTCGGCCCCCGCGACCCTTCGCAATGGGCCGATATCGCGACCGTGGCCTTCGAATACGACGAGCACGTCCGGTTCCTGGATGATCCGAGCCTGTTCGCACACGATCCGGAAGGCCAGCTCGCCCTGCTGCCCCGTGACCTGGGTGAGGAGTCACGGCGTGAGGCCGAGCTGCGCACGGTGGGACTGCATCGCGACAAGGAGCCGCGGGCGCCATTGGACGGCGCAGGCCCGCAGTTCCAGCTGCGCACCCATGACTGGACACGGTTCCTGCTGGACGGCGTGCCGCGCCTGGAAGCCCTGGGCTGGAAGGTGGAGACGGACGACGACTTCCGCCATCGCATCACCCGGGTGGATGAGATCGGACTGGACATCCAGGCCGACCCGGCGGATGCGGGCTGGTTCAACCTGGGGCTGGACATCCAGGTGGACGGCCGCAACGTGTCGATGGTTCCGCTGCTGCAGCAGGTGCTGCAGTCCGATCCCCGCTGGATGCGTGGTCAGCTGGACGCCATCGGCGACGAGGAGAACATCCTGTTGATGGCAGGCGACAACATCCGCCTGGCACTGCGGGCCGCGCGACTGAAGCCGATCATGGCCCTGTTGGCGGACCTGTTCGCCCAGCGTGGCGGGCCGCTGCGCTTGTCAGCGCTTGACCGTGGCCGCCTGCAGGCGCTGCAGGACACCGCTCGCCTGCAGTTCCGTGCACACGAGGATACCCAGGCGCGGGTGCAGCGGCTGATACAGGCCCCCGCGCTGGGTGAAGTGCCTCCGCCGACGGGGCTGATGGCAACGCTGCGTCCCTATCAGCGTGAAGGCCTGTCGTGGCTGCAGTACCTGCGCCAGCAGGGTCTGGGCGGGGTGCTGGCCGATGACATGGGGCTGGGCAAGACCCTGCAGACCCTGGCCCATCTGCTGGTCGAAAAGGAAAGCGGCCGCCTGGACCGGCCGGCGCTGCTGGTGGTGCCGACCTCGCTGCTGCACAACTGGCAGAGCGAGGCGGCACGCTTCACCCCGGGCCTGCGCGTGCTGATCCTGCACGGGCCGGCACGTGAAGCCTCGTTCGCGTCCATCCCCGAGCATGACCTGGTGATCACCACCTATCCGCTGCTCTGGCGCGACGAAGAAGCCTTGAAGGCCCATGCCTACCACCTGCTGATCCTCGACGAGGCCCAGCAGGTGAAGAATCCAAAGTCGCGCGCGGCGATCACCCTGCGCACGCTGCAGGCGCGCCACCGGCTGTGCCTGACCGGCACGCCGCTGGAAAACCACCTGGGCGAACTGTGGACGCAGTTCGACTTCCTGCTGCCTGGCCTGCTCGGCAGCGAAAAGCAGTTCAACCAGCATTGGCGCCACCCGATCGAGCGTGGCAGCGACCAGCGCCGTGCCCAGCTGCTGGCGCAGCGGCTGCGCCCCTTCATCCTGCGCAGGCGCAAGGACCAGGTCGCCGCCGAACTGCCACCGAAGACCCTCATCACCCGTGCGGTAGCGATGGAGGGCGGGCAGCGTGATCTCTATGAGACGGTGCGTGCAGCGATGGAGCAGCAGGTTCGCGAGGCGATCAACGACAGCGGACTGGCGCGCAACCACATCAGGGTGCTGGATGCGCTGCTGAAGCTGCGGCAGGTCTGCTGTGATCCGCGCCTGCTGCCGGGCGATGCCCCGGCCCGGAACGTCGGTTCGGCCAAGCTGGAGCTGCTGCGCGAGATGCTGCCTTCGATGGTCGAGGAAGGCCGGCGCATCCTGGTGTTCTCGCAGTTCGCCGGCATGCTTTCGCTGATCGCGCAGGCGCTGGACGAGCTGGGGCTGGCCTATGTGACCCTGACCGGCGACACCCAGGACCGGGCCATGCCGGTGCAGCGCTTCATGCAGGGCGAAGTACCGGTGTTCCTGATCAGCCTGAAGGCCGGTGGCGTGGGGTTGAACCTGACGGTCGCCGACACCGTCATCCACTTCGATCCCTGGTGGAACCCGGCCGCCGAAAACCAGGCCAGTGACCGCGCCCATCGCATTGGCCAGCAGCAGCCGGTGTTCGTTTACCGGTTGATCGCCGCAGGCAGCATCGAAGAACGGATCGCCGAACTGCAGGAACGCAAGGCCATGCTGGCCGACTCGATTCTCGAAGGCGGCGGCAGTACGGGGCCGCGTTTCAGCGAGGAAGACGTCCAGGCGCTGCTGGCGCCATTGCCGGGCCTGCCGGCCAAGCGCACCCGCCGGCCAGGCCGGCGATCGCCGCAGGCCTGATCCGAGGCGCCAGTCAGGTGGCGTTCTCCGATGGAAACGATTCCCATACGGGACAGGGACTACAATTGAAGGCTGAGCTCACAAAGGATCTGATCGATGCCCCTGCCCGCCTTCAAGGCCTACGACATCCGCGGCCGCGTGCCGGAAGAACTGAACGACGACCTGGCCCGCCGCATCGGCGTCGCCCTGGCCGCGCAGCTGGCTCCCGGCCCGGTGGTCCTCGGCCACGATGTGCGCCTGACCAGCCCGGCACTGCAGGATGCACTGGCCGCAGGCCTGCGTGGTACCGGCCGTGAGGTGATCGACATCGGCCTGTGCGGTACCGAAGAGGTCTACTTCCAGACCGATCACCTCGGCGCGGCCGGTGGCGTGATGGTGACCGCCAGCCACAACCCGATGGATTACAACGGCATGAAGCTGGTCAAGGAGAACGCGCGGCCGATCAGCTCCGATACTGGCCTGTTCGCGATCTCCGATGCGGTCGCCGCCGATACGTCCGAGGCCCAGCCGCCGCGCGCCGGGCAGGTTGCCCAGCACGACAAGACCGCCTATATCCAGCACCTGCTGAGCTATGTCGATGCCAGCAGGCTCAAGCCGCTGAAGCTGGTGGTGAATGCCGGCAACGGCGGCGCGGGCGTCATCGTCGACCTGCTGGCCGGCCACCTGCCGTTCGAGTTCATCCGTATCTGCCACGAACCCGACGGCAGCTTCCCCAACGGCATCCCCAACCCACTGCTGCCGGAAAACCGTGCCGCCACCGCCGAAGCGGTGCGCGAACACGGCGCCGACTTCGGCATCGCCTGGGACGGTGACTTCGACCGCTGCTTCTTCTTCGACCATACTGGCCGCTTCATCGAGGGCTATTACCTGGTCGGCCTGCTGGCCAAGGCCATCCTGGCGCGCAACCCCGGCGGCAAGATCGTGCATGACCCGCGCCTGGTCTGGAATACCGTGGAGATGGTGGAGCAGGCGGGCGGCGTGCCGGTGCTGTGCAAGAGCGGCCACGCCTTCATCAAGGAAAAGATGCGCGCCGAAGATGCCGTGTATGGCGGCGAGATGAGCGCCCACCACTACTTCCGCGAATTCGCCTATGCCGACTCCGGCATGATCCCGTGGCTGCTGATCGCGCAGCTGGTTTCCGAGAGCGGCCGCTCGCTGGCCGACTGGGTGGAAGACCGCATGGCGGCCTATCCGTGCAGTGGCGAGATCAACTTCAAGGTGGCCGATGCCAAGGCCGCCGTGGCTCGCGTGATGGAGCACTTCGCCGCGCAGTCACCCGCGCTGGACCACACCGACGGCATCAGCGCCGACTTCGGTGGCTGGCGCTTCAATCTGCGCAGCTCCAATACCGAGCCGCTGCTGCGACTGAACGTCGAAGCCCGCGCTGATGCCGCGCTGATGCAGGCGCGCACCGACGAAATTTCCCGCCTTATCCAGCAGTAATCAAGGAAGATCATGAGCAACATCCAGCCCGTCATCCTGTCCGGTGGTTCCGGTACCCGCCTGTGGCCACTGTCGCGCGAGGCGTACCCGAAGCAGTTCCTGCCATTGGCGGGAGAACTGACGATGCTGCAGGCCACGTGGCAACGCATCGCTGCCATCGCCGCGCACGGTCCACTGGTGATCGCCAACGAGGAGCACCGCTTCGTCGCTGCCGAACAGCTGCAGCAGGTCGGCGCCGAGCCGGCTGCGATCATCCTTGAGCCGGTCGGCCGCAACACCGCCCCGGCCATCGCCGTGGCCGCGCTGGAGGCCACCCGCGACGGCGCCGATGCGCTGCTGCTGGTGCTGCCCTCGGATCACGTGATCACCGACGAGGCCGCGTTCCGTGCAGCCGTGAAGGCTGCAGCCAGTGCCGCCGAAGCCGGCAAGCTGGTCACTTTCGGCATCGTGCCGACCGGTCCGGAAACCGGCTACGGCTACATCAAGGCCGCCGACGGCCAGGGCCTGCGCGCGGTCGAGCGCTTTGTCGAGAAGCCCGACCTTGACACCGCCACCGGTTACGTCAGCAGCGGCCAGTACTACTGGAACAGTGGCATGTTCCTGTTCAAGGCCTCGCGTTACCTGCAGGAGCTGGAGCGTTTCCAGCCGGCGATGCTGGCCGGCAGCCGCCAGGCCTGGCAGCAGGCACGCCGCGATGCCGACTTCACCCGTCTGGACAAGGCTACCTTCACTGCCGTTGCGTCCGACTCGATCGACTACGCGGTGATGGAAAAGACCGCCGATGCAGTCGTGATTCCGCTGAACGCGGGCTGGAACGATGTCGGGTCGTGGACGGCGCTGCGCGATGTCTCGCAGCAGGACGGTGATGGCAATGCGCATCAGGGTGATGTGATCGCCATTGACTGCCGCAACACCTATGCCTATGCCCAGCGCCTGGTCGCACTGGTCGGCCTGGATGACGTGATCGTGGTCGAGACCGACGACGCGGTGCTGGTCGGCAAGGCCGACCGCATGCAGGAGGTCAAGACCGTAGTCGCTCAGCTGAAGGCCGAAGGCCGCAGCGAGGCCACCTGGCACCGCAAAGTGTATCGCCCCTGGGGCGCCTACGATTCGATCGACAACGGCGAGCGTTTCCAGGTCAAGCGCATCACCGTCAAGCCCGGCGGCACGCTGAGCCTGCAGATGCACCACCATCGCGCCGAGCACTGGATCGTGGTCAGCGGCACCGCCGAAGTGACCCGCGGCGACGAAGTGATCCTGCTCAGCGAGAACCAGAGCACGTACATCCCGCTGGGCGTGACCCATCGCCTGCGCAACCCGGGCAAGCTGCCGCTGGAACTGATCGAAGTGCAGTCGGGCAGCTACCTGGGCGAAGATGACATCGTGCGGTTCGAGGATACCTACGGGCGCAGCTGACCCCGCGCCCACTGGAGGCTGCCGACCGTTGGTCGGGGTGGGTGCCGACCGTTGGTCGGCACATCGCCTAACGGGTCAGGCAATTTCCGCCATCACCCGCTTCAGGCCGTCCTGCCAGCTCGGCAGGGTGATGCCGAAATCCTGCTGCAGCTTGCGGTTGTCCAGCACCGACCAGGCCGGGCGCTTGGCCGGGGTCGGATACTCGGAACTGGGAATCGCGTCGACGGTCGGCACCTTCGCCAACACGCCGGTAGCCAGCGCTTCGGCGAAGATCGCCTCGGCAAAACCGTGCCAACTGGTCTGGCCACTGGCCGTCAGATGCCAGGTTCCAGACAAGTGGCCCGGATGCTGCAGCACCTGCGCAGTGACATCCGCGATCAGCGCCGCCGGCGTCGGCGTGCCGATCTGATCGGCGACCACGCGCAGCTGGTCGCGCTCGGCGCCGACGCGCAGCATCGTGCGCAGGAAATTGGCGCCATGTGAGGCATATACCCACGCCGTGCGGAAGATCAGGTGGCGGCCAGCGGCCGCACGCACCGCATCCTCGCCATCACGCTTGCTGGTGCCATACACCCCCAGCGGCGCGGTCGGCTCGTTCTCGCGGTACGGCGCGGTGCCCTGGCCATCGAACACGTAGTCGGTGGAGTAATGCACGAACGGCACGCCGTGCGCCGCGCACCAGCGCGCGATCACGCCAGGCGCCTGCGCGTTGGCCGCAAACGCGGCTTCCACGTCCTGCTCGGCGCGATCAACTGCGGTATAGGCCGCAGCATTCACCACCACCGACGGCTGCAGGCGATCCAGCAGTGCCGGCAGGCTGTCGGGCTGGCCGAAATCGGCGGTTTCGCAGGGGCTGCCATCGGGCAGGACACCGCTGCGGGTGGTCGCGACCACCTTGCCAAGGGGGGCCAGCGCGCGCAGCAGCTCCTGGCCGACCTGGCCATTGCCACCGAAAACCAGAACGGTCATGGCACGTAAACCGGCAGGCGGTCTTCAGCAATGTCCTTCAGGAAGGGAGCATTCTCGTCCTTGGCCGACAAGGTCGGTGCACTGACCGGCCAGTCCACGGCGATATCCGCATCGTTCCAGCGGATGCCCGCGTCGGCTTCCTTGACGTAGACATCCGTGCACAGGTAGCTGAACAGCGCGCGCTCGGACAGTACGGCAAATCCGTGGGCGAAGCCTTCGGGAATCCAGAACTGCTTCCGGTTCTCGGCGCTCAGCACCACCGCTTCCCACTGGCCAAAGGTCGGCGAGCCACGGCGGATGTCGACAGCCACGTCATAGACCTCGCCTTCGAGCACGCTGACCAGCTTGCCCTGCGGACGCGGCCACTGGTAATGCAGGCCGCGCAGCACGTCCTTTGCCGAGGTGGATACATTGCTCTGCACGAAGCGGTCCGGCAGGCCCAGCGCAGCGAAGCGCTCGGCGTTCCAGGTTTCGAAGAAATAGCCACGGGCATCACCGAACACCGCCGGCTCGATCACCACGCAGCCGGGCAATCTGGTTTCAATCACTTTCACGGAACGACTCCACGCAGCGCGAGCTTATGCAGGTACTGGCCGTAACCATTCTTGATCAGCGGTGCGGCCAGTGCTTCCAGCTGCTCGGCGTTGATCCAGCCCTTGCCGAAGGCGATTTCCTCCGGGCAGCACACCTGCAGCCCCTGGCGGGTCTGGATGGTCTCGATGAAGTTTGAGGCTTCCAGCAGCGACTGGTGGGTGCCCGTATCCAGCCACGCATAGCCACGGCCGAGCGCTTCCAGGTGCAGGTTGCCCTCGGCCAGGTAGCGCTTGTTGAGATCGGTGATCTCCAGTTCGCCACGCGGCGACGGCTTCAGTTCGGCCGCGTAATCGCTGGCGTTGCCGTCGTAGAAATACAGGCCGGTCACCGCATAGTTCGAGCGCGGGTTCTCCGGCTTCTCCACCAGGTCGATGACCTTGCCGCTGATGTCGAACTCGGCCACGCCGTAACGTTCCGGATCATTGACCCAGTAGCCGAACACAGTCGAGCCATCCACGCGTTCATCGGCACGCTTGAGCACGTCGCGCAGGCCGTGGCCGTGGAAGATGTTGTCGCCCAGCACCAGGCAGCTCGGCTTGCCGGCCACGAAGTCGCGGCCGATCAGGTAGGCCTGGGCCAGGCCGTCCGGGCTCGGCTGCACCGCGTACTGGATGTCCATGCCCCACTGCGAGCCGTCGCCCAGCAGCTGCTGGAACAGCGCCTGTTCGTGCGGGGTATTGATGATCAACACTTCGCGGATGCCCGCCAGCATCAACACGCTGAGCGGGTAATAGATCATCGGCTTGTCGTACACCGGCAGCAGCTGCTTGCTGACGCCCTTGGTGATCGGGTACAGCCGGGTGCCGGAACCGCCGGCCAGGATGATGCCCTTGCGTTGCGTCATGTTCTCTCCCAGCCTCAGGCGGCAGTGCCGATGCGCTGCAGGCGGTAGCTGCCATCCAGCACGCCGTTGACCCATTCCTGGTTGTCCAGGTACCAGTCGACGGTGAAGGTGATGCCCTGCTCGAAGGTGTAGGCCGGTTCCCAGCCCAGGTCGTTCTTCAGCTTGGACGCATCGATCGCATAGCGGCGGTCATGGCCGGGGCGGTCGGTGACATAGGTGATCTGACTGCTGCGCGGCTGGCCATCCGCGCGCGGGCGGCGCTGGTCCAGCAGTGCGCAGATGGCCTGCACCACTTCAATGTTCTGCTTTTCCGAGTTGCCGCCGACATTGTAGGTCTCGCCGACCTGGCCCTTGGCCAGCACGGTGCGGATCGCTTCGCAGTGGTCGGACACGAACAGCCAGTCGCGCACCTGCTTGCCATCGCCGTACACCGGCAGCGGCTCGCCAGCCAGCGCCTTGGCGATCACCAGCGGGATCAGCTTCTCGGGGAAGTGGTACGGGCCGTAATTGTTGGAGCAGTTGGTGGTCAGCACCGGCAGCCCGTAGGTGTGGTGGAAGGCACGGACCAGGTGATCCGAAGCCGCCTTCGAGGCCGAGTACGGCGAATTCGGGGCGTACGGGGTGGTTTCGCTGAATTTGCCGGTCTCGCCCAGGGTGCCGTACACCTCGTCAGTGGACACGTGCAGGAAGCGGAACGCCGTGCCCTGCTCGGCCGGCAGCGCCTTCCAGTAATCGCGCACGGCCTCCAGCAGGCCCAGGGTGCCGACCACGTTGGTCTGGATGAAGGCGCCGGGACCGTCGATGGAGCGATCAACGTGGCTTTCAGCGGCGAAATTCACCACGGCATCCGGCCGATGTTCGGCCAGCAGGCGGGCGACCAGATCACGGTCGCCGATGTCGCCCTGCACGAACAGGTGGTTGGGGTTGCCGTCCAGACTGGACAGGGTCTTCAGGTTGCCGGCGTAGGTCAGCACATCGAGGTTGATGACCTTGACGCCGCGCGCGACGGCCTCGAGAACGAAGTTACCGCCAATGAATCCGGCGCCGCCGGTGACAAGCCATGTAGGCACTACCTGTTCTCCTGATCGTGATTCGTGAGACGGGGCCTTCATGGCCACGACAATGCAACGTTTAAGGATACAACGGGCCTGCGGTAACACGCGATCACACAAGTGAACTCAGGCCGACTGCATTGCTGCATCGCAACAGCCGAAGCAGTCACCATACGCATTCGCATGGTCGCCCCAAGCCAGCTAGAATCGGGGTCCCACCCCCGAACCGGTTGCTGTTCCAGGACCGGATGTTCTCTCTGTTTAGTGAAGGACCCCGTACCAGATGAAAATCCTCGTCGCGTACAAGCGCGTGGTGGACTACAACGTCCGCATTCAGGTCAAGCCGGACGGTTCCGGCGTGGTCACCGACGGCGTCAAGCTGTCCCCCAACCCCTTCGATGAAATCGCCCTGGAAGAAGCCCTGCGCCTGCGCGATAAGGGCATCGCCAGCGAAGTCGTGGTCGCCACCATTGCTCCGGCCGATGCCCAGGCGCATCTGCGCAACGGCCTGGCCATGGGCGCCAACCGCGCGGTCCATGTGGTCACCGACCAGGCCATCCAGCCGCTGACCGCCGCACGCACCCTGCTCAAGCTGATCGAGAAGGAGCAGCCGGACCTGGTGATCCTCGGCAAGCAGGCCATCGACGACGACGCCAACCAGACCGGCCAGATGCTGGCCACGCTGTGGGGCCGCCCGCAGGCGACCTTCGCCAGCAAGCTGGACATTGCCGACGGCAAGGCCACGGTGACCCGTGAAGTCGACGCCGGCCTGGAAACGCTGGAAGTGGACCTGCCGGCCGTAGTCACCACCGACCTGCGCCTGAACGAGCCGCGCTTCATCAAGCTGCCGGACATCATGAAGGCCAAGGCCAAGCCGCTGGAAACCCTGCAGCTGGCCGACCTCGGTGTTGAAGCCGCCGACACCTTCAAGACCACCCAGTACGCCGCGCCGTCCAAGCGCAGCAAGGGCGTGATGGTCAAGGACGCGGCCGAACTGGTTGCCGCACTCAAGCAGAAGGGGTTGCTGTAATGAGCAGGATTCTCGTCATCGCCGAGCACCACGACGGCAAGCTCAACGCCGCCACCGCCAAGACCGTCAGCGCTGCTGCCGCCATCAGCGGCGCCAGCATCGACGTGCTGGTGCTGGCCGCCGACCCGGCCGCGGTCGCCGCCGAGGCCGCGAAGATCGCCGGCGTCGCCAAGGTCCTGACCGTCGCCAACGCCGCCAACGCGCAGGCCATCGCCCAGGTACTGGCGCCGCAGATCGCACAGCTGGCCAAGGGCTACACCCACGTGTTCGGCCCGTCCACCACCTTCGGCAAGGACCTGATGCCGTGCGTGGCTGCCCTGCTCGGCGTCAACCAGGTCTCCGACCTGATGAGCGTTGAAGGCAGCCATACCTTCAAGCGCCCGATCTACGCCGGCAACGCGATCATCACCGTGGAAGCCCCGGCCGACCAGATCGTGGTCGCCACCGTGCGCGCCGCGTCGTGGCCGGAAGCCGCCCAGGGCGGCAGTGCCGCCATCGAAGCGGCCAGCGTTGACGCTGCGCTGCCGACCCACACCCGCTTCGTCGGCCTGGCCGCCGGTGCCAGCGACCGCCCGGACCTGCAGAGCGCCAAGCGCGTGGTCTCCGGCGGCCGTGGCGTCGGCTCGGAAGAGAACTTCAAGGTCATCTTCCAGCTGGCCGACAAGCTCGGTGCCGCCGTCGGCGCCTCGCGCGCCGCGGTCGATGCCGGCTACGTGCCCAGCGACCTGCAGGTCGGCCAGACCGGCAAGATCATCGCGCCGGAACTGTACGTGGCCGTCGGCATCAGCGGTGCGATCCAGCACCTGACCGGCATCAAGGATGCCGGCACGATCGTCGCGATCAACAAGGACGGCGATGCGCCGATCTTCGAGATTGCCGATATCGGCCTGGTGGGGGATCTGTTTGCGATCCTGCCGGAGCTGGAAAAGGCGCTCTGACTCAAGCGACGGCGGCGGCGCCTGCGCCGCCGCCGTCATGCCGGACCCTGCCCGGGCGTCTATACTCTTCCGTTGTCGGATTTACCCCCTGCAGGCGGATGCGCCGGCGCGATGGTTCCGATTTCCCTGAAGATGGCGCCGAGGCCCACCACTCCATGACCGCTGTTCCGCCTTCCCCTCCGCAGCCGCCGGTCGAACTGTCGGTCGTCGCGCCTGTCTATGGCTGTAAAGGGTGCCTGGAAGATCTCGTCGATCAGGTCCAGGCTGCGGCAGGATCCATGGGCGTGTCGTTCGAGATGATCCTGGTCGACGACGCCAGCCCTGACGGCGCATGGCCGCGCATCGAGGAGCTGGCCGCCAGCCGGCCTTGGCTCAAGGGCCTGAAGCTCTCGCGAAATTTCGGGCAGCACTCGGCCATTTCAGCCGGCATCGAGCATGCCCAGGGCCGTTGGACGGTCGTCATGGATTGCGACCTGCAGGATGTTCCTGCAGAAATTCCCGGCCTGTACCGCAAGGCGGTGGATGAGCAGTTTGAAGCCGTGTTCGCGCAGCGGATACAGCGCATGGACACCCCGCTCAAGCGCCTCTCGTCGTGGGGGTTCTTTGCGGTGCTGGGCTGGCTGACCGGCGTGCCGCAGGACCCTTCCACGGCCAATTTCGGCATATTCCACCGCAAGGTCATCGACGCGGTCTGTGCAATGCCGGAACGTGATCGCTCGTTCCCGCTGATGGTGAAATGGGCCGGCTTCCGCACGGGCAAGCTTCCCGTACGCCACCAGCAGCGCGCAGAGGGTGAATCGTCCTACACCCTGCGGCGCCTGTTGCGGCTGGCCATGAACATCGCCCTGGGTTACTCGGAGAAGCCGCTGCGCATGGTGGCCGGCACTGGCATGTTCTGCGCGCTGGTCGCCTTCGTCATGGTGGCCATCAGCATCTGGCGATGGTGGGACGGCGACATCCAGGTTGCGGGTTACACCTCGATCATCGCCGCAATCTGGCTGATTGGCGGATTGATGATGTTCTCCATGGGCGTTGTGGGGCTGTACGTCGGCCAGGTCTTCCGCAATGTGCAACGGCGCCCCTACTACATCGTCTCTGAAACGACCGTTCGCGGAGAAGCTCCATGAGCCACTTGTCTCTGCAGGCAGGCGGCAGCGTGGTCGAGGCGCGCCTGACGCCCTGGGATGAGCGCGCGCTGGGCTGCACCACTGCCGAGATCGTCCGTTTGGATGCGGCCACCACGGACCAGGCGGCCGCAATGCTCGACCAGGCCCAGGCCTGGGCCAGGCAGCAGGGTGTCCACTACCTGTTCGGTCGCATCGATGCCAATGCGCATGCGTTGCGTGCTGCGGTGCTCGGCTGTGGCTTCCAGTTCGTTGAAACGTCACTGACCGTGTCACGCAGCGGCATGGGGCAACTGCCTGCGGTCCCGCGCGGGATGCTGCCTACGCTGCGGCCGGCCATTGCTGCGGACATTCCGTTGCTGCGGTCCATCGCCGCCGACGACTTCGGGCATGGCCGTTTTCTGGAAGACCCTGCCATCGACCCTGCACACGCACGTCTTCGCACCGCCAACTGGATCGAGGACCTGGTCAACGCCCAGCTGGTCCAAACCGCGGAATCACGCGGCCGTGTCATTGGCTTCCATGCAGAACGAGTCTTCGCCGACGAGCACAGGGCAGAGCTGCTGCTGACAGGTGCAGCCGCCCCGTACGCCATGCTGGCCATGCCGCTATGGGTCACTGCCCTGCAATCGCTGGCTACCAGGGATATCCAGCGCTGCACGACGCTGGTGTCCGCCGCCAATACCGGCATCATCAATCTGTATGCCCGGCTTGGCTTCCAATTCAATTCATCTCTTAACGGGTTCCGGAAATTCCTATGAGCAACTCCAGCAACGAAGACCAGGTTGTAGCCGTGTTCGCCCGCGTGTTGGGCATCGATGCCTCCCAGGTGACTGACGAACTGCGCTACAACACCATTCCGCAGTGGGATTCGATCGCGCACATGTCCGTGGTCGCCGCACTGGAAGAAGCGTTCAACGTCATGATCGACATGGACGAAGTGATCGACATGAGCTCGGTCGGCAAGGCGCGCGAAATCCTGCGCAAGCACGGCGCTGCTGTCTGACAATGACGGGCACCCACGCTCCCGTTGTCGTGGTTACCGGGGCCTCGCGAGGCATCGGCCGGGCCATCTGCGAACTGCTGGCAGCACAGCACGTCCAGCTGGTGATCGTCGCGCGCGATGACGACGCGCTGCGCGCGCTCGCCGCCGAGGTCACCGCACAGGGGGCACCGGAACCGATGGTCGCGGTCATCGATCTGGCCGACGTCGATGCGGTGGCCGCCGTGTTCAAGCAGATATTCAACCAGTTCGGCCGCCTGGATGGGCTGGTGAACAACGCAGGGGTCCTGCACGAAGGTCTTCTGGGCATGATCCGTGCCGAAGACATCGACCGCGTGCTGGCGGTGAATGTCAAAGCGCCGTTGATGATGATGCAGTATGCAAGCCGGTTGATGGCGCGAACCCGGAAGGGCAGCATCGTCAACCTCGTCTCGATCATGGGCGTCAATGGCGCTGCAGGATTGAGCCTGTATTCGGCAAGCAAGGCGGCACTGGTCGGTGCAACCCGATCCGCGTCGAAGGAACTGGCTGCCAAGGGCATTCGCGTGAATGCGATTTCGCCGGGTTTCATCGATACCGACATGACCCGCGCCATGCCGCAGGCCGCCCACGCCAAGCGGGTGGAATCGATCGGCATGGGCCGCGCAGGAACGCCGCGCGAAGTGGCCGAGCTGGTCGCGTTCCTGCTCGGCGACAGCTCCGCCTACATCACAGGCCAGATCATCGGCATCGACGGACAGATGGTGGTCTGAATGCAGTTCTGGCAGTTGGCGCACGGCAACCGCACTGCGCTCATCGAGGGAACACGGACGCTCAGTTATGACGAACTGGGCGTGCTGGCCGATACCCTGGCCACGCACCTGCCCGCCGGGCGGGGCATGGGCGTGCTGGCGATGCCCAGCACGATCGACGCGGTCGCGCTCTATCTGGGCGCCCTGCGCAGTACCCGTCAGGTACCCCTGCTGATCCAGCCCGATGTCGACCCGGAGCTGCTGGACGCGCTGCTGACCCAGTACGCGCCGGACTGGCTTGCCATGCCGGGCACGGCGCCGGCGGGTTACCGGACGGTGCATGTCGCAGGCACTCTGGGCATCCACCTGCGCGAAACCCACCTCACGCTCCCATCGCCGCATGGCGACCTGGCGCTGCTGCTGAGCACATCGGGCAGTACGGGTTCATCCAAGCTGGTGCGGTTGTCCGCGCAGGGCCTGGCCGCGAACACGGCATCGATCGTTGCCTATCTCGGCCTGGGTCCCGAAGACCGCGCCATCACCACATTGCCGTTGGCCTATTCGTTTGGCATGTCCATCCTCAACAGCCATCTGGGCTGTGGTGGCTGCGTGGTGCTGAGCGAAGACAGCCTGATGACCCGCGAGTTCTGGGAAGCCGCACGCGGCAATGCGGTCACCTCCCTGTCCGGGGTTCCGGCCACCTACGAAATACTGCGCCGCATGGGCCTTGCGCGCCTGCAGCTGCCCAGCCTGCGCATGCTGACCCAGGCCGGTGGCCGCCTGCGCGACGAACTGGTCCAGCATTTTGCCGAGTCTGCCAAGGACCACGGCCTGCAGTTCTTCGTCATGTACGGCCAGACCGAAGCCTCGCCCCGCATCAGCTATGTTCCCTCCGAGCGGCTGCTGGACAAGATCGGCAGCATCGGCATTGCGGTGCCGGGTGGTCGTATGCATGTCGATGCGGAAAGCAGTGAACTGGTCTACGAGGGGCCCAATGTCATGATGGGCTATGCCACCTCGCGCGAAGGACTTGCGCGCCCCGACGAACTGCACGGCCTGCTTCGCACGGGCGATCTGGCCCGTGTGGATGACGAAGGGTTCCATTACATCACCGGGCGCGCCAAACGGTTCCTGAAGATCTCCGGCAACCGCGTCAATCTCGACGAAGTGGAAGCGATGCTGTCGACCGCGCTCGGCCGTCAGATCGCCTGCTCGGGCAATGACGACGATCTGGTCGTATTCAGCCATGGCGATGCCCCCGCTGCGCAGGACAACGTCCGCCAACTGGTGCAGGCGCGCTACAAGCTGTTCGGCGGTCTGGTCCGCTGCATCCATCTGGATTCGCTGCCGCTGCTGTCCAGCGGCAAGATCGACTATCTGTCGCTGCGGCAGCTCGCCGCGCAAGGAGCACGTCAATGAACGCAGGCACGGACAGTTCGCTGGCAGCGGCTGCGCTGGAAGCGGAGGTCTATGGGCTGGGCCGCCAGGCCAAGCGCGAATGGCTGCTGGACGGCCTGCAGTCGCTCACCCGGCATCACCACCTGTCCTGCCCGCCCTACCGCGCCATGCTCGATGCATTGTGGCGCGGCGGCCAGGCGGACTCGCTGGAATCGCTGCCCTGGCTGCCGGTCCGGCTGTTCAAGCAGATCGACCTGAAGAGCGTCGCCGACGACCAGGTACTGCGCACGCTGGTTTCCAGCGGCACCACGGGCGCTGCCGTCTCGAGGATCTTCCTCGACGCGGAAACCGCACGCGCGCAGACCCGCGCCCTGACGCGGATCTTCTCCCACTTTGCCGGCAACCGCCGGATGCGCATGCTGGTGATCGACGACGACTCGTTCCTGCGCGATCGCAGCCGCTTCAACGCGCGCGCAGCCGGCATCCTGGGCTTCTCCAACTTCGGCCGCGACCATCTGTACCTGCTCGACGAACAGCTGCAGCCCGACTGGGCAGCTCTGGCGCACTGGCTGGCCAACGCCCCGGACGAACCGGTACTGCTGTTCGGCTTCACCTTCATCGTCTGGCAGTCCTTTGTCCAGGCTGCCGCACGCGACGGCGTAACGCTGCGCTTCCCCGAAGGCAGCATGCTGGTGCATGGCGGCGGCTGGAAGAAGATGGACGAACAGAAGGTCGACAATGCCGCTTACAAGGCCTCGCTCTCCAGCACCTTCGGTATTGATCGCGTCCACAATTATTACGGCATGGTCGAGCAGGTCGGATCGATTTTCTTCGAGTGCGAGCACGGTCATCTTCATGCACCGGCTTATGCCGATGTGATCATTCGTGACCTGCAGGATCTCAGCCCAACAGCCAATGGAACCGCAGGTGCCGTGCAGGTGCTGAGCCTGCTGCCTGGCAGTTACCCGGGGCACAGCCTGCTCACCGAAGACCTGGGCGTGATCCACGGCGAGGACGATTGCCCTTGCGGTCGACTCGGGAAGCATTTCAGCGTACTGGGCCGCATCAAGAACGTTGAAGTCCGCGGCTGCAGCGACACACGAACGGTACCCCGCGCATGACACAGATCCTGTTCTCCATTGACGCAGACGCGGCGCTGCCGGATCAGCTGGCGCGCCTGGCCACGCTGCCGCCGCTGTCACCCTTCAGTGCGGAGGCGCGCGCGTTCGTTGCCGATTTCGCACGACGTGTGTTCGCGCTGCCGGTGCTGCGCGAGCATCCCGAACTGGCGACGCTGGCGCACTGGTTCCGTCCGGCGGCGCAGGAGCAGCTGTCGCGGCGCCTGCTGGCGCCGTCCACCGAACACCTGCTGGCACGTGGCCTGGTGTTCCATCTTGCGCCGGCCAACGTCGATGTGCTGTTCGCCTATGCCTGGCTGATGTCCGTGCTGGCCGGCAATCGCAACGTAGCCCGCCTGTCGCAGAAGCACAGTCCCCAACGCGAGGCACTGGTCTCGATCCTGCACGCCATGCGCGAGGAAGGGCTGCATGCCGACGTCCTGCAGCGCAGCGTGCTACTGACCTATCCGCATGATGACGCGGTGACTACGTTGATCTCCCGCAGCTGCCATGCGCGGATCATCTGGGGCGGCGACGCAACGGTCGCCAAGATCCGTTCCTTGCCGCTGGCGCCGTTGGCCGTTGAACTCGCCTTCCCGGATCGATTCGGTGTGGCAGCCATCGATGCCGCGCATGTACTGCAGAGCAGCGACGCGGACCTGCAGCAGCTTGCCCACCGGTTCGTCAACGATGTTCTCTGGTTCGGCCAGCAGGCGTGCTCTTCACCCCGCACCCTGTACTGGGTTGGCGCGCAGGAAACAGTGGAGGCCGCGCGTGCACGGTTCTGGCCTGCGGTACGCTCGCAATCCGGCGCCGTCGCAGATGAGCCCGCCGCGATGATGGCCCGGGTGACCGATGCCCACCTGATGGCCGCACTCTCCTCCGATGGGCTGCATTCGGGCACGTCACTGGGCACCTATCCCCTTACGCTCGATGCTGCCCGCGCCGATGGAAACCTGCGCGAGCTGCAGAGTGGCCACGGGCTGGTGGTGGACGTTCAGTTGGACACGCTGGAAGCACTGGCGCCACAGCTGGATGATCGCGACCAGACGCTCGTCGTGCAGGGTTTCCCGCGGGAATCGCTGATCAAGCTGCTTGACCGGCTCGGTAATCGTGCCATCGACCGCATCGTGCCTTTCGGCCGCGCACTCGACTTCCACCCGGTCTGGGACGGCACCGACCTGCTGGACGTGCTGACCCGCAAGATCACCCTGCCAGGGAACTGAGACGATGAGCTACCTCTTCATCGCGTTGACGATCATGCTGACGGTCTACGGCCAGCTGATCCTGAAGTGGCAGGTAGGCGTCCACGGCCACCTGCTTTCCGCGCCGCTGCAGCCGTTGAACGTGCTGCAACTGCTGCTCAAGCCATGGGTCATTTCCGCCTTTGCGGCAGCCTTCGGTGCATCGCTGTGCTGGATGGCGGCCATCAGCAAGATGCCGATCAGCCGGGCCTACCCGTACATGGCGATCAATTTCTTCCTGGTTGCGCTGTTTGCCAGCGTGATCTTCCGTGAGCAGCTGGATGGATACAAGATCGCCGGAACGCTGATCATCATGCTGGGTGTGGTCGTGCTGTCACGATCGGTCGCCTGACACCATTCCAACGCCCACCCTGCGAGGCACACTCTTGATTCCCTTCAACAAGCCCTTCATGACTGGTCGTGAGCTCTGGCACATTGCGCAGGCGCACGCCAACGGCCACCTGTCCGGCGACGGTCAGTTCACCAAGCGCAGCCACGCCTGGCTTGAACAGCGCACCGGGGCGCAGCGGGCGCTGCTGACCCACAGTTGCACGGCCGCGCTGGAGATGGCGGCGCTGCTGCTCGACCTGCAGCCCGGTGACGAAGTGATCATGCCGTCCTACACCTTCGTTTCCACCGCCAACGCGTTTGTTCTGCGGGGCGCGGTCCCGGTGTTCGTCGACATCCGTGAAGACACCTTGAACCTGGATGAACGCCTGGTCGAAGCAGCGATCACCCCGCGCACCCGGGCCATCTGCGCAGTCCACTATGCGGGCGTCGCATGTGAGATGGATACCCTGGTCGACATCGCTGCACGTCATGGGCTGGCGCTTGTCGAAGATGCTGCCCAGGCCATCATGTCCAGCTACAAGGGGCGGCCACTGGGCACCATCGGGGAGCTGGGCGCCTTCAGCTTCCATGAGACCAAGAACATCATCTCGGGGGAAGGCGGTGCTCTTCTCTGTCGTGACGCTGAGTTTGGCGAGCGCGCCGAGATCCTGCGCGAGAAGGGCACGAATCGCAGCCGCTTCTTCCGCGGACAGGTCGATAAGTACACCTGGGTCGATGTTGGCTCATCGTTCCTTCCCGGTGAGATCACCGCGGCGTTCCTCTGCGCGCAGATAGAGGAAGCAGACCAGATCACCGCGCGTCGACTGGCAATCTGGGAGCGGTATCAGCAGTGGGCGGCTCCGCATGAGGCCGCCGGCCACCTGCGTCGGCCGGTCGTGCCGGACGACTGCCAGCACAACGCGCATATGTTCTACATGCTGGTCCCGGACCTCGATGCCCGCACGCGATTCATAAGCGAAATGAAGGCCCGCGGCGTGCAGACCGTGTTCCATTACATCCCGCTGCATTCCGCCCCGGCTGGACTGCAGGCAGGGCGTACACACGGCGATCTGCGCAACACCAACGAGCTCAGCGAGCGGCTGGTCCGCATGCCGTTGTGGATCGGCGTTGAGGATCATCTCGATGCGATCTTCGCAGCCGCCGATGAAGTCCTGGGCATGGCGGAATGACAAGCGCCTCCCAACCGGCCGCCGGATTGCTCCATCAGTGTTCCAGCTGGTGGCAGGGGTTGGCTCGGTTCCGTAGAGGCCAACTAATCGTTCTGGTCATCGCCGCGTTGCTGGTCGTGCTGGCGGGCTCCCGCCGGTACAGCAATGCCGAGCTCACGCTCGACGTGGAACTGCCGGCTGCCGGCTCATTTCAGGTCTTCTTCGACCAGGGCAATGGTTTCTCCGAGGCCGGGTCAGTGACGCGGGAGCTGCCCGCAGGCAGCTCGCATCTGCAGCTGCAGCTCCCACCGGGACGTACATTCACGCTTCGCCTGGATCCTCCCACCAGCGCGTCGACCGTCGCTGTACGCGATGTGCGGATCGAGGGCTCAATGCCCTCGGCTGTGGCCCCGCTTGTCCCGACCCATCTGAACGAGCTCGTTCCCATCGAAGCGCTAGGCCAGGATGGGCGCTACCAGTTGCTGCCAGATGCTGGCGACCCGCAACTGGTGATGGCACTTCCCACGCCTGCGGAAAATGCATCGCGCTTGCAGCATCGACTTGCCCGGCTGGCCTGGGTCGGCCTCGGCCTTTGTCTTGCGATTGCGATGGGCCTGCAGATGGCTCATACCGGTAGCTATGCATGGCCATCACTGATCTGCGCATCGCTGGTGCTCGCGCTCGCAGGGTTTGCCACCCTCTCTCCCTCGGTCAGCCCTGACGAGGATCTGCATGAGGCGGGTGCACGTTATTTCAACAGTCATTGGCTGCCGCCGGCGCTTGATTCGCCGGAGATGCTGCCCTCGTACCAGGCGAGTCCCTACGGCGTCAGCTATCTCGCCGAATGGAACGTGACGTATTTGTTCGCAGGCAAAGCGAGCAACGTCGCAGCGCAGGCTGGTCTGACCGAACGTCAGGGATTCAGGCTCTATCAGGCATCGATATTGCTATTACTGATCGCAGCCGTTTTCCTGCTGCGTCTCTCGCCGTTCACTCTCGTACCGGTCCTGGTCACGCCGCAGGCGTGGTATGTCTTTTCGTACATGAACGGCGATGCGCTTCCTCTGGCCGCCGCAAGCCTTGCTGCAGGCATTGCGTTGACACGCGAGAGTCCGCTGCGCAGCTACCTGCTGGGTGAGCGCCACGCCGAGCGGGTGGTGATCGTGCACGCCCTGCTGTTCGCGCTGTGCCTGGGCCTGCTTATCATCTCCAAGCGGAACTATTGGCCAGTCGCGGTCTTCATCGCCACCACGCTGGCATCAGCCGGATTGCGCCTGCCCGTCCGCTCGTCGCTCGCCATGGCGATCGTCTGCACGTCGGGAATTCTGTGGGCGGCCGGAGGACACGCACTTCATCAAGCTTACGGACTCGGCTGGCTCCTGGCCGTCCTGTCCGCCACTTCGGTGATGATCCTGGCTTACGACGGCTGGAGACTTGCCCGCAGCCGGATGCTGGCGCCTGCCTACCGCCTCGGCGCGCTGTTTGCGCTGGCTCTGGCGTTGGCAGCTCCATGGATCGCAGTGGATGTCCTGCGCAACGGCAGTGGCTCGCAGAAGGCGGAGCTGGTCGATCATCTACGTGAAGTCCATGCAGCTCCCGGTTTCAAGCCCAGCGACGCGGCACCGTCCCCCGGCCTTCGCATGTACGAACAGGGCTATTCGCTCCCGCAGATGCTCCAGCCTCCCCTGCTATGGCAGGTGGCCACGGCCAAAAGCCTGTTCGGCGTCTACGGCTACATGCAGTACTACGCTCCACTGGCCTATTACCAGGCGATCTGGGGACTGACTACGCTGCTGGTGCTTCTGGCGCTATGCACTGCAGCGACGTCGCAGCCGCTGCAACTGGGACGCAGCCAGCTCCTGCTGGCTGCCGGCGCGGCGGTCAGCCTGCTGGGCGCGTCCCTGCTGCACAGCTGGACCTATGATTTCCAGGCACAAGGCAGGTACGTGCTCGGCATCTGTGTACTGCTCGGCGCCCAACTCTCACACCTGAGACCAGGCTCGCAACTCGAGCGGCTGGCACATCATGCCGTGGCTGCAGCCGTGGTACTGGGCGCCTGTTCGTTTCTGTGGATCGCAATGCCGAACCTGACGCCTTGATCCAAGGCGCCACCTGCGGATCTCCCGCAGGTGGCGTCACGTCAGGCAGTGATGCGCAACCAACGCCGTTCAACCGCCTCGGCAAAATGCCCTTCACCAACGCAATGCTGGATACGTTGCCGGATCGGCTCCAGGATGGCCCTGCTGTCGACCACCTGCTGCAGGACATCCAGCCATGCCCCTTCGTCGTTCTCGACCAGCAAGCAGTCACCGACTGCCCCGGCACTGTATGCAGGGACGTCCGACGCAAGCGTAGGCACGCCGATCGCGGCGTAATCAAGCACCTTGATGCCGCTCTTTGCCCGATTGAACGTGGTGGCCATCAACGGTGCCAGGCCGAGGTCAAATGGGCCTTGGCCGACGAACCAGCGCACGAACGCGGGATAAGATGCTCCTACATGAGCTGGCGGCGACTGCACATCGACCCAGTCAGGCAGTGCTACCGACGCCGCATTCACCCCGATCAGGGTCAACGAAAAGCTGCCAGGGCGCGATGCCTGCAGACGACCCAGCACCCTCTGCAGGAATGCGTAGTCCTCGTCGTGGGTCCTTGTACCCATGTACACCAGTTTCAACTTCGGCATTGGTTGCACTGGCGTGCGCGGGGCACCCCATAGGTCCGGATCCAGGGCGTTTGGCATGAGAACGGCGTTACCGCCGGCAGACCGGATTTCAGATGCCAGTATCTCCGTCGAGCACCAGACTTCATCAGCCACGTCGATCGACGCACGCACGGCGCTGATCAGCTTTGCGTATGCATCGCGCTCGGGGTGCTCATCCATCGCCAACAGGTTGTCGTCGATGTCATAGATCAGCCGCGCGCCGATCCTTCTGGCCAGTACGGCCATCTGCTCGATCCGGTCGGCGTCCTCGATCGCTCCCCGGTTCCACAGGATGGCGTGCGGTTTGAATGCAGCGATCTCTTCCGGCATCAGGTAGCGGACATCGGCAGCGAAGCGCTCGGTGAACGCGTGCAGACGGATGCTCGCGCACGGCGACATCACCGTGCCGTAGCGCTCGGGGATCACTGCAATCCGCAAGGCGTACTGCGAGCGCAGCGCAGGACGCAGCTCCTTGCCGAATCGCTGTTTCATGCGGTTTCCTTTTCGTACAGACCTTCCAGCCACGTCACCAGCGCCTGTACCGCATCGGCCGCAGTCGCGTCATGGGCCAGCATCAGTGCATTGGGGACGCCTTCCAGCCGCTCGGTGAACGCACCGAGGCGGTTGGCGGCAATCGGCCGGCCATCGCGCAGGGCGTGCGACAGGGTGTAGGAATAGGTTTCCGGGGCCTGGGAAAGAAACAGGAACGCATCGGGGTCGTGCGCCTCGATCAGCTCGTCCAGGTCCTGCTCCGCATAGGGACCGCTCCAGCTGAATCCCGGGTTCTTGGGTACGTCCGTCTGTGGATAGCCGATCACGTGGAACGCGAGCGGTGCACGCATACGTCGCGCTTCCTCGGCAATGGCCAGCAGGTGATTCAAGCCCTTGTGCGCGGCCATCACACCCAGCAGCAGCACCCGGTACGGCCGCGCGCCTCGCCCAAGCCGGCCCGGATTCGTGTCGATGCTCGACTCGTGGTAAACGGTCTGCACGGAAATGCCGGTGTAGCGCTGCATGCGCTGCGCCGCATCCCGGCTCGGTGCGAACACTGCCTGTGCACCCAGCAGCGGCCACTGGTTGTTGGCGCGCCAGTTGCGGATGTCCGCCGCGCCGTTGGACGGGCGCTCGGCGATGCAACTGTCACAGCCGTTTTCACCAGGCTCGCCGCAGTAGTTGCCGCGAGCGTCGGTCAGGGTGATCTGCGGGCAGATCGCATAGTTGTCATGCACGTGGAAGCTGTAGGGCAGCCCGGTCAGCGCCACCGCGCGACGCACCGACGGGCCAAACCCGACCAGATGGTGGATCTGCAGCGTCCCGGTGCCCAGTGCCTGCAGCATCCCGGCCAGCTCGTCGGGCGTGCGGTAGCGAAACAGGAACTCGAAGCCATCGAAGTCCGATGCATGGCTGACGCTGACCAGCCCCGACCCGTTGTTGTCCTCCATCGGCCGTACGATCACCACTTCGCCGGTTTCGGCCAGCGAGGCACGCATGGCCTGCACGGCACGCTCGGTGCCTCCGCCCCAGGTGTGGGTCAACAGCACCGAGACCGGACGCGCCCTCGCCTTCCAGACCTCCAGGGTCAGCCGCACGCGCGCCGAGAAGCCCGGATCCATCGAACAGAACCGGGCAACTTGCGAACCGTAATCGGGGTAGCGCTCGTCGATGATCTTCTGCGCGATGATCTTGCCGGGCTTGCTGTCGTCGGCGAAGCTCACTTCACCCACGTGTTCGACGAACACGTCCATGGCCAAGCGATGGCGGAAACCGAGACGACCCGAGCGCATGCAGAAGTCGTTCTCCTCGCCGTAGCCCTTGCCGAAAGCCTCGGCATCGAACAGGCCGGCCTTTTCCAGCGCGGCGCGGGAGATCAGCATGCAGAAGCCGACGCCGGTGGGAACATCCACGGCCACACCGGCATTGATGCGGCGGGTCAGGTGGTCCAGCGCCGACGCATCCATCTCCTTCGGCAGCGCGTTGGCGCCCAGCTGGGGATAGCTGCAGATCGTAGCGTTGTTGGAAAGCGCCGTGACCGAGCCGACATTGGCCCCTAGGTGGGCAACCATGCGGTCGACCCAGTCACCGGTCACGATCGTGTCACTGTTGAGCAGGAGAGCACCGATGCTGTCGGCCTGCTGCAGGGCGTGCGCCATGCCGGCATTGACGGTCAGCACGAAGCCCAGGTTCTGCGGGTTCTCGACCAGGCGTACCGACTGCTCGCGGCTGGCCAGCTCACGCAGGTAGGCGGTCACTTCCGGCTCGGGCGAGCAGTCGTTGTAGATGTGCAGCCGGGTACGGCTGCGGTTGTGCGAGCGCAGCACCGAATCGATGCAGTTGCGCGTCTCTTCCAGGCCGCGGTAGACCGGCAGGACGATGTCGACCACGCCGTCCTGGAGCGGCGCGTCGGCAGGCGCCACGGGCGCGGCAAGATCGCACAGCGAGAAGGGACGCTTGCCCAGCTCGCGACCACCGCGGCGACCCACCGCCAGGTAGTGCGCCAGCGCGTTCATGCCGGTCAGCGCAACATCCGGATTCTGGTCCAGATACTGTCGCGCGTTGAATTCTGGCCCCGGGCTGCGTCCTTCCGCCGCGCCATGCGCGAAGAAATGTGCGAACGGGTCGTTGCCTCCCACATCCGGATAGGTTTCCAGATACCACGCCGGCGCGAAGTACGGATTGGGCAGGCGTCCTTCGGGAATGCCGTCATAGAGGAAATGCACCAACGGATTGGCGCCGCTGTCGCGCACGTCCGGGTACTGGTTGAGGTACCAGTCCTGGTCGAACAATGGGTGTGGCGTTCCCGAGTTGTGGTAATCCACCAGGTACTGGCCGAGCACCGGCCGCAGGCCGCTGGACGACGGTGCGGTGCGCCGGCAGTAGCGCGGATCGAACCACGGGCTGGGTGCCAGGCCGAGGCGGTCGCCGATGCAGACGTACTGCATCAGGGCATCAAGTGGGGACGCCCTGAGGCCGAAACGTGCGCAGTACCAGGCCGGATCGAACAGCGGGCTCGGTGATTTCCCTTCGGCATTGCCAAAGGACAGGAAGTGGCTGGGGCCTTCGGCGGCCGCCCCGGGCGAACGCAGGATGAAGCGCGCGTACCAGTGCCAGTCACAGCACCCCGCCCGACGGGCAACCAGCAGCTTCAGGCGATCGGGAACCGGTGCGAACCAGTTGATGGACAGCACCTTTGCCGCCACCCGCTTGAGGCCACGCTTGAGTAGGGTCTTGTCGATGGACATGTAGGTGCCTTGCGGGATCCTGTTTGTTCAGCGGCCAAGGGCACGGCGCCACCACGGGCGCACGAGGAGATTGAGTTTCCGGTCCTGCTCGTCCAAGCGCGGGATCACCGACGCCACCACATTGGCGACCGAGGCTTCACGGGAATGGTCCAGTGCCTGGCGCGTCTCGCTCATCCCTTCGATAACGCGACGCTCCAGCAGTGACAGGCCCTGGGCCAGGCTCGGCAACTGCGACTCCACTATCGCGTAATGCTCCTCGGTGGCGTAGCTGCTCTTTTCCAGCAGTGCGCGCAGGCGTGCTTCCTCGGCGTTGAGCCGCCCGATCTCGCCATGGGCGGCGGCCAGGCCGTGGTTCACCCGTTCGATCTCTTCCACGTTCTTGATGTTGCGACCCAAGGCATCGAAGAACTGGTTGATGGTAGCGAACAGGCCATCACGCGCAGCCTGGGCGAGTTGCAGCAGTGCCTGCGGCTGCTCCTCGCCCACCAGCAGCACGCCGAGCCCATGGGTGTGGGTGAATTCAAACGACGGGAACTGCGAGGATATCTCGCTCCAGTACTGCCACACGCCAAATCCGCGCTCGCGCACGCAGCTGTCGTGGAACAACACCACCGCGCGCGGCGACAGCTTTCTGCGCCACGTCTCGAAGTCTTCGCGGACGGCTTCGTAGGTGTGCAGACCGTCCACATGCAGGACGTCGACCGATCCATCCGCGAAGTACTCCAGCGCCTGGTTGAAGCGCATCCGCATCATCTCGGAAATGCCAGCGTAGTGGCGCTGCTGGTAATCGCGGAGCTCGGCATAGATCTCATTGCCGTAGAAACCGGCATGCTCGTCGCCTTCCCAGGTATCCACCGCGAACACCCGCGCACTGACCTGCTGGGTTTCCACCGCTTGGCAGAAGGCAAGGAACGAGGCGCCGTTGTGCGTACCCAGCTCCACGATGCTCTTTGGCCGCACCACTTCCACCAGCCAGCTGGCGAACGGAATGTGCCCAAGCCACGCGCTGTGCGGGAGCTTGCGGGGCATCATCAGCATGTTCGGCGACAACGGGAAATCGATCATCTCAGTCTCTATCACGTGAGCGACGCCGCAGCGTCCGGGTCGGCCAGTGCGGCCGTAATGAATGCGTCGATGCTTGGGCTGCACAGCAGCGATTCGAACTGCTTGATCCGCTCCACCGGCCAGGTCCACCAGGCTATCTGCAGCAACTGCTCGATCTGCGCCTCACTGAAGCGCATGCGCACAACACGGCCGGGGTTGCCCGCGACGATAGCGTAGGGCGGGACGTCCCTGCTGACCACAGCACCGGCCCCGATACAGGCGCCGTGGCCCACCGTCACTCCGGAGAGAACCAGCGCGCCATGGCCAATCCACACATCGTTGCCGATTCGGGTCACGCCCTTGCTGTGCGGATGCCCGTCCTGGCCCGCACCCGGCGAATTGAACGCGATGCGCAACGGATGGGTGGTGACCCAGTCCATGCGGTGCTCGCCGCCGCCGAAGATCAGCACGTCTTCTGCGAAGGAACAGAACGCACCCACTTCGATGCGCTCGCCTGCGCTCCACAGCTTGAACTTGGCACCGCCGTAGGTGAAGCGGCCGATGCTGACGCGCGTGTCGTCAATGGTCAGCGGCGGAATAAAGCCATGGTTCATTCCGCTCCCCCTACCCGCTTCATGGTGACCTCATCGAAGGGGATGCCCACCAGGCCATAACGCAACTTGGGCGAGGCGACCTTGATCAGCACCGCGTCATGCAGCCACGCATGCTGGGTGTTGGCGAACGGATCACCGTCGGCAATGGAAACGGTCATCGAGTAATCGCCGTTGGGCAGCATCGGCAACGTGAAGCGGAAACTGGCCTCAAGCGTCGTCCCGGCCTCGACCTGCATCGGCGGCTGGATGTAGGTGAAGGTGTGCTCGCCGAACAGCGACTGACCCAGCCGGTCCTTCACGAAGAAACCAATCAACGGGCTGGACAGCGCCTGGTGTGCAGTGGCCCGCACGCGCAGCAGCACATCCTCGCCACCGGCGAACGAGGTGAGGGTTTCGCCCTGGGGATCGCTGAGCAGCACCGAATCAATGCTGGCGACACCGGACTGCCAGCCAGCCGAATTGGCAACGTTATCGAACATTTCCAGACGCGTGTCCTGCTCCACCTGGGCCTTGGACCGCGGCTTTGCCGGCGCCGCATCACGCGAGGCCTGGCGCGAGGTCAGCTTCACCGTGTCGCCGTACACCTCCTGCGAGCAGTACTCGATGTAGGCGTTGCAGGTGTCTTCGGCAGTACCGTGCATGACCATGTCGCCACGGTTGAGCCACACCGCGCTCTGGCAGAAATTGAGCACCGAGGAGGTGTCATGGCTGACGAACAGCAGCGTGCCGGTTTCGCGGAACTTGCGCAGGAAGCGCATGCACTTCTGCACGAAGATGGCATCGCCCACGGCCAGCGCTTCGTCGATGACCAGGATGTCCGCATCGACGTGCGCGATGACCGCGAACGCCAGTCGCACGTACATGCCGCTGGAGTAGGTCTTCACCGGCCGGTCGACGAAATTGCCGATGTCGGCGAAGGCGATGATGTCGTCGAAGCGCGTGTCGATCTGCTGGCGGGTCAGGCCGAGGATCGAGGCGCTCAGGTAGACGTTCTCGCGCCCGCTGAATTCCGGGTTGAACCCCGCGCCGAGCTCCAGCAGGGCCGCCACGCGCCCCTTGACCTCGACCGTTCCAGAAGTGGCCTGCAGGGTGCCGCAGATGATCTGCAGCAGCGTGGACTTGCCCGACCCGTTGCGGCCGATGATGCCGACCGTGTCGCCGCGCTTCACTTCGAAATCGACACCCTTCAGCGCCCAGAATTCGTCGTAGTAGCGGCGCGGCGCAAGGCCCGCGGCACGACGCAGGCGCGGCAGCACGGCCTGCTTCAGCCGCTGGTGCGGCTGGCCATAGATCTGGAAACACTTGGTGACGCCGCTGACCCGGATGGCGACATCGCTGGAGGGATCAGAGGACATCGGCAAACCCCCGGCGCATTTTCTGGAACGTCGCAAAACCGAACCACGCGACAAGCGCAGCGCCTACTGCGTACTTGCCCAGCCCGATGAAGTCCGGGACATGACCCCACAGCAGGACCTCACGTGCCTGTTCGATGATGAACGTGAGCGGGTTGAGATAGATGTACGGCTGCAGCGTCTCCGGCAGGGCCTGCACCGGATAAAGCACCGGTGCCATGAACAGCATCACCGTGGTGACGATGCCGGTGACCTGGCCGATGTCACGCAGGTAGACACCCAGTGCCGCCAGCAGCCAGGACACACCCATGGTGCCGACCACCAGCGGGAGGATCACCACCGGCAGCCACAGTGCGGTCAGCGGGATCGAGCCGCGCAGGAGCAGCTGGGCGATCAGCAGGACCACCACCGAAACCATCGAATGGAACAGGGTGGCACCCATCGCGACCCACGGCAGGGTCTCCAGAGGGAACACGACGCGCTTCACGTAGCTGGCACTGTTGAGTATCAGCCCCGGGGCACGGTTGATGCACTCGGCGAACACGCCGTGGACGATGATGCCGACGAACAGGATGACGGCGAAATCACCATGGCTGCTGGTTTCCACGCCCCAGCGCGCCTTGAACACCACCGAGAAAACGAAGGTGTAGACCGCCAGCATCAACAATGGATTGAAGAAGGACCACGCCAGCCCGAAGACCGAACCACGATATCGGCTGATGACCTCACGCTGGGTCAACTGCCAGATCAGCATGCGATTGGAGACCAAGCTGCGGACGAGCGCACCCGGCGAACTGCCGAACTCGGCTTGGATGCCGCTCATTCCGCGGCGCCCGCCAACGCCCGTTCCAGATCCACCTGCAGATCGCCCAGATCCTCAACACCCACGCTCAGCCGCACCAGCGCATCGCTGATGCCAAGCTGTTCCCGCCGCGCGACCGGGATCGAGGCGTGCGTCATCACCGCCGGGTGGTTGACCAGGCTTTCCACGCCGCCCAGCGATTCGGCCAGGGTGAACAGTTCGGTCTTCTCGCAGAAACGCTTGGCCGCCTCGAAACCGCCCTTGAGCACGATCGAGACGATGCCGCCGTAGCCGGCCATCTGCTTGCCGGCCAGTTCATGCTGCGGGTGCGACGGCAGGCCCGGGTAGATCACCTTTTCCACCGCCGGGTGCTTTTCCAGCCACTGCGCCAGCGCCAGCGCATTGGCGCAGTGCGCCTTCATGCGCAGCGGCAGGGTCTTCAACCCACGCAGGGCCAGGAAGCTGTCGAACGGACCCTGCACGCCACCGACCGAGTTCTGCAGGAAGGCCATCTGTTCGGCCAGCTCGGCGTTGTCACCGACCACGACCATGCCACCGACCATGTCCGAGTGGCCGTTGAGGTACTTGGTGGCCGAATGCAGGACCAGGTCCGCGCCCAGCTCCAGCGGGCGCTGCAGCATCGGCGAGGCGAAGGTGTTGTCTACCACCACGATCAGGCCATGGCGCTTGGCGATGGCGGCGACCGCGGCGATGTCGACGATCTTCAGCATCGGGTTGGTCGGGGTCTCGATCCACACCATCTTCGTCTTCGACGTGATGGAGGCTTCAAATGCAGCCAGATCAGTCAGGTCTACGAAACTGAAGTCCAACCCAGCGGTGCGGCGACGCACGCGCTCGAACAGGCGGAAGCTGCCGCCGTAGATGTCGTCCATCGCCACCACGTGGCTGCCGGCGTCCAGCAGTTCGATCACGGTCGAGCTGGCCGCCATGCCCGAGGCGAAGGCGAAGCCACGGGTGCCACCTTCCAGCGAGGCCACGCAGCGCTCATAGGCGAAGCGGGTCGGATTGTGGGTACGCGAGTACTCGAAGCCCTGATGCTCGCCCGGGCTGGACTGGGCATAGGTCGAGGTGGCGTAGATCGGCGGCATCACCGCACCGGTGCTGGGATCGGGCGACTGGCCGCCGTGGATGGCCAGCGTGGCCAGGGCTAGCGCGCGGTCGGGCGAAGAGAAATTGGACATGTCGTTTCCTGAATGGCGCCGACGTGCGGCGCCGTCAAAGGATCGGGAGTCTATCAGCGCAGCCTTAACAAGCTTTGACGCAAATAAACCGGAATTCAGCGGCGATCTGCAGCGATCAGCGGCTTACTGCACGCGACGGCGCAGATAGTTCAGCAGATCGATACGGGTGATCAGGCCCAGGAAGGCGTTGCCGTCCATCACGATCGCCACCTGGCCGCGGTCGAACACCGGCAACAGCGCCTCGATCGGCGACTTCACGTCCAGCCGGTCCAGCTTGCTGACCATCGCGGTGGCGACGGTGTCGCGGAAGCGTGCCTCATCGCCATAGACGTGCAGCAGCACGTCGCTCTCGTCGACGATGCCGACGAGCTGCTCGCCGTCCATCACCGGCAGCTGCGACACGTCGTACAGCTTCATGCGCTGGTAGGCGGTGGTCAGCAGGTCGTTCGGACCGATCACCACGGTGTCGCGCTGGCCGTACGGACGCAGGATCAGGTCGCGCAGGTCGCCGTGCTGCGGGCGCTGCAGGAAGCCGTTGTCCAGCATCCAGTAGTCGTTGTACATCTTCGACAGGTACTTGTTGCCGGTATCCGGCACCAGCACCAGCACCTTCTTCGGCGTGGCCTGCTCCTTGCAGTACTTCAGGCCGGCGGCCAGCAGGGTGCCGGTGGACGAACCCCCCAGGATGCCTTCCTTGCCCAGCAGTTCGCGCGCGGTGTGGAAGCTCTCGGCGTCGCTGATCGCATAGGCCTTCTTCACCCGGCTGAAATCAGAGATCGACGGCAGGAAGTCCTCGCCGATGCCCTCCACCAGCCAGCTGCCCGACTTGTCGTTGAGATTGCCGTCGTTGATGTACTCGGCCAGGATCGAGCCGACCGGATCGGCCAGCACCAGCTCGGTCTTCGGCGACAGCTTGGCGAAGGCACGCGAAAGGCCGGTCATGGTGCCGGAGCTGCCGCAGCCGAACACGATGGCATCGAGATCGCCACCCATCTGCTCCAGGATCTCCGGGCCGGTGCCGAACTCATGCGCGGCCGGGTTGTCCGGGTTGCCGAACTGGTTGATGAAGTAAGCCCCCGGCGTCTGCTCGGCGATGGTCTTGGCCAGGTCCTGGTAGTACTCGGGATGGCCCTTGGCCACGTCCGAGCGGGTCAGGCGCACTTCGGCGCCCATCGCCTTCAGGTTGAAGATCTTCTCGCGGCTCATCTTGTCGGGAACGACCAGGATCAGCTTGTAGCCCTTCTGCTGGGCCACCAAAGCCAGACCCAGGCCGGTGTTGCCGGCGGTACCCTCGACCAGGGTCGCGCCCGGCTTCAGGTCGCCACGCTGTTCCGCTGCTTCGATCATCGACAGGCCGATGCGGTCCTTGATCGATCCGCCCGGGTTGGCGCTCTCCAGCTTCAGGTAGAGCTCGCAGACACCGGTATCCAGGCGCTGGGCCTTGACGATCGGGGTCTGGCCGATGAGTTCGAGGACGGAAGAATGGATGGGCATTCGGAGGACTTTCGGTTCGCGCCACGCAGGGCCGGACCGATGATTATCCGTCGGATGGCGATGAAAGTCAGGTCGGCGCGGAGACGGGCCGCAAGCCCGCAAAAAGGGATGCGGACGGCCCCGGATCGACGAGGAGACCGGTACCGCCCGCATCGGTGAGTTGTGCCTGCAGGCCAAGGCACCACCGCCTGTGGTGCCTTGGCGCGGCCGCCTCATCGGCGGTGCCGCGATGCCGGGGCAGGAGCGCCCAGCGGGGCCATCGATGGCCGGGTCACGCCGTTCCGGGCGTGACGGGGTGCGTCAAAGCGTGGGGGACGTCGTTGGGAGCGGTGTTTCGTACATTCGCAGAAGTCGTTGCTTGGCCAGCAGCTTCTCGCGCTTCATGCGACCCAGGGTGACATCATCGATCGGGAGTACACCCAACTCCGCGTCCATGCACTTCTTGTTCAACTTGCGGTGCTGGTCATGGAGTGCCCTGAACTCCGGATCACGCGCGCGACGTGCGTCGATCTCGCTCTGGGGCTGATCTTCAAACATGATGGACCTCCTTCGACAGATACACGAACGCCCCGGCCGCAAGGCACGGGGCGTTGTTCATGGAGGAGCGCCGGTCGATGGCCACCTGGACGCCTGCAACGACCTGCGGCACTGGCCTGCGCACGTCGATCTGCTGCGGTTCGCGCCCTGCTTGCATCGGCCCGGCCCTCCCATCGTCCGGTCCGCGGCATTGCGTCCCGGACGATTGACCCTACGCCTGCTCAAGGCGGGGTACAAGACCCCTGCGTCAAAAAGACCGAACCCCGCCGGGGCGGGGTTCAGGCTGAATGCTCATCACAACGAAAAACAAACAATATCAAGCAATTACGGGGCGATGATGACCTCGGCCGAGCGCGCCCGGGTCGAGGCAGCCTTCTTGCCGCTGACCTGGATCCGGTTGCTGGCAACACCGGCCGCGACCAGGGCATCGCGCAGGGCTTCGGCGCGCTTCTGGCCGACGCCGTTGGCACTGTCGTAAGCCTCGATGCGCAGGCGGCCCTTCTTGCCGATGTTCAGGTACTCGGCCAGGGCCTTGGCCTGGTTGCGGGCCCCACCGGACAGGCTTGAGGCGCCGGTGGCGAATGCATCACCCCCGAAGGTGAAGACCTCGCCGCGACCATCGAACCTCGAACCCGGCAGCTTCTGCCCGGACACCAGCTCGGCTTCCTCGCGGGCCAGCCTGGCAGCGTTCTGCTGGGCGGCGCTGAGGCGCTGCTGCTGCTTGCCGGCCACGCTGGTCAGGGCGTTCTCGGCATCCTGGCGGGCCAGGGTCTCGGCCTCGGCCGCCTGGCGCAGGCGCTCGGCCTCCTCGGCCTGCATCTGCGCCTGCATGCGCAGCTGCTCGGCTTCCTGGCGGGCACGGGCGGCATCGCGGCGGCTGGCCTCGATCAGCAGGTCGCTGCGGGTCCGCTCGAGGCGGTCGACCTCGCGCGCCGCCAACGCGGTACGCACGGCCGTCTCGGCGATCTCCACCCGGCGCTCGGCGAGGTAAGTCGCCAATTCCTGGTCGCGGCGCTTGGCCTTGTCCAGGGTGGCGATGGCCTGCTGGGCCTGCATGCGCTCGAAGGCGCCCAGCTCAGCCGTGTCGGGGTTGGCCTGGATGGCCATCAGCCGCTGGTTCAATTGCGCCACCATCGGGTTGTCGGCGGCCAAGGCCAGGGGCGGCAGCGCCAGCAGCGCAGCCAGGGTTGCAGCGGTCATCGGCTTCACCGGCGGTCCTCCCCGGTCGAGAGCTGGCGTTGCAGCTGGTTGACCTCGTTGCGGCGCAGCTGCAGCTGCGCGGTCACGGTGGCTTCCTCGCTGCGCACGCGGGCCAGGTCGGCATCGGCGGCGGCACGCAGGGCCATGGCCGGGGCATTCTTGCGCTCGCGGCGGTCGCCGGCAGCGCGCTGGGCCTGCTCCAGCCCCTGCCGGGCCAGCCCGATCAGGTCCGGGGCGTACTGGTCGGCATCGGCCTGGGTGGCCTTGTCGACCGCCTGCCGGGCCTGCGCCAGTTCCAGGGCAGCATCCTGCGCCCAGGCGGGGGCAGACAGTGCGAATGCAAACGCCATCACATACAGGCCATGGCGCATTCGTGCGAAGCTAGGTCGTTTCATTGGGGAGGCCGTACCGGTTGTCGGTTCACGGCCATTGTCGTCAAGCCGACACCGTGCTGGCAACGGGCGTCGGCCGTTTCGTTGGGGAAAATTCGCAATGGATATCGGCTACTTCCTGAAGCTGATGACCGAAAAGAACGCTTCGGACATGTTCCTGACCACCGGAGCACCGGTCTACATCAAGATCGAGGGGAAGCTCTATCCGCTGGGCAACACCGGCCTGCCGCCGGGCATGGTCAAGAAGATCGCCTACTCGCTGATGGACGAAGGCCAGGTGCCGCAGTTCGAACGCGAGCTGGAGCTCAACATGGCCATCGCCCTGCCCGACGCCGGGCGCTTCCGCGTCAACGTGTTCAAGCAGCGGGGCGAAGTCGGCATGGTCATCCGCGCCATCCGCAGCCGCATCCCGAGCATCGAGGAGCTGAACCTGCCGCAGGTGCTGAAGGACGTCATCATGACCCCGCGCGGGCTGGTGCTGGTGGTGGGGTCCACCGGTTCCGGCAAGTCCACCTCGCTGGCGTCGATGATCGACCACCGCAACAGCACCACCACCGGCCACATCCTCACCATCGAGGACCCGATCGAGTACCTGCACAAGCACAAGATGTCGATCGTCAACCAGCGCGAGGTCGGGCTGGATACCCATGCCTTCCACAACGCGCTGAAGAACGCGATGCGTGAAGCGCCGGACGTGATCCTGATCGGTGAAATCCTGGATGCGGAAACGATGGAGGCGGCGATCGCCTTCGCCGAAACCGGCCACCTGTGCCTGGCCACGCTGCACTCCAACAACGCGGACCAGACCATCGAGCGCATCCTCAACTTCTTCCCGGAAAGCGCGCACAAGAACGTGCTGATGAACCTGGCGCTGAACCTGCGCGCAGTGATCAGCCAACGCCTGGTGAAGAACAAGGAGGGCCGTCGCCTGCCGGCCACCGAAGTGCTGATCAACACGCCGATGATCCGTGACCTGCTGCGCCGCGGCCAGGTGCACGAGATCAAGGCAGCGATGGAAGGCTCGCTGGAGGAAGGCATGGAGAGCTTCGACCAGTGCCTGTTCCGGCTGGCCAAGGCCGGCATCATCGAGCAGGAGGAAGCGCTGCGCGCGGCCGACTCGCGCGATGGCCTGGCCCTGAAGTTCCGCCTGTCCGAGGGCAGCAGCGGCGAGCACGACCCGTACGCCGATTTCTCGGCGGGCGCGCCCAGCATCACCCACGGCTTCTGACCGCGCGAAAAAGGGGACGGAGGGGATTAAGTCGTATATGCACTTACGACTTGATCCCCTCCGTCCCTTTTCCTGAAGAATTCAGGGGCCGTCTCATCCAATGAGACCCCTCATCCGTAGGTTTCCTCAATGGAAACCGTCCGCAAGCTTGCCATCCTGGCTGACGCCGCCAAGTACGATGCTTCCTGCGCCTCCAGCGGCTCGGGCAAGCGCGACTCACGCGCCAGCGGCGGCATCGGCAGCACCGAAGGCATGGGCATCTGCCACAGCTATACGCCGGATGGCCGTTGCGTTTCGTTGTTGAAGATCCTGCTGACCAACTTCTGCGTCTACGACTGCGCGTACTGCGTGAACCGCGTGTCCAGCAATGTGCCCCGCGCGCGCTTCAGCGTGGACGAGGTGGTCGCGCTGACGCTGGACTTCTACAAGCGCAACTACATCGAGGGCCTGTTTCTTTCCAGCGGCATCATCCGCAATGCGGACTACACCATGGAGCAGATGGTGGAAGTAGCGCGGCAACTGCGCGAGGAACACCGCTACGCCGGTTACATCCACCTCAAGACCATTCCCGAAGCGTCGCCGGAACTGCTGGCCAGTGCCGGGCGCTACGCCGACCGCCTGTCGATCAACGTGGAGCTGCCCACCGAAGCCAGCCTGAGCGCCTTGGCGCCGGAGAAGACGGTGCATTCGATCCGTGGTGCGATGGGCGAGCTGCGCTGGCGCATCGAGGAAGCCAAGGAGGCGTGCAAGGCGCCAGCGGTGGTCGCGCCGGTGTCCACCCGCAGCGCGCGTCCGCGCCCTCCCCGTTTCGCACCGGCCGGGCAGAGCACGCAGATGATCGTCGGCGCCGACGGCGCCAACGACCGGCAGATCCTCGCCAGCGCCGATGCGCTCTACGGCAACTACCGGATGCGCCGGGTGTACTACTCCGCCTTCAGCCCGATTCCGGATGCCAGCCGCCAGCTGCCGCTGCAGCCGCCGCCACTGCAGCGCGAGCACCGCCTCTACCAGGCCGACTGGCTGCTGCGCTTCTACGGCTATGGCGTGGATGAAATCACCGATACCACCCAGGCCGGCATGCTCGATCTGGACATCGACCCGAAGATGGCCTGGGCGATCCGCCACCCCGAACGCTTCCCCGTGGATCTCAACCGCGCGCCGAAGGAAATGCTGCTGCGCGTACCCGGGCTGGGCGTGCGCAATGTGAAGCGGGTGCTGATGGCGCGCCGCCACGGTCGCCTGCGGGTTGCCGACGTGGCACGCCTGAAGGCGCCGATGAGCAAACTGCTGCCATTCGTGCTGCTGGCCGACCACCACCCGCGCAGGGCGCTGGACGATCCGGCGGCGCTGCGCGCCCAATTGGCCCCACCGCCCCGTCAGGGATCGCTGTTCGATGCCCCACCGTCAGCCTGACGCACAGCGCTGGTCGCTGCGGGTGGACCCGCCGTGGTCGCTGGAGGCCTGGCGCAACGGTGCGCGCGATGCCCTGTTGCGTGGCATCGCACCGGAACAGCTGGACTGGCTGGAGGGCGGCGAGGCATCACTGCTGGATGCGCCCGCAGTCAGCTCCGCGCCCGTGCTGGCCGATGCCGGCGTGCCGAACGTCCCGCGCGACTTCCTTGAACTGGCGGCCAACTGCCTCTGTCACCGCGATGTGCAACGCATGGCCCTGCTGTACCGGCTGCTGTGGCGCATCACCAATGGCGAGCGCTCGGTGCTGTCGAATCCCGCCGATGCCGACGTGTTGCGCGCAACCGCACTCGCCCAGGCCGTTCGCCGCGATACCCACAAGATGAAGGCGTTCGTGCGCTTCCGCGAGGTTCCCGGCCAGCCCGAGGCGTTCATCGCGTGGTTCGAGCCTCAGCACCACATCGTCGATCGGGTGGCGCCGTTTTTCGTGCGCCGCTTCACCGGCATGCGCTGGGCCATCCTGACACCGTCACGCAGCGTGGCGTGGGATGGGCAGGCACTGGCGTTCGGGCCGGGTGCACGGTGTGAGGACGCCCCGGCAGAAGATGCGCGCGAGGCGCTGTGGCAGACCTATTACGCCAGCATCTTCAATCCGGCCCGGCTCAACACGCGGATGATGATGCAGGAGATGCCGGCCAAGTACTGGCGCCACCTGCCCGAGGCGCAGCTGCTGCCGCGCCTGGTGCGCGATGCGGGTGATCGCGTGCAGGAAATGCATGACCGGCCCGCGCAGGCACCGCAACGCAGGATTCCCATGCGTGGGGACGCTGCGTCGGCACCCCCCGATACCGGCGGCCTGCAGACACTGCGACAGCAGGCCAGCGCCTGCCGCCAGTGCCCACTGTGGGAGACCGCCACCCAGGCGGTGTTCGGCCAGGGGCCGGCCGATGCGCGGGTGATGGTGATCGGCGAGCAGCCGGGTGATACCGAGGATCTGCGCGGCCAGCCATTCGCCGGCCCGGCTGGCCAGCTGCTGGACCGAGCCCTGGCCGAGCTGGGAATCGATCGCGCCACGCTGTACCTGACCAATGCGGTGAAGCACTTCCACCATGAGCGCCGCGGCAAGATCCGGCTGCACAAGCGTCCGGAAAGCCGCCACATCCAGGCCTGCCGGCCGTGGCTGATGGGCGAGATCGCGCGGGTGCGGCCGCAGGTCATCGTCTGCCTGGGCGCAACCGCTGCAGTCTCGGTATTTGGCCGTGATTTCAATCTGTCGCGCGACCGTGGACGCTGGCACACGCTGGAGGACGGCACCCGCGGCTACGGCACCGTGCATCCGGCGTGGGTGCTGCGGCAGGGCGATGATGCGCGCCGCGAGGCCGGCTATCAGCTGTTCCGGGAAGACCTTCGGCAGATGCTGCGAGGGGATGGGGCATCCGCCGGGCATGGCCCGGCGCTACCACGGGCCGGGGACCGGTAGCGCCGGGCCGCGCCCGGCGAGCGAAGCGGCCCGTCAGGCGGCGTCGGGCTGGTTTTCCGGGCGTGCGCGGTCGAAGGCGTCCAGCGCCTGGCAGGCCGCTTCAATCCGGCGCAACGTTGGATACGGCGTCAGGTCCAGGCCGAAGCGATGCGCGTTGTAGAGCTGCGGCATCAGGCAGAGGTCGGCCAACCCGGGGCGGTCGCCGTGGCAGAAGATGCCGGTGTCGCGACTGTTGGCCAGCATCGCTTCCATCGCCGCAAAGCCTTCGGCGATCCAGTGCAGGGTCCATTGCGTGCGCGCGTCGGCCGGCAGTTGCAGGTCGCGCTCCAGGTACTGCATCACCCGCAGGTTGTTGATCGGATGGATATCGCAGGCCACCAGCTGGGCCAGCGCCCGCACCCGCGCACGGCCGGCGGCGTCGGCCGGCAGCAGCGGCACCTGCGGGAAGCGCTCATCCAGGTATTCAAGGATCGCCAGCGACTGGGTCAACGCATGCCCCTCGTGCAGCAGGGTCGGTACCAGCTGCTGCGGATTGAGCGCGCGATAGACTTCAAGGTGCTGCTCGCCACCGTCGCGCACCAGGTGCACCGGCCGGGCCTCCCAGGCCAGGCCCTTCAGCTCCAGGCCGATGCGCACGCGGTAGGCGGCGCTGGATCGCCAGTAGGTGTACAGCACGATGCCGTCGTCACCCAGGATGTCCATCGCCGCCTCCATGCTCAGGGCTTGGCCGCCTGTTCGATGCGCTGCTCGATCGCACCGAAAATGCTGTTGCCTGCAGCGTCGAGCATCTCGATGCGGACCACGTCGCCGAAGGACATGAACGGCGTGCTCGGCTTGCCATCGCGCAGGGTCTCGACCACGCGCTGCTCGGCGAAGCACGATGCCCCCTTGCTGGTGTCTTCGTTGGCGATGGTGCCGGAGCCGACGATGGTGCCAGCACCCAGCGGGCGGGTCTTGGCCGCATGCGCGACCAGCTGGGCGAAGTTGAACTGCATGTCCACGCCGGCTTCCGGCGCGCCGAACCACTGGCCGTTGATGTGGGTCAGCAGTGGCAGGTGCACCTTGCTGTCCTGCCAGGCGTCACCCAGCTCGTCGGGGGTGACGAACACCGGCGACAGCGCCGAGCGCGGCTTGGACTGCAGGAAGCCGAAGCCCTTGGCCAGCTCACCCGGAATCAGGTTGCGCAGCGAGACGTCGTTGACCAGGCCGACCAGCTGGATATGGCCCGCGGCCTGTTCCGGGGTAGCGGCCATCGGCACGTCGTCGGTGATCACCACGATCTCCGCTTCCAGGTCGATGCCGTAGTCCTCGCTGACCACCTTGACCGCATCACGCGGGCCGTAGAACCCGGCACTGGTGGCCTGGTACATCAGCGGGTCGGTGTAGAAGCTCTCCGGCACCTCGGCGCCACGGGCACGGCGCACGCGCTCGACGTGCGGCAGGTAGGCGCTGCCGTCGACGAATTCATAGGCGCGCGGCATCGGCGCGGCCAGCGCCTGCGGGTCAAGGTCGAACACGCCATCAGCGTCACCGGCGTTGAGCGACTCGTACAGGGCATTCAGGCGCGGTGCGATGTGGCTCCAGTCCTCCAGGGCCTGCTGCAGGGTGGCGGCAATGCCGATGGCGCGCACGCCGTGGCGCAGGTCACGCGAGACGACGATCAGGGTGCCGTCGCGGCCGCCTTCCTTCAAAGAACCAAGCTTCATGGGTGGGTGTCCGGAGTCGTGGGCAAACAAGTTTCAAGTGTAATCAAATATGCGGCGACGCCAAGCTGCAGCGCGGCATCGGCCCACCCTACCGTAGTGGGGGCTTCGGCAGGGCTTGCAGCCCTGCACCTGCTCAATGCAACGGCAACGGCAACAGCAACAGCGGGCTTTCCGTGGGTTGTCGGGGCGGTGTCGGATTGCGGGGACGCCGCAAGTACGTCCCTGTAGGCTTGGCCGCGGCATCCATGCCGCGGACACCCCGCAATCCGACACCGCCCCGCCTTCGACAGATTCCGGCGACTGTTGGTGGGTGTCGACCTTGGTCGACACATTGGTCAGATATCGAATGGAATTCCGGGGTCAGATCCGTTTTCCAAAGGAAAACGGATATGACCCCATCGGCATTCGCAACCGCTCGCGGAAAACTGTCGAAGGCGGGGTTGGTCCGGGGGCGGGAGTGTCCGCGGCATGGATGCCGCGGCCAAGCCCCCCTGGACGGGGTTACGGCGTCTCCCGCCCCCGGGCCCACCCCGCCATCCCTCAGGAAACCCGCTTTTGACGTTGACGTCGCTTTGGCCTCTGCGGGTGCAGGGCGCAGCCCTGCAGAGAGCCCCCCCACCTGAACGGGGCTTTTTGCGCGAGGTCTCAGCCATCGGTTAG
>NZ_JAUTXR010000174.1 GCF_030658505.1 Stenotrophomonas raiganjensis (SeqCode) | reverse complement strand
TCTACAGGGACGGGCGGATCGGCTGTAGAGCCGGGTCTATGCTCGGCTGCTCTTCGGCCAGGCTGCGATAGAGCCGCGCTGCGCGCGTGAGCCGAGCGGAGGCTCGGCTCGACAGGGACGGGCGGATCGGCTGTAGCTCCGAGCCCTTGCTCGGCTGCTCGTCGGCCAAAGTGCGAGGGCCCCCCGCTGCGCGCGGGAGCCGAGCGTAGGCTCGGCGCTACAGGGACGGGCGGATCGGCTGTAGAGCCGAGCCCATGCTCGGCTGCTCTTCGGCCCAATTGCGATGGCCCCCCGCTGCGCGCGTGAGCCGAG
>NZ_JAUTXR010000173.1 GCF_030658505.1 Stenotrophomonas raiganjensis (SeqCode) | reverse complement strand
GTGATCCGGCGTGCGCCCATCACCATTTCAGGTGGCAGCGTGTAGTGCTCGGCAAAACGCCGGATCAGGCGACGGGCGAGCAGCCGGAGCAACCACGCGACCAGCAATACCAGCGCGATCTGCAGGGTGACGCCTGCATAGTTCAGCCACGGATGGGTCCAGGCCGGCAGGTGATCCTTCAGCGACAACATCATGGGGGACGACAACAGGTGGCAATAACGACCTTCGATGTTACCCGGCGCGTGCCGTGGATTCGACCGCCGGGGCCCAGGCCAGGCAGACCAGTTCCTGACGGTGCTGCTGCAGGCAGGCGCGGCCATTGTCGGGGCGAAGTTGCAAGGACAGGCCCAAGGCCTGCAGCACGACGCAGGCGGCGATCACCAGCAGGGCGGCGCAGGTGGGACTGGACATGGCAGGACTCCCTGGTGGTGTTTGCTCGAATGACCTTCCATGGATGCAGCCATCGTCGAAAAGGTTGCATGGCCTCGATCGTCGATCGGCTCTAAACCTTTTCCCGGGTCGCCGCATCCAAGCGATATGCTCGACACCACCATGCCCGCGCTGCCTGCCGCCAACGACGCCGTCGACGAACCCGCCCTGGTGCGGGCGGCGGCGGCCGGCGACACCGCTGCCTACGAACTGCTGTACCGGCGTCACGCGCCGCGTGTATTCGCTGTCCTGTGGCGGTTGTGTGGCGGCCAGCAGGCACGTGCCGAGGATGCGCTGCAGGACGCCTTCCTGCAGGCCTGGAAAGCCCTGCCAGGGTTCCGTTTCGAGAGCAGCCTGTCCACTTGGCTGCATCGGCTGGGGGTCAACGCCGCACTGATGGAACTGCGCGGTCGCGCCGCATGGCAGGATCACGACAGTCTGGAGGATGTCGATGGCGGCCTGCAGGAACTGGCGGTGCATGACCGTTGCGCGGGTACCGAGCGTGACCTGGAGCGCGCATTGTCGACACTGCCACCACGGGCGCGTGCGGTACTGGTGCTGCACGATATCGAAGGCTGGAAACACCAGGAAATCGCCGAGCAGCTGCAGATGGCTGTCGGCAGTTCCAAGGCACAGCTGCATCGTGCGCGCGGCCTGTTGCGCGCACGGCTGGGAGACATGACATGAGTACACACGAACACGATTCCGATCACGACCTGCTGGCCCGGCTGCGCGCGCTGCCGAACGAGCGCGATGTACCCGCCGATGGCTGGGCACGCCTGTCCGCCCGGCTGCCGCCGCGTGAATCGCAGGCAGCACCCGCGCCAACGGACAACGTGGTGGTCCTGCCGGTGCGTTCGCGGCGCCGCTGGTGGCTGCCGGCCGGCGCTGCCCTGGCAGCCAGCCTGGCGCTGTATGCGGTGGCGCCGTGGCGCCATGCGCAGCCGGATATGCCGGTGCCGTCCACCCTGCAGCTGCAGGCGGCGGCGATGACCGAGCAGTACCAGCAGGCCGTCGCCGCACTGCCCGGCGGACGGGCGCCGGAATGGCAGCCGGCTCTGCATGAACTGGATGAAAGCGCAGCGCAGATCCGCGCCGCCCTGGCGCAGGACCCGCGCGCGCCGCACCTGCTTGGGCAGCTCAAGCGTACCTACACGCTGCGGCTGGAACTGACCCGGCAGGCGGCCTATGCCGCCGAGTCCGGCTTGACGACCTGAGGAGACCCCCCATGACCCGAACCCTGATTTCCTGCTGTGCCGCGCTGTTGCTGGCCCCTGCGGTGGCGCTGGCCGACACCCGCATCGACGAGCGCCATACCCTGGCCGCGGGCGGCCGCATCGAGCTGAGCAACGTGGCCGGCAAGGTGACCGTGCGTGGCTGGGACCGCAATGACGTGCAGCTGACCGGCACGCTCAGCGACGGCCTGCAGCTGCGCCAGGAGAAGAGCGCCAACCGCGTGCGCTGGGAGATCGAATACCCGCGCCGCAACAACAACGGTGGGGCCACGCTGGTGCTGAACGTGCCGCGCTCGGTGGAACTGTTGCTGAGCACGGTCAGCGCCAGCCAGGACATCAGCGGCATCGACGTGCGACGGCTGCAGGCCGACACGGTCAGCGGCAGCCTGAGCGCAGCTGGCCGCAGTGGCGACAGCAAGCTCAACACGGTCAGTGGCAGCGTCAGCGCACGCCTGCAGACGCCGAAGCTGGATGTGAACACCGTCAGTGGCCGGATCGAGGCCGGCGGCGGCGTGTCCGGTGATATCGGTGCGCAGACGGTGTCCGGACGGGTCGAGGTCGACGCCGGGCGCGTGCAGCGGCTGGCGGTGGAGACCGTCTCGGGCAGCATCGACCTGGCAGCAGCCGGATTGGCGCCCGGCGGCCGCATCAATGTCGAATCGGTCAGTGCCTCGGTCACGCTGAGCCTGCCGCGCACGGTGTCGGCACAGTTGTCGGTGAACAGCTTCAGCGGCTCGATCAACAGCGATGCCGGCCAGGTGGAGCGGCCGCGCTATGGGCCGGGCAGCCATCTGGATACGCGTCTGGGGGGCGGTGATGGAGACATCCGCATCCAGTCGCATTCGGGCAGTGTGCGGGTGCGCCTGGATCGCTGAGCACGGTCCGGCAGGCCGCGGCGGCAGCGCCGCCGCGGTCGGAGCTGGGTCAGCTGGCCTTCTTCAGCGCCCAGGTGGTGCCGAGGACTTCGATCTTGCCACCGGCCTTGCGGAACGCTGCCAGGTCCGAAGCGATCGAATCGCTGCTGACCACGGTGCTGGCGGCCGCGCCCTTGCGTTCGCTGCGGATGCTGTTGCTGGCCTTCGCGGGGGTCTTTGCCTTGCGGGGCATGGTTGCTCCTGTCAGGTGGAAGGGGAGGAAAGCGCCCAGGCATCAGCCTGGCGCAGGTAGTCCTGCCGCTCGCGGCGGCAGTCATCGCCGCCCATCGAGAACTGGCGGCAGATCGCCGGGCGCTGCGAATAGATCGTGCAGCGCAGGTGATAGGGATCGATCGCCGCGCACCAGCCTTCCTCGTTGCGCGCCATCACGGCACGGCCGTGCGCGTCGCGCGAGAGGAACTGGCCGGGCACCTGGTCGCCGGGCTGCAGCAGCACGGGCAGCCGGCAACAGACCGCGTCACAACGGCGGCAGTCGATGGGTGCAGGTGCTGCGTCAGGTTGTAAGGCCTCTGGGGCCTGGCGGGTGCCCAAAGCGGGTCTCGATGGCGGCTCAGGTGGTACGCGGACCATGAACGAGCCAGGAAGGCATGGCCGCTAGGCCCGCAGGGCGGGCCGGGCTGCACAGTGGACACACACCGGCGTGGCCGGTGGAAGGTGCAGCGGGTTTCTAGCCGACCAAGAGTAACTTAGACCGCGTAACGTTTTGTTAATCCCGGCTGGCCGCCGCCAACGCCAGGCCCTGGACCACACCCAGCGACGGCTCGCCGTGGACCATGCGGGCACCCGGGAAGGCCTCGGCGACAGCCTGGCGCAGGTAGCCGGCGCGGGACATGCCGCCGGTCAGGAACACCGCATCCGGGTCGCCGCCGACGTCGCTGCGGACCTGGGCCAGCAGCTCGCGGATCTGCTCCAGATAGCCGTGGGCGGCGGCGGCCAGGCCGTCGGCGCTGCTGTCGGCATGCAGGCCGCGGGCGATGTAGTCCAGCGTGCTGCGGTGCTCGGCGGAAGCGCTGAGGGCGATCTTGGCGCGTTCGACATCGCGGTACAGGCGTGCGGTATTGCCGGTGTCCTGCAGGGCCTGCAGGCGCTCGCCCCAGGGCGCGTCCACGTGGTCGTATTTGTGCAGGCGGAAATCGCGCTGGCGGGTCATGTCCTGCACGGTGGCCGCTTCCACATAGTGGTGGGCCGGCACGCGGGTGATGCCGCGGCCGAACAGCGGCATGTAGCTGGACAGGCTCAACGCGAGGTCGATGTCGGTACCGCCGCGGGCGATACCCCAGGCGCGGTGGATGCGCGGGGCATCGTCGCCACCGACTTCCGCATGGGCGATGTCGGTGGTGCCGCCACCGATGTCGACGATCACCGCCTGGTGCCGCTCGCGGCTTTCGGCGTGGTAGTGCATGGCCGCCGCGGCGGGTTCTTCGAGGAAATCGATCTGGTCGAAGCCGGCCTGGGTGGCGGCCTCGCGCAGGATATCCAGTGCCTGGTCATTGCCGGCCGCGCCGATCGAGCTGCGGAACTGCACCGGGCGGCCGAGCAGAGCGGCACGCAGCGGCTGGCCAAGCTGGGCGCTGGCGGTCAGGCGGATGTGTTCGAGGATGTGCGCGGCGATGCCGGTGATGGTCTGCTTCGCGCGCGGGTGCAGGTTGTAGCCCAGCATCGACTTCGGGCTCTGCACCAGGTTGCCTTCGTGTTCCTCGAAATAGGCTTCCAGCGCGTCGTCGCCGTAGACCGCGTTCTGCAGCAGGTCGCTGGCGCTGCGTTCCTTGCCGGCGCGGGCCTCCATCCATTCACGGCGCAGGGCGCGCAGGGCTTCACGGCGCAGCGCCTGCGGCGTGCGTTCCTGGCCGGCGGCGCGTGCTGCGCGCGCGGCGCTGTCGATCATCTGCTGCAGCTGGTGTTCCTGGCCGTCATCGAGCTGGAAGTCGTCCGGGTCGGGCACCACGCCGGGGAAGTACACGCTGGTACGGAACTGCTCGGCATCGCCGAAGCGGATCGGCAGCAGTTTTCCCTCATGCACGATGGCGGCGGCGGAGTTGCTGGTACCGAAGTCGATGCCGAGGCGCATGGGGAGTTCCGGGGGCGATCAGGGGCCGCGCACTCTGCTGCAGTTCGCCGCCGACTGCAAGTTCCCGGGGCTTGCGGTTGTGGAACGGGTCAAGGAAGCGCGGCAGTGCGCCAGCCCGGAAAAAGGGGAACGGGGGCTGGCCGGTTACAATGGCGGCTGTTGATTCACTTTGAGGTACTTGCCGATGTCTTCTGTTCCCGCCTGCCCGCAGTGCACCCTGGAAAACACCTATGCCGATGGCGCGCTGTGGATCTGCGCCGATTGCGGCTTCGAATGGACCGCCGAGGAAGGTGCCGGTTCGACCCTGGTCGTGCGTGACAGCAACGGCAATACCCTGCAGGCCGGTGACACCGTCACCGTGATCAAGGACCTGAAGGTGAAGGGCTCCTCGATCCCGCTCAAGCAGGGCACCGTCATCCGCAACATCCGCCTGGTCGAGGACGATGCCGAGCATATCGAAGGCAACTCGGACAAGATCAAGGGTCTGGTCCTGAAGACCTGCTTCCTCAAGAAGGCCTGATCGCCTTCATCGCCGGGCCTGCTGCTGCGCGCGCCAGCGGGCCAGGCTGTCCAGCTTGGCCTGGTAGCGCGCCTGCTCGGGAGCGCCGCCCAGCGCCTGCGCGCGCAGCAGTTCACGGTCTGCGCGCTGGAGCTGCCCGGCCAGGAAATAGACCCGTGCCAGCCCGAAATGGAACTGGTGTGCGGTGTCGTACAGGCGCACCGCCTGCCGGTAGTAGCGGATCGCCTCATCCAGCTGGCCTGCGCGCTCGGCCTGGGTGCCGAGCATGTACCGCGCGAAGGGATCTTCGCGCTGCACCGATTTCAACCGGCGCTCCAGCGCCTGCGCCTGCGCGGTCAGGCCCAGGCTGCGGTACAGCGCAGAGGCATTGGTCAGTGCGGCATCCTGGCGGCCATCGAGCTGCAGCGACCTGACCAGTGCCTGCCGTGCAGCCTCGTTGTCGCCGGCACGGTGGTCGAGTACGCCCAGATTGTTCCACACAGGGGCGAATCCACTGTCCTGTGCCAGCGCCGCGTTGAAGAAGCCGCGTGCGCCTGCCAGGTCGCCCTCGGCGAGGCGATCGGCGCCCCGGTTGTTGTAGAAATGGGCCAATGCCCGGGCACGGCTGACCGGCATCGGCCCGCGGCGGTCGTACAGCACGTTGCGATCCAGGTCGACGGTGCCGAAACGCCCACCGACATCAACACCGGCATTGACGTGACCGACGCTGTAGACCACGCCCGCGTCCTGGTCCTGGTACCACGACACCACCTGCCCGACCTCCTGCACGCGGGCCTGGATGCCGGCCTCGCGGGCAAGCGTCACGAACAGCAGCGTGAAGGCCAGGCAGTTGGCCCGGCGCTGCTGCCAGATTTCGCTGACGGTGTAGGTGGCATTGGCGTCGTACTGCAGGTCCAGCCCATGCTGGCCGAAGATCATTTCCACCAGTGCCTGCAGGCGCTGGTCGCGTGAGTAGCTGCGCTGGATGACCTGTGACTGCAGCATTGCGCGCAGGTCCGCCGGAATGGCGAACACCTCTTCCGGCGTCGGTACGCGCGGCGCTGGGACGGTGACGGTTGGCGCGGTCACTACGTCAACGGCGGGCGCTTTTCCAGTGGCGAGGGCGGGGGCGCAGAAAGCGATCAGCGACAGGGCCAGGCAACGGATGGCAGGGCGGTACATGACGGCTCCCGGCAGCGGCGGGTGCTCCCGCCTGACGCGAGTGTAGACCCGTGGACAGGCCACCGCATCGACCGCTGGTCGGTCGTCCAGCCATCCACAACCGGTGTGGACCAGCCCTCGACAAAGCTGTGGACAACTGCGCCCAGCCCGCGCCCGTCAAGCGTTGTGAACGCGTGGTGAAATAATCGCCAGCTTGCCCGGCGCCGGTGCAGGCAGGATGATCCCTGCATGGACTTTTCTCCGCTGACGCTTGCCCCGGCGCAGTGGCAGGCCTTGCAGGACAGCTATGCAGCGCCGCCACGCGCCTACCACCATTTCGGCCACGTGCGCGCGGTGCTCCAGCACTGCCAGGAGGTGGCCGAAGGCCCAGGTTGGCAGCAGCCGGCCGAGGTCTACCTGGCTGCCCTCTATCACGATGCGATCTACCAGGCCGGCCGCAAGGACAACGAGGCGCGCTCAGCGGCGCTCGCCCTGCAGGCGATCTCCCGGGCGCCGGAGCTGGCAGGTATCGACGCTGCCCGCGTGGAGCAGCTGATCCTGTTGACTGCCCGTCATGGCGAGCTGGGGCCGAACGATGTCGATGCCGAGGCGGCCCTGTTCCTGGACTGCGACATGGCGATCCTGGCCGCGCCGGAAGCCGTGTTCGCCGCCTATGACCGTGGCGTGGCCGAAGAATACAAGGGCGTGGTGCCGGGCTTCCTGTACCGTGCCGGCCGTCGCCGTTTCCTGCAGGGCCTGCTGCGCGCACCGCGGATCTTCCTCAGCGAGTTCTTCCACCAGCGTCTGGATGCGGCCGCGCGCGATAACCTGCGCCGTCAGCTGGGGCGCTGAGCCAGCCCGGTACACTGGCAGCTGTTTCCACCGACTGCTGCTTCCAACCGTGTCCGTCCCTGATCCCGATCCCCGCCCGCAGCCGCCGGAAGAGCCCGGCCCCAACGAATGCTGCGGCAGCGGCTGCCCGCTGTGCGTGCTTGACCTGTATGCCGACGAACTGCAGCGCTATCGCAAGGCGCTGGCCGAGTGGAAGACACGGCATCCGGAGGCGACGCCATGAGCCGCGCGCGTCCTGCGGCGATGCTGGCGTTGGTAGCGCTGCTGCTGTTCCTCGCCACTGCGCTATGGACCCAGTTCGCCCGCACCGACCTGGACTGGGTGCGGGCGACCTTGAGCCTGTACCTGCACGGGCCGTGGGGGCTGGCATTGCGCGCTGCGTACTGCCTGTTGGCGCTGGCCATCGCGGTGCTTGGCATCGCGCTGTATCGCGGCAGCATCGGCCCGAGGCGCAGTGCAGCGGCGCCGCTGTTGTTCACCGTTTCCGCGCTGGGCCTGGCCACGGTCGCCATCGGCGACAGCTGGCTGCCGGAAGCAACGCCGCTGATGGCGCCGTTCATCCATGGGCTGGCTGCGAACACGGCGTTCCTCTGCGCCAGCGTCGGCATGCTGTTGCAGGCCTGGTACCTGCGCCGTGAACCGGGCTGGCAGTCCGCTGCGGGCCTGCTCTGGGGATGGGCCTGGCTGGCGTTCGTACTGTTGTGGCTGCACGTGTTGTGGCGCGCCGGTCCGCCGCGCGGGCTGGGCCAGAAGGTCGTGATCGTGGTGATCGTAGGCTGGCTGCTGTACCTGGCGCTGGCACTGTACCGGCGCAGTCGGCGTACCACGGCCGACTGAATCGCCAACGGCCTGCACCGGTACGTGCCGTGCACGCGGTGGCGGCGTATCGTGTGCGCATTCCATCGGGGATGCGATATGAAGCGTGCAGGGCTGGGCAGGGCAATGGGTGTGGTGCTGGCGTTGGCGGCGCTGCCGGCAATGGCGGCGGCCAACGTGCAGCAGTTCAGCCACGGGCGGTTCGAGCAGATTCCGGTGCACATGCCGGCCGGCACGCCGCAGCGGGTGGTGATCTGGTTCCACGAGCCCACCCCGGGTGGCGACACCAGCCGCCTGCCGATCGAGGCCCTGCGTGCCGACGGTGCCATGGTTGCCGCTGTGGACATCGCGCACCTGCGCGGTGTGCTCAAGCGCGAGGGTGATCCGACCTGCTCGTTCGGCTCCGGTGACGTCGAGAACTTCTCGCGCTGGCTGCAGGCGTCCCTGCATCTGCCCGGCTACCACCTGCCGCTGGTCGGCGGTGACGGCGAGGGTGCCGAGATGGCCTATTCGCTCGCGGCGCAGGCCGACACCCAGGTGTTTGCCGGCCTGCTGACCACCGGCTTCTGCCCGGATCACAACCATGAGCGCATGGTCTGCGGCGATGGTGTGAAGCACAACACGCTGCAGCCCGCCGAACTGAATTTCCCGTGGTTGAGTGCCGCTGGCGATCACGGCTGCAAGGTAGGCGAGGCCAGCCAGTTCGTTCAGCAGGTCGCCATGGCACGCGAATTCAAGCGAACCGCGCGCGGTGATGCTTCACCCGGTCTGGTGGCCGCAGCGCGGGTGATCGGCGCGCAGGCCGGGGTCAGCCTGGCACCGCCGCCGGCGGCGCTGAAAGGCCTGCCGGTGGTGGAAGTACCGGCGACCGGCAGCGGCGATACGCTGGCGGTATTCGTTTCCGGCGATGGTGGCTGGGCCGGCCTGGACAAGGACGTGGCGTCGTCGCTCAACGAGCATGGCGTAGCGGTGGTCGGCATTGATTCGCTGCGCTATTTCTGGAGTGAGCGCACGCCGAAGGGCTTTGCCAGCGACCTGCAGAAGATCATCGACCACTACCGCCAGCAGTGGCACCGCGACAAGGTGATGCTGATCGGCTTCTCGCAGGGTGCCGACGTGCTGCCGGCGACCATCAACCAGCTCGATGCCGATACCCGCGCAGCGCTGGATCGTATCGTGCTGCTGTCGGTAGGCAAGAAGGCCGACTTTGAATTCCACGTCAGCAACTGGCTGGGCGGTGGCGGCGATGGACTGCCGATCGCGCCGGAGGTGGCAAAACTGCCGGCCGGCAAGACGCTGTGCGTGTACGGCCAGGACGATGACGATGCCCTGTGCCCCGGCCTGCCGGCCAACGATGGCGTGCAGAAGGTGAAGCTGCCGGGCGACCACCACTTCAATGGTGACTACGACCGCCTGGCCGAGGTGATCCTCAAGGGCGGGGTGTAAACCGGAGGGCGTGCGAGCCAACGGTTCGCACCCACCAGAGCGCGCAGGTAGCGCCGGGCATGCCTGGCGGTACGGGGCGTCAGTTGCGCCGCGGGTCCAGAGAGATCAGGCGCGTGGCATCCAGCAGCGCGGCCGGCAGATGCATGCCGCCCGGTGCTGCCAGGTAGCGCGGCCGCCATTGCGGGTCGAACTTCGACTTGAAGCGGCGCAGGCCACTGAACCCATAGAAGCGTTCCCCATGCCGGGCCAGCAGGCCGGCCAGGCGGTTCCAGCGGCCGGCCAGGCGATGCTGGGCCAGGCCGGACAGCGGCGCCATGCCCAGCGAGAAGCGCGCATAGCCCTGCGCGCGGCCCCACAGGAACAGCTCGATGAAGAGGAAGTCCATCGTGCCCTTCGGTGCCTCGTTGACGTGGCGCATCAGGTCCACCGACAGCTCGGCACCGGCCGGTGCCTGCCACAGGTTGGCGAATGCCACGATCTGGCCTTCGGCCTCGACCAGCGCCACCGGGAAGCGCACCAGGTAATCCGGGTCGTAGCTGCCCAGCGAGAATCCCTTCTCGTCGCCGGCCTTGTCTTCCAGCCACGCGTTGGAGATCGCGTGCAGGCGTGGCAGCAGGCTCGGAATTTCCTCCAGCGGCGCCACGCGGAACGACAGGCCGCCGCGCCTGCCGCGGTTCCAGGCCTGGCGCAGGTCGGCACGTTCGCGGCCTTCCAGGCCGAAATCGTGCAGCGGTACCATCGCTTCTTCGCCCAGCTTGACCAGGCCCAAGCCAAGGTCGAGATAGGTCTGCCAGTAGGTCTCGCCCACCTGGTAGAAGACCGGGCGCAGGCCGAGCCGGTCGGCCTCCTCGCGGAAGCGCCAGATCAGTGCGCGGGCGACCTCGGGTGGGCCGACCGGATCACCCATCGCGATCAGCGATCCGCCATAGCGCTGCATCATCACGAAGCCCTGTTGTGCATCGTCGCGCAGTACCGCCTTGTCGGCGGTCAGCACCAGGCAGGCCTGGGTGTCGGTAGCGCCCGCCAGTACCGGTGCCAGTGATTGCAGCGTGGCCTCGTCGGCGGCCGGCAGTGGGCTGCGCGTGCTGTGCAGCAGCCGTGCCAAGCCGAACATCACCAGCGCGATCGCCACCACCAGCAGGGCGCGCAGCGCACGCGGTGCGTTGCCGGACAGCGCGAATTGCCACCACAGCTCGTTCTGGTATTCGACGTGGCTGTAGGTGAAGAACAGCAGCCAGGTGACCGCCACCAGTACCAGCCCCAGGTTGCGCAGCCACGGCCATGACCAGGCTTCATCCAGCAGCGCGCCCTGGCGGTAGAACTCACGGCGTGCGGCCCACAGCGCCATCGCCACCAGCAGGGCGGAGACCGCGATCAACGGTTGCCCGCCGCGCAGCCACAGCGGCAATGGCGTGACCACGCACACCGCCATCGCCAGCATCCACGCCGCATGGCTGCGCCGCGCCAGGCCCTGGCCGATCAACAGCAGGGCGACGCCACTGAGGCTGCCGATCAGGTGCGAGGTTTCCAGGATGGGCAGCGAGGCATTGACCAGATGGCGGCGTGGCGTCGGCAGCGTGCCGTCGATGACCAGCGCGGCACCGATGCTGAACACCGCCAGCGCGATGATCTGCGGCAGCCACGGACGCAGGGCGTTCCAGCCGGCACGGGTTGCGCCGGCACTGGCCTGCAGCGGCTGGCGGAGGGCGGGCGCAAGCGCAAGCAGCGTGGCCATCACCAGTGGCAGCACGTAATAGGTCACGCGGTAGATCAACGCGGCCGCCAGCACCGCCGCCGGTGCCACCTGCGGCAACAGCTTCAACAGGCTCCATTCGAACACGCCCAGGCCGGCCGGAACGGTCGAGACCAGGCCGGCCAGTACCGCGACGAGGTACAGGCCGACGAAGCCGGGCAGGCCGGTCGGCGTCGAGTCCGGCAGCAGCACATAGAACGCGGCGCTGGCCAGCACCAGCTCGATCACGCTGAGCACGGTGACGCCGAGCATGGTGCGGCGGTCGGGTAGCCACAGCGCATGGCCGAACACGCTGAACTGCCGTCCTTCGCGGCCGACCAGCAGCAGGGTGGCCGCATAGGCCAGCAGCGCGACGATGCCGACCAGGCGCACCGCATCCGGATCCAGTGGCAATGCCAGCGCCGCTGCCGCCGGTTCCATGCACAGCGCCACGCTGATCAGCAGCCAGGCGCCGAACACGAAACCGAGCGTGCTCATCAACACCACCTGGCCGATCTGCGCCAGATCCAGGCCCGCAGTGCGGTAGCCGCGCAGGCGTACCGCGCCACCGGTCAGTGCAGCGAAGCCCACGGTCTGGCCAAGGGTGTGCGCAAGGAAGGCGGTGATGCCGATGCGCGCCGGATGCACGCGGATGCCGCTGCGGCGCAGGCCGATGGCATCAAAGCCGATCAGGCAGGCGTAGCTGGCCAGGCCCAGCACGACGGTCAGCGCGATCTGCGCGCCGCTGAGCTGGTGGAAGGCGTGGCGGATGGCGCGGTAGCCGTTCTCATCGAACTCGTTGGCCAGGCCGTGCAGGGCCAATGCGAGGATCAGCAGCGGAACGACGATGGTGAGGACCCGCTTCCATGCCGGGGTGGAGGGAGCGGTGGCGGGGTCGGTGGGTTCAGTCATCGGCGCAAGCGTGCGTCAGGGAGGGCGAGGGCGGTGTCAACGCGGGGCGTGGCGCATCGTGCGCCTGTCGCCGCCATTTGACCAGCAGGCGTGTCGGAGCCGGGTAGTGATGCTGCGCGAAGGTTGCCCATGCACCCACCATTGACCGGATTGGAGGACAATGCAGGCCTGATCACCCGCAGGAGCCACGCCCATGATGGAGCGTTACGACGTCGGACCGCGCATGTCCGAAATGACCGTGTACAACAAGGTCGCCTACCTCTCCGGCCAGATTCCGGAAGACACCAGCCAGGACATCACCGGCCAGACCCGGCAGGTGCTGGCAGAGATCGACAAGCTGCTGGCGCTGGTGGCCAGTGATCGCCAGCACGTGCTACGCGCCGAAGTGTTCCTGGCCGACATGGCCGACTTCGACGGCATGAACAAGGCGTGGGACGAGTGGGTGGTTGAAGGCGCGACCCCGGCACGTGCCACGGTCGAGGCCAAGCTGGCCCACGCCGACTGGAAGGTCGAGATCGTGGTGACTGCAGCGGTGCCGTAACCCTTGTACGGGGTCAGATCCCATTTCCGTTGGAAAAGGGATCTGACTCCGGCTGCAGGGGCACCAACTCGATGCAGTCCACCGGGCACGGTGGAATGCACAGCTCGCAGCCGGTGCACAGACCGGCGATCACCGTGTGCATGTACTTGGCACCGCCGACGATGGCGTCCACCGGGCAGGCCTGGATGCACTTGGTGCAGCCGATGCAGTCGGCTTCCACGATCAACGCCACCTGCGGCGCCTTGTGCGCGCCGCGCGAACGATCGAAGGGAATTGCCGGTACGCCCAACACCTGGGCCAGCGCGCGTGCACCGGCGTCGCCACCGGGCGGGCAGTGGTCGACGCCCGCCTCGCCACGCGCCATCGCCTGCGCATACGGGCGGCATCCGTCGTAGCCGCATTGCCCGCATTGGGTCTGCGGCAGCAGGCGGTCGAGGCGTTCGGTCAGGGGCGGGATCAGGCTCATGCGTGGCGAAGGCTGCGCGTTGGGTTACTTCAGGGGTTTGCCGCGGAACCAGCGCTCGTGGGCCAGCGCCAGCATCGGCTTGTCTTCGGAACTGTCACCGTAGGCATGGATGCGCACGTAACGCGACAGATCGAACTGGCGACGGATGTGCTCGACCTTGCGCGGGCCACAGTCGCCACCGGCGTAACGGCCTGTGAGGCGGCCGTCCTGGCTCTCCAGCCGGTTGCAGATCAACTGCAGGCCCAGCTGCTCGCACCATGGCCGCAGGTACAGGTCCAGCGAGCCGGACACGATCACCACGGTGTGCTGCTGTTCCTTGTGCCAGCGGATCTGCTCCAGCATTTCCGGGCGCACCACGTCGGGCAGGAACTCACGCGAGAAGCCGGCCGCCAGCATGGCGATGTCATCGCTGTGGCGGTCGCTGAAGGTCAGGCGGGTGACGCGTGCACGGATGCGTTCGGCCGAGATGAGCTTCAGTTTGTACGCGATCAGCCACGGCCCGACTTTCCACCACGCCTGTGCCAGCTGTTCGGCGGTGGCGACGCGGCGCAGGAAACGGCCGTAGGTATCGCAGGTGGTCACGGTGTGGTCGAAGTCGAACAGCGCCAGTTCCATTCCGTTGCCTCCCATCGCGTTGCCTCCGGTGGCCGGTGCTGCCAGCGGGCGTGGCCGCAACCACGCCCGCTGCGGGCATCAGCGGACCGGCATGCCCGGCTGTGCGCCGCTGTCGGCGTCCAGCAGCGCCAGTGCGCCGCCGTCGAAACCGGCCGACAGGATCATGCCTTCGCTCAGGCCGAAGCGCATCTTGCGCGGGGCCAGGTTGGCGATGAACACCACGCTGCGGCCGACCAGCTTCTCCGGTTCGCCGTAGCTGCCACGGATGCCGGAGAAGATCTGGCGCTTGCCCAGCTCGCCGGCGTCCAGTTCGAAGCGCAGCAGCTTGTCCGAACCCTCCACGAACTCGCACACCAGCACCTTGCCGATGCGCAGGTCGAGCTTGGCGAAATCGTCGATGCCGATGTAGGCCGGAGCGTCAGCGCCCTTGGCTTCGTCCTTGGCCGGTGCCGGTGAGGCCGGCTTGGCCGCTTCGGTCTTGGCGGCGGGAGCGGCAGCGGCGGCCGGCTGCAGGGTGTCCTTGGAGGCGTCGATCATGGCGTCAATCTTCTTCGGGTCGATACGGGTGAACAGCGGGGTGTAGTCAGTGATGCGGTGGCCAAGCAGCGGCTGCGCCAGTTCGGTCCAGTCGTTCACCGGCGCGGCCAGGAAGGCCTCGGCCTGCGCGGCGGTGGCCGGCAGCACCGGCTTCAATGCGGTGACCAGCACGCGGAACAGGTTCAGGCCCTGGCTGCACACGGCCTGCAGCTGCGCATCGGCGCCTTCCTGCTTGGCGATGACCCACGGCTTGACGTCGTCGATGTAGCGGTTGGCTTCGTCGGCCAGGGTCATGGTCAAGCGGATCGCCGCAGCCGGGTCGTTGCGCTCGTAGGCTTCACGGATCGGCGCCAGCCCATCGACGAAGCGCTGGTACTGCGCCGCGTCGGGCAGCTGCGCGGCCAGCTGGCCGTCGAAGCGCTTGCTGATGAAGCCGGCGCAGCGGCTGGCCAGGTTGACGAACTTGCCGACCAGGTCGGCGTTGACGCGGGCGATGAAGTCGCCCAGGTTCAGGTCGAGATCGTCGACGCCACCGCCGGACTTGGCGGCGTAGTAGTAGCGCAGCGCTTCCGGCTCCAGGCCGGCATCGAGGAAGGTACGCGCCATCACGAAGGTGCCGCGCGACTTGCTCATCTTGGCACCGTCCACGGTCAGGTAGCCGTTGACGTGCAGGCGGGTTGGCGCGCGGTGGCCGGTACCGTGCAGCACCGCCGGCCAGAACAGGCCGTGGAAGTTGACGATGTCCTTGCCGATGAAGTGGTGCAGTTCGGTGGCGGTGCCGGCGCGCAGGTGCGCTTCGAAGTCTTCGCCGATCCTTCCGCACAGGGTCTGGAAGCTGGACAGGTAGCCGATCGGCGCGTCCAGCCAGACGTAGAAGTACTTGCCCGGCTGGCCGGGAATCTGGAAGCCGAAGTACGGCGCATCGCGCGAGATGTCCCACGCACGCAGGCCACCTTCGGCATTGAGCCACTCGCCCAGCTTGGCCTTCACGCCCGGCAGGGCGACATCGCCGGCCAGCCATTCGCGCAGGAACGCATCGAAGTGGCCCACCTCGAAGAAGAAGTGCTCCGAATCGCGCATTTCCGGCGTGGCACCGGAGATGACCGAACGCGGCTCCTTCAGGTCGGTCGGTGCGTAGGTCGCGCCGCAGACTTCGCAGTTGTCGCCGTACTGGTCGGGGCTGCCGCAGTTCGGGCAGATGCCCTTGACGTAGCGGTCGGGCAGGAACATGCCCTTGGCCGGATCGTAGAACTGCGCGACCGAACGGCGGCTGATGTGGCCGGCGGCTTCGAGCTTCAGGTAGAACTGCTCGGTCAGTGCCTTGTTGGCCGCCGAGTTGGTCGAGTCGTAGTGGTCGAAGGCCACGCCGAACGCGGCGAAGTCACGTTCGTGACTGGCCTGGATGTTGGCGATGAAGGTTTCCGGGGTGACCCCGGCCTTTTCCGCGGCCAGCATGATCGGCGTGCCGTGGGTGTCGTCGGCGCAGACGAACCAGGCCTTGCCGCCGCTCATTCGCCGCGCACGCACCCAGATGTCGGCCTGGATGTAGCCGACCAGATGGCCCAGGTGCAGCGGGCCGTTGGCGTAGGGCAGGGCGGTGGTGACGAGCGCGGTACGGGTCATGGTCGCGGGGTGAAGCCGAGGGGAACCGCAGAGTATCGCATGCCCGCAACGAGGTGACCCGGCCGGGGCCGGGTCACGGGGATGAAGCGGGGGCCAGGGCGCTTATTCGCGCTGCCAGGTCTGCGCGCGGCAGATGAAGGCGATGCAGCCGGACACGTCCAGCCTGGTGCCGCCGGGCTGCAGTTCCATCTTCGACTTGTAGGTCTTGCCGTTGGCCGGGTCGAGGATGGTGCCGCCGGACCACTTGTTGGCGCCATCGGCCTTCAGGTTCCAGAGAATGGTCATGCCCTTCACCGGCTTGTTCCTGTTGGCACCTTCACAGCCGTCGCAGACCGGGTTCGGGCCCTTGTCCGAGTGCAGGATGTCGACCACCTTGCCGGTCAGCGTGCCGTTGGCGGCCTCGGTGATCTCGACGATCGACTTCACCTTGCCGGTCTTGTCGTCGATGGTCTTCCAGCGGCCTGCGGCGCCATCGGCGGCCTGCGCCGAAAGCGCGGCCAGGCACAGCGGCAGTGCCAGCAGCAGGGTCTTGAAGGTGTTGCGCATGGTCCCCTCCCAGGGTTCATTCCGGCACGGTGCCGGTACGGGTCGACTGTATACCCATTCGGCGGGGTATGGGGAAGGGGGGCTTTGCAGGGCTGCGCCCTGCACCCGCAGATGCAACGGCAACGGCAACGGCAAAAGCGGCCATTCCGTGGGATGGCGGGGTGGGTCCGGTTGCGGGGGCCGCTGCAAGTACGTCCCTGTAAGCTCGGTCGCCGCATCCATGCGGCTCACGCCCCCGCAACCGGACCCACCCCACCTTCGACAGAGTCCTGCGATCTGCTGGAATGGAACGGCTTGCTCTTGGTGGGTGTCGACCTTGGTCGACACGTAGATCCATGCCATGCATGGATGCATCACGACTGAAAAACGCTCAACCGGCTTCGTACAGCTCCAGCGGCAGGCCATCCGGATCGGCAAAGAAGGTGAAGCGGGCGCCGGTGTATTCGTCCACGCGGATCGGCTCGCAGTCCACGCCGTGGCTGGCCAGGCGCTCGATGAACGGCTCCAGCGCAGCGACCCGGAACGCGAGGTGGCGCAGGCCCTGGGCCTCCGGGCGGCTGGGACGGGGCGGCGGCGCGGGGAAGGAGAACAGTTCCAGCTGGCTGCCATCGGGCAGCGCGAGGTCCAGCTTCCAGGAGTCGCGCGCGGCGCGGTGGTTCTCGGCCAATACGCGCAGGCCGAGGATCCGCACGTAGAAGTCCTTCGAACGCGCGTAGTCGCTGCAGATCAGTGCGGCGTGGTGGATGCCCAGCAGGGCCGAAGCGTCATCGCTCATTGCAGGGTGTCCAGCCAGCGCTGGGCGATCTTCTGCGCCAGCGGATAGGGTTCGGGGTCGTTGCGGTTGGTCAGCACGATCACGGTCAGGTGTTTTTCCGGATGGCGCACGATCACGTTGCGGAAACCGATGCTCTCGCCGCTGTGCCATTGCACGGGGCCATTCAGGCGCCAGCCGAAGCCGTAGTGCGGCACATCCGGTTCGGGTGTGGCCGTGGCCGGGCTGAACATCGCGCGGCGAGAGGCCTTCGACAGCAGGCGGTCGTCATACAGCGCTGCGTCCCAGCGGGCGAGATCGTCCAGCGAGGAATAGATGCCGCCATCGCCGAGTACCGCGCTGGTGGTGCTCTGGTCGGTGCGCTGCCAGCGGCCCTCGATCCGGCTGTAGCCATAGGCGCGTGCGGCGATGGTATCGACACCGTCCTGGTGGGCCACGGTGTGGACCATGCCCAGTGGGCGGAAGATGCGCTGCTGCAGGAAGGCTGCGAAATCCTGGCCGGAGGCGCGGCCGACGATCAGTGCCAGCAGGGCATAGCCGCTGTTGCTGTAGTGGTACTGCGTGCCGGCTGCGAAGTTCAGCCGGTCCTGGCGCGACAGCAGGGTCAGCACGTCCGCGTCATGCACCTGGCCGCCGTCGGCCGGGTCCATCAGGTCTTCGTAGTCGAGCAGGCCGCTGGTATGCGTCAGCAGCTGGCGGATCGTGATGGCCGCCGCAGCCGGAGGCAGTTCCGGCAGCCAGCGCCGGGCCGGCTGGTCCAGCCCGAGCCGACCGTCTTCCACCAGCAGCAGCACCGCCGCAGCGGTGAACTGCTTGCTGACCGAGGCCAGCCGGAAATTGCTGGCCGGGGTGACCACGGTGCCGTCTTCCATGACCGCCAGGCCATAGCCACGACGGAATACCGGTTGCCCGTCGTGCAGTACCAGCACCGCGGCGCCAGGAACCTGCCCGTCGTAGGCCTGCATCAGGCCGTCGATGCCCGCATCCGGTGGGGTCAACACCGGAGCGGCGGAGCTCGCCAGTGGCAGCAGGCCCAGCGCTGCGGCGAACAGGGCGACGGCAGGGCGCATGGCGGCTCCGGAAGGGTCAGGGTGAAGGCGAGGGTGTAGCGCTGGCCGGCTGCGCCATCCAGCGCTCCATCTTGCGGTCCAGCACGTCCAGCGGCATCGAGCCGTCCTTCAGCAGTTCTGCATGGAACCGGCGCAGGTCGAAGGCCGCGCCTTGGCGGGCCTTGGCCTTGTCGCGCAGGGCGACAATGGTGGTCAGGCCGGCGACGTTGGACAGCGCCTGGCCTGGCTGGGCCATGATCCGCTCGACTTCCGCATTGGCGTCGTCGCTGCTCATGTCCACGGTCTTCTGCAGGTAGGTGACGGCCTGCTGCTTGCTCCAGCCCTGTGCGTTCACGCCGGTATCGGCCACCACGCGGGCGGCGCGCAGCAGGCGCGAGTACAGGTAGCCGATGCGGTCGTAGGGATCGGTGTAGATGCCCAGGTTCTCGCCCAGCGTTTCCGCGTACAGGCCCCAGCCTTCGACGAAGGCGAGGTCCCCGCCCAGGCGGCGGAAGCGCGGCAGCTTGGCCAGTTCCTGCTGCAGGCCCAGCTGCACGTGGTGGCCGGGGATCGCTTCATGCAGGTACTGCACTGGCACGTTCCAGCGTTTGCGGCTGGGCAGGGCGCGGGTGTTCACGTACAGCACGCCCGGCTGGCCGGCCGGCGACGGCTGGTAGGCTGCTGCGGCGGCGGTCAGCGCACGCTCCGGTTCCACCGCGCGCACTTCCAGCGCGGACGTTGGCAGCGTATCCAGTACCTGCGGCAGGCGTGCGTTGACCTGCTGCTGCACCTGGCGATAGCGGTTGATCAGCGCGTTGGCGTCGCCGTACTGGAACTGGCGATCATTGCGCATGCTGCGCAGCAGCTTGCTCGGCGTGCCGCGCAGCCTGGCATCCTTCATCACCGCGGCGATCTGCGCCTGCAGTTCCTGCACGCGCTGTTCGCCCAGTGCGTGCAGCTGCGCGGCAGTCTGGTCGCTGGCCGAGGTCTGCACGATCAGGTTGGCGTACCAGGCCTGGCCATCGGGCAGCGCGCCGAGGCCGCTGCTGGCCCGCGTGGCGGGCAGGTATTCGGTGGCGATGAAGCCACGCAGGGCGCGGTAGGCCGGCATGATGCGCAGTTCGATCATGCGCTTGTACTCGGCACTGATGCGGGCCTTGTCGTCGGCCGCGATGGTGTTCGGCATGGTACGGATCGGCGACCAGAAGATGCTCTCTTCAGCGGTCGGCTTGATGACCGCATCCAACTGCGGCAGCACCTTCTCCATCAGGTCGCGCGGCTGCACCACGCCGGCCTTCATGCCCTGGCGCATGTTGTCGATGGCCTGGTCGAACAGCTCGGGAATGCCGAGCGAACGGCGTGACCAGGTGTCGTAGTCCTGCACGGTGTTGAATGGCTGCGCGCCCGCACCGGAGCCGAGGATCGCCATGATGCTGCCGATGTTGTAGTACTGGCTGATCGGCATCATCCAGCTCGGGTAACGCTCGGCGGCCAGTGAAGCGCGTGCATCGCGCACGAAGATTTCGTAGCTGAGCAGGTCCTGGCCCTGCAGGCCGTCGCTGCCGAGTTTTTCGACTTTGCCCAGCCATTGCGTGGTGAAGTCGTGCGACTGCTGGCGCCAGGCGGCCGACAGGATATTGGGCAGCTGGTCGTTGTAGCGCGGTTCGCCCTGGAACGTGGCCTGCAGCGGGTTCAACCGCATCGAGGCATCCCAGTATTCGTCGTACAGGCGCTCCAGCTGCACCTGCTTGGGTACGGCCCGGGCTGGTGCGACCGGGCGCGGCGCGGCGCGGCGCGCCGAACTGCCACGGGCCGGCGCGGTGGCGCGGGCGGGCCTCGCTTTGGGCTTGGCCGCCTGTCGGGTCTGCGCGGCGGCAGGGCGGCTGGCCTTCTTCTTCGCTGCTTCGGCCGACGGCACGGCGCTGAACAGGAACAACGCGGCGATGGCGGCGGCCAGGGCGCGGGTGGGATGCGGCATCAGGAGCTTCCGTGGAACACAGACCGTGGAGCTTGCACGATCCGGCCGCGTACGGCCAGCGTGAAGGCGCAGTCAGCTTGCCGTCGCTGGGGCTTCAGTCAGCCGCGGCGGTGGCGCGCAGCGCGGCGGCCCGGTCTGCGCCCAGATAGCGGGTGATCGCCCGTCGCATCAGGTACAGCAGCGGAATCAAGGCAATCGCAAAGCCCATCTTGTAGATGTAGTTGACGCTGCTGACGGCCAGGAACAGCGAGGTCGGCCAGTGCTGCGGGCCGAGCACGAAGGCGATCCAGATCACCACGAAGCTGTCCACCACCTGCGAGATCGCGGTGGACCCGGTCGCACGCAGCCACACGTGGCGCTCGCCGGTGGCCTGGCGGATGCGATGGAACACCGCCACATCGATCAGCTGGCCAAGCAGGAACGCGACCAGCGAGCCGGCGATGGTCCACATGCCCTGGCCGAACACTGCGGCGAATGCGGCCTGGTAGTCGGGTACGCCGTGGCCGTCCATCGAGGTGACCCACCAGCTGGCCGGCGCCAGCGAAATCGCGGCGAAGGCGAACAGGAAGCCATAGCCGATCAATACCACGGCCAGCCACGAGATGAAGCGCACGCCACGCTTGCCGAAGAACTCGTTGATGGTGTCGGTCATGATGAACACCACCGGCCACAGCAGGGTGCCGGCGGTGAAGCTGAGCGAACCGGTCTGGCCAAACAGGTTCCAGTTCAGTGGGTCGATCCCCAGCGTGTCTTCCAGCGCGAAGATCTTCACCCCGATCAGCTCGGCCAGTACGGCATTGCCGCAGAAAAACGCGGCCAGCACGATGAACAGCAGGACTGCCCGGTCCTGCAACGGGCGCTCGACCGGCGCCGGGGTCATTCGCTGCGTTCGCCGGCGCGGGTGAAGGGCACGCTGGACGGCGCCACCGCACCTCCGGAAATGATGAAGCTCATGGCCTGGTCGACGGTCCAGTCGGTGGGGGTCAGCAGCTCCACCGGCACGATTTCCAGATAGCCGGAAGTCGGGTTCGGCGTGGTCGGCACGTATACCGCCGCCAGCTCACGATCGGTGCCGTGTTCCTTGATCACGCGGGTCACCAGCCCGACCGACTTCATGTCGCGGTGCGGGAAGTCGATCAGCACCACGCGCTGGGTGCTGCCCGGTTCGGTCTGCAGCATGTCCAGCAGCTTCTTGGCGCTGTCATAGATGATGCTGGCCAGCGGAATGCGCTTGATGATCGCGCCCACCCAGCGCAGCAGGCGCTGGCCGAGCACGCGGCGGCTGGCCACGCCCACCGCCAGGATCACCAGCAGGGTGGCCAGCAGCGCGATGGTGTCCTGGATCCACTCGGCGCGGACCCAGCCCAGATAGTGCGGGAAGCTTGTCGCGATCTGCTCGGAAAGTGGCACCACCAATGGGCTGGAAATGCCCGACAGCAGCACGAACACGAACTTGACCACGACCCAGGTCAGCCAGATCGGCAGCAGGGTCAGCAGGCCGGTCAGGAACAGGCGCTGCAGGGAGGGGCGGGGAACCAGGGCGGGGGCTTCGAGCGACATGCGCGCATTGTAGCGGTCACGGCCGGTCGATTACGCTGGGGGATCAACTGCGGCACGACACATGGAAGGGAAGCTGTGTTGAAGATTCTGCGTGGACTGGGCTGGGGCCTGGCGGGCCTGCTGGTGCTGGCCATCGTGGTGTGGTGTGCCTCGCGCATGTGGCCGGTGCCCGAATCGCGCCTGCAGGCGCAGCAGCGGCTGGAGGCACGCCTGCCGGTGGCCGGGCGCAATGGCTATGCGCTGCTGTGGACGTTGCCGTTCGACGACCTGGATACCCGCCAGCGCGAGCACGCGCTGGCCGAGGACGTGCGCCGATGGGAGGCCGATCCACAAGGTGGCAGTGGCGGCTGGACACACCTGGTGGCCAACCATGCCGAGCTGCGCTCGCGGGCTGCAGCCAGCTGCGGGCCGACCGCCAGCGGCTGCCTCGCCCAGGTCCGCGCAGCCCCGCAGCGCTTCGTGGACGCCCACGCCGGCCACCAGCAGTTGCATGCGCGGCTGGATCAGCTGGCCGAAGCAGACTATTTCGTGTCGCCGTTCCAGCCGAAGGGCGAGGGCATCCTGGTCCCGTTGCCGACCTATGGCCTGGTGGTGGACGCCACCAGCGCGCGCGCGCTGGCCTACGTGCAGGGTGATATCGACGGCGCCCTGCGCGGCAGCTGCCGTGGGCTGCTGCTGGGAAGGCGGCTGGTGCCCGGTAGCAGCTATCTGATCGAGAGCATCATCGGCGCGAGCCTGATCCAGGCCAATGCCCAGCTGCTGGCCGACATGCTGGTCGAACTGCCTGCCGACCACCCGCTGCCGGCGGAGTGCGAACAGGCCATGCAGCCAATGCAGGCCGACGAGCAGAGCCTGTGCCGTGCGATGCAGGGCGAGTATGCGATGAGCCAGGCCGCAATCCAGTCCTCGGCCCGGGAATTCGGCGGCGTCCTGGTGCTGGATCGGAGCAGCACTTTGGCGCGCGCGGCCGGCAATCTCGGTTGGGCCTGCGGCGCGGCAGCCACAGCGGCGCTGGAAGCGGATCGCCCGTTGCTGGTGCCGGCGCCACCGCAACACGATTTCGGTTGCCTGTCGAACATCATGGGCTGCGTGCTGACTGATATCGCTGGCCCGGTCTATCCGGCCTATTCGTCACGCACTCAGGATGCCGCCGCGATGCTGCGACTGTTGGCTGCGCAGCGTTGGCTGCGCAGCGTTGGCTGCGGCAGCAGGCGGACGACCCGGTGGACGCACTGCAGCGGCTGCCGGCGCAGTTCCGTTCACCGGTGCGGATGCCGCAGCTGTCGGCCGATGGCCGCCGCCTGCAGGTGCCTCGCCGCTCTCCAGCGCGCAGTGTTGATGAAAACCCGTGGCTGTCGGTGCCGATGCAGGCGGAGCCAGCGTCGACTGCGTTGGTGCGCGATTGAGGCGCGCTCAGCGTGCGTGTGGCTTCAACCGCAGGTAGACCTGCTTGCGCACCTGGGCGACCACTTCGCCGCTTTCATCGACCACGTCGTTGCTGAACCACTTCAGTACTTTGTCACCACCGGCGGCTTCGGCGCGCAGTTCGTCCAGCAAGGTGTCATCGATACGGAACGAGGTACGCACGGTGCCGCGGCCGGGTTTGAGGAAATCGATGGCGCCGGCGCGGTCCCACACGTAGTAGTCGCGCCCGAGGATGTGCAACAGGCCCAGCATCCAGAACGGATCGGTCATTGCGAACAGGCTGCCGCCGAAGTGGGTGCCGACGTAGTTCCGGTTCCACGGCCGCAATCGCAGCTCGACATCGATCTGCCGGTAGTCAGCACTGATGCGGGTGACGTGGATGCCGGTGAACAGGAACGGCGGCCAGAGGTTGATGCCGAAGCGGAACAGGCGGGCGTTCATGGGGGTCCAGGGGCGTGCAGGGCAAGGCGTCCAGTCTAACCATTCGCATGCGTATGTTGCATCCCGGTGAGACAGGTCAATGCTGGCCGTCGATCACGTACCCGTCGCGACCGTTGGCCTTGGCCTGGTACAGGGCGGTGTCGGCGCCTTCCACGAAATGGTGTGGCTGCAGGTCGCCGTCAGGCACGCGGGTGAACACGCCGATGGTGAGGGTGACGGCGCCGTCGCTGCCATCGCCTGGCGCCGGCAGTGCGCGCACGCAGGCGATCAGGTCCTCGATCACCCGGCGTGCCCCTTCGGCCGGTGTATCCGGCAGTACCAGTGCGAATTCGTCGCCGCCGTAGCGTGCGGCCATGTCGCGCGGGCGCCGCGCATGCGCGCCGATCAAGCGTGCGACATCGCGCAGCACGCGGTCGCCGACCTGGTGGCCGTGGCGGTCGTTGTGGCGCTTGAAGTGGTCAACGTCGATCAGCGCCAGGCTCAATGGCTTGCCACTGCGTCGCGCGGCATCGCATTCCTGTTGCAGCGACTGCTCGAAACGCAGGCGGTTGCCGAGACCGGTCAGTGCATCGCGGTTGGCTAGGCGGTGCCAGGCCGAGACTCGCCAGATCGCCCAGGCCAGCAGCACCAGCAGGATGCCCAGCATGGCGCTGGCCGGTGCCCACCACAGGTCACCGGCGCGCAACAGCAGCCAGCTCAGCAGCGGTGGAAGCGGCAGCGAGCACAGCGCAGCAAGCCATGGCAGGCGCAGGCCGAGCAGGATCACGCACAGCGCCACCAGCACGCCGCTGATGGCGTGCTGCCAGAGGCGTGGCAGCAGATCGATCTGCTTGTGCTGCAGCAGCATCGAAGCGATGTTGGCCTGGTACTCACTGCCGCTCATCCAGAACTCGCGGGTGGTCGGGGTCAGCAGCCGCGGTGCGATGCCGCTGGCGGTCATACCCACCACGACGCGGCGGCCATGCAGCATCGCCATGTCCACATGGCCATCGAGCACGTCGGCATAGGACACCTGCGGCAAGCGCTCGGGCGGTCCGGCATAGCGCACGCGCACATAATCGTTGCGCCGCCATTGATAGGGCGAGCCGATCTCCGGATGGGGGTCGGGCAGGCCGTGCACCGCGCCCGGCGGCAGGTCGGCCAGCGCCAGGCCCAGCGCCGGCCAATGCGCCTGGCCGATCCCGGCGCGCAGGTATACGCCGCGGGCGACGCCATCGCCGTCCACCTCAACGTCGGTGTGGCCGATGGCGGCGGCACTGGCCGCAATCTGCGGTACCGGCAGCATTTCCTCGGCCATGCGATCACCGGCCGCGGGCGCGGCCAGCACCGGCAGCACCACCCGGCCATTGCGGCGGATGGCCGCGGCCAGCGCCTCGTCCTGGCGGCTGTCGCGGCGGTCCGGCTCGGACAGCATCAGGTCCAGCGCGACGCGCTCGGCGCCGGCATCGGTCAGGCGATCCAGCAGGCGTGCGTGGATCGAGCGCGGCCACGGCCACTGGCCGATGCGCTGCAGGCTGCCTTCGTCGATCGCCACGATCAGCACGCTTGGATCGGGGCGATAGTCCCAGTTGCCGACCATGGCATCGTAGGCGGCTTCATCCTGCCGCCACAGCCATTGGCCCTGGCTGGCGATGACGGTCAGCACGCCGGCCAGCAGCGCCAGCAGGATGCGCTTCGACCATGGCAGCGGGGAACGCCTCATAACAACAGCCACAGCAGCAGGGCGCCACCGCCTGCGCCGTAGCAGGTGCGGCAGGGCAGCTTGATCTGCTGGGCCGGGGAGTACTCGCCGGCATGACCATCGTCGTCGATGTACTGCACGCGCACATGCAGGGTCCCGCTCCACGGCCGCTTGAAGCTGACCTGCGGCTCGGCGACGGTCTGGTCCACCAGCGGTGCCCTGAAGTCGCCACGACGGTCCACCTGTACCCGGTACTGCTGGCCTTCACTGCCGGCCTGCCAGCGCAGGGTGAGTTGACCGTGTGCGGCCTCGGGCGGCTGCAGCGCCGGATCGACCGGGTCGTTGTTCAGCTGCAGTGGAAGGGCCTGGCCGTAGCGGCCCTGGTGGCCATTGCCATCGCGCGAGGCCACGCGCCAGAAATACTGGCCCGGCGGCAGAGGCTGCGCCAGGCGCAGGTCGGTGCCGCGGGTCGTCTGTTCCTGCAGCGGCTGCACGAAGCTCGGCTCGGCGGCGATCTGCAGCACGCTGCTGTGCGCACCGGGGGCCTGGCTCCAGCGGAAGCGCGGACGGTCACTGTTGATCGTCTGCCCGTGCAACGGCGACACGGTCAACGGCGGCGGAGGCTGATCGCTGAGTTCGAAGTCGGCGCTGGCGTCGAGGCCTTCCACGCCCTGCGCGTCGACCGCGCGCAGCAGGATGCGCAGTTGACCGGGCGGCAGGTCGCCGATTGCCAGCTGGGTGCCGGTGGTGGTTGCGGCAAACAAGAGGATTTCCGGGGTGTCCGCCTGCACCACTTCTACACGGTAATGCGCGGCCCCGGCGACCGGGTCCCAGGCCAGCCGGGTCGGCAGCGGTGCCAGGCGCAGCTCATCCTTGCGCAGTGCCGGGGCCGGCAGCAGCTCGGAGACTGCGCTCGGAGCTGCTGCCGCGCTGCCGCTGCGGGTGGCCTGTCCTGGCCGGACCAGGCGCTGGCCGTGGGTGTTGCCGACCTGCACCTTGCCCTGCAGGACCTCGGTGGCCGCGACCTGGCCGGTGTCGCCGGCACTGACCCGGAACACGGTGCCGCGCACGCTGCTGGTGGCGGTGGGGGCATCGATGATGTAGCGCGACGCCGGGCCGCGGGCCGGTGTCACGCGGTTGCTGGCGCGCCCCTGCTGCAGGCGCAGGCGGGTGTCGACCATGCCGGTATGGCCGTAGCGGCTGAGCTGGTCCAGGCGCAGGCGCGAGTGTTCGCGCAGCTGAAGGCGCGAGGCATCGGCGAACTCAAGCGTGATGCTGGATTCGCCCTCGGTCTGCACCGTATCACCGATGCGCAGCTGCTCGCCGGCCTGGATGGCGCGGGTGGCGCTGCCATCGGCGCCGGACAGTTCGACCTTGCCTCGCACTGACAGCACGCGCGCCGGCGCCGGCTCGATGCGCAGCCAGCTGATCGGGAAGCGCAGCAGCTGCCCGGGCGGCAGCTGGTAGGGATTGTCGATGCGGTTGTGCTGCTGCAGCTGCTGCCAGCGCACGGTCGGCTTGAGGTACAGGCCGCCCAGGTCCCACAGGGTATCGCCGGGGCGGACCCGGTAGTTCCAGTCCTGGGCCCCGGCCAGGCCGGGCAGCAGGAGGAGGGCGCACAGAAGCGCACCCTGGAAGCGCATGGCGAACAACAGCGAGCGGACGAAGGTCACAGTTTGCAATCCCGGCAATGCGGGGGCGCAGCTGCAAGACCCCATGGCCCCGACCTCATCCCCCCGAACGGATCGTGGCGGCCCTATGGCCGCCATCCCGGGCATTATTGCCCGCGTTCAGTGCAGGGATTCTGAACGAAGTGCGTTCCCGTTCAGAACAGCAGGGAGGCCATCCGCCGACGGTACTGGCCGACCAGGTCCTCGTCGGAGATCACATTGAAGGCATCGATCAGGGCCTTGCGCGGCAGTCCTTCCTCGAATGCACGGTCGATCCGCAGCATTTCCAGGAACTGCGCCAGCGCGGCCTCATCGTGGCCGCCCAGCAGCAACTGCACGCCGCGCAGGTGGCGGGCCTTGAGGTCCTTGCCATCGGCGGCAATGCGCGCGTCCAGTACTTCGGCAGCGGGAGCGTCCTTCAGCGCGGCGGCGAAAGACAGGCGGGCGCGGGCGCGCACGGCGCGGTCGTCGGTGGCGAGGTTGGCGGGCAGGCCGTCGATCAGCGTGCCGGCCTCGTCCACACCGCCGATCTGCAGCAGGGCCAGGGCCAGGTCGAGCTTCAGCTCATCCTTGTCAGGCTCGGCGGCGATCTGCGCGCGCAGCACATCCACCTGTGCCTGCGGGTCCAGCGGTGCTTCATCTTCGGCAGCGGTGTCACCGACGTCAGCCGGCACGATGCCGTGCTGGGCGAGGAATTCGCGCAACTGGCCTTCCGGAATGGCGCCGGGGAAGCCATCCACCAGCTGGCCGCCCTTGACCAGGAAGACGGTTGGCACGGAGCGGATCTGGAACGCGGCGGCAATCTGCTGCTCCTTGTCGACGTCGACCTTGGCCAGCTCGAAGGCGCCGTTGTACTCGGCGGCCAGCTTTTCCAGCATCGGCCCCAGGGTCTTGCACGGTCCGCACCAGGTGGCCCAGAAGTCGACCAGCACCGGCGTCTGCAGCGACTTCTGCAGGACTTCGGCCTCGAAGGTCGCAGTGGTGGCGTCGAATACGTAGGTCGTTTCGGTCATGGGGGAAGCATCGTCTGGCGTCTGGAGACCGATTCTATGGTGGCGATCGGTGTCGGTCTCAACCCTGGGCTTCCCCCCTGTCCACCCGCTCGGGGCGGGAAGCGGGCCTTGCGGCCCGCTGTGCTGCTCAGTGGGTCGGCTTGCAGGTCACGTCATGCACCACCCACCGGCCGGTCAGCACCGGGCGCGATTGCGAGGCGCGGACCAGGTACTGGGCTTCTGCGGCCTGCCGGTTCTCGGCCTGCACCAGGCCGCCCAGCGTGCCGCTGTTCTGCGGGTTGGAGGCCGGGCCTACCTTGGCATAGCAGATGTAGTCGGCTGCATGGGCGGATGCGGCGGTACCGAAGGTCAGGGCGGTAGCGACGACGATGCGGCGGGCGATGGCGCTGCGCATGATGATTCCTGTGGTCAGAACGTGGCGGGTTGCCGCGCTTCACATCGTCTTCACGCGTGATCGCCACTGGAATCGGACGATATCGAAATGCGTGCCCTTGGCGCCGGGGCGGCGGGGACGCGACAATCCGCTCCTTCATTCATTGGCGGTGCGGATCTTTCGGATGACCTTGCGCGGATACGAGCGTGGCCTGGGGCTGGCGGCGGCCCTGTTGTTCGGTGCCTCGGTAGTGGGCTTCGGCGCGGGCCTGGATGGCTATGCACAGGCGCGGCACCCGGTCGCCCTGCTGGGTGCGCAGGGCGTACCGCATGCGCTGGCCTTCAATCTGCTCGGCTTCGTGCTGCCCGGTGTGCTGGCGGCAGCGGTGGCCGGGTGCCTGCGCCGGCGGCTGCCCGCCACGGCCGGCTGGGCGCCGCGGGTCGGCAGCCAGATGCTGCTGCTGGCTGGCCTGGCGTTCGCCGCGATGGGCCTGCTGCCACTGGACGTGGATGACCTGCATGGACCGGCCAGCCAGCTGCATGCCAGCGCCTGGATGATCTGGGTGCTGGGTTTCGTGGCCGGCACCCTGTTGCTGGGCATTTCGCAGTTGCGCCAGGGGCACGACCGCACCCTGGGCGGGGTGGCGGTCGTCTGTGGTGGACTAGCCGCACTGGCGGCCTTCGCCCTGCAGGGCATGCTGCCGGCGCCACTGGCACAACGGCTTGCGTTCGCCTGCTGGGCGGCCTGGCTGGCCTTGGCCCTGCCGTTGTCGCGCCTGCGCTGAGACCGGCTGCGGTCGCTGGCGGCGCCTGCCGGCCGCAGGGAGGATTGGAGACGTTTGCCGCACTGCGGTACGCTGTACCGCTTTGCCGCCGCATCCGCGTGTTCCATGACCAGCGCTGAAACCAACGCCTACGACCCGCAGCAGGTTGAATCCGCCGCCCAGAAGTACTGGGACGCCACCCGTGCCTTCGAAGTCGACGAGTCTTCGGACAAGCCGAAGTACTACTGCCTGTCGATGCTTCCGTACCCGTCCGGTGCGCTGCACATGGGCCACGTGCGCAACTACACCATCGGCGACGTGATCAGCCGCTACAAGCGCATGACCGGCCACAACGTGCTGCAGCCGATGGGCTGGGACGCGTTCGGCTTGCCGGCGGAGAACGCCGCGATCAAGAACAAGACCGCGCCGGCGGCGTGGACCTACAAGAACATCGAGCACATGCGTGGCCAGTTCAAGGCCATGGGCTATGCCGTCGACTGGTCGCGCGAGTTCGCCACCTGCCGCCCGGACTACTACGTCCACGAGCAGCGCATGTTCACCCGCCTGATGCGCAAGGGCCTGGCCTACCGCCGCAATGCGGTGGTGAACTGGGATCCGGTCGACCAGACCGTGCTGGCCAACGAGCAGGTCATCGATGGCCGTGGCTGGCGCTCCGGCGCGCTGGTCGAGAAGCGCGAGATCCCGCAGTGGTTCCTGCGCATCACCGACTATGCCCAGGAACTGCTGGACGGCCTGGACGAGCTGGATGGCTGGCCGGAGTCGGTCAAGACCATGCAGCGCAACTGGATCGGCCGCTCCGAGGGCCTGGAAATCCAGTTCGACGTGCGTGACATCGACGGCGGCGTGCTGGATCCGCTGCGCGTGTTCACCACCCGTCCGGATACCGTGATGGGCGTGACCTTCGTGTCGATCGCCGCTGAACATCCGCTGGCGCTGCACGCGGCGAAGAACAACCCGGAACTGGCTGCGCTGCTGTCGGAAATGAAGCAGGGCGGCGTGTCCGAGGCCGAGCTGGAAACCCAGGAAAAGCGCGGCATGGACACCGGCCTGCGTGCCATCCACCCGGTCACCGGCGAGAAGGTGCCGGTGTGGGTCGCCAACTTCGTGCTGATGGGCTACGGCACCGGTGCGGTGATGGCGGTTCCGGGCCATGACCAGCGCGACAACGAAGTGGCCAACAAGTACGGCCTGCCGATCGTGCAGGTCATCGCTCTGAAGGACCCGCGCAACGACGACGAGCGCACCTGGGACGGTGCCCGCTGGCAGGACTGGTACAGCGACAAGAGCCGCCAGACCGAACTGGTCAACTCGGCCGAATTCGACGGGCTGGATTTCCAGGGCGCCTTCGAAGCCCTGGCCGAACGCTTCGAGCGCAAGGCCCAGGGCCAGCGCCGCGTCAACTATCGCCTGCGCGACTGGGGCGTGAGCCGCCAGCGCTACTGGGGCTGCCCGATTCCGGTGATCTACTGCGACAAGTGCGGTGCGGTGCCGGTGCCGGAAGAGCAGCTGCCGGTGGTGCTGCCGGAGGACGTGGCGTTCTCGGGGACCGGTTCGCCGATCAAGACCGATCCGGAATGGCGCAAGACCACCTGCCCGGAATGCGGCGGCGCGGCCGAGCGCGAGACCGACACCTTCGACACCTTCATGGAGTCGAGCTGGTACTACGCCCGCTACACCTCGCCGGGCGCCCGTGATGCGGTCGACAAGCGTGGCAACTACTGGCTGCCGGTCGACCAGTACATCGGTGGCATCGAGCACGCGATCCTGCACCTGATGTATTTCCGCTTCTACCACAAGCTGCTGCGCGACGCGCGGATGGTGGACAGCAACGAACCGGCGCGCAACCTGCTGTGCCAGGGCATGGTGATCGCCGAGACCTACTACCGCCCGAACCCGGACGGCTCGAAGGACTGGATCAACCCGGCCGATGTGGAAGTGCAGCGCGACGAGCGCGGCCGCGTCACCGGCGCCACCCTGATCGCCGATGGCCAGCCGGTGGTGGTCGGTGGCACCGAGAAGATGTCCAAGTCGAAGAACAACGGCGTGGACCCGCAGGCGATGGTCGACAAGTACGGTGCCGACACCGTGCGCCTGTTCTCGATGTTCGCCGCGCCGCCGGAACAGTCGCTGGAGTGGAACGAAGCCGGCGTGGACGGCATGGCCCGCTTCCTGCGCCGCCTGTGGGCCCAGGTGCAGAAGCACGCTGCCGACGGTGCCGCCCCGGCGCTGGACGTTGCGGCACTGGATGCCAGCCAGAAGGCGTTGCGCCGCAAGACCCATGAAACCATCGGCAAGGTCGGTGACGACTACGGCCGCCGCCACAGCTTCAATACCGCCATCGCAGCGGTGATGGAACTGATGAACGCGCTGGCCAAGTTCGAGGACAGCAGCGAGCAGGGCCGCGCGGTACGCCAGGAGGCGCTGCAGGCCATCGTGCTGCTGCTGAACCCGATCACCCCGCATGCCAGCCACGCCCTGTGGCAGGTGCTGGGCCATGGCGAGACGCTGCTGGAAGACCAGCCGTTCCCGCAGGCCGACGCCGGTGCCCTGGTGCGCGACGCGCTGACCCTGGCCGTGCAGGTCAACGGCAAGCTGCGTGGCACCATCGAGGTGGCAGCCGATGCCGCTCGCGAGCACGTCGAGGCGTTGGCCCTGGCCGAGCCGAATGCGGCCAAGTTCATGGAAGGCCTGACGGTGCGCAAGATCATCATCGTGCCGGGCAAGATCGTGAACATCGTCGCCGCCTGATGTACCCGGTACCGGCCGCCGTCCGCGCGGCCGGTGCTTTTCCGTGCAGGGCCACGTGCTTGATGGCCCTGCATTCACGCGGCTTCGGGCACGCTGTGTGTTGCCGTGATCGCCCGGCTCCGCCAGACTGTCTCCATGACCCGAATCCTGCTTGCCCTCGTTCTTGTCCTCGGCCTTGCCGGCTGCGGTTTCCATCTGCGCAACAAGCTGATGCTGCCGACCGATACGGCGCCGGTGAAGGTGGTCTCGACCGCGCCGTACAGCGAACTGGTCAAGCTGCTCAACCGCAGCCTGCTCGCCTCCGGAGCCAAGCTGGCCGATGAGGACAGCAAGGAACCCAGTACCCAGTTGCAGGTGCTGTCCGAACGCTGGGGTGACCTGCCGATCGCGATCGACTCGCAGGGCCGTGCGCAGGAGTACAGCCTGCGCTATGCGGTGATCTTCATTTTCCGCCGCGAGGACGGCAGCGAACTGGTGCCGCAGCAGGTGATCGAGCTGTCGCGCGACTATGTGTCGCCGCCGACCGACGCCACGGGTACCACCACCGAACGCGAGATCCTGGCCGATGAGCTGCGCCGGGAAATGTCCGCGTCGATCATCCGCCGCATCGACAGCGTGGTGCGTGCCGAGATCGAGAAGGGCGGCAGCCTGTCGGCGCCGAAGGCCAAGCCGGCCGAAGGCGCGGTGCCGGCCGTGCCGGTTCCCGCAACCAAGCACTGAGTCGCGGCGATGGAACTGCGTCCGGAGCAGCTGGCCAGCCAGGGCGCTGATACCGCGCTGGCGCCGGTCTATCTGATTGCCGGCCCGGAAACCCTGCGTGTGCTGGAGGCGGCCGACGCCATCCGCGCGCGGGCGCGCGCCGCCGGCATCGGTGAGCGCGAGGTGTTCGACGCCGATGGCCGCGATTTCGACTGGAACCAGCTCGACGCCAGCTTCAACGCACCCAGCCTGTTCAGCGCCCGACGCCTGGTCGAGGTGCGCCTGCCCAGCGGCAAGCCGGGCAAGGAGGGCGCCGAGGTGATCAGTCAGTTCTGCGCCAACCCAGCGCCGGACGTGGTGCTGATGATCACCGCCAACGAATGGAGCAAGGCCCACCAGGGCAAGTGGGCCGAGGCGGTCAACCGCATCGGCGTGCTGTCGGTGGCCTGGGCGATCAAGCCGCACGAACTGCCGGACTGGATCGAGCGGCGCCTGCGTGGCAAGGGCCTGCGTGCCGACCCTGCCGCCGTGCAGCGGTTGGCCGAGCGGGTGGAAGGCAATCTGCTGGCCGCAGCGCAGGAAATCGACAAACTGGCGCTGCTGGCCGACGGCCAGCCGCTGGACGTGGAACGGATGGAATCGCTGGTGGCCGATGCCGCCCGCTATGACGTGTTCCGGCTGATGGAGGCCGCCTTCTCCGGCCAGCCGCCGGCGGTGCTGCGCATGCTGGCCGGGCTGCGCGGCGAAGGCGAAGCCGTGGCCGCGCTGATGCCGATGGTCATCCGCGAGCTGCTGGCGGGTGCCGGCCTGGCCCGGGTGCAGGCGCGGGGTGGCAACCTGGCCGCCGAAATGAAATCACGCGGGATCTGGGAATCACGGCAGGCGCCCTACAAGCGTGCGCTGCAGCGGCACCCGGAAGGCAAGCGCTGGGAGCGCTTCGTGGCCGAGGCGGGGCTGGTCGACCGCATCGCCAAGGGGCGGGCTGACGGCGATGCCTGGCTGGCGCTGGAACGCCTGCTGGTGGCCGTGGCCGAACCGCGTGCCGTGCGCCTGCTGGCGCGGGCTTGAGTGATGAGCCTGCGGATCTATTACGGGGGCACCTTCGATCCGGTGCACCTCGGGCACCTCGCGATCGCCCGTGCTGCCCGTGACGAACTGCAGGTCGCCGTGCGCATGTTGCCGGCCGCCGATCCGCCGCACCGCGCGGTGCCCGGTGCCACTGCCGAACAGCGTTGCAGCATGCTGTCGCTGGCCATTGGTGATGAGCCGGGCCTGCTGCTGGATCGCCGTGAGCTGGACCGGGCGGCGCGCCATCCCGGTCGCCCCTCGTACACCGTCGATACCCTGCGCGAACTGCGTGGTGAGCTTGGCCCCGGCCGACCACTGGCCTGGCTGGTCGGCGCTGACAGCCTGCTGGGCCTGGCCAGCTGGCACGAATGGGAGGCCCTGTTCGGGCTGGCCCATTTCGTCGTGGCTGAACGGCCGGGCAGCCCACTGCGGGCTTCGGTCGATGGCGAGCTGGGCCGCGCGCTGGAGGGGCGCTGGGCCGATAACGAACAGGCGCTGTTTGCCAGCCCGGCCGGGCGCGTCCTGCGCCTGCACCACCCGCTGCGCGAGGAATCGGCCAGTGCCGTGCGCACCCAGATCGCCTCCGGCGGTCCCTGGCGTGCACTGCTGCCGCCGGCCGTGGCCGACTATGTCGCTGCACACGGGCTGTATCGCCCAGCCACGCCGTGAATGGCGCGCCGGCGCCATCCCCGTATAATCGCCCCCACGTTTATCGAGTCGATCCACTTTGAGCAACCAGACCCAGCCCCAGACCATCAAGGTCGATCTGCCCAGCCCGCCGCCGTCCGTGCCGGAACTGCTGGCCAGCGTCCGCCAAGCCACCGAAGACCTGAAGGCCAAGGACCTGGTCGAGATCGACGTGCGCGGCCGGTCCAGCGTTGCCGATTACATGATTGTTGTTTCGGGCACCTCGACCCGCCACGTCAAGTCGATTGCCGATGAAGTCGTGCGCTTCGCCAAGAATCTCGACGTGATGCCGCTGGGCGTGGAAGGCGAGCGCGAAGCCGAGTGGGTGCTGGTCGACCTGGGCGACGTGATCGTTCACGTGATGCTGCCGCGCGTGCGTGAGTTCTACGCCCTCGAGCGGCTGTGGACCGTCGGCGACCAGCCGCCGTCCAGCGACGACGAAGTGGCCTGAGCCGCACGTTGATGCATCCCTTCGACGGCGCCGATGGCGCCGTCGACGTTTTGGAGGACCGTTGATGAAAGCCCGCCTGATCGCCACCGGTGAACGCGCCCCCAGCTGGGTGGCGCAGGGCTTCGCCGAGTACCAGAAACGGTTGTCGCACTGGCTGCCGTTCGAACTGGTGGAAATCGAGCCCGGCCTGCGCGGCAAGGGGCGTGATCCGCGCCGTGCCACCGAAGATGAAGGCAAGCGGGTGATCGCTGCGCTGCCGAAGAATGCCTATGTGGTGGCGCTGGATGTGCCCGGACGCCAGCTCAGTTCGGAACAACTGGCCCAGCGCCTGGAACACTGGCGCGGGCAGGGCAGGGACCTGGCATTCCTCATCGGTGGCCCGGAAGGGCATTCGCCGGAAGTATCCGCACTGGCCGATGAGAAGTGGTCGATCGGACCGCTGACGCTGCCGCACATGCTGGTGCGCCTGGTGGTGGCCGAGCAGCTGTATCGGGCTGCGGCAATGATTGCCAATCACCCCTACCATCGCGCGTGAAGAGTGGTTATACTAGTCGTCTGCCCGAATAGCTCAGCCGGTTAGAGCACTTGACTGTTAATCAGGGGGTCGTTGGTTCGAGTCCAACTTCGGGCGCCACCTTGAAAAACCTGCATCGCGAGATGCAGGTTTTTTTTTGCCATGTTGTAGAGCCGAGCCTACGCTCGGCTGCATCCTCGAAGCCGAGCATGGGCTCGGTTCTACAATCTGCTGCTCCAACCATGGATGCCGATCATGCGTGCGCTCCTGTCCTTGAGCTTGCTGCTGCTTGCGATGGTGCCGTTCGCTACGGCGAAGGCCGCGCCTTCCACCTGGCATCCGCCACAAGGCACCACCGAGCTTCCACTGTGGCCGCAGGGCACGGTGAGCGCGCCGCCGAAGTTGAAGGGGCCCGAGCAGGTCAGCGAAGTGACCTCCGAAGCCAGTGGCGAACACTGGATGATGCTGCAGAACGTCGCTACGCCGACCCTCACCGTGTTTCCGCCGAAGGGGCCGGCCACCGGCACCGCGGTGATGGTGGTGCCTGGCGGAGGCTATCGGGTGCTGGCGATGGACCTGGAAGGCAGCGAGATCTGCGACTGGCTGGCCGCGCAGGGCATCACCTGTGCATTGCTGAAGTACCGGGTGCCAGCCTCCGGCCCGAACTGGGACCCCGTGTGCAACTGCCGCGACACTCCAAAGGTGCCGATGGCCCTGCAGGATGCACAGCGTGCAATGGGCCTGCTGCGCGCACAGGCCGAGCGCTGGTCAATCAATCCAACGCGGATCGGGGTGATCGGCTTTTCCGCCGGTGGCCACGTGGTGGCAGGACTGAGCACGCACGCGCTGCGCAGCTACGCGCCGGTCGATGCGGCGGATGAGCAGCCGAGCCGCCCCGATTTCGCGATGGTGATGTATTCCGGGCACCTGTGGGCGGGGCACGGAAAGGGATTGTCGCTGGTCAGGGACATCACCGTGGATGACAAGGTACCGCCGACGTTCATCGCGCAGGCCACCGACGATCGCACCGATGACGTGCGCGAATCGCTGGCCTATTACCGTGCCTTGGTCGACGCGGGCGTGCCGGTGGAAATGCATCTGTTCGCACGCGGCGGCCACGCATTCGGGCTGCGCATGAAGGATGCACCGGTAGCGGCGTGGCCGCAGCTTGCCGAGCGCTGGATGCAGGATATCGGCATGCTGCCCAGCTCCTTGTAGAGCCGAACCCATCTCCGGCTGCGGCTCGCCGCTACAGTTTCAGGTCACCCTTGCAGAAAGCTACCAGCGTGGCAATCGCCACGATCAGGATCGCGCCGAACAGCACCCACTCCCAGCGCGTGAATATGCGCTCGCCGCGCTGGTGCCGGGTCAGTGCGAACAGCACAACGCCGGGCACGTACAGCAGCACCGACAGCAGCAGGTTGTCGAGGCCGCCGGCATACACCAGCCACAGTGCATACGCGCTGGCCAGCAGCGCGACGACGAAGTCGCGCCAGCGGGCGCCAGGCTCCCCTGCATAGGCGTGCCCGCGCCAGGCAAGCTGCACCCCGAATGCCGTGGACAGGAAGTAGGGCACCAGGCTCATCGATGCAGCCAGCAGCACCAGCCCGGTGTAGCTGCCGGAGTTGACCAGCACCAGCAGCAGGAACAACTGGATCAGCCCGTTGCTCAGCCATAGTGCATTGGCCGGTACGCCGCGCGCGTTCTCGCGGCCCAGGAACGCCGGCATGGTGCCGTCACCGGCGGCGGCATACAGCACCTCGGCACACAGCAGCACCCAGGCCAGCAACGCGCCCAGCACCGAGATGATCGAACCGATGATGATCACCGTCGCGCCCCATTCGCCGACGATGGCGCGCAGCACATAGGCCATCGACGGATTGGGCAGTCCGGCCAGTTCGGCCTGTGGCAGCACGCCCATCGACAGCAGGCTGACCAGTACCAGCAGCAGCCAGACGCCAAGAAAGCCGATCACTGTGGCGCGGCCCACATCGGCACGTCGCGCGGCGCGCCGCGAGTAGATGCTGGCCCCTTCGATGCCGATGAACACCCACACGGTCACCAGCATCATGCCGCGCAGCTGCTGGCCGAGATCGCCGAGTGCCGGCGTACCGAGGAAATCGGCGCGGAATACGTCCATGCGGAACGCGCCAGCCGCCAGCACCAGGAACAGGGTGATCGGCAGCAGTTTGGCCACCGTCACCAGGCCGTTGACGATGGCGGCGGTACGCAGGCCGCGCAGCACCAGCAGGTGCACGGTCCATAGCAGCAGTGACGAAGCGGCCACCGCGGCCGGGGTATTGCCTTCGCCGAAGACCGGCAGGAAATGGCCGAGGCCGCTGAAGATCAGCACGAAGAAGCTGGCGTTGCCAAGCACCGAGGCGACCCAGTAGCCCCATGCTGCGGAAAAGCCGATGTAGCTGCCGAAGCCCTCGCGCGCATACGCGTAGATGCCGGTATCGAGGTCCGGCCGGCGGTTGGCCAGGGCCTGGAATACGAAGGCCAGCATCAGCATGCCGGCGCCACTCAGCGCCCAGCCGACCAGCGCGGCAGCCGGGCCGGCGCTGCGCGCCACGTTCTGCGGCAATGAGAAGATGCCGGCGCCGACCATCGAGCCGACCACCAGTGCGGTCAACGCGGGCAGGCCCAGGCGTTGCGAAGTCGCGGCCATGGAGATCCCCTGCGGCGGTGATGCCGCGTGCACACGGTAGCGGTGTGCTCGTGAACATGCCTGCAAGAGCCGCAACGACGAAGGCCCGGGCAGGTGCCCGGGCCTTCGAAGGTGCTGCGTTGAGTTGAACGGTATTACTTGAAGGTGTACTTGGCGCCGACGGTGAAGAAACGGCCGACTGCGCCGGCAAAGTGCATCGGGTTGTAGTTCACGGCACCGTAGGTGACCGGATCCAGCGGCGCAATGCGATCAAAGACGTTCTGGACGGATGCATTGAGTTCGAACTGCTCGGTCACGTTCCAGCGGCCGGACAGGTCAAAGCTGGTGAACGACGCAATCTTCTTCACCGGTGAGCCATCGGCATAGAACGCCTGGTAGTCGCCGCCGCGCTTGTCGGTGTTTTCCAGCTTGCTGACGTAGTTGGCAACGCCGCTGACGCTCCAGGGACCCTGCTTCCAGGTGGCACCGAAGTTCGCTCTGTCCTTGGGCGTGCCAATGCAGTTGGAAACGTCGCAGTTGCCGTGCGTACCCAGATAGTCGGAGGTGGATCCGCCATTGGTGCGTTCGAACTTCAGCAGGTGGCTCCACTGCAGGTCCATCTCGAGCTGGCCGGGGCCGATATCGAAGGTCTGCCGGATATCGGTATCAATGCCACGAACACGCGAAGATGCGGCATTCACATAGCGATTGTTGACCGCCAGAATGGTGCCGGAGCCTGCTACGCCATTGATGAGGTCGGAATCGCGTACCACGTTGCCGGCAAGGATCTCGTCGGATGGTTCACTGGAAGCGATTTCGTTGGTGCGCTTGATCTCCCAGGCATCCACGGTCAACGACGTAGTGCGTGTTGGCTGCAGGACCACACCGAACGAATAGCTCTTCGATTCCTCAGGCTTGAGCGCCGGGTTGGAGTTGGTGATGATCGCCACCTGGCGCGACTGGCAGTTGGAGGGGATTCCCTGCAGGCCGCACCGGATCGGATCCTTGATGCTGGAGAATCCCGCCAGGCCACCGACACCGCTTTCGGCCACGTTGGGCGCACGGAAACCTTCCGCATAGCTTGCGCGCAGGGCGATCCAGTCAGCCGGAGTCCATTTGACACCCAGCTTCGGCGTGGCCTTGCCATCACCACCGTCATACTTGTCGTAGCGCAGCGCGCCGGAAAGCTCCAGCGACTCCAGCACCGGTGCCGACAGCTCGACGTAGCCGGCATACACGTTCTGCACGCCGTCGTACGCCGAATAGCCCAGGCCGATGATGTCGCCCTGGTCGGTATAGGTCTGCGGTGTCAGGCTGTTGCTCGTGCGGCGCCATTCGGTGCCGATTGCCAGGCCCAGGGGCCCGCCCTTGAGGTCCATCAGGCTGCGCGAAACGGTAGCGTTGAAGGAGTCCAGGCTGGTCTTGGCACGTGCACTGATGCGCGGCGAAATGAAGTCGTACAGTGCCTGGGAATTCTTGCCGGCATCATCGCCAATGCGCCATACGCCACCGGCACAGTTCGGGTCGGCCAGTGCACAGCGCACTGCGCTGTAGCGCAGGAAGCCGGTGCGCTCGCTTACCAGATCGGTGCCCGAGTGCAGGTAGCCAGCGTCATAGCTCCAGTCTCCCCAATTGCCCTTGGCCCCCACCAGGAAGCGGTTGAACTCGTTGGTGTTCTCGGTCACGCGCGGACCCACGTCCCAGGCGCTGTAACGCAGGCGCGAGGCTTGGCCGGGAATTGGATTGTCCGGGTGGGTCGGGCCGAGCACTGTTGCACCCGGGCCACTATTGGCATTGACGGTATGGTCAGGATAGCCCCAGCCACCGGATACGCCGGAGGGCGTATTGGTGAAGGTGGTTTCCTTCTTCGAGTAGCCGATCTCGGTGTAGATCTCACCACCCTCGCCGAAGGCAAAGGTCGCACGACCGAACACGTTGACGTACTTTTCTTCCGGCGTCAGGTCACGGTACTTCTGGTTCGGATCCCACAGGCAGCCCTGCTGCGCGACCGAAGCATCCGTCTGCCCCGGAATATTGCTGAGTCCCGCGCAGCCCGGCAGCGGAACCAGCTGGCCAGGGTTGGTGGCAGTCGCGTTGCGATCATCGAATACCGAGCCATTGGGGCCAACGCCACCAGCGGTGCGATTGTTGATGTATGCGCCGCCGCCGGCACCAAAGTACGAACCGTCGAAGTCGTAGCCCCAGCGACGCAGATCGCCGGTCCCGATCCACTTCCGATTCTTGCGGTCGCTGACCTTGATTGCGTCGGACTTGCCAACGTCGACGCTGATGAAGGCGTTCCAGCCATCCTTGGACAGATCTCCGGTACCAGCGGTCAGGGTTGCCTTCTTTTCATCGCCATCACCGTCGCCGGACATGCCGTAGGACGCACGCAGGGTCGCGCCCTGGAAGTCGCTGCGCAGGATGATGTTGATCACGCCGGCAATCGCATCGGAACCATAGATTGCCGAGGCGCCGTCCTTGAGGACTTCGACGCGCTCGACGGCGTCCATCGGGATGGTACTCAGGTCGGTGAAGACCTTCTGGCCGTCATCGGCCAGCCCATAGGTGGCCATGCGGCGGCCGTTCAACAGGATCAATGTCGATCCAGCACCGAGGCCGCGCAGCGACACGCCCGAGCCGCCACCGGCGAAGCCGGTACCGAAGGACTTGGGAATCGAACCTGCGCCATTGGCGGTCAGCGTCTGCAGGTACTCCGACAGCGAGGTCTTGCCGGTACGGTCGATTTCCTGGCGGGTCACCACCTGCACCGGCGACGGTGTTTCAGTGTTGGTGCGCGGAATGTTCGAACCGGTGACCGTGATGCGGTCCAGGTTGGTGGCCTTTTCCTGCTCCTGCGCGGAGGCGGAGTTGGACGCCACGGCGCCGGCCAGCAGCAGGGTGCTGCCGGCAAGGATATGGGTGATGGACGATGCCAGGGTGGTATGGCGGCGGCTGGCGGGCCGATGGATCAGGTGTTTCACAGCTTCTCTCCTAACTGGAAAACCATAGCGTTGAGGGCTGTCTCCGGAAGGCTCCGGGACGGGCCAATCTAGGTTTCCGATGGGTGACGAAGCAGTGAAATTTTGCTTAATTCGTAACGCGTGTCTGGCGACTTTGCCGAGTTTGTCTTTTCGGCTGTGAAAGCCGGCCCGGCGGCGTGCCGGGCCGGCTCGCCATGCTCAATCCGGCAGCGAGAACTGTACCGGCACCAGGCCGATGGCCGGTACCGCCACACCGTCACGCTGTGCCGGTTCGAAGCGCCAGCGCTTGAGCACCTGCTGGCGCGCGGCCTGGTCCAGGCTGCGCGAGCCACTGCTGCGCTCGATGCTGACCATGACCGGCTGGCCGCCGCTGTCAACTTCCACCCGTAGCAGCACCGTGCCCTGCTCATGATTGCGCAGTGCCGGCAGCGGATAGGTCGGCGGCGGTGCACTGCGGTACTGCAGCTGCGCACCGGCCAGCGGTGCCGGGCTGTCGATGCTCGGCGTGAGTTGCGGCGCGGCCGACTCGGCTGCCGGCAGTGCGATGCCCTGTGTTTCCTCCGCCGTTGCGGTGGCAGCAGGCAGCGGCGGTGTCGCCGGCTGCGCATGCGGTTTCGGCACGACCTGCGCGACCTCCTTCGGTTCCTGTATCGGTGGCGTCGGCGGTAGGGGAATCTTCTCGATCAGCCTGACCGTGGTCGGATCACGCGGGACCTGCACGGCCTGGTAGGTCGCGGGGATCAGCAGCAACAGGAATGCGAGCAGATGCAGGGCGATGGCCGCGCTCCAGGCGGCAACGCGGGCGGGGTCGAAGTGCGGGGATGCAACGGGATACGTACGAACCATGGTCCACCTCCATGCCAGTGACGAAGTCCTCAACGCACCAGGGCCCGTGGCGGGGTTGCCGCACGCGGCTGGCAGTGCATCAGTAGCCCGGCGTGGCGACCACTGCCTAGAGGCAGGGCCGGTGTCGTTGGGCTGGCCTTCAGCCAGCGCCGGCGATGTGCATGAAAAAAGGCGGGCCCCTTGCGGGACCCGCCTTTGCTGGTGGCGGTGGGCGCGATCAGCGGCCCAGTTCGAACACCACGTCCAGATTGACCGAAACCGTGGATTCACCCGGCGCGACGGGGGTGGCCTTGTCCATCGCCGCACCGGCGGCCATGGTGCGCATCATCGGCATCGGGCGGAAGCCGCCATTGCTGTTCTCGGAAATGCTGACGATGCGGCGCACCTGCAGGCCCAGCGACTTCGCATAGGTCTGGGCGCGGGCCTGGGCCTTCTTCAGCGCGGCCAGGCGGGCTTCGTCATAGACCGGCTCGGGCTGGTCGATCTCGAAGCTGGGGCCATTGATCTGGTTGGCGCCCTGCGCAGCCAGTGCATCCAGCACCTTGCCGAGCTTGGCGATGTCGCGCACCTTCAGGCTGACCGTGTTGCTGGCCTGGTAGCCGGTGATCTTCGGTGCTTCGTTGTCGGCATAGCGGTACTGCGGACTGAGGCTGACGCCGCTGGTCTGCACGTCGCGCTCGGCAATGCCGGCGGCCTTGATCGCGGCCAGCACCTTGTCCATCTGCTGGGCGTTCTGGCGCATCGCGCTGTTGCCGTCGGCGGCCTGGGTGACCACGCCGGCCGACAGGGTGGCCACGTCCGGCACGCGGGTGGCCTCGGCATTGGCCGAGATGTTCAGCAGGGTGCCTTCGGCCGGGGCGGCGATCGACGGCGACGACGGGGCGGCATGGGCAGTCATCGAGGTTCCAAGGGCGAGGGACAGGGCAAGCAGCAGCGGGGTGGCGGTCAGGCGCATGGAGAACTCCTTGTTGTGCCGTTGAGGGTGGTGTTGTAGCGATGAACGCGCTGTGAGCCTGTTCGGGGTTGAACGCGTTCCGGAACGGGTTGCTGACGATTCAGGTGGCGGCCTCAGTTATGCTGTGCCGATGCTCTATCTTGCTTCCCGCTCCCCCAGACGCAACCAGTTGCTGGCCCGACTCGGACGCTCCTTCCAGGCCCTGGACCTGGAGGTCGTCGAGCAGCGTGCGGCGACTGAAACGGCCGAACAGTATGTATGCCGGGTTGCCGCCGACAAGGCACGCGCCGGGCTGGCCCGGGTGCTGGCCGATGACCCGCAGGCGCGCGTGCTTGGTTCGGACACCGAGGTGGTGCTGGATGGCGAAGTGTTCGGCAAGCCGGCCGACGCCGCTGATGCGCGCTCGATGCTGGCGCGGCTGGCCGGGCGCACCCATCAGGTGATGACCGCCGTGGTGGTGGTCGATGCGGACGGGCTGGACAGCGAGCTGGTCATTTCCGAAGTGACCTTCGCGCCGATCAGCACCGCCGATATCGCGGCTTATGTTGACAGCGGCGAGCCGCTGGACAAGGCCGGCGCCTACGCCATCCAGGGTGGGGCCGAGCGCTGGATCGAACACCTTTCCGGCAGCTACTCCGGCGTGATGGGGTTGCCGCTGCTGCATACCGATCGTCTGCTGGCGCGCTGCGGCGTGCCGGCCCCCATTGCCGATGCCGCCAGGGAGGCTGCCGATGTCTGAGGAAATCCTGGTCAATGTGACCCCGCGCGAGACCCGGGTCGCGGTGATCGAAAATGGCATGCTGCAGGAACTGCACATCGAGCGCGGCTGGCGCCGTGGCGTGGTCGGCAACATCTACAAGGGCAAGGTGCAGCGGGTCATGCCCGGCATGCAGGCGGCTTTCGTCGAGGTCGGGCTGGAGCGCGCCGCGTTCCTGCACGCCAACGACGTGGTGCGCCCGGCGCCGGTGGCCAGCGCCGATACCGAGAACACCACGCTGCCGCCGCCGGCCAGCGTGCCGATCGTCGAGCTGCTGCGCGACGGCCAGGACATCGTGGTGCAGGTGGTGAAGGACCCGATCGGTACCAAGGGCGCCCGCCTGACCACCCAGATCAGCATTCCCTCGCGCTACATGGTGCTGCTGCCGCAGTCCAAGGTGGTGGGCGTGTCGGCGCGCATCGAAGATGAAGCCGAACGCGCGCGGCTGAAGGCGCTGGTGACCGAGCTTTCGGCGCAGCATGGCGGTTATGGCTACATCGTGCGCACCAATGCCGAAGGCCAGCCGGCCGAGGCCATTGCCGAGGACATCGCCTACCTGTCGCGGGTCTGGAACGTGGTCGAGCGCCGTGGCCGCGAAGCGCCCTCGTGCAGCAACATCTATGAAGACCTGAGCCTGCCGCTGCGCTCGGTGCGCGACCTGATCCGCAAGGACGTGGACAAGGTGAAGGTCGATTCCAAGGAGACCTTCGCGCAGCTGCAGGCCTTCGTGGCCAAGTACATGCCGGTGCTGGCGGAGAAACTGGAGCTGTACGCCGGTGACCGCCCGATCTTCGACATGTTCGGGGTGGAGGACGAAATCGGCCGCGCGCTGGACAAGCAGGTGCCGTTGAAATCGGGTGGCTACCTGGTGATCGACCAGACCGAGGCGATGACCACCATCGACGTCAACACCGGTTCGTTCCTTGGCCAGCGCAACCTGGAAGAGACGGTGTTCCGCACCAACCTGGAAGCAGCGCAGGCAGTGGCGCGGCAGCTTCGGCTGCGCAACCTGGGCGGCATCATCATCATCGACTTCATCGACATGGATGACGCCGAGCATCGCCGCCAGGTGCTGCGCACCCTGGAAAAGGCGCTGGCCCGCGACCATGCCAAGACCACGGTGTACGACTTCTCGCCACTGGGCCTGGTGGAGATGACCCGCAAGCGCACGGTGGAAAGCCTGGAGCGCCAGCTGTCGGAAACCTGCCCGCAGTGCAGTGGCCGTGGCAGCATCAAGACCACCGAGACGGTGACTTACGAGATTTTCCGCGAGATCACCCGAGCGGTGCGCCAGTTCGATGCAGCACGGTTGCTGGTGATCGCGTCGACCAAGGTGGTTGCGCGCATCACCGATGAGGAATCGTCGGCGGTGGCCGAGCTGGAAGAGTTCCTCGGCAAGAGCATCCGCTTCCAGGCGGACGAGCAGTACCTGCAGGAGCAGTTCGATGTCGTTCTGCTCTGATCCTCGCCGGCCGCATGCCGGCGGTGGCCGATGAGCGCGCCGCCGCGCCTGCGACTGCGAAGGATCCGCCGTCATGTCATTGCCGCCTGTGCGGTGGGCCTGGTTGGGCTTGCACTGCTGGTGGGCACGCTCAGCCAGCTGCTGCCGCTGGCTGAGCGTCATCCTGAAAAGATTGCCGCCTGGCTGAGCGAGCGTGCCGGCCAGCCGGTACGTTTCGACCAGCTGCAGACCGCTTGGACCCGTCGCGGCCCGCTGCTGCAGCTGAAGGGCCTGCGCATCGGCGCCGGCCAGGGCCTGGCGATCGGCGAGGCCGAAGTGCTGGTGTCGATGTACAGCGGCCTGCTGCCCGGTCGCTCGCTGACCGAGCTGCGCCTGCGCGGCCTGGCACTGGACCTGCAGCAGGGCGACGATGGTCGGTGGTCGGTGCGTGGCCTGCCGCAGTCCGGCAGCGAGGGCGACCCGCTGGACGCGCTGCGGCGGCTGGGCGAGCTTCAGGTGATCGGTGGCCGTCTCGGCGTGCACGCGCCGGGCCTGGGCATCGACACGACGCTGCCGCGCATCGACCTGCGCCTGCGCGTGAACGGCGATCGCCTGCGCGTGGGCGTACGCGCCTGGGCGCAGACCGATGCGCTGCCGCTGACCGCAGTCCTGGACGTCGATCGTGTACGCGGCAACGGCCAGGCCTGGCTGGGCGCGGATCCGGTGGATTTCCACGCATGGTCGTCGTTGCTGGCAGCCGCTGGCGTGCGCCTGCGCGAGGGCAAGGGCGAACTGAACCTATGGCTGACGCTGCGTGATTTCACGCCGGTGGCATTGACCACCGATTCGGACCTGCGTGACGTGCGCATCGACGGTGCGCCGATGCCGGATCTGGCGGCGCCGCAGTTGCAGCTTCAGCGACTGCAGGCGCGCCTGCGCTGGCAGCGCCAGGCTGATGGCTGGGCGTTGCAGGTGCCACGCCTGCGGCTGAAGACGGAAGACGGTGAGCAACAGCTTGATGGCCTGCAGGTGCAGGTTGGCAAGCGGCTGCAGGTGAGTTCCGGTGCAGTGCAGGCCGGTACCGTGCTGCGTGCGCTGGCGCTGAGTGATCGCCTTGAGCCGGGCCTGCGCCACTGGCTGTTCCTGTCCAAACCGCAGCTGGACGTGCGTGAGCTGCAGCTGGCCGGCGAACGCGATGGCCCGCTGCGGGTCCAGGGGGAGCTGCAGTCACTGGGCTTCGCCAGCGTCGGGCATTCCCCGGGGCTGCGTGGCCTGGGGGGACGCTTCGAGGGGGATGCCGATGGCTTCAGCCTGCAGCTGCAGCCGCAACGGCAGCTGCAGTTCGATTGGCCGACCGGCTTTGGCGTGCGCCATGACCTGCACCTGGCGGGACAGGTGGTGGGCTGGCGCGATGAGGGCGGTGGCTGGCGTATCGGCACCGCGGCGATGCGCGTGGAAGGTACCGACTATGCGGCCGACGTGCGCGGCGGTGCCTGGTTCCAGGGCGACGGCACACGGCCTTGGCTGCAGCTGGCAGCCAAGCTTGACGATGTGCCGATGACTGCGGCCAAGCGCTTCTGGATCCACTCGAAGATGAGCAAGGGCGCCACCGACTGGCTGGACATGGCGCTGGCCGGTGGCCAGGTGCGCAATGGTGTCGGCCTGGTCAGCGGTGACCTGGACGACTGGCCGTTCGACAACAACAATGGCCGCTTCGAGGCCACCGGCCACATCACCAACGGCGACATCCGCTTCCAGCACGACTGGCCGCTGATGCGCCAGGTCGATGCCGATATCGCTTTCATTGGCCCCGGCTTCGACATGCGGGGGCGTGGCGACCTGGCCGGTGTGGCGGTGCAGACGTTCGAGGCTGGCATTCCGGACTTCGGCCAGCAGCCCCTGTACGTGCGTGCCGATGCCCAGAGCGAGGCGGGCAAGCTGCTGGCGATGCTGCGGCAGAGCCCGTTGCACAAGGACTATGGTGACACCCTCGACAACCTCACCGCAGCGGGACCGGCGCATGTGACCTTCGACCTGCTGCAGCCGCTGCACCTGGATGAGGGCGAGGGCCACCTGCAGGGCACGGTCGACCTCAACGGCGTGAAGCTGGTCGACAAGCGGTTCCAGCTGGCCTTCGACAACATGCACGGGCAGGCGCGCTACAGCAACGGCGGTTTCGGCGCCGAGGCACTGACGGTGCGTCACCTCGGGCAGGACGGCCGCCTGAGCCTGCGCGCCGGCGGCTACGTGCACGACAGCAGACTGGCGTTTGAATCACAGCTGTCGGCCAACCTCGATGCCGGCGTGCTGATCGATCGCGCGCCGGAAATGGCGTGGCTGAAGCCCTATATCGCGGGCACGTCGCCGTGGACCATTGCGGTCAACCTGCCGAAGGTTGCCGCGGGTGCACCCGCCCCCCCCAGCGAACTGCGCCTGAGTTCGGACCTGGTAGGCACCCGCCTGGACCTGCCGGCGCCGCTGGACAAGCCGGCCACCGAACCGCTGGCGACCACGGTGGCTGCGCAGCTGCCGATGGGGGCCGGCCGCATCGACGTGGCCTTTGGCCAGCGCCTGGCCCTGGCCGCGCGCAGCCACAACAACCAGACCGGCGTGCAGGTCACGCTCGGCAGCGACCACGTCGATCGCGAGCCGCCACCGAACGGGCTGACCGTCAACGGCCGCAGCCCGACCCTGGATGCGCTGGAATGGATCAGCCTGGCCCGCGGCGGCGGTGATGACGACGCGATGCCGCTGCGCGCGGTGGATGTGCAGGTCGGCAAGCTGCTGCTGATCGGCGGCGTCTTCGGGCAGACACGGTTGCAGTTGCAGCCTGGCCCGCAGGCGCTGGACGTACGCCTGGACGGGCCGTCACTGGCGGGGCGCCTGACCGTGCCCAATGCCGAGGGTGGCACCATCAGTGGCCAGCTCGACCGTGTGCACTGGCAGTCGCTGCCAGCGGTACCGGGGGCACCGGCAGCGCCGGCACGGATGCAGGCCGGCGCCAACGACATGGATCCGGCCAAGCTGCCGCCGTTCGCGCTGGACATTGCCGACCTGCAGTTCGGCAAGGTGGTACTTGGCCAGGCGGTGCTGCGTACGCGGCCGCTGGCCAACGGCCTGAACGTGGATACGCTGCGTTTCCGCGCTCCGGACCAGGAGATCGACATCAGCGGCCGCTGGCTGGGCCGTACCGGCGGCGCCCGCACCGAACTGACCGCGCAGGTGCGCAGTGAAGACCTGGGTGGACTGATGCAGAACCTGGACTACGGTGGCCAGCTGCGCGGCGGCTCCGGCCAGGCACAGCTGCAGGCCTCGTGGAGCGGTGGCCCCTCGGATTTCCAGCTGGGCAATCTGCAGGGCCAGCTTGATCTGCATGCGCGCAACGGACAGCTGCTGGAGCTGGAGCCGGGGGCCGGCCGCGTGCTCGGCCTGCTCAGCGTGACCCAGTTGCCGCGGCGTCTGATGTTCGACTTCCGCGATTTCTTCTCCAAGGGCTTCGCGTTCAACCAGGTCGATGGCAGCGTGCAGTTCGGCCAGGGCATGGCCCGCACCGACAAGGTGCTGATCGAAGGCCCGGCGGCCAACATCACCATCCGCGGCCAGGCCGACCTGCGCAACCAGCAGTTCGACCAGACCATCGACGTGAATCCGCGCGCCGGCAACCTGCTGACCGTGGTTGGCGCCGTTGCCGGCGGCCCGGTCGGCGCGGCGCTCGGTGCGGCCACCAATGCGGTATTGTCCAAGCCGTTGGGCGAGATCGGCGCCCGTACCTACAAGGTGACCGGTCCCTGGAAGGAGCCGAAGGTGGAAGTGATCGAGCGCAGCCGCGACAAGACGCCGCCGACGCCCGCACCGGGCCCGGCAGCGGCAATACCGCCCCCGGTCACCGACCTGCCACGCCCGCACTCGCGCTGAGCGTGGTTTTCCTGTCCATGGGGCTTGCCTCAGCGCCCCCGCACCCCCAGATCGAGGACCATGACTGATATCGCCCTGACGCTTGCCCAAGACCGCCTGCTGCGCCCTGGTGGCCTGGATACCGCAGGCCTGGAGCGCACCTTCGGCCAGTTGCTCGGCCCGGGTGTCGACTTTGGTGACCTTTATTTCCAGCATGCCCGCCGCGAGAGCTGGAGCGTGGAGGACGGCATCGTCAAGGACGGTGCCCATTCCATCGAGCAGGGCGTGGGGGTGCGTGCGATTTCCGGCGAGAAGACCGGTTTTGCCTACTCCGATGACATCCATGCCGACGCGCTGCTGGCGGCGGCGCAGTCGGCGCGCGCGATCTCGCGTGAAGGCGGTGCCCAGTCCGGGCGATCGCTGCTGCGTGGCCATGCGCGTGCGCTGTATCCGGCGCTGGACCCGATCGACGGTATCGGCAACGAGGCCAAGGTCGAGGTGCTCAAGCGCCTGGATGGCTACCTGCGTGCCGCCGACCCGCGGGTGAAGCAGGTGATGGTGAGCTTGTCCGGCGGCGTCGATACGGTGCTGATTGCGCGCAGTGACGGTGTGCTGGGCGCTGACGTGCGCCCGCTGGTGCGCCTGAACGTGCAGGTGATCGTCGAGCACAACGGTCGCCGAGAATCCGGCTATGCCGGTGGCGGCGGCCGCTATGGCTACGAGGCGCTCTTCGCAGACGGTCGCCCGGAGGCCTTCGCCCGGGAGGCGCTGCGCCAGGCGCTGGTGAACCTGGAAGCGGTGCCGGCTCCGGCCGGGGTGATGCCGGTGGTGCTCGGCCCGGGCTGGCCCGGCGTGCTGCTGCACGAAGCGGTCGGCCACGGCCTGGAAGGTGATTTCAACCGCAAGGGCACCAGCGTCTATGCCGGCCGTATCGGTGAGCGTGTCGCGGCGCCGGGCGTGACCATTGTCGATGATGGCACCCTGGATGGCCGCCGCGGTTCGTTGAACATCGACGACGAGGGCCACCCGACCCAGTGCACCACGTTGATCGAGGATGGCATCCTGGTCGGCTACATGCAGGACAGCCTCAATGCGCGCCTGATGGGGATGGCGCCGACCGGCAACGGGCGCCGCGAATCGTTCGCGCACCTGACCATGCCGCGCATGACCAATACCTACATGCGTGCCGGCCAGCACGACCCGCAGGAGATGATCCGTTCGGTGAAGAAAGGCCTGTACGCGGTCAACTTCGGCGGTGGCCAGGTCGACATCACCAGTGGCAAGTACGTGTTCTCGGCCACCGAGGCCTACCTGATCGAGGACGGCCGCATCACCACGCCGGTGAAGGGCGCGACCCTGATCGGCAACGGCCCGGAAACCATGCAGAAGGTGCGCATGGTCGGCAACGACCTGGGCCTGGACGAGGGCGTGGGCATCTGCGGCAAGGACGGGCAGAGCGTGCCGGTGGGTGTCGGCCAGCCCTCGCTGCTGATCGAGGGCATCACCGTCGGCGGTACCCAGGCCTGAGCCGGGCGATGGCCACTGCCACCGCCTGGGCCGGCGGGGACTCAGTCCTCGTCGGCTTCGCCGGTCTCGACGTGGTCGGCGTCTTCGTCGCCAACCGTCTTCAGGCCCAGCGCGGCCGGCAGCATCAGGCCGCGCAGTACCTGGAAGATCTCGCGGTAGGCGCGCGGCGGCTTGTTCTTCGCCTTCTCGGTCTGCGCGTTGCGCACCAGGGTGCGCAGCTGCTGGCGGTCGGCCTGCGGGTAGTCATCGAGCAGGGCCGCCAGCGCCTTGTCACCGTCGGCCAGCAGGCGGTCGCGCCAGTCCTCAACGCGATGCATCATCGCCACTTCGCGGCGGCCGGTTTCGCTGTTTGCGTCCAGCGCGTCGCGGATCGCGTCCAGCGTGGCCTCTTCTTCGCGGCGCATGTGCTTGGCCAGGAACGCCAGCTGGCGCTTGTGGGCGATGTGGGCGGTGATGCGCTTGCACTCGGCGATATGCGGCAGCAGGTCTTCCGGGATCGGCAGGCGCGCCAGCTGGGCCGGGGTCAGCGACACCAGTTTCTCGCCCAGGGCCAGCACGTCGAGCGCGTCGCGCCGGTTCTGGCTGCGGCTCTTGTCGTGGAATTCACCGGTTTCTTCGTCGCGTCCGCGCATCGTTCCTACCTGATTTCAAAAAAAGTCGCCCGGCGTGATGCCGGGCCCAACCCGTACAGGATAAAGCATTGAACGTGATCGCCCCTGAAGCCGCTGTCGGCGACGACAGCCCGGCCCGGCTGGAACGGCTGGCCGACCTCTCCCAGCAGCTGCTCGACCGCGCCCGTGGGCTGGGCGCCAGCCAGGCCGAGGTCAGCTGCAGCGAGGACCGGGGCCTGGAGGTCAATGTCCGCCTCGGCGAGGTCGAGACCGTGCAGTCCACCCGCGACCGCGGCATCGCCGTGACCGTCTATTTCGGCCAGCGCAAGGGCAGTGCCAGTACCGGCGACCTGAACGAGGCCAGCCTCGCGGCCACGGTCGAGCAGGCCTGTGCGATCGCCCGCCATACCGAGGATGACCCGGTTGCCGGCCTGGCCGAGGCGGACCTGATGGCCACCCACTTCCCGGACCTGGACGGCTGGCACCCGTGGGCGCTGCAGGCCGACGAGGCGGTGGACCTGGCCCTGGCCTGCGAGGCGGCCGGCCGCGAGGCCGATGCACAGATCCGCAATTCCGACGGTGCTTCGGTCTCGAGCATGCAGAGCCTGTCGGTGTATGCCAATTCGCATGGCTTCATCGGCCGCGAGCGCGGCACCCACCATTCGGTCGGTTGTGCGTTGATCGCCGGGCAGGGCGATGGCATGCAGCGTGATGGCTGGTACACCAGCGCACTGGCCCGCGAAGACCTTGAAGACGTGGGCCTGGTCGGCCGTCGTGCCGCCGAGCGCACCGTCGCTCGCCTGCAGCCGCGTTCGATGGCCACCGGCAGCATGCCGGTGCTGTTTGCCCCGGAAGTGGCACGCAGCCTGGTCGGTCACCTGCTGTCGGCGGTATCCGGCGGTGCCCTGTATCGCCAGGCCAGCTTCCTGCTGGACAGCGTCGGCCAGCGCCTGTTCCCGGAATGGATGCAGATCGAGGAACTGCCGCATCTGCGCCGCGGCCTGCGTTCGGCCGCCTTCGACGGCGATGGCGTGGCCACCCGTGATTCGGCGCTGGTCCGTGACGGCGTGCTGCAGCGCTACGTGCTGGGCAGCTATTCGGCGCGCAAGCTGGGCCTGCAGACCACCGCCAATGCCGGCGGCGTGCACAACCTGCAGCTCGCGGCCAATGCCGGCCCGCTGCAGGAGATCGCCCGGCAGATGGGAGATGGCCTGCTGGTGACCGAACTGATGGGGCAGGGCGTGAACGGGGTGACCGGCGACTACTCGCGGGGCGCGGGCGGCTTCCGTGTCGAGAACGGCGAGATCCAGTACCCGGTGGACGGCATCACCATTGCCGGCAACCTGCGCGAGATGTTCAGCAGCATCGAGGCGGTCGGCAGCGACGTCGACCCGCGCTCGCACATCCGGACCGGTTCGATCCTGCTGGGGCGGATGACCATCGCCGGTAATGATTGATGGCGTTGATGGCGTAAGCTATGTCCGCCTGACGCGATCAGCTCGGTGCTGGTTGGTCAAGACCACCCAATGAAAAGGAGTTTTGTCGTGAGCGAATTCGATAACGTCCCGCCGCCGGCCACCACCGACGTCCCGGCCGACCAGCGCACCATGGCCCTGGCCGCGCACCTGCTGGGCATCTTCACCGGTTTCATCGGCGCGCTGATCATCTGGCTGATCAACAAGGATGACGCGGGCAAGGCCTTCGTGACCGACCAGGCCAAGGAAGCACTGAACTTCCAGATCACCGTGACCATTGCCATGGTCATCAGCATCATCCTGATGGTCGTGATCATCGGCGGCATCCTGGCGCCGATCGTGGGCATCATCAACCTGGTGTTCTGCATCATTGCGGCAGTGAAGGCCAACAACGGCGAAGCCTACCGCTACCCGTTCACGCTGCGCCTGATCAAGTAAGGATCGTCCGCACGCGGATACGAAAACGCCCGGCACTGCCGGGCGTTCCTGTTTGGCGGTAGCGACGGGCCACGCCCGGCGGGCGCAGCGATACAGCGTCACCGCCAGCGATCAGTGATTGCGCTCCACCGCCAGCGTTGCCAGCGCACGCAGCGCATCGGCTTCTTCGCCGTATCCGGCCAGGATCGCCTGCATGCGCGCCGCGAGTTCGTGCAGCTGGGCCTTTGCACCGTCCATGCCGAGCAGGGCGGGGAAAGTACTCTTGTCCTGGGCCTGGTCCTTGCCGGCGGTCTTGCCCAGCTGTTCGGAACTGGCTTCGACGTCAAGGATGTCATCACGCACCTGGAATGCCAGGCCAAGTGCATCGGCGAAGCTGTCCAGCCGGGCCAGCTGCGGTTCGTGGGCCTGCCCGCACAACGCACCCATGCGCACCGCCGCGCGGATCAATGCGCCGGTCTTCAGCGCATGCATGCGGGTCAGCGCCGCCAGCGTCTGCTGTTGGCCAGTGGCATCGATGTCCAGCGCCTGGCCGCCGCACATGCCAGCGGCACCCGAGGCGTGGGCAAGGGTCTGCAGGCAGGCGACGCGCAAGGTGGCCGGAAGGGGCGCATCGGCCAGCAGGCCGAAGGCGCGCGCCTGCAGGGCGTCGCCAGCGAGGATCGCCGTGGCTTCGTCGAAGGCGATGTGCGTGGTCGGCTTGCCGCGACGCAGGGCGTCATCATCCATTGCCGGCAGGTCGTCATGCACCAGGGAATAGGCGTGGATGAGCTCGACGGACATGGCCGCGGCATCCAGGCTTTCAGGTTGCGCGCCGAACAGGTGGCCGCTGGCATACACCAGCAGCGGGCGCATGCGCTTGCCACCGCCCAGCACCGAATAGCGCATGGCCTTGTGCAGGCCCTGCGGCGCTTCGGCCGGAGAGGGCAGGGCAGCGTCCAGCTGGCTTTCAATACGGTCGCGCCAGCGCGCGAACAGGGCCTCAGCCGTCATGGCTGGGCGGATCGAAAGGCTCGGCAGCTTCCGGCTGCGCCGGATCGCTGAGCAGGCGCACGCGCAGTTCGGCCTGCTCCAGCGCCTGCTGGCACTGGCGGTACAGGCCGACGCCACGTTCGTAAGCACTGAGCGACGCTTCCAGGCTCAGCTCGCCTGTTTCCATCTGCTCCACCAGTTGTTCCAGCGATTCGAGCGATTGCTCGAACTGGGCGACCGGGGAGGCGTTTTCGGGGGACTTCTTGGCCATGCGGCAAGTGTGGACGGGCCGCGCGCGGGGGTCAATTCACCAGCCGCCGGGACGCCACCGCAGCTGTGCCTCGTTCGCCTGCAACCAGGCCTGCAAGGGCGCGGCGATGACCACGTCGGCGGCGGCCAGCAACTGCGGGCCATCGAAGATCAACGGCAGCTGCGCGCGCCGCCATGGGGCAAGGCGCTCACGTTGCAGGCAGTCCTTCAGCGCGTGCGAATGCTGGCGACCCGGCAGCAGGATGCGCTCACCGCCCACGCGTGCACGGACCTGCAGTGGCTGTTCGAAAGCGCTGGCGCCAAGCAGGCTCAGCTGGCCACCGTCGGGCAATGGCAGCGGTGCACGGCCATCCCAGGCGGCCTGCCAGTCGAGGGGCAGCGAGGGCAGCCGGGCCGGCAGCAGGTAGGCATGGTCACGCCATTGCTGGATCACGTGATCCTGCCAGCGCACACGCGCCTGGCGGTCGGTGTCGGCCGGCAACAGCTCCTCCAGCGCCTGCTGCAACACCGTGGCCGGCATCGGTGCTGCGCCGTGGCCGATCACCCAGGCGCGCAGCACGCGTGCCGCGCGCCCTGGCGACACCTGGCGCAGCAGTTCCAGTGACAGCACCCGCGGTGCCACTTCCAGGTGCGCGATCAGCTCGGCGTCTTCCTCGTCCAGCAGTTCGCGGGTCTGCCGGCAGTGCGTCGCGCTGCCGGCCAATGCCGCCGCCGCGTGCGGCCAGCGCTGGCGCAGCAACGGCAACACCTGCAGGCGCAGGAAGTTGCGATCAGCGTGGTCTTCGGCGTTGCTGGGGTCTTCGATCCATTGCAGCGCGTGCTGCTGGGCGTAGTCGAGTAGCGCGGTGCGCGGCGTCGACAGCAGCGGTCGCCACAGGTGATGTTCGCCAAGACGGCTGCGTGCGGACATCGCTGCAAGGCCATCGACGCCGGAACCACGCAGGGCCCGCAGCAGGAAAGTCTCGGCCTGGTCGTCCTGGTGCTGCGCCAGTGCCAGTGTCTCGCCATCGCGCAGTTCGGCTGCGAACGCGGCACGTCGCGCCTGCCGCGCCGCGCCTTCAAGGCCGAGGCCCGCGCGCTTGTTGACCTGCACGCGATGCACAGCCAGTTCGATGCCCAGTGCCGCGCATTGCTGCTGGCAATGCAGTACCCAGTCGTCCGCATCGGCTTGCAGGCCATGGTGCACATGCACCGCACGCAGCGCCGTGCCGGAGGCCCGTGCGCAGCGCCACAGCCAGTGCAGCAGCACGGTCGAGTCGACACCACCGCTGTAGCCCACCAGCAGCGGCGCATCCAGCGGAACGAGGGCAGGGAAGGCAGTCACGGCGGCAAGTATAGGGTTGCTCGGCAGGGCTGCGCCCTGCACCCGCTACGATCCAGAGCAACAGCAACAGCAACAGCAACAGCAACAGCAGAAGCAACAGCAACAGCAGAAGCTGGTTCCCTGAGGGTTGGCGGGGTGGGTCCGGTTGCGGGGGACGCCGTAAATACGTCCATGTAGGCTCGGTCGCGCCATCCATGGCGCTCACGCCCCCGCAACCGGACCCACCCCGCCTTCGACAGTTTCCTGCGAACTGTCGGACTTGCTCTTGGGGTCAGATCCGTTTTCCTGCGGAAAACGAATCTGACACCGGATTCAATTCGATCTCTCACAGATCTGATCCACGCAAAGCGCGGATGGTCCAGCCGTCACCGGAAATCTGTCCGGGGTGGGGCGGTGTGGGTGGGCAGGACCGTTGGCGCCATGGATGGCGCCATCGAGCCCCCATGGAAGGGTTTACGGCGTGTCCTGCCCACCCACACCCCCCCCCCCCACACACAAAAAAACCGAGCCCCAGTGGCGGTTGGGGTTGCTCAGGCTTGTAGCAGGTGCAGGGCGCAGCCCTGCCGAAAAACCCTACTTCACCCGGCGGCCCGCGCGGTCGATCCGGAACCACTCTCCGCCTTCCATCGGCGTGTGGCCATCGGCATCCGGCGTACCACGACGGCAGCCATTGCAGACCTCGGCCACGCCATCCTGGAACGGCCAGCCGAAATCGAACGTGCCCGGCACAACCTGGCGGAACTTCAGATCGAAGTAGGCCACGCGGTTGCCTACGCGGGCGCGCAGCAGGCCTTCCTGCGGCGTTTCCGGGCCGTTGTCCCAGGTCAGCACCGGCAGGCTGCGGCCCTTGCGGTCGACGTAGTGGAAGCCCTGGTCGGCATACACCACGGCCAGGCCGTGGTCATCAAAGTTCAGGTCTTTCAACGTGCCGGCGCTGATCTTCGGCCGATGATCGACCACTTCGCAGTTGGGCAGCGGCCACAACCCGTGTTCGTCGGTCAGCAGCTTGCACGCCGGTGCCTGCGCCAGCGCGCTGGAACTGGCCAGCATGCCGAGCAAGGCCAGCGACCGCGCGAAGCGGCCGCTGGCAGGGGCAAGGCGGGCCTGCCTCACGATCACTTGGCCTCGGCCTTGCGCTCGAAGGCCGTCGGTGCCGGCAGCTGCACAGGCACGCCCTTGTCGTCGCAGGTGCCGGCCTGGCACAGGCGCTCGCGCAGGGCCGGGGTGGCCTGCACGATCATGTGGTAGATCGCGTTCTGTTCCAGCGTGCCGCGGATCGCCTTGCTGCCCGGGCCACGTGCCCAGATGCCGACGTCCTCACCACCATGCGATTCGGACTTCATCGGCACCAGCGCTTCCTGCATGTAGTCCGGATGCTCGGTGTCGACCTCGCGCAGGTTCGGGCGACCGTTGGCCGGTTCGAAGTTGCTCGGGTTGTGCGGGTAGCGCTTCGGGCCGGCCGGCTGCTGGTTGCTGCTGCCGGTGTGGCCGGGGCCGTTGGCGTAGCTCAGCGTGGTGTACGGCTGGCCGGTGCCGTCCAGCGCGTAGTCCAGCTTGCCGGCGCCATCTTCGCCGCCCTTGTCCTTCACCTTGCCCAGGATCGGGTTGCCACGGGCCGGGTAGCCGACGAAGTTCAGCGTGTGCGAGTGGTCGGCGGTGACGATGATCAGGGTGTCGTCTGCCGAGGTCAGCTCGTTGGCCACGCGCACCGCATCGGACAGCGCCACGGTCTCGGTCAGGGCACGGTAGGCGTTGCCGCTGTGGTTGGCATGGTCGATGCGCGCGCCTTCGATCATCAGCACGTAGCCTTCCTGGTGCTTTGAAAGGTTCTTGATCGCCGCTGCGGTCAGTTCGGCCAGGCTCGGCTCACCACCCGGGTCCTGCGGGCGTTCGTACTCGTAGCGCATGTGGTCCGGCTCGAACAGGCCGAGGATGGCTGGTGCATTGGCGGCCGCCGCCAGCTGCTTGCTGTTCCAGACGTAGGCGCCCTGCGGATGCGCCTGCTGCCATTCCTGGACCAGGCTGCGGCCATCCAGGCGCTGGCCGACCTTGTCGTCGTACTCCGGGTCGCGTTCTTCTACCGTGGTGAATTCACCGCGGCCGCCGCCGAGGGCGACCAGCGGGCCACGGCCGTAGCGCGAGGTGGACAGCAGCTGCTGGGCGATGTCCTTGCAGCCGGCGGCCTTGGCCGCTTCGGTCAGGTCGGTATCGTTCTCCCAGTTGCGCTCGGGCGAGTGCGCGTAGGTGGCGGCCGGCGTGGCGTGGGTCAGGCGCGCGGTGGAGACCACGCCGGTGGCCAGGCCAGCGCTGTCGGCCAGCTGCAGCCAGGTCAGCAGGCCCTTGGACAGGCTGTCGGCACAGTCGGTGCGGCTGCCGGCACTGACGCCGATCGCACCCATGTGGGTCTTCACGCCGGTGGTGATGGCGGTCATGGTGCCGGCCGAGTCCGGGGTCTGCGAATCGGTGTTGTAGGTCTTGCTGAACGCCGTGGCCGGGAAGCGTTCCCAGGACAGCAGGTTCTCTTCGCCGGAGCCGCCCTTCTGCTGGCCCTCGTAGATGCGCGAGGCGGCCACGGTGGTCAGGCTCATGCCGTCGCCGAGGAACAGGATGACGTTCTTGGCCTTGCCGGACATCGCACCGTTGGCCGCGGCCTGGGCGGCACCGCTGCGGTACCACCACTGCGGGGTCTCGCCGGCTGGATGGGCGACGGGATCGACGGCGACCTTCAGGCCGGCCGGGGCGGACGCGGGGGCGGTGCTGGCGCAGGCGCCCAACAGCAGGGTGGTGGCGCAGGCGGCCAACAGGGAGACGGAACGACGCATGGACGCTGGGATCTCACAAACTGTAACGGGACGTTCATTATGCCCGCCCTCGCAAGGCACGCCGATGACACACTGATTTGCCGGCCAGGCGGTCGTTCTGCGGGCCGCCTTGGGCTATCGTGCCAGCATCCCTTCCTTCCCCTCTGGATTGCCTATGAAGCTGGTCTCTGCCTGGCTGCGGATTCCATTCTGGCAGCGCGTGGTCGGTGGCTTCGTGCTTGGCGCGCTGGCCGGCTGGGCGCTTGGCCCGGCCGCGGAAACGTGGTTCGGCCCGCTCGGTGAGCTGTACGTCACCCTGATCAAGATGATCGCCGTGCCGCTGGTGTTCTTCGCGGTCATCAACGCGATCTCGTCGCTGCATGGCCAGAAGTCGGTCGCCGCGCTCAGTGGCCGCACCTTCCTGTGGTTCGTGATCACCGCCGCGCTGGCGGTGTGCGTTGGCCTGGCCGTAGGCACGGTACTGCAGCCCGGTGCGGGTGGCCTGCAGTTGTCGATGGCCAGCAACTACGTGCCGCGCGAAGTGCCAAGCGTGGTGCAGGTGCTGCTGGACGTGGTACCGGCCAATGTCTTCTACGCGCTGTCCGGCATCGGCACCAAGGTCAATGCCGCCGGTGAAACCGTGCTGGCCGCGGGCCGTGGTTCGATCCTGCCGGTGATCTTCTTCGCTGGCCTGGTCGGCTTTGCCATCGTCAAGCTGGGCGAGAAGGTGACCGAGGCGCGCAAGCTGGTCGGCCAGATGAGCGACATCATGATCCAGGTGACCCGCTTCGTGCTGGAAGTCACCCCGATCGGCACCTTCGGCCTGATCGCCGGCCTGGTCGGCAGCTACGGGTTCGAGAAGCTGCTGCCGCTGGGGCATTTCGTGCTGGCGCTGTACGTGGCCTGCGCACTGCACATCGTGGTGGTCTACAGCGCACTGCTGCTGGCGCACGGACTGAATCCGCTGAAGTTCTTCCGCGGCGCGGCGCCGGGCATGCAGGTGGCCTTCGTCAGCTCGTCCAGCTTCGCCGCAATGCCGGTGGCGCTGCGTTCGATCACCCACAACCTGGGCGTGAACAAGGACTACGGCTCGTTCGCGGTGCCGCTGGGTGCCAGCATCAAGATGGACGGTTGTGGCGCGATCTATCCGGCGTTGTGCGCGGTGTTCATTTCGCAGTACAGCGGTGTGCCGCTGACCCCGGAACAGTACGTGGTGGTGCTGATCGCCTCGGTGCTGGGCAGCTTCGGCACCGCCGGCGTGCCGGGTACCGCGGTGATCATGGCCACGGTGGTGCTGAGCGCGGCCAACCTGCCGCTGGAGACGATCGGTTACCTGTATGCCATCGATCGCATCCTGGACATGATGCGCACGATGACCAATGTGACCGGGCAGATGCTTGTGCCGGTGATCGTGGCCAAGGAAACCGGTCTGCTCGACCAGGCGGTGTATGACAACCCGTCCAGCAACGTGGGCGTGGATGATCCCGACCCGACACCACCGCAGCGCTGAGGTGTGTGGTGAATTGAAAGGCCCGCCCTGACCGGCGGGCCTTTTGTTTGGGAGATGCCCGACGCGGTGCCGGCCAAGGGGGCCCCCGGGTGGATCCACACCGGGCGAGGATGAAGGCAGTGCCGACCACGCTCGGCAGCTACCCACCAATTGCATGGGCCCAATAAAAAAAGCCGCTGCAGGGCAGCGGCTTCTCGCATCAGGCGGCGCCGTAGCGCCAGCGGGTCAGAGGTCGACCCGGCGGGCCTGCATGAACTTGTTGCCCCAGTAGCCACTGAGCAGGGTGTCCACGCGGACGTCCTTGCCCGAGCTGGGGGCGTGCAGGAAGCGACCGTCGCCGACATAGATGCCGACATGGTCGACGCGGCCCTTGCGGCCGAAGAACACCAGGTCACCCGCGGCCAGCGCGGTGCGGTCGTTGATCAGTTCGGCATTGTCATCGTGGGCCATCTCGCGCGAGACGCGCGGCAGTTCGATGCCCAGGGCCGAGCGGAACACGTAGCCGACCAGGCCGCTGCAGTCGAAACCGCTGTCCGGGTTGCTGCCACCCCAACGGTACGGGGTGCCCAGCAGGGTCATCGCGCGGCGCAGCAGCGACTGCACCTTGCCGTTGTCGGCGGCGGTACCGACAACGCTGCCATTGGCGGCGCTGCTGGTGTCGTAGTTGGCAAGCAGGCGGCTGAGGTCACCAGCCACCACGGCCGACCGGTCCATCAGCGGAATGGTGTCATTGGCGGCCAGATGCGGCAGCAGGGCGGCCAGCGTGGCACTGGCGGCAGCATCGACACGGCTGCGCTGCGGAGCGGCAGCCTCGGCCTTGGCGGCCGGTCGGGTGGTGCTCTCGGCCACCGGGGCCGGGGGTACATCGGAACGGTTCGGAGCCGTCTGCGACCAGGCCGGAAGGCTGGTCAGGCACAGTGCCAGGCCAAGCAACAACGGGCGGGCACTGCGTGAAGATACGGAAGTCTGGCCTTCGCTTTTCAGGTCGTCAGTCGTCACGCGTCGGTCACAGGAAAAAAACGATGGGGCATCATGCCCTGTAAAAGCGCTGATAAGTTAAAAATTCCGTTAGTAAACCGTTAGTTTCAGGGTGATGGGCGTCACATTTTTGAACATATCGCCTGTTCATTTTAGCGAAGGACACGTTTCGCGCCGGTGTAGTGGTCCTTCCAGTAGGGGCCGCTGAGCGAGTCCAGCCGTACGGTGCCGCCGGTGCTCGGCGCATGCACGAAACGCCCTTCACCGACATAGATGCCGACATGGGTGACGCTGCCGCGGCTGCCGAAGAACACCAGGTCGCCGGTGGCCAGGCGCTGCGGATCGATCTTCGGACCCTGTACCGCCGCCAGGTCGCGCGAGGTGCGCGGCAGCCGCAGGTCCAGCATCTCGCGATAGACATAGGCGACCAGGCCGCTGCAGTCGAAGCCCGAATCGGGGGTGTTGCCGCCATAGCGGTAGGGCGTGCCGACCAGGCTGATAGCCCGCATCAGCACCGAGTTGGCGGCCTCGGGGTTGTCCGGCACGGTCTTTGGCCAGTTCGCCGTCGGCGGGGGCGGCGCTGGGCGGGCGGCCTTGCCGCCGCCACAGGCGGTCATCAACACGGGCAGGACCAGCAGCAGGGCCGGGGCGAGGAACCGGCGCGGGCCGGACGAAACTGGCGTGATGTGCATGATCTCCGGATAATGCGCCACCTTGGATTGGCCGTCATGATGGCGGCGTCCCCGCCGGGCGACAACCCGCCCCAACCCGCCTGCCTCCGGCAGATCCAGACAGAGTTGCGCATGAAGATCGAAAAAGACCGCGTTGTCCGCTTCCACTACACCGTTTCCGAAGTCGGCCAGGAGCCGATCGAATCGTCCAAGGACCGCGGCGAGCCGCTGGCGATCCTGATCGGCCACGGCAACATCATCCCGGGCCTGGAAAACGCCATGATGGACAAGGAAGCCGGCGCGACCTTCAACGTCGACGTCAAGGCGGCCGATGCCTACGGCGAGCGTCGTGAAGGCCTGTCCCAGCGCGTGCCGAAGAAGCACTTCGGCAACACCAAGCTGGCTCCGGGCCAGCAGGTCGTGCTGCAGACCAACTTCGGCCCGCGTGCGGTGACCGTGCAGAAGGTCGGCATGAGCGTGGTCGACGTCGACCTGAACCACCCGATGGCCGGCAAGGACCTGCACTTCGACGTCGAGATCGTCGACGTGCGCGAAGCCGGCAAGGAAGAGATCGAGCACGGCCACGTCCACGGCGACGGCGGCCACCACCACTGATCGCTGCGCGACTGTGATGGCAGCAACGGCCCGCTTCGGCGGGCCGTTGCGTTTCTGGAACGCGGCGCGGCCATCCATGGCGTGCGGGCCGGCGGCATAATGGCGGACCTGCCCGACGGACGCCCCGTGAACGCCGCTTCTCCTTCCCTGCAGCCGATGGCTTCCGGCGATCGCATCGCCGTACTGGACGTGCTGCGTGGTGCCGCGTTGCTGGGCATCCTGCTGATGAACATCGAGGCCTTCAGTGGTCCGTTGGACCTGGCCTTCACCGGCATCGACACGCACTGGCTCGGCATCGACTACTGGGCCGACGCCTTTGTCTATGTGTTCGTGCAGGGCAAGTTCTTCACCCTGTTCTCGCTGCTGTTCGGCGCCGGTTTCGCAGTGATGGCGCGGCGCGCCGAAGTGGCCGGACGCGACTTCACCCCGTTCTACCTGCGCCGCAGCGCCGGGCTGCTGCTGATCGGTCTCTGCCACGCGCTGCTGGTCTGGTCCGGCGACATCCTGGTGATGTATGCGCTGGTCTCGTTGCCGCTGCTGGCCTGCCGTGAGGCGCCGCGCAGCTGGCTGCCGTGGATGGGCGTGATCGTCTATCTGGGCGGCGTGGCGCTGATGCTGCTGGTGGGCGCGATGGTGTCGATGGCCTCGGCGGATGAGGCTCAGAAGATGCTCGCTGAAGCGCAGCAGGGCATCGCGCAGCAACGCCTGGTGTATGGGCAGGGCACCTGGGTGCAGGCCAATGCACAGCGCCTGCACGAGTTCGGATCGTCGATGGGCGCGCTGTTGATCACTGGCCCGGAGGTGCTGGGCATGTTCCTGATCGGCAGCTGGTTCGCCGGCAGCGATGCGCTGTCAGCGCCAGAGCGCTTCCCGCGCCTGTACGCAGTGCTGCGCTGGGGCGCGCTGCCGCTTGGTCTGCTGGTTACGCTGCTGGGTGTTGCCTGGAAGCCGTACCTGGCGCCGGGGGCCTACAACCTGCCGACCACTGCCGCGATGGCACTCGTAACCGTGGGGGGCCTGCCGATGTGCCTGGGTTACCTGGCGTGGATCGTGCACTGGCGCGCGCGGCTGGGATGGCTGGCGCCGGTAGGGCGCATGGCGCTGACGCACTACCTGGGCCAGTCGCTGCTGTGCACCTGGCTGTTCTACCACTATGGCCTGGGTGCGTTCGACGTGATGCCGCGCAGCGTGCAGCTGCTGTTCGCACTGCTGCTGTTCGCCGCACAGGTGGGAATCTCGCATGCCTGGCTGCGTCATTTCCGCTTCGGTCCGATTGAATGGCTGTGGCGTGCGATGACCTACCGGCAGTGGCCGCCGATGCGGCGCGGAGCCGGGCAGGGCTGAACAATGACGCAGGGCGCGCGCGAGGACGTGATCGTGGTGGGCGCCGGTGCCATCGGCCTGGCCACTGCGCTTGCACTGAGCGCGCAGGGCCGGCAGGTCCGTGTGATTGAGCGGGGACATATTGGTGCGGCCACCTCGCATGGCAACTGCGGCACCATCACTCCCAGTCACGCGCCACCGCTGGCAGCGCCCGGCGTACCGTTGCGCGCGCTGCGCTGGATGCTCGATCCGCGCGCGCCGTTGTATATACGCACGCGCCTGGATCCCACACTGTGGCGTTGGTTGCTGCAGTTCGGCGCGCGCTGCAATGCGCGTGACTGGCTGCACTCCACGCGGGCGCGCGGCGCGCTGCTTGATGATTCACGGCGGCGCCTGGCGCAATGGGTGCAGACGCACGCACTGGCGTGCGAATTCGAGGCGCGCGGTCTGGACTATGTGTTCGGCGACGCCCGCAACTTCGATCACCATGCTGCCGAATGCGAGGCGCTGAACGCGCAGGGCATTGCCACGGGCCGCATTGATGGCGCCGACTATGCACGTGACAACCCGGCGTTCCATGACCGCCTTGCGGGTGCGATCCACTTCCCCGGTGATGCGCAGCTGCGTCCGGACCGCTACACCGCCGAGTTGGCACGCGTGCTGCGCGCTCAGGGCGTGGTGATAGAGGAACAGGCGGACATGCAGGATTTCAATGCCGACGCGCAGGGTGTGTGCGTGCACGTCGGCGAGCGCATGCTGCACGCACGCGAGCTGGTGCTGGCCACCGGGCCGTGGTCGCCGCGCTGGGCGCGGCAACTGGATCTGCGCGTGCCGATCCAGCCCGGCAAGGGCTATTCGCTGACCTGGTCGCGCCCGGCGCAGGTACCAAAGCGCCCGGTGGTGCTGAAGGACCATTCCGTGTTCGTGATTGCCTGGCGCGAGGCGTTGCGACTGGGTGGCACCATGGAATTCGCCGGTGCCGACCCGCAGCTGCGCACGGCCCGCCTGCAGGCGTTGCAACAGGCCGCCGACCGTTACCTGCGCACGCCACGTGGTGCGAAGCTGCAGGAGCAATGGTGCGGTTGGCGCCCCATGAGCGTGGACGACGTGCCGTTGATCGGCCGCGCGTCCGCGCATCCTCACGTCTGGCTTGCAGCGGGGCATGGCATGCTTGGCATCAGCATGAGCGCCGGCACCGGCCAGCTGATCGCCGATCTGGTCTGCGGCCGCACGCCAGCGATTGATCCTGCCCCCTACCGACCCGAGCGATTCCGATGAGCACTGCACCCTATGATTACGACCTGATCGTCCTTGGCGGCGGCTCCGCTGGCTTGGCCGGTGCGATCCGCGCGGCGCAGCATGGCAAGCGTGTGGCGATGCTGGAGCCCGGCGAACTGGGCGGTACCTGCGTCAATGTTGGCTGTGTACCGAAGAAGGCGATGTGGCTGGCGGCCGACCTGCACGAGCGCATCGGCCTGGCCAATGCGATGGGCTTCGATGTCGAGGCACGTCCGGCGCTGTCGTGGAAGGAACTGGTGATCCATCGCCAGGCCTACATCAGCAACATCCACACCAGTTACCACAAGCGCCTGGATGAAACCGGCGTGGTGCGCATCCCGGCACGCGGCCATCTGCTTGATGCGCACACCGTGGCCTGCAGCGATGGCGTGCGCTACAGCGCCGAACACATCCTGATCGCCACCGGCGCGCACCCGCTGCGTCCGGATATTCCCGGCGCGGAACTGGGCCTGGTTTCCGATGATTTCTTCGATCTGCGTGCGGCACCGGCCGAGGTGGCGATCATCGGCGGTGGTTACATCGCGGTGGAGCTGGCCGGGTTGCTGCAGGCACTGGGCAGCAGGGTGAGCCTGCTGGTGCGCGGAAAGCGCCTGCTGGAACGCTTCGACTACGAGCTGACCGACCAGCTGGCCGAGAACCTGAAACAGCAGGGCGTACGCATCCACTTCGATTACCGCCTGCGCGAGCTGCAGCGCGACGGCGAACGCGTGCGTGCGTTCGGCCATGATGGTCCGCTCGACAGTGTGTTCGATGCGGTGTTCTTCGCCACCGGTCGCCGCGGCAACAGCCGTGATCTTGGACTGGAAGCGCTGGGCATCGGCATTGGTGAGCACCAGCAGGTGGAGGTCGACGAATGGCAGACCACGAGCGTGCCGAGTGTGCATGCCGTGGGTGACATCGCCGGCAAGGTCGGCCTGACCCCGGTGGCGGTGGCTGCATCGCGGCGCCTGATGGATCGCCTGTTCGGCGGACGCCCGCAGTCAAGGATGGATTATGAGAACGTGGCCAGCGTGGTGTTTTCGCATCCGCCGCTGGGCGCGGTGGGCATGAGCGAGGAAGAGGCACGTGCGCGTTTCGACCAGGTGAGCGTGTACCACAGCCGCTTCCGCCCGATGCTGCAGGCGCTGGCCAATGGCACCCAGCGCAGCCTGTTCAAGATGGTCTGCGCGGGCCCGGAAGAGCGGGTGGTAGGTATCCACCTGCTCGGCGAAGCCGCGGACGAGATCCTGCAGGGCTTCGCGGTGGCGGTGAAGATGGGCGCGACCAAGGCCCAGTTCGACGACACCGTGGCGATCCATCCGACCTCGGCCGAGGAAGTGGTGCTGATGCGCTGAGCCGCGCCGTTGTAGAGCCGAGCCATGCTCGGCTGCTTTTCGCCCAGGGTCGGCGAAGCCGAGCGCGGGCTCGGCTCTACAGGTCAGCGGGCGCCTCCATGCGACAATGACGGCCCCCACGCCTTCCCGGGCCGCCCCGCGCGGCCCGCCGTCGTCCTGATGTCCAGCCCCGTTTCCCGCATCGCTACCGCTTCCCCACGCATCGCACTGGGAGGCATCGGCCTGGCCGCGATCGGCGCCATCGCCGCCTCTGGCAAGGCCATCATCGTCAAGCTGGGCCTGCGCCATGGCGTGGACGCCACCACGCTGCTCGCACTGCGCATGCTGATGGCGCTGCCGCTGTTCGCGCTGATGGCACTGTGGGCGTCACGCCGTGCCGAAGCGCTGTCATGGGCCGACCGCGCCCGCGTGCTGTGGCTGGGCTTCACCGGCTACTACCTGTCCAGCCTGCTCGATTTCCAGGGCCTGCAGTACATAAGCGTGACGCTGGAGCGCTTGATCCTGTACTTGAACCCGACCCTGGTGCTGCTGATCAACGTGCTGTTGGCGCGCCAGCGACCGGGCCGCTGGCAGATCGGCGCGCTGGTGCTGAGCTATCTGGGCGTGCTGCTGGCCTTCGGCCACGATCTGCAGCGCGAGGGCGGGCAGATCATCGTCGGCAGCCTGCTGGTGCTGGGCAGTGCGCTCAGCTACGCGCTGTACCTGTTCGGCAGCGGCCAGGTGGTGGCGCGCATCGGCGCAGTGCGGCTGACCGCCTACGCCAGCTGCGTGGCCAGCGTGCTGGTGCTGCTGCACTTCGCGGTGACCCATCCGCTGCCGCTGCTGTGGCAGGCGCCGGCACCGGTGCAGTGGCTGTCGCTGCTCAATGCCACCGTGTGCACGGTGCTGCCGGTGCTGGCGATCATGCTGGCGGTGCAGCGCGTGGGTTCGTCGCTGGCCGCGCAGGTCGGTATGCTGGGCCCTGTTTCCACCATCGTGATGAGCCTATGGCTGCTCGACGAACCGATGGGGCCGGCGCAGATCGCCGGCACCGTGCTGGTGCTGATCGGCGTACTGCTGGTGACCCGCCTGCGGCGCTGACGCCGGAGCAGGCGCGTGCACGCATCCTGGCGGTGATCCGCGCAATCCCGGCAGGGCAGGTGCTGGGCTATGGACAGGTGGCGATGCGGGCTGGCCTGCCCGGGCGTGCGCGCCTGACCGCGCGCATCCTCGGCCAGAATGATGACCCGGACCTGCCTTGGCACCGTGTGCTGCGGTCGGACGGACGCATCGCCATGGAAGAGGGATCGGCCGGCTGGCGCGAGCAGTCGCAGCGGCTGCGTGCCGAGGGCGTGCGGGTGGAGAACGGCCGGGTGCGGATGCCCGGGACTGATCCGGCGGCGGCGCTGGATGCCGCTGTGTGGGGTCCGGGCTGAGCGCCGCTGGCGACTGAACGGGCCGCGCCTGCCGGTCGCCAACAAGACACGGTGCTGCGGCTATGATGGGGGCCGTTCCATGCCGGTACTCCCATGTTCCCGCGACTGCCAACCGTCACCAAGGCCCTGCTGATCGCCAACGCGATCCTGTTCCTGCTGCAGCAGCCGTTCCTGCTTGGCATGCAGACCTTCGAGCCGTTCATGCTGCAACCCCTGCAGCAGGGCTTCGATGCGTTCTCGCCGGGTGGCAACTTCCAACCGTGGCAGCTGCTGACCTATGGCTTCCTGCACGGCAGCTTCGGCCACCTGTTCTTCAACATGCTGGCGGTCTTCATGTTCGGCGCGCGGCTGGAGCAGACCTGGGGCGAAAAGCGCTTCCTGCTCTATTACCTGGTCTGCGTGGCCGGTGCCGGTGTCTGCCAGCTGCTGGTCGGTACCCTGCTGGACAACCCGGCCACGGTGCTGGGGGCCTCCGGCGGTGTGTTCGGCCTGTTGCTGGCCTACGGCATGCTGTTCCCCAACCAGCGGGTGATGCTGCTGTTCCCGCCGATACCGATGAAGGCGCGTACCTTCGTGATCCTGTTCGGCGTGGGCGAACTGGTGCTGGGCATGACCGGCTGGCAGCCGGGTGTGGCCCACTTCGCACACCTGGGGGGCATGCTGTTCGGCTGGCTGCTGATCCGCTACTGGCGCGGGCAGCCGCCGTTCAACAAGCGCCGCCCGCCCGGCCCACCGAACCGCCCGAACCATCTGCGCAGCGTCAAATGATCCGAAGGATCATTTGACGCTGTAGGTGCCAACCTTGGTCGGCACCTACCAACAGCAGGTCATGAAAGCCGCGAGGACATGCGCCTCCAGGCATGGCGTGGCTCTACAGGTCCTGCAACACCACCTGCGCGGCGTTGTGCCCGGGCGCACCGGTGACACCGCCACCGGGATGGGTGCCCGCACCACACAGGTACAGGCCGGGCACTGCGCCGCGATAGCCGGCCTGGCCAATCATCGGCCGCGCCGAGAACAATTGGTTGGCACTCAGTGCGCCGTGGAAGATGTCGCCGCCGACCAGGCCGAAGGTGCGCTCCAGATCCAGCGGTGACAGGGCCTGGCGGCCCAGCACGCTGTCAGCAAATCCGGGCGCATACCGTTCAACGGTGGCGATCATCAGATCGGCCACTGCTTCACGATGATCATCCCAGTGACGCCCGTCGGGCAGCACCGGCGCCACGTGCTGGCAGAACAGGCTGGCGACGTGCTTCCCCGGCGGCGCCAGTGAATCGTCCAGCGTGCTGGGAATGAGCATTTCCACGATCGGTTCGCGTGACCAGCCATCGCGACGCGCATCCAGCCAAGCGCGGTCCATGTAGTCGAGGCTGGGCGCCATGATGATGCCGGCGCTGAGATGCTCGCCGGGGCCGGGCAGGGCGCGGAAGTCCGGCAGCCGCGACAGCGCGAGGTTCATCCGGAACGTTCCGGAGCCGCAGCGCCAGTGTGCCATCCGCTCGCGCGTCGCCGCCGGTACCTGTGCCGGTTCCAGCAACTGCTCGTACAGCAGCTTGGGGTTGACGTTGGCGATCACCGCGCGTGCGCGCAGGGTTTCGCCGTTGGTCAACAGTACGCCGACCGCCTGGCCGCCCTCGACGAGCACCCGCTGCACGCCGGCATCCACGCGCAGTCCGGCCCCGGCTTCGCGCGCCGAAGCGGCAATCGCCTGGCTGATCGCGCCCATGCCACCGATTGCATGGCCCCAGGCACCCTTCACGCCATTGCACTGGCCGAACACGTGGTGCAGCAGCACGTAGGCGCTTCCGGGGGTGTAGGGGCTGGCATAGTTGCCGACGATGCCATCGAAACCGAACAGCGCCTTGATCGGCGCGCTCTCGAACCAGCGGTCCAGGTACTCAGCCGCTGAAAGCGTGAACAGGTCCAGCAGTTCCTGGCGCAGCGAAGCATCCAGCGCTGCCAGTTCGCGGCCGAGTTTCCCCATCTGCCACAGTGCGGGAAGCGCACGCCAGCCACCGGCAACGCCGATGTCCGGCGGCGCGCGCAGCGCCCACGCACGCAGTACGTCGGCGAACACCTCCAGGCGTGCTTCGTATGCGGGCAGGCGTTGTGCATCCCGCTCGGAAAACTTCGCCACCTCGGCCTGGGTGCGGCCGGGCGCCGACAACAGGTAGCGGCCGTCCGGCAATGGCAGGAAGTTGTTTGCGGGGCGCGCAACGATGTGCAGCCCATGCGCGTGCAACTGCAGGTCGTCGATCACCTTCGGCTGCAGCAGCGACACCGTGTACGACGCCACCGAGTTGCGGAAACCAGGATGGAACTCCTCAGTGACGGCAGCGCCGCCGAGTACGCCACGACGTTCCAGTACCACTACCCGCCTGCCAGCGCGCGCCAGATAGGCCGCGCAGACCAGCCCGTTGTGGCCAGCACCGATGATGATCGCATCCCAGGACATCAGCACCTCAGGAAAAGGGGACGGAGGGGATCAAGTCGCAGTTTGCATGGGGCGAGCGGCAATGGGGAGAAACGACCTAATTCCCTCCGTCGCCTTTCTTGATTGCCGCTTCGATGGTCGCGATGTCGATCTTCTTCATCGGCATCATCGCGTTGAAGGCACGCTTGGCCAGCGCCTTGTCCTTGCTGGTCACCGCTTCGATCAGCATGCGTGGGCTGATCTGCCAGGAGATGCCCCAGCGGTCCTTGCACCAGCCACATTGGCTCTCCTGCCCACCATTGCCGACGATCGCATTCCACAGGCGATCAGTCTCGGCCTGGTCCTCGGTCTGGATCTGGAAGGAGAACGCTTCGCTGTGCTTGAACGCGCTGCCGCCGTTGAGGCCGACGCAGGGAATGCCACAGACGGTGAACTCGACCGTCAGAACGTTGCCCTCCTTGCCGTCTGGGTAATCACCGGGGGCATGGTGGACGGCAGTGACTGCGCTGTCGGGCAGGAGGCTGGCATAGAAGGTGGCGGCCTCGAGCGCGCCGCTGTCGTACCAGACACAGATGGTGTTCTTGTGTTCCATGTCGGGGCTCCGCATTGGACGAAGCCGCAGCGATAGCACGCCGAGCGTTAATCCGGCATCTCCTGCCGCCGGGCGGATAGCGATGTGTCAAGTAGGGCTGAAGCGACCGCAAGTGACTGAAAGGTAAGTAAAATTTCGGTGTTTTCACGATTGTATCGAAATTTGTCTTTTAAGATCAAATGGTTACATCCGTTCATCTGCCGTTGCGGATTCTCAATCGATGAAATTAAGATCGGGTTCAGCTGTCGTGAAGCTTTCGCATCGCTGCAGCGCAGTTGCCACAGACGCTTGATCTCACTGACTCAAGGAAACTTCATGACCAGCCGCACCAACGTCGCACGGTTGAAGCGCACCGCCCTCGCAGTCGTCCTGACCTCATTCATTGGCGCCGCCGCAGCGCAGAGCACCACCGGTTCGCTGTTCGGCAACGCCCCCGCCGGCGCCACCATTGTCGTGCAGAGCGACACCGGCCTGACCCGCTCGGCGACAGTCGACAGCAGTGGGCGCTACAACCTCGGCTCGTTGCCGGTAGGCAAGTACACCATCACCCAGCAGCGCGATGGCCAGACCGTCGAGCGTCGCGAGAACGTACTGCTGAGGGTCGGTGGCGGTACCGAGGTGTCGTTTGGCGGCGGTGCGGCCGGAGCGACTACGCTGGGCACTGTGAACGTGGTTGCGGCCAACGTACCGAAGATCGACGTCAGCAATACGGTCTCCAAGTCGGTGATCACCTCCGAGCAGCTGGACGTGCTGCCGTTGGGGCGCAGCGCCGAAGCGATCGCGCTGCTGGCGCCGGGCGTGGTGTCCGGCAGTGGATCATTCACCAATGGTTCGCGGTCGGTGCTGTCGTTCGGTGGCTCCAGCGTTACCGAGAACGCCTACTACCTCAATGGCTTCAACGCCTCCAACCCGCTCAGCAACCTCGGAGGTGTCAGCCTTCCCTATGGCTCGATCGACCAGCAGGAAACCTACATGGGCGGCTACGGTGCCGGCTATGGTCGCTCCACCGGTGGCGTGATCAATCAGCTGGGCAAGCGCGGTACCAACGAATGGCATTTTGGTGTGCAGGCTACGTGGGCACCTGACTCGTTGGCCGCCTCCGCAGCGACGGTGATGTATCCGGACCGGGAGTTGCCTGCAGGCTATGCCTATACCAAGGACTCGCTACGTGGCAGCCTTTATCGCTACCGCAAGGACGATGCCGCGACTCGCACCACCTACAGCGGTTATGCCAGTGGCCCGTTGATCGAGGATCGCCTGTTCATCCATCTGGCCGCCGAGAAGGACCGTACGGAAGGCGTGTCGACGAACAGTGCGGCGGCTTCGCAACAGGTTCGCAACCACTACACGATCGACACGCCGAAGTTCTACGGCAAGATCGACTGGAACATCAACGACAGCAATACCCTTGAGTACACCCGTGTGCAGAACACCGATCGCACTGGTGGCTACTACCGGTCGTTCGAGTACGACGACCTGACCGAAGGCGATCGCACCGGTACCTTCCCGAACACCACGAAGGTCAAGGACGATTTCGATATTTTCAAGTACACCGGCTACCTGACTGATGACCTGACCCTCAGCGCGGTCTGGGGACGCAGCAAGCAGATCAACCTGGAATCCAACCCGGCCTCGTCCGGCATCCCCTATCTCAGTGCTCCGGGTAACCAGGACCCGGCCATCACGGGCGGGCGTCCGATCCGCAACAGCCAGCCTGAGCTCTATGAAAAGGCTGCAGATGCGGGCAGCAAGACTCGCGGCTTGCGACTGGATCTGCAGTATCGCATCGGTGACCACGAGCTGACCGGTGGTATCGACAACATGTATTACCAGGGGCACAACGAAGGCCAGAAGGTCACGGGCCCCGGCTATGCGTGGATCTATGGCCGTGTCGAACCCGGCGAATCGCCGAGCCCGCGCTTCGACATCGCGCCACCGCCGGGTGATGGCTACTTCGTGCAGAAGTACATCCTCTCGACGACCACCAGCATGTCAGTCAAGCAGAAGGCCTACTACCTGGAGGATCGCTGGCAAGTCACGCCGAACTGGTTGCTGACCATCGGCGTCCGCAACGACAAGTTCACCAACTACAACAGTGATGCCAAGCCTTATGTGGAGAGTGGCGATCAATGGGCCCCGCGCCTTGGTGCAAGCTGGGACGTGTTCGGCGATTCGTCGCTGAAGTTGTTCGCCAATCTCGGCCGCTACTACCTGGCACTTCCGAACAGTGTGGCCATTCGCGGTGCTTCGGCATCGACCTTTACCCGCGAGTACTTTGCCTACAACGGCATCGATGAGAACGGTGTTCCGACGGGCCTCACCGCGCTTGGCCCGGGTCCGGTGTCGTCAAACAACGAGTATGGCCAGACCCCGGATCCGCTGTCGGTGGCTCCAACAGACCTGAAGTCGCAGTACCAGGACGAACTCATTCTTGGTTTCGAGAAGACGCTGGGTGAGCGCTGGAACTCCGGTGCCAAGTTCACCTATCGTCGCCTGCAGTCGGCCATCGACGACACCTGTGACTCGGACCGCATCATCGACAAGCTGGACGCGATGGGCGTTGATTCTAGCGATCTGGTGATCCCGGGTTGCGTGATCTTCAATCCCGGCAAGACGAACACCATCATGCTCAAGCATGCCGATGGCACGGGCTATACACCGGTACGGATGAGTTCGGCAGACTGGGGTTTCGGGAACAAGAAGGCCAAGCGCGATTACATTGCTGTGGACCTGTTCATCGAGCACCCGCTGAGTGACAAGTGGTATGGACGCCTGGACTACACCTGGTCGCGCAACTTCGGCAATACCGAAGGCCAGGTGAAATCTGACATCGGACAGGATGATGTTTCCAAGACGCAGGACTGGGATGCCGGGGCGTTGATGGAATACGCGGGCGGTTACCTCGCCAACGACCGACGCCACCAGCTGAAGGGCTACGGCGCGTACATGTTCAATGACGAGTGGTCGGCCTCGGCGACGCTGCGGATCATGTCCGGCATGCCGAAGAGCTGCCTGGGCTACTACGGCACCGACGAAAGCGATCCTCTGGGTTACGATGCGGCCTATCACTACTGTGCTGGCACGCCTTCGCGTCCGGGTGATGCCGGCCGTACGCCGTGGACCACGCGCGTGGATCTGGGCGTGATGTATCGCCCTGCGTTTGCCGATCACAAGCTGGCTTTCGGTCTGGATGTCTTCAATGTGTTCAATCAGCGTCGTGCCGTGCAGACCGATGCGGTATATGAGGATGCCCCCTACACCGTGTCCAACACCTACGGCATGGGTACGTTCTTCAGCGCACCGCGTTCGGTCCGTGTCAGTGCGTCCTACGACTTCTGATCATAGTCACGTGTCGACCTCTCCATGAGATGAATTGGACCCCGACATTGCCGGGGTCCTTTTTTGGGGAGTGACTGGCTGCCCCGTCCTGCCATAGGTTGACACCTATGGGGTGGATGATCCTGCCGCCGTCAAGCAGCCAAGGACGCCCGATGCATTGCATCGGGCGTCCGCATTTTAAGGGACAGGTGGGGCACTGGACGTTGTAGATCTCCACGGCCTCAGTCACCATCTGCCGCGCCTGCCTCACGTCCCGTGGGCGATGGAGTAGAAATTCGGCCTTGAGTATCCCGTTGATCCGCTCGGCCAGCGCATTCTGATAGCAGTCGTAGCCGTCGGTCATGGAGCAGGTCAGGCCATGTTTGGCGTGGATCTTCTGGTAGTTGTCCGAGCAGTACTGGATGCCCCGATCGGAGTGATGGATCAGACGCTGCCTCGTTTCCCGCGCTTTCAGGGCCATTTCCAGTGCTTGCGCAGTGTGTTCCGTCTGCAGCGTCTCATTCACGCTCCAGCCCACGATCTTGCGTGACCAGGCATCTGTAACCAAGCTCAGGTAAACGAAATTTCCATCAGTTGGCAGGTAGGTGATATCCGCTACCCATACCTGTTCGCTGCCGGTTGGCCTCTCGCATCCCTTACCCGGTTTAAGCAGGTTCGGGTGCCTCCGGAAGCGATGATGACTGTTGGAGGTCTTGTGATATGCGCGACGCTGCGGCACCAGCAACGGTGCTTCTCGAAGCACCTCAAATAGACGATCGCGCCCCAGGGCGATTCCCGCCGCCTGCAGCTTCGGCTCAACCAGATGGTGCAGCTTGCGCGTACCCAGCCGTGGCTGCGGCGGGCGGCAGCCGGCAGCCGCTCACCAGCGCCAGTGTCGTGGCATCGGCAGCGTCTCGCCGCTGATGGCGGTACCCGGCCTGATAGTAGGCCTGCCGACTGATGCTGAAATGACGGCAAGCCCTCGCCACGCTTTCGCCTTGGAGGCGCCCTTGCGTGAGGATTTGCCGGAAGGCTCTCTTACGATTTTTACCCCGTAGTCCTCTTTGAGGACATCCAGGATGGCCTCGAAAGGCTGTGCCTTCTCGTTTGCTTCCCACAACTGGACCTGCAGGGCCTTGATCTGTTGTCCCGGAGTAAGCAGCTTGGGCGCTCCTGCTTTGGGGAGAGTGCTCATGGGAGGAAATGATGCCCCAGCGGACCAGTCTTGCCGACCATACCCACGAAGCAAGGCAAGCACCGTGTTCCGACCTTGGATCCCATACCGCGCCTGGGCCTTTTTGCAGGTCCACTCCCCGCGCTCAACCTGGTCGACTACCGACAACTTGAAGGCAAGCGAATAGTCCCACTGGCTGCGCCTGATTGTTGATTTCATTGAACATTCCTTTTCCAGAGGGAAAAGGTGTCAATCCAATTCAGGACGGGTCAGGCACAAGCAAAAGGGCGCCCGAAGGCGCCCTTTTGCTGTTGCCGCTACAGCGGCACGATCAGCGCCAGACCTTGATCTGCTCGGCTTCGCTGCGCTGCATCGGCTGGCCGGCCTTGCAGCTGAACGTGGCGCCGAACGCCGGCAGGTTGGCCAGCGTGCCATTGCTGCGCCACATGCCCGGCGCGCGGATGTCGGCGGTCAGGCGACGGACGGCCTCGTTCGGCGACAGCTGCTGCGCCCACAGCGCCGACCAGGCGCGGAAGAATCCCTGCTGCTGTGCCTGCTTGGCCTTCGGCTCCTGCGCAGCATAGGCTGCCCAGGCCAGTTCCAGACCGGCGATGTCGGCCAGGTTCTCTTCCTGGGTGAGCGTGCCGTTGACCTTGGCACCCTTTACGCCCGGGAAGTCGTAGGCGCTGTACTGCGCGGCCACACGGTTTCCGAGCAGGGTCCAGGCAGTCTTGTCGGCCGGCGTCCACCAGCTGCGCAGCTCGCCCTTGGCGTCGACCAGCGCGCCCTTGGCGTCGATCGCACGGGTCAGCTCATGCCCGACCAGGCCGCCGAAGCTGCCGAACTTGTCTGCAGCGTCGGCCTTGGCGTTGAACACCGGGCCCTGCAGGATCGCGGCAGTGACGATCAGGCGGTTCTGCGCCAGGTCGTAGGCCAGCGACGGCTGCTGCGGCAGCACGTCCCAGCGGCGGTCGGCGTTACCCTTGCCGATGCGGCGCATTTCTTCGCGATGACGCCAGGTCGAAGCGATCAGCATGTTGCCGCCGAACGAGCCACGGCCCATCGGCTGCACGGTGTAGTCGAGATCGCGCAGCGGGGTGCCGATCTCGATCTTCAGCGCGGCCAGCTTGGCCTGCGCTTCGGTCTTGGCCTCGGCGCTCATCCAGCTGCTGTTCTTGACGGCCTCGATCTGCACTTCGCGCACCTTGTCGACGATCCACGCCGCCTGGCGGCGGTCTTCGGCAGACAGGTAGCGCGCAGCATACTCACGCCCGACCATCGGGCCCGCAGCCACGTTGATGGCATCCAGCACGTCTTCCCAGCGCTGCGGCGGCAGGGTCTCGCCACGCAGCACGCGGCCGCGGTACTCGAACTCGGCGTCGCGGTAGGCCTTGGACAGGTACGGCGCCATCGAGTCGCCCACGCGCCAGCGCAGGTAGGCCTTCCACTGGTCCGGCTTGAGCCTGGTGACCATGCCGTCGAGCTGCTTGAACAGGCCCGGATCGGCCAGCGAGACCAGGTCGTCATCCACGCCCTGTGCTTTCAGGAAAGCATCCAGCTGCAGGTTGCGGTAGCGGCTGTTGAGCTCCTTGGTGGAGATCGGCGCGTAGTTGTTGAACGGGTTGTTGATGCCGGCCAGAGACTGCGCATTGCGTGCCAGCTCGGTTTCCAGCGCGATCACCGCCTGCGACTCGGCATCCAGCTTGGCCGCCGGGGTGCCGGTCAGCGCCAGGATCTGCTTGACGTAGTTGCGGTAGCGGCCCATCAGGGCCACGGTGTCGGCATCGGTGCGGGTATAGAACGCCGGATCCGGCAGGCCCATGCCGCCCTGCATGAAGTAGCCGATATGGCGGTCCAGCGCCTTGAGATCGACATCCGGGCCGAAGTTGAAGGCCACCGGGATACCGACCTGGTGCAGCGCGGCGATCGATGCCGGCACATCCTTGGCCTTCTTGATGGCGTTGATGCGGGTCAGCAGCGGTGCGATCGGGTTGGAGCCGTCCGCTTCCACGGCGGCTTCGTCCAGGCCACTGGCCCAGAAGTCGCCCAGCAGTTTCTGCACGTTGCCCTGCGGCGACTTCATCGCCGCGTCGAGCAGTTCACGCTGCTGCTGGCGGCTGCGCTCGACCAGCTGGCCGAGCGCGGTAGTGGCTCCGCCCTGCGGTACCGGATTGGCCTTCAGCCAGCCTGCGTTGGTGGCATCGTAGAAATTGCTGCACTGGGCGCTGACAGCGGGGGCGCGGGCGGCCTTCTTCTTGGCGGCGAACGCATCGTGGGTCGGGACCAGGGTCGCCAGGCTGATACCCAGGGCGATGGCAAGCGGACGGAAGTTGGGCATGTGGAACGAATCCGTGATGGATTGAGGGCGCGCGCACTATAGCAAGCCGGGCATGGGCGCGGGATGCACGCGTGACGGTGCATGTGCCGGCCAAGGTCGGCAGCTGCCGGAGAGCGCCGGGATCAGTAGATCCACGCCATGCGTGGATGAAAGGCACACCGGAAAAACAGAGGCCCGGGAAATCCCGGGCCTCTGCAGGTCTGTCATGGCGTCGGCCAGGACTTACCAGATCACCACCTGCTGTTCGCCGGTGCGGGCCATCGGCGAACCGGCCTTGCACTGGAATGCGGCGGCGAAGGTCGGCAGGTTCGATGGCGCACCCATGGCGCGGAACTGCGCCGGAGCGTGCGGATCGGTTGCCAGGCGCACCTTGGCGTTTTCCGGGGTGTACTTGGTGCGCCACACGGTGGCCCAGTTGAAGAAGAAACGCTGGTCGCGGGTGAAGCCGTCGACCTTCGGGTCTTCCTTGCCGGCGGTGGCCTTCTGCAGGGCGTCGTAGGCAGTGGCCAGGCCACCCAGGTCGGCGATGTTCTCGCCCAGGGTCAGGTGACCGTTCACGGCCTGGCCGTCGACCTTGTACTGGTCGAACTGCTTGACCAGCTTGCCGGTGAGGCCCTCGAAGTTCTTCTTGTCAGCGGCGGTCCACCAGTCTTCCATGTTGCCGGTCGGCCCGAAGCGTGCGCCCTGGTCGTCGTAGCCGTGGGTCATTTCGTGGCCGATCACCGCGCCGATGCCGCCGTAGTTCAGTGCGTCGTCGGCCTTCGGATCGAAGAACGGCGGCTGCAGGATGGCGGCCGGGAACACGATCTCGTTCTGCAGCGGGTTGTAGTAGGCGTTGACCGTCTGCGGGGTCATGCCCCACTCGGTCTTGTCCACCGGCTTGCCGATCTTGGACAGGTTGAACTTGTAGTTGAACTCGTTGGCGGCGCGCACGTTGCCCAGGTAGCTGTCACGCTGGGTCTGCAGGCCCGCCCAGTCACGCCACTTGTCCGGGTAACCGATCTTCGGGGTGAAGGTTTCCCACTTGGCGATGGCCTTGGCCTTGGTTTCCTCGCTCATCCAGCTCAGGCCCTGGATGCGTTCCTTCAGCGACGCGGCCAGGTTCTTCACCAGCTCTTCCATCTTCGCCTTGGCTTCCGGCGAGAAGGCCACCTTCACGTACAGCTGGCCGAAGGCTTCACCGGCATCGTTCTCGATGGTGCCCAGCACGCGCTTCCAGCGCGGCTTCTGTTCCTTCTGGCCGTTGAGGGTCTTGCCGTAGAACTCGTAGTTCTCCTGCACGAAGGCGTCGGCCAGGTAAGGCGAGGCGCTGTCCACGGTGTGGAAGCGCAGGTAGGCGCGCCACACCGACGGATCGGTGTCGCCCAGCGCCTTGCTCACTTCCTCATGGAACGCCGGCATCGCCAGCGAGAACTTCTCCGGCGCGGCCACGCCCTGCGACTTGAAGAACTCGGTCCAGCTGAAGTTCGGGGTCAGCTTGTCGGCGTCGGCCAGGGTGACCGGGTTGTAGTACAGCTCGACGTTGCGCGACAGTTCGACGCGCGACTTGGAAGCCTTGGCCAGGCGGGTTTCGAACTTGACCACGTCCTCGGCCTGCTTGGCCGCGTCGGCAGCGGCGATGCCGGACAGCTCCAGCACCTTGGCGACGTGCGCCTGGTAGGCCTTCAGCTTGTCGGCGTTCTTGGCGTCGGTGTAATAGGTGCTGTCCGGCAGGCCCAGGCCGCCCTGGCTGGCGTAGGCCATGTTCACGGCCGAATTCTTGAAGTCGGCTTCGGCGCCGAAGCCGAACAGGATGTTGTCGCCCTTGGCGGCGCTGCTGCGCAGGTAGTTGGCGATGGCTGCCTTGTCCTGCAGGCCGTCGATCGCGGTCAGGTCGGCCTTCAGCGGCTCGATGCCCTGGGCATTGATCTTGGCTTCGTCCATGCCGGTGGCCCACAGGTCGCCGACGATCTTCTCGATGTGGTTCGGGTTCTTGACCTGCGCCACCTGTTCGGCCAGCTGGTGCTGCACGGCCACCGAGCGCTCGTCGAGGATGGTGAAGGCGCCCCAGCTGGTGCGGTCGCCCGGAATTTCATTGGCGGCCAGCCACTTGCTGTTGACGTAGTCGCCGAAGGCGCCGCAGGCGTCCTTGCTGGTGTCCAGGTCGCTCGGCTGGAAGGCGTTGTAGGCCGGCAGCTTGCTCTCGTCCAGGGTGTAGTGGGTGGCTTCGGCCGCAGCCGGCGTGGAGGCGGTGGCGTCCTTGGCCGGGGCTTCAGTCTTGCCGCAGCCAACCAGTGCGGCCGAAACGGCCAGGGTCAGCAGCACGATCTTGGGAGTACGGGTCACTTTGATGGCCTCCAGGCCGAGTGAGTCAGGGAAGGGCCGCGGGGACGGCCGTGGGCCGAACGATACGCCGCCGGCCTGCCCTGCAAGGGTGTCGAAGGTCATGGCCGGGCGCAAGGGGGGCATTGCGGGTACAAAAAAGCAGACCCGGCAAAAGCCGGGTCTGCGGATTGCATCAAGTCCGGACGGATCAGAACTTGTAGTTGACGCCCATATACATGAAGCGACCAACGTTGTCGTAGTAGGCCGAGCCGAGGTCCGCACCGAAGTAGTTGACCGGCGGATCCTTGTCGAACACGTTGTCCACGCCCAGGTACACCTCGACACCGGAATCAGCCATTTTGTAGCCGATCTGCATGTTGTGGTAGGTGTACGACGGGTTCCAGATCGGGCTCTGCGAACCCGGGTTGCTGTTGTAGCTCTCCGGGAACACGCGCAGGTTGCGATGGATGTACACCATGTCCCAGCTGGCGCGGAAGTTGCCCAGCGTGTACTTGGCAGTGAACTGACCGCGCCAGCGCGGATTGGTCACGTAGTTCGAGCGTTCCTTGTAGTCGCTCGGGAAGTCCTGGAACTCCCATTCACGCGATTCCAGCAGGCGGGTACCGACCAGGCGCAGGTTGGTGTGGCCACCGAACATGCCGAAGTCATAGTTCATTTCCAGGTCGATACCGGTACGACGGCTCTTGGCCAGGTTCTCGGCCAGTGCGGTCCAGTCGTAGATGCTGTACGCCGGGAACTCGGCGCCGTTGGCCCCGGTTGCGCCGCCGATCGGGGCGCGCTTGATCTTGTCGCAGAAGGCGTTGTTGATGCCCCCCGGCGAGTCGACGCAGCGCGTGGCCAGCGTCTGCGCGGTGACCGAGCCGATCGCATCCTTCAGGGTGATGCGCCAGTAGTCGACCGACATGCCGAAGCCTTCGAAGAACTCCGGCTGCCAGACGAAGCCGATCGAGGTGGACTCGGCGCGTTCCGGCTTCAGGTCCGGGTTACCGCCGCTCAGGCCAGGACGGTTGGCGCTGTAGGAGTCAACCCAGTTGGCCGGAATACCCAGCGCAGCGCAATTGGCAGCGCGCAGTGCCGGATCGCCAGCGGTGGCCGGACGGTTGGAGTTGGTGGCGTTGGTGTTGCAGGGATCGTTGATGGTGGCGAAGTTCTGCGACTGCTCGTCGTACAGTTCACCGATGTTGGGAGCGCGGATGGCCTTGGCCAGGGTACCGCGGACGCGCAAGGACGGGATCACTTCCCAATCCAGGCCGACGTTCCAGGTCTTGGTCGAACCGATGGTGTTGTAGTCCGAATAGCGGCCGGCCAGGTCCAGCGACAGGCGGCGGATGCCCGGAATGTCAGCCAGCAGCGGGATGTTGGTTTCGGCGAACACTTCCTTGACGTTGTACGAGCCGCCGCCACCGTTGATGGCATTGAGGAAGGTCGCGCCGGAGGCCGCCAGCGGATCGGTGCGCTCCAGGCTCTTTTCCTTGCGGTATTCCACGCCGGCCGCGATACCGACGTCACCGGCCGGCAGCGAGAACAGCGCGTTGTTGTTGACCGATGCGCTGAACACGGTCTGCTGAAGCTTGCCGAAGTAGTGCGAACGGGTGTTGAACCAGTCGGCCGCTTCCTGCGACACCGCACCGTTGCCCAGAACACTGAACGGAATGCAGCCCGAGCCGATCAGGTCGCGGTTGTACTTGCGGCCACCTGCATTGATGTTGGTGGCATTCGGGTCGAGGTCGACACGACAGACGATCTTGCCACTCGGATCGCGGACGGCATCCAGGCCGGCCTGCCAGCGTTCGTTGATGCGGTTGTTGACGTTGACGCGGTTGATCTCGGTCTCGCCATAGTTGCCCGAAGCCTCATAGCTCCAGTTGTCGCCGAACATGCCTTCGATGCCCAGGACGAAGCGCTTGGTCTCACGCTTGACCTCTTCACCACGGCGGCCGGCATCGACGTTGAAGCGGGCCATCTGCAACTGGTTGACACCGTTGGCGTCCATCAGCGCGCCCAGTTCCGGGCTGATGAAGGCGTTGTCACGACGGATGCGCAGGGTGCTGTCGAAAGCGGGCTGGCCGAAGAAGGTGGATTCGGTCTTGGTGTACTTGCCTTCGAAGAACAGGCGGTGCTTGTCGGTCAGGTCGAAGTGGGCGACGGTGTTGACGCTGACGCGGTCGAACTTCGGCTGCAGGTCGGCAACGGCGTTCAGATCGGCGAAATCACAGTTGACGCAGGTGCTCGGGCTGACCACCGGGCCATCGAAGCGGTTGCGGCTGAAACTGCCGTCCGGATTGAAGTGGTAGCGGTATTTGTAGGTGCCCGGCTTGGTGAAATCAAACTTGCCGCCCAGGTCGAAGGTGCCGCCGTAGGAGGTGGAGTAGTTGCCACCCGGACGCGCCAGGACGGTCTGCGGGTTGCTCTCGCTCGGCGGCTTGGTCCTGTCGAAGTTCGGATTGGGCACAGTCACGTCATAGCGCTGACCGATCGAACGGTCGCCACGGCCGAAACGACCCTGCTCGCTGTACTCGACGGCGACGGCGACATTGCCGCGGCCGTCGGCGAAGTTGGTGCCCGCCGTGGCCGACACGAAGCCGCGGTTGAAGCCGCCTTCACCCGCGATGCCCTTCTGGGCGCGGGCTTCAAAACCTTCGTAGTTCTTCTTCATGATGAAGTTGACCACGCCGGCCACGGCGTCCGCGCCGTAGATGGCCGAGGCACCACCGGTGATCACTTCAACGCGTTCGATCCACTCCACCGGAATGGTGTTGACGTCAACAGAGGTGCTGCCCGGGTTGGCGCCGACATGGCGGCGGCCATTGACCAGCACCAGGGTGCGGTCGTAGCCCATGCCACGCAGGTCCATCAGGCCCAGGCCAGCGGTACCGATGTAGCGGGTGGAGTTGCCCAGCGTGAACGACGGTGCCAGCTGCGGCATCTTGTTCATCAGGTCGCTGATGGTCAGCGCGCCGGTCTGGCGGATTTCTTCTGCGGTGATGGCGGTAACCGGCGAAGAGGTCACGAAGCCCGTACGCGCAATGCGCGAGCCGGTCACGCTGACGCGGTCCAGATCGACCGGGTTGGAGGAGGCTTCCTGCGCGAAGGCGGGCGCCGAAGTCGCGGCCAGCAGGCCGACGAGCAGGGCGCTGGTCAGCGGGTGGCGGCCAGGTGAGCGGTTGTACGTCATCGTGATGGATCCCCTATTGAAGTGAAGCGTGCCGTTCCGTCCGTTCGTTACATCTGAGTTCAGATAACGGGCGTTGTTCATGGAACCTAACACGGTCTTAACGAGAAATGCATGCCAATGTCACGCAATGTCTCTGAAGTCACTCCAAAAGTACATGAAAGTGCAATAATTACAGTCACTTAGTATCACTTGTGATTTGCAGGTAAAGGCTGGATGACGCGTAGCTGAATGTGGGGAGTCGGGTCACTTTGCGCAAACAGGCCTTTCAGTAGTCCGGAACAGGTGCTTTCCAGCGGGGCGGCGGAATGGCTGGCATAACGGTTCATTCAGCCGATTCCTCGGGCACTGATCGCGGCGGCGCAAGCGCGTGGTGGGCCGTTGGCCCCTGCTTGAGGCGCCACCTGCAGATGCCGGTTGCTCCTGGCGCAGGGCGCTGGGAAAGCGTCTGCCAGGAGGTTCCACCACGAATCGGGTGTCTCCAGCTCCGCGGTGGGAGAGCGACCAAAAAAAAGGCCCCGCCGAAGCGGGGCCTGGTCCAGACACGAAGTCCGGAAAACGACGGGATCAGAAGTTGTACTTGACCTGGGCCGAGATCTGGCGGCCGTAGACGCTGTAGAAGCCGTCGTTGAACGGGGTCGATTCGTTGCCCGGGTAGTTGTAGCGCTGGCCTTCCGGCAGCTTGTTGAACACGTTGTTGACCATCAGCGACAGGACCAGATCGTCCTGTGCCTGGTAGTTCATGCTCAGGTTGTACGTGGTGTACGAACCCCACTTGCCGGCCTTGGCGCCGGAGGAGTGGACATAGCCGTAGCTGCGGCCGGTATAGGCCAGGTAGTTCGGGGTGCTGCCGACGTAGTTGGCGTACACGGTGGTGGTGAACTTGGCGATGTTCCAGGCCACCGACAGATCGCCGCGAACCTTGGCGAAGTTGTCGTAGTACCACATGTTGTACGGATCGCTCAGCAGATCCAGCTTGGCGGCACCCGGCATCGGCTGCACTTCACGCTTCAGCATGTTGGTGTAGTTGCCGGAGAACATCAGCGAGCCGAAGCGGCCGATATCCTGCTGGTACTTGGCCGCTACGGTCACCGCTTCCAGGTTCTGGCTGGCAACGTTGAGCTTCGGCGTGTACACGCGCTCCAGATTTCCGCCCTTGTCACGGGACACCCAGTTGGTCACGTCGCCGCAGCTGGCCGAGGTGTTGTTCGGCAGGCCGTTGTGGCACTGGTACTCGGCCAGCAGCAGCTGGTCGCTGCTGAGGGTCTTGACCTCGTTCTTGATCTTCCAGTTGTAGTAGTCGGCCGACAGCGAGAAGTTGCTGACCGGGGCCCACACCACGCCTGCGCTCCAGACGTCGGCGGTGATCGGCTTCAGGTCCGGGTTGCCGGACTTTTCGCTGTACACCGAGGTGTTCTTGTAGAACGAGCACTTCTCATCACGCAGGCCATAACCCATCTGGCTGCAGCGGTAGTAGTCGTTCTGGCCGGACGCGTACGAACCGCTCATGCCCTGGAAGGCATCGGACAGGGTCGGTGCGCGGAAGGCGGTACCGTACTTGCCGCGCAGCAGCAGGCTTTCGATCGGACGGAATTCCAGGCCGATGCTGTAGGTGGCCTTGTCGACGGTCTTGTCGGCGATCTTGAAGGCGTCATAGCGACCCGACGCGCTGACGGTCAGTGTGTCATGCAGCGGCATGCGCAGTTCGCTGGTGACCGCGTAGTTGCTGCGGTGGCCGGCGCCGGCGACAGCGGTGGTGCCCCACACGTTGCTGTTCGGAGCGCTGAAGGCCTGATCCGGCGAGTAGTCCCAACCTTCGCTGCCACCTTCCAGCACGACGGCCAGGCCGGCGTCGCCGCCCGGCAGGCTGAACAGCGAGCCGTTGGTCACCTGCACGCGACCCAGGTTCTGCCAGGTCTTGCTGCGGTGGGTACCGTAGCCGGTGAAGCTGGCGAACTGGTCCGGGGTGATCGGCGAGTAGAAGGCCGCGTAGTTCGGGTTGTAGATATCGAAGCCATCAGCGGTGGTGCCCAGCGAGGTGCCCAGCACGTTGTCGACGAAGAAGCCATCGATCTTGTCTTTCCAGCGCACGAAGCGATTCTGGTCCAGGCGGTACTCACCACGGGTGAAGCTGGCGCTGTAGTCCCAGTCGCCGACCATGCCCTTGCCGCCCAGGGTAACCTGGTAGGCACGGCTTTCGTCGGAGTTCATGATGTTGTTGTAGTGGCCCGGGCCGATTTCCTCCGGCGCGAAGGCGCGCTGCAGATTCACGACCTTGCCAAGGCCCTGGTCGTAGAAGCTGCCCAGGCTCGACTTGGTGCCCCACCACAGGGCGCTCGAGCCCGAGGTGAACTCGGTCTTTTCCTTGCTGTACAGCACATCGGCAAACAGCTGGAAGTTGTCGTTCACGTCGAAGGTCATCGACGAGTAGAACTGGCCGCTGTTCTTGCCGTTCTTCAGGGTCTTGTAGCCGGCGCTGTACACCGAACCGCAGGACTCGCCCGACGGGCGCTGGCCGACCACGGTGGTGCCTTCATACAGCCCAGCGACGTTGGCGCAACGGCTCGGGTCCATCATCAGCAGCTTGTTGTCAGCGTTGGTGATGACCGCGAAGTCGTTCGACGGCACCTGGGCGGTGTAGCCGACCGGGTTGTTCTGGCGGGTGATCTCGCGCTGGTAGCCCCAGATCGGGCTGCCGTTCTCGATCTGCACGTTGAACAGTGCGTGGAAGCGGTCGTCGAACGCGTTGATGCCCTTGGCAGCGCTGAAGCGGATGTTGCTGCCGCCGCCTTCGGTGTACGTGCCGCCACGGACGGTCATGGTGCCGCCGTCCATGCGCTCCTTGAGGATGATGTTGACCACGCCGGCGATCGCGTCCGAACCGTACAGCGAGGACTGGCCACCCGGCAGCACTTCGATGCGTTCGACGATGTCGATCGGAATGCCGCTGATGTTGTTGAAGGTTTCGCTACCGTTGTACAGCGCCGGATACGAGAGCATCGGGCGGCCGTTGATCAGGTACTTGGTGTAGCCCGGATTCAGGCCGAACATGCCGGCGGCTTCGGCGCCCTGGGTGAACGAACCCGAGGTCTGGCCGCCCTGCAGGCCGCCGGTGGTCAGCGAGGACTGCTGCAGCACTTCAGCGACACTGCTGAAGCCGCGGGTCTGGATGTCTTCGGCGGTGATGGACATCACCGGGGTCTGGGTCTCGACCTGGGTCTGCGGGATCAGCGAACCGGTGACGGTGATCTTGTCCAGGTTGGTCGCCTTGTCCTGGGCCATTGCCGGTGCGGCGGCCATCAGAGCGGAAATCAGGGCGACGGCGAGCGTGTTGCGACGTGCGGTGTTGCTTACGTATTTCATGTAGTTCCAATGGAGAGCAAAAACAAAAACGGCACTGCGCATGCGCCATCGCGCGGACTGCAAATGCCAGCTCCGCAGCCCAAAACAGTGCGGATCGAACGTAACATGAACTTAACAATCTGTGCACGAATCTGTAGCGATCCTGAATTTCAGTCAGGTTGCGTCCAGCTTGTATGATGCTGGGTTATTCCCCCTGACCCCGCCGGTGCTCGTTGTGAACAGTTCTCCCCGCCGTCCTCATGCAAGCCAGGTCCAGAAGGGACTTACGCCGCATGCCCGCATCCGCAATGTGATCGCGGTTGGTTCGGGCAAGGGCGGCGTCGGCAAGTCCACCACTTCGGTGAACCTGGCTGTGGCGCTGCAGCAGCTGGGCGCCCGTGTTGGTGTGCTGGATGCGGACATCTATGGCCCCAGCGTGCCGGCCATGCTGGGCCTGTCCGGCCGCCCGGAAAGCCCGGACAACAAGAGCATCGAGCCGCTACGTGCGTTCGGTGTGGACACCATGTCGATCGGCTACCTGATCGAAGAAGACACGCCGATGATCTGGCGTGGGCCGATGGCCACCTCGGCGATGACCCAGCTGTTCAACGACACCCTGTGGGATGACCTCGACTTCCTGCTGATCGATCTGCCGCCGGGCACCGGTGACATCCAGCTGACCCTGACCCAGAAGATTCCGCTGGCTGGTGCGGTGATCGTCACCACCCCGCAGGACATCGCCACGCTGGATGCGAAAAAAGCGCTGAAGATGTTCGAGAAGGTCGAGGTGCCGGTGCTGGGTATCGTCGAGAACATGGCGGTGCATACCTGCAGCAGCTGCGGGCATGTCGAGCACCTGTTTGGCGAAGGCGGCGGTGAGCGCATGGCCGCGCAGTACGGCGTGCCGCTGCTGGGCTCGCTGCCGCTGCAGATCGGCATCCGCGAACAGGGCGATGCAGGCACGCCGATCACCGTGGCGCAACCCGATTCGGTGCCGGCCCAGGCCTACCGCCATGCCGCACAGCGCCTGATCGAAGAAGTAGGCAAGCGCCCGCGGGCCTCGATCCCGATCCTGTCGTCGCTGCTGTAAGTGGCAGGGCAGGGCGGCGCCGGCGGTGCCCGGCCCCCTGCTAGAATCCTCGCGCCCCCTCGTACCCCCAGGACAAAGCATGAGCATCAAGAGTGACCGTTGGATCCGCCGCATGTCCGAGCAGCACGGCATGATCGAGCCGTTCGAGGCCGGGCAGGTCAAGCAGGCCAACGGCGAACGCATCGTCAGCTACGGCACCTCCAGCTACGGCTATGACGTGCGCTGCTCGCGCGAGTTCAAGGTGTTCACCAACATCAACTCGACGATCGTCGATCCCAAGCACTTCGATCCGGGCAGTTTCGTGGATATCGTCGGCGATGAATGCATCATCCCGCCGAACAGTTTCGCGCTGGCGCGTACCGTCGAGTACTTCCGGATTCCGCGCGATACCCTGGTGGTGTGCCTGGGCAAGAGCACTTACGCGCGCTGCGGCATCATCGTCAACGTGACCCCGCTGGAGCCGGAGTGGGAAGGCCACGTCACCCTGGAGTTCAGCAACACCACGCCGCTGCCGGCGCGCATCTACGCCAACGAAGGCGTAGCGCAGATGCTGTTCTTCCAGGCCGCGGCCGATGACGTCTGCGAGACGTCGTACCGTGATCGCGGCGGCAAGTACCAGGGCCAGACCGGCGTGACCCTGCCGCGGACCTGATCGCCCGCGTCATCGCATGCATGACGAAAGCGCCGGGCAATGCCCGGCGTTTTCGCATGGGCCGCGCGGTGCGTTCGCCGGGCATGGCCCGGCGCTACCCTATTTGCCGCGGCCGAACAGCATCGCAATGCCAACACCCACCAGCGCCACCGGCCACCAGGTCAGCAGCAGCTTGGACAGGTTCAGGTGCGTCCAGCCGAGGTTGCTGGCGAGCATGAACAGGCCGATCAGGATCAGCAGGATGGCGGCAACAAGGTTGAATCGCATCGGGTCGGCAAGGGCTCAGGGGTGGGCCGGATATCCTAGCCGTTCCTTCCAGTAGGCGACATGCTGGTCCAGTGCGGACGGCTCGTAGCGATGCGCAGGCCCGCTGCCCCAGACCGGGCCCGGCCAGGCCGGGTCGCCGTCGTGGCGGCCGATCACGTGGAAATGCAACTGGCGCACGATGTTGCCCAGTGCGCCGATGTTGATTTTCTCCACGCCATCGGAGCCCTTCAGGGCCTTGCAGGCGCGGTTGAGCTCGGTGCGCAGCTTGTCCTGCTGCTCGCCGTCCAGCTCGATCCACTCGGTCACCCCGGCCAGGCGCGGTACCAGCACCAGCCAGGGGAATCGTTCGTCGTTCATCAGCCGCACTTGCGACAACGGTCCTTCCGCCACCAGCACGCTATCGGTGGCCAGGCGTGAATCGAGTTCGAATTCGCTCATCCAAGATGCTCCGAGAAGAAGTCCAGGGTGCGTTGCAGCGCCAGGGCGGCGCTGTCTGGATCATACGCATGTCCGACCTCGCGGTTGAAGGCGTGGTCGGCCGGATAGACGAAAGTGGCCATCTGCGGCAGCTTTTCACGGTGGGTCTGGACGGCCTCCGGCGGGATGCTCCTGTCCTGGGCGCCGAAGTGGAAGATCACCGGCGCCTTGGGTGTTTCATCGAGGAACTGGACGTTGCGCGCGCCGTAGTAACTCACCGAGGGCAGGCCAAGGCGCAGGGCCGACAGCATGGCCACCGTGCCGCCCCAGCAGTAGCCGACGGTGCCGACCTTGCCATTGGGGGCCAGCCGGGTAGCGGCGGCGCGAACGACTTCCAGCGCCTTTTCCATGCCCAGCGCGCTGACCCGTTCCAGGCCCCGCTTCACGCCGTCGGCGTCGTAGGGCAGGGCGTCCGGATCGGCCTCGGGCCCATCGACCAGGTCGAAGAACGAAGGGGCCAGCACCGCGTAGCCCTGGGCGGCGAAGCGCTCGGCCACGCTGCGGATATGCGGGTTGGCGCCGAAGATTTCCTGCACCACCACCAGCCCGCCACGTGGCGGGCCTTCGGGGAGTGCCTGCCAGGCCCGTACCGCGCCGTGGTGCGTATCCAGGGTAATCCACTCGGCCATCGTCATCTACTCTCGTTGCAGGGGGCAGGGCTGCATTGTCGGTGCTTTGCGGGTTAGCGCGGTGTCAGCACCTGTGCGCGATCGGGCGGCTGGCCATTCAGAGCGCGGCCGCCAACCCCGGTATACTGGCGCCCTTTCAGGCCCCGGCCCCCAGGAACCCCTGCCATGCCGGCAGGGGCCCAGGCCCCCAGAGTCCCGCGATTCCATGTCCCAGCTGAACCCCAAAGTCGGCTTCGTCAGCCTTGGCTGCCCGAAGGCCCTTGTCGATTCCGAGCGCATCCTCACCCAGCTTCGCTCGGAAGGTTACGACATCGTCCCGTCCTACGATTCGGCCGACGTGGTGGTGGTCAATACCTGTGGCTTCATCGATTCGGCGGTGACCGAGTCGCTGGACGCGATCGGCGAGGCGATGAACCAGAACGGCAAGGTCATCGTCACCGGCTGCCTGGGCAAGCGCCCGGAGCAGATCCGCGAGGCCTATCCCAACGTGCTGGCGGTGTCCGGACCGCAGGACTACCAGAGCGTGATGGAGGCGGTGCACGAAGCGCTGCCCCCCAAGCACGATCCGTTCGTGGACCTGGTGCCCGACTACGGCATCAAGCTGACCCCGCGCCACTATGCCTACCTGAAGATTTCCGAGGGCTGCAACCACAAGTGCAGCTTCTGCATCATTCCGTCGATGCGTGGCAAGCTGGTTTCGCGCCCGGTGGATGAGGTGCTGCGCGAAGCCGAGCGTCTGGTGCGCGGTGGCGTACGCGAGCTGCTGGTGGTATCGCAGGACACCTCGGCCTACGGCGTGGACGTGAAGTACGCCGAGAAGATGTGGCGCAACAAGGCTTACCAGACCCGCCTGAAGGCGCTGTGCGAAGGCTTGTCCGAGCTGGATGCGTGGGTGCGCATGCACTACGTCTACCCGTATCCGCACGTGGACGAGGTGGTGCCGCTGATGGCCGAGAACCGCATCCTGCCGTACCTGGACATCCCGTTCCAGCACGCCAGCCCGCGCATCCTGCGCCTGATGAAGCGCCCCGGTGCGGTCGAGAAGACCCTGGAGCGCGTTCAGAACTGGCGCCGTATCGCGCCGGACATCACCGTGCGTTCCACCTTCATCGTTGGCTTCCCGGGCGAGACCGAGGCCGAGTTCGAAGAGTTGCTGTCGTTCCTCGATGAAGCGCAGCTGGACCGCGTCGGCGCGTTCGCCTATTCGCCGGTTGAAGGCGCCACCGCCAACGACCTGCCCGACGCCGTGCCGGAAGAGGTGAAGCAGGAACGCCTGGCCCGTTTCATGGAAAGACAGGCGCAGATTTCCGCCGCGCGCCTGGAAGCCAAGGTCGGCACCGTGCAGCAGTGCCTGGTTGACGCCATCGAAGGCGACATCGCCGTGGCCCGCTCGAAGGCCGATGCCCCGGAGATCGACGGCCTGGTGCATATCCAGAACGCCGACCAGGTGCCGCTGCGCGTGGGCGAGTTCGTCGAGGTGGAGATCACCGAGAGCGACGAGCACGACCTGTACGGCGATGCGCTGCCAGCCAACACCCGCCCGGCGTTCGACCTCAAGGTGCTGTGACCGCAACGACGACCGCCGCTGGCGACGGCGGCGGTTCCCGACGCTTCGTGCCGCCACCGCGTACGGCGGTCGATCCGCAGGTGTTTGAACATCCGCTGTTCGCCGGCTTGCAGGACGTCCGTGATCTGCTGGACGGTGCGGCATGGCCGTCCATCGCTGCGCTTGATGCACGGCTCGCGTTGCCCGGCAAGCGCCTGGTGGAACAGGACGCCGCGCTGCTGGCCGACGGCCTGCATTACGAAGCGCGCATCGCGCAGGGGCGCATCGCCACCCGTGCCGACAACTGGCACGATCTGTTCAATGCGCTGGTCTGGGCCTGCCACCTGCAGCTCAAGCAGGCGCTCAACGTGCAGCAGTGCCGGCATATCGAAGCCATGCCACCCGGCCAGCGCAACCGCGCGCAGGCCGCCTTGACCCAGTTCGACGAAACCGGCGTGATCGTGCGTGTGCGCGATGGCACATTGCTGCGCACGTGGGACGGGCATGACTGGTCTGCATTGTTCGAGCCGGCGCGCTGGCAGAGCGGTGACATCGCCATTGCTGCGGTATTCGGGCATGCGCTGATGGAGCAGGCATTGCTGCCGGGGCGATTGCTGGTGGGCAAGTGCGTGGTGGTGCAGAGTGATGCCGATGCTGCCTGCGTTGACGCGGTGACCGCGGCCATCGCCGAGGGCAGGGCAGTAACCGATCCACTGCAGCTGCGGCCCCTGCCATTGGCCGGTATTCCCGGCTGGCACGACGTGCAGGATTCCGCCTTCTATCGCAATGCCGACTACTTCCGTCCGCTGCGTGCCGGCCGTCAGTACCCGCCGCCGCTGCTGCGGTTGCCGTTGTAGAGCCGTCGAACATGGCTCGACCCTACAAAGGCGCGTACTCCACCCCGATCACCGCAAAGGTGAACTGGCCGCCGGGCAGTTCAACCGAAAATTCATCATCCAACCGCTTCTTCAGCAGCGCACGTGCCAGCGGTGAATCGATGCTGATCCAGCCCAGGCCAGCATCGGTCTCATCCGGCCCGACAATGCGGTAGCGGCTGGTGTCGCCGCTGTCCACGTTTTCCAGTTCCACCCACGCACCGAAGAACACCGCCTGCGGATCGGTCGGCGTGGTATCGACCACGCGCAGTGATTCCAGTCGCTTGGTCAGGTAGCGCACGCGGCGGTCGATCTCGCCCAGCTGCTTCTTCCGGTAGGTGTATTCGGCGTTTTCGGAGCGGTCGCCTTCGGCAGCGGCGGCCGCCAGCGCCTTCACCACTTCCGGCCGTCGCAACCGCCACAGTTCATCCAGTTCGGCCTTCAACCGGGCATGGCCGGAGGCGGTGATCAGGGCAGTGCTTTTTTCTGCGGGGGGACGCCAACGGGACATGCAATACGACTTCTTTTTTTTCGGGGGAAGGATGGGGTCGGATCCCTTTCCCACGGAAAGGGCTCTGGCCCCAGCAGTGGCGGATCAGATCAGCGCTTGCCGCCGAAAATGCCACCCAGCAGGCCGCGCACGATCTGGTTGCCCAGCTTGGTGCCGACGGTACGCGTGGTCTGCTTGGCCATGGTCTCGATCATGCCCTGGCGGCGCTTGGTGCCGAAGATCGCATCCTTGATGGCCTGGCCGAAACCGCCTTCCTGCGCTTCGTCCTGCTCGCGGCTACGCGCGGCCGGCGCCTGCGCCTGTTCGACGGTCTTCTGCGTGCGCTGGGCCAGCAGCTCGGCGGCCGACTCGCGGTTGATCGCCGTGTCGTAGCGGCTGCCGACCGGGCTGCCGGCGCGCACCTGGGCGCGCTCGGCCTCGGTGATCGGCCCCATCCGGCAGCGCGGCGGCGCGATCATCGTCTGCTGCACCGGCATCGGTATGCCCTTGTCCTGCAGCGTGGAGACCAGTGCCTCACCGGTGCCGAGCTGGCTCAGTACCTTGGCCACGTCCAGCTTCGGGTTCGGCACGAAGGTTTCGGCCGCGGTCTTCACCGCTTTCTGGTCGCGCGGCGTGAACGCGCGCAGCGCATGCTGCACGCGGTTGCCGAGCTGGCCGAGGATGTTGCCCGGTACGTCGTCGGGGAACTGCGAGCAGAAGTACACGCCCACGCCCTTGGAGCGGATCAGGCGCACCACCTGCTCGATGCGCTGCACCAGCGAGGCCGGTGCGTCGTCGAACAGCAGGTGGGCCTCGTCGAAGATGAAGACCAGCTTCGGCTTGTCCAGGTCGCCCACTTCCGGCAGCTGCTCGAACAGTTCCGACAGCAGCCACAGCAGGAAGGTGGAATACAGCTTGGGCTTGAGCACCAGCTGGTCGGCGGCGAGGATGCCGATCATGCCGCGGCCGTCGTGGTTGACCCGCATGATGTCGGCCAGTTCCAGCGCCGGTTCGCCGAAGAAGTTCTCGCCACCGTCCTGCGCCAGGCGCAGCACCGAACGCTGGATCGCGGCGATCGACTGCGCGCTGACCAGGCCGTACTCGGTGGAAATGTCCTTGCGCTCCTCGGCCACCAGGCCGAGCAGGGCGCGCAGGTCGTCCATGTCCAGCAGCAGCAGGCCGCGGTCGTCGGCCAGCTTGAATACGATATCGAGCACCCCGGCCTGGGTGTCGTTCAATTCGAGGATGCGCGACAGCAGGGTCGGGCCCATCTCACTGACCGTGGTGCGCACCGGGTGGCCGAGCTTGCCGTACAGGTCCCAGAAAATGGTCGGGCTGGCGGCCGGCGCATAGTCGGCCACGCCGATCTCGGCCGCGCGCTTGAGCAGGTTCTCGGCACCCGTGCCGGGCACGGCCAGGCCGGACACATCGCCCTTCACATCGGCCAGGAACACCGGCACGCCCAGCCGCGAGAAGCCCTCGGCCAGGGTCATCAGGGTCACGGTCTTGCCGGTACCGGTGGCGCCGGCGACCAGGCCGTGGCGGTTGCCGAGTTTCGGCAGCAGGGTGACGGCAATATCGTCGGTGATGCCTTTGCCGAGCAGAATCGGATCCATGGTCCAGCCCTTGTGGTGAATAGCCCAATGTTAACCGCCGGCGGTGACGGTCCGAAGGTCGGCTTGCCCGGACCTTGGCGGCGCCGCTACTCTGCCTGCCTGTTTCGCACACAGTGCCATCAATGCCCGTTCCTGTCCTGATTTCCCGTGGTTGGCCGCTGCTGGCCCTGGCCGGCCTGGTTTCCCTGGCGCCCGACGCCCATGCGCAGCGGGTTTCGGCCCGGGACAAGGCGAAGGTCGATGCGCTGCAGCAGCGCATGACCGTCGCCGAGAAGCGCTACAGCGATGCGCTGCTGCTGGTCGCCAATGCCGACCCGAAGGGCAGCAACGAGGCCGACGCCGCGCTGGAGGACATGGAAGATGTCCTCAATGACTGCGTGAAGCAGAAGGGCTGCCAGATGGGGACCCTGCTGGCCAGCTACAAGCGCCTGCTCAAGCACGACGCCGATGCCGCTGCCAGTGATGACGTGGCCGACGAAGGGGGCGACCGCCTGGAAGCCGACCCCGACCATATCGGCCCGCTCACTGCCGACGTGCCGGAGGCCGCCCGCGCCGCCGCGCTGCTGAACGACAAGCGGCACGCCTTCGACACGATGGTCGAGTACAACCCGGCGGTGCAGGCCGGCATCCGCCGCTGGCTGACCGACATGCGCCCGGCGCTGCTGACCAGCTACGAGAACTACCAGAACCTGCGCGCGGTGATGTGGCCGGAGTGGGAAAAGCGCGGCCTGCCCGAGGCGCTGCTGTTCGGCATCATGGCCAAGGAATCCAACGGCCGTGTGCATGCCTCCTCGCGCGCCGGCGCCGCCGGCCTGATGCAGTTCATGCCGGCCACCGGCCGCCGTTTCGGCCTTGGCCCGGACGGCACTGGCTTCGATACCCGCTTCGACGCGCGCAGTGCCGCCGAGGCCAGCGCCAGCTACCTCAACGAGCGCCTGCGCGAACTGAACAACAACGTGGAAATGTCGGTGGCCGCCTATAACGGTGGCGAAGGCCGTGCTGCGCGCGTGTTCAAGCAGAGCGGTGGGCAGAGCTTCTGGACCGACAGCGTCTACAACCAGTTCCCCGGCGAGACCAAGGACTACGTGCCGATGGTGATCGCCGCAGCGTGGATCTTCCTGCACCCGCAGCAGTACGGCGTGGAGTTCCCGAAGATCAGCGCGCAGCCGGCCACGCTGCGCCTGGCCAAGTCCACCACCATCTACGAACTGACCATCTGCCTGGGCAGCCACGGCACCCGTGATGGTTACATGCGTGCGCTGCGCAACCTCAACCCGCGCTATGAAGCCGATGGCTGGATTCCGGCCGGTACGCTGATCAACGCGACGACCCGCATCGCCGGCCTGTACCAGCGCAACTGCATCAGTGGCCCGCGTGCCGACCTGGCGCGGACCCTGATCACCGCCGACCTGAACGCCGCCATCGTTCGCCCGACCGCCGCCAGCTACACCGGCAGCGTGGCCGTGGGCGGCGTGGTGCCGGTGGCCGATGCGGCAGCGTCCACCAGCGTGCCGCCGCCCCCGGTAGCTCCGGTGGCGAGCCCGCGCCCGGCGGCGCGGCCGAAGCCGGTGCGCAGCCACAAGGTGGGCAAGGGCGAGACCCTGGGAGCCATCGCGGCGAAATTCCAGTGTGATGTGCCGACCCTGGCCCGCGCCAATGGCCTCAAGGCCCCGGCCTACAGCCTGCGCCACGGCCAGACGCTGAAGCTGCAGGGCTGCGACAAGTAATCCCCCCGACCCCCTGGAATCCGCATGGACCTCGAAGACACCCGCAACCTGTTCGCCAACCTCCGCGAAAACACCGACTGGGACATCAACGGCCCGTTGCTGTGGGGGTACTTCTTCGTGCACTCCACTGCCGAGCCGTTGCAGGCACTGGCCGAGCACCTGCAGGCGCAGGGCTACAGCTTCGTTGAACTGTTCGAGCAGGAGCCGGAAGAGGGTGACGCGCCGTTCCACGTGCTGCACGTGGAACGCGTGGAGATCCACGACGAGGCCTCGCTGGACCGCCGCAACCAGGAATTCGCGGCGCTGGCCGCGGAGAAGGGCGTGGAAGACTACGATGGCATGGACGTGGGCCCGGCTCCGGCCCTGCAGTAACCCGTTTCTGGCTGTAGAGCCGAGCCCATGCGCGGGTTTTTTTTCCTGCACCCGCCCATGGGCTCGGCTCTACAGACCCGGTAGTGCCGGCCGCTGGCCGTCATTCCGTTGAATCCATCCACGCATGGCGTGGATCTACGGTCAGCGCAGCTTCGCCAGCGCCTGGCCCAGCTGCACCGGGCTTTCGGCACCCAACTGCGGCGCGAATTCGGCCACGCCCGGCGGCAGCAGCACGATCACGGTGGAGCCGTAGTTGAAGCGCGCCATCTCGGCGAAGCGCTCCAGCCTGATGCCCTGGCCACGGTAGTCCTTGCGGGTGATGCGGTCGCCGTAGGCCGGAATCTCCTCGCCGCTCCACACGGTTTCCACGCCGGACACCAGCAGTGCGCCGACCATCACGCTGACCATCGGGCCAAAGCTGGTGTCGAAGTGGCAGACCAGGCGCTCGTTGCGGGCAAACAAGCGCGGCACGCCGTTCACCGCGGCCGGGCCGACGCTGAACAGGCGACCCGGCACGTGCACGGTCTCGCGCAGGGTGCCGGTCCACGGCATGTGCACGCGGTGATAGTCGCGCGGCGACAGATACACGGTGGCGTACAGGCCGTCGTTGTACGGCTTGGCGTCCTCGTCGCAGCCCAGCAGCTCGGCGGCGGTGAACGATTGGCCCTTGGCCTGGAAGATGCGGCCGGCCTCGATCTTCCCCAGCTGGCTGATGCGGCCGTCGGCCGGCATCACCAGGCTGCGTGGATCGGCGTCGGCCACGCGCGCGCCCGGCTTCAGTGCACGGGTGAAGAACTGGTTGAAGGTGGTGTAACTGCGCGGGTCCGGGTTGGCCGCTTCGTCCAGGTTGACGTTGAACTTGCGGGTGACCGTGTCGATCAGCCAGCGCGACACGCGCGGATCGTCCGAGTACGCCAGCGAACGCGCCATCGAGGACAGCAGGCGGTGGGGCAGGGCGTACGTCAGGGCGGTGGTGAGGCTCATGGGGCGGTTTTCTCGGTCAGCTTCTGCAGGTCGCGGGCAATGGCCGGCGCGTTGAACGGGGGGCGCACCAGGCCGGCAAGGCGGCCCTGCGGGTCGAGCACCGCCAGGCTGGCCGAATGCTCGACGGTGTAATCCTCGGGGTTCTCGTCGAAGTGCTTGCCCGGCACCTTCTGGAACACGAAGCCCAGCGAGGTGGCGAAGCGCTCCAGCGAGGGCACGTCGGCGGTGGCGGCCAGGGTGTCCTTGTGGAAGCCGTGTACGTACTCGCCGAGGCGGGTGGCGCTGTCGCGGTCGGGATCGACCGAAATGAACAGCACGCGCGGGCGCAGGCCGTCGGGCAGGGCCTCCCACTGGTTCTGCGCGCCGGCCAGTTCGGCCAGGGTGGTCGGGCAGACGTCCGGGCAGAAGGTGAAGCCCAGGAATACCAGGGTCCAGTGGCCCTTCAGTTCGCCCGGGATCAGGCGCGTGCCGTCGGACTGGGCCAGGTTGAAGTCGGGCAGTTCGCGCGGTTGCGGGTACAGGGTGATCGCTTCGGTGGCCGGGGCATTGGCCGGCGGCTTCGGCGCGAACACCTGCTGGGCGGCCAGCAGGCCGAGTCCCGCCGCCAGGGCGATCAGCAGGATGATGCCGGCGTTGCGATTGAACATGGGGGCTCCCGCGCGAAATGGGCTCCATCATACCGGCTGCGGCGCGATCGTTTCCGCCGCAACGGATGCCGCCGCGGGCGCCAGCCCCTATAATCGGGGGCCACTTTGCCCGCAGTACCGCCATGACCGCTGAAACGGCCGCCGAACTCCACACGATCATCGATCTGATCCGCTACGGCACCAGCCGTTTCAACGAAGCCGGGCTGACCTTCGGGCACAGCTACGACAATGCACTGGACGAGGCCACCCAGCTGGTGCTGCACAGCCTGCACCTGCCGCATGACCTCGGCCCGGCCTACGGCCAGGCGCGCCTGCTGCAGGCCGAGAAGCTGCGCGTGCTGGAGCTGTTCCAGCGCCGCATCGACGAACGCATCCCGGCCGCCTACCTGACCGGGGAAGCCTGGTTTGCAGGGTTGAGCTTCAAGAGCGACACGCGTGCCCTGGTGCCGCGCTCGCCGATCGCCGAACTGATCGAATGCGGCTTCGAGCCGTGGCTGGCCGGTCGTGACGTGCACCGTGCGCTGGACCTGTGCACCGGTTCGGGCTGCATCGCCATCGCCATGGGCCACTACTACCCGAACTGGGAAGTGGACGGCGTCGACCTGAGCGACGACGCGCTGTCGCTGGCCGAAGAGAACAAGGAACGCCTGCAGGCGCACAACGTCACCCTGCTCAAGTCGGACCTGTTCAACGGCCTGACCGGCCGCCACTACGACCTGATCGTCACCAACCCGCCGTACGTCACCAACGACGAGACCGATGCCCTGCCGCAGGAATACTCCTACGAGCCGGAGATGGGCCTGCGTGCCGGCGATGACGGCCTGGACCTGGTGCTGAAGATCCTGCGCGATGCCCCGCTGCACCTGAGCGAGGACGGCCTGCTGATCTGCGAAGTGGGCGAGTCCGAGCAGCACCTGATCAAGCTGCTGCCGGAAGTCGACTTCGCCTGGATCGAATTCAAGGTCGGCCAGATGGGCATCTTCGCGGTCGAGTGTCGCGAACTGATCGCGCACAGCGCACGCATCACCGAACTGGCGGCGCAGCGCCCGTGAGCTCCAATTCGTTCGGCAAGCTGTTCACCGTCACCACGTTCGGCGAGTCGCACGGGCCGGCCATCGGCTGCGTGATCGATGGCTGCCCGCCGGGGCTGGCGCTGGACGCGGCCGAATTCGCCCATGACCTGCAGCGCCGTGCGACCGGCAAGAGCCGGCACACCTCGGCGCGCCGCGAGGCCGATGAAGTCGAGATCCTGTCCGGCGTGTACGAGGGCCTGACCACCGGCACCCCGATCGCGCTGCTGATCCGCAACACCGACCAGCGCAGCAAGGACTACGCCAACATCGGCCAGCAGTTCCGCCCGGGCCATGCCGACTACAGCTACTGGCACAAGTACGGCATCCGCGACCCGCGTGGCGGTGGGCGTTCTTCGGCACGCGAGACCACCATGCGCGTGGCCGCCGGCGTGGTCGCCAAGAAGTGGCTGGCCGAGCGCTTCGGCGTTACCGTGCGCGGCTACCTGTCGCAGCTGGGCGACATCACTCCGGCCGGTTTCGACTGGTCGGTGGTGGAAGACAACCCGTTCTTCTGGCCGCACGCCGCGCAGGTACCCGAGCTGGAGGCGTACATGGATGCGCTGCGCAAGTCCGGTGATTCGGTCGGCGCGCGCGTGGACGTGGTCGCCGACAACGTGCCGCCGGGCTGGGGCGAGCCGATCTACGGCAAGCTCGATGGCGAACTGGCCGCCGCGCTGATGAGCATCAACGCGGTGAAGGGCGTTGAGATCGGCGACGGTTTCGCCAGCGCCGCGCAGAAGGGCACCGAACACCGTGACCTGCTGACCCCGCAGGGCTTCGCCAGCAATCACGCCGGCGGCATCCTCGGTGGCATCTCCACCGGCCAGCCGGTGGTCGCCTCGATCGCCCTGAAGCCGACCTCCAGCCTGCGCCTGCCGGGCCCGTCGCTGGACACCGCCGGCAACGTGGTCGAGGTGGTCACCACCGGTCGCCACGATCCCTGCGTCGGCATCCGCGCCACCCCGATCGCCGAGGCGATGGTGGCGATGGTGCTGATGGACCAGGCGCTGCGCCATCGCGCGCAGTGCGGCGATGTCGGCACGATCACCCCGCGCATTCCCGGGCAGATCGATGGCTGACACGCGGCCGACCGTGTGGGTGAGCCAGCCGCTGATCGACGCGGCCATCGCGCCGCTGCGCGATCGCGTGCAGCTGCGCAGCACCGATGCGGTCACCGCCTGGTCGCCCGACCAGATCGCCGAACAGCTGGCCGGCGTCGACGGCGCGATCATCACCCTCAACGAGCGCATCGGTGCGGCCCAGGTGGCCGACGCCGCGCAGCTGCAGGTGATCGCCAATGTCGGCGTCGGCTACAACAACCTGGATGTCGATGCGCTCAGCGCAGCCGGTATCCTCGCCAGCAACACGCCGGACGTCCTGACCGAAACCACCGCCGATCTCGGTTTCGCCCTGTTGATGGCGACCGCGCGCCGGATCACCGAGTCCGAGCGCTGGCTGCGTGAGGGGCAGTGGCAGCAGTGGTCGTTCCAGACCATGCTCGGCGCCGACATCCACGGCAGCACGCTGGGCATCCTTGGCATGGGCCGCATCGGCCAGGGTATCGCCCGCCGCGGCGCGCATGGTTTCGGCATGAAGGTGCTGTACCACAACCGATCGCAGCTGCCGGCCGCGACCGAAGCGGAAGTGGGCGCCACCTATGTGGACCTGGATACGCTGCTGGCGCAGTCCGACCACCTGCTGCTGGTGCTGCCGTATACCCCGGCCTCACACCATCTGATTGATGCCGCCGCGCTGGCGAAGATGAAGCCGTCGGCGACGCTGGTGAACATCGCCCGCGGCGGCATCGTCGACGAGCTGGCGCTGGCTGACGCGCTGGCCAACGGCCGCCTGGCCGCTGCCGGCCTGGATGTGTACGAGGGCGAGCCGACGGTACGCCCCGAACTGCTGGCGCTGCGCAACGTCGTGCTCACTCCGCACATCGGCAGTGCCTCGCTGGCTACGCGCACGGCGATGGTACAGCTGGCCGTCGATAATCTGGTCGCCGGGCTCGGCCTGGACGGCGGCCCTTCGCGCATGCCGAGCGCGATCAACGCTGACGCGGCGATGGCCGCGCGCGTGACTCTGGGCAAAAAAACCGGGAAACGATAGGGAACCTCCGCGCGCCCCGCCTGAGGAGGTTCCCCGAACCCAGCTGTCGTGCGTGTTTTTCCCCATTCCCCGTTTTCGTGAGAGTTTCCCCCATGAGCAATGCACAGCGCAGTTTCCACGTCGCCGTCGTCGGTGCCACCGGTGCGGTCGGCGAGACCATGTTGTCGATCCTGGCCGAGCGTGACTTTCCGGTCGGCACCCTGAGCGTTCTCGCTTCGGAGCGTTCGGCCGGCGGCGAGATCGAGTTCAACGGCCAGAAGGTCACGGTGCAGGACCTGGCCACCTTCGATCCGACGGGCGTCGAGATTGCCCTGTTCTCGGCCGGTGGCAGCGTGTCCAAGGAATATGCACCGAAGTTCGCCGCCGCCGGTGCGGTGGTGATCGACAATTCCTCCGCCTTCCGTTACGACGACGACGTGCCGCTGGTGGTGTCCGAGGTCAACCCGGAACAGGTGGCCAACCGCCCGCGCGGCATCATCGCCAACCCCAACTGCTCGACCATGCAGATGCTGGTCGCACTGGCGCCGTTGCACCGCAAGTACGGCATCGAGCGTATCAACGTCTCCACCTACCAGTCGGTGTCTGGTGGCGGCCGTTCGGCCACTGAAGAACTCGGCAAGCAGACCGGCCAGCTGCTCAGCTTCCAGGAAATCGATCCGCAGCGTTTCCCGGTGCAGATTGCGTTCAACCTGATCCCGCACATCGATGACTTCCAGGACAACGGTTTCACCAAGGAAGAGATGAAGCTGATCTGGGAGACCCGCAAGATCCTCGGCGACGACAGCATCCTGGTGAACCCGACCGCCGTGCGCGTGCCGGTGTTCTACGGCCACTCCGAGTCGGTGGCGATCGAGACCCGCGACAAGGTCACCGTGGCCGAAGCGCGCGCGCTGCTGGAGCAGTCGCCGGGCATTGAGGTGGTGGACCGCCATGAAGCCGGTGGTTATCCGACTCCGGTCACCCATGCCTCGGGCACTGATGCGGTGTATGTCGGCCGCATCCGTGAGGACCTGTCGCACCCGCGCGGCCTGAACCTGTGGATCGTGTCGGATAACGTCCGCAAGGGCGCGGCGTTGAATGCCGTGCAGCTGGCCGAGCTGGTCGCCGCCGAGCAGCGCTGATCGGCGCGGTCGCCTCACCGGGTAGTGCCGGCCGCTGGCCGGCATTGCCTTGGATGATGGGCATGTGGTGCTGCCGGCCAGCAGCCGGCACTACCGAAGGCCCCCCATCGGTGGGTGCGGACCTTGGTCCGCACGCTTTATAGTGTCGCCCATGAATAAACGGGCCAAGGGCGCAATGCGCCCGCTCAGCTATCTTTCCGCCGCACTGCTGGCCCTGGCCAGCAGTTCGGCGTTCGCCCTGGGCTTGGGCGACATCCGTGTCCTGTCCAAGCCGGGCCAGCCGTTGCTGGCCGAAATTCCGGTGATTTCGGCCGATCCGTCCGAGCTGGAGAACCTGCGCGTGGCGCTGGCGTCGCCGGTCACCTTCGAGCGTGTCGGCCTGCAGCGGCCGACCGGGCTGGTCAGCGAACTGCAGTTCGAACTGGCCCGCAACGCACAGGGAAGGGCCGTGGTGAGGGTGACTTCGCAGGCGCCGGTGGAAACGCCGTCGCTGAGTTTCCTGATCGAGGCTGACTGGGGCCAGGGGCGACTGGTGCGTGAGTACTCCGCACTGGTCGACGCGCCCTCCAGCGCGCTGGCGGTGGCTGAGCCCGAGATCGTTGCGCCCGCTGGTACGCTCTCCAATACCATCGTGCGCGAACCGGCGCCGATACCGGCACCGGCTACAGCGGCGCCCGGTATGCCCTCGCGTGCAGCGGCGCCGGCGCCGGCGCCGGCATCGGCACGCCCGCGTGCGGCGGCCGCATCGGGTGCCGCGCCAGCCGCCGATGGCAGCGTCACCGTGCAGCGTGGGCAGACCCTGTCGCAGATCGCCAGTGCGGTGGCGCGTGGCAACCAGGTCAGCCGCGACCGCGCGATGATCGCCCTGCTGCGCGCCAATCCCGAAGCCTTCATCCGTGGCAACGTCAATCTGCTCAAGCAGGGTGCGGTGCTGCGCATGCCGGGCAGCGATGCGCTTGCCGCCGTCGATGCAGCCGAGGCCGCTGCGCTGGTGCGCGAGCACGCCGCCCAGTGGCGGCAGGCGCGTACCGTCCCGCAGCCTGCAGGCACGGTCGCACCGGTCGCGAGGGCGGCGGCCCCGAACACCTCTTCCCCGGCTGCGGCCAACGCGGCACGACTTGAGATCGCTCCGGCGCTGGCGTCAGACGCCGCGCACGCGGGCACAACCACCGGCACCGCTGCCGGCAGCGAGGGTGACATGCTGGGCAACGAGCAACTGCGCCAGGCGCGGGAGGACATCGCCACCCGCGATGCCGAGATCGGTGAGCTGAAACAGCGCGTGGCCGACCTGGAGAAACTGAAGGAACAGCAGCAGTCGCTGATCGCAATGAAGGACAACGACCTGGCCGCCGCACAGCAGCGCCTGGCACAGGCGCCGGGTGCCCGCGATGCGGCAACGCCGTGGTACTGGCTGGGCCTGCCGGTGCTGCTGCTGGCGGCGGGTGCGGCCTGGCTGCTGCGTCGTCGCAAGCCGTCGCCGCTGCCACCGCTGCGCGAGGAAGACGACGCTGCCGGGCTGGCGGCTGCGGTGCCGGCAGGTGCGGCGCTGGATACCCTGGCCGAGCAGTCCTCGTGGTCGTCGGCACTGGCCGACGGCGGCCGCCAGGAACCGGCGATGCCGGTCTGGGCCAGCGAATCCGAGGCGCAGGCCGAAGACCCGGTCGAGCCGACCGCCGCTTCCGCGGTGCGCGACGACTGGCAGGCCGACGCCCTGCACGACGGACACGTGGGCGTGCTGCCCGAAGCGGTAGCCGATCTGCCGCACTGGGACGAACCGGCGCCCCCCGGCGACGCGGGCGCCGTCATCGAGACGGCGCACGACGAACCGGTTGCGGCCGGGGCACCGGCCGAAGTGGGCGTGCCGGACTATGCGCTGCATGCCGAACAGCAGCCACAGTTCCGCGGTGTGTTCGATCTGCCGGCTGACGCGCATGAGGTTGATGACCTGGCCGACGCCCATTTTCACGCCAGCACCGATGCGCACCTTGACGAAGACGCTGCGCCGGCTGCTGCGGTGGCTGGCGCCGACACCGGCTGGTCGCCTCGCGCCGGGCAGGAGCGACTGGAGCTGGCCATCGCCTACCTCGACCTGGGTGATGCGCAGACCGCGCGCACCCTGCTGCTGGAAGTCGCCGATGGTGGCGACCCGCACAGCCAGGCCCAGGCTCGCGAACTGCTGGCCCGCCTGCCGTGACCGAACCTGCCGACAAGGAGCGTGCCATGAGCCGCGAGCGCCGCATCGACTACGTAGAATTCGCTTCCAGTGACCCGGCCGCCAGCCGGGCTTTCTTCGAAACGGTGTTCGGCTGGTCGTTCGTCGACTACGGCAGCGACTACACGGCTTTCGACGATGGCCGCCTGCAGGGCGGCTTTTTCCGCGGCCAGCCACAGCGGGCCGGTGACAGCGGCGCGCCGCTGCTGGTGCTCTATGCCGACCACTTGGCACCGATCGAAGCTGCAGTGCGCAATGCTGGCGGTGAAATCGTGCGGCCGGTGTTTTCTTTCCCCGGCGGCAGCCGCTTCCAGTTCGTCGAGCCCGGTGGCAACGAACTGGCGGTCTGGTCCGAACGCGATCCGGCCTGAGCGCCGCCCCACCCGCAACATCGAGGTAGCACATGCGTTACGCGCTTGGCGTCGAGTACGACGGCAGCGATTTCCGGGGCTGGCAGAACCTGGGCGAGGGTGGTCCCAGCGTGCAGGCCAGCCTCGAGCAGGCCCTGTCGTCGGTCGCCGATGCATCACTGCAGGTGGTTTGTGCCGGCCGCACCGATGCCGGCGTGCACGGCCAGTGCCAGGTCGTCCATTTCGATACCGACGTGGTGCGCGATCCGCGCGCCTGGATGCTCGGCACCACCACCCGCCTGCCGCGCTCGATCGCGGTGCGCTGGTGCGTGCCGGTGGCCGATGATTTCCACGCGCGTTTCTCCGCACGCGCACGCCGCTACCGCTACCGCCTGCTCAACCGCGAAGTGCGGCCGGCGCTGGACCGGCAGACCCTGAGCTGGGAGCGCCGCGCGCTGGACGAGACCCTGATGCATGCCGCCGGCCAGGCCCTGCTCGGCGAGAACGACTTCAGTGCGTTCCGCTCGGTGCAGTGCCAGGCACTGCATGCACGGCGTGAACTGCAGTCACTGCAGGTCAGCCGCCAGGGCGAGGTGATCGAGGTCGCCGTGCAGGGCAATGCATTCCTTCATCACATGGTCCGCAATATCGTCGGATCGCTGATCCTGGTGGGCAGCGGCGAAAAACCGGTGGAATGGATCGCCGAACTGCTGGCCGGGCGAGACCGCACCGTAGCTGGTCCCACCGCACCGCCGCAGGGCCTGGTGTTCCTTGGGCCCCTGTACCCCGACAACTGGCATCTGCCCGCCGAGGTCACGCTATGAGCCGCTCCTACTACCGTACACGCATCAAGTTCTGTGGCATGACCCGAGCTGGCGATGTCCGCCTGGCCGGTGAGCTGGGCGTGGACGCAGTGGGTTTCATCTTTGCCCGTGAGAGCAGCCGCCGGGTCGCACCGGCCGAGGCGCGCGCAATGCGCCAGGCGATCGCGCCGATGGTCGACGTGGTGGCGCTGTTCCGCAACAACAGCAAGGAAGAAGTGCGTGAGGTGCTGCGCACGGTACGTCCGACCCTGCTGCAGTTCCACGGCGAGGAAGACGAGAGCTTCTGCCGCAGCTTCAACATGCCGTACCTGAAGGCGATCGCCATGGGCGGCCGTGAAGAGGTCAATGCCCGCACCCTGCAGCTGCGCTACCCCAGCGCGGCCGGCTTCCTGTTCGACAGCCATGCCCCGGGCGGCGGTGGCGGCACCGGCGTGGCCTTCGACTGGGGCCGGATTCCGACCGGCCTGCACCGGCCGTTCCTGCTGGCCGGTGGCCTGAACCCGGAAAACGTCTACGACGCGGTGCTCGCCACATTGCCGTGGGGCGTGGATGTCTCCAGCGGCATCGAACTGGAACCGGGCATCAAGGACGGTTACAAAATGCGTACCTTCGTCGAGGAAGTGCGTCGCGCGGACTGCACGGTGCTGGAGTGATCTGCGTCACTATTTGTCGAGATTCGCAGCCGGATTTGAGCCTGCACGCATTCTTCACATAGGATGGACCCAAGCGCGCCTGCCATGAGGGCCGGCGCGGGGATCGACGGGGCGCGTCCGGCGCGTCCCGAACGGGCGGTCGCCGCCCACAGCCCAGGAAGGCAAGCGATGCAGGAATTCCTCACCGTCGTGTTCGGTTTCCCGACCCTGCCGTACAGCATCGTGCTGGCGGTGGCGGTGCTGTATTGGGCACTGGCGGCCTTCGGCCTGGTCGACGACGGGTTTGGCGATGCCGGCGCCGATGGCGCGCTGCATGGCGACTCGCATGATCTGCAGGGGCTGTCCGCGCTGCTGGCGCGCTGGGGCCTGGGCGGGGTCCCACTCATGCTTGTGGTGACGCTGCTGGGCTTCTTCGCCTGGATCGTCACCTATTTCGTCCACCTGTTCGTGCTGTTGCCGCTGCCGGACCTGCTGCGCTGGTCGATCGGTGCGGTCGTGGCCGTGCTGGCGCCGTTGCCGGCGGTGCCGTTCACCGCGCTGCTGCTGCGCCCCATCCGCAGGTTCCTGCTGCGCCTGCGCCCGGTGGCGCAGGCCTCGCTGCTGGGGCGTGCCGGGGTGGTCGCCTCGCCGAAAGTGGATGCCCGCAGCGGTCACGCCACCTTCGACGATGGCGGCGCCGGACTGGTGCTGCAGGTGCGCAGCGACATCGAACTGCAGCGTGGCGAGCGCATCGTGCTGGTCGAGCACGTGGCTGATCAACACCATTACCGGGTGGTCCGCGCCGACGCGGTCGCCCTCGACTTCCAGGACAACCTGCTTCCGGGCAACAAGGAGAATCACTGATGACGTTGGCAACCATGGCTCCCTTCCTGATCGGCGTAGCCGTCCTGCTGGTCGCACTGCTCGGCCTGGCCGGCCTGTTCAAGGCCTTCTACCGCAAGGTCGACCAGGGCGTGGCCCTGATCGTCAACGACATGAGTTCCACGCCGAAGGTGCATTTCACCGGTGCGCTGATCATCCCGGTGCTGTACCGCGCCGAGCTGATGCGGATCAGCCTGATCACCCTGCAGATCGACCGCCGCGGCAAGGAAGGCCTGATCTGCCGCGACAACATGCGTGCCGACATTGCCGTGGCCTTCTACCTGCGGGTCAATGAAACCCAGGCCGACGTGCTGCGCGTGGCCAAGGCCATCGGCGCCGACCGGGCCTCGGACAAGCATGCGGTTGACGAGCTGTTCAACGCCAAGTTCTCCGAAGCGCTGAAGACGGTCGGCAAGAAGTTCGACTTCACTGAACTGTTCGAGAAGCGCCAGGAGTTCCGCGACGAGATCATCGCGGTGATCGGCAATGATCTGAACGGCTACGTTCTCGAGGACGTGGCGATCGACTACCTGGAACAGACCCCGAAGTCGTTGCTGGACCAGTTCAACATTCTCGATGCGCAGGGCATCCGCAAGATCACCGAATTGACCGCCGCGCAGAACGTGGTGACCAACGAGCTGGAGCAGAACGAGAAGCTCGCCATCACCAAGAAGAACGTGGAAGCGCGCGAAGCGCTGCTGGCCCTGGAACGCCAGCAGGCCGAAGCCGAAGCGCGGCAGAAGCGCGAGATCGAGACCATCCGTGCGCGCGAGGAGGCCGAGACCGCCAAGGTGCAGGAAGAACAGCGCCAGCTGTCCGAGAATGCCCGCATCGAAGCGCAGCAGCTGATCGAGATCCGCGACCAGAACCGCCTGCGCGAAGTGGAAGTGGCAGAGCAGAACCGCCAGCGCGCCGTGGCCATCGAAGCCGAGCGCGTGGAGCGCGCACGCCAGCTGGAGCAGGTCACCACCGATCGCGAAGTGCAGCTGCAGGGCGTGGAGCGTGACAAGGTGGTCGAGCAGGGCAAGATGGACGTCGCCAACATCACCCGCGAACGCATCTCCATCGACAAGACCGTGGCGCAGGAAGAGGAGCGCATCAAGGAGGTGCGCGAAGTCTCCGAGGCCGACCGCCAGAAGCAGGTGCTGATCCTGGAAGCCGAGGCCAAGGCGCAGGAGTCGCTGGTGCGTGAAGTGAAGGAAGCACAGGCACGCGAAACCGCGTCCAAGCATCGTGCCGTTGAACTGACCACGCTGGCCCAGGCCGAGCACGAAGCAGCGGGCAAGCAGGCCGAAGCCAAGCGCCTGCTTGCCGACGCGCTGCGTGCCGAACAGGCGGCGCCGGGCCTGGCCGAAGCGCAGGTGCGTGAAGCCTCGGCGCTGGCCATCGAGAAGGTCGGCATCGCAGAGGCCCGTGTGATCGAGGCGAAGGCCGAGGCCAGCCTGAAGCAGGGCAGCAACGAAGCCCGTGTGCTGGCCGAAACGCTGCAGGCCCAGGCACAGGGCGAGGAGAAGATGGGCCTGGCCCGTGCCACCGCCGCCGAATCGCTGGGCAACGCAGAAGCGGGCGTGGTGCAGAAGAAGCTGCTGGCCGAGGCCGAAGGCCTGGTGCGCAAGTTCGAGGCTATCGCCTCGCTGAGCGACCAGGCACGCGGCCACGAAGAGTTCCGCATGATGCTGGACAACAGCCTGAAGCAGGCGCTGGCCTCGATCGAGGCCGGCAAGGAAGTCTCGCGCGAGAACGCCAACGTCATCGCCAGCGCGCTGCGCAATGCCGACATCGATCTGGTCGGCGGTGACGGCGGCATGTTCGAGAACCTGGTCAAGGCGGTCTCGCTCGGCAAGTCGATCGAAGGCTTCGCCGGCAAGAGCCCGATCGTGCAGGAGCTGATGCAGCGCTACCTGGGCGTGGCCGTGGCCGAACCGGCACCGCGGCAGATCGCCGAGGACGCCGAAGCGGTTCCGGTGGTGCCGGCCTCCGTGGTCGACAGCGCCCGTTGATGCACCGGGCGATGGCCGGCCTGGCCATCGCCCGCCCGTGCCGGCCGCATCCGCGGCCGTTCGCCCGTGAGCTGGAAGCCTGCTGATGTCTGAGACCCATCCGTCCGCCGAATCCACCGCGCCGGAGGCCGGCGGCAACACCGTCGACCAGGCCGTCGCCCAGGGCGGCGCCTATGAAGTCCTGCGCCGCCGCCTGGCCGAGCAGGGCCAGCGCCTGCAGGCCCTGGCCGAAACGCTGAATCGCCAACGGCTGGCCGAATTCGGCGACAGCCGACTGGAAGTGGTCGGGCGCTTCCGCATCCGTAGCGAGAACAACTGCGTCGGGCGTGACATCGTGCAGGTGGGGCCGGACCGCCTGCTGTTCGGCTACAACGTGTTCATCGGGCTCAAGACCCAGACCCGCATCGAAGATGTGTTCGGCCTGTACCGGCTGGTGCAGGGCAGCGATGGTTACGATGTCGCCGCGCTCGAGCTGAAGGGAAGCTTCCTCGACCAGCCGGGCTTCGTGCATGACTTCAACGAGCTGTATGCCTACTACAAGCACGCACGCCTGCTGCAGCTGATCGTGGTGGGCGACAAGCTGCTGGCCTCGTTCCAGATCGGCGAGCGCAGCAGTGACGTGCGCGTGTTCCGCTGGGCGCTGTCGCGCGAAGGCGAACTGACCTATCTGGATGCGCGCGGCGAGCGCGACATCGCATTGCCGCCGCCGTTTGATTTCGAATGGACCAAGGCCACCCGCGACCTTGCGGTCAGTGGCCGGCATTCGCACCTGAACATCCTCGACACCCTGTTCGTGGAGACCACCGGCGGTGATCTCACCATCAAGGTGGAGAACAACACCGAGACCGGCCAGGGCATCTACAGCGAGCCGGTGGAGGACAGCACGCAGTCGCTGGACGACGCCCAGTTCGAATTCGCCCGGGTCGGCTCGCTGGTGCTGCTGAAGGTGCTGCCCTACCGAGAGACCGAGTGGCGCGGCCTGATCTACAACACACTGACCGGCAGCATCGTACGCAACGACGCGATCGTGCAGGCGTGCGTGCAGCTGCCCGAAGACCACGGCGTGATCTTCCCGGGGGGGTATTACCTGCAGGGCGGCGAGCACAAGGCATTCGACGCCTCGATGGCCGGCATGCAGTTCAAGCGCAGCATCCGGTCGCCGAACGGCGAGGACGTGCTGTACATCTTCTACGAGCGCGAAGGTGGGCGTTCGGCGTTGTTCGTCTACAACACCATCCAGCGTGTACTGCAGAACCCGGTGTTCGGCCACGGCTACGCGTTCCTTCAGGACGGGCGCATGGTGCTGTTCCATGCCGAGGGCAGCGAACCGACCCGCATCCATCCCATGCAGGTCTGGCAGACCCCCTTCAGCACGGACGAGTTCGCCGCCAGCCGTCCGCCCGGCAACACGTTCATGGGCCGCATCGGCAACGCTGAGCTGGTGCGCGGCATCTCCAACCTGTTCAACCTGGCGCGCGAGATCGACGGCCAGGATGTGTCGGTGCAGCGCTACCAGCGCCTGGTAGCCGATACCCGCCGCCTGTTCGACACCCACCACTGGCTGGGCGACGAGGCCTGCGATGGTGCCGAGGCGCTGCTGCGGCAGATCAGCGCCACCGGCGAATCGGTGCTGGACGAATACGAGAAGGTGCAGTCGATCCGCCAGCAGTCGGCGCAGGCGATGGCCGAGGCCGAGGCCGCGCACAAGGCGCTGCTGGGCCGTCTGCAGCCGCAGAACTGGAATGAGGTACAGGCCTTCGTCGAGGCCCTCAATGCAATCACCGCATTGCGCGGGCGGCTGCTGACCATCCGCGAGCTGCGCTACATCGATACCGCGCGCATCGAGGCGATGACCGCCGAGCTGGTGGAGGCACAGGACCGTGTCGGCGCCGCCACCGGTGTCTTCCTCGCCGGCGAGGCAGCGCTGGCGCCGCTTGGCACGCGGCTGCAGGCGCTGGACGAAGCCGCGCAACAGGCACAGACGGCCCGCCAGCTGGATGAGCAGCTGGAGGGACTGCGTGGCATGGCGGCCGACCTGGACATGCTGTCCGAGCTGATGGCCGGCCTGAAGGTGGACGATGCCACTGCCCGCACCCACGTGGTCGAGTCGATCTCGGTGCTGTACGGCCGCCTCAACCAGGCGCGAGCGCGCGCCGATCAGCGGCGCAGATCGCTGGGTTCGGCAGAAGCCGTAGCCCAGTTCGCGGCCCAGTTCGCGCTGTTCTCGCAGTCGATCACCAGCGCGCTGGCGCTGGCCACGGACCCGGAGCGCGCCGACGAGCAGCTGTCGCGCCTGCTGGTCCAGCTGGAAGAGCTGGAGAGCCAGTTCGGCGAACACGAACAGTTCCTCGGCGACATCCTGAGCAAGCGCGAAGAGCTGGTCGAAGCCTTCGAGACGCACAAGCAGGCGTTGCTGGATGACCGGCAGCGCAAGGCGCGTTCGGTGCTGGATGCGGCCAACCGCATTCTTGATGGCCTGGCCAAGCGGACCGAGCGCTTCGCCACCGCCGATGAACTCAACGCGTTCTTTGCCGGCGATCCGCTGATCCTCAAGCTGCGCGAGCTGGCCGAGCGCCTGCGTACGTTGCATGACAACGTCAAGGCCGACGACATCGAGGCGCGGCTGAAGGGCGTGCGTGACCAGGCGGTGCGACAGCTGCGCGACCGCAGTGACCTGTACGAAGCCGGCGGCAACGTGGTGCGGCTGGGCCCGCGCCATCGCTTCAGCGTCAACACCCAGGCGCTGGATCTGACCTTGCTGCCGCGGGGTGACACGCTGGCGATCCACCTCACTGGCACGGATTTCCTGGAGACCCTGCATGACCCGGAACTGGATGCACTGAAGCCATTCTGGCCGGTCACCCTGGACTCGGAATCGCCCACGCTGTATCGCGGCGAGTACCTGGCCGGCAGCCTGCTGCTGGCCGCGCAGGAGGGGCGCGACGGCCTCGATCTGGCTGCGCTGCAGCACGACGTCGCCAACCCGGAAGCACTGGATCAGCGCGTGCGTGCGTTTGCCGCACCACGCTATCGCGAAGGCTACGAGCGTGGCATCCATGACCACGATGCAGCCCTCATCCTGCGCGCGCTGCTGCCGCTGCAGCAGGCCGCGGGCAGCCTGCGCCATACAGCGCAGGTGCGCGCGCTGGCGCTGCTGTTCTGGGCAGCCGAGCAACGTCGCGAGGGGGTGGCGCAATGGCCGTCGCGGCAGGCCGGCGCCGAAGCGCTGGCGCGACTGTTCGGTTCCGATGAGGGGCGGCAGGCGTTGCGCGTGGAGATGGCCGAAGCGCTGTTGGCCTATGCGCAGTCGCATGCCTTGCCCTTCGATGCCGATGCCGCAGAGGCTGCGGCCGCCTATCTGGGCGAAGAGCTGGCGGCGGGAGAGCCCGTGTTCACCAGCAGCCGCCATGCCGTGGCGCTGCTGGAGGCATTGGCGCAGCAACTGGAGCAGGCGGGGCAGCGCGAGGCGGTCGAGCGTGCTCTGCAGCGCGGCCAGGATCCGCTGGCCACGCGTTGGGCACTGGCCGGCCAGTGGCTGCGTGCAGTGGCGCGGATGCCTGCGCATGACCAGCACGCCGGCTATGTCGATGAAGCCGCTGCGTTGCTGCTGGTGCAACGGCAGCTGCGCACCCGTGCCAGTGACGCGGCGCTGCGGGTGGAGGTCAGCGGCCTGCTCGGCGAGCACGCGCGCATCGGCAATGGCACGCTTGCCCTGTCACTGGACGATTTCCTGGCGCGCCTGCAGCAGCACGTGCGCCACTTCGTGCCGGCCTTCCATGCCTACCAGGCACTGCGCCAGGGCATCATCGGCCGCGAGCGTGAAACGTTGCGCCTTTCCGAGTTCAAGGCACGGCCATTGTCGTCCTTCGTGCGCAACAAGCTGATCAACGATGTCTACCTGGGTGTGATCGGCGATAACCTGGCCAAGCAGATGGGCACGGTCGGCGAGAACAAGCGCAGCGACCTGATGGGCCTGCTGATGATGATCTCGCCACCGGGCTATGGCAAAACCACCTTGATGGAATACGTGGCGCACCGCCTCGGCCTGGTCTTCATGAAGATCAACGGTCCGGCGCTGGGCCACGAGGTGCGCTCGCTGGATCCGGCGCAGGCGCCGGACGCAACCTCGCGGCAGGAGCTGGAGAAGCTCAACCTGGCGCTGGAAATGGGCAACAACACCATGCTGTATGTCGACGACATCCAGCACACCCACCCCGAGTTCCTGCAGAAATTCATTTCGCTGTGCGATGGTACCCGCCGCATCGAAGGCGTGTGGCGCGGCCGCACCCGCACCTACGACATGCGTGGCAAGAAGTTCTGCGTGGTGATGGCCGGCAACCCGTACACCGAGTCCGGCGAAGTGTTCAAGATTCCCGACATGCTCGCCAACCGGGCCGACATCTACAATCTCGGCGACGTGCTCGGTGGCATGGAGGCGGCGTTCACCCTCAGCTACATCGAGAACGGCCTGACCTCCAACCCGGTGCTGGCGCCACTGGCCACGCGTGACATGGCCGACCTGTACGTGCTGGTCGACCGCGCGATGGGCAAGGAGGTCTCGACCAACGGTCTCGGCCACGCCTACAGCAGCGCGGAGATCAACGAGATCACTGCCACCCTGCAGCGGATGCTGCGCGTGCGCGACGTGGTCTACCGGGTCAACCAGCAGTACATTGCCAGCGCCGCGCAGGACGATCGCTACCGTACCGAACCGCCATTCCGGCTGCAGGGCAGCTACCGCAACATGAACAAACTGGCCGAGAAGATCTCGCCGGTGATGAACGAAGACGAGCTGCAGCAGCTGATCTCCGACCACTATCTGGGCGAGGCGCAGCTGCTGACCACGGGTGCCGAGGAGAACCTGCTGAAGCTGGCCGAGCTGCGCGGCGTGCTGGATGACGCGCAAGCGCAGCGCTGGGCGCAGATCAAGCGCGATTTCCTGCGCAACAAGGCGATGGGGGCCGACGACAGTGATGTCGGCGGGCGCGTGGTAGCGCAGTTGGCCGACATCGCCAGCGCCCTGCAGCTTCCCGCGCCGGTGCCGGAAGCGGTCGCCGATCCGGCCCCGTGGCCGGCGTTGCTGGAGGCCCTGCATCGCCTTTCTGAAATACGTGCTGCACCGGCCGCGCCGGTGCCCGTTGAAACGCTCCCCAGCAAGCCGGCCACGGTCCTGGCCGAAGACCTGCAGGCCGGGCTGGCACCGCTGGTCGAACTGCTGGCAGCGTCGCAGGTGCAGCAGGTGCAGGTGTCGCAGACGCTGGCCGCGTTCGCCGGTTGGGCGCGGCAGCAGGTCGAGCGCGGCGCGCCAGGCGCCGCGGTGGCGCAGCGTGCGCGCGTGCGCCGTGCCTCGACGCCGGAGGAACGTGCACTGGATGAAGCGCTGATGCGCCACTTCTACGGCGAGTCGTTGCCGCCGGAAGATGAAGATGGTGAGGACATGCCGGCATCAACACCGTCGCCGCCACCGCTGCCGTGACCGCGCCACTGCCGCCGCCGACGCTGCCTGACGCGGCCGATGTCGCCACGCTGGCCGATTACGGTGCACCACTGTTGCAGGCGTTGGCCCTGCGCGAGGTGAGCCTGCCGCAGGCCGCCGGTGAAGGCCTGGTGGCTGCGCTGGCGCGCATCGCCCAGGCCCTGCAGGCTGGCAATCCTGCGCGGATCCGCCGCGAGGAAGGCTGGTGGGGGCGCCTGCTTGGGCGCGACGTCGCCCGCGAGGCGGAAGGGCGTGCACTGCAGGCGCAACTGGGCGTGCTGGCCCTGCAGGCAAGCGAGCAGGCGCAGCGCCTGCAGCATCACCTGCAGCTGCGGTCCTCGGCGATCGTCGAGCATGCGGAGGCTGCCGCAGCGCTCGACGCCTGGGCGGAGCTGGCTGCATCGCGTCTGACGCAGTGTGATGCCGCGGGCCAGGCTGCGCTGTCGCAACGGCTGGACCACCTTCGCCGGCTGGCGACGCTGCGGCGTCTTGAGGCTGGCCAGTGGCAGCTGCTGCAGGACCAGGACCACGTGCTGCTGCAGCGTTTCGCGCGCATCCACGATGTCCTGCTGCCGGCCTGGCGACAGGCCGCACTGGCGGGCCAGGCCGTTGCCGCTGCCACGCTGGCGGCGAAGGCCGCCACGCTGCACGCGCAGATCGATGACGAGGTGGCGGCGGCTCAGGCTAGACTGCCGTGAGCCGGCCGTCGTTGCCGCCTATCCAACCGCAAGGAGACTGCCCAATGACCCAGGACAGCCAGACCCCGGGTGCCCTCGTGCCCGGTACGACCATCGCCACGCCGATCGATGAGGGTACGCTGCGGGCACTGGGCCTCGTTCAGGAGGATCTGCCACGCATTGCCGAGATCAGCCGTGAACTGGAGGACCTGCGCCCAGGCAACCTGCAGGTGTTTGGTCGCGATGCCGCCAACCGCACCGCCGCCTTCTCCAGCCAACTGCTGGACCAGGTCCGCAACCATGATCTCGATGCCAGTGGCGAGAAGCTGGGCGAAGTCGTGCGCATTGCGCGCAGCCTCAAGCTTGATGGGTTCGCGCAGCGCTCCAAGGTGCCGTTGATTGGTGGCCTGCTTGACCGGCTGCGCGCTTCCAGGGGCGAACTGGTCCAGAAGTTCAGCGACACCAATGCGCAGATCGAACAGTTGCTGGGCGATGTCGGCGTGCAGCAGGCATTGATGGCCAAGCGCGTGGGCGAGTTCGACCGCATGCACGATATCGTCCGCGAAGAACGCCACGCACTGGGCCTGTATGCCGCTGCGGGCAAGCAGCGCCTGGCCGAACTGCAGGCCGAGCAGCAGGCCGGGCAGGGCAGTGAGGACCCCCAGCAGCGCATCCGCCTGGGTGAGATCGAGAACGCGATCCGCCTGATCGACAAGCGGGTGTCCGACCTGCAGCTGATGCAGCATGCCGCCGACCAGTCGTTGCCGATGATCCGCCTGATCCAGGCCAATGCACTGCAGTTGATCGAGAAGTTCAACACGGTCCGCGACATCACCATCCCATCGTGGAAGCGCCAGTTCGCGATCCAGTTGTCATTGGGCGAGCAGAAGACTGCCGCCGAGCTGGCTACCGCCATCGACGACGCGACCAATGAGCTGATGCGCCGCAATGCGGACCTGATGCGCCAGGCCTCGGTGGATACCGCGCGCAGCAACCAGCGCGGCGTGATCGACGTGGCAACGCTGCGCCACGTGCACGACCAGTTGATCGCGACCGTGGAAGAAGTGCGCAGCATCCACCGCGAAGGCATGCAGCAGCGGCAGCAGGCGGAAGTGGAGCTGTCGCGCCTGCGCGAGGATCTGCAGCAGCGCCTGGCCACCCCGGCCGCCGCCTGAAAAAAGGGGACGGAGGGGATTAAGTCGTTTGTGCCACCTGCGACTTGATCCCCTCCGACCCTTTTTGTTGTCAGCGGAGTTGCTGGCCCAGCCAGTCGGCCAGCGCATCCACGCGCGCATCGGCTTGTCCTTCTGGCCGCGCCAGCACCCAGAATCCGCCCGTGGCGGCAAATCCCCACGGTGCGACCAGCCTGCCCGCAGCCAGGTCTTCGGCCACCAGTGGCTCCGGTGCGATCGCCGGGCCCAACCCGGCCACCGCCGCCTCCAACAGGTAGTACAGATGCTCGAAGGCGGTGCCCAGCTGCAGCTTCGACGGATCCAGGTCGTGCGCTTGCGCCCACGCGGGCCAGGCCTGTGGCCGAGAGCTGGTGTACAGCAATGTTTCCGGCAGCAGTGCCGTGGGCGGTGCCTGCCGCAGGCGCTGCGCCGCCGGATGCGAGGGGGCCACCACGACGCCAACCCGTTCCGGTGCCAGTTCGCGTACCTGCCAGCCACGGGGCCATGGTCCCTGCGCCAGCAGCAGCACGGCATCCAGAGCAGCCTGGGCTTCGGTGAAACTGCCATCCAGCGCCGACCACTGCAGGCGCACGCCTGGCAGGGCGGCCTGGAGTGCAGGCAGGCGCGGGATCATCCAGCGCGCCAGCACGCTGCCACTGCACCCAAGCACCAGCGCCTGCGCTGCCGCCGGCCGTCGCAGTTCACGCACGCAATCTTCGATGCCGTTGAACGCCTCGCTGCACGCTGCCTGCAGGCGCGAGCCCGCCGCGGTCAGGCGCAGGCCACGACCGGCACGCTGGAACAATGCCAGGCCCAGGTGATCCTCCAGCAGCTTCAGCTGCCGGCTGACCGCGCCGTGGGTGACGTGCAGGTCCTGCGCGGCGCGGCCGACGCCGCCAAGACGGGCGGTGGCCTCGAACGCCCGCAGGGCATTGAGCGGCGGAAGCAGGGAGCGGCTCATGTGAGATTTCCTGACGATATGCGCCAGATAATATCCATTTTCCGGTCACGACCCGTGCGCTAGAGTATCCACCTGTCTGAACCACCGGTCGTATCCATGTCTGCCTCCCCCATTGCCGACTACCACGCCTTCCCGGATCCCCGGGGTCACTTCGGCCGCTACGGCGGCAGCTTTGTCGCCGAGACCCTGGTCGGCCCGCTGCAGGAACTGGCCCAGGCCTATGACCAGGCCCGCCAAGACCCCGAATTCCAGGCCGCCTATGACCGCGACCTGGCCCATTACGTAGGCCGGCCGAGCCCGATCTACCATGCCCAGCGCCTCAGCGATCATGTCGGCGGCGCGCAGATCCTGCTCAAGCGCGAGGACCTGAATCACACCGGCGCGCACAAGATCAACAACACCATCGGCCAGGCACTGCTGGCCGCGCGGATGGGCAAGAAGCGCATCATCGCCGAGACCGGTGCCGGCCAGCATGGCGTGGCCAGTGCCACGGTGGCCGCGCGGTTGGGGCTGGAATGCGTGGTGTACATGGGCGCCACCGACATCGAGCGGCAGAAGATCAACGTCTACCGCATGAAGCTGCTCGGTGCGACGGTGGTGCCGGTCACCTCCGGCTCGGCCACCCTGAAGGACGCGCTCAACGAAGCGATGCGCGACTGGGTGACGAACGTACAGGACACCTTCTACATCATCGGCACCGTGGCCGGCCCGGATCCGTACCCGCGCATGGTCCGTGACTTCAATGCCATCGTCGGCCGCGAGGCGCGCGAGCAGATGCTGGCCGAGTACGGCCGCCTGCCTGATGCGATCACGGCCTGCGTCGGCGGCGGCAGCAATGCCATCGGCCTGTTCCATGCCTTCCTCAACGACCGCCAGGTCGAGATCGTCGGTGCTGAAGCGGCAGGGGATGGCATCAGCACCGGCCGCCATGCCGCCTCGATTGCAGCCGGCCGTCCGGGCGTGCTGCATGGCAACCGCACCTATGTGCTGTGCGATGACGACGGCCAGATCATCGAGACCCATTCGGTGTCGGCAGGCCTGGACTATCCGGGCGTCGGCCCGGAGCACGCGTTCCTGGCCGATACCGGTCGCGCACGCTATCTCGGCATCACCGACGAGGAAGCATTGCAGGCCTTCCATCTGCTGGCCCACACCGAAGGCATCCTGCCGGCGCTGGAGTCCAGCCATGCGCTGGCGCAGGCGATCAAGCTGGCGCGCGAGCGTCCGCGCGACCAGATCGTCCTCTGCAATCTGTCCGGCCGCGGTGACAAGGACGTGCACACCATCGCCGCGCGCGAAGGGCTGGTCCTGTGAGCGCGCTGCTGCGCAACAGCGGCGTGCTTCTGCTGGCGCTGGGCCTGGCCGCGTGCCAGCCGCCGGAACCGCCGGTGCTGGCACCGGCCGCCAAGGCCACCACGCAGCCGGCCCAGCAGCCGGCCGCCAACGATGACCTCGACCCGATGGCGCGTACGCCGATCGTCGATCCACCGTCTGCGCAAGGCGCGGACAGCGACGACGTGCCTGCAGTGGCCTCGGTGGCGCTGGATCATGCCGGCGAGGTGCTGGTCGGCCAGCACATGAGTGACCTGAAGGCCCTGGGTCCCTGGAAAGCGCAGGGCGCGAAGGAGTTCTTCGAAGGCGACTGCGAGTACTACGATGGCAAGGCGCTGCCGGCCGGCGTGTCGATGATGACCGATGACGAGCGCGTGGTGCGTTTCGATCTGAAGCCGGGTGACGACCCGGAGCTGCCGGTTGAGCAGCCCGGTCCGTTTGGCCTGCGCGTCGGCATGACCCGCGCACAGGCCATGGCGCAGTTTCCGAATCCGCCGGTGTCCAGCCCGCATGCCTATGACGGCGACCAGGGCGAGTACCTCACCTGGCAGGACCCGGGCTCGGACCTGGGCATCCGCCTGGAACTCTATGAAGGGAAGGTCACCCGGATGTACTGGGGGACCAGCGATGCGATTGAACTGATTGAAGGATGTGCCTGAGATGCCCGTATCCCGACTCGATGCCTGTTTCCAGCGCCTGCGCGAGCAGCAGCGCAAGGCACTTATCCCCTTCGTCACCGCCGGTGACCCCTCGCTGGAGGCCACGGTGCCGGTCATGCACGCGCTGGTCGATGCCGGTGCCGATGTGATCGAGCTGGGCGTGCCGTTCTCCGATCCGATGGCGGATGGCCCGACCATCCAGCGCAGCTCCGAACGTGCGCTGGCGCGGGGGGCCGGCAGCCGCTATGTGCTGCAGGCGGTGGCACAGTTCCGTGAACGCGATGCGCAGACCCCGGTGGTGCTGATGGGCTACCTGAACCCGGTGGAGATCCACGGCTACGCGGCCTTCGCCAAGGCGGCCGTGGAGGCCGGCGTGGACGGCGTGCTGCTGGTCGACCTGCCGCCGGAAGAAGCCGGTGAAGCGCAGCAGGCCTTCGATGCGGCCGGCCTGGCGCTGGTCCTGCTGGCGTCGCCGACCACCAGCGAGGCGCGGGCCGACAAGCTTCTGGCGTTGGCCCGTGGCTACCTCTACTACGTCAGTTTCGCCGGCGTGACCGGTGCCTCCGAGCGCCTGGACAGCGATGCCGCCAGTGCGCGACTGCAGGCGCTGCGCGCGCGCGCAGCGGTGCCGGTGGTGGCCGGCTTCGGCATCAAGGACGCGGCCAGTGCCGCAGCCATGGCCCGCCAGGCCGACGGCGTGGTGGTCGGCAGTGCGCTGGTGGCGGTGCTGGCCGAAGCGGATTCGGCCGAAGACGCAGTCCTGCGCGCTCGGACCTTCCTGGCCCCGCTGCGGCAGGCGCTGGACGCGTAATGGTAGCGCCGGGCCATGCCCGGCGGTGCGGCAGGCAGGACATCCGCCGGGCATGGTCCGGCGCTACCCAACACCTAAACGTACGTCCCAGCATGGTTTTTTCCTGCACCCCCATGCCGGGCAAGGGGGTGCACGGGCAGGGAAAGCGGAGCTAGACTGTCCGCCTTTGCGGCCCCAGGGCCGCCCTGAACGGAAGTGTCCTCCCGCATGAGTTGGCTCAGCAAGTTGATGCCGTCCGGCATCCGCACCGACAACACCCCCAGCAAGAAGCGCAGTGTCCCCGAGGGCCTGTGGGAAAAGTGCAGCAACTGCGGCAGCGCGTTGTACCGTCCGGAACTGGAAGAGAACCTGGAAGTCTGCCCGAAGTGCGGCCATCACATGGCGATCCGCGCGCGCGCGCGCCTGGCCGCCCTGTTCGACGCCGACAGCACCACCGAAATCGGTGCGCGGCTGGGCCCGACCGACCTGCTCAAGTTCAAGGACCAGAAGAAGTACAGCGAGCGCATCAAGATCGCGCAGAAGAACACCGGCGAGTATGACGCGCTGATCGCCATGCGTGGCCTGCTCAAGGGCCGCGCGCTGGTCGCCTCGTCGTTCGACTTCGTCTTCATGGGCGGGTCGATGGGCTCGGTGGTGGGGGAGCGCTTCTCGCTCGCTGCCGAAACCGCGGTCGAGATCGGTGCGCCCTACGTGTGCTTCTCGCAGAGCGGTGGCGCACGCATGCAGGAAGGCCTGTTCTCGCTGATGCAGATGGCCAAGACCTCGGCCGCGCTGGGCAAGCTGCGTGAAGCCGGCCTGCCGTACATCTCGGTGCTGACCCATCCGACCACCGGTGGCGTGTCGGCCTCCTTCGCGATGCTGGGCGACATCAACATCGCCGAGCCGCAGGCACTGATCGGCTTCGCCGGCCCGCGCGTGATCGAGCAGACCGTGCGCGAGAAGCTGCCGGAAGGCTTCCAGCGCTCGGAGTTCCTGCTGGAGCACGGTGCCATCGACCAGATCTGCGACCGCCGTGAAATGCGCGACCGCCTGTCCGATCTGCTGGCGATGCTGGGCCGCCAGCCGGCGCCGGAGGTGGCTTGATGGGAGGCCGCAAGTACTTCGGTACTGATGGCATCCGTGGCCGGGTCGGCCAGGGCGTGATCTCGGCTGATTTCGTGCTGCGCCTGGGCAATGCCCTGGGCCGTGTCCTGGTTGCCCGGCGCGGCCAGGACGGGCGCCGGCCGATCGTGGTGATCGGCAAGGACACCCGCATTTCCGGTTATATGTTCGAAGCGGCATTGGAAGCCGGACTGGTCGCCGCCGGTGCCGATGTGCAGCTGCTCGGTCCGATGCCGACCCCGGCAGTGGCGTTCCTGACCCGCACGCTGGGCGTGGACGCCGGCATTGTCATCAGTGCCTCGCATAATCCGCATTACGACAATGGCATCAAGTTCTTCTCCGCCCAAGGCGAGAAGCTTGACGATGCCACCGAGCTGGCTCTGGAGGCGGCGCTGGACGTTCCGTTCACCACTGCTGAATCGGAGAAGCTGGGCAAGGCGTCGCGTGCACGCGAGGCGGTTGGCCGCTACATCGAGTTCTGCAAGGCCAGCGTGCCGCGCGCATTCGACCTGCGTGGGGTGCGCCTGGTGCTGGACTGCGCCCACGGCGCCACCTACCAGATCGCGCCGCTGCTGTTCCGCGAACTGGGTGCCGAGGTGATCGGCATTGGTGCAGAGCCGAACGGCGTCAACATCAATGCGGGTGTCGGCTCCACCCATATCGACAACCTGGCGGCCAAGGTCCGCGAGACCCGTGCCGACCTGGGCATCGCCTTCGATGGTGACGGTGACCGCGTGCTGATGGCCGATGACCAGGGCAACCCGGTCGATGGCGATGACCTGCTGTACATCCTGGCCCGCGCCTGGAAGGAAGAAGGCCGTCTGCGTGGCCCGGTGGTCGGCACGCTGATGAGCAACTACGGTGTGGAGAAGGCTTTTGCCGATCTGCAGATTCCGTTCGTGCGCAGCAACGTCGGTGATCGCTACGTGCACCAGGCGCTGATCGAAGGCGGTGGCGTGCTCGGCGGTGAAGCCTCCGGCCATCTGCTGTGCCTGGACCGTGCGACCACCGGTGATGGCATCGTCAGTGCGCTGCAGGTGCTGGTGGCACTGCGCAACAGCGGGCAGACCCTGCGCCAGGCGTTGAAGGGGCTGCAGCGGGTTCCGCAGAAGACGGTCAACGTGCGGTTGGGCAATGCCTCGGCCAAGGCCACGGTGCAGGCCGACAGCGTGCAGGCCGCATTGGCCGTCGCGCAGCAATCGGTAGCCGGTCGTGGCCGGGCGTTCCTGCGTCCTTCCGGTACCGAGCCGGTGGTGCGGGTCACGGTCGAAGCGGATGATGCGACGCTGATGCAGGAGACGCTGGATCGCCTGTCTGCTGCGGTGCGTGACGCCGCCGGCTGAGTCCGGCGGTGGTACAACCTGGCACCTCGACATGGCCGCTATTGCGGCCATGTCGCTGTCCAGCGCCACTGACTGAACCGATCGCGACCCGTGATTACGTTCAGCTGTGGCTGTGCGCTTTGTGACGCGTCATGAACGATGCCGGGCGTATTCCCGGGATCAGGATCCTTCGCTGCCCTGCTCAGCCTGCGCAGCCGGGGACCTGGTCGGAGCGGACCACGCTCCATCCTTCTTCACTTCGTTGCAGGGACCATGACCATGAACACCTCACTGCGCTACAGCCGCTGCCTGCTGGCAGGCGTGCTGCTGGTGCTGCCGTTGCTGGGCGGCGTTTCGATTGCCAGCGCCGAACGCCGCCCGGAAGGTGGGCCGCACATGTCCGCGCCACGCGAAGAGCCGATGAGAGCGCCCTGGGGGTATCCACGGATGGAGCGCCCGCGTGAACTGGGCAATGCGCGACCGGCATTCCGCGAGGACTACCGGCACAACTTCCATGCCGACCACGCCTTCCGCATCGGGCCCTACCATCCGCCAGTGGGCTACGCCTACCAGCGCTGGCACTACGGCCAGATCCTGCCGCGCCCGTACTGGGTGGGCGACTACATCCTCAACGACTTCTGGCTGTTCGGCCTCGACATGCCGCCGATGGGCTTCGAGTGGGTGCGCTATGGCCCCGATGCACTGCTGATCAATACCGGCAATGGTGAGATCGTGCAGGTCGTGTACGGACGATTCTTCTGACGGAGGTCGCCCCGGTCATCGGTGTTCGGCTGGTGCCCGGGGCGGCATGGCCTTTTGCCATTTCCAGGTGTCACGGCACATGTCCGCCAGGTCGTGACGGGCCTTCCAGCCCAGTTCGCGCAGGGCCAGTGACGCGTCGGCAAAGCTCACCGCGATGTCGCCGCTGCGGCGTGGGGCGATGCGGTACGGAATCCGTACCCTGGCGGCCTGCTCGAACGCCCGGATCAGTTCCAGCACGCTGTGGCCCTGGCCGGTGCCAAGGTTGAGGGTGATGCTGCGCCGCTGGTTGCGAAGGAACTGCAGGGCCAGCACGTGGGCGCTGGCGACGTCCTGCACATGGATGTAGTCGCGCACGCCGGTACCGTCATGGGTCGGATAGTCATCGCCGAAGACCTGTACCTCCGGCAGCAGCCCGGCCGCAACCTGCGCGATGTAGGGCATCAGGTTGCTGGGCGTGCCGTGCGGCAGCTCGCCGATGAGTGCACTGCTGTGGGCGCCCACCGGATTGAAGTAGCGCAGCGTCGCCACGTGCAGGTCCTGGCCCGTTGCGATCAGGTCGGCAAGCAGCTGCTCCACCACCAGCTTGGTGCGGCCATAGGGCGTCATGGCACAGGTTGAAGCAGTCTCGTCCACCGGGCAGTGCTCCTGGTTGCCGTACACGGTGGCGGAGGAGCTGAAGACCAGCAGCGTCACCCCCGCATCCTGCATCGCACCGAGCAGGGCGATGGTGCCGCTGATGTTGCTGTCGAAGTACTGCAGAGGCACCTTCTGCGAGTCACCCACGGACTTGAGCGCTGCGAAGTGCAGCACCGCATCGATCGCATGCTGTTGCATCAGCGCGGCGATGCGCGCTCGATCGCGGATGTCGGCCTGCACGAACACCGGCGCTGTGCCGGTGATCCGCGCGATGCCTTCAACGACGCTGGCGTCGCTGTTGCACAGCGAATCCACGATGACCACGCCGTGCCCTTGTTGCTGCAGCTCGACGCATGCATGCGAGCCGATGTAGCCAGCGCCACCGGTCAACAGTACGTTCATTGCCTTCACTGTTCCTTGGAATCCATTCAAGAATCGGGCGCCGCCGATTGCAGGGGCGCCGCGTTCGCGCCGGTTACGGGCCCGGCACCATCTTCTTCTGCCGGGCCTTGAAGCCGTTGAAGATCGGCGCGATCAGCGGGTTGTAGCTCCAGGCGATGCGCTTGCGCAGCCAGCTGGCCGGCCGGTTGCGGATCGCGAAGCGATAGATGCGCTCCGGATCGCCGCCGACCACGTTGCGACCGAACGGGTGGGTGGTGTGCAGGTAGCGGAAGCCCTGTTCGCGTGCCACTTCGATGTAGTCATCGTCGAAGTCGCCATAGGGCCAGCACAGCGTATCGGAGACTTCGCCGAGCTTCTCCAGCAGCGTCTGCTTCGCCATGGCCAGGTCGCCGCTGATGCCTTCGCGGCGCTGTGCACGGTCCAGGTCATCGCGCTTGAGCCAACGGGTGTGGCTGTGGGTATGGCAGTGGACCTCGAACGTGCCGGCTTCGATTGCCGCACGCGCTTCGCTCCAGCGCATCATGACTTCGTCGCTGCGGCCCTGCTTGTAGATCAGGTCTTCGCAGGCGCGATGTTCCGGCGTGGCCGGCAGCTCGGCGCCTTCGATGCCTGCATGCGGGCGGATCGGGCCCTCGTGCATCCAGCCGGTAACCACGAACACCACCGCATGCATGCCGTACTTCTGCAGGATCGGATGCGCGTAGACCCAGTTGTCGAGGTAGCCGTCATCGAACGTGATCACGATCGATTTGCGCGGGACCGGCTTGCCGGCAAGGAAGTCGGCGTACTGGTCCAGCGTCAACGATGTCCAGCCGGTACGTGCGAGCCAGGCGATCTGGCTCTCGAAGTTCTCCGGGGATACGGTGATCATCCCCGGCGAATTGCTGACATGGTGGTGCATCAGCACCGGTACGGTTCGGGCATTAGCCATGACCCAGCTCCTTCAGCCATTGGAGGTAATAATTTTCGGTGGCCTCGCCGTGGCCGGCCGCACTGAACCGCGCGGTGCTGCGGATCCAGTCCCAACCGGCACGGCCCATCTGCCGCCGCCGTTCCGGATCGTCCACCAGCAGGCGCAACGCGCCGGTGAGAGCGGCCTCGTCGCCCAGCCGGACGAGGATGGCATTGCTGCCTTCCACCAGCATTTCAGGTACGCCGCCGACGCGGTGCGAGATGATCGGCAGCGCCGCCTGGGCGGCTTCGAGAAAGACCGTGCCCGACGCCTCCTTGTGGGTGGCCAGGGCGAAGATGTCGAAACCGGCCATCAGCCGATGGGCGTCGCTGCGGAAGCCGAGCAGGTGCACCTGCCGGTCCAGGCCGAGTTCGCTGCGCAGGGCCTGCAGGCGGCCCATCACTGGCTCGCCGTCGCCTACGACGGCCAGGTGCAGGTCGGGGTTGGCCTTGCACAACGGCGCGATGGCATGCAGCAGTTCGGCATGGCCCTTGGGTTCGCGCAGCACGGCCACGCAGCCGACCACGATATCGCGCTCGGCGAAGCCGAGTTCAGCGCGCACCTGCGCGCGGGTGTCCTGCAGCTCCGTCCAGGCGTCGGCAGGCCCGGCGGTGTCCCAGTGTGGCGGCATCGCCATGGGCGGCACGATGCCGATGCGTTCCGCAGCGATGCCACGGTCGACCATCAGCCGCTTGACGAAGTCGCTGACAGTGATGATCCGGTGCGGCAGGCCGGTATACGTGAGCAGGGAATTGATCGGGCTCATCAAGTGCCGCGAACGCACCACCAGCGGGGTACCGCCCAGGCGCGCGCCAGCGGCTGCAATCAGGGCGTCGCGACGGCTGGTGGTGTTGACCACGTCGTAGCGTTCACGGCGGGTCAGGCGCGATACCGCCCAGATGCCACCCAGCAGCCGTGCCAGGCCGCCCATGCGCAGGGTGTGCACGGTGAAGCCATCCTCACGTGCCAGCTGGGCCAGGCGCGCATCGGGCTGGCACAGCAGCGACACCTCATGACCACGGGCACGCATCACCTGCATGTGGCGGAAGATGTAGATCTCCTGGCCTCCCATGCCTTTGGCGGCTTCGGTGTGCAGGATGCGCAGGGCGCGTTTCATGGAAACCATCCTCTGTGGTCAGCGGTTGCGGAAGCGGGTCAGCGCTTCCCATGCGGTACGGACGGCCGCAGCATCCGGAGCCTGCTGCGGCAGTGGGCGGTAGTGCAGGTCCAGCGAGGTCGCGTTGCCGAACTTGTCGAACACGTAGATGGCGTTGCCGTGGCGGACGGCTCGTTGCGACCAGCTTTCGACCACCAGTGCGCGCTCGCCCGCCGGTTCGGCCAGCAGGTCGTGGCCGGTGCTGAAGTCGGTCAATGCGTTCTCGCAGCCCAATGCATGGCGCAGCAGGGTCGGCACCCAGTCCTCGTGCGAACTGACGCGCGCTTCGTGCGCATTGCCCTTGCCGGGCCAGTGCAGCACGAACGGCACCTGCAGCTGGTAGTCGGAGAAGTTGCCGTTGTGGCCCCAGTAGTTCAGCTTGAGGTCGTTGAATTCCTCGCCATGGTCGCCGGTGACCAGCACGATCGTGTCCTGTTCCAGCCCCTGCGCGCGCAGATCATCCAGCAGCGTGCCGACCAGGCTGTCGGCGTAGTGCACGGCCGTCCGATATCGGTTCAGTTCGGGGGTCGGATCGTGGTCCGGGCCGAACTTCAGAAAGTCGATTTTTCCGGACATCGGGGTCGCCAGCGGCGGGTAGCCCGGGGGCATGTGGTAGGGCGCATGGGTGGAATCGAGGAAGACGAACCCGAACCACGGCGTGTGCGCAGCCTGGCTGGCCCGGATGTCCTTGCGCAGCGAAGCGACAATGCTGCTGTCGCGATCCTCCGACTCCCGATCCGAAGGCCCCTGATGCAGCTGCCCGCGAACGTCGGCGAATGCCGTGCGGTCGAATTCCGGGCTGTACAGCGGCGCACTGCCGTACAGGTGCAGGTCGTAGCCCTGCTGGCCCAGAACCTTGAACAGCTGCGAGCCGCGCTGTTCATCAAGCATGCTCGACCAGTAGCCGCCGGGCAGGCCGTAGAGCAGGCCGAACAGGCCATAGCGGGTGGCATTGCCCGTGCTGAAGTGATGGTCATACACCCGCGCGGACTGCGCCAGCGCCGAGGTGTTCGGCATGATCTGCGGAGTGAGCGCGTCGTGGCGCAGTGATTCCAGCACCACCATCAGCACGTTGGGCCGCCGCGGGCTCTGGCAGCGCAGCGGCTGCAGCGGGTACAGCAGCTGCGCATGGCGCGGATCGGGCAGGCCGGCCTGCTGCTCGCTGACCACGCCGAGCCTGCGCATGAAGCTCTTGGCGGTGATGGGCTGCGCCCAGGGCAGGTAGTTCCACTGGGCGATCACGTCGCGGTCGCCACGCGCATCGTAGTAAGCGGTGGCCGCCTGGCCAGCGGCCATCAGCAGGACCACGGCCGTCCAGGCCTGGAGTACCCGGCGCCGGCGCGGCGCGGCAGGCAGCAGCTTCCAGCAGGCCCACGCCAGCAGGCCTTCGGCGGTGAAGATGGCGGCCACCAGCAGGCCGATCTGCAGCCAGGTTTCCCAGGACAGGGCAACCTGGTCCTGCAGCGCGCCGCCGAACACCATGTTCACGACCATGGCATTGAGATGGAAGCGATACAGGGTGAAGACCTTGGCGTCGACCAGCAGCAGGCACAGCCACGCGCCCTGCAGCAGTGCAGCGCTGATGCTCAGCGTGCGCGCGCTGCGCGGCCACAGGCCCAGCAGCAGGGGCAGCAGGCCCGCCAATGCGCCGAACGCGAGCAGGTGGCCGGGCAGGGCGATCGCGAGATAGGCCAGCCCCTGATTGCCACCCGGGTTGTCGTGCAGTGGCACGTTGCCCAGGGTGATCGCCGCAGCCAGCAGGGCATTGCCCGCCACGAACAGCGACCACCACGCCAGCCGCCGCCAGCGAAGGGCAGGGCCTGCGAGGGGGAGGTCGGCGGCGACTGAAGCGTTGGACATGGCGCGGGCGGGTCGGGAGGGTACGGGCGGAGGGCGCGGCGGCAACGTAAGGGATTCGTTAAAGTACGCGCGGGCCGCGCATTGTATCGGTTTGTTTCCTTGTATCGAGTCGCGTTCGCCGGGCGATCTGTCACAATGTTCAGGCGGGCCATGAATGCGCTGGCCCGCTCAGACCCAACGACAAGCCAGGAACCGCTGTGAGCCAGATCCCCACCCTCGACATCACCCGTTTCGACAGCGACCGCGAGGCCTTCGTGGCCGAGCTGGGCGCGGCCTACCGCCAATGGGGATTCGCGGGCATCCGCAACCACGGCATCCCGCAGGCCGACATCGATGCGGCCTACGATGCCTTCAAAGCCTTCTTTGCCCTGCCCGAAGAGGTCAAGCGCAAGTACCACGTGGCCGGCAGCGGCGGCGCCCGCGGCTACACCCCGTTCGGCGTGGAGACCGCCAAGGGTTCCAAGCATTTCGACCTGAAGGAGTTCTGGCACATCGGCCGTGAAATCGGCGACGACTCCAAGTACCGCGACGTGATGGCGCCGAACCTGTGGCCGACCGAGGTCGAGGGCTTCCGTGAGCGCGGCTACGGCCTGTACCAGGCGCTGGACAACCTTGGTTCGCGCGTGCTGTCGGCGCTGGCCCTGCACATCGGCCTGCCGGAGGACTTCTTCGCCGACAAGACCAATTTCGGCAACTCGATCCTGCGCCCGATCCACTACCCGCCGATCACCACCGATGACATCCCGAACGTGCGCGCCGGTGCGCATGGCGACATCAACTTCATCACCCTGCTGGTCGGTGCCAGCGCGGCCGGCCTGGAGGTGCAGTCGCACGAGGGCGAGTGGGTGCCGTTCACCTCGGACGCGGACACCATCGTGGTCAACATCGGCGACATGCTGCAGCGCCTGACCAACCATGTGTATCCGTCGACCATCCACCGCGTGGTCAATCCTCCGGGCGAGCTGGCGCGCCAGCCGCGCTACTCGGTGCCGTTCTTCCTGCACCCGAACCCGGACTTCCTGATCGACGTGCTGCCGTCGTGCATCACCCCGGAGAACCCGAGCCGGTACCCGGAGCCGATCACCGCCCACGGCTTCCTCGAAGAGCGCCTGCGCGAGATCAAGCTGAAGTAATGAAGAAGCCGCCGAAAGGCGGCTTTTTCATTACGGGTAGCGCCGGGCCATGCCCGGCGAGCGCAGCGGAGGGTGTTCGGCAGGGTTGCACCCTGCACCCGCAGAGGCCAAAGCCAAAGCGGCTCTGGGTTTCTGCGTGGGGAGGCGGGGAGGTGTCGGATGGCGGGGACGCCGTAAACCCATCCCTGGGGGCTTGGCCGCGGCATCCATGCCGCGGACACTCCCGCAACCGGACCCACCCCGCCTTCGACAGATTCTTGCGAGCTGTCGGAATGGCATAGGGTCGGATCCGTTTTCCACAGGAAAACGGATCCGACCCCAGATTGATTTCGATATCTGACAGAAATTCATCCACGCATGGCGTGGATCTATCCGATCGCGGAAATCTGTCAGAGGCGGGGCAGTGTCGGAGTGCGGGGTGTCAGCCGCATGGATGCGGCTGCCAAGCCCCCATGGACGGGTTGTGGTGGTCTAATCAACTTGGACACTCGATAGGATCAATTTCGAGCATCAAGGTAGACCCATGGCAAAACAGATCACTCAGGGCATGAGGGACGAGGCGGTTCGCCTTGTCGTTGTGGAGGGGCAGACAGTCAGGG
>NZ_JAUTXR010000145.1 GCF_030658505.1 Stenotrophomonas raiganjensis (SeqCode) | reverse complement strand
GTTTGCCGGCGTACTGGTGACCGGCTCGGCTGCCTTCGTTACCGACCACGCCGAGTGGAGCGAGCGCAGCGCGGCGTGGCTGCGCCAGGCCGCCCACGCTGACCTGCCCGTGTTCGGCATCTGCTACGGCCACCAGCTGCCAGCCGTGGCCACCGCGCCAGGCCAGATGGCTCAGGCAGTCGTGCCCAGCCAGATCTGCCGGTGTGCGCGGCGTGCCGCGCCAGCGCAGCGGTGCAGGCGCTGGCGGGCGACACCGGGTTCACCCGGTTGGGGGATCTAGCACTGCCGGCCACCCCCCGCCTGCGGCTGTGGCGGTTGGGGTAGAACGCCGGTAG
>NZ_JAUTXR010000143.1 GCF_030658505.1 Stenotrophomonas raiganjensis (SeqCode) | reverse complement strand
GCACTGACCAAGATCGGTGCCGAGCGCTTCGGTGGCGAGTTCAAGGACTACTCCTCGATCGACGCCGCGCCGGAAGAAAAGGCGCGTGGCATCACGATCTCGACCGCGCACGTCGAATACGAATCCCCGATCCGTCACTACGCCCACGTCGACTGCCCGGGCCACGCTGACTACGTCAAGAACATGATCACCGGTGCCGCCCAGATGGACGGCGCGATCCTGGTGTGCTCGGCCGCTGACGGCCCGATGCCGCAGACCCGCGAGCACATCCTGCTGTCGCGCCAGGTCGGCGTGCCGTACATCGTCGTGTTCCTGAACAAGGCCGACATGGTCGACGACGCCGAGCTGCTCGAGCTGGTCGAGATGGAAGTGCGCGAGCTGCTGAGCAAGTACGAGTTCCCGGGCGACGACACCCCGATCATCTCGGGTTCGGCCCGCCTGGCGCTGGAAGGCGACCAGAGCGAGATCGGCGTGCCGGCCATCCTGAAGCTGGTCGATGCGCTGGACAGCTGGATTCCGGAGCCGGAGCGCGCGATCGACAAGCCGTTCCTGATGCCGGTGGAAGATGTGTTCTCGATCTCGGGCCGCGGCACCGTGGTGACCGGTCGTATCGAGCGCGGCGTGATCAAGGTTGGCGACGAAATCGAAATCGTCGGCATCCGTCCGGTGCAGAAGACCACCGTGACCGGCGTCGAAATGTTCCGCAAGCTGCTGGACCAGGGTCAGGCAGGCGACAACGCTGGCCTGCTGCTGCGCGGCACCAAGCGTGACGACGTCGAGCGTGGCCAGGTTCTGGCCAAGCCGGGCACGATCAAGCCGCACACCAAGTTCGAAGGCGAAGTGTACGTCCTGTCGAAGGACGAAGGCGGCCGCCACACCCCGTTCTTCAACGGCTACCGTCCGCAGTTCTACTTCCGTACCACCGACATCACCGGCGCCGCCCAGCTGCCGGAAGGCGTCGAAATGGTGATGCCGGGTGACAACGTCAAGATGGTCGTCACCCTGATCAACCCGGTGGCCATGGACGAAGGCCTGCGCTTCGCCAT
>NZ_JAUTXR010000142.1 GCF_030658505.1 Stenotrophomonas raiganjensis (SeqCode) | reverse complement strand
CGCTGTGGAACCACCCGATCCCATCCCGAACTCGGAAGTGAAACGCAGCTGCGCCGATGGTAGTGTGGCTCAAGCCATGCGAGAGTAGGTCATCGCCAGGGTTTACACCCAAAACCCCGCTGCTCTCGCAGCGGGGTTTTTCTTTGTGCGCAATTAATGCAGGTAGTGCCGGCCACTGGCCGGCACCGCCGTGGCTGCACACCGGCCGATAGATCCACGCCATGCATGGATATTCTCCGGGGGTAGCCACAGCGCCAACCAAGGTTGGCGTCCACCGAAGGCATGCGGACCCACAGTAGATCCACGCCGTGCGTGGATTGGCTGTCCCTGCGAAGAGCGGTGCCAACCCCGGCAGCGGGTCCAGACAGTGCGCGTCGCTGTGATCGCCGGCCAGCGGCCGGCACTACCGGTAGATCCACGCAGTGCGTGGATGCGGCGCCAACCACGGGTGGTCGATACTCACGGCAGGCCCGGAAGCGGCCTTTTCCTGACCCATCACGCAAAAAGCAGGCAAGAAAACGGCGCCCTGCGGGCGCCGTCTTGATCAGGATCGCATTGCAGGCCTGGATCAGGCGGCCCGCGAGACCTCGTGCGGTTCCTGCTGGCGGAACACCGACACCGCCTCGGTAAGCGTACCCGCCTGGGATTGCAGTTCACGTGCGGCAGCAGTGGCTTCCTCAACCAGTGCCGCGTTCTGCTGCGTTGCCTGGTCCATCTGCACCACGGTCTGGTTGATCTGCTCGATGCCGATCGACTGCTCCTGCGACGCCGCCGAGATCTCACGCATCAGGTGGCTGACGTCCTCCACGCCCCCTGCGATGCCCTGCATGCGCTGGCCGGCATCTGCCACCAGTTGTGCGCCTTCGCCGACCTGGCGCCCAGCTTCGTCGATCAGCTTCTTGATCTCCTGGGCAGCGGCGGCAGAGCGCTGTGCCAGCACGCGCACTTCGCTGGCCACCACCGCGAAGCCGCGGCCCTGTTCGCCGGCTCGTGCGGCTTCCACTGCTGCGTTCAGGGCCAGGATGTTGGTCTGGAACGCGATCCCGTCGATCACACCGGTGATGTCGCCGATCCGCTTCGATGCGCCTTCAATCGCCTGCATGGTGTCGACCACCCGCTGCATCGCGGTGTTGCCCTCACTGGCGGCGCTCTGCGTGGACGCGGCCAGCTCACTGGCCTCGCGGGCATGCGCAGCGTTCTGGCGCACCGTGGCGGTCAGTTCTTCCATCGATGCCGCAGTCTCCTGCAGATGCGCGGCCTGGCGCTCACTGCGCTCGGACAGTGCGCCATTGCCGGCGGCGATCTCGCTGGCGGCGGTACTGATCGAGGCCGCGCACTGCTGGATGCGGCCCACCATGCGCGCGAGCTGGCCGGCGGTGGCATTCGCATCGCGCTGGATCGCGGCAAACGCGCCGCGATGCTCACCGTGCATGCGCCGTTCCAGATCACCGCTGGCCAGCGCGGAGAGCATCTGCCGCACTTCGCCGACGGTGCTGCCCAGCGTATCCAGCAGCTGGTTGATGCCACCGGTCAGGCCATCCAGGAAGCTTGCACCTTCGGTCGCCTGCAGGCGCTGGTCGAGATCGCCGGCAGCGGCAGCCGCGACGATGCCGGCTACGGCGTTCTCCAGTGCCAGCTCCTGGGTACGGTCATGCCATTCCACGGCGAAACCGAGGCGCACGCCCTGTGCATCGAACACTGGGGTGACCACCTGTGCGAAGTGCACCGGACCGATCTGCACCTTGCCGTTGTGGGTGACCTGCAGGCCGTTGAGGATGGCGCGGATGCGGTCCGGGTTGGCATGGAAGCGATGGATGCTGCTGCCAACCAGGCGTTCGGCATCGAAGTCAGGGAAGGCCTGGCGCAGCGTTGCCTGCTGGTTGCGCAGCAGGGCCACCACCGAGCGGTTCACGTAGCGGATCACGTGGTCGTTGTCGGCGATCATCATCGCGGTGCGTGAGGCATCAAGGGCCTGGCGGATCTGCGCATTCTCGGCGTTCGACTCCGCCTCACGCCCACGTTGGGCCTGTACGTGGCGCGCGGTATCGGCCAGCGCATGGGCCAACGAGCCCGGTGCATAGGATGCGGCATCCGCGTGAGCGCTCAGGTCGGCGCCCGTGGCGATGTCGCGGGCCAGCGCAGCCAGCCGGCGCGGGCCGTGGCCAAGTGCCTCGGTCTGCTGGCGCAGGCGCAGCGCGACCTGGCCGAGGAATCCTGTCAGCCCGGCAAACAGGCCCGCCTGCAGCAGCGTAGGTCCCACGGCTGCGCCCTGCAGCAGCGGCGCCAGCAGCGCGAGCGTACCGATGCCACCGGCCAGCCATACCGGCAGGCGATCACGGTGGCTCAGCAGCACGCCCAGCAGCAGTGCAATCGGTAACGCCGGCGACAGGCCGACGGTCGTGCACAGCCCTGCCAGCTGCAGCGACAACAGCAGCGCCAGGCCATTTCGGGCGATGCGGTGGCCCGCTTTGGGACCGGCCAGCCAGATGGCAGGCAGCACCGAGGCCGCAGCCAGCGAAGCGTTCAGCGCATGAGGCCCGCGCAGGGCCAGTACCAGGCCGGCCACCGCCAGTGCCGCGCTGCCGATCAGCAATCGGCGGTCGGCGCGGTGGGCGAGCTGCTGCAGATGCGGCAGGCGGGCGGTATCGGGGGGACGAGTGGATGCAGCGGACATCGGCGACTCCTGGATCAGCAGACGACAACGGCCACACGGTGGCGCACGCACGGGTGCGTGGCCAGGGCATGGACCGGGAATTCGGGGAATGCGACGCAATCAGCGTCGCGCAGACGGGGCGCCGTGACCACTTCCTGTGGGTGACGGAGCAATGGAGCGAGCATGCGGACTTCCTTGCAGAACCAGACACACGCCGCAGGCCCGACCGGGCCCGCGTGCTGCGGACGCAGGGGCCCGCAACTGATGTATCGGCCGCAGACGCGCAGAGTGAAGTGCGCGACTGCCTTTGCTCAGCCCGCGTTGTCGTTGCTGAAGAAGTGCAGGATCACGTCTGCGATCTGTTCCGGAGCTTCCATGTGCAGATGATGGTTGCCCGGAAACACGGCCAGCCGTCCATCACGCAGGTGCTGCAGGCGATCACTGCGCATCGGCTCGGGGTAGTAGGACTGCGCGGGCGTGGCATAGATCACCTGCGTCGGGCAGGCGATGGCCTGCAGCAGGTTGTCGATCTGGCCTTCGCTGAGGCGGATCGCGGTGGGAAGCATCAGGCGCGGATCGCTGCACCAGCGGTAGCCGCCTTCGACCGGCTCCACGCCACGCTCTACCAGCAGGCGTGCGCAGGCTTCGCTGAGCTGGTTGGCCATCATCCGCGCACGGATCGGCGCCGCCAGGTCGGGGAACACGCGCAGCTGCTTGCGCGCCAGTGCGCGCGTGGCGTTGACATGCTCGCGCAGGCGGTTGGCGGTTTCTTCCTCGGGGCCACGCAGGCCGCCCAGTGCTTCGATCGCCACAAGGCGCTCGACGCGATCGCTGACCGACGCGGTGAGGCTGGCGATGCCAGCGCCCATCGAATGGCCGAGCAGGCTGAAACGGTCCCAGCCCAGCGCATCGGCCACATCGAGCACGTGGCAGATCGCGGCGGCCGTGGTGTAGCTGGCACCGGCCGGCAGATGTGCACTGTGGCCATGACCGGGCAAATCGATCGCCACCAATTGCAGCGATGACAGGTGCGGCGCCAGCGGCACGAAGCTGGCCGCGTTGTCGAGCCAGCCGTGCAGGGCCAGCACGCGCGGGCCATCGCCGTGATTGCGCAGGCCGGCGACGCGCGCGCCACCGACCTCCAGTTCAAACGGTTGCAGACTCATGCCAGCGAGGCCACGGCCAGCCGCGCCAAGGCACGTGCGTGTTCCGGGTCGGCGTTGAGGCAGGGGATGTAGCGCATCTTCGCGCCGCGTTCGGCCAGCGTTTCAGTGAAGCCCAGCGCCACTTCTTCCAGCGTCTCCAGGCAGTCGGTGGCGAAGCCGGGGCACACCACGTCGATCTGCTTCACGCCGGATTCGGCCAGCGCCCACAGGCTCGGCTCGGCATAGGGCTGCAGCCAGCGCTCGCGGCCGAAGCGCGACTGGTAACCCATCTGCCATTCGGCCTTGCCCAGGCCCAGCGCGTTGGCGATGGCCTGCGCACTGGCTTCGCAGCGCTGCGGATACGGGTCGCCCGCATCGGCCAGGCGCTGCGGAATGCCATGGAAGGAGAACATCAACTTCTGGCCGCGGCCATGCTGCTCCCAATAGCGGCGGATGGAACCGGCGACCGCGTCGACCCAGCCGGGATCGACCGAATAATCGCGCACCAGGCTCACCGTCACGCCGGGATTGCGACGCTGCCAGGCATCGACGCGGTCTTCGACCGAGGCGGTGGTGGTGGTGGAATACTGCGGGTACAGGGGCAGTACCACGATCCGGCGCGCGCCTGCGGCGGCCAGGTGGTCGAGCTCGCTGGCCAGCGCAGGTTCGCCGTAGCGCATCGCATGCCGCACCGTCAGCGTCGGCAACAGGCCCTGCATGGCCTGCGCCAGCTGGCGCGTATGCACCATCAGCGGTGAGCCGTCCGGCAGCCAGACCTGCGCGTACTTGGCCGCCGACCGGCCGCTGCGCAGCGGCAGGATCAGCCCGCGCAGCAACGGCTGCCACAGCAGCGCCGGGATCGAGACCACGCGGGGGTCGGACAGGAATTCAGCCAGGTAACGGCGTACGGCGGGGGCCGTCGGCGTCTCGGGCGTGCCTAGGTTGACCGCCAGCACGGCGGTATCGGGTGCGTCGAGCATGGTGTGCATTGTCGCCGATCCGATGCCGTGCCGGGATGCAGGGTTCGGATTGCAGGCATAGCGCGCATCTATGTGAGCAGGGAGCGCTCATTGGCGATTCATGACAACACTACTAATTTCAGTCACTTGCTATATCTTCCTATGGACTGACTTCTGGAGCCTGCCATGCGTCGCCCGATCCAAGCCCTGCTGATCGCCGCCAGCCTGCTGTCCAGCCAGGCCATGGCCGGACCGCAGGAAGACCAGCGTGCGCGCAATGCCGTGCGTGTGCTGGCTGAAATCCAGGAAATTCCTGAACAGGGCATTCCTGACAAGTTGCTCGACGAAGGCCGTGCAGTCATCGTCATTCCCGACACGATCAAGGCCGGTCTGGTCATCGGTGGTCGCCGAGGCCACGGCCTGATGTCGGTGCGCATGGCCAACGGCGCCTGGTCCAACCCGGTGTTCGTGAAGCTGACTGGCGGCAGCATCGGCTTCCAGGCCGGTGTGCAGTCCTCGGACGTGGTGCTGGTGTTCCGCAACGACCGCAGCCTCGACAACCTGGTCAACGGCAAATTCACCCTGGGCGCCGATGCCGGTGTCGCCGCCGGTCCGGTCGGCCGCAATGCGGCGGCGGCCACCGACGGCCAGCTGAAGGCCGAGATCTGGTCGTGGTCGCGTGCCCGCGGCCTGTTTGCCGGTGTCGCGCTGGATGGTGCCGTGCTGCAGATCGACGACGCGGCCAATCTGGATGCCTATGGCAGCAACACCACGCCGCGCATGATCTTCGAAGGCCGCGCCGCGGGCTCGCCGTCGATGGATGTGGTCGCCTTCCGGGATCGCCTGGAAGAAGCCACCTATGCGGCCCGCAACAACCGCAACGGCAACGGCGGCAGCACACCGCGTACGGCTACGGCCCCGGCGGCTGCTCCGGCGCCTGTTCAGGCCGCGCCGGCGGCGCCGGCCGAAGCCACCACCGCACCGCTGCAGAACGTGCCGCAGACCCCGCCTGTGCAGCAGCAGGGCTTCCAGCCGGTCAACGACGGCGAGATCCGCACGGAAACGCTGGGCGGAAACTGACTTTCGTCACGTGCACCGGCCAACAGCCGGTGCGCTATGCTCGACAGCCTGATCACTAACGTAACGAGCGTCTTTATGGGCGGTTTGAGCATCTGGCATTGGTTGATTGTCCTGGCCGTGGTTCTGCTGGTGTTCGGCACCAAGCGCCTGACCAGCGGCGCCAAGGATCTCGGTTCGGCGGTCAAGGAATTCAAGAAGGGCATGCGCGACGACGACAAGCCGAACGCGCAGCTGGGCGACGAGTCGCGCAGCCAGGACGCCTCGCGCACCGCGCAGGACGAGCACGACCGCAACGCGCGCTGATCCGGAGCGGTCGCGGTGTTCGATATCGGCTTCAGCGAACTGCTGGTGATTGCCGTGGTCGCCCTGGTGGTGCTCGGTCCCGAGCGCCTGCCAAAGGCGGCCCGCTTCGCCGGCCTGTGGGTGCGTCGCGCCCGCAACCAGTGGGACTCGGTGAAACAGGAACTGGAGCGCGAACTGCAGGCCGAGGAGATCAAGCGGCAGATGCAGGACGTGCGCCAGGGCATGCAGGACACCGAGAACCAGTTGCGCGCCAGCGGCGAAGCGATCCGTCGCGAAGCCCAGCAGGCGCAGCAGCAGGGCGACGATCTGGCGCAGGAAGTGCGGGCACCGGTGCAGGCCGATCTGCCGCCGCACATGAGCGCCCAGCCCGGCCTGGACGCGCCGGCCCAGGCTGGCGCCGTTCCCGAGGCGGCTGCGGACGCGCCCCCTGAAACAGCCGCGACACCGCCGACGCAGAGCACGGAGCGCCATCCATGAGTGAACAGGATTTCGGCGAAAGCTCGCTGGTCGAACATCTGGTGGAACTGCGCGGCCGCCTGGTGCGCGCATTGCTGGGCCTGGGCGTGGTGCTGCTGGGCCTGCTGCCGTTTACCCAGAAGCTGTACAACGCACTGGCCGAACCGCTGGTCTCGCAGCTGCCGAACGGGCAGACGATGATCGCCACCAACCCGGCCGGCGCCTTCTTCGCCCCGCTGAAGCTGACCTTCTTCGTCGCCCTGTTCGTGGCGGTGCCGTGGCTGCTGTACCAGTTGTGGGCGTTTGTCGCCCCAGGCCTGTACGCGCGTGAGAAACGCCTGGCCGTACCGCTGCTGGTGTCGTCGGTGCTGCTGTTCTATATCGGCTGCGCTTTTGCCTACTTCCTGGTGCTGCCGGCGGTGTTCCACTTCCTCACCACCTTCAGCCCGGACGTGATCGCGATCACCCCGGATGCGAACGCCTACCTCGATTTCGTGCTGGCGATCTTCTTCGCCTTCGGCGGCAGCTTCGAACTGCCGGTGGCAATGGTGATCCTGGTGCTGCTGGGTTGGGTGACGCCGCAGCAGTTCAAGGAAGGCCGTGGCTACGCGATCGTCGGCATCTTCGTGCTGGCGGCGGTGCTGACCCCGCCGGACGTGGTCTCGCAGCTGATGCTGGCGATTCCGATGTGCCTGCTCTACGAGCTGGGCATCCACGCCGCACGCTGGCTGGTGCCGTCGTCGGTAGTGAAGAAGCCCGCTGCCTGAAAAAAAGGGGACGGAGGGGATTAAGTCGTTTGTGCCACTGTGCGGCTAACGACTTAATCCCCTCCGTCCCCTTTTTCGTCAGGCGTGGAACACGTCGCTGGAGGTCGGCGTGGTCGGGATCGGTGGGGCGGCACGGCTGCCGCGGTGCACGAACATCTGCTTCCACGCGGCGTAGACCGCGCCGACATACAGCGGCATCAGTACCGTGGTCAGCACCAGCTGGGCGATGAAGGCTGCGGCCAGCGGGCCACCGACCAGCATCGCGATCTGGATCACGATCACGAACAGGATGTACATGCAGAACGCGGCGATCAGGCCGAGCGCGGCGAACACGATCATCGCGCCGATGTTCTCGATGCAGCCCTGCAGGCTCAGGCGCAGTGCGTGCATGCCGCTCTGCTTGTCGAACACCACCAGCGCCGGCTGGGTGAACATCGCCAGCGACAGCGCCACCGCGCTCAGGAACACCAGCAGCATCCACAGCGCGATGCGCTTGGCCGGCAGGTTGGCGACCAGCGCGGCGGCATCGTCGGGCTTGATCTGCTGGCCACTGCGGCTGATCTCTTCCATCTTGGTCATGACTTCGCTGAAGGCGGTGAAGCCCTCGCGGCCGATCATCATGAACAGCAACGCGCCCAGCAGCAGCACCGCCAGTACCTGGATCGCCAGCGGCACCAGCAGGTGGCTGACGCGGTGGTCGCGGATCGGCTGCAGCAGGTGCGAGGCGAGGCCCGGACGGCCTTCGTCGATCTCGCCCACGGCATAGAGCATGCCGCCGAACATGATCGGCGAGATGGCCAGGGTCATCAGCTGCACGGCCATGCCGGCGGCACCGGGAATCAGGGTCGACAGCAGGGTGACCACCCAGCTCACCAGCAGCCAGGCCAGGCCGATCCGGGCCAGCTGCAGCGGCGCGCGCCGGTACAGGGAGAACGTATCCAGCAACCACTGGGCGCCCGCCGAGGCCGGCAGCTTGCGAATCTCTTTCATGGACATCCGGGAAGGACAGGAGGGGGCGGGCGGTTGCCCGTGCCGCCGATTATCCCTGTTTTGCCGCCGGCTGGGCTGAAGACAGTCGCGCCTGCCGGACGAAGCGGCGCAGCAGCTGGCGGGCCAGCGGGGCGGCACTGACCGCCCGTTCGATGCTGCGGGCACAGCCGCCGTGGCGGCCGATGCAGTCGGCGCGGGCGCGGACATACCCGCGCATGTGGTGGGTGGCGAACTCGGGATGGAACTGCACGCCCCAGGCCTGGCGCCCCCAGCGGAACGCGTGGCAGCCATCCAGCGGCGAGCGCGCCAGCACTTCAGCGCCGTCGGGCGCGCGCAGCACGGTCTGCAGGTGGGTGGCGTGGGCGGCAAAGTGCTGCGGCAGGCCCTGGAACAGCGGGTCCTGTGCCGCCTGTGGCTGCAGCTCCAGTTCGATCGTGCCGGACTCGCGCCCGGCCGGGTTGTAGGCCACCTCACCGCCCAGCGCATGCGCCAGCAGCTGGTGGCCGTAGCAGATGCCGAACACGGGCAGGTCAGCGTGGGCGGCCTGGCGCAGCCACGCCGCGCTGCGCTCGCTCCACTCGGCGTGGTCGGTAACGAAGGCAGCCGAGCCGGTCACCAGTACGCCGGCAAACCCGTGCGGATCGGGCAGGGCGCCACCGTGTTCGACATCGACCACGACCGTCTCGTGTTCTTCCAGCCCGGCGGCGACGCGTATCCAGTGCGGAAAGCGCCCGTAGCGGCGCAGCGACGGCACCGGACGACCGGTTTCAAGGATCAGGAAGGGGGCTGGATTCATCCGGGGGCGGCAGCACTGACAGGACTTCCTCGATTGTAGTCAGCCCCTGCGCCACCTTTTCAAGCCCGGCCTGGCGCAGGGTTCGCAGCCCTTCAGCCCGCGCGGCGCGGGTGAAACCGGCCAGATCCATGTCGGCGCGGATCTGCCCGCGCAGCCGCGAACCCAATGGCAGCAACTCATACAGGCCGATGCGGCCGAGGAATCCGGTGCGCCGGCACTCCAGGCAACCGACCGGCCGACAGGGCGTGGCGGCATCTGGATATGCGGCATGGCTATCAGCCAGCACCGCCCAATCGGCGGTGCCGAGGCTGTGCGGCTGCTTGCAGTGCGGGCATAGCGTGCGCACCAGGCGCTGGGCGAGGATGCCGTTGAGGGTGCTGGCCAGCAGGTAGTGCGGCACGCCCAGGTCGAGCAGGCGGGTGACTGCCGACGGCGCGTCGTTGGTGTGCAGGGTGGACAGCACCAGGTGGCCGGTCAGCGAGGCCTGTACCGCCATCTGCGCGGTCTCCAGGTCGCGGATCTCGCCGATCATGATGATGTCCGGGTCCTGCCGCAGCAGGGTGCGCACGCCGCTGGCGAAGTCCAGGTCGATGTTGGCCTGCACCTGCATCTGGTTGAATTCGGGCGCGATCATCTCGATCGGGTCTTCCACCGTGCACACGTTCACGTCCGGCGTGGCCAGCCGCTTCAACGTGGAATACAGGGTGGTGGTCTTGCCCGACCCGGTCGGGCCGGTGACCAGCACGATGCCGTGCGGGCGCTCGACCAGTGCATTCCAGCCAGCGGCCTCCTGCGGGCTGAAGCCGAGCTGGTCGATGCTCTTGAAGGCGGCGTCCGGGTCGAAGATGCGCATCACGCATTTCTCGCCAAAGGCGGTGGGCATGGTCGACAGGCGCATCTCGACCTCGCGGCCGCCCGGCGAACGGGTCTTGATGCGGCCGTCCTGCGGGCGCCGGCGCTCGGCCAGGTCCATGCGGCCGAGCACCTTGATGCGGCTGACCACGGCGGTCATCACTGCCGGTGGCACCTCGAACACCTTGTGCAGCACGCCGTCGATGCGGAAGCGCATGCGCCCCATCTCGCGGCGAGGTTCCAGGTGGATGTCCGAGGCGCGCTGTTCGTAGGCGTACTGCAGCAGCCAGTCGACGATGTGCACGATGTGCTGGTCATCGGCGTTGACGTCGCCGGTGCGGCCCAGCTCGACCAGCTGCTCGAAGCTGGGCAGGGTGGTGTTGGCCTCACCGCGTACGTCGCCTCGGGCGCCGCGCACCGAGCGGGTCACCCCGTAGAACTCCATGGTGTAGCGGTGCAGGTCCAGCGGATTGACCACGGCCAGCTCGATGCGGCGGCGGGTCAGATGCTGCAGGTCACGGCGCCACTCCTGCACCAGCGGCTCGCTGGTGGCCACCAGCACGCGCTCGGCATCCACTGCCAGCGGCAGGAAGCGGTGGCGGCGGGCGTAGGCATGCGACACCAGCGCGGTGACCGCGGCGACATCGACCCGGGTCGGGTCGATGCGCAGGTAGCGGCTGCCGGTGCGCTGCGCCAGCCACTCGGTCAGGCGCTCCAGGGTCAGTTCGCCGCCACCGGTGGCGGCCAGCTTGAGGTTGGACAGCAGCACCAGCGGATGCACTTCACTGGCATTGCGCGCGCCCTGTGCGGAGAACCGCATGCGTTCGCGGTCCTGTTCGGCCACCAGGCCATCGGCGATCAGGGCCGCGGCAATCTGCTCGAAATGCAGCCGTCCCCAGGGCAGCGGGACGCCGCCGGGCTGGCCGGGCGTGCCTGCCGGCAGCCGATGTTCCATCTGCCTGCTCCTCCCGGGTACGGAATGCCCCGCAGGTCGGCCGTTATACTAGCGCACCCCCCTTGCCGGCCAAGACTCGTCCGCATGTCCGCGACCCCGACCGTTCCGATCACCTTCCAGGGCCTGATCCAGACCCTGAACCAGTTCTGGGCCCAGCAGGGCTGCGTGCTCATCCAGCCGCTCGACCTGGAGGTGGGCGCCGGTACCTTCCACCCGGCCACCTTCCTGCGTGCGATCGGTCCGGAAAGCTGGAACGCGGCGTATGTGCAGCCGTCGCGCCGCCCGACCGACGGCCGCTACGGCGAGAACCCGAACCGCTTGCAGCGCTATTACCAGTACCAGGTGGCGATGAAGCCGGCGCCGGACAACATCCAGCAGCTGTACCTGGATTCGCTGAAGGCGCTGGGCATCGACCCGCTGGTGCACGACCTGCGCTTCGTCGAGGACAACTGGGAATCGCCGACGCTGGGTGCCTGGGGCCTGGGCTGGGAAGTCTGGCTCAACGGCATGGAAGTGACCCAGTTCACCTACTTCCAGCAGGCCGGTGGCCTGGAGTGCCGTCCGGTGCTGGGCGAGATCACCTACGGTCTCGAGCGCCTGTGCATGTACCTGCAGAACTGCGACAACGTCTACGACCTGGTCTGGACCTACGGCCCGGACGGGCAGCCGGTGACCTACGGTGATGTCTACCACCAGAACGAGGTGGAGCAGAGCACCTACAACTTCGAATACGCCGACGTGGATGAACTGTTCCACCGCTTCGACGCCTGCGAGCGCGAAGCGCAGAAGCTGGTCGAAGTGGGCCTGCCGCTGCCGGCCTACGAGCAGGTGATGAAGGCCAGCCACACCTTCAATCTGCTGGACGCGCGCCGCGCGATCAGCGTGACCGAGCGCCAGCGCTACATCCTGCGCGTGCGCGCGCTGGCCCAGGCGGTGGCCAAAGCGTATTACGAGCAGCGCGAGAAGCTGGGCTTCCCGGGCGCGAAGAAGGCCTGAAGGCCACGCTCTCCCCCTTACTTCGGGGCGCCGGACGCGTCGCGCGCTGCGCCCCCACCACAGGATTGAAACGATGAGCCAACTGTCCCCCCTGCTGATCGAACTGGGCACCGAGGAGCTGCCGGTCAAGGCGCTGCCGGGCCTGGCCCAGGCCTTCTTCGACGGTGTTGTCGAAGGGTTGCGCAAGCGCGGCGTCGCGCTGGAACTGGGCGACGCCCGCCCGCTGTCGACCCCGCGCCGCCTGGCCGTGCTGCTGCCGGGCGTGGGCCTGGAACAGCCGGAACAGCACAGCGAAGTGCTGGGCCCGTACCTGAACATCGCGCTGGACGCCGAAGGCCAGCCGACCAAGGCCCTGCAGGGCTTCGCCGCCAAGGCCGGGATCGACTGGACCGCGCTGGAGAAGACCACTGACAGCAAGGGTGAGCGCTTCGTGCACCGCGCGGTGACCCCGGGCGCGAGCACCGCCAGCCTGCTGCCGGAGATTCTGCGCGAGGCGATCGCGGCGATGCCGATTCCCAAGCCGATGCGCTGGGGCGACCATGCCTGGGGCTTCGCCCGCCCGGCGCACTGGCTGGTGCTGCTGCACGGCGCCACCGTGGTCGAGGCCGAACTGTTCGGCCTGCAGGCCGGCCGTGTCAGCCGTGGTCACCGCTTCCACCACGACCAGGCCGTGTCGCTGGCGCAGCCGCAGGACTACATTGAAGCGCTGCGCGCCGCCTTCGTGCTGGTCGACCCGAGCGAGCGCCGCGCGCGCATCGTCGCCGAGGTCGAGGCCGCTGCGGCCAAGGCCGGTGGCAGCGCCCGCATCACCGACGACAACCTGGAGCAGGTGGTGAACCTGGTCGAGTGGCCGTCGGCGGTGCTGTGCAGCTTCGAGCGCGCGTTCCTGGCGGTGCCGCAGGAAGCGCTGATCGAGACGATGGAGATCAACCAGAAGTTCTTCCCGGTGCTGGATGCCGCTGGCACCCTGACCGAGAAGTTCATCGGCATCGCCAACATCGAATCGAAGGACGTGGCCGAAGTGGCCAAGGGCTACGAGCGCGTGATCCGCCCGCGTTTCGCCGATGCCAAGTTCTTCTTCGACGAAGACCTGAAGCAGGGCCTGGCGTCGATGGGCGCAGGCCTGAAGACGGTGACCTACCAGGCCAAGCTGGGCAGCGTGGCCGACAAGGTGGCACGCGTGGCTGCGCTGGCCGAAGTGATTGCGCCGCAGGTCGGTGCCGACGCCACGCAGGCCAAGCGTGCCGCGGAGCTGGCCAAGAACGACCTGCAGTCGCGCATGGTCAATGAATTCCCGGAACTGCAGGGCATCGCGGGCCGCCACTACGCCGTGGCCGGTGGCGAGCCGTCGGAGGTGGCGCTGGCCATCGACGAGGCCTACCAGCCGCGCTTCGGTGGTGACGACATCGCACTGTCGCCGCTGGGCAAGGTGCTGGCGATCGCCGAGCGCGTGGATACGCTGGCCGGCGGTTTCGCCGCAGGCCTGAAGCCGACCGGCAACAAGGACCCGTTCGCCCTGCGCCGCAACGCGCTGGGCCTGGCCCGCACGGTCATCGAAAGCGGTTTCGAGCTGGACCTGCGCGCGCTGCTGGCCAGTGCCAACGCCGGCCTGGCCGCGCGCAGCGTGCAGGCCGACATCGGCGAACTGTACGACTTCATCCTCGACCGCCTGAAGGGCTATTACAGCGACAAGGGCGTGCCGGCCACGCACTTCAACGCCGTGGCCGAGCTGAAGCCGGCCTCGCTGTACGACTTCGACCGCCGCCTGGATGCGATCGGCACCTTCGCCGCGCTGCCGGAAGCCGAGGCGCTGGCCGCGGCCAACAAGCGCATCCGCAACATCCTGCGCAAGGCCGAGGGCGACATTCCGGCGCAGATCGACCCGGCGCTGCTGCAGGAAGATGCCGAACGCGCGCTGGCCGAAGCGGTCACCGCGGCCATCGACGACACCGGCGCCAGCCTGCAGCACAAGGACTACGTGGCGGTGCTGGCCCGCCTGGCCCGCCTGCGCCCGCAGGTCGACGCCTTCTTCGATGGCGTCATGGTCAATGCCGAGGATCCGGCGCTGCGCGGCAACCGCCTCGCGCTGCTGACCCTGCTGGGCGAGCGCCTGGGCAAGGTGGCGGCGATCGAGCACCTGTCGAGCTGACGCCCGTATCGGTAGTGCCGGCGATGTCCATCGGGGTCATTGCCGACATCGTGCACGATGCCGGCATCCTGATTGGTCGATTGCGACAATCGACACCTTGCGGCGTATTTTGACCGCCACTTAACAACCGATCCCCAATGACGTGATGCATTTCGCATCGTCACCTCCGGTCGGTATGCTGTGCCGCATGCAGCCAAAGAAATACGCCCTGCCGCTGATGGTCCTGTCGCTGGCCGCCACCTCCGTGGTCCACGCGCGCGGCACCATCGACAAGGTGGACATCAAGGGATTGGACAAGGGCGACGACGCCGCAATCATCGAGAACATCCAGGAATCGCTGTCGCTGTACGACACGATCGGCAAGGAACAGGGCGAATCGCGCCTGGAATACCTGCTGTCGCAGGCCGAGCGGCAGACCCGCCAGGCGCTGGAACCGTTCGGGTACTACAACCCGGTGATCAAGGTCGAGGCGCCGCGCGAGAACGAGCACGTACGGGTGCTGATCCACGTGGACAAGGGCACCCCGGTGACCGTGCGCCGCGAGCACATCGACATCACCGGCCCGGCGATGTACGACCAGTACCTGCAGGACGACCTGGCCGCGTTCAAACCGCGCAAGGGCCAGCGTTTCGTGCATACCGAGTACGAAGCCAGCAAGATCACCGTCACCCGGCGCCTGGCCGAGCGTGGTTATTTCGACGCCGACTACACCCAGCGCCAGGTGCAGATCACCCGTGCCGACAACGCCGCCGACATCGACCTCACCTGGGACAGTGGCCGCCGCTACAACATGGGCCCGGTGCGCTTCCAGCAGGACTACTTCGTCGACAAGCTGTTCGATCCGCTGGTGTACTGGGACCAGGGCAGCTACTACCACGAGGGCAAGCTTGACCGCCTGCGGCAGTCGCTGACCAAGCTGGACTACTTCAGCGTGATCGACATCCAGCCGCGCCCGGACCAGGCCGACGAGAACGGTGAAGTGCCCGTGGACGTGAAGCTGACCCGCGCCAAGCGCACGATCTACACGGCTGGCCTGAGCTATGGCAGCGAGAGCGGCCCGGGTGTGCGCGGCGGCATCGAGCGGCGATTCCTGAACAATCGCGGCCACAAGATGAACACGCAGCTGGACTATGCGCAGAAGCGCAAGAGCCTGGTGACCAGCTACCGCATCCCGGCCTTCAACTGGCTCGACGGCTGGTACACCTTCGCTGCCAGCGCGTATGACGAGCAGACCGATTACATCGATCTGCGCAACTTCAAGCTGATCGCCAGCCGCAGTGGCGAGATCAACGAGCACTGGACCGCGATCGCCTCCATCAACGCGCTGCGCGAGCGCTGGCGCTACGCCTCCGGCACCGAGTTCACCAGCGCGGTCTACAACACGTCGACGCTGGTGTACCCGCAGATGGTCGCCGACTACGTCAATGTCGATGACGAGATGTTCCCGCGCAAGGGCATCAGTGGCACCGCGACGATGCGTGCCGGCGTTGAAGGCGCCGGCTCGGACACCAGCTTCGTGCAGGCCAACGCCGTGTTGCGCTGGTACATCCCGGTGGGTGAAAGCAATCGCCTGATCCTGCGCGGCGAGGGCGGCACCACCTGGACCAGCGATCTGGTGGCGATGCCACCGAGCCTGCGCTACTTCGCCGGTGGCGACCGCAGCATCCGCGGCTACGCCTACCGCGAGGTCGGCCCGCGCACCCCGGCACCGGACAAGTACGCGCTGGGCGCCAAGAACCTGGTGATCGGCTCGGCCGAGTACGAGCACTACTTCAATGGCGGCCCCTGGGGTGCGGCGGTGTTCGTCGATACCGGCAGCGCCTTCGACAACACCATCGACCTGCATACCGGCGTCGGCTTCGGCGTGCGCTGGAAATCGCCGGTGGGCCCGGTGCGCATCGACGTGGCGCATGGCCTGAACAACCCGGACTCGCAGTTCCAGCTGTACCTGAACATCGGAGCGGACCTGTGAGCACGCCCGCACCGACCCCCAGCACGCCACCGCCACGCGTGCGTTTCTACCGCCGCCGCCGCTTCTGGGCGTGGTCCGGCGCCGGCGTGGTCGGCCTGGTGCTGCTGGCCCTGCTGGCGGTGTACTGGCTGCTGCAGACCGTGGCCGGCCGCGATGTGCTGCTGGCCCAGGTGGTAGCGCGGCTGCCGGTGGGCGCCAGCTTCACCTGGGACAAAGTGGATGGCCCGGTGGCTGGCCCGCTGACCCTGTACAACGTCGACTTCCGCTACCACGACATCCATTTCCACGCCGAGCGCGCGCACCTGGAGCCGGACCTGCGCCCGCTGCTGGGCCGGAAGCTGCTGCTGGACAAGCTGGAACTGACCAACGCGACGTTGAACCTGGCCAAGAGTGACGAGCCGTTCAAGCTGCCGTCGTGGCCCGATTCGCTGCCGCAGATCGAAATGCCGCTGGCGATCCAGGCCGATGCCATCGCCATCGACGGCTTCCGCATCAGCCAGGCCAACGAACCGGTGATCGACATCACCCGTGTGCGTGGCGGCATCGAGATCGCCAACGGCGAGTTCCAGGCGCACAAACTGGTCGTGGACAGCGACATGGGCAATTTCACCGCCCAGGGCCGCTACATCCCGGCCAAGGACTACGATACCGACGTGACCGTCACCGCAGTGCTGCCGGCCCCGCGTGGCCGTACCGCAGCGACGGTGGGGCTGGTGGCACGCGGTGACCTGTCGCACATGGAAGTGGCGGTGGCCGGGCGTGCGCCGAAGCCGCTGCACGCGATGCTGGTGTTCGATGGCCGCACCGACCCGACCTGGAGCGCCACGGTGCGCAGCGACGAGCTGGATCTGGCGCTGTTGTCGCCGGCACTGGCCAGCTCTGCGATCGCGCCGCTGTCGCTGGACTTCACCGCCGCTGGCAAGGGTGGCAACGCCAACCTGCGTGGCAAGGTGAAGCAGGGCGACCAGGAACTGGAGCTGGCACCGTCGGTGGTGTCACTGCAGGACCAGGTGCTGAAGGTGTCGCCGCTGCTGGTGAAGGGCCTGGGGGGCGAAGCCCGCCTGGAAGGCACCGCCGATTTCAGCCAGGAAGACCAGCAGAAGCTCAACTTCTCGGTGGTTGCGCGTGACCTGACCTACGTACCGGCGCCCGATCCGAACACCGCTGGCAGCGCGCCGGTGCCGGTGACCCTGAAGGAAGCGCGATTCGGCTTGGCCGGTACGTTGAAGGCGTGGGCCGCGATCGGCCGTGCCGAGGTCGAACGCGAAAAGCAGAAGGCGCAGCTGCGCTTCGACGTGCGCGGCAACGACCAGGCCGCGTCGATCCACCAGCTGCAGGCGCAGACCCCGGGTGGCCAGCTGCAGGTGGAAGGCCAGGTGGCCTGGGCGCCGCAGCTGGACTGGGATGCCAAGGCCATGCTGAAGGACTTCGATCCCGGTTATTTCGTACCGGGCTGGAACGGTCGCCTGTCCGGCAACCTGGCCTCCAAGGGCCGCCAGCTTCCGCCACCGGCAAACGCACCGCCGGGTACCGCCGGCACGCTGGAAGCCACGGTCGATCTGCCCTCGCTGAAGGGCGTGCTGCGCCAGCGCAACCTCGACGCACAGGGCAAGTTCGCGCTGCAGGGCGCGCAAGGCCAGGGTGACCTGAAACTGTCGCTGGGCAGCAGCCGGGTGACCGCGTCGGGCAAGGTGGGTGATCGCCTCGACATCGATGCGCGCTTCGAACCGTTGCAGTTGAGTGACCTGCTGCCAGGCGCCGACGGCGGCCTGCGCGGCCAGCTGCAGGTGAAGGGGCCGCGCGATGCGCCGGACATCACCGCCGACCTGGTCGGCAACAATCTGAACTGGGACGGCTACGGTGCCGAAAGCCTGAGCATCAAGGGCCGCCTGCCGTGGCGCGGCGACAGCGGCACGCTGGCGGTGCAGGGCCAGCAGGTCAACGCCGGCATGCTGCTGGAACGGCTGAACATCGACGCGCAGGGCAGCGTCTCCAATCTGCGCCTGGCGGCGCAGACCCGCAACGAGATGGGCGCGGTCGAACTGCAGGGCAGCGTGCGCCAGCAGGGCACGCAATGGCGTGGCGAGCTGGCATCGCTGCGCATCGCACCGGTGAAGGGCGATGCCTGGTCATTGCGTGCACCGGCGGCGTTCGCGATCAACGGCAGCACCTACACGCTGGGCGAAACCTGCCTGGCCGCCGCCAGCAGTGGCGCATTGTGCGCCCAGGCCAACTGGCCGCGCGAGGGCCTGGTGGTGCGCAGTGACGCGCTGCCGCTGGCGCTGGTGCAGCCGTGGCTGCCGCCGCAGTCCGGCCGCCGCATCTACCTGCGCGGCGATGTCAGCCTGGACGCGCAGATCCGCCCGCGCGGCAATGCCTGGGAAGGCCACGTGGAAGTGCGCTCGAAGGAAGGCGGCGTACGCCTGGGCGAGAGCCGCAACACCGTGGGTGACACCACCCGTGGCGAACTGGTGCGCTATGACCAGTTCTCGCTGAAACTCGACATGACCCCGGCCAGCATCAAGGGCTACCTGGGCATGGGCTTCCAGGGCAACGGCTTCGTCGATGCCAAGATGCAGACCGGCTGGGAAGCCAGCGCACCGTTGAACGGTGAGCTCTACCTCAACATGTCGCGGCTGTACTGGCTGGAGCTGTTCTCGCCGGACATCGTGCGCCCGACCGGCCTGATCGAAGGCCACGTCAGCCTGCGCGGCACGCGGGGCCAGCCGTCGCTGGGGGGCGATGCACAGCTGAGCAACTTCAAGGGTGAATTCCCGGCGCTGGGCCTGACCTTCGACCAGGGCAAGGGCAGCTTCGTGGCCCAGCCCGACGGTTCGGCCAAGATCACTGCACAGGCCAACTCCGGCCAGGGCACGCTGTATGTCGACGGTGGCCTGTCGTGGTTCGGCGATGCCCAGCCGCTGCAGCTGAAGATCCACGGCGAGAACGTGCTGCTTTCCAATACCAGTGAACTGCGCATCGTTGCCAACCCCAACCTCGACTTCACCCTGGCCAAGGCGGCGATGGAGCTGCGCGGCACCGTGCACGTGCCCGAGGCCGACATCGACATCGAGCGTCTCGACCGCGGCACCTCGGTGTCCGAAGACGTGGTGGTGCTCGACCCGGCCGATCCGGAAGAGTCGCGCACCTCGCCGCTGGACATGGACCTGGTGGTCAGCCTCGGCGACAAGGTGAAGATGACCGGCTTCGGCCTGAAGGGCGCCCTGACCGGCAAGATGCAGGTCTGGGCCAAGCCTGGCCGCGAGATGACCGCCAATGGCGGGCTGGAAGTGAGCGGCCGCTACAAGGCGTATGGGCAGGACCTGACCATCACCCGCGGCAACCTCACCTGGAACTACAACGCGGTGTCCGACCCGCGCGTCAACATCCGTGCCGAGCGCCGGGTCGGTGATGTCACCGCCGGCATCGACGTCACCGGTCGTGCGCAGCAACCGCGTGCGGACGTGTGGTCCGATCCGGCGATGTCGCAGTCCGAAGCCCTGGCCTATCTGGTGCTCGGCCGCAGCCTGACCGGTGCCAGCAGCGACCAGACCCAGCAGGTCAACGCGGCCTCGGCAGCGCTCTCGGCCGGCAGCGGGCTGCTGGCCTCGCAGCTGGGCGCCAAGCTGGGCCTGGACGACGCCGGCGTGAGCCAGTCGCGCGCGCTGGGTGGCTCGGTGATCGGCGTCGGCAAGTACATTTCGCCCAAGCTGTACGTCGGCTACGGCGTGTCGCTGGTCGGTGCCGGTTCGGTGATCACGCTGAAGTACCTGCTGCGTCGCGGCTTTGATGTGGAAGTGGAGTCGAGCACGGTGGAAAACCGTGGTTCGATCAACTGGCGGCGGGAGAAGTAACCCGCCGTGGCATCCCTGTAGAGCCGAGCCATGCTCGGCTTCCGCGCGCAGCGCGGTCTGCAGGAAGAGCAGCCGAGCATGGGCTCGGCTCTACCTGACAGGCCCCCAACCATCGGCCGTTGCCCCATCCGGCCCCAGCGGCTATGGTCCCCGGCTGTTCTGTCGTACCGGATCACCTCATGTCACCACGCAAAGCCCTTCCCACCGCCCTGGCCCTGGGCCTGACCCTCGCCGCTGGCGCCCATGCCGATGAAGGCATGTGGATGCCGACCCAGCTGCCGGAACTGGCCAAGCCGTTGCAGGCGGCAGGTTTCAAGGGCAACCCGGCCGACCTGGCCAACGTCACCGCGCCGCCGCTGAGCGCGGTGGTGCGTGCCGGTGGGGGCACCGGCTCGTTCGTGTCCGCCGACGGCCTGCTGCTGACCAACCACCATGTGGCGATGGGCGTGATCCAGTACAACAGCTCGCCCGAGCACGACCTGATCAATGGTGGCTTCATCGCCAACGGCCGTGCCGACGAGCGCCCGGCCAACCCGGACTTCCGCGTGCTGGTCACCGTCGGCTTCGACAAGGTGACCGACCAGGTGCTGGCGCAGGCCCGTGGCAAGACCGGCCGTGCCTACTTCGATGCCGTCGATTCGGCCAGCAAGCAGATCGTGGCCGAGTGCGAGAAGGACGGCAGCGTGCGCTGCTCGGTGGCCAACATGTACTACGGCACCGACTTCTACCGCATCGCCCAGCTGGAACTGAGCGACGTGCGCCTGGTGTACGCGCCGCCGCGTGCGATCGGCAACTACGGCGATGAGATCGACAATTTCATGTGGCCGCGCCACACCGGCGACTTCACCCTGCTGCGCGCCTATGTCGGCAAGGACGGCAAGCCGGCCGCCTACAGCAAGGACAACGTGCCCTACCAGGCGCCGGCGCACCTGCAGATGTCGGTGGAAGGCCCGAAGGAGGGCGACTACGCGATGCTGGCCGGCTACCCGGGCATCACCTACCGCCACCGTACCGCCGCCGAATTCGCCGGCCAGATCGATACCGTGCTGCCGCGCCGCGTGTCGGTGTTCCAGCAGATGATCGACACCATCGAGGCGGCGACTGCCAAGGACGCGCAGGCGCGTACCCGTTATGCCTCGCAGCTGCAGTCGCTGAAGAACAACCGCAAGCGCGCCGCCGGTGAGCTGGAAGGCCTGCTGCGCAGCGACGCCAAGGCCCAGCGTGCCGCCGACGAGGCAGCGATGCTGGCTGCCACCGACCGCAAGTACCAGGGCGACATCAAGGCGCTGCTGGCCAATCTGTCGCAGGGCGCGGCGGTGGGCGAGCGCGACCTGCTGCTGGACCAGATGGCTGCACAGAGCCAGCTGCTGCGCTCGGCGCTGCTGCTGGAACGCCTGCGCATCGAATCGGCCAAGCCGGACGCGCAGCGCGAGACCGGCTACCAGCAGCGCGACCAGGCGATGATCGAAGGCGTGCTCAAGCAGGTCCAGCGCCGTTACGCGCCGGAGGTCGAGAAGGCCCTGCTGACCACCCTGCTGACCCGCTACCAGCAGCTGCCGGACGCGCAGCGCGTGGCCGAGTTCGACGCTGCCTTCGGCCGTACCCCGCAGCAGCTGTCAACGGCACTGGATACCCTGTACGCCGGCACCCAGCTGGGTGACGAGGCGCAGCGCCTGTCGCGCTTCGCTGCGGCCCGCGAAGGCAAGGCACTGGCCGCCGATCCGCTGATCGCCGTGGCCGGCCCGCTGGTGGCCGCGCAGCTGCGCATCGAGAACGAGAGCAAGACCCGCGAAGGCGAGCAGCTGCGCCTGCGCCCGGCCTACATGCAGGCGCTGTTCGCCTGGCGTGCCAAGCAGGGCCGTGCAGTGTACCCGGATGCCAACCGCACCCTGCGCATCAGCTACGGCAAGGTCGAAGCGCTGCATCCGCGCGACGGCGTGACCTACTCGCCGGTGACCACCGTGGCCGGCATCGTCGAGAAGAACACCAACGCCTATCCATTCGACGCGCCCAAGCCGCTGCTGGCGGCGATCGCCAAGGGTGACTTCGGCAGCACCGCCGATCCGGCGCTGAAGACCCAGACGGTCAACTTCCTGACCAACCTGGACACCACCGGTGGCAACTCCGGATCGCCGGTGCTCAACGCCAAGGGCGAACTGATCGGCCTGAACTTCGACAGCAACTGGGAATCGGTCAGTGCCAGCTGGTGGTTCGACCCGCGCTACAAGCGCGCCGTGCACGTGGACATGCGTTACCTGCGCTGGCTGCTGGCCAAGGTCTACCCGGCGCCGGAGCTGCTGAAGGAAATGGGCATGCCGGCGGAGTAAGGCCGGTTGCGGGTGGGTACCCACCTTTGCCTGGTGGGTGCCCATTGATTCCCGGTAGGTGCCCACTGTTGGTGGGCACGGATGCCCCCGTCACGACCCACGGTCGTGACCCACCGCCATGACCTACCCTCACGACCAACGGTCGTGATCTACTGGCCCCTCCTCCGACGGAAACGCACGCGTGGTCTCCAGCTGGATCCTGCTGCTGGTCTCGGTTGCCTATGCCGCGCTGCTGTTCGGCGTGGCGTGGTGGGGTGACCGCCGCCCGATGTATCCCGACCGGCCGTGGCTGCGGCCGGTGGTCTACAGCCTGGCGCTGGCGGTGTACTGCTCGTCGTGGACCTTCTACGGCGCGGTCGGCACCGCCGTGCGCAACGGCGTGGGCTATCTGCCGATCTACATCGGCCCGTTGCTGTTGCTGCTGTTCGGCTGGCGCATCATCGAGCGCCTGGCGCTGATCGCGCGCAGCCAGAACGTCGTCTCCATCGCCGATTTCATCTCCTCGCGCTTCGGTCGCTCGCGACGGCTGGCGGCGCTGGTGGCGATCATTGCGCTGATCGGCATCATTCCGTACCTGGCGTTGCAGTACAAAGCGGTGGCGATGAGCCTGCAGGTGCTGACCGGCAACACCGGCCCGACCGGCTTCTTCACCGACCCGGCGCTGTACGTGGCGCTGCTGATGGCGCTGTTCGCCACCCTGTTCGGCACCCGCCAGGTCGATGCCACCGAGCACCACCACGGCATGATGCTGGCGATCGCCTTCGAATCGGTGATCAAGCTGCTGGCGATGCTGGCGGTGGGCGTGTTCGCCTACCTGTGGCTGAGCGACCGCACCGATGCGGTGGTCGAATCGGTGCATACGCTGTTCACCGGCCTGCCGCCGGTCGGCTTCATCTCGCAGACCCTGCTCAGTTTCCTCGCCATCATCTGCCTGCCGCGCCAGTTCCACGTGGCGGTGGTCGAGTGCGGTGACGTGCGCGACGTGCGACGCGCACGCTGGATGTTCGGCGGCTACCTGGTGCTGATCTCGGGCATGGTGCTGCCGATCGCCACCGCCGGCGTGACCCTGTTCGGCACCGGCGGCAGCGTCGCCGACGACTCGATGGTGCTGGCCCTGCCGTTGGCCGAAGGCCGCAACGCACTGGCGCTGATCGCCTACGTGGGCGGTTTCTCTGCCGCCACCGGCATGGTCATCGTCTCGTCCATCGCGCTGGCCACCATGGTCAGCAACGACCTGGTGATGCCGGTGCTGCTGCGCCGCAGTGGCGACCACCAGGAAGCCGCCGACGTCGCCTCGCGCGTGTTGTGGATCCGCCGCCTGGCGATCCTGCTGCTGGCATTGATGGCCTACAGCTACTACCGCACCAGCAGCAACGACAGCACGCTGGCCTCGTACGGCCTGATGGCGTTCGCTGCAGTGGCGCAGTTCGCACCGGGCCTGATCGGCGGGCTGTACTGGCGTGGCGCCAGCCGCCGTGGCGTCGAGATGGGCATGCTGCTCGGCTTCGCCACCTGGCTGTACACCCTGCTGCTGCCGGCGATGACCATGGCCGGTTGGGTCGATGCTGGCTGGGTGCAGCACGGTCCGTTCGGCATCGAGTGGCTGCGCCCGCAGCAGCTGTTCGGCATGACCGGCTGGGATCCGCTGACCCACGGCACCTTCTGGTCGCTGCTGGTCAACGCAGCAACGATGATGCTGGTGTCCGCGCGCTGGCGGCCTGGTGTGGACGAGCGGCTTCGCGCTGCACCGTTCCTTGACCCGTATGCCGAGCGCCCTTCGGTGGCCGGCGGCTGGCCCGGCCATGTGCACGTGGGCGACCTGCTGGCGCTGGCCTCGCGCGTGGTCGGCGAACGCCATGCACGGCGTTCGTTCTTCGAACAGGCGCAGTCGCTGGGCCGTGAGCTGCAATCCTCGGCACCGGCTGACCGGCCGTGGGTGCAGTTCACCGAGCGGCTGCTGGCCGCCTCGATCGGCGCAGCATCGGCACGCCTGCTGTTGACCAGCCTGCTGCGGGGTTCGGGCATGGACCTGGGCGAAGTGGTGGCGGTGCTGGACGAAGCCGGGCAGGAACTGCGCTTCAACCGGGAAATCCTGTCGACCACGCTGGAGAACATCAGCGCCGGGGTCAGCGTGGTCGATCCGGACATGCGCCTGACTGCATGGAACCGCCGCTACCAGGACATGTTCGGCTACCCCGACGGCATGCTCTATGTGGGCCGCCCAGTGGCCGACCTGATCCGCTACAACGCCGAGCGCGGCGAGCTGGGTGAGGGTGATATCGAAGTACAGATCAACCGCCGCATCGGCTACATGCGGGCCGGTTCACCGCACGTGTTCGAGCGCACCCGCAGCGACGGCAAGGTGATCGAGATGCGCGGCCAGGCGCTGCCCGGTGGCGGTTATGTGACCAGCTACAACGACATCACCGACTACAAGCATGCGGAAAAGGCGCTGCTGGAAGCCAATGAGACGCTGGAACAGCGCGTGGCCGAGCGCTCGCATGAGGCCGAGGTCGCTCAGCAGTCGAAGACGCGGTTCCTGGCGGCGATCAGCCATGACGTGCTGCAGCCGTTGAACGCTGCGCGTCTGTTTGCCTCCGCGCTGCGCGACAGCCATCACGTGAGCGATGAGCAGAGGCACCTGGCCGAGCGCGTGGATGCGTCGCTGCGTGCCGCCGAGGAATTGCTTGATGGCCTGCTGGATGTATCGCGGCTGGATGCCGGTGGCCTGCATCCGGTGATCGGCGAGTTCGACGTGAGCGCACTGATGCGCGAGCTGGCCGCGCAGTACACTCCGGTTGCCGCCGGGCGCGGCCTGCGCCTGGACCTGTTCGCACGCCCGGCCTGGGTGCGCAGTGACCGTCGCCTGCTGCGCCGCGTGCTGCAGAACTTCCTGGCCAATGCGCTGCGCTATACGCGCCAGGGCCGCATCGTGCTGGCGGTGCGCCAGCGCGGCGATGAGGTGGAGTTGCAGGTGTGGGATACCGGCCCGGGCATTCCCGAGCACCACATGCGGCAGATCTTCGATGAGTTCCATCGCTACCAGCAGCCGTTCGACTGGGGCGAGCAGGGCCTGGGACTGGGCCTGTCGATCTGCCAGCGCATATCGCGCCTGCTTGACCATCGCCTCAATGCGCGCAGCCGGGTCGGCAAGGGCTCGATGTTCTCGATCATCCTGCCGCGGGTGGCGCCGCTGCCGGGCTACACCGAACTGGCGGCACCGGTGCAGGCGGTGGCCACGCCGGTGCGCAGCGATTCGCTTTCGGGCCTGCGCGTGCTGTGCGTGGACAACGACGAGGAGATCCTCGATGGCATGCGCGCGCTGCTCGGCCGTTGGCAGGTACAGGTGATCACCGCAGCCACCGTCGACCAGGCGCTGGAGAAGATCGCCGAGCGCCCGCAGGTGATGCTGGTGGACTACCACCTGCACGATCGCATGGATGGCCTGGACGCGCTGGTGGCATTGCGCGAGGCCGCCGGCTATCCGCTGCCGGGTGCACTGTTGACTGCCGACGGCCGCGACGAGCTCAAGCGGATGGCGCGCGAACGCGGCTACCGCGTGCTGACCAAGCCGATCAAGCCGGCCTCGCTGCGCGCCTTCCTGGGCGCGCTGCGCGATGCCGGTAGTGGCGATGCTTGAATCGCAGCTGTAGAGCCGAGCCCATGCTCGGCTTCCGCGCGCTGCACGGCGCCGATATAGCCATCGCTATACAAACCAGCCCTGCCTGCGCGTTTCGCTGGAAATGCGCCACGCGCGGATCGCGATGCTAAGCTGCGCGTCCCCTTGGGGAGTAGCCGGATTCCTTCGCAGGAATCGTCCACGTCAACATACTCGGCCAGTGCGCCGTGGCGTGGACAACCATGATGGTTGGCGAGACCAGCGGCCCGCGCGCGCAACGTCAGGTTGGGCGCGAGCGCAGGCCGTGCGTCCGTCCTTGCCCGACCTTCAGCAGCCGCCAATGTCCCCCATTTCGATCCTCCTGATCGGCTTTGCCATGTCCACCGATGCCTTCGCCGCTGCAATCGGCAAGGGCGCGGCCATGCGCAAGCCGGTGTTCCGCGATGCACTGCGTGCCGGCATCATTTTCGGCGTCATCGAGGCGATCACGCCGATCATCGGCTGGCTGCTCGGCCGTGCCGCGCTGCAGTACGTCGAAGCCTTCGACCACTGGATCGCCTTCGGCCTGCTCGGTGCGCTGGGCATCCACATGATCTACAACGGCCTGCGCCCGGACAGTGGCGAAGATGATGAAGACCCTTCGCAGCACCACGGCTTCTGGAAGCTGGCGCTGACCGGCTTCGCCACCAGCATCGACGCGATGGCGGTCGGCATCGGCCTGGCCTTCATGGACGTGCATATCGGCGTGATGGCCGCGGTCATCGGTCTGTGCACGCTGACCATGGTCACCGTCGGCATCATGCTCGGCCGCGTGCTGGGCAGCATGGTCGGCAAGCGTGCCGAGATCATCGGCGGCGTGATCCTGGTGATCATCGGCGCGACGATCCTGTACGAACACCTGCACGGCGTGGGGTAACGCCTGTTCCTGTAGAGCCGAGCCCATGCTCGGCTGGCGTGTGAAGCAGCCGAGCGTGGGCTCGGCTCTACATTGCGGCAATGGCCGACATGCAGCGCAGGATTTCGCTGATGTGGAGATCGCCTGCTGCGCCATAGTCTTCCTGCATGGCCAGTCCCGCACTCCGCTATGGTCGTTGGTCGCATACCGGCAATGTCTATACGCTTACCACGGTGACGCATGCGCGTCGTCCCTGGTTCAGTGACAAGGCCAACGTCGATCTGCTGATCGAAGCCCTGCGCACCGTAGAGCGGACGGGGCGGACCTCCTCCCTCGCCTGGGTGGTCATGCCGGATCATCTGCATTGGCTGTTCGAACTCCGTGCCGGCACACTTGCCGGCTGCATGCAGATCCTCAAATCACGGAGCGGGCGTTACATCGGCAGGCGCGCTGAGGCCTACGCGCCGATCTGGCAGCCGGGATACTTCGATCATGCGCTGCGCGGCGATGAGTGCCTGCGCACGCAGGCGATGTACATCGCGGCCAACCCCGTGCGTGCTGGGCTGGCCACGCGCGTCGGGGAATACCCCTATGTGTGGAGCCGATGGCCGCTTTGGGCGTGATGGGTATTGAGGCCAGGAGCAGCCGAGCGCGGGCTCGGCTCTACAGGGGCATCATGAAGTCTGTAGAGCCCAGCCCCATGCTCGGCTCCGCAGTCCGTCACCTTCAATCTTCTTCCGGCGGCAGCACGATGGCGTCGTCGTCGATCGCCAGCTTGCCGGCCATCAGCACCGCCTGGGTGCGGTTGGTCACGCCCAGCTTGCGCAGGATGGCGGTGACGTGGGCCTTGATGGTCGCTTCGGAAACGTTGAGGTCGTAGGCGATCTGCTTGTTCAAGCGGCCCGCGCCCAGCATCTGCAGCACGCGGAACTGCTGCGGGGTCAGCTCGCGCAGGCGCTGGCCGACCTCGCGTTCCTCGCGCTCGGTCGGTGGTACGTTGTGTGCTTCCGGTGGCGCCCATGTCTCGCCATCGAGGATGGTGCCCAGGGCGTGGCCGATGGTGTCCGAATCCGCAGACTTCGGAATGAAACCCAGCGCGCCGTGGTCGAGCGCGCGGCGCATCACCGTGGCTTCCTCACGTGCGGACACCACCACCACCGGCAGGTGCGGGTGCAGCGAGCGCATGTGCACCAGTGCGTTGAATCCCTGTGCGCCAGGCATGTTGAGGTCCATCAGGACCAGGTCGGCGTCGTTGTGCTGGTCGGCCAGTGCGTACAGCGCTTCCACGCTGTCGGCCTCGAACAGCTGCACGCCAGGGATGACCCGCTGCACGGCGCCGCGCAGGGCTTCGCGGAACAGCGGGTGGTCATCGGCAATCAGGAGGGTGGTCATGGTCGGGGGGAACCGTGGGGGAAAGCAGATCGGGTCAGAGCCCTTTCCTGGCGGAAAGGGATCCGACCCCGGGTGATGCATCAGCGCACCTTGCGCTCGTCCACCAGCGACGCCACCACCGACGGATCGGCCAGGGTCGAGGTGTCGCCAAGCTGGTCCGGCGCGTTCTCGGCGATCTTGCGCAGGATGCGGCGCATGATCTTGCCCGAGCGGGTCTTCGGCAGGCCCGGCGCCCACTGCAGGTGGTCCGGCGTGGCGATCGGGCCGATCTCCTTGCGCACCCACGCGATCAGCTCCTTGTGCAGCTCATCACTTGGCGACTCTTCGGCGACCAGGGTCACGTAGGCGTAGATGCCCTGGCCCTTCACGTCATGCGGGAAACCGACCACGGCGGCTTCGGCCACCTTCGGATGCGAGACCAGCGCGCTTTCCACTTCGGCGGTGCCGATACGGTGGCCGGACACGTTGATCACGTCGTCGACGCGGCCGGTGATCCAGTAGTAGCCGTCTTCGTCGCGGCGGCAACCGTCGCCGGTGAAGTAGCTGCCCGGGTAGGTGCGGAAATAGGTATCGATGAAACGCTGGTGGTCGCCGTACACCGTGCGCATCTGGCCCGGCCAGGAATCACGGATGATCAGGTTTCCCTCGGTCGGGCCGTCCTGGATCTCGCCATCGGCATTGACCAGCGCCGGCTGCACGCCGAAGAAGGGCAGGGTGGCCGAACCCGGCTTGAGGTCCATCGCGCCGGCCAGCGGCGAGATCAGGATGCCGCCGGTCTCGGTCTGCCACCAGGTATCGACGATCGGGCAGCGGCTGTCGCCGACCACCTCGTAGTACCAGCGCCAGGCTTCCGGGTTGATCGGCTCGCCGACACTGCCGAGCAGGCGCAGCGACGCGCGCGAGGTCTTCTTCACCGGCTCCTCGCCCTCGCGCATCAGCGCACGGATGGCGGTCGGGGCGGTGTAGAAGATGGTCACCTTGTGCTTGTCGATCACGTTCCAGAAGCGCGAGGTGTCCGGATAGTTCGGCACGCCTTCGAACATCAGCGAGGTCGCGCCGTTGGCCAGCGGCCCGTACACGATGTAGCTGTGGCCGGTGACCCAGCCGACGTCGGCGGTGCACCAGTAGATGTCGTCCTCGCGCAGGTCGAACACCGCTTCATGGGTGTAGGCCGCATACAGCAGGTAGCCGCCGGTGGTGTGCAGCACACCCTTCGGCTTGCCGGTGGAACCGGAGGTGTAGAGGATGAACAGCGGGTCTTCCGCGCTCATGCGCTCCGGCTCGCAGGTGGCCGGCTGGCTGTCCACCACGTCGTGGAACCAGCGGTCGCGCGGGGCCTGCATGTCCACCGCGCCGCCGGTATGGCGCACCACCAGTACGGTTTCCACGGTATTGGTGCCGGGCAGCTTCAGCGCGGCATCGACGTTGGCCTTCAGCGGAATCCTGCGGCCACCACGCAGGCCTTCGTCGGCGGTGATGATCAGCTTGCTCTGGCAGTCGCTGACACGGTCGGCGATCGAGTTCGGGGCGAAGCCACCGAACACCACCGAGTGGATCGCACCGATGCGCGCGCAGGCCAGCATGGCCACCGCGGCGTCGACGATCATCGGCAGGTAGATGGTGACCCGGTCGCCCTTCTTGACGCCGAGGTTGCGCAGCGCGTTGCCGAGGCGGCAGGTGCGCTCGTACAGCTCGCGATAGGTCACATGCTGGGCCGGTGCATCCGGGCCGTCCGGCTCGAACAGCAGGGCGGTCTTGTCGCCGCGCGTTTCCAGCTGCCGATCCAGGCAGTTCACGCTGGCATTGAGCTCGCCATCTTCGAACCACTTGATGTGGAAGTTGGACAGGTCATAGCTGACGTTCTTGATCTTCGTCGGCTTGCGCATCCACTCCAGCCGTTCGGCGGCCTTGCCCCAGAAACCATCCGGGTCGGTCACCGAAGCCTGGTACTGCTGTTCGTACGACGTCTTGTCGATGCGTGCCTTGGCGGCGAACTGCGGATCGACGGGGTAGATATCAGCCATGGCACCCTCACTTGCACGTTGACTTTGTATGTGCGGTCGCAGCATCGCAGCGACCGATCCCCCTCAGTTTGCCCCATCCACCCCCGGCCGCGTCACCACCTTGGTTAGACGATGGTCGAAAGTGAGCGCCTTGCAGGGCCGGGTTCGACCAATGGCCAATAGCCGCTGTGCGCGAACGCCCCGCAGTCTCGGCTCGACCGTGCCCCACGCGCGGCATCACCTTGCCACTTGGGAGAGAGGGCAACATGAGCCACCGTACGTTGAAAGCCGTGCGCACACCTTTGGCGGCCTGCCTGTTGGTCGCCCTGGTCGCACCGGGCATGGCGTTCGCCGAGACCGCCAAAGGGAGTACCTCGCGAGAGCGGGCGCTGGAAACACGCGTTGCCGAACTGGAACGCCAGGTCCAGCTGCTGCTGTCTTCGCAGCAACAACAGCAGACCCAGATCAGCCAGACCCAGCAGGCGGTGACCGAAGTCCGCACGGTGCAGGCCGAGCAGAAGCCGGTTGCATCGGTACCGGCCGGCAAGCAGCCGATCCAGGTCACCACCATTACCCCGGGCGCGGCGCCGGGCACCACGGTCAAGATCGGTGGCTTCATCAAGGCCGACTTCCTGGCCACCCAGACCAGCGACGGCCAGCTGGCCGACGACGCCACCGGCCGCTCGCTGTACCTGCCGGGCCAGACCCCGGTGGAAGGCGCCGGCGGCAGCGGCAAGCGCTCGGGCACCGATTTCAACGCCCATGCCAAGTTCTCGCGCTTCAACCTGGGCATCGACAACGTCAGCGAATCGGGCAACAAGGCCGGTGCGTTCTTCGAGATGGACTTCTTCGGCAACTCGCTGGGCAACCAGACTGCCACCAATACCTACGGCGTGACCCTGCGCCACGCCTACATGTACTGGAACAACTGGCTGGCCGGCCAGACCTGGTCCAACTTCATGGACGCCGCCGCGCTGCCGGAAGCGGTCGACTTCGTCGGCCCCACCGACGGCGTGATCTTCGTGCGCCAGGCCCAGGTGCGCTACACCCAGGGCGGCTTCAGCGTCGCGCTGGAAAACCCGGAAACCACCACCCTCACCGGCACCCGCAACCCGGTCACCGGCGCCTGGACCAACGCCAGCGCCAACTCCGACCGTGGCAGCCTGCCCGACCTGACCCTGCGCTATGGCTGGAAGGGCGACTGGGGCACCTTCGGTGTCGGCGGCATCGTCCGCCAGTTGAAGGTCGACAACCAGGCGACCGGCGCGAAGGCCGACAAGGTGGCCGGCGGCCTGACCCTGGGCGGCAAGTGGGTGATGGGTGACAGCGATTCGCTGCACTACCAGCTGACTGGTGGCGAAGGCATCGCCCGCTACATCGGTCTGGGCATCACCGCGGATACCGCCTATGACGTGGCCCGCGACGAGCTCAACCCGACCGGCGTGCTCGCCGGCTACGTGGGCTGGCGGCATGCGTTCTCGCCGAAGCTGCGCACCAACCTGATCTACGCGCGCAGCGACTACGACAACGACAGCATCCTCGGCCCGCTGGTGACCAAGAGCGTGCAGAGCATCCGCGGCAACATCTTCTACTCGCCGCTGCCCAAGGTCGATATCGGTGCGGAGCTGATGTACGGCCGTCGCGAAGTGGAGAACGGCAACAAGGGTGACATCACCCGGTTGCAGTTCACTACGAAGTACAGCTTCTAAGAGCGTGCCGGCCAGCGGCCGGCACCTACCGAGATTGAATGCCGACCAAGGTCGGCATCTACAGAGGGAAAACGTCCCATGTCCAGCACTGCATCCAGCCCGCACAATGCGGCGGGCACCCTGACCAAGGGCCACAAGAAGGTCATCTTCGCATCGAGCCTCGGCACGGTGTTCGAGTGGTATGACTTCTTCCTGTACGGCTCGCTCGCGGCCATCATCGCCAAGCAGTTCTTCAGTGGCGTCAATGAAACCACGGGCATGATCTTCGCCCTGCTGGCGTTCGCCGCCGGCTTCTTCGTACGCCCGTTCGGCGCGGCCTTCTTCGGCAGCCTCGGCGACCGCATCGGCCGCAAGTACACCTTCCTGGTCACCATCCTGATCATGGGCATCTCGACCTTCCTGGTCGGCGTGCTGCCCAACTACGCTTCGATCGGTTTCGCCGCTCCGGTGATCCTGATCATCCTGCGGCTGGCCCAGGGCCTGGCGATGGGCGGCGAGTACGGCGGTGCCGCCACCTACGTGGCCGAGCACGCGCCGGACGACAAGCGTGGCCTGTACACCAGCTTCATCCAGTGCACCGCCACGCTGGGCCTGTTCCTGTCGCTGCTGATCATCCTGGCCTGCCGCATGACGCTGGGCAACGAGGCCTTCGAGGCCTGGGGCTGGCGCATTCCGTTCCTGGTGTCGATCCTGCTGCTGGGCATTTCGGTATGGATCCGCCTGCAGCTGAGCGAATCGCCGCTGTTCCAGCAGATGAAGGCTGAAGGCAAGGGCTCCAAGACCCCGTTCCGCGACAGCCTGAAGGGCGGCAACCTGAAGCTGATGTTGCTGGTCCTGCTCGGTGCAGCGGCTGGCCAGGCCGTGGTCTGGTACGGCGGACAGTTCTACGCGCTGTTCTTCCTCAGCAGCATGCTGAAGGTCGATGCCACCACCTCCTACCTGCTGATCGCCGCAGCGCTGGCACTGGGCACGCCGTTCTTCATCTTCTTCGGCTGGCTGTCCGACCGCATCGGCCGCAAGAAGATCATCCTGGCCGGCTGCCTGCTGGCGGCCATCACCTACATCCCGATCTTCAAGGGCCTGACCCACTTCGCCAACCCGGCCATCGAAGAGGCACGTGCGTCCTCGCCGGCGCTGGTCGTGGCCGATCCGGCCACCTGCTCGTTCCAGTTCGATCCGGTCGGCCTGCGCAAGTTCACCAGCTCCTGCGACGTGGCGACCGCCGCGCTGACCAAGGCCGGCGTGCCGTACGACGTGCAGCCCGCCGCCGCCGGCTCGCTGGCGATGGTGAACGTGGGCAGTGCCAGCGTCCCCTCGTATGAGGCCGCAGGCCTGACCAAGGAAGAAGGCAAGGCCAAGGCCGATGCGTTCGGAGCGGAACTGAAGACCGCGCTGACCACCGCTGGCTACCCGGCCAAGGCCGACGGCGCGCGCATCAACATCGCCGGCACGGTGCTCATGCTGTGGCTGCTGGTGCTGTACGTGACCATGGTCTACGGCCCGATCGCCGCCTACCTGGTCGAATTGTTCCCGACCCGCATCCGCTACACCTCGATGTCGCTGCCGTACCACATCGGCAACGGCTGGTTCGGTGGCTTCCTGCCGGCCATCTCGTTCGCGCTGGTGGCCGGTACCGGCAATCTGTACTACGGCCTGTGGTACCCCATCATCATCGCGCTGATGTCGGTGGTGATCGGCGGCCTGTTCCTGCGCGAGACCAAGGACGTGGATATCACCAAGTAGGAATGATGTTCATCGGATGAAGGAGAGGCCGTGGTGCAGACCACGGCCTTTTCGTTTCCCTGTAGCGCCGAGCCATGCTCGGCGACCGCCCAGCGCGCGGCACAAAACTCCGCAGACGCGAAAGGACAGCGTTCAATGCCGTCATCGCGGTTGACAAGCATCCGAAGCCACACGCCCTCTCGCGCGCGAAAGGGATCTGACCCCATCGAGACGTGTTGCACGCCGTATAGTCGGCGCATGACCACCACCACCCCGGCCGACCTCCCCGCCCTCCTGCACACCCTGCGCAGCACCTGGCAGTCGCAGCGCCCGTCGCTGGACCAGCGCGAGAAAGACCTGCATCGCCTCCGCGAAGCCCTGAAGCCACGCCTGGACGAAATGGCCACGGCCATCGCCGAGGACTTCGGCCACCGTGCCCACGTTGAATCGAAGCTGGCCGATGGCATGAGCGTGCTGTCGGCCATCGACCACCTGCGCCGCCATCTGCGGCGCTGGTCGAAGCCGCAGCGCGTCGGTGCCGGCTGGCGACTGTGGCCGGCGCGCGCGCAGCTGCGGCCGACACCACTGGGCGTGGTCGGGGTGATCTCGCCGTGGAACTACCCGGTCACGTTGGCATTGGTGCCGCTGGCCACTGCGATTGCCGCCGGCAACCACGTGCTGCTGAAGCCGTCCGAACACACCCCGCGCACCAGCGCGTTCCTGGCCGACCTGCTGGCCAGCGTGTTCCCGCCCGATCGGGTGGCGGTGGTGCAGGGCGGGGCGGATGTGGCCGCTGCGGTGTCCTCGCTGCCGCTGGACCATCTGCTGTTCACCGGCTCGACGGCCGTTGGCCGCAAGGTGATGGCCGCCGCCGCCGAGCATCTGGTGCCGGTCACGCTGGAACTGGGTGGCAAGTCGCCGGCCATCGTCTGCCGCGATTTCCCGCTGGACAAGGCCGCCGCGCGGCTGGCCACCGGCAAGTGGTTCAACGCGGGCCAGACCTGCATCGCGCCGGATTATGTGCTGATCGATACGGTCCGCCAGCGCGAGTTCGTACAGGCGCTGCAGCAGCAGGTGCGCGAACGCTATGGCGACTTCAGCAATGCCGACGACTACACGCGCATCATCAACGAGGGCCAGTACCAGCGCCTGCAGGGCTATCTGGCACAGGCGCGTGAACGTGGCGTGCCGGTGATCCCGCTGGCGCAGGTGGATGACGCGCGCGCCGACCGCGAGCGCCTGCTGGTGCCGACCGTGGTGCTGGACCCGCCCGACGACCTGGACCTGATGCGCGAGGAGATCTTCGGCCCGGTCCTGCCGGTGCGCGCCTATCCGGACCTGGAGGTGGCGCTGGCCGACGTGCTGTCCCGTGACCGGCCGCTGGCGCTGTATCCCTTCAGCCACGACACGGCGACTGTGGAGCGCATCCTCGGCCAGGTGGTGGCAGGTGGCGTGACGGTGAATGACACGCTGCTGCACTTCGCCGCCGATGGCCTGCCGTTTGGCGGGGTAGGGGCCAGCGGCATGGGTGCGTACCACGGCCGGGCCGGGTTCGACGCGATGAGCAAGCGGCTGCCGGTATTGTGGCAGTCGCGCTGGGCGGCCAGTGACCGGCTGCGGCCGCCGTATTCGAAGATTGCGGGGTTGTTGAAGCTGCTGCTGCGGTGAACCCAGGCAGGGCGTGGCTCTACTGAATCAGGGCCCGATTCTTCTGTAGAGCCGAGCCCATGCTCGGTTGCTCTTGGCTGGGTGCCCGATCAATGCAGCCGCGCGTGGGCTCGGCTCTACACGGGAATCCGGGCCGAGCCCCATCCCGGCCACCCGGGTAGAATGCCCGCATGAAGATCGCCTCGTGGAACGTCAATTCGCTCAATGTCCGCCTGCCGCACCTGGAGCAGTGGCTCAAGGAGTTCGGCCCGGACATCGTCGGTATCCAGGAAACCAAGCTGGAGGACCACAAGTTCCCCGATTCGGCGCTGATCGCCGCGGGTTACCGCAGCGTGTTCGCCGGCCAGAAGACCTACAACGGCGTGGCGCTGCTGTCGCGTGAGCCGGCGCAGGACGTGCAGATCGGCATCCCCGGCTTCGAGGACGAGCAGAAGCGTGTCATTGCCGGTACCTTCGGCGACCTGCGGGTGATCAACCTGTACGTGGTCAACGGCCAGGACATCGGCACCGACAAGTACGACTACAAGCTGCGCTGGCTGGAAGCGGTGCATGCGTGGATCGCCGAAGAAATGCAGCGGCACCCGAAGCTGATCGTGATGGGCGACTTCAACATTGCCCCGGACGCGCGCGACGTGCACGACCCGGAGGTGTGGAACGACAACCACATTCTGACGTCTACGGCCGAGCGCGGCGCGCTCAACAAGCTGCTGCAGCTGGGTCTGCACGATGGCTTCCGCCTGCACAACGACGAGGCGGGCACCTTCAGCTGGTGGGATTACCGTGCCGCCGGCTTCCGCCGCAACCTGGGCCTGCGCATCGACCTGACCCTGGTCTCCGATGCGCTGAAGGGCAGCGCGGTGGCCTCGGGCATCGACCGCGAGCCGCGTACCTGGGAACGCCCGAGCGACCATGCGCCGGCGTGGGTGCAGTTGGGTTGAGTTGAGGTAGCGCCGGGCCATGCCCGGCGCGCGCAGCGGCGGCTGGGTGCCGCCGGGCATGGCCCGGCGCTACCCCTCAGATCACCGTATGCTCTTGCGGGTGAACAGGTTGACGATCGCCAGCAGGATCACCGCGCCGATCAGCGAGAACAGGAAGGTGCGGATGGTGATCGCTTCGTTGATGCCGCCGCCGAACAGCCAGCCGGAAATCAGCGCGCCGACGATGCCGACCACGATGTTGAGGATGATGCCCTGCTGGGCATCGCGCTTCATGATGATGCTGGCCAGCCAGCCTACGATGCCGCCGACGATCAGCCAGATGATGATGCCCATGATCGAACCTCCGGTGGGAAACTGTGACCAGTTGACGCGCACGGCCGTGAACCCGTCGTGGAATTGCGTGATGGACGCGTGCGGATGAGCCTGCCAGCCACCCTCGATGGCCCGTGGCGCTTCGGTCCGGTAACGGTCTGGCGGCGTCCGCACGTGCCGGGCCAGCGCGGTGAACCGCAGGCCCGGCAGGTACTGGCGCAGGCGCTGGGCACCGATCCGCAGACGCTGCCACTGGTCCGTGACGACAAGGGCCGGCCGGAACTGAGCGGTCCGTTGTCCCATTACGGCACCGGCTGGAGCCACAGCGGCGAGGTGCTGCTGGTGGCGCTGGGCGAAGGCGTGCGGCTGGGTGTGGACCTGGAGCTGCTGCGGCCGCGGGCCCGCCTGCTGGAGATCGTGCAGCGCTTCTTCCACCCCGAGGAGGTGGCCTGGCTGGAACGCCTGGACGAGGCCGGGCGCGAGCACTGGTTCTTCCGCGTGTGGTGCATCAAGGAGGCCATCCTGAAGGCGCATGGGCAGGGCATCTCGTTCGGCCTGCACCGCCTGCAGCTGGCGCCGGGGGCCGATGGCGCCCTGCACCTGCGCTGGTGCGACCCGGAACTGGGCGAGGCCGCGCGCTGGCACCTGCACGAATGGCAGGCCACCGGGCAGTTCCGTGCCGCATTGGCCTGGTATCCGCACTGAAGCGGGGAATCAGCATGCAAAACCGGCGATAATGCACGCATGAGCGAACACCCACTTCCCGCCAGCGTGGCCGCCACGCTGGAACAGGGCCTGGCCAGCATGGGCCTGGACGCCGCGCTGGCGCCGCCGCTGCTGCGCTACCTGGCCCTGCTGCACCGCTGGAACGGCACCTACAACCTCACTGCCATCCGCGACCCGCAGGAGATGGTCACCCGCCACCTGCTCGATTCGCTGGCGATGCAGCCGTTCGTGGCCGATGGCAGCCTGGCCGACCTCGGCACCGGCCCCGGCCTGCCCGGCATCCCGTTGGCGATCGCCTGCCCGGGCCTGCAGGTGACCCTGGTCGAGAGCAACGGCAAGAAGGCGCGCTTCATGCGCGAGGCCGTACGCCAGCTCGGCCTGGGCAATGCCCGCGTGGCTGAATCGCGCGCCGAGGCGCTGGACGAGGCCGGCCGCTACGACCAGCTGACCGCGCGTGCGATGGACACCCTGGCCGGCATCGTCCGCGTCGGTGGCCACCTGCTGCGCCCCGGTGGCGTGCTGCTGGCCATGAAGGGCGTCTACCCGCATGAAGAGATCGCGGACCTGCCGGAAGGCTGGCAGGTGCGTGAGGTGACCCCGTTGAGCGTGCCCGGCCTGGCCGGCGAACGCCACCTGGTCACTGTTACAGGTCCCTGATTCCCGCCGCCAGCCCCTTGTGGAACAAGAGGTTGGCGATTCACGATTTCCGCCAGGGGCCGGTTGTACGCATAATGACCGGTCCCAACCATCCGTCGACGAGGCACACCTGCATGGCCCGCATCATCGCCATCGCCAACCAGAAGGGTGGCGTCGGCAAGACCACGACCGCCGTCAACCTGGCCGCTTCCCTGGCCAATGCCCCCAAGCGCGTGCTGCTGGTCGACCTGGACTCGCAGGGCAACGCGACCATGGGCAGCGGCGTGGACAAGCGCGAGCTGGCCGCCTCGACCTGTGACCTGCTGCTGGGCGAGAACAGCGCCGCCGATGTGCGCGTGCAGACCGCCGAAGGCTACGACCTGCTGCCGGGTAACATCGACCTGACCGCCGCCGAGATCCAGCTGATGGGCCAGAGCGAGCGCGAGCAGCGCCTGAAGCGCGCGCTGGCGCCGATCCGCGACGAGTACGACTACATCCTGATCGACTGCCCGCCGGCGCTGTCGCTGCTGACGCTCAACGCGCTGGCCGCCGCCGACTCGGTGATCGTGCCGATGCAGTGCGAGTACTACGCGCTGGAAGGCCTGAGCGCGCTGGTGGAAACCATCGAAGCGCTGCGCACCAGCCTCAACCCGGCACTGGAGATCGAAGGCGTGCTGCGCACCATGTTCGACGTGCGCAACAACCTGGCCAACGCGGTCTCGGCCGAGCTCACCGAGCACTTCGGTGATCGCGTGTTCCGCACCATCGTGCCGCGCAACGTGCGCCTGGCCGAGGCGCCCAGCCATGGCCAGAGCATCGTCGGCTACGACCGTGCCTCGCGCGGTGGCGTGGCCTACCTGGGCCTGGCCGGCGAGATCATCCGCCGCAACAACGAACGCAACAAGGCCGCCAAGGCCGTGGAGACCGTCTGATGACCAGCAGCAAGCCGGCAGCCAAGAAGCGAGGCCTCGGCCGTGGCCTGGATGCGCTGCTGGGCCCGAAGGGGGCGGTCAGCCAGGTGCAGGCCACCACCGCGGTGATCGAGCCGCTGCCGGGTGAAGTGCTGCGCAAGCTGGCCGTCGGCCAGCTGCAGCCGGGCAAGTACCAGCCGCGCCGCGAGATGGACGAGGGCAAGCTCTCCGAGCTGGCCGACTCGATCAAGTCGCAGGGTGTGATCCAGCCGATCCTGGTGCGCCAGCTGCCGGCGGGCAACTACGAAATCGTCGCCGGTGAACGCCGCTGGCGCGCCTCGCAGCTGGCCGGCCTGGACGAAGTGCCGGTGGTGGTGCGCGAGCTGGAAGACCGCACCGTCATCGCGATGGCGCTGATCGAGAACATCCAGCGCGAAGACCTCAACCCGCTGGAAGAGGCCGAGGCGCTGCAGCGCCTGATCAGCGAGTTCACCCTGACCCATGCCGAGGCCGCCGAGGCCGTCGGCCGCTCGCGCGCGGCGGTGTCCAACCTGCTGCGGCTGCTGGAGCTGCCGGTGGCGATCCGCCTGCTGCTGGAAACCCGCCGGCTGGAAATGGGCCATGCCCGCGCGCTGCTGACCCTGGCCCCCGAGCTGGCCGGCAAGCTGGCGCAGGAAGCGGCCGATGAAGGCTGGTCGGTACGCGAGGTCGAGCGCCGTGCGCAGGCTTTCGCTGCCGGCAAGGTGCCGAGCAACCGCCCGGTGGCCACGCCGAAGGTGCAGCAGGCCGACATCGCCTCGCTGGAAACCGAGCTGTCCGAAGCGCTGGGTGCCAAGGTCGCGATCAACCACGGCCGCGGCGGCAAGGGCAAGCTGATCATCCACTACACCGACCTGGACACTCTGGACGGCGTGCTGGAAAAACTGCGCACGCGCCAGGGCTGAGCCCCGCGCCGCGTCGGGGGGCGGCCTGTTCCTGCCGCGCCCTGCGAATGACAGGGAACCCACCGCCACGCGCACCGGGGGAATGCACTGCCTTCCGGCCCGTGGCCTCATCCAGGGAGCAGGACATGAGCAACGAATACGAGGACGTCAGCCCGGACGGCACCCAGATACTGGTACATCGCCGGGAAAAGGACTTCGCGCTCGCCATCGGCGAAGAACAGCACATCGAGGCGATCAGCGCCCACCTCGAACGCCATCTGGGCCCGGTGTCCGGTGTCTTCCATGAAATCATCTCCGACCTGGTGCACATCGACGTGCACGTGGTGCCGGCCAATGACCACTGCCCGTACCTGCGCCTGGTCACCTCCGGCATGAGCGACCTGCCGATGACCGTGCCCGCCGAGGTGGATGCGGACGTGCCGCGCTACATGGAGCTGATGGTGACCCTGCCGGCCGACTGGCCGATGTCCCAGGATGCCTTCGAGGATGAGCGCAACTATTGGCCGGTGCGCCTGCTGAAGGGCATGGCGCGGCTGCCGCACGAGTACGACACCTGGCTGGGCTTCGGCCACACCATTCCCAACGGCCATCCCAGCGAGCCCTACGCGCCGGGCGTGGGTTTCGACGGCGCCATCGTGCTGGCGCCGGTGACCGCCCCGGAGGACTTCGCCACGCTGACGCTGGAGGACGGCAAGACCATCAGCTTCATGAGCCTGGTTCCGCTGTACCCCGAAGAGATGGACCTGAAGCTGAAGAAGGGCGCCGAGGCGCTGCTCGACCGCTTCGATGCGAAGAAGATCCAGGACGTGATCGAACCCGGCCGCACCAACGTGGCCAAGAAGCGTTTCGGGCTGTTCTGAGCCGGCAGCGTATCCTCTGCACCTGTTCCCGTTGATTTCCAGGCAACTGCAATGACCATCCTGCTCACCGGCGCGGCCGGCTTCATCGGTGCCTACACCGCCCGCGCGCTGCTGGAGGCCGGCCAGCCGGTGGTCGGGCTGGACAACTTCAACGACTACTACGACCCGCAGATCAAGCGTGACCGCGTGGCCGCGCTGTGCCCGGCGCTGGACCTGCGCACCCTGGACCTGACCGACCAGCAGGGCTTGGCCGCGCTGTTCGACGAGGTGAAGCCGACCGCAGTGATCCACCTGGCCGCGCAGGCCGGCGTGCGCTATTCGCTGGAAAACCCGCATGCCTACGTCGACAGCAACCTGGCCGGCTTCGTCAACATGCTCGAGCTGTGCCGCCACCGTGGCGTGCAGCACCTGGTGTATGCCTCCAGCAGTTCGGTCTACGGCGATTCGGCCACGCCGCCGTTCTCCGAAGACCAGCGCGTCGACCAGCCGCGCTCGCTGTACGCAGCGACCAAGGCGGCCAACGAGCTGATGGCCTACACCTACGCGCAGCTGTACGGCCTGCATGCCACCGGCCTGCGCTTCTTCACCGTGTATGGCCCGTGGGGCCGGCCGGACATGGCGCCGCTGCTGTTCTCGCGCGCGGTGCTGGCCGGGCGGCCGATCGACGTGTTCAACGAGGGCCGCATGCAGCGCGATTTCACACATGTCTCCGACATCGTGTCCGGTATCCTCGGCGCCCTCGCGCATCCGGCCGATGGTCCGGTACCGCACCGGGTGTTCAACCTCGGCAACCATACGCCGGTCGAGCTGGAGCGCTTCATCAGCGTGATCGAGCAGGCCGCCGGTCGCCCCGCGCAGAAGGTCTACAAGCCGATGCAGCCGGGCGACATGGTGCGCACGATGGCCGATACCCGGCGCGCCCATGACGCCTTCGGCTTCGACGCGGTGACCCCGATCGAAGAAGGGTTGCCCCCCGTCGTGCAGTGGTGCCGCGAGTATTTTGGCGACCGCGCCTGAGGACGGATCCTCACACAGCCGGATTCATCTTCGGATAACCTCGGCTTCGGAGAATGCGCGGTCTTTGTCCCCCTTTGGCCGAGTGCCTTATGAGCCAACCCGAGCTTTCCGTTGTCGTCCCGGTGTTCAACGAACGCGACAACGTCGCCCCGCTGGTTGCCGAAATCACCGCTGCACTGCGTGGCCGGCTGCCGTTCGAGATCATCTACATCGACGATCACTCGCGCGATGACACCCTGGCGGTGCTGCAGGGCCTGAAGGCGACCACGCCGGAACTGCGGGTGCTGCACCACGTGGACCAGAGCGGGCAGAGCACCGCCGTGCGCACCGGCGTCAAGCACGCACGTGCGCCGTGGATCGCGACCTTGGATGGCGATGGCCAGAACGATCCGGCCGATATTCCCAAGCTGCTTGCCGCACGCGACGCCGCCGAGGCGCAGGTGAAGCTGTTCGCCGGCTGGCGCGTCAACCGCCAGGACAGCGGCAGCAAGCGCTGGGCCAGCAAATGGGCCAACGCCATCCGTGCGCGCATGCTGCGCGACGACACGCCCGACACCGGTTGCGGCATCAAGCTGTTCGAACGCAGCGCGTTCCTCGACCTGCCGTACTTCGACCACATGCACCGCTATCTGCCGGCGCTGATGCAGCGTGCCGGCTGGAAGACCACCAGCGTGCCGGTCAACCATCGCCACCGCACCGCCGGCGTGTCCAAGTACAACAACCTGGGCCGCGCCCTGGTCGGCATCCGCGATCTGCGCGGCGTGGCCTGGCTGATCACCCGCAGCAAGCGCACTGCGGTGGAGGAGCGTTGATGGATCTGGAGCTGCACTGGCTCGACCAGCCGCTGACCTGGTTGTACTGGACCGGCCTGCATGTGACCGGCTGGAAGCTGATCGGCTACACCGGCGCGCTGATGTTCGGCGGCCGCTGGCTGGTCCAGTTCATCGCGTCCAAGCGTGCGGGCAAGCCGGTGATCCCGCGCCTGTTCTGGTACATGAGCGTGGTCGGCAGCCTGATGACGCTGAGCTACTTCCTGTTCTCGGCCAAGCAGGACTCGGTGGGCGTGCTGCAGAACCTGTTCCCGGCGTTCACCGCGCTGTACAGCCTGCAGCTGGACATCAAGCACAGGGGCTGGAAGCGGGACAGGGCCAGCCATTGAGGCTGCGCCGGGATGCGGTCTGCCGTGGGTAGAGTCGACTGTCAGTCGACTTTCGCGCGGAGCGCGGACTTTGCCACGTCTGGCGGAAGAGCAGCCGACTGACAGTCGGCTCTACCACGCGCCTCCGGCGCTGGGCCCCGGCCTGCGGCCGGTTCCCGGTCCTGCCTGCGGCGGAGGCAGGACCTTCGTCCCATGCCACGGACGGTGAGCGGTGCCATGATCGGGGTCTGCCTTCCCGGGAACCTGTGCTCGTGAAAACCCGTCTTGCCATTGCCCTGCTGATCGCCCTGTCCGCCCCTGCCGTGGCCCTGGCCACGCCGCCCGCCACCGCCGCGCCGGCCAGCGTGGCCACCGAATCGCCCGCCGACGCCGCCTTCCGTGCGGTGTACGAGAAGGAATGGAAGTGGCGCCAGGATGGCGGCGGCGAGGCCAGCGAGGACGAGGACGCCCCGGCCAATGCCACCCGCATGCCCGACGTCGGCCCGGCCGCGCAGCAGGCGCGCCTGAAGGTATGGGACGAGACCCTCGCCGCGCTGAAGAAGATCGACCCGAAGTCCCTGTCGCCCGACAACCAGGTCAACTACGCGATCTACCGCGACCAGGTGTTCAACCTGGCCGAAGAGGTGCGCCTGCGCGGCTACGAAATGCCGTTCAACGCTGACTCCTCGTTCTGGTCCAACCTGTCCTTCATGGCCCGGCGCGAAATGAAGAGCGTGCAGGACTACCAGAACTACATCGCACGGCTGAACGATGTGCCGCGCTACTTCGGCCAGCAGACCGAGAACATGCGTGCCGGCCTGAAGCGTGGCTTCAGCGTGCCGCGTGCCGTGCTCGATGGCCGCGAGGTCTCCATCGCCACCGTCGCCGAGCTGATGGATCCCACCGAGTCGCCGCTGTACGCGCCGTTCAAGAAACTGCCCAACAGCATTCCGGCCGCCGAGCAGGCCAGGCTGCAGGCGCAGGCGCGTGAAGCGATCAGCGGCAAGGTGGTGCCGGCGTTCCAGCAGCTGCGCACCTTCTTCGTCAACGAGTACGTGCCGCAGGCGCGCACCACCCTGGCCGCCGAAGCGATGCCCGATGGCAAGGCGTACTACAAGCAGCAGATCCACGAATACACCACGCTGGACCTGTCGCCGGACGAGATCCATCGCATCGGCCTGGATGAAGTCGCACGCATCCAGAAGGAAATGAACGACATCATCAAGCAGGTGAAGTTCAAGGGCAGCTTCGCCGAGTTCCTGACCTTCCTGCGTACCGATCCGCAGTTCTACGCCAAGACGCCGGAAGAGCTGCTGTCGCGTGCTGCGTGGATCTCCAAGCGGGCGGACGGCCAGCTCGGAAAGTACATGACGCTGCCGCGCGCGCGCTTCACCATCGTGCCGGTGCCGCCGGACATCGCACCGTTCTGGACCGCCGGCCGTGGTGGCATGGGCACCTACTGGCTCAACACCTACAACCTGCCGTCGCGCCCGCTGTACAACCTGCCGGCGCTGACCCTGCATGAATCCGATCCGGGCCACGCACTGCAGGGCGCCATCGCCGCCGAGCAGAAGAACCTGCCCGAGTTCCGCCGCAACGCCTACATCTCCGCCTATGGCGAAGGCTGGGCGCTGTACTGCGAGAAGCTGGGCGTGGAGATGGGCATCTATGAAACCCCGTATGAGGATTTCGGCCGCCTGACCTACGAGATGTGGCGCGCCGCACGCCTGGTGATCGACACCGGCGTGCACAGCAAGGGCTGGAGCCGCGAGCAGGCGTTGGCCTACCTGCGTGACCACACCGCGCTGAGCGAGCATGAAGTGACCACCGAAGTGGACCGCTACATTTCCTGGCCGGGCCAGGCGCTGAGCTACAAGCTGGGGGAGATCGCGATCGTGCGCCTGCGCGCGCAGGCGGAGAAGGAACTGGGTGACAAGTTCGACATCAAGGGCTTCCACGACACCCTGCTGAAGCAGGGCTCGGTGCCGCTGCCGGTGCTGGAACAGCAGATCCAGGCCTACATCGCCGAACGCAAGAAGGCCTGACCCGACGCGTCGCCGGGCAAGGCCCGGCGCTACCAGCATGCGCGGGGGTAGCGCCGGGCCATGCCCGGCGAGCGTGATGCGATCGGGGCAGAGCCCCGCCCGAAGGGCGGGGATCCGACCCTGTCACCGGGTGATCCCTTTCCCCCGGAAAGGGCTCCGACCCCCTCTCACCTCACCCCACCGCCCGCGGCTTGGCCACGCGCGCGGCAA
>NZ_JAUTXR010000127.1 GCF_030658505.1 Stenotrophomonas raiganjensis (SeqCode) | reverse complement strand
GGGTCCGGTGGCAGGGGCGTGAGCCGCATGGATGCGGCGATCGAGCTTACATGGATGTACTTGCAGCGTTCCCAGCCACCGGACCCACCCCCCCATCCCACGTAAGGCCCGTTTTGGTCGTTGATTTTTATTTTAGGGGGTGCAGGGCTGCAAGCCCCCCCGGCAACCCTCACCCCGCCGGGGTGCCGACTCCGTGCAGGTAATCCAGGCTCACCTGCAGCAGCGCGCGCAGTCCCACATCCAGCGCCTTCTCATCCAGCAGGAACTTCGGGGAGTGGTTGGCCGGCGCCGTCGCCGGGTCGATGCCCACGCTGGTGGACCCCACGAAGAAGAACATGCCCGGCACTTCCTTCGCGTACAGCGAGAAATCCTCCGCGCCCATCTGCAGCGGCGGCTCGTACACGTTGTCCTTGCCCACCACCGCCTGCAGGCTTGGCAGCATCTTCGCGGTCAGTGCCGGGTCGTTCACCGTAGCCGGGTTGCCATCGGCCTCGTAGATCTCGGTCACTGCCTTGGCACCATGCGCGGCGGCAGTGTGCTCGGCCACGTTGCGCAGGTCGGCAAAGATCTGCTGGCGCATGCCCTCGTCGAAGGTGCGGATGGTGCCGACCATCTCCACTTCGTCCGGAATGATGTTGTAGCGGATGCCGCCGTTGATCGCGCCGAAGGTCAGCACCGCTGGCTGCTTGGACAGGTTGGCGCGGCGGCTGACGATGGTCTGCGCGGTGCCGACCAAGTCCGCAGTGGCGACGATCGGATCGATACCGTTCCACGGTGCTGAACCGTGCGTCTGGCGACCGGTCACCTTGATGCCGAAGCGGTCGGAAGCCGCCATCAACGGGCCACCACGCACCGCGATCTGCCCCGCCTGCACGCTGGAGAACACATGCAGGCCGAACACCGCCTCCGGCTTGAAGTCGGCGAACAGCCCTTCCTTCAACATCAGTGCAGCACCGCCCTCTTCCGGCGGCGGCGCGCCTTCCTCGGCCGGCTGGAAGATCAGCATCACCTGGCCCGGCAGGTCCTTCTTCATCGACACCAGCGCTTCGGCCACGCCCAGCAGGGTGGCGGTGTGCGCGTCATGGCCACAGGCATGCATCACGCCCACGGTCTGCCCGCGGTACTGGTCGGTTGCCTTCGACGCGAACGGCAGGCCGGTCTGCTCGGTCACCGGCAGCGCGTCCATGTCCGCGCGCAACGCGATCTTCGGGCCGGGCTTGCCGCCTTCGATGATCGCCACCACGCCGTGGTGGGCGATGCCGGTCTTCGGCTTCAGGCCCATCGCCCGCAGGCGCTTGGCGACCTCGGCCGAGGTGCGCGCCTCGCGGTTGGACAGCTCCGGGTGCTGGTGGAAGTCACGACGCCATTCGACCACCCGGGCCTGCAGCCGCTGCGCGGCGGCGGTCACTTCCGGGCGCTGCCCGTCCTGGGCGTGGGCAAGGGCCGGCAGGGCCAGCAGCAGGGCGGACAGCAGCAGCGAACGGCGCATCGCAATCTCCACGGCAAGGGGTTCCAGCTGAATGTAGGGCAACGCTGCCGCCACGGGAACCTCCGCGGCCGCATCCGGTCTTAGCGCCCGTCCCATCCGTCATGCAGGAAACGTGATGTGGCACAGGTATGCTTTGCGCATTGTCCCCGGGGTCCCGCCCGGTCCAGCCCTCTCGGAGTCCTCGTAATGTCACGTGTTTGGAAGATCGTGCTGCTGGTCGTGGCGGTCCTGGTGTTGGCCGTGGTCGGCCTGCGCGTCATCGGCGGGGGCAAGGACAAGGCTGGAAAACCTGCTGCGGGCGCGCGCCAGGGCGGTGAAGACCCGGACGCCGGCCCGGTGCCGGTGACCGTGGTCGAAGCTACGCGCCAGGACGTGCCGGTGTATGCCAGCGCGCTGGGTACGGTGACCGCGATGAACACCGTCACCGTCAGCCCGCAGGTCGGCGGCCAGCTGATGAGCCTGAATTTCCGCGAAGGCCAGGAAGTGAAGCAGGGTGACGTGCTGGCGGTGATCGACCCACGCACCGCCCAGGCCAGCTACGACCAGGCCGCGGCAGCCAAGCGCCAGAACGAAGCCCTGCTGGCCACCGCGCGCTCCAACTACCAGCGCTCGAACGCGCCGGAGTATCGCCAGTACGTCGCCAAGACCGATCTGGATACACAGCGAAACCAAGTGGCACAGTACGAAAGCGCAGTCGCGGCGAACGAGGCCAGCATGCGCTCGGCGCAGGTGCAGCTGCAGTACACCAAGGTCACTGCACCGATTTCCGGCATCGCCGGCATCCGTGCGGTCGACGCCGGCAACGTGGTCAACGCCGGTACCGCGCTGGTCACGCTGACCCAGATCCATCCGATCCACGTGCTGTTCAACCTGCCCGAACGCCAGCTTGGCGATGTGCGCCAGGCGCAGGCCGCCGGCACGGTACCGGTGGCCGCGCTGGACCGCGCCGATTCGCACGTGCTGTCCGGCGACGGCAAGCTCGATGTGGTCGACAACCTGATCAGTGCCGACAGCGGCACGTTCAAGGCACGCGCCCTGTTCGACAATACCGACAACGGGCTGTGGCCGGGGCAGTTCGTCAACGTGCGCATGCAGCTGCGCACCATCGGCGGTGGCGTGGTCATCCCGACCCAGGCAGTGCTGCGTGGCCCGGACGGCGAGTACGTCTATGTCGTGCAGGGCGACAACACGGTGAAGATGCAGACCGTGCGCAGCGGCGTGGAAGTGGGCGACAGCCAGGTGCAGATCGCCGAAGGCCTGAAAGGCGGCGAACGGGTGGTCAGTGAAGGCCAGTTCCGCCTGAAGCCGGGCAGCAAGGTCACCGCGCTGAAGCCGGGCGAGACCCCGGCTGCACCGACCGAGGCCGAATTGAAGGCCGCCGAGCAGAAGAACGGTGGCGGCGGTGGCCGTCGCGGTGGTGGCCCGCGCTGAGCGCAGGCCACTGATCTCCCTCGCGCCGGCGACCCTGCCGGCGCCGACATTGAAGTGCCAGCAAGGATCAGTCCGTGGGCTTTTCGACGATCTTCATCCGCCGCCCGATCGCCACCTCGCTGTTGATGGCGGGCCTGTTGCTGCTGGGCATCCTCGGTTACCGCAAGCTGCCGGTGTCGGCGCTGCCGGAAATCGATGCGCCCAGCCTGGTGGTCACCACCCAGTACCCCGGTGCGAATGCCACCACCATGGCCTCGCTGGTCACCACGCCGCTGGAGCGCCAGTTCGGGCAGATTTCCGGGCTGGAGCTGATGACCTCCGACTCGTCGGCCGGGTTGTCCACCATCATCCTGCAGTTCTCGATGGACCGCGACATCGACATCGCCGCGCAGGACGTGCAGGCGGCGATCCGCCAGGCCACCCTGCCCTCGTCGCTGCCCTACCAGCCGGTCTACAACCGGGTGAACCCGGCCGACGCGGCCATCGTCACCCTGAAACTGACCTCTGACACGCGCCCGCTGCGCGACGTCAACAACTACGCCGACTCCATCCTGGCCCAACGCCTGTCGCAGGTGCAGGGCGTGGGCCTGGTCTCGATCGCCGGCAACGTGCGCCCGGCCGTGCGCATCCAGGTCAATCCGGCGCAGTTGTCGAACATGGGCCTGACCCTGGAACAGCTGCGCAGCGCGCTCACCCAGGCCAACGTCAACGCGCCGAAGGGTTCGTTGAACGGCAAGACCCAGTCCTACAGCATCGGCACCAACGACCAGCTGGCCAGCGCCGCCGAGTACCGCGACACCATCATCAGCTACAAGAACGGCCGCCCGGTGCGGCTGTCGGACGTGGCCGAGGTGGTCGATGGCGTGGAGAACGACCAGTTGGCCGCCTGGGCCGATGGCAAGCCGGCGGTGCTGCTGGAAGTGCGCCGCCAGCCCGGTGCCAACATCGTGCAGACCGTCGAGCGCATCCGCGCGATCCTGCCGCAGCTGCAGGGCGTGCTGCCGGCCGACGTGCACCTGGAAATCTTCAACGATCGCACCGAGACCATCCGCGCCTCGGTGCATGAGGTGCAGTTCACCCTGATCCTCACCATCGGCCTGGTGGTGGCGGTGATCTTCGTGTTCCTGCGCCGGTTGTGGGCCACGATCATTCCGTCGGTGGCGGTGCCATTGTCGCTGGCCGGTACCTTCGCGGTGATGGCCTTCGCCGGCATGTCACTGGACAACCTGTCGCTGATGGCGCTGGTGGTGGCCACCGGCTTCGTGGTCGACGATGCGATCGTGATGATCGAGAACATCGTGCGCTACATCGAGCAGGGCAAGAGTGGCAAGGAAGCGGCCGAGATCGGTGCGCGCCAGATCGGCTTCACCGTGCTGTCGCTGACGGTCTCGCTGGTGGCGGTGTTCCTGCCGCTGCTGTTGATGCCCGGCGTCACCGGCCGCCTGTTCCACGAGTTCGCGTGGGTGCTGAGCATCGCGGTGGTGCTGTCGATGCTGATCTCGCTGACGCTCACCCCGATGATGTGCGCCTACCTGCTCAAGCCCGACGCCCTGCCCGAAGGCGAGGACGCACACGAACGCGCAGCGGCGGCCGGCAAGCAGAACCTGTGGACGCGCACCGTGGGCCTGTACGAGCACAGCCTGGACTGGGTGCTGGGCCACCAGCGCCTGACCCTGGCCGTGGCCGGTGGCGCTCTGGTGCTGACCGTGCTGCTGTACGTGCTGATTCCCAAGGGCCTGCTGCCCGAGCAGGACACCGGCCTGATCACCGGCGTGGTGCAGGCCGACCAGAACATCGCCTTCCCGCAGATGGAGCAGCGCACCAAGCAGGTGGCCGAAGCGCTGCGCCATGATCCGGACGTGACCGGCGTGTCGGCCTTCATCGGCGCCGGCAGCATGAACCCCACCCTCAACCAGGGCCAGCTGTCGATCGTGCTGAAGGAGCGCAGCCAGCGCGACGGCCTGGACGAGATCCTGCCGCGCCTGCAGAAGGCGGTGGCCGGCATTCCGGGCGTGGCGCTGTACCTGAAACCGGTGCAGGACGTGACCCTGGATACCCGCGTGGCCGCCACCGAGTACCAGTACTCGCTGTCGGACGTGGACAGCGCCGAAGTGGCCAGGCAGGCCACGCGCCTGACCGAAGCGCTGCGCAAGCGCCCGGAGCTGGCCGACGTCGACAACAACCTGTCCAACCAGGGCCGTGCGCTGGAGCTGAACATCGACCGCGACAAGGCCAGCGTGCTGGGCGTGCCGATGCAGACCATCGACGACACGCTCTACGATGCGTTCGGCCAGCGCCAGATCTCGACCATCTTCACCGAGCTCAATCAGTATCGCGTGGTGCTGGAAGTGGCGCCGGAGTTCCGCACCAGTACCGCACTGATGGAACAGCTGGCCGTCGCCTCCAACGGCGCCGGCGCGCTGACCGGCACCAATGCCACCAGCTTCGGCCAGGTCACCTCGTCCAACTCGTCCACCGCCACCGGCATCGGCGCGCAGAACACCGGCATCACCGTCGGCGCCGGCAACATCATCCCGCTGTCGGCGCTGGCCGAAGGCAAGGTCAGCAGCGCACCGCTGGTGGTCAGCCACCAGCAGCAGCTGCCGGCGGTGACCGTGTCGTTCAACGTGGCGCCGGGCTACTCGCTGTCCGAAGCAGTGCGTGCGATCCAGGAAACCAAGGACAGCTTGGACATGCCCCCCCACCTGCATGCCGAGTTCATCGGCAAGGCCGCCGAGTTCACCGGCAGCCAGACCGACGTGGTGTGGCTGCTGCTGGCCTCGCTGGTGGTGATCTACATCGTGCTGGGCGTGCTCTACGAGAGCTACATCCACCCGATCACGATCATCTCCACGCTGCCGCCGGCCGGTGTCGGCGCGCTGCTGGCGCTGATGCTGTGCGGGCTGAGCCTGTCGGTGGATGGCATCGTCGGCATCGTGCTGCTGATCGGCATCGTCAAGAAGAACGGCATCATGATGGTCGACTTTGCGATCGAGGCGCGTCGCGCCGGTGCCAACGCGCACGAGGCGATCCGCCGTGCGTGCCTGCTGCGTTTCCGTCCGATCATGATGACGACCGCCGCGGCCATGCTGGGCGCACTGCCGCTGGCGCTGGGCACCGGCATCGGCTCGGAACTGCGCCGTCCGCTGGGCATCGCCATCGTCGGCGGCCTGCTGCTGTCGCAGCTGGTGACCCTGTACACCACGCCGGTGATCTACCTGTACATGGAGCGCTTCTCCGAGTGGCTGGCGCGCCGCCGCGAACAGCGCGCGCTGCGCGACGGTTCGCTGCAGGAGCCGCAGGCATGATCCACGCCCCGCTGCTGCGGGGGGCCGCATGATGAACCTGTCCGGCCCCTTCATCCGCCGCCCGATCGGCACCGCGCTTCTGGCCATCGGCCTGTTCATGGTCGGCCTGATCTGCTACCTGCGCCTGGGCGTATCGGCGCTGCCGAACATCGAGATCCCGGTGATCTTCGTGCACGCCAGCCAGTCCGGTGCCGATGCGGCGACCATGGCGTCCACGGTCACCGCGCCGCTGGAACGCCATCTCGGCCAGCTGCCAGGCATCGACCGCATGCGCTCGTCGAGCTCGGAAGGCAGCTCGCTGGTGTTCATGATCTTCCAGAGCGGCCACAACATCGATTCGGCCGCGCTGGACGTACAGACCGCGATCAACTCGGCACAGGCCGACCTGCCCTCGGGCATGGGCTCGCCGATGTACCAGAAGGCGAACCCGAACGACGACCCGGTCATCGCCATCGCGTTGACCTCGCAGACGCAGTCGGCCGACGAGCTCTACAACGTGGCCGACTCGCTGCTGGCCCAGCGCATCCGCCAGATCAGCGGCGTCGCCTCGGTCGACATCGCTGGCGCGTCGACGCCAGCGGTACGCGTGGACGTCAACCTGCGCCTGATGAACGCGCTGGGCCTGACCGCCGATGACCTGCGCAACGCGGTGCGCGCGGCCAACGTGACCTCGCCCACCGGCTTCCTCAGCGATGGCAACACCACCACGGCGATCATCGCCAACGACTCGGTGGCACGCGCCGCCGACTTCGCCGACCTGGTGGTCAAGACCCAGGGCGACGGCCGGGTGATCCGCCTGAAAGACGTCGCCAACGTCTACGACGGCCAGCAGGACGCTTACCAGGCGGCGTGGTTCGACCACAAGCCGGCGGTGGTGATGTATGTGTTCACCCGCGCCGGCGCCAACATCGTGGAGACCGTGGATCGGGTCAAGGCGCAGATCCCGACCCTGCGCGACTACCTGCAGCCGGGCACCACGATGACGCCGTACTTCGACCGTACGCCAACCATCCGCTCGTCGCTGCATGAGGTGCAGATCACCCTGCTGATCAGCCTGGCGATGGTGGTGCTGACCATGGCGCTGTTCCTGCGCCGGCTGGCACCGACGCTGATCGCCGCGGTGACCGTGCCGCTGTCGCTGGCCGGCGCCGCGCTGGTGATGTACGTGATGGGCTTTACCCTGAACAACCTGAGCCTGCTGGCGCTGGTGATCGCGATCGGCTTCGTGGTGGACGATGCGATCGTGGTGATCGAGAACATCATGCGCCACCTCGACGAGGGCATGCCGCGCATGCAGGCGGCGCTGACCGGTGCGCGCGAGATCGGCTTCACCATCGTCTCGATCACCGCCTCGCTGGTGGCGGTGTTCATTCCGCTGCTGTTCGCCAGCGGCATGATGGGCGCGTTCTTCCGCGAATTCACCGTCACCCTGGTGGCGGCGATCGTGGTGTCGATGATCGTCTCGCTGACGCTGACACCGGCGCTGTGCAGCCGCTTCCTCAGCGCCCATGACCACGCAGCGCCGCCGTCGCGCTTCGGCCGCTGGCTGGATGCCGGCCATGAGCGCATGCTGCGCATCTACACCGTGTTCCTCGACTTCTCGCTGCGCCATGCACTGCTGCTGTCGCTGACCCCGCTGATCCTGATCGGCGTCACCATCTTCCTGTTCGGTGCGGTGAAGAAGGGCGCGTTCCCGCCGCAGGACACCGGCCTGATCTGGGGCCGCGCCAACTCCAGCGCCACGGTGTCGTTCGAGGACATGGTCGCGCGCCAGCGCCGCATCACCGACATGCTGATGGCCGACCCGGCAGTGAAGACCGTGGGTGTACGCCTGGGCAGCGGCCGCCAGGGCTCCAGTGCGCAATTCAACATCGAGCTGAAATCGCGCAGCGACGGCCGCCGCGAAACCACCGCGCATGCGCTGGCACGGTTGAGCGCCAAGGCCGACCGTTACCCGGACCTGCAGCTGCGGCTGCGCGCGATCCAGGACCTGCCCAGCAACGATGGCGGCGGTTCCAGCCAGGGTGCGCAATACCGCATCTCGCTGCAGGGCAATGACCTGGCCGCGCTGCAGGAGTGGCTGCCGAAGCTGCAGGCGGAACTGAAGAAGAACCCGAAGCTGCGCGACGTGGGTACCGACGTGGACAACGCCGGCCTGCGCCAGAACATCCAGATCGACCGTGCCAAGGCCGCGCGCCTGGGCATCACCGTCGGCGCCATCGACGGCGCGCTGTACGGTGCGTTCGGCCAGCGCCAGATCTCGACCATCTACTCGGACATCAACCAGTACAGCGTGGTGGTCAACGCCCTGCCCTCGCAGACCGCAACGCCAGCGGCGCTGGACGAAGTGTATGTGCGTGCGCGCAACGGCGACATGGTGCCGATCACGGCGGTGGCCACCCAGATGCCCGGCTTGGCACCCTCGCAGATCACGCACGAAAACCAGTACACGACGATGGACCTGAGCTACAACCTGGCTCCGGACGTGAGCATGGGTGAAGCCAAGGCGATCATCGATGCCACGGTGGCCGGCATGCGCATGCCCGGCGACATCCGCCTGGCCGACGATGCCGGCTTTGGTTTCAACTCGGACCCCAGCGACATGCTGATCCTGGTGCTGGCAGCGATCCTGACCGTGTACCTGGTACTGGGCATGCTCTACGAGAGCCTGATCCATCCGGTCACCATCCTGTCCACGCTGCCGGCGGCGGGCGTGGGTGCGCTGCTGGCGCTGTTCGGCACCAACACCGAGCTGTCGGTGATCTCGATGATCGCGCTGGTGCTGCTGATCGGTATCGTCAAGAAGAACGCGATCATGATGATCGACTTCGCACTGGTCGCGCAGCGCGAGCATGGCCTGGCACCGCGCGATGCTGCGCGCGAGGCCAGCATCGTGCGCTTCCGCCCGATCATGATGACCACGATGGTGGCGATCCTGGCGGCGGTGCCGCTGGCGATCGGCCTCGGCGAAGGGTCCGAGCTGCGGCGCCCGCTGGGCATCGCGATGATCGGCGGCCTGCTGTTCTCGCAGAGCCTGACCCTGCTCAGCACGCCGGCGCTGTACGTGATCTTCTCGTGCCTGGCCGAACGCTGGCGGGCCCGTCGCGCACGCAAGCGCGAAGCGAAGCTGCTCAAGCGCGCGCAGCGGGCCTGATCGGATCCGCCGGCCAGCGGCCGGCACTACCGTGGGTGCGGACCGTTGGTCCGCACTCCATATTTCACGCGCAGCCCGCAATAATGGTGGGAGACCCTTCCACCGAGCCTGCATGCCCGCCCGCCAGTCCCGCCTCAGCCGCCTATGGGCCCATGAGAAGGCCAGTTACGGCCTGCGCGTGTTCATCGCCCTGGCAGCGGCGCTTGCCGTGTGCTGGCAGCTGGATGCCCTCACCGCGCTGCCCGGCGTGTTCCTGGGCATCATCGCCAGCGCCATCGCCGAGACCGACGACAACTGGTGGGGCCGGACCAAGGCGGTGGCGCTGTCGCTGCTGTGCTTCTGCATTGCCGCGGCCTCGGTGATCTGGCTGTTCCCCTGGCCGTGGGTCTTCATCGGCGCGCTTGCGCTGTCCACCTTCGGCCTGACCCTGCTCGGCGCGCTCGGCGAGCGCTATGCATCCATCGCCCAGGCCACGGTGACACTGGCGATCTACACCATGATCGGGCTGGAGCAGCACGGCGCCAGCGACCTGCACAGCGCGTTGGATGCTGTCAGCCACCTGCTGGCCGGCGCGGCCTGGTACGGGCTGCTGTCGATCCTGTGGACCGCCCTGTTCGCCAACCGGCCGGTGCGTGAGCGCGTGGCCCGGCTGTACCAGGAGCTGGGTCGCTACCTGCAGTTGAAAGCTGCATTGTTCGAGCCGGTGCGCGAGGCCGACCTGCAGCGCCGCCAGCTGGACCTGGCCGAGCAGAACCGTCGCGTGGTGGGTGCATTGAACGAGGCCAAGACGGCGATCCTGGCCCGCTTCGGCCGCTCCGGCCGGCCCGGGGTGAACTCCGGCCTGTACCTGCGCCTGTACTACATGGCACAGGATTTCCACGAACGCGCCAGTTCCTCGCACTATCCGTACGGTGCCCTGGTCGATGCGTTCTTCCACAGCGACGTACTGTACCGCTGCCAGCGCCTGCTCGACCTGCAGGGCCAGGCCTGCGCGCGGCTGGGCGAAGCGATCCGCCTGCGCCGTCCCTTCGTGTATGGCGAAAGCAACCAGCAGGCCGGGCGCGACCTGGCCGACGCGCTGGCCTACCTGCGCGACCAGCAGCGCCCGCAGTGGCAGCGCCTGCTCGGCTCGCTGGACCTGCTGGTGCACAACCTGCGCAGCATCGAACGCCGCCTGCTGGACGCCGAACGCTCCGAGGCGAGCCTGGACAACGTCGATACCCGCCTGCGCGACAGCAATCCACACACCCTGCGCGAGATGGGCGTGCGCATCCGCCAGCAGCTCACGCCCGGCTCGGTGCTGTTCCGCCACGGCCTGCGCATGGCCTTGGCACTGATCGCCGGCTTCGCCGCGATCCGCCTGTTCAATGCGCAGAATGGCTCGTGGGTGCTGCTGACCATCGTGTTCGTGTGCCGGCCCAACTTCGGCGCCACCCGCCAACGCCTGGCGCAGCGCATCGTTGGCACCGTGGCCGGACTGGTGCTCACCTGGGCGCTGCTGCAGCTGTTCCCGCAGCTGCACGTACAGCTGCTGATCGCACTGCTGTCGGCACTGTTGTTCTTCTTCACCCGCACCGACCGCTACCTGGTGGCATCGGCGGCGATCACGGTGATGGCCCTGACCTGCTTCAACCTGATCGGCGATGGCTTCGTGCTGATCGTGCCGCGCATGGTCGATACGCTGCTGGGCTGTGCGATCGCAGCGGCGGCAGCGTTCCTGATCCTGCCCGACTGGCAGGGCCGCCAGCTGCATCTTGTACTGGCACGCGTGCTGGACACCGCCGCGCGCTACCTCGATTCGGTGCTGGGCCAGTACCGCAGCGGCATGCGCGATGACCTGGCCTACCGCATCGCCCGCCGCGACATGCACAACGCCGACGCTGCGCTGTCCACCGCGCTGTCGAACATGCTGCGCGAGCCGGGCCACGTGCGCCGCAACCTGGATGCCGGTTTCCACTTCCTGGCGTTGTCCAACATGCTGCTCGGCCATCTTTCGGCGCTGGGTGCGCACCGCGACCAGGTGGACAGCTACGCCGGTGATCCGCTGGCCTTGGCGGCCGGCGATCGCGTGCGAAAGGCACTGCAGCAGCTGGCGACGGCGCTGACCGCACGGCAGCCGGTCACAGAGGACGACAACGATGCCGATCGCGCGGTGGCCGCCGAGCTGGAGCAGATCGACGAGGCAATGCCACCGAAGCTGCAGCTGATCCGCACCCAGATGGCGCTGGTGCTGCGGATGCTGCCGAAGGTGCGGGCGGCCGCCAATGAGGCGGTGACCAGCCTGGCCTGATCCCCATCGCTGGTCGGAGATCCCATCCATGCGTGGCGTGGATCTGGTGCGCCATGTGCAACAGCGCGTTGCGCCTGGCGCTGCACCCCGATCACGCGGCCGCGCGGATACTTGGCGATCCCCTGCTCCCGGACTTCCCCCATGAAGATCGAACTCGCCGGCCGCACCGCGCTGGTCACCGCTTCCACCGCCGGCATCGGCCTGGCGATCGCCCAGGGCCTAGCGGCATCGGGTGCGCGGGTCATTCTCAATGGCCGCAGTACCGACAGCGTCGAACGCGCCCGCCAGCGCCTGCTCGCCGCCGTTGCGGGTGCCGACGTGCTCGGTGTGGCCGCCGACCTCTCCGATGCCGCCGGCGTCGACACGCTGCTGGCCGGCCTGCCCAAGGTCGACATCCTGGTCAACAACGCCGGCATCTTCGGCCCCGAGGACTTCTTCGAGACCGAAGACGCCACCTGGGAGCGCTACTGGCAGACCAACGTGATGTCCGGCGTGCGCCTGTCGCGGGCGCTGCTGCCGGCCATGGTCGATGCCGGCTGGGGCCGCGTGCTGTTCATTTCCTCCGAATCGGCACGCAATATTCCCGCTGACATGATCCATTACGGGGTCAGCAAGACCGCGCAGCTGTCACTGTCGCGCGGCCTGGCCAAGCGCGTGGCCGGCAGCGGCGTCACCGTCAACGCGGTGCTGCCTGGCCCGACCCTGTCCGACGGCTTCGCAGCGATGTTCGAAGATGAACGTCAGCGCAGCGGCAAGCCACTGGAGCAGATCGGCCGCGAGTTCGTGATGGCACATCGGCCGTCTTCGGTGATCCAGCGCACCGCCACGGTCGAGGAAGTGGCCAACATGGTGGTGTACCTGGCCTCGCCACAGGCGTCGGCGACCTCCGGTGCAGCGCTGCGCGTGGATGGCGGCGTGGTCGACGACATCGTCTGAGAGTGCTGGCAGGTGTGCGGACCAACGGTCCGCACCCACAGGTCCGCACCCACAGGTCCGCACCCACAGCGGACGGGCAGGAATGCTAGGCTGCGCCGGTCAAGGAGGTTCCATGTCCGGTCACAACCAGTTCGTCCTGCTGCGCCAGCGCCGTTTCCTGCCGTTCTTCGTGGTGCAGGCACTCGGTGCATTCAACGACAACGTGTACCGGCAGGCGATCATCAGCATGTTGCTGTTCATGGCCGTGCCGGAGGAAGAACTGGGGCTGTACGCCACGCTGGCACCGGCCATCTTCATCCTGCCGTACTTCCTGTTCTCGGCGCTGGCCGGGCAGATCGCCGACAAGCTGGAAAAATCGCGGCTGATCGTGATCACCACCACCATGGAGATCGTGATCATGTCGCTGGCGGCCACCGGCTTCCTGACCCAGAGCCTGCCGGTGTTGCTGGTCGCCCTGTTCTGCACCGGCATGCAATCGACCCTGTTCGGCCCGGTGAAGTACTCGGTGCTGCCGTCGGTGCTCAGGCCCGAGGAGCTGACTGGCGGCAATGGCCTGGTTGAGATGGGCACCTCGATGTCGATCCTCTCCGGCATGATCGTTGGCGGCCTGGTGTTCACCGTGGCTGGCAGCCACGGCACGGTGGTGGCGGCCTGCGCGATCATCGGCCTGGCGATCTGCGGCAACATCGCCGCACGGCTGATTCCCAAGGTCGATGCCGGTGACCCGAACCTGAAGATCAACTGGAACCCGCTGCCGGAGTCGCTTGCGGTGCTGCGCATGGCGCGCCAGCAGAAAGCCGTGCGCAACTCGATCCTCGGCGTGTCCTGGTTCTGGTTCGTCGGCACCGTGCTGACCTCGCAGCTGCCGGCCTACGCGGTGACCAACCTGGGCGGCGAGCCGACCCTGTACATCTTTGCGCTGGCCCTGTTCTCGGTCGGCACCGGCGTCGGCTCGCTGCTGTGCGAGAAGCTGTCGGCGCGCACGGTGGAAATCGGCCTGGTACCGCTGGGCGCGTTCGGCATGACCGCGTTCCTGCTCGACCTGTATTTCGCGCGCAGTGGCGAAGCGACCGCGCATGGGCTTACCGTCAGCACGTTCCTGCAGCAGCCCGGCAGCATCCGCATCGTCATCGACCTGGTCGGCATCGGCCTGTTCACCGGCATCTTCGTGGTGCCGCTGTTCGCGCTGATCCAGAGCCGCACGCCGAAGGCGCAGATGTCGCGCGTGTTCGCCGCACTGAACATCCAGAACTCGGGCTTCATCGTCGCTGCGGCGTTGCTGTCGCTGGCCGCGCACAAGCTGCTGCACTGGACCATTCCGCAGCAGTTCCTGGCACTGGCCATCGCCAATGCGCTGGTGGCGATCTACATCTTCACCATCGTCCCCGAATTCCTGATGCGCTTCCTCAGCTGGTTGATGGTGCGCACCCTGTACCGGCTGCGCCCGCACGGCATCGAGGCCAACGTGCCCGACGAAGGCGCCGCGCTGCTGGTCTGCAACCATGTCAGCTACATGGATGCGCTGATCCTGTCGGCGACGATCCCGCGCCCAGTGCGCTTCGTCATGTACTACAAGATCTTCAACATCCCGGTGATGCGCTGGATCTTCCGCACCGCCAAGGCGATCCCGATTGCCGGTGCACGCGAGGACCCGGCGCTGATGCAGCGCGCGTTCGATGAGATCGACGTCGCGCTGGCCGAAGGTGAGCTGGTCTGCATCTTCCCGGAAGGCGCGCTGACCCGGGATGGTGCGATGGCGCCGTTCAAGTCCGGCGTCGAGAAGATCCTCGAACGGCGGCCGGTGCCGGTGGTGCCGATGGCACTGCGCGGCATGTGGTCGAGCATGTGGAGCCGGCGCGACAGCCGCCTGGGCCGCATGCGTGTGCCACGCCGTTTCCGTGCCACCGTCGAGGTGGTGGCGGCGCCGGCCGTGGATGGCCACACCACCAGCGCCCCGGTGCTGGAGGCCCAGGTGCGCTCCCTGAGGGGCGATCACGCGTGATCGGCCCCACGGCCGCCGGCAACCTCTCCAAGCGATAGCCCCCAATATCCCTGGAAGGACGGCCTCTGTTTCATGACAGGGGCCCGTCAAATAGCGCCCCGCCAAGGGTCGTAAACGCTAGAACCTGACTGTAAACGCATACATGCAACGCGGGTTGAGGTAGATTACGCACCCACAGGGGGGAGGTCCGGCCCGTTCACCACGGCCGGCCTCCAAGGAATGGAGTCTCGCTTTGAATCAACCACCACCGCTCAGCCGTCCGGTCTACATCCCCAACCATCTGGTCTGGGCGATCCTGACGACGCTGTTCTGCTGCCTGCCGTTGGGCGTGGTGTCGATCGTGTACGCCTCACAGGTCGATGGTCGCCGCGCGGCCGGCGATCTGCCGGGGGCCTACAGTGCGTCGCGCAAGGCGGGCTGGTGGGCGGTGGCTTCGGCCGTGGCCCTGCCGGTCCTGTTGTTGTTGTGGTTCGGGCTGTTCGGCGGCTTGGCCGTACTGGGCGCTCTTTCCGACCAATGATTCACCACCACCACCCATCAAGGAGCTTGAACCCATGAATACCGCTACTCCGCAGGTCCCGAACAACCTGGTCTGGGCGATCCTGACCACCCTGTTCTGCTGCCTGCCGGCCGGCATCGTGTCGATCGTCTACGCCGCCCAGGTCAACGGCAAGCTGGCCGCTGGCGACATCGCCGGCGCCCAGGATTCGGCTGCCAAGGCCAAGAAGTGGGCCATCTGGTCGGCCATCGCCTGGGTCGTGGTGGTCGTGCTGTACGTGCTGTTCTTCGTTGTGCTCGGCGGCATGGGCGCGATGAGCAACAGCGGCTACTGATACGCCTGGACGGATCCGGTGCCTGCGCCGGATCCGTTGTTGCATGTCCGCGCTTCCCACCCGTTCCCGAATCGCCCGCTGGGCGCCGCTGCTGGTTTCCGCCGGCCTGGCCATGGGTGCCACGGTGGTGCTGCGCAACGTCAATCCGTATATCGCCGGCAATCCCTTGCCGAGCTGCCCGCTGTACGCGCTGACCGGCCTGTACTGCCCGGGATGTGGCAGCACGCGCTGCCTGTATTCGCTGGTCCACTTCGACCTGCCCGGCGCGATGGCGATGAACCCGTTGCTGGTCATCAGCCTGCCGTTCCTGTTGCTGATGCTGCTGAACATCGCCGGCATCCGTCCGCGCGTGCTTGACCCGCTGATGCGGGTGCTGGCCAATCCCACGTTCTGGCTCTGGGTGCTGCCCGGGTATGCGCTGCTGCGCAACCTGCCGTGGGCACCGTTCACGGCGCTGGCACCGATCTAGGTTTCCAGCCAACGGCGCAGCCCCTCGTGGTGGGCGAGTGCATTGATACGGGATCTGGCCGGGCGGATGGGCTGCGCAGGGGGCGCTGCAAGTACGTCCATGTAAGCTCGGTCGCCGCATCCATGCGGCTCACGCCTCTGCGCAGCCCACCCGCCCGGCCACGGACAGTTTCCGTGTGCGTCCACCACGGAAAAGAAAGAGAAGATCAAAAGCGGAAGCGGATCGCTTCGCTCCGCATCCACGCATGGCGTGGATCTACCGTGTCGACCAAGGTCGACACCTACCAACAGCCGCCGGAATCTGTCGGGGGTGGGGCGGTGTGGGGGGCTGCAGGACCGTTGGCGCCATGGATGGCGCCATCGAGCCCCCAAGGATGGGTTTACGGCGTGTCCTGCGGCCCCACACCGCCCCGCCCAACCCTCAGCAACCCAGAGCCGCTTTGGCTTTGGCCTCTGCAGGTGCAGGTGCAGGGCTGCAGGCCCTGCAAAGCAACTACGTCACCCAGCCTGCAATCACCAGCAGGGCGAGGATCGCCAGCCACAGCAGCAGCATCCGCCACACCAGGCTCATCGCATCACGCAGGTCCGGCAACCGCTGCCACACCGGCAACAGCCCCGCCTCGGTGTAGTCGTGCGCATCCTCGCGCAGTTCGGCGTTGACGCTGGCCCGCGCCACCGCACCCAGGAACCCGGTATTGCCGGTCAGGCGCTCCCCATGGGCCTGGCGCCACGCCTTCCACGCCGTATCGAAGTTGCCCACCAGCGCCATCGAGAACGCCATCAGCTGTGCCACCGGCCACTCGATCCAGCCCAGCAGCCGCTGCGCCAGCGCCAGCGGCTCCACCGGCACGCGGGCACGCATCGGGCTTTCCGCCATCAGCGCCAGCAGCCGGTAACCGAGCGCGCCAGCCGGGCCCAGCAACAGGAACCAGAACAGCACCGCGAACCAGCGCCGCAGTGCGTTGAGCACCGTCGCCTCGACCAGCGACGGAATGTCCTCGCGCAGGCTGCCGCCGGCCGACTGCAGGTTGCGCACTGCAGCCTGCCGCGTCGCCGCATCATCGGCATCGATGATGGCCTCGATATCGCGGTCCAGGTCACGCGGGCCCCAGCACCAGGCCAGCACCGCCACGCCCAGCAGCAGCGACGGCAGGCCGAACAGCACCCCGCGCAACAGCCACGCCAGCAGCGCCATCAGCAACAGCGGCGGCAGCAGGGCCAAGGCAACGCCGGCCGGTCCCTGCCAGGCCTTGCCAGCGCGCGCATCAAGCCAGCCCAGCCAACGCCGGAAACCGTCGAAACGGCGCAGCGAGGCAGCAGCGGCCGGAGCAACATGGCCCAGGGCCAGTGCCACCAGCACGGCGGCCAGAGTGGTGAACATGGCAGGTCTCCCTACGAAACAGAACGCTCGTCGCCGCTACCTTACCTGTCGCAGCGACGCCCTCAGCGGTGAGCCGGACTGTAACCCGGGCCGTGTTCAGGTGGCGGCAATACAGGCGCCAGAGCCAGCCCTGGTCAGCCCCTGTGCTGCCGGTACCAGTGCTCGATCAGGCCGCGCGAAATCGAGATCGGCGGCGACAGGCGGATGCCCTGGCCATCGTCCTCGACGTCGCGGGCCAGTGCCGCGCCCACCTCGTCGGCACTGAACCAGCGGGCATCTTCCAGCTCGCCATCCACGGTCGGCAGATCATCGTGCGCCTGCGCACGGAAGCCGACCATCAGCGCGCCGGGGAACGGCCACGGTTGCGAACCGAGGTACTGGCAGGCGGTCACCCGCACCTTGCTCTCCTCATGGACCTCACGCACCACGGTCTGCTCGAAGGTCTCGCCGGGTTCGACGAAGCCGGCCAGCACCGAGTAGCGCCGTGGTGCCCAGTTCGACTGGCGGCCAAGCAGCAGCCGGCCCTGGTTCTCCACCGCCACGATCACGGCCGGGTCGACCCGCGGATAGTGCTCGGTGGCGCACTGCGCGCAGCGGCCGACGAAGCCGCCGCGGGCAAACGCCACGGCACCGCCACACACGCCGCAGAAGCGGGTGCGCGAGTGCCAGTAGGACATGCCACGGGCATAGCTGAAAGCGGTCGCGTCGGCCATCGACCACAGCAATGCGGCCTGGCGCAGGTCGAGGCGACGTTGTGCGGTGACGGTGACGCTGGCGGCTTCAACCGAGAACCACGCTTGTTCCCCGCGCAGGCCGAGGAAGATCGCGGAGCCGGGACCGCCGCCGAGGTCGGCACCGGTCAGCGCCAGCGGCTGGTCGTCATCGCCGGTGAAGGCGCTGCCGTCGTGATCGAGGACAAGAATGCGCGCGCCCGGCCACAGGCGCGCCAGTGCATCGGCATCGTCGCGCAGGGCATCGGCGCGCTCCAACGGTTCGCCCACGAAGGCGAAACCGGAAAGCGGCGAAGGAGTATTGGGCATCCGCCAAGCCTGCCGCCAATCGATGCGGGTGGCAAGGTCGGCACTGTGCGCAATCTGCCGTTGTGGGCGTGGAGGCCCGGAGCATCCACGCATGGCGTGGATCGACTCGCACTGGCAGGTGCCAACCTTGGTTGGCACATCCCCGCTACGGGGCTGTTACATGCTGAAGCTGCTTCCGCAGCCGCAGGTGGTCTTCGCGTTCGGGTTGCGGATCACGAACTGGGCACCGGTCAGGCTCTCGGTGTAGTCCACTTCGGCGCCCATCAGGTACTGCAGGCTCAGCGGGTCGACCAGCAGGGTCACCCCGCTGGTCTGTACCGCCAGGTCATCCTCGGCACGGTTCTCATCGAACTCGAACCCGTACTGGAAGCCCGAACAGCCGCCGCCTTCGATATACACGCGCAGGGCCAGGTCGGGGTTGCCCTCTTCCTGGATCAGGGATTTGACCTTGGCGGCCGCCGACTCGGTGAAGTTCAGCGGGCGCTCCAGCGATTGGTAATCGGGCGCGGCAACCGGGGTGGCGCCGGGCAGGGAGACTAGCGTGCTCATGGTGCCAGCATGGGGGTGCCGACGATGGCTTTCAAGCCATCGCCTCGGCCAGCTTGCGGCGTGCGGCAGTGTCGCCCTTGCCGCCATTGGCCTCGTCGCCTTCCGGGGCCGGCAGGGCCGCCATCGGGGCACTGGCATGGATCAGGCGGCCGTTCAGCTGGGCACCCGCATTCATCTCCACCACCTGGTAATGGACGTTGCCATTGACCCGTGCACTGGGGGTCAGTTCGACCTTCTCGGTGGCGTGCACGTCACCGTCCAGGCGGCCACTGATGACCACCACCTGGGCCCGGATCTCGCCCTCGATCACGCCATGCTCGGCGACCGTCAGCGTCGCACCACTGGCGCCTTCGGCGGCGATCACCTTGCCGTGGATGCGGCCTTCCACATACAGGCCACCACTGAATTCCACATCACCGCGGATCACCACCTGGTTGCCGATCAGGGCATCCACCACCAGCTGGCCTTCACGGTTGGATTTGCTGCTTCCGAACATCTGCCTACTCCCCTTTGCTGGCCGGCGCACCGGCCTGTTTCCAGTCGAATACCTGGGTGGTACCCCCCGTACCACTCCCCAATGTCACCCGCACGCGTTGCGGGGTGAAGTCAGCCGGCAGCATCACGCTGCCGGTGAGCTGCTGGAAGTACCGGAACGAGTAATCCTGTCCCGGCACCTTGCTGCGCTGGTGCAGATCATCCCAGCTGATCGTGGCCAGCTTGCCGTTCTTCACGCCTTCCACGGTGAAACGCATCTGCCCCTGGCTGATGGCACCGCGGTTGAGGTTCTGGGTCAGCACGGCGGTGTACTGCCAGGTGCCGGCCGCTTCCGGGCTGAACTCGATCGAATGGGTGTTCAGGCCCTTGCGCTGGCTGGTGGAGCCGACCAGTCGCTCATAGAACGCAACGTCGGCGCGCAGGCCGGCGATTTCCTCATCGCGCTCGGCCAGCGAGGACTGCACCTCAGTATTGGCGGCGCGGCTGATGCGATCGGAGGCTTCCAGCGTGGCCTGCTTCTGGCGCAGGTCGGTCAGCTGTGCCTGCAACGCTTCGGCGCGCTTCTCGGCAGCCTGCAGGCGCTGGCCCTGGGCATCGCGCGGGGTGGCCATCCAGCAGCCGCCCAGCACCGCCAGCACCAGGCTGAGCAGCCAGATACCGCCGATCACCAGCAGGCGGCGACGGTCGGCCGGCGGTTGTGGCGCGCCGGGCAGGCGAACCTGCACGCGCATGGGAGGACGGTTGGTCATGGGTGGATTCCGGGGCATCGCGAGGGCGACACCGGTACGGCCCCTGTGGCAAACGACGGGCTAGTGTATGACAGGACGGGTGGGTTTCCTGCGCAGTGGCCGGCCACGGTCTGTGGCGTTCAGGCACGCCATCGTCGATAGTGTGGCCCCCTGCACAGTTCCGTCGCCGGAGCACCGCCATGACCGAAGCCCACCTGTTCGTGATCGGCATCCTGCTGGCCTGGCTGGCCGGCATCCGCGTCTACCTCACCGTGTTCGGTGTCGGCCTGGCCGGCCTGCTCGGCTGGGTCGACCTGCCCCCCGCCCTGCAGGCCACCGAATCGTGGTGGGTGCTGGGTACCTCCGCCGCACTGGCGGTGACCGAATTCTTCGCCGACAAGATCCCCGGCGTCGACTCGGTCTGGGACCTGGTGCAGACCTTGGCGCGCGTCCCCGCGGGCGCCTTCCTTGCCGCCGCCACGCTGTCGCCGGATGGCCAGCTGGGCACCGGTGCGCTTGCCGCGGGCGCGGGCGTCGCGCTGGCCAGCCATGGGCTGAAGGCGGGCACCCGCGCCCTGCTCAACACCTCGCCGGAACCGGCCAGCAACTGGGTCGCCTCCGCCGCCGAGGACACCGTGGTGATCGGCGGACTGGCGCTGGCCCTGGCGCATCCGTGGATCGCGCTGGTGGTGGTGCTGGCCTGCAGCCTGGCGGGCGCGCTGCTGGTGTGGCTGGTCTGGCGCGCACTGTGGAAGGGCGTGCGCTGGCTGGCACGCAGTGCATCGGCGGACAGTGCGCGGCAACCCGGTACCGGTTGATCGCCGGGCTTGTCGCATAATGGACGCGAACACCAGGAGCACCGATGGCCGCAAACGAATCCCCCGCGGGCGCCCGCCCGGGACGCGCTGAAACCCCTCCGGCCGATCATTGGCAACGCTGGACCGCCGAGGCCGCCCTCGGCGCTGCGGCTGCATCCGCAGCGCTCGTGCCACAGAGCACCGCTGCCGATGGACCTTCGATCAATGCGGCTCCCCCGCCACTGCCCGGCCCGGCGGCGCTGGCCGAAGCCGGCAACAACGACCAGGCACCACCGCCGTCCGATTCGCCGTACCGCGTCCTGATCGTCGAGGACGACCGCGCCCAGGCCCTGTTCGCACAGAGCGTGCTGCACGGTGCCGGCATGCAGGCCATCGTGCACAGCGATGCCGATGGCGCGCTGCAGGCCATCAAGGAGCACCACCCCGACCTGATCCTGATGGACCTGCACCTGCCCGGCCTGGACGGCATGCGCCTGACCGCGCTGATCCGCCAGCAACCCGGCCTGCAGCTGCTGCCCATCGTGTTCCTCAGCGGCGATCCGGATCCGGAGCGCCAGTTCGAGGTGCTCGACAGCGGCGCCGACGACTACCTGAGCAAGCCGATCCGGCCCCGCCACCTGATCGCAGCGGTGGCCAACCGCATCCGCCGCGCACGTGCGCAGGCCGCGACCCTGCCGGGCGCCACCGGCGCACCGGCCACCAGCAATCCGGAAACCGGGTTGCCGACGCGCCACCACGTACTGCAGCAGCTCAACGCCGCGCTCGCCCACCGCGACCCGGGCGGCGTGCTGTTCGTGGAAGTGTCCAGTGCGCTGGGACTGCGCGAACGCTATGGCTATGCGGCCTTCGAACGCCTGATGGTGCAGGCCGGGCAGCGCCTGGCGGAAGCCGGCCACCCGCACCTGCTGGCGCGCCTGAACGACAACAGCTTCCTGCTGCTGGCGCGCAACACCGGCGAGGACAGCCTGGAAGGCATCGCCGCGACGCTGCGCGAGCAGTTGTCGGCGCGGGCCTTCGTGATCCGCGACGATGAATCCGTGCACCTGCGCGGCGTGGTCGGCTATGCACCGTTGTCGTCCGGCTTCGAGGATGCCAACAGTGCGCTGGAAGCCGTCGAGCGCACCACCCTGCAGGCACGCCTGCTCAGCGCCGGGGTGGCCGGCCACGTACACCGCGACGTGATCACCGAACAGGAGCACCTGGCGCTGCTGGAGGGCCAGCTGGAACTGGCCTATCAGCCGATCGTCGCCGTCGCCGGCGGCAACACCGCGCAGTACCAGTTGCTGTTGCGCCTTCGCCAGGCCGACGGCACCGTGCTGGCGGCCGGGCAGGTGATCCCGGCCGCGGAAGCCGCAGGCCGCATCGCCGATCTCGACCAGCAGGTGATGGATCACGCGCTGGGGCTGCTGGACCTGTACCGCCACGCGACGCAGCCACTGAACCTGTTCGTCTCGCAGTCGCTGCGCACCCTGCAGCGCGATGCTTTCGCCGACTGGCTGCTGGAATCACTGCAGCAGCGCGACCTGCCGGGCAGTGCACTGGTGATCGACGTGCGCCTGCCGGACGCACTGATCCACACCGTGCCGCTGCAGCAGTTCTGCCAGCGCATGACCGGTGCCGGGGTGCGTTTCTGCCTGAGCCAGTTCGAGCCGGGCGGGGAAGCCAATGCATTGCTGACCCAGCTGCCCTTGTCGTTCGTGCGCATGGCCGCACGCTTCTCCAGCAGCCATTCCAATCCGGCCACCCGCGAAGAATTGCGCAAGGCGATCGAACAGGCGCATGCGGCCGGCCTGCAGATCATCGGCCAGCAGATCGAGGATCCGCAGGCTGCAGCGGCGATGTGGGTCGGCGGCGTCGACTACATCCAAGGCAACATGGTGCAGTCGGCCGGCAGCGACCTGAACTTCGACTTCCACAACGCGGTGCTCTGACGTGCCGCTGTGGGGCGTGCTGCTGGTTGCCCTTGCCGCGGCCGCCATCGCGCTGATGGTGTTGGGCCTGCGGCTGCGCGCGCGCAACCATGCAGTGGCCGAACTGCAGCGCGAACGCAGTGCGCTGGTTACCGAGCGCGACCGGCTGCGCCACACCACCGAACGCCAGGGCCAGCTCGAGCAGCAGCTGCTGCAGGCCAAGCAGTCCGCGGAAGCGGCCGTACTGGCCAAAGGCGAGTTCCTGGCCACGATGAGCCATGAGATCCGCACGCCGCTCAACGGCATCCTGCCCATGCTGGAGTTGATCGCGCGCGGGCCGCTGGGCGAAGACCAGCGGCAGATGCTGGCCACCGCCTCGGCCAGCTCGCAGCAGCTGCTGCGCATCGTCGACGACATCCTCGACTATTCGCGGCTGGAAGCGCAGGCGCTGGAACTGGAGATCACCAGCTTCAACCTGCGTGACCTGCTCGATGGCGTCGTGCAGCTGATGCAGCGTGCGGCCGACTCCAAGGGCCTGTCGCTCGGCCTGCAGCTGGATCCTTCCGTGCGCCTGCCGGTGCGCGGCGACCCCGTGCGCCTGCGCCAGGTGCTGAGCAACCTGCTGGCCAACGCGATCAAGTTCACTGCGCGCGGGCAGGTGCAGTTGCGCGTGCAACGGCTGGGTGAAGGCCCCGCGCAGCATCAGCTACGCTTCGAGATCATCGACACCGGCATCGGTATCGATGCAGCCCTGCAGGCACGCCTGTTCCAGTCCTTCAGCCAGGCCGATGCTTCCACCACCCGCATCTATGGCGGCACCGGCCTCGGCCTGGCCATCTGCAAGCGCATCATCGACCTGATGCATGGGCACATCGGCGTGCAGTCCACCCCCGGGCAGGGCGCCACGTTCTGGTTCGAGATCCCGCTGCTGAAAGTGCCCGGTGACCTGCCCGCGATGGTACGCGTGCCGCCCGCGCTGCTGTTGTTCAGCAACGACGCGACCCTGCAGGCGCGCATCGAACGCATTGCCGTCCATCACGGCCTGCAGGTGCAGGTGCTCGAGCAGCTGGATGGGGTGGTGGAGCGCCTGCGCGCGCTACCTCGCCCGGGGCAGGCCGCGCCGGCCTGGCTGCTGGTCGACGCAGGGGCCCGCCGCAGCGGTGAGGCAACGCTGCTGCAGGCCCTGGCCGAACGCGGCGCGGAGGACACGCTGCAGGTGCTGTGGCTGCAGGACGACGCCCTTCCAGCACGCCCGCGCCAGCGCCAGCTGCCCTTGCACTTCGATGACGCGGCCCTGCATTCGCTGCTGGCCGCGCCGGTCGCGTACGCACGCCCCGCTGCCCTGCTGGCCAATGCTGGGGATGGCACGCCCACACCGGCGTTGCCGCCGTTGCACCTGCGGGTGCTGCTGGTGGAGGACAACACGGTCAACCGCATGGTGGCCGAGCAGTTGTTACGCGTGTTCCAGTGCGAAGTGCGCAACGCCGCCGACGGCGAGCAGGCTCTGGCCGCACTTCGCGAAGGCGGCGTGGACATCGTGCTGATGGACTGCCAGATGCCCGTGCTGGACGGCTACGCCGCCACCCGCTGCTGGCGCGCCGAAGAAGCGGAAAACGGGCGTGCACGGCTGCCGATCATCGCGATGACCGCCAATGCCATGGCCGGCGACCGCGAACGCTGCTTGCAGGCTGGCATGGACGACTACCTGTCCAAGCCGATTGCACGTGCCGCCCTGCATGCATTGCTGCAGCGCTGGGGTGGCAGCAAAGCGGCTTCACCTGCGCGGCCTTCTGCAGAGCCGGAGCATGCTCGGCTGACGGCCAGTTGCACCCGCACTCCATCAGCCGGGCATGGCTCGGCTCTACAGGCGACGACAAGCCAGGCCGCTCCGCAACCGGTGCTCGACCGCGATGTGCTGGACGAACTGCACGCCGTGATCGGCGATTCCGCCATCCAGATCATCACGGTGTTCCTGGAGGATGCACCGGCGATGGTGCAGCAGTTGCAGCAGGCCGCGCAGAACAGCGACGAGCCCCGCCTGCAGGCGGTCGCGCACAGCCTGAAGTCATCCAGTGCGAACGTGGGCGCGCTGTCGCTGTCGGCGGTTGCGCAGCGGATCGAGCACGAAGCCCGCAGCGGCAGCCTGCAGCGCCCCGCAGTGGCGGTGGCGCTGCTGGTTGCGGAATTCGCCCGTGCGCGCGTGGCACTGACGGGCTACCTGGCACAGCATCGCGCCGGCCAGGCTGGTTGACTCACTCTTCCAGCTTGCTCAGCAGGTACTTCGGTTCACCGATGCGCTCGATCAGGTCGAGCTGGGTTTCCAGCCAGTCGATGTGCTCTTCTTCCGAGTCGAGGATCTTCACGAACAGCTGGCGGCTGACGTAATCACCGACCGAATCGGAATAGGCCACGGCCTCGCGCAGGGTGACCACGCCATCGCGTTCCAGCGACAGATCGCACTGCAGGATCTCGGTCGGGTTCTCACCGATGCGCAGCTTGCCCAGTGCCTGGAAGTTCGGCAGGCCTTCGAGGAACAGGATGCGGTCGGCGAGCATGTCGGCATGCTTCATCTCGTCGATCGATTCCTTGTACTCGTGTTCGGCCAGTTCCTTGATGCCCCAGTTCTTCAGCATCTTGGCGTGCAGGAAGTACTGGTTGATCGCGGTCAGCTCGTTGTAGAGGACCTTGTTGAGGAATTCGATGACCTTGGTGTCGCCCTTCATGGGGATGCTCCTGCACGCTGAAAACGCAGGCACTTTAACGCCTTGCGTACGGTCGTGAAGGAACGCGAATCGTGCGCATTGGCCTGTGCGGCCGCACGTGAAGGATGCGATTGCGCGGCGTCAATGCGCCGCGAAGAGACAATCAGGCAACCTGGGCCAGGCCCAATACCGGCAGCGGCAGATCGTGGGTCGCACGTGCCTTGGCCAGCAGGTCGCCGGCCATGTCCAGGCAGGAACCGCAGGTGGCACCACAGCCGGTACGCATGGTCAGTTCGGCCACCGTGCTGACGCCATGACTGGCGGCTTCGCGGATCTGGTGGTCGGTGACTCCGTTGCAGATGCAGACGTACACAGGCGTGGACCGGGCTGACAGGCCAGAAGCGGCCTGTTGGCTATTCCAATGGAAACGCGAATGGTTGTCAATCAGATACCTGAACCATTCTCGATACCGTTCAGCCCGTCAGCTGGCCGGGCCATCGCCCGTGGCCTTCTTCGGCCAGTAGCCGCGGGTCCGCGGGCGCTTGCGCGGGCGGTCATGCCCGGCGGTATGGCCCGGCATCCAGGCCTCGGCAGCGCTCTTGGGCATGGCGGTAACCCCCTGCCCGGCCACCCCGCGCGCCAGCGGCGCCAGATGTCGCAAGGCACGCGCATAGACGCCGCGCTTGAACATCACCACATGCTCCACCGGGTACCAGAAGTCCACCCAGCGCCAGTGATCGAACTCGGGGGAGTCGGTGTGGTCCAGCTTCACGTGGGATTCGTCGCCGGTCAGGCGCAGCAGGAACCAGACCTGCTTCTGGCCGATGCAGACCTGCCGCTCGTTGCGGCGGATGGCCCGGGCCGGCAGCTTGTAGCGCAGCCAGCCGGGTGTTGCCCCGAGCACTTCCACATGCTCAGGCAGCAGGCCGGTCTCTTCCTGCAGTTCACGATACATGGCCTCGACAGGCGTCTCGTCGGTATTCATGCCACCCTGCGGGAACTGCCAGCCATCCCGGCGCACGCGTCGTGCCCAGAACACCTGGCCGTCCTGCCGCATCAGCACGATGCCGACGTTCGGTCGATAGCCGTCCGGATCGATCACGATGCGGACTCCTAAGAAAATCTACTGGCCGGGACTATCCCATGCCCTCTGTCGGCCCACAAGCACGACACAAAAGTGTTGACAGGGGCGATACACATCCGCAGAATAGCGGGCTCACCAAGGCTATGTAGCTCAGCCGGTTAGAGCACAGCACTCATAATGCTGGGGTCGGTGGTTCGAGTCCACCCATAGCCACCACACTGAAAATCAAGTTGTTTTTCGGTGTGAAAAGTGAGAAAATAGTTGCACGTTTTGCCCCGTCGCCAAGCGGTAAGGCACCTGACTCTGACTCAGGCATTCGGTGGTTCGAATCCATCCGGGGCAGCCAAATTAAAAGCAAAAGGCCAGATCTTTCGATCTGGCCTTTTGCTTTTAGTTTGGTCACGCATTCCACCTGATCCCCGCGCCTGTCGGCGCGCCCCCTTGAACATCAAGGGGGCCCTCCTCCAGAGAGAGACCGTGGTCAGGCATGCGGACCACGGGGAGTGCCGGCCGCTGGCCGGCAACCTCGAAATGCACAACCCCAGAACGACAAAAGCCCGGCCGAAGCCGGGCTTTTGCTTTTCCATCCAGCGGGCCCCCGAAGGAGCCCAACCAGGCGCGGTAAATCAGCGCTTGGAGAACTGGGTGGCGCGGCGGGCCTTGTGCAGACCAACCTTCTTACGCTCGACTTCACGGGCGTCACGGGTCATGAAGCCAGCCTTGCGCAGCTCGGACTTCAGGGTTTCGTCGTACTCGACCAGAGCACGGGCGATGCCCAGACGGATCGCACCGGCCTGGCCGGTGGTGCCGCCGCCAGCGGCGGTGACCAGGATGTCGAAGCTTTCGGTGTTCTTGGTCAGCTCGAGCGGCTGGCGCACGATCATGCGCGCAGTCTCACGACCGAAGAACTCGTCCAGCGGACGGCCATTGACGGTGATGTTGCCCGAACCCTTGCGCAGGAACACGCGAGCGGTGGAGGACTTGCGGCGGCCAGTGCCGTAGTTTTGAGTGATAGCCATGATTAGATATCCAGAACCTGCGGCTGCTGTGCGGCGTGCGGATGCTCAGTGCCAGCGTAGACCTTGAGCTTGCGGTACATCTGGCGACCCAGCGGGCCCTTCGGCAGCATGCCCTTGACGGCGATCTCGATCACGCGCTCCGGGTGGCGCTCCAGCGCCTGTGCCAGGGATTCGGTCTTCAGGTTGCCGATGTAACCGGTGAAACGGTGATACATCTTGTCCTGCAGCTTCTTGCCGGTGACGGCAATCTTTTCTGCATTGATGACGACCAGGTAGTCGCCGGTATCAACGTGCGGGGTGTAGACCGGCTTGTGCTTGCCACGCAGACGGCGGGCCAGCTCGGTGGCGAGACGGCCCAGGGTCTTGCCCTCGGCGTCGACGAGGTACCAGTCGCGCTGGACGGTCTCGTTCTTGGCAGTGAAAGTGCTCATGAAGAACTCTAGGTTAGGTCGGGCTCATTGCGGCGAAAGGCTCGCCGGAACTCTGCCACGCGTTGTGAAAAGGTGAAGCGTAAGAGGCGGGATTGTACTGGCCTTGCCAGCCACATGCAAGTCGCCCCCTGGGCCGGGTTGGCAGGGGCCCGGGGCCGGGCGAGAATCGCAGGGTCTTCCGCCCCACCGTGTACCGCCATGACCGTGCTCCGCCAGACCACCCCGCTGGACCATCTGCTGACCGAGGCGCAGCGTGCGCTGGACACGGTGTTCGGCAATCCGCCGGCGGCCCGCCCCTACCCGGCCGCGGACACCAGCGAGCCGGGCATGGACAGCGCCGAGCGCCGCCATGCCGCAGGCCTGATGCGGATCAACCACGTCGGCGAGGTGTGCGCGCAGGGTCTGTATTTCGGCCAGGCCGCCGTGGCCCGCGACCCGGCCACGCGTGAGCACCTGCTGGAAGCGGCCCAGGAAGAAACCGACCACCTGGCCTGGTGCGCCACCCGCCTGGGCGAGCTGGACAGCCGACCAAGCCTGTTCAACCCATTGTGGTACGCCGGCAGCTACACCATCGGCACCCTCGCCGGCCTGCGTGGCGACGGCTGGAACCTGGGTTTCGTGGTCGAGACCGAGCGCCAGGTGGAAGCCCACCTGGACGAGCACCTGGTCGACCTGCCGGCCGGCGACCTGCGCAGCCGCGCGGTCATCGCCGTGATGAAGGAAGACGAGGCGCGCCACGCGGATCACGCCGAACAGGCCGGCGCACGCCGCCTGCCGTTCCCGATTCCGGGGGCAATGGCGCTGGCCTCCAAGGTGATGAAGACCATCGCCTACCGCCTTTGAAGGGTCGCCCGCACCAACGGTGCGGGCCTACCTCGCCAAGCGGCGGGGCCCGCCCCCTGGTCGGGCCATCAATCAGTTCGGCGAGACCAGCTTCAGGCCGATCACGCCGGCCACGATCAGGCCGACGCAGGCCAGGCGGGCCGGCGATGCGCTGTCGTTGAACAGGTAGATACCCAGCACCGCCACGCCCATGGCACCGATGCCGGTCCAGATCGCATAGGCGGTGCCGACCGGAATGCTCTTCATCGCCTGGCTCATCAGGTACAGGCTGATCAGTGCCGATACCACCGTGGCAACGGTGGGCAGGGGTTTGCTGAAGCCTTCGGAGTACTTCATTCCAAGGGCGAAACCGATCTCGAACAGGCCGGCCAGCAGCAGGTAGATCCAGGGCATGGGTGGGGGCTCCTTACCTTTTTTGAAAAAAACGAAACGGCCCGGTGTTTTCACACCGGGCCGTGGGTCGGTACATCACCGTGGAACTGCAACGCGCACGAGGCACTCGTTCCACGGGGCGGGTCGTCCCGCCTGGGCGGCGATGCCTGCGGGCACCGCACATGGGGCTTACTCGGACAGGTTCCGGCCGTGGAACAGCTCTTCGATCTCGCGCTTGAGCAGCGCTTCGATCTTCATGCGTTCCTTGAACGACAGGTTCTTGGCCTTCTCCTCGAACAGGTACTGGTCCAGGTCGAAGTCCTTCAGGTGCATCTTCGTGTGGAAGATGTTTTCCTGGTAGACGTTGACGTCGAACATCTCGTAACGCGACTTGATGTTCTTGGCCAGGAAGTTCTGGATCGAGTTGATCTTGTGGTCAATGAAGTGCTTCTTGCCCTTCACATCGCGGGTGAAGCCACGGACGCGGTAATCCATGATCACGATGTCCGACTCGAGGCTCTCGATCAGGTAGTTCAGCGCCTTCAGCGGGGAAATGACGCCACAGGTGGCCACGTCGATGTCCGCGCGGAACGTCGCGATACCTTCCTGCGGATGGGTTTCCGGGTAGGTGTGGACAGTGATGTGGCTCTTGTCCATGTGCGCGACCACGGCGTCGGAGATCAGCTCCTTGCCGGCCAGCTTCTTGTCGATCACCGGTTCTTCGGAGATCAGGATGGTCACCGAGGCACCCTGCGGATCGTAGTCCTGGCGGGCCACGTTCAGGATGTTGGCGCCGATGATCTCGGCGACATCGGTCAAGATCTGAGTCAGCCTGTCGGCGTTGTACTCTTCATCGATGTATTCAATGTAACGCTGACGCTCCTCTTCGGTGCGCGCGTAACACACGTCATAGATGTTGAAGCTCAGCGCCTTGGTGAGGTTGTTGAAACCCTGCAGCCTCAGGCGAGGCAACGGCTTGACCACGGCGGTCGATTCCTGTGTAAGAAGGGAAAGGGGGAATTATGGGGCAAACTGCCCCCGGGGGGAACGTGAAGAGTGCTCACATCTGGCACACTGTTTGCCCTTAACAATTGCGCTGGTTAAGCTCCGCTATCGACCCCGTGAATCCGTTCATGCGCAGAGGGAGCGCTCCTATCGTGTCAACCGTGCGCCTAGCTAGCAGTCCACTGGCCCTGGATATCGCCACCATCGATCGTTTCCTGGCGCACAGCCACAGGCGTCGATACCCCACCCGTACCGACGTCTTCCGACCCGGCGACCCGGCGGGAACCCTGTATTACGTCATCAGCGGCTCGGTCTCGATCATGGCCGAGGAAGATGACGATCGCGAGCTGGTGCTGGGCTACTTCGGTGCCGGCGAGTTCGTTGGCGAGATGGGCCTGTTCGTCGAATCGGACCGCCGCGAGGTGATCCTGCGGACCCGAACCGCCTGCGAGCTGGCTGAAATCAGCTACGAGCGCCTGCACCAGCTGTTCCTCGGCCCGCTGTCGGCCGATGCCCCGCGCCTCTGCTGTACGCGCTGGGCCAGCAGATTTCCAAGCGCCTGCTCGATACCAGCCGCAAGGCCAGCCGCCTGGCATTCCTGGACGTTACCGACCGGATCGTGCGCACCCTGCACGACCTGGCGCAGGAGCCGGAGGCGATGAGCCATCCGCAGGGCAGCCAGCTGCGCGTCTCGCGCCAGGAACTGGCCCGCCTGGTCGGCTGCTCCCGCGAAATGGCCGGCCGCGTGCTGAAGAAGCTGCAGACCGACGGCCTGCTGCATGCACGCGGCAAGACCGTGGTGCTGTACGGCACCCGTTGAGCACCCGGTGGGTGCGGACCTTGGTCCGCACTCCTTCGCGCGCTAGGCTCGGTGCATGGAACTGAGCAGCGAATTCTGGTGGTTCATCCTCATCGGCCTTGGCGCACAGCTGGTCGACGGCGCGCTGGGCATGGCCTTCGGCCTGGTGTCCTCGTCGGTGATGCTGAGCATGGGCCTGCCACCAGCGCAGGTCAGCGCCAGCATCCACACCGCGGAAGTATTCACCACCGGCGCCTCGGGTGTGTCGCACCTCGCCGCCGGGAATGTCGATAAACGCCTGTTCCTGCGCTTGGCCCTGCCCGGCGCGGTGGGCGGCGCGGTGGGCGCCTACGTACTCACCCAGATCCCCGGCGACATCATCCGGCCATTGATCTACCTGTACCTGCTGGTGCTGGCGATCATCATCCTGGCCCGCGCCGCCGGGCGCTGGATGCCCAAGGGCGAGATCCGCCGGGTACCGGTGCTGGGCTTCTTCGCCGGCCTGCTGGACGCCAGTGGCGGCGGTGGCTGGGGGCCGGTGGCCACGTCCACCCTGCTCGCCCGCGGCGGCCAGGCGCGCACCACCATCGGTACGGTCAACGCCGCCGAGTTCATCGTCACCCTGACCATCTCGGCCACCTTCCTGCTGTCGATGGGCGTGCAGCACCTGCAGATCGTCGCCGGCCTGCTGATCGGCGGCATGATGGCCGCACCGGTAGCGGCGATCCTGGTCAAGCGGGTGAAGGAGCGCTGGGTGCTGGTGGCCGTTGGTGTGCTGGTGCTGGGCATCAGCCTGTTCCAGATCGGCCATGCGGTGTACGGGCACCTGTACCGCTGAAGCATCCCCTGTAGAGCCGAGATCCTATGTTCGCGGTCAAGCCTGCTGAAAACAGGCTTGACCCACTTTCAGCATGGTCGGGTCAAAGTCCCGGCCGCTCTTGAAGACGCCCCAAGCGATCCTGGCCAGCTTTCTGGCCAGGATGTTGAAGCTGGCGGTACTACTGTGGCCGCGTTCGCGGATTGCGTTGTAGAGCGGTTTTCCGTTTTTGGAGCGGGTCAGTCCCATGGCCGCCATGTAGAGGATCTGGCGCAAGCTGGCGTTGCCACGCTTGGACAGGCGCCTCCTGCCGATCCGAGCGCCGGATTCGTTGGGGCGCGGATCCAGACCGGTACAGGCGATCCAGGCATCGGAGCTGGCCAAGGGCCAGCGTGTGATGTGATGGGTGACGAAGGCCGCTACCGTCGGTCCGATCCCCGGAATGGTCATGATCCGCCGATACAGGTCGCGCTGTTCGCCACTGCGGCACAGTTGCTGAATCTGCTGGTCGAGCATGGCAATGGCCTCTTTCAGGCTACCGAAGATGCCCCCAAAGATGGCCGACTCTGACGCCCCCGCACCTAGCGAGAGATTCAACTTCGCCTTGCTCCGGACCAGGCTGTCACGTTGCTGAAGCAGCACATGCAACCGCTCCTGCGCAGGTGAACGGGCGACATGCTCGTGCAGATTGTCGGCCTCCTTGGCGATGTAGCGCGCAATGACCTGTGCGTCACCAGAGTCGGTTTTTCCGCGGCAGGCCACGCCCTTGGCGTAATGTTTGATGTCGCGCGGATTGAGCACAAAGACGGCGTGACCGGCCTTCTGGGCAACTTGAACCACAAGCTCGTGATAGCGATTGGTTGCCTCCACTCCGATGCGAGACCTGGCCGGCAGAGGGGACAGCCACTTAGTGATGGCTGACGCTGAATTGGTGATGCGGGCGCTGCCCTTGGTGCCGTGGCAGGCCACCACCAGGGTCTTTGAATCGGCATCGATGCCGATAGCCAAATGATCTGACATCTGCGCAACTCCCAGCTATTGTTGAGGGGCTGGGGTGGTACCGCACCACGTTGGCTTGCCTACATCGGCGGTCCTCAAAGGCCGCTAGATCCTTTATCGACGTTAAGGTGCGGGATGGGGATCGCTCGGCTCGTCTGTCGGCTGGTATCCGCAGATATCATGTTGACGGTCCCTCCACCCTGGCTCCTACATACCGCGTAGGAGCCAGGAGGAACATACAAGCCCATGCTCGGCTGCATTTCGGTGCTACGCACCGCCGCCCGAGCGTGGGCTCGGGCGCTACGGGGCGCAGGCAGGAAAACGTTCAGCGGATCGGGGTGAAGCGAATGGCCTGTCCACCGCCGGGGGCCAGCACCAGCGTCAGCACGTCGGCGCTGGTCACCTCGCGGGTTTCGCGCGTGAATGCGAATGGATTGCTGCGGAAATCGGCGTCCTCGCCATCGCGGTAGATCTCGGCGCGATAGCGCACGCCCGGCTCCAGGAAGCCCAGCGACACCGGCAGCACGCGGCCGTGTTCGTCGGTGATGCTGCCGAGGAACCAGTCGCGGCTGTTGCGGTCACGGCGCACGATCGTCACGTAGTCGCCCACTTCGCCATCGAGCACCCGGCTCTGCTCCCAGTCCACCGCCACGTCCTCGATGAAGCGGAATGCCTCGCGATGCCGCAGGTAGTGCTCGGGCAGGTCGGCGGCCATCTGGATCGGGCTGTACAGCACCACGTACAGCGCCAGCTGGCGCGCCAGCGTGCCGGGAATGGCCTGGCCGTGGCGGCCCTTCAGGCTGAGGATGCCGGGGGTGTAATCCATCGGCCCGGCCAGCATGCGGGTGAACACCAGGTTGACCTCGTGTTCGGGCGGGTTCGGTGGCTGCCCCCAGGCGTTGTACTCCATGCCACGGGCGCCTTCGCGCGAGATCCAGTTGGGATAGGTACGGCGCAGGCCGGTGTCCTTGATCGGCTCATGCGGGTTCACCGACAGATGGCGGCGTGCCGCTTCCTGCACCACCTTCAGGTGATGGCGTGCCATGAACTGCCCGTCATGCCACTCGCGCCAGAGCGGGCCCCCCGTGGGATTGCGGCGGTCGACCTGGCCGTCGTCACAGACGTAGCCGGTCTTGAACTGGTCCACGCCCAGCCGTGCGTACCGGTCCAGCGCGGCGCCCAGCTGATCCTCGTAGTGCTCGATGGCGCAGCCGGTTTCATGGTGGCCGATCAGGTGCACGCCCTTCTCCAGTCCATATGCCGACAGCGCTTCAATGTCGAAATCAGGCGTGGCACGTGTGAAATCGAAGTCATAGCCGTTGCCCACCCACATGCCGTCCCAGCCGGGATTCCAGCCTTCCACCAGCACGCCACGGAAGCCGTGTGCAGCGGCGAAGTCGATCACCTTCTTTGTCTTGGCGGTGGTGGCCGCATGCTTCGGCCCGGTCGCCCAGCTCTCGTTGTCCAGGTGCATCGACCACCACACCCCGAGGTATTTGGCTGGCTTCACCCAGCTCACATCGCCCAGCGCGTTGGGCTCGTTGAGGTTGAGGATCAGGTCCGATTCCACCAGGCCACCGGCGCGGTCGGCGATCTGCAACGTGCGCCAGGGCGTGGCGAAGGGCACGGTACGGCGCACCTTCCAGCCTTCGGCCGAGGGCGACAGCTGCGCGCGCAGGCGCTGGCCCTCGGTTCGCCGCAGCCACATGCCGGCGTAGTCCACCAGCGCTGCCTCGTGGACCGCCACGTGCAGGCCATCGCGGCTGCGCAGGGTCATCGGCGTATGCACCAACGGCACTTCGCGCAGTGGGGTGCGCTGGTACAGGTATTCGTAGTGGATCGGCTCGCCGGCCGGGATCCACCAGGCGGTGGAGTCCTGTGCGATGGCGAACTCGGTCAGCTCGTCATCGATGATCGCTTCGCGCAGGTTCGGCTGCTCGGGGAACACATAGCGGAAGCCCAGGCCATCGTCGTAAGCGCGGAACACCACATCCAGCCGACGCTTGCTCCCGGTGGTTTCGGCCAGCTGCACGGTCAGCTCGTTGAAGTGGTTGCGGGTGAGCCGGCGCTCGCCCCACGGCTGCTCCCAGCTGTCGTCGACGCTGCGCCGCTGCTGGCCAAGCAGGGCGAAATCGCGGTCCAGGCGGCCGTCGCGCAGGGCGAAGCCGAGCTTCGAATCCTCCACCACGGGTTCGCCGAAACGCTCGACGCGGTAGCGGGCGGTGCCGCCGTCCAGCACGAGGCTGACCTTGAGCACCTTGCCGGGTGATTCGACGCTGGCGACCTGTGGCGCGGCCTGCGCCAGCGTGGCCACGCCCAACAGGGCCAGGCCGAACATGTGCGCGAACAGCGCGCGTACAACCGTGTGTGGCATCGGCATTTCCCCTCCCAAGGCGCCGTTGGCAGACCCGGACCATAAGCCAGCGCGGCAGGCGCGCTACCGTGCGGCGCCATGAATACGTATGCAGCTGGACGCAGCCGGCAGCCCCGCGTCTACCATGGGCCGAGGCACCTTGAGGGAGGGGCCGCGCCCGCCCGCCGGCAACGACGGTGCGGACCTACAACGCGTGCAGAGAGGGAGGGAGGCCGACGGGCGCAAGCCGGTCCGCCGCTTCGATGCTGAAGTTCATTTGCCTGACCGTTGCCCTGGGGGCAGCGCTGGGATCGACCGCGCAGGCGGCCGACCTGCAATTCGACGGCCGCCATGCGCGCGCCGAAGCCGCTGCCAGGGGCAGCTTCGTGCTGCATGCGCCGAAAGGTGTGGTGCGTATCGCGCCGATGCCGATGCGCAGCCAGACCGGCAGCGTGATGTTCGATTCCCTGTTCGCGCTGGCCCAGCAGGAGATGGACCAGGACCGCGTGGACGCGATCCGCGATCCTGCGTTCGATGAAGGCCGGCCGGTGCCGTGCGAATGCTTCCAGACCGGCGCGCGCTGGCCCTACGTGTGGACCCGCGATGTCAGCTTTGCCACCGATCTGGCGCTCGCACGTCTGGCCCCACAGCGCACGCGGCAGTCGCTGCAGTTCAAGCTTTCGGCGGCCCGCGATGGCCATGCACCCGGCCTGTTCGTCGCGCAGGACACCGGTTCCGGCGGCAGCTGGCCGATCAGCAGCGACCGCGTGGTGTGGTTCCTGGCCGCACGCCACCTGCTGGACGACCGAGCGTTTGCCGACCAGGTCTGGCAGGCGCTGCAGGGTACGCTGGCACAGGACCGGGCGATGGTGTTCGACGCGCAGATGGGCCTGTACCGGGGAGAAACCTCGTTCCTCGACTGGCGCGAGCAGACCTATCCCGACTGGACCCGCGAGGACGTGCGTTTCATCGGCGATTCCTATGCGTTGTCCACCAACGTGCTGCACTACCAGGCGCTGCGCCTGGCCGAGCAGCTGGCCGCCCAACGCGGTGACGCCCGTGCGGCCGAATACAGGACCTGGGCCGACGCATTGGCGCAGCAGATCGATGCGCGCTTCTGGCGCGAGGACATGGGCCAGTACATGAGCTACATCGGCGAAGCCGCGCACCCGGTGCCGTACGCCAAGATCGATCTGCTCGGCCTGTCGCTGGGCATCCTGGCCGACGTACTGCCACCGGAACGTGCGCGCCGCGCGCTGGCGGCGTATCCGATGGGGCCGGCTGGCAGCCCGGTGGTCTGGCCGCAGGAAGCGCAGCAGCCGATCTATCACAACCGCGCGATCTGGCCGTTTGTCAGTGCCTACTCGCTGCGTGCGGCGCGGAAGCTGGATGATGCGCCGCGCATCGCCGCCGAGATCCGTTCGCTGATGCGGGGCGCAGCGCTGGCCGGTTCCAACATGGAAAACTACGAACTGGTCAGCCAGGCCGTGCATGTCGAGGAAGGCGCGCTGAGCGGCCCGGTGGTCAACTCCGAACGCCAGCTGTGGTCGGTGGCCGGGTACCTGTCGATGGTGGTCGAAGGCGTGTTCGGCGTGCAGGACGATGGCCGCGTGCAGCCCAAGCTGCCGGCGGTGCTGGTGCCGGAACTGTTCGGCCGACAGCGCAGCATCACGCTGGAAGCCAACGGCAAGCGCTATGTGCTGGAGCGTCCGCAGAGCGTGGGCGATGGCTTGCTGGTGGCCGGCAGGACCACCACGCGCGGCACGACCACCACGGTGCAGCTGGTGACTGCCCCGGCAGCAACAGGCTTCGCTGCCACGACTGCGGATGCCAACGCCCGTGCGCCCGCAACACCGGCGGCACCGCAGGCCCTGCGCAAGGGCGCGGGGTGGAACGTTGCGGTGGCAGCCGATCAGGTGCTGTGGCAGGACGGCAAGGCAGTCACTGCCAGCAACGGCGTGGCGCGCATCAGCGACGATGGCCTGCAGCACTGCCTCAGCCTGACCCATCGCCAAGGCGCGCTGGAATCACTGCACAGTCCGACGGTCTGTGTCGGACCGGAGCAGCGGCTGAAGGGGGAACAACACTGGCAGTTCACCTCGGCCAAGGCCGGGCACGTACGCCTGCGGCTGCAATACGCCAACCCGAACGGCCCGATCAATACGGGCGTCACCGCTGCGGTGAAGCAGCTGGCGCTGCAGTGTCCCGGCCAGCCGCCGAAACGGCACACGGTTGCCTTGCCGCACAGCGTGGCCGTACAGGAATCGACCTCGGCGACGTTCGCGGTGCCCAAGGGCCGGTGCACGGTCACGCTTGAAGAGGGCTTCAACATGAGCGGGCTGGAACACTTCGCGCACTACACCGGCGGCAAGGGCGGGCGCGACGGCGTGCTCAACCAGGCGCAGGTGCAGGCATTGAAGGTGGCGCAGGTGGCCGTGGACGAGGGCGCACGATGAATCGTCCAGCCAAGCCACAGCTGTCGTTCTGGCAGATCTGGAACATGTGTTTCGGATTCCTCGGCATCCAGTTCGGTTTCGCCCTGCAGAACGCCAATGCCAGCCGCATCTTCGAGACGCTGGGCGCGGACATCGACGCGGTGCCCGGGCTGTGGATCGCCGCACCGCTCACCGGGCTGCTGGTGCAGCCGGTGGTCGGCTACCTGTCCGACCGCACGTGGACGCGCTGGGGCCGCCGCCGCCCGTTCTTCATGATCGGTGCGGTGCTGACCACGCTGGCGCTGCTGGTGATGCCGAACTCGCCGACGCTGTGGATCGCCGCCGGCACGCTGTGGGTGCTCGACGCTTCGATCAACGTGTCGATGGAACCGTTCCGTGCCTTCGTCGGTGACCAGCTGGCGCCACGCCAGCGCCCCACCGGCTATGCGATGCAGAGCTTCTTCATCGGTGTGGGCGCGATCGTCGCCAGCTTCCTGCCGTTCATCCTCGCCCACTTCGGCGTGGCCAATACGGCTGCCGCCGGTGAAGTGCCGGACACCGTGCGCTATGCGTTCTACTTCGGCGCGGTGGTGCTGCTGGCGGCGATCACCTGGACCGTGGTCAGCACCCGCGAGTACTCGCCGGCACAGCTGGCGACATTCGACGATGCCGAGCCACCGGCGCACCACGCCACGCGCGTGGTCAGCGGACCGGCGCCATGGACGCAGGTGGCGCTGTGGCTCGGGCTGGGTGTGCTGCTGGCGCTGCTGATCGCCTGGCGCCAGGGTGACAGGATGCTGTACGTGCTGGCGGGGCTGTGTGCAGGCTACGGCCTGCTGCTGGCCGTGGCCCGCGCGTTGCCTGCCACGCACATGCTGGCCGCCATCGTGGGCGACCTGCGCGCGATGCCGGTGACCATGCGGCGCCTGGCGTGGGTGCAGTTCTTTTCGTGGTTCGCGCTGTTCGCGATGTGGATCTACACCACTGCGGCGGTGGCCGGTGTCCACTTCGGTTCGGCCGACCCGAAGACGGCGGCCTACAACGAGGGCGCAAATTGGGTGGGCGTACTGTTCGGCGCCTACAACGGCTTCGCAGCGCTGGCCGCGGTGCTGATTCCGCCGATGGTGCGTGCCATCGGCCTGCGCTGGAGCCACCTGCTCAACCTGTGGCTGGGCGGCGCTGGTCTGGTCTCGCTGATGTTCATCCGCGATCCGCACTGGCTGCTGCTGTCGATGGTCGGCGTCGGCTTCGCCTGGGCGTCGATCCTGTCGCTGCCGTATGCGCTGCTGTCCGACAGCGTGCCGGCCTCGAAGATGGGCGTGTACATGGGCATCTTCAATTTCTTCATCGTGATCCCGCAGCTGGTCGCTGCCAGCGCGCTCGGCTTTGCCCTGCGCGCGTGGCTGGGTGGCCAGCCGATGCATGTGCTGGTACTGGGCGGCTGCAGCCTGTTCGTCGCCGGCCTGTGCGTGCTGCGGGTTCCGTCCCGACCGGAGGTGGTGTGATGCGTGCTGTGCTGACTGTTGCTGTTTCCCTGGTGTTGCTGGCCGGTCACGCGTCGGCCGCATCGCGCCCGGACTATGTCGGTACCACCGAGCCGTTCGCCAGCGATGCGGTGTACTTCGTGGTCACCGACCGCTTCGTCAACGGCGATCCCTCCAACGATCACCGCGACCAGGGCGGCACGCACCGCACCTTCGACATCCCGGTGCCGTGCCCGGACAAGGTGGACGGCAACATCGGCTATCTCGGTGGTGATTTCCGCGGCGTGCTCGACAATGCGCAATACATCCGCAACCTCGGTTTCGGCGCAGTGTGGATCACGCCGATCGTGGACAACCCGGATGAAGCCTTCACCGGCAGCAAACCGATCAGTTGCACCAGCACGCTGACCGATCGCGGCAAGACCGGCTACCACGGCTACTGGGGCATCAATTTCTACAAACTCGATGAGCACCTGCCCAGCAAGGATCTGGACTTCGCTGGCCTGACCAGGGGCCTGCACGGGGCCGGCCTGAAGGTGGTGCTGGACATCGTCGGCAACCACGGTTCGCCGGCCTGGACCATGCCGACACGGCAGCCGCAGTTCGGGCAGATCTTCGACAAGGACGGAACGCTGATCGCCGACCACCAGAACCTGCCGCCGCAGAAACTGGATCCGAAGCACAACCCGCTGCACGCGTTCTACAACAACATTGGACCGGTCGACAGCAGGGATGGCTCGATCTTCGATGGCAACCTGGCTGAGCTGTCCGACTTCAACCAGGATAATCCGGCGGTGATGGACTACCTGGTCGGTGCCTACCTGCAATGGACCGCGCAGGGCGTGGACGCGTTGCGCATCGACACCATCGGCTGGCTGCCGCACCCGTGGTGGCATGCCTTCGTCAAGCGCATCCGCGCCGAGCATCCGGGCATGTTCATGTTTGGCGAAGCGTTCGACTACGATGCCGCGCGCATCGCCGAGCACACCTGGCCCGCCAACGCGAACGTGAGCGTGTTGGATTTCCCGTTGCGCGGCGCACTGGAGCAGACCTTCGGCACCGCCAACAAGGGCTTCGAGACCCTGGCCGAGCCGCTGCACCTGAGCGGCGGACCGTACGCCAACCCGTACGAGCTGATGAGCTTCTACGACAACCACGACATGCCGCGCCTGCAGGCCAGCGACGATGGCTTCATCGATGCGCACAACTGGCTGTTCACCGCGCGCGGCATTCCAGTGGTCTACTACGGCTCGGAAACCGGCTTCATGCGCGGCCGCGCCGAGCATGCCGGCAACCGCGCCTACTTTGGCCAGCCGCGCGTGGACGCCGCGCCGCAGAGCCCGATCTTCATGCCGCTGCAGCGCATCGCCAAACTGCGTGAAGCGACCCTGGCACTGCAGCGTGGCCTGCAGGTGAACGAGCGGCTGCAGGGCGACGAGGCGGTGTTCTTCCGCGTGCTGCAGCACGGAGACGTGGCGCAGACCGCGCTGGTGCTGCTGAACAAGGGCGATGCGGTGCGCACCTTCGAGGTGGAGCGCTACCTGCAGGCGGGCACGTGGCGTGACGCGCTGGACGGTGGCACGGTGAAGGTCAAGCGCGAGCTGAAGGCTGACGTGCCGGCGCATGGGGTGAAGGTCTACCTGCTGGATGCACCCGTGCAGCAGCCTGCGCTACAGGCCGAGCTGGACAAGGCGATGGCCGACCAGCAGGCGCGGGACCAGCGGCTGGGGCGTTGATGGGCCTGGCCCAGGCGGCTGTAGGGCCGAGCCCATGCTCGGCTGCGCTTCTGAGGAACGCAGATAGGGGCAGCCGAGCGTGGGCTCGGCTCTACAATAGGAGCCCCTATCTCCCCGCCGTCCTGCCATGACCGACCTCGCCCCGCAGACCCCGATCGAAACCCTGCTGAAGGCGGCGATGGACGGTGCCGTGCCGATCCGCGCCTTCATGGAGGCCTTCGTCGCCTCCGAAGTGGTGCTGCTGACCGGCAGCCTGGTCACCCCCGACGGCAGCGGCTTCGACCCGCTGCTGTTCGACAAGCAGGGCACCCTGCACGTGGCCGTGTTCACCGACCCGTCGCGGGTCGGCATCTACAGCCAGCAGGTTCCGCACCAGATCCGCTGGCTGATGCTGGACGTGCTGCGCCGCGTGCCGGGTGGCTACGGCGTGGTGATCAACCCGGGCACCCCGCTGGGCTTCGAGATCTCGCCCAGCGGTATCGGCGAGATCCTCAAGGACTTCGCCCAGGGCTGATTGTCCTGTAGAGCCGAGCCCATGCTCGGCTGCCTTTCACGCAATGCCCGCTCAGTCGAGCAAGGCTCGACGCTACAGAAGGCTTCCCTTCGAACGCCGTCCGTGATCCCCTTGGACGACATCGGGATCGAGGCTTGGCCATGGAGTTCAGGGTATTACCCAGCGAGGCGCCGGAACGCCTGCAACTGGCACAGTGGTACCACGCACAATGGGGCCAGGACGCCGGCCTGACACTGGAACAGGAACTGCACAGGCTCAACCGGCCGCAGGACGCCGAAGGCTTCCCGCACCTGATCGCGGCCTTCGACGGTGGGCAGGTGGTCGGTGCAGTGCAGCTCAAGCGCCGCGAGATGCCGGCCTTCCCTCAGTACGAGCACTGGCTGGGAAGCGTGTTCGTGGCCGACAGCTATCGCGGGCGTGGGCTGGCTGGCGCGCTGGTGGAACAGGCAGCGGCACAGGCGGTGCGGATGGGGGTTTTCGATCTCTATCTACAGACCGAGGCCCTGGATGGCGGCCTGTATGCGCGACTGGGCTGGAAATTCCTGCACGAAGCCGACAGCCACGGCTACCGCGTGCTGGTGATGGTGCGCGAGGTGACCGCATGACGGCGCAGCATTCCCGCTCGGCCCTGATATTCCTGATCGCGGCCATCGTTGCCGCCCTGGTGGCAATGCCGCTGCTGCGCGCGGTGGGCATGGTGCTGTGGCCGGTGTTCGTCATTGCCTGGCTGATCAACCTGGGCGCGGCCTGGCATCTGGGCCAGTGGGCACGCCAGCAGGGCCGTTCGGCGTGGGCGTTCGGATTGCCGGCGGCGCTCGGCACCGTCGCCTCGATCGTGGTCTATGTGCTGCTGGCGTTGCTGGGGCCCAGGGCCGCGGTGCGCTGAGCGTTCGCGGCTGTCGTGGACAATATGCCGAGCATGGCTCGGCACTACAGTAGAGCCGAGCCATGCTCGGCTGCTTTGGGCGGAGCGGCGGGAGTTTCGGGTTTCGGAACTGCCTTGCCCTGCGCGACCCGGTGTCACGCCAGTGGACCCGGATAGTAGAGCAGCGCGGATCCTGTCTCCAGAGCTTCTTCGTAGAAGCCGGCAAAGCCACGGTAGGTATCGGTGTTGAGTGCATCCACCTGCATGCGGCCACAACGCAGATCCTGGATCTCATCGAATCCGAAGCGGGTGCATTCGGCCAGTGCGAGATCGAATGCATCGCGCTCCTCGTCCTGCAGCAGGAACAGCATGGCCCTGTGGCGCGCACCAATGCTGGGCGCGTCCCACTCGAACGCGGCATTGCCGGTGTAGCGGCCACTGAAGCCGTAGATCATCACGACCCTGGTCGTTTGCCGAGCATGGCTCGGCCCTATCGCCTTGGGCCTCACATCGTCACCTTGCGCCGGTTGTCGTCGCTCACCCGGTCGATCAGCTTGTTGTAGGGATCGAAGCCTGCTTCATCCGGCTTCTCGTCCACCGTCACCGTGATCTTCGGCTCGGCACTGGTGATGTGATGGCGCTGCAGGTACAGCACCTTCTGGTCGCGTTCCTTGCCCGATGGCCCGTTGGCGAACACGCCGATTTCGACCCAGTCATCCATCTTCCCATCGCTCTCCTTGCCGTTGCCGTCGGCGTACTGCTTGGCGGCGTGGAGATCCAGGGTGACGTCGTAGCGACCGTCATCGCGCTTGCGGGCGCTGGCAGCCATTACCCGGTTGTCGTAGAAACTGATCTTCTCGAACAGGTCGGTGACCAGTTGCTGGCGGTCGGCCGGGGTCTCGGCGCGGATGTAGCCCAGCAGCTCGCGCGAGGTCGTGTAGGGCGGTTGCTGATAGCCCTTGTCCTGCAGGAAGCGCTTCAAGGCGCGGTTCAGGGCCTGTTCGCCGATCTCCTCGCGCAGCCGGTAGAACACCAGCGAACCCTTCTGGTAGTGGATGTACTGCTGGTTCTCCACGCGTTCCAGTGGCTGCTCCTCGATGGCCTCGCCACCGCGCCCGGAGAGGTAGCCATCCAGCTCGCGCTTGAGGAACTGGCGCATGTGCTGGCGGCCATACTCCTGCTCCATCACCATCAGCGCCGAGTACTGTGACAGCGACTCGGACAACACGGTGGCGCCCTGCACGTTGGCACCGATCACCTGGTGCGCCCACCACTGGTGCGCGATCTCGTGCGCGGTCACGTAGAACACGTAGTCCACCTTGTCCGGATCGCGCAGGTCGGCGATGAAACCGATGGCCTCGGAGTAGGGGATGGTATTGGCGAACGACTGCGCGAAGCGGGCATAGCCCGGGAACTCGATGATGCGTACCTGGCGGTGCTGGTACGGGGTGAAGTTCGCCTCATAGTAGGCCAGCGATTTCTGCACCGCTTGGATCATCCGGTCCACGTTGTAGCCGTGCGCCGGATCGAAGTAGACCTCGATCGGGATGTCCTTGTACTTCGCCCTGCGCACCTCCCAGCGTGCCGACAGGTAGGCGTAGAAGTTCAGCATTGGCCGGTCCATGGCATAGCTGAAGCAGCGCCGGCCATTCACCGTGGCCTCGTGTTGCAGGTAGCCCGGCGCCAGCGCGACCTGGTCCGGCGCGGTGCAGACCGTGGTGCGGAAGTCGAGCCAGTCGGCATCGTTGGAGATGTAGGTGTTGGCCCTTGCGGCTTCGTCTTCCAGCTTGGGCATGCGCCGCGGTTCGCCGAGGTCACGCTTGCGGCGTTCGTTGCGGTCGCTGATCTCGGCCCCTTCGTTGTAGCCGAACGACGGCAGTACGCGACTGTTGAAGAAGGTGCCGTTGTCCACGATGTTGCTCGGCGCCTGGCCGGCGGTGATGCCGTTGGGCTTCTGCACCACCCGGAAGTGGACGCTACGGCTTTCACCCGGCTGCAGTGGCGTGGACAGGCGGTAGATGCGGTAGCCGAGATCGGCGTCGTGCATCAACAGGCTCTGCCCGCCCAGATCGACCGCGACCAGCTGCTTGTCATCACCCATCGAGACGTGCACGTCCTTGATCGGCGTGGCATGGGTGTTGCGCACCGTCCAGTTCGCATCAATCACCATCGACTGTGATTCCGGGAACAGGTCCACGCGGTTGTCCACCGCCACGATGCGAGGCTGCGGCAGATCGCGGTACTTCGACAGTTCGCGCTCGTAGCGGGCCTGCAGGTCCAGCTGCTGGTCGGGCGGGATGAACTCGTTGCGGATGTTGGTGCTCCAGTACAGCCAGCCACCCACGCCGACGAAGGCCAATGCGGCGACGCCGGCGAAGACCCCGGTCGGGCCGCGCAGGCGGCGGCCGGCCAGGGCCACGCGCTGGCGCAGGCCCTGGCTGACGCCTCGCACCCAGAAGGTCGACGCCAGGCACATCAATGTCAGCAGGAACAACGCCCAGTAGCCCTGGAATGCCAACTGCCCGGCCAGGAAGTGGCCGTAGCCGTTCATGTCCGAATAGGGTGCGTTGGGCCAGCTGCCGAAGTTGTACAGGTTCTGCGTGTAGTCGAGCAGGCCGAGCACACCCTGGCCGATCATCACCACGATCAGCAACGCGTAGCCGACGAACTTGTTGTTGGTGAGCACCTGCAGCACCAACGCCAGGCCCCCCATCAGGATGTAGACCACCGAGTCCAGCGCCAGGCTGCGCAGGTACAGCATCGGCTCCAGGTGCGTGTAGCCCTTGGCCAGCTGCACGCCCATCGCCGCCAGCGCGCCGGCGGCCTGGAAGCAGACGATCACCGCCAGCAGTGCGGTGAACTTGGCCAGCAGCGGTACCCAGTTCGGCACCGGCATGGCGTCGGTCACTTCGTTGATGCGCGCGCTGCGTTCCTTCCAGACCAGTTCGCCGGCGAAGAACAGCACGATGATCACCAGCAGCCAGCTGAAGGCGCCCTGCAGGCCCATGATCATCTGCGAAGTGACCGGCCAGATCGAGGTGCCGTACAGCGTCTGCCGGAACAGCGCGCTGGGCAGGAAGTTGGCCAGCCCCAGCACCAGCAGCACGATGAACGGGACGCTGCGCAGTACGCCGCCAGTGTCGAAACGCACCTGGCGAAGGAATTGCTGCCACGCCGTGCTGCCAGTGAACGCCGGTACCACGTGCGGCGGGGCTGCGCGGGCAGGGCGTACGGTCACCGCATCGGCGGCCGCCAGCGTCGGCTTGCGGCCCCATCGCCGGCGACCACTGCCGCTGCGTTCGGTGCGGAACAGTGCGAACGTGGCGGCAAACAACACGGCCGCCACGCCCAGCCACAGGGCACGGTTGGCCAGCAGGTAGCCGCCGAGCTCGGGAATCCCGTTGTTGCGCTCGGCGGTGGACCAGTAGCGGATGGTCCGGCTCAGGGCACGCATGCCCAAGGGCTCGCTCAGCACCGCGATCCAGGTATTGTCGATGTCGCGCAGCAGGGCCGCGCTGACCCCGTACAGCACCAGGTAGGCCACCAGGCCGATGTAGACCCACAGGATCGAACGGGTCAGTGCCGCCAGCAGTGACAGCAGCGCGGTAGTGAACAACAGGTTGGGAATGACGATGACCGTGAACGTCCAGGCATAGCCCTGCCAGCTGATCGGGCCCATCCGTTCGGTGTCGACCCACGGCATGAACGGCGCCAGCCACAGGCCGAACGCAATCACGACGTAGACCAGCAGCCCGGCGCCCAAGGCGGCGGCGATGCGCCCGGCCAGGTAGTCACGGCGCTTCACCGGGCTGGCAAAGATCAGCTCGGCGGTGCCCAGTTCGAAGTCACGCAGCAGCGCGTTGCTGACGAACAGGGCGGTGACCAGCATGCCGAGCAGGGTGAAGATGCCCAGCATCTGCGCGATCACGGTGGGCGCGTTGCCGTGCACGTTGCCGCTGCCGCCACCAATCTGCACGGCGTCGCTGGAGGCGGCGGCGAAGGCGAGCAGGGCGAACAGCGCGGCCAGCAGCCACAGCAGCGGGGAACGAAGCTGCTCGCGCAGCTCGAAGCGGAAGAAGTTGAGGATCATGGCGTGCTCCGCTCAGGATGCCGCGCGGGCACGGGCCTGCAGGCGCAGGCGCTGGAAGTACACGTCCTCGAGATCGGGGGCCACGGCAGTGAAGCCGTCGCCGGGGTCGTTGGCGCTGTGCACGTGGATCACCGGGCGGCCACCGACCAGGCGGGTGGACAGCACCACGTAGCGCGCCTCATGGTCGGCCAGTTCCGAAGGATCGACCTGCTTGCGCCAGACCTGGTGCTGCAGGGCGTCGATGGCCTCGGTGGGACGGCCGGTCAGCAGCACCTGGCCCTTGTTCATGATCGCCATCGTCGGGCACAGATCGGTCACGTCCTCGACGATGTGGGTGGACAGGATCACCGCCACGTTCTCGCCGATCGCCGCCAGCAGGTTGAGGAAGCGATTGCGTTCTTCCGGGTCGAGCCCGGCGGTTGGCTCATCGACGATCACCAGCCGCGGGTCACCCAGCAACGCCTGGGCAATGCCGAAGCGCTGGCGCATGCCGCCGGAGTAGGTGCCGAGCTTGCGCTTGCGCGCGTCCCACAGGTTCACCTGCTGCAGCAGGCCATCAACCACTTCGCGGCGCTGTGCCCGCCGGGTCAGCCCCTTGAGCACTGCGAAATGTTCCAGCAGGTCCAGCGCGCTGACTTTCGGGTACACGCCGAAGTCCTGCGGCAGGTAGCCCAGCCGACGGCGCACCGCGTCCTTGTCGCGCAGCACGTCGATCGGCGCTTCACCCGGAATGGTGAGCGTCGCGGAGCCGCTGTCGGCCTCCTGCAGGGTGGACAGCGTACGCATCAGCGAGGACTTGCCGGCGCCGTTCGGGCCGAGCAGGCCGAACATGCCGCGCGGGATGTCCAGGTTGACGTTGTTGAGGGCATGCACGCCGTTGGCGTACGTCTTGGACAGCGAATCGATCTTCAGCATGCGACGTACACCTTTCCCGGGGCGTGTCTGCGCGTTATCCGCGCATCGGCCTCCGTACGCATCCGCCGTTGGTCATGGGGGGAGAGCCCCGCCATCGTGCGTTGGGCGGGGCCGGTCCGTGCCTACCGGCGCAGCGACGATTCGCGCACCACCAGCTTCACCGGAATGCTCTGGCTGTCCACCGGCTGCCGGCCGATCAGCGCCAGCAGGCGTTCCACCAGCAGCTGCCCGGCCTGCTTGGTGTCCTGCTGGACGGTGGTCAATGCCGGGGAAACGGAGGCGGCCAGCGGGATGTCGTCGAAGCCCGTCACCGCCACGTCCTGCGGCACGCGCAGCCCGGCCTCGCGCAGGGCGCGCATCGCACCGATGGCGATCAGGTCGCTGGCCGCGCAGATTGCATCGATCGGTTCGCCGTGAGCCAGCAGCGCCTGGCACGCTTCCTGGCCCGACGCCTCGGTGGTGATCGCATCGTGCTGCAGCGCTGCCTCGGCGGCCAGGCCGTGTTCCCGCAGGGCCGCGACGTGGCCGCGGTAGCGCTCCTGGAACTCCGGGTAGTGGCTGGAGGCATGGCCGAGGAAGGCGATGCGGCGGCAGCCCTGCTGCAGCAGGTGGGTGGTGATGTCATGCCCGCCCTGGAAGTTGTCGCTGCCGATCGACACGCCCGGCTGGCCGGGCAGGGCGGCACCCCAGCGCACGAAATGCGTGCCCTGTTCAACCAGCCGCTGCAGGCGGTCGCGCGATTCGTGGTAGTCGCCGTAGCCGAGCAGGATGATGCCGTCGGCCTTGTTGCTGTCCTCGTAATCGGCCTGCCAGTCGGTGGACAGCTGCTGGAACGACACCAGCAGGTCCTGCCCGTGCAGGGCGCAGGCGCGGGTGATCGAGCCCAGCATCGAATGGAAGAACGGGTTGATCAGCGAATCGTCGTTGGTCGGGTCCTCGAAGAACAGCAGGGCCAGCGTGCCCGCGTTGCGCAGGCGCAGGCTGGAGGCGTTCTTGTCGACCTTGTAGTTCAGCTCGCGGGCGATGCGCAGGATGCGCTCGCGGGTCTCGGCGTTGACCATCGGGCTGCCACGCAGGGCCCGCGACACGGTCGGCTGGGAGACCCCGGCCAGGTGGGCGATGTCCAGGGAGGTGGCTTTGCCTTTGATCGTCATGGGAACGCGGAAGGGGGCAGGTGGAAGGTGCCTGGGCATGATGCCATGGGGGGGCTGCCGGCAGTCCCGGCCGATGCTGCTTGTGGACAAGGCCACGGGCGTGCGACGGTCAGTGCTACAGCCTGATGGAGCCAAGCGGTGTCTTTTCGCCTGTACCCGGATGTTCCGGATGATTTCGAGGCGCGGATCCGTATCCTCGCGCCGGAGGAGGGCGGGCGACGCAGCCCGGCCCGGAACGGTATCCGCTGGGACTTTGCCTACGCCGATGACGCCGGGGCGCCAGAGCTGTTCATGATCTGGCCCGACTTCCGGCACGCCGGGGGCGACAGCTGGGCGAGCGAGCTGCCGCTGCCGGTGGGAGAGTCCCTGTTGGCCGGCCTGACCGTGGTCAATGAGGTTTTGAGGGCGGGGCTGCACCGGGAGCGTATCCGGCCGGGCGTGCGCTTCCACTGCCATGAAGGGCCCAGGGTGGTGGCGGTGGGGGAGGTTACGCGGGTCACCGGCCTGCTGCTCGATCGCCCCCTGCTTCGTTGAGGTCGGTTCCGACCCGGATCGGCCGGATTCCCGACGGGCCGGGGGCGAAGGGAATGGTAAGATGCCACGTTCCGATATCCCCCATTCGCAACCGTGGGAGGTCCAGCGTATCGGCACCCCGTCGGGTGTGCTATCACTGGTCCAGCCCCGGACAACGGAAGAATCCATCTATGGCGCGCGGCATCAACAAAGTCATCCTGGTCGGCAATCTTGGCAACGACCCGGACGTGAAGTACACCCAGGGCGGCATGGCGATCACCCGCATCAGCCTGGCCACCACCAGCGTCCGCAAGGACAAGGATGGCAACCAGCAGGAGCGCACTGAATGGCACCGCGTGGTGTTCTTCGGCAAGCTGGGCGAGATCGCCGGCGAGTACCTGCGCAAGGGCAGCTCGGTCTACGTCGAAGGCAGCCTGCGCTACGACAAGTACACCGGCCAGGACGGCGTGGAGAAGTACTCCACCGATATCATCGCCGATGAAATGCAGATGCTGGGCGGCCGCGGTGAAGGCGGCGGTGGCGGTGGCGGCGGCAACTACGGCGGCGATCGCCCGCAGCGCCAGCAGGCCCCGCGCCAGGAGTACGGCGGCGGCGGTGGCCAGCGTGGTGGCCAGGGCGGTGGCTATGGCAACCAGGGCGGCAACCAGGGCGGCGGTTACGGCAACCAGGGTGGCAACCAGCGCCCGCAGCCGCAGCAGGCTCCGCCGATGGACGACTTCGCTGACGACGATATTCCGTTCTGATCGAATATTCGTTCGCAGCAGAAAAGAAAGCCCCGCTCATGCGGGGCTTTTCTTTTGGGGCGGTGTCATCTGTGTTGTGCCCCGCAGCATCGGTTTTCGTGCACCGCGACTTGCAAACAGACAATTTCCTCCCCTATGGTGCAATCGATTGCATTGCTGTGAATCGTTGCGTTTGATACCGGTTGGGAGGCCGGAAGGTGGATGTCCATCCATTCGATCAGACCGGCTCCTTCGAGGGGGCTCACGCGGCGCGATGCGCTGCGCATCGCAGTTGCTGGCAGCATTGGCCTGGGGGCCGCGACAACCGCGGGGGCGTTGCCCGCATTCGCCGCCACGGCGCCACTCAAGGGCAACCTGAAGCATTCCGTTGCCCGCTGGACCTTCCCGCAGCTGTCCGTCGCCCAGCTCTGCACGACGGTAAAAGACGTAGGCTTTGCCGCAATCGACCTGGTCGGCCCGGAAGACTGGCCCACGCTGAAGGCGAATGGTGTCTACAGCTCGATGTGCAACGGCGCGGAGCTGGGCCTCACCAAGGGCTTTGCCGGCCGTGAGTTCCACGACCAACTGGTGGAACGCTACACGCGGCACATCGATCTGGTCGCCGATGCCGGCTATCGAAACCTCATCTGCTTTTCCGGCAACCGCAACGGTATGGACCCGCAGGACGGCATGGCCAATGCCGAGGCCGGTCTCAAGCGCATCCTCGGGCACGCAGAGAAGCGTGGCGTTGTGCTGGTGATGGAGCTGCTGAACTCCAGGGTCGACCATCGCGACTACCTGTGCGACCACTCGGCCTGGGGCGTGGAGTTGTGCCAGCGGCTTGGCTCGGACAACTTCGGCCTGCTCTACGACATCTATCACATGCAGATCATGGAAGGCGACATCATCGCCACCATCGGCAAGCATCACGCCTGCTTCAAGCATTACCACACCGCAGGCGTGCCTGGCCGGAACGAGATTGGAGACCAGCAGGAGCTCCACTATCCGGCCATCTGTCGCGCGATCCGCGACACCGGTTTCAAGGGGTATCTGGCGCAGGAGTTCACGCCTGCAGCGCCCGATCCCGTTGCCTCATTGCGCGAGGCGATCCGCCTCTGCGACGTCTGAAACGATATCCACCCAGGTGAGAAACCCATGGCAGATAATCATTACGACGCCATCGTTGTTGGCTCGGGAATCAGTGGCGGTTGGGCGGCGAAGGAGCTGACCGAAAAGGGCCTGAAGGTCCTGATGCTGGAACGTGGCCGTAACATCGAGCACGTCAAGGACTATGTCAACGCGATGAAGGAGGCGTGGGACTTCCCGCACCGCAATCGGCCAACGCAGGCGATGAAGGCCGACTTCCTGGTGCTGATGCGCGATTACGGCCTGGCCGAAAACCTGGAAGGGATGTGGGCCAACGAACAGGATTCGCCCTACATCGAGACCAAACGCTTCGACTGGTTCCGTGGCTACCACGTGGGCGGCCGCTCGCTGCTGTGGGGACGGCAGAGCTATCGCTTCTCCGATCTGGACTTCGAGGCGAACCTCAAGGATGGCATCGCCACCGATTGGCCGATCCGCTACGCTGATATCGCGCCGTGGTACGACCATGTGGAGAAATTCGCCGGCATCGCCGGCACGCGCGAAGGGCTGGATGTGCTGCCGGATGGCGAGTTCCTGCCGCCGATCCCGTTGAACATCGTCGAGAAGGATGTGGCCGCGCGTATCAAGAAGGCCTTCGGCGGAACGCGGCACATGATCCACTCGCGCACCGCCAACATCACCCAGCCGATGCCCGAGCAGGGGCGCGTCAACTGCCAGTACCGCAACAAGTGCATCCTGGGCTGTCCCTTCGGTGCCTACTTCTCGACCCAGGCGGCGACATTGCCGGCGGCGATGAAGACCGGCAACCTGACCCTGCGGCCGTTCTCGATCGTCAAGGAAGTGCTCTATGACAAGGATCGCAAGCGTGCGCGCGGGGTGGAGGTCATCGACGCCGAAACCGGCCAGACCTACCAGTACACGGCCAAGGTCATTTTCCTCAATGCATCGTCGTTCAACTCGACGTGGCTGCTGATGAATTCGGCCACCGACGTCTGGGACGGCGGGCTGGGCTCTTCGTCCGGCGAGTTGGGGCACAACGTGATGGACCATCATTTCGGTGCGGGTGCCTCGGGCCGGGTCGAGGGTTACGAAGACAAGTACTACTTCGGCCGCCGTCCCTGCGGCTTCTACATTCCGCGGTTCCGCAACGTCGCGGCCGACAAGCGCGGCTACCTGCGCGGGTTCGGCTACCAGGGCGGTGCCAGCCGCACCGGATGGTCGCGCGAGATCGCCGAGCTCAACATCGGTGCCGATCTGAAGGAGGCACTGACCGTGCCGGGTGACTGGCGCATCGGCATGACCGGGTTCGGTGAAATGCTGCCGCACCACGACAACACGATCCGCCTGGACCACGACCGCAAGGACAAATGGGGACTGCCGGTGCTGGCGATGGACGTGTCCATGCGCGCCAATGAACTGGCGATGCGCAAGGACATGGCCGCCGATGCCGCCGAGATGCTGGAGGCGGCCGGGGTCAAGGACGTGAAGATGCACGACAACGATTACGCCCCGGGCAAGGGCATCCATGAAATGGGAACCGCGCGCATGGGGCGTGACCGTAGAAGCTCGGTACTGAACGCGCACAACCAGGTCTGGGACGCGCCCAATGTCTATGTCACTGACGGTGCCTGCATGACCTCCAGCGCCTGCGTGAATCCTTCATTGACCTACATGGCGCTGACGGCACGTGCGGCCGACCACGCCGTGCGCGAACTGAAAGCGGGGAATCTCTGATGGATCGTCGTGAACTGCTGAAGATGATCGTGGCCGCGACCGGTGCGGCGATGGTTGGCCTGCCCGCGCTGGTGCAGGGCAAGGCACCGGTTTCCGGCGCGATGCCCGTGTTTTCCGACGCCGATATCGGCACGCTGGATGAGATCGCCGAGACCATCCTGCCGCGAACCCGCACGCCAGGGGCGAAGGATGCGGGCGCCGGGCTGTTCATGGCGACATTTGTGAGCGACTGCTACACGGCCCGGCAGCAGGCGACGTTCCGCGCAGGGCTGGCCGACATCGACAAACGCGCCGGCGGCCGCTTCGTATCGCTCACACCGGAAGCCCGCACCGGGTTGCTGCGAACGCTGGACGCCGAAGCCAAGGCACGCCCTGCCGATGTGACCGAGACCGGTACGCCTGAAGAGGGCGAGGCGATGCCGCACTACTTCACGATGATCAAGCAGTTGGCCATCTTCGGTTTCTTCACCTCCACGGTGGGCGCGACCGGGGTGCTGCAGTACGTTGCCGTGCCGGGTCGCTACGATGGCGACCTCGCGTATGTTCCCGGCACGCCGGCATGGGGGACCAGCTGATGGAGCGCAACAGAATGATCAAGCCGCTGCTGATCGCGGCCACCGTGCTGGCCGCCGCACCCGTGTTCGCGCAGAATGGTGCCGACGCCGCGCGTGACCCGAGGAAGACCGAAGTGTGGACCCCCGTGCCCGCAGTCGTCGCCACGCCACCAGGCAAGGCGCCGTCCGATGCGATCGTGCTGTTCGATGGCAAGGATGTCTCCGCGTGGGAGTCGGAGCAGGGCGGGCGCGTGCCCTGGACGGTTGCCGGTGGCGCCATGACCGTCGTTCCGGGCAGCAAGGGCATCCGCACCCGGCAACGCTTCTGCGATATCCAGCTGCATGTCGAATGGCGTACCCCCACCGAAACGAAGGGCTTCGACGGCCAGAACCGGGGCAACAGCGGGATCTTCCTGCAGGAACTCTACGAGCTGCAGGTGCTCGACAGTTACAACAACCCGACCTATGCCAATGGCCAGGCCGGCGCGATCTACAAGCAGGCGATGCCGTTGGCGAATGCGTCGCGCGCGCCCGGGCAGTGGCAGGTCTACGACATCCTCTGGAAGGCACCGCGTTTCTCGGCAGGCGGTGGACTGACGTCGCCCGCGCGCATCACCGTGCTGCACAACGGCGTGCTGGTGCAGGATGACACCGTGCTGGCGGGCAAGACCGAATACATCGGTGCACCGTCGTACGCACCGCATGGGTGCGCGCCGCTGTATCTGCAGGAGCATGACTCCAGGGTCAGCTACCGCAATATCTGGGTGCGCGAGTTGTAGCGGCACGCGGCCGGCGTGGTCGCCGGCCGCCTACTTCGCCAGGTAGCTGGCGATGTCATCGATTTCCTGTTGCGACAGCTGCGGGAAGGGCGGCATCAATCCGCCGCCCTTCCTGATCTTGTCCTTGATCTGCGTGGCATCCAGGCGCTTGCCGATGTCGGTGAGCGCGGGGAAAGCGCCCGGCATGCCCGCACGATCCGCACCATGGCAGGCCGTGCAGTTCGCGGTGTAGAGCTTCGCGCCGGCCGCAGGGTCTTCCTTGCACCAGGCCGTGGCGGCCAGTGTCGTGCTGCACAGAACCACGGCCAGGGTCAGGCTCAGTTTCAAGCGAGTGTCCAAGCAAGGCTCCTTCGCGTTAGCGCTGTGCGCGAGCAGGTTGGCTGACGGCCAGGTGTTCGCGCAGGTAGTCCGCGCCGGCCTGGATGACCTTGGCCGGGTCGCGTGGCTGGTCGTGCTCGACGATGTACCACTGCACGCCGGCGGCTGCAGCGGCGGGCAGGATCGCGCTCCAGTCGAGTACGCCCTGGCCCACCGCCGCGAATCCGCCTTCGTCTTCGGCCTGGCCCTTGGGCGCATTGTCCTTGGCGTGTACGGCGAATACGTGGCCGTGGAATTTTTCCAGCATCACCGCCGGGTCCAGGCCTGCGCGCGCGACCCAGGCCAGGTCCAGCTCGGTCTGCAGGTCAGGGCCGGCCGCTGTGAACAGCAGTTCCAGCCCGGTCTGGCCATCGAAGTCGACCAGCTCGAAGTCGTGGTTGTGATAGGCCAGGCGCATGCCCTTGGTTCGTACCTGTTTGGCGATCGTACCCAGCTCCCGGCCCAGCGCGGTCCAGCCCGCGGCGTCTGTCGGCCGATCCTTCGCATCCAGGTACGGCACCACCAGCGTTGTGTTGCCGATCGACCGGTTGAAGGCCACCACGCCGTCCAGATCATTGCGCAGCTCGGCCAGCGGCACGTGCGACGAAACCGCCTTGATCGCATACCGGTCCAGCAGCCGCTTCAGCTCTGCAGCGCTGGCGTTCTGCGTGCCGACCGTCTCCACGGCATGCACGCCGGCGTCGTGGACGATCTTCAGCTGCTGGTCGAGCGATCCTGCGTTGCGCAGGGTGTACATCTGCACGGCGATGGGCTTCTGCGCACCAGTGGCTGCACCTGCGAAAGCGGGCAGGGCGGCAAGGAGCAGCAAGGCGAGGGTTGCGGTTCTGCGTGCAGCGGTATTCATCAACAGATCCTCCCGGGATTCAACCGATGGCGGTCCAGGCGCGTGACCTGGCCGATGCAATGACACGATCGACGATCTGCGCCGAGCGCAGGCCGTCTTCGAAGGTGGGCAGGCCCTCGGGGCATTCGCCCTCGATGGCGCGATAGGTATCGGCGATGAACGCCTCGAAGCACTGGGCGTAGCCCTGTGCGTGACCGGCAGGCAACACCGACAGCCGCCGTTGCTCGGCACTGCCCGCAGCCGGGCCGCGCACGAAGATCTCCTCGCGCTGGTCGGGCAGTCCGATCCACAGCCGCTCGGCATCCTCCTGGTTGAAGGCCACGCTGGCGTTGGCACCATCGATCTCGAACCAGAGCCGGTTGCGGCGTCCTGCGGATACCTGGCTGACCGTCAACGACGCCAGCGTGCCCGCGCCGGTCCTGAACATTGCCGTCGCCACGTCCTCGCTCGCCACCGCCTGCTTTGCGCCGTCTGTCGCTGGCGTGCTGAAGCTCTGGCTGGTGGTCGCACTGCGCTCGGCGATGACCGTGGCAAACGCCGCGTTCACTTCGGCGAAGCGCTCGCCACTGACCCATTCCACCAGATCGCACCAGTGCGAACCAATGTCGGCGAACACACGCGACGTGCCGCCCAGTGCCGGGTCAACCCGCCAGTTGTTGCTGGCCGGGTCCAGCAGCCAATCCTGCAGGTAGCTGCCGTGGATCAGGTGCAACGGTCCCAGCTCACCCTGGGCGACGCGTGCACGCGCCTCGCGCACCACCGGATGGTAGCGGTAGACGAAGGGGACGGTGGCAACCAATCCGGTCGAGGCAGCCAGCGCCGCCAGCGCCTGAGCATCGTCCAGCGTCGTCGCCAGTGGTTTCTCGCAGATCACGTGCTTGCCGGCTTCCAGCGCGGCCTGTGCCATCGCGCGGTGCAGGTGGTTGGGCGTGCAGATGTGCACGACCTGCACCTGGGGATCGGCGACGACGTCGTCGATATCGCGATAGGCGTGCGGGACATTCCACGCGTGCGCCACCTCGCGCGCGCGCTGCGGCGACGAGGCCAGAACGCCGCATACGTCGGCGCCCGCCAGCAGTGCCGCGCGGCGATGTACCGCGCCGATCATGCCGGTACCAACGATGGCGATTCCAAGCTGGGGCATCGGCCGGTCTCCTCAGGGCGTGGACGAGGCGGCCGCCGCCACCGGGCGGTCGCGGAACAGCAGCAGGAAGGCGATCAGCACCACCAGTGCAACACCGGCCGGGAACAGCCAGATCTGCTGCCAGTCGCGCCCAGCGGCAGTGGTGTAGTGCTCCACCACCGCACCGGAGAGGAAGGTGCCGATCAGCATGCCCACGCCATACGTGGCCAGGGTAATGAAGCCCTGTGCACTGCTGCGCGCGTCGGGGCCGGCGTGTGCGTCGGTGTAGATCTGGCCGGTGACGAAGAAGAAGTCGTAGCAGATGCCGTGCAGCACGATGCCGATCACCAGCAGCGGGAAGCCGTTGCCGGCATCGCCAAAGGCGAACAGGGCGTAGCGCACCACCCACGCGGCCATGCCCACCGCCAGCATGGTCTTGACCCCCAGCCGCACGAACAGGAACGGCATGGCCAGCATCAGCAGCACTTCGGACACCTGGCCCAGCGACTGCAGGCCGGCCGCACCACGCACGCCCAGATCGTTGAGATAGGGGTTGGTGAAGTTGTAGTAGAACGACAGCGGGATGCAGATGGCGATGGAGGCCAGGAAGAACACCAGGTAGGCGCGTGACTTCAGCAGCCGCAATGAATCCAGCCCCAGGATCTGTCCCAGCCCGGCGTCGCGCTGCAGTGCCAGTGGTGGCGTGTGCGGCAGGGTGAACGCATACAGCCCCAGCAGCAGCGATGCCAGTGCCGCCATCCGGAACGTGAGTTCAAGCCGATGCGCCTGTTCCCAACCCAGCCAGCCGATCAGCACGCCTGCGATGATCCAGCCGATGCTGCCCGCGACCCGCACCAGCGGGAACTGCTTCTCGGGCGACTGCATGTGCCGCATGGCGACGCTGTTGGCCAGCGCCAGCGTCGGCATGAACAGCAGCATGTAGCCCATGATGCACGCGGAGAACATGCTGAAGTTCGTCGCCGTGGATGCCAGCCACATCAGCACCGCGCCGGCCAGGTGCAATACCGCGAGGATGCGCTGCGCGGCGAAGTAGCGATCGGCGATCAGGCCGACCAGGAACGGCGCCACGATGGCGCCGATGGATTGGCTGAGGAACGCCGTCGCTACCTGGCTCGCGCTGGCCTGCAACGGGCCCTGCACCAGGTACGTGCCGAGGGTCACGAACCACGCTCCCCAGATGAAGAACTGCAGAAACATCATCGCGCCCAAGCGCGACATGGCATGCGTCATGGTTTGCCCTCCCGGGGCGGTATCGGCTCAGATTCCCAGCATGCGGTGCAGGGACGCGGCGTCGATGCCGCTGTCGGCGAAATCATCGAAGGCGCGATCGGTCACATGGATGATGTGGTTGCGGATGAAGTCTGCTCCTTCGCGCGCGCCGTCCTCCGGGTGTTTCAGGCAGCACTCCCACTCCAGCACCGCCCAGCCGGGGAAGTCGTACTGCGCGAACTTCGAGAAGATCGTTTTGAAGTCGATCTGGCCGTCACCCAGTGACCGGAACCGCCCCGGACGATCGATCCAGTCCTGGTAGCCGCCATACACGCCACTGTGTGCGCTGGGGCGATACTCGGCGTCCTTGACGTGGAAGATGCCGATGCGCGCGTGGTAGCGGTCGATGAACCCCAGATAGTCCATCTGCTGCAGCAGCAGATGGCTGGGGTCGTAAAGGATCTTCGCGCGGGGATGATGGTCGACCTCATCGAGGAAGCGCTCGAAGGTCGCACCGTCATGCAGGTCCTCGCCCGGGTGGATTTCGAAGCACAGGTCCACGCCGCAGGCGTCAAACGCATCCAGGATGGGACGCCAGCGGCGGCCGAGTTCGGCGAAGGCTTCTTCGACCAGACCGGGCGGCCGCTGCGGCCACGGATAGAAGTACGGCCACGCCAGCGCGCCAGAGAACGTAGCATGTGCGTTCAACCCCAGGCGCTGGCTGGCGCGGGCGGCCAGCAGGAGTTGTTCCACTGCCCAGGCCTGGCGTGCGGCCGGGTCGCCGCGCTTTTCCGGCGGGGCGAATCCGTCGAACAGGCTGTCGTAGGCAGGATGGACCGCGACAAGCTGGCCCTGCAGGTGGGTGGACAGTTCGGTGATCTGCAGGCCGTGCCCGGCCAGCATCCCCGCAACGTCGTCGCAGTAGGCCTGGCTGCGCGCGGCCTCGGCCAGATCGAACAGGTGGGGCGCGCTGGTGGGGACCTGTACGCCAGAATAGCCCAGGCCCGCGGCCCATCCGGCCAGCGTGTCCAGCCGATCAAAAGGAGCTGCGTCGCCGATGAACTGCGCCAGGAACAGCGCCGGACCCTTGAGCGTCTTCAACGTGATTTGCCCTCGATGCAATCGATTGCATTATCCTAGCAGGGGCTCACGCAGGACCTGTTGTGCACTGCACAGCGGACAGGAGAACTAACGCCATGGCCACCATCTACGACATCGCCCGACACGTCGGGGTCTCGCCCGGCACCGTGTCACGTGCACTTTCGCGGCCGGACAAGGTCCTGCCGGCCACGCGCGCGCGCATCGAGCAGGCCGCCGCCGCACTGGGCTACGTGCCCAACACAGTGGCCCGCACGCTCAAGACCCAGCGCAGCGGCAAGATCCTGGTCACCGTTCCGGACATCGCCAACCCGTTCTTCGCCCAGATCCTGCAGGGCGCCGAGGACGCCGCACAGGCGGCCGGCTATGCGGTGCTGCTGGGCGATACCCAGGACCGACCCGACCGCGAGGAGCGCTACGCGCAGATGCTCCGGCGCAACGAGGCTGATGGCATGATCGTGCTGGGGCATCGTCTGCCGCCGACGGCGCGCGAGATCGTCCAGCAGCGGGGCGCTGCCGCGCCGGTGGTCAATGGATGCGAGTTCGACCCCGCGCTGGGTATTCCCAGTGTCCACATCGACAATGCGGCCGCCGCGCGCGTGGTGATGGAGCACCTGTATGCGCTCGGGCACGAGCGGATCGCGGTGGTAGGCGGACCGCCGGACAATCCGCTGCACCAGCAACGGCTGGAAGGCGTCCGGGCGGCGGCCAGGGCGCGTGGCCGCCTGCGCCAGCTCAGCATCGTGCCGGGGGACTTTTCGGTGGAATCCGGCCACGCGGCCGCGATGGCGCTGCTGGCAGGCGCACCTGCACCCACCGCGATTTTCTGTTTCAGCGACCAGATGGCGCTGGGGGCGCTGGCGTCCTGCCGCGATCTGGGCGTCCGTGTACCGGACGAACTGTCCATCGTCGGCTTCGACGATCTGGCATCTTCCCGCTACCTCACGCCGCCGCTGACCACGATCAGGCAGCCGATGCGGGAGATCGGCGAGCGTGCGGTCCACCTGCTGCTGGCCATCATCGAGCATGTCGATGTGCCGTTGCAGCAGACGCTGGAGTTCAGCCTGATGCTGCGGGGCTCGACGGCACCACCCGGGGCAGGGTGAGACCGGGCTGCCGCCGCACGTCGTTGATCCCGAATTGACGCAGAGCTGTCAGACTCACGACGGGCCGCCCGGCAAGGGCAGGGTTGAACGTGCGATCGCGCAAGGGGGTCGGCAATGCCGTTCTTGACGGACTCGGCGGAAGTCGCGGTCGAAGGCATCGGCGCGGCACGTCGCATTGGCTGGATGCGCTTCGTCGGCAATGGCCTGGGTGCGCTTCCCATTGCCTCGATCATCCTTGAACGTCAGGACGGCGTGTCCGCCTGGGTGTTGCTGCTGCTCAATGCACTGGCATGGCCGGCGCTCGCGCTGGTGCTGACCCAGCGTGCCCGCCAGCCCGCGCAGGCCCAGTTCCGTTGCATGGTGGCAGACTCCTTCTTCGGCGGCGGCTGGATCGCCTTCATGGCGCTGAGCACTGTTCCCAGTGCATTGTTCGCCGCGCTGCTGGTCGCCGACAAGATCGCGGCCGGTGGCGTGCGCCTGGCGATGCGGGCGACGTTGGCACTGGTGCTGGGCTTTGTGATCGCCTGGTGGGCACTCGGCTTTCCCTATCAGCCGGTTTCCTCGCAGCGCACGATCGTGCTCAGCGTGCCGTTCCTTTTCGTCTACGGCATCGGGTTGAGCATCCTCAGCTGGCAGCTGGCGCGCCGGGTGAAATCGCAGAACCGGCAGTTGCAGCGGCTCAGCCGGATGGATCCCCTGGTCGAATTGGCCAACCGCGGCTTCCTGATCCTGCGTGCGCAACAGGTGCTGGACAGGGCGCAGGGCCAGGGTGGCCTGGCCTGCCTGCTGATGCTGGATGTGGATGATTTCAAGCACATCAATGATTCGCATGGCCACCGCGCCGGTGATGAAGTGCTGCGGCAGATCGCTTCGACGCTGCGCACGTTCGCCCGTCCAGGCGACACGCCCGCACGGCTGGGAGGCGATGAGTTCGTCGTGCTGCTGCGCGACTGCGGTCCCGTCGATGCGATGCAGGTGGCCGAGCGGGTCCGGCTGCACCTGCTCGAGGCCGCGCGGCAGGCCACGCCGGGCGTGGAGTTCAGCGTCAGCATGGGGATCGCCGCAACGCCGGGGCAGGGAACCGTGGAGGACTGGCTGGCCACCGCAGACAAGGCCCTCTATCACGCCAAGCGCCAGGGCAAGAACACGGCGAGCTGGGCGGATTGACGCACCGCTGCACGTGCCGTGCGCACGTGGCAGCTGTCAGAGTGCCCGCTCCCAGACCTGGCCGAGCAGGTCGTGGCCAAAGCTGTGGTGGGGTTCTTCCTGCACCTGCTGGAAACCGGCGCGTTCGTACAGGCGCCGGGCATCGGCCAGCACGCTGTTGGTCCAGAGCGTCATCCGCGCGTAGCCAGCGGAAGTCGCAAATGCAATGCACTCCTCGACCAACCGGGCGCCGATGCCCATGCCGCGCGCGCTGGCATCCACATAGAGCAGGCGCAGCTTGGCGGTGGTGTCGTCCTGCCGGACCACGAACACGGAACCCACCATGTCGCCGTCCTTCTCGGCGATCCAGCAGCGCTCGCGCGCAGGATCCAGTTCACGCAGGTACTTGGCAACAATTTCCGACACCAGCGCCTCGTATTCCGCATTCCAACCGAATTCGCGGGCGTACAGCGCGGCTTGGCGCGAGACCACCAGCCCCATGTCGCCCGGCCGCGGGTCACGCAGCAGGTACGAAGGAGACCTGTCACCCAGCACGCTTTCGATCTGGCCCATGGCCGCAAGCAGTTTCACCTGCGCCGTGTCGGGCAGCGCCGCCAGCAGATCGATCATTTCCTGGCGTGAGGTCTCTTCCAGCGGTGCGAACACGCTCTGCCCAAGCGGCGTCAGGGTCAGCACGACAACGCGTGCGTCGCCAGGCGAGCGCGCCTTGCGGAGATAGCCCTGCCGCTCGAACCTAGCGGTTACCCGGCTCACGTAGCCGGCGTCCAGGCCCAGCTCGCGGCACAGGTCCGAAGGTGACAGCGGCGCATGGTGAGCCAGTTCGTACAGGATGCGGACTTCGGTGAGGGACAGGCCACTGCGCAGCAGCGACTCCTGCAGTACGCCGATCTGCCGCGTGTAGAAGCGGTTGAAGCGCCGTACCGCATCGGCGCGTTCGGAAAGCGTGCCCACTGTCATGCCAGGTCCATATGTTTGACTTTGGCAAATAATTACTTGCCTTTGTCAAATAATCAAGCGAGGGACCGATCCTCGCCGGCGAGGTCGCCCGGCAGTGGCTGCGGTTGTGCGCTGCCGCGTGCGCAGCGAAGCAACGCGGCCGCCAGCGCGGGGGGCTGGTTGCGCATGGCCAGCTGCAGCGTTGTGGTCGGCATGCCCAGCTGCAGTGCCACGAAGGCCAGTCCGGGCCGGTGCAGGTTCTGCATCGAGGCCGGCACGATGGCGATGCCCAGCCTGGCAGCGGCGAGGTTGATGGCCGAGGCCACCTGCGGCGCTTCCTGCTGGATGGTGGGCGTGAAGCCGTGGTTGCGGCAGGCGGCGACCACCTCCGCACTCAGGCCATAGCCTGATTTCCGGGAAAACAGAATGAAGCGCTCGTCGCGCAGCTCGGTCAATGCGATGCTCTCTTGGCCAGCCAGCGGATGGTCGGCCGGCAGGACCACCACCAGTGGTTCGGCACTGAGTTGCTGGATCGCCAGTCCGCCCGCGTGCGAATACGGTGGGCGCACGATCACCGCGTCCAGTTCGCCGTCATCCAGGCGACGGACCAGCGCTTCACTGCCGTCTTCGACCAGCTGCAGCTGCACGGCTGGATGTGCCTGCTTGAACCTGCGCAGCAGTGCGGTCACGGCTTCATTGAACGAGGCCGATTCGGTCAGGCCCAGGGTCAGAACGCCGGCTTCGCCGTGTGCGGCGCGCAACGCATCCTCCTTGGCCCGGTCGACACGCGCGAGGATGTCGACTGCCGCCGCCCAGAACACCCGCCCGGCATCACTCAGCACGATGCCGCGCCCCTGGCGATGGAACAGCGGCGTGCCGATCTCCTCCTCCAGCGCACGGATCTGCTGCCCCAGCGGTGGCTGGGCAATGTGCAGGGCCTCGGCGGCGCGGGTGAAACTCTGCAGCTGGGCCGTCATGACAAAGTAGCGCAGGTGGCGTAGTTCCATTGGAACCTCAGACGTTCTGATGCTGTACGAATACGGTATTGGACGGTCGCCGGTGGCGACAACATCATCGGTATCCCACGGCAAATGTCCATCTGCAAGGGAGACCACATGAAGAAGACACGCCAGCTGCGCAACCTGCTGGAGCAAGGCCGCAGCGTGATCGCACCGGGGGCCTTCGACGGCCTGTCGGCCCGCCTGGTGGAGCTGGCGGGATTCGAGGCGGTGTACGCCAGTGGCGGAGCCATCGCACGCTCGGCCGGCGTACCGGACATCGGCCTGCTCGGCCTCACTGAAGTCCTGTCACAGGTCGAGCGGATCGTCGATGCCTGCGACCTGCCGGTGATCGCCGATGCCGACACCGGCTTCGGTGGCACTGCGAATGTCGAACGCACGGTGCGTGCATTTGAACGGGCAGGCGTCGCCGCACTGCATATCGAGGACCAGACGTTCCCCAAGCGCTGCGGGCACCTGGATGGCAAGACGCTGGTCGACGCAGGCGAGATGTGCACGAAGATCCGGGTGGCCTGCCAGTCGCGCCACGATACGGGGTTGATGATCATCGCGCGTACCGATGCCATCGCCTGCGAGGGGCTGGAGGCGGCCATCGAACGTGCACAGGCCTATGTGGACGCCGGTGCGGACATGATCTTCGTCGAGGCGCCGGACTCCCTGGAGCAGATCGAGGCCATCTCGCTGCACGTGCCGGGCCCCAAGCTGATCAACATGTTCCACAGTGGCAGAACGCCACTGGTGCCGATCCGGCGCCTGGCCGAGCTCGACTACCGGCTGGTGATCATTCCGTCGGACCTGCAGCGAGCCGCCATCCGGGCCATGCAGCAAACCCTGCAGGAGATTGCCGTGACCGGTGACAGTGGGCGCGTTGCCAGCGCCCTGGCCAGCTTCGGCGAGCGTGAAGCGATCGTGCGTACCGCGCGCTACCTGGCGCTCGACCAGGGCTGACGCTGGCGGTGAACCCGTTGCGGCCTGTGCCATTGCGTAATGGCCATTCAGCCTGCACGCGGAATCGGCCTGCCAATCCTCTACCATGGGCCACCCTGCCCGGACGTGCCCCCATGCAAGACGCCCTCGTTGCCCAGCCCAAGCCCCCCGTCCCGAGGATCGCGGCCTGGCTGATGATGCTGCTGGGCATGTGGCTGGCGCTGAAGCTGGGCCTGGTGGTGACCCTGCTCTCGGGCCTGCTGGTGTTCCAGTTGACTCATGTGCTGGCCTCTACCGTGGAGGGCAGGCTGCCGCCCGGCAGGGCGCGGGCGATCGCGGTGATCGTGCTGTCGGCGGTGATCATCAGCGCGCTGGTGCTGGCCGGGATCGGCGTGGCCTCGTTCTTCCGCAACGAGACCGGTGGCCCGGACGCTTTGCTGGCGCGCCTGATGGAGATCCTCAACACCTCGCGGCACCAGGTGCCGGCGCTGCTGCAGCCCTACATTCCCGAAGACATGCCGGCGCTGCGCGCGGCGCTGAACGACTGGGCCGCCGAGCACCAGCGCCAGCTGGGCGTGGCCGGTACCTCGGTGGTCCAGGTGGGCGTGCGCGTACTGATCGGCATGGTGCTGGGTGCGATGATCGCGCTGTACGACGAGCTGCCGCTGCCGCAGATGGGGCCGCTGGCACAGGAGCTGATCGGGCGCACCAGCCGCTTGGCCACCGCGTTCCGCCAGGTGGTATTCGCGCAGGTGAAGATCTCGCTGCTCAACACCGTGTTCACCGCGATCTTCCTGCTGGGCGTGCTGCCGTTGTTCGGCGTGCACCTGCCGCTGTCCAAGACCCTGGTGCTGATCACCTTCCTGGCCGGCCTGCTGCCGGTGGTGGGCAACATCATCTCCAACACGATCATCACCATCGTCGCACTGTCGGTCTCGTTCTATGTGGCGGTGGCGGCATTGCTGTACCTGATCGTGATCCACAAGCTGGAGTACTTCCTCAATGCGCGCATCGTCGGCGGCGAGATCCAGGCGCGTGCCTGGGAGCTGCTGCTGGCGATGCTGGTGATGGAGGCGGCGTTCGGCCTGCCGGGGCTGGTTGCCGCACCGGTGTTCTATGCCTACGTGAAGCGCGAGCTGGTGGATCAGCGCTGGATCTGAACCGGCGGGATGTGACGCAATTGCCACCTTGAGAGTGGCGCTCCCCCTTCGGCAGCGCGTTCGTGGCGACTGGGGCATGGGCAGGGGTGTGGTCCGCAAGGTGCTGGCTTGGCACTCCCTGGGCCGCTCAGTACAGTGATCCGCACGTCAGGGGAAAATTGAATGGCCGGCAAGGCATCGCCCATCGGGTTGCGGACCTGGGTCTGGATCCTGACCGGGCTGTTCGTGGTCTGCACGCTGCCGCTGATGGCCATAGCGCTGGTGCAGGGTACGTTGCGCTACACCGCTGCCGAGGACAACCTGGTCAGCCTGCGCCAGCTGCGGCGGACCTTCGACCTGGCCAACCTGGTCTCGTCCGAACGCGGTCCTGCCAACAGCCTGCTGGGGGCCTCCGCGGATGACGCCGGCGAGCAGGCACGGCTGGCCGCGCAGCTGGCGGTGGCACGCAAGCGCGTCGACACCGCCATGCAGCAGCTGGACACCGTGTTCAAGGCCGAGCCGGGCGTGGTGGATGAGCATGGAATGCTGGCCGATGTGCAACGTCGCCTGCATTCGGCACGCGCCGCCGTGGACCGGGTAGCGGCACAGCCGCACGAAACGCGGCGCGTCGAGGACGTCGAGCGCGCGATCAGCGGCATGTTCGCGGTGGTGGATCGCCTCCACCTGCTGACCTCCGCGCAGATCAACGTGCTGGTCAGCGCCGACCGCGAGGCGGCGATTCCTGCAATGCAGGGCCAGGTGCTGATCGACCTGCGCGAGCACGGTGGTCGCCTGGCCTCGAACGTGATGGCGCCGGTGGCGGTCCCGGGCGCCTGGCGTGACGAACAGGTGCGGGCCGCTTTGCAGACGGAGGGGCGCCTGCTGGAGCTGTGGCGGCTGGCCGGCAGCCACGAGTCGGTGTTCCGCAGCGACCCGGCACTGTCCTGGCACTGGGACATGGCGCGGCGGCAGTTCTTCGGCGAGTCCCTGCCGATGATCGAGCAGTTGATCGAAGACGGCCGTCGCGGCGTGCCTCCGCCGTGGACCGCCGCCGAGTTCACCGCTCGCTACGTGCCGACCCTGCAATCACTCGAAGCGCTGCGCGACGGCTATCTGAGCGTGTCCATCACCAGGTTCGAACGCACCCGCAACCGCGAGGCGACGCGGTTGGCGGTGCTGGTTGCCACTGCGCTGGGCACCCTGGTCGTGCTGGGCGTAGCGCTGCGCATCGCGCATCTGCAGATCCTGCGGCCGCTGCTGCAGGCGCAACGGCAGGTCATCCAGATCGCCTCCGAAGCGCCGGGACCGGAGCAGCACGTCACCCATCCGTTGGCGGAAATGCAGCGCCTGTTCGATGCGATCGAGGTGCTGCGCGAGAAATCACGCGAACGCTCGGCACTGACCAGCGAGCTGCGCCAGCTGGCGGGAACCGATGAACTGACCGGGCTGCTGAACCGGCGCGCGCTGGACGAGCTGGTGCAGCAGCGCCATGCGGACGGTGGCAACCGCGCGGTGGTGATACTGCTGGACGTCGATCGCTTCAAGTCGATCAATGATGGTCACGGCCATGACGCCGGCGACGAGGTGCTGGTGCAGGTGGCGCAATTGCTGCAGCGCCACCTGCGCCGCAGCGACAGCATCGCCCGCTACGGTGGCGAGGAGTTCCTGGTGTTGTTGGCCGACGGTGATCTGGCCGGTGGCCGCCGGTTGGCCGAGTCGCTGCGGTTGGCGCTGCAGCAGCAGGACATCGTGGTGGCCAGCGGTACTGCGCTGCGGGTGACCGCCAGTTTTGGCGTGGCCGAGGGCGGCACCGACGCACTCGGGTGGCGGACCCTGCTGCGTGCCGCCGACGCGGCCATGTACCAGGCCAAGGCGCAGGGACGCGACCGCGTGCGCGTGGCAGGCGGGGGACGCCTCGCGCGCTGAACGGCCTCAGCCGATGCGCGCATGCACCCGCCGCAACGTGCGCGCGATCATCCGCCGTGCGATCGGTCGTGGGATCGACAGCCCGCGCCAGCGCAGCGCGCCCACCCGGAAGGTGGCGGTGGCGGTGGCGAGCACCTTGCCGGCCGGGTCGGTCAGCCAGCCACGGGTGAAGGCGATGCTGCCCTTGCTGTGTTCCACCTCGCCCCAGCCGATGATCCGCCCGGGCCGCGCCGGACTGATGAAGCTGGTCTTGGATTCCACCGTGACCGCGATGCGGTTGGCCGGCAACGTGGCGTAGATCGCCGGTCCCATGCAGTCGTCCAGCATTGCAGAGAGGAAGCCGCCCTGTATGTTGCCCATCGGGTTGGTCAGCAGCGCACCGGCCTCGAACTCGACCTGGATACGGCGCAGCGCATCGTCGTAGTCGACGAATCGCCAGCCGAGCAGGGTACCCGCCTGGGAGGGTGGAAGATCACCGTTGACCACGCTGTAGAAGATCGATCCGGGATTCATGGGGGAGTCTCGTGGGGAAGGGGGGGGGAGGAGCGCGATTCACGGGCGCAGCGACACCAGGGCCAGCACGAACCCGATGACCGTCAGCACCACCACCGCGGCGCCGGCGGGTACTGGTGTACGTGCATGGGTACGTCGGCGTACAGCGGACGCGACCAGTACCGGTGGCAGGGTTGCGACCAGGCAGAACAGCTGGAAGGCCAGCAACTGTGGCAGTGCGAAGTGACCTCCGAAGAAGACCAGCCACGCCAGCATCACGCCAGCGCCGGCCAGTGCGATCCAACCGGCGCCCACCACGCGGATCAGCGCCATCAGCAGCACCTGCATGCGTGGTTCGACTGCGCCCCACGGCACACCCACCGCCTGGCCGTGGTAAGGCATGAAGTCAGAGCGTTTCAGGTAGGCCGCCGCAAACAGCGAAACGATGAAGAACGCCAGCAGGTAACAACCGAACGCGAGCCAGGCGAACAGGTCCATAGGGAGGCCTTGCGGTTGGAAAGGGGGCGCCGTCGTCGTGCCGGCTGCCGTGCAGGATGTGCCACGAGGCTGGGCGATTCTCGGGCAAGCCCCTGTTAGGCGCGCGTCGTGCGGGGATGGGCCGGTTCTCGATCCGTTCTTAACGTCGGCGCAGGTCTACGGCAGGCATCACGCATGCGCCGTGATTGCCATCGCAGGAATGGGTGAATGTTCCCGGCTTCATTCATTTCCACAGCATGCCTGGCCGCCTAGACTGGCCGCCATCTCTCGCCAGGAAACCGCCGTGATCGTTCGTCCCGTGGGGATGGCCAGTGTGCAACTGACGATGGCGGGATTACGGCCATGTCGCGGACGCGGTCCTTTGCGGCGCAGCAGGCCTGGGCACCGTCATGCGTGAGATTCCGACCCTGCGCACGGCGCGCCTGCACTTGCGTCCGCAGCAGCTGGATGACTTCAGCGTCTATGCCGCGTTCCTGGCATCGCCGCGTGCGCGTGGCATGGGCGGGCCGTTCGGTGAGGTGGCGGCCTGGGGCCAGTTCTGCCACGACCTGGCCAGCTGGCATCTGTTCGGCCACGGCGCGTTGATGATCGAGCGTATCGACACCGGCGCCTGCATCGGCCAGGTCGGGATCAACCACGGTCCGCTGTTTCCGGAGAAGGAACTGGGATGGCTGCTGTACGACGGTCACGAAGGGCAGGGCTTCGCCACCGAAGCGGCCGGCGCGCTGCGTGACTGGGCTTTCGTGGTGGTGCAGCTGCCGACCCTGGTCAGCTACATGGCGCTGGACAATCGGGCATCGCAGGCCGTCGCGCAGCGCCTGGGCGGGGTGCTCGACCCGCAGGCCGTGCGTAGTGATGCTGATGACCTGGTGTATCGCTACAGCGCAGGGTAGTGGCGGCCGCTGGCCGGCATCATCAACTGGGCCGCGCCCCGTTCATGCGGGTGCCAAGTCGGAGGGAATCCCGGCGATTCAGTCTTTCACGCAGGATGTGGTATATCGTTTATCGATAAATCCACCCCGGGGCGGCGAGGCCACCCCAACACCGGAGGCCGCTTGACCGCTCGTCCCGCCCGCGCCAGACCCGCGCGAGGCTTGTTCACCCTGGCCCAGGCCGCCGTGCAGGCCGTCCGGGCGATGTGCTGGCTGGGCATCCTGGCCGCACTGCTGGCGGTGCCGCTGGTCGCCCACGACCGTCGCTGGCTGCTCGACAGCGTCCACGATGCCGCTGCCGCTGCTGCGCACGGCAACGATCTGTTCCTGCACTTCTGCCTGGGGCTGGGCGCGATTGTCGCGCTGCTGGTGCTGTGCCTGCTGTTCCTCCGCCATCTGCTGCGGCTGCTGAAGTCGGCGGCGCGCGAACGGCCGTTCACCCATGCCAACGCACGGCGCCTGCAGCGCATGGCATGGCTGATGCTGGCGATGGAACTGCTGTCGATCCTGATTGGTGCCTATGCGGCCTGGATGGGCCCGGATTTCACCTGGATGGAGGTTGGCGGTGGCATGTCGATCACCGGCCTGATCGCGGTGCTGATGCTGTTCGTGCTGGCGCGCGTCTTCGCCGTGGGCGCAGCGATGCGCGATGACCTGGACGGTCTGATCTGATGGGCACGCACTGATGGCCATCGTCATCACCCTGGACCGCATGCTGCAGGAACGGGGCATGACCCTGTCCGAGCTGGCCGGGCGCATCGACATCACCCTGGCGAACCTGTCGATCCTGAAGACCGGCAAGGCGCGCGCCATCCGCTTTTCCACGCTGGATGCGATCTGCCGCGAGTTGCAGTGCACGCCTGGCGACCTGCTCGGGCATGACCCGGCGCAGGCGCAGGACGCCGACTGAGTGATTTCCCTTCTCCCTTACCTACTGACGAAACGGACCTGAAATGGAATGGTTGGCTGACCCCTCGATATGGATGGGCCTTGCAACCCTGGTCGTGCTGGAGATCGTGCTCGGCATCGACAACCTGGTGTTCATCGCGATCCTTGCCGACAAGCTACCGCCGCACCAGCGCGACCGCGCGCGTGTGATCGGCCTGGCGCTGGCGCTGCTGATGCGGCTGGTGCTGCTGGCCGCGCTGGCCTGGATCATGAAACTGACCGAGCCACTGCTCACGCTGTTCGACCACAGCTTCTCCGGGCGTGACCTGATCCTGCTGGGCGGCGGCCTGTTCCTGCTGTTCAAGGGCACCATGGAGCTGCACGAACGGCTGGAAGGCCGCGAGCACCACGAGGATGGCAAGAAGGTCTATGCCAGCTTCGCGATGGTGGTGGCGCAGATCGTGGTGCTGGACGCGGTGTTCTCGCTCGACTCGGTGATCACCGCGGTCGGCATGGTCGACAACCTGGGCGTGATGTATGCCGCCGTGACCATCGCGATGGCGCTGATGCTGGTGGCCAGCAAGCCGCTGACCCGCTTCGTCAACAAGCACCCCACGGTGGTGGTGCTGTGCCTGGGCTTCCTGTTGATGATCGGTTTCAGCCTGGTGGCCGAAGGCCTGGGCTACAAGATCCCGAAGGGCTACCTGTACGCGGCGATCGCCTTCTCGATCCTGGTCGAGGCATTCAATCAGTGGGTGCGCTTCAATCGTGAGCGCAACGAGCGCCGCCAGCCGTTCCGCCAGCGTACGGCCGATGCAGTGCTGCGCATGCTGGGTGCGCGCCCGTCCAATGGCCACGCCGACGACGGCGTGGACGAGCCGGTGGACGCCGAAGAGCGTTTGCAGCCGGCCGAGCACGAGATGATCCGCAGTGTACTGGGCCTGGCCGATCGGCCGGTATCGAGCGTGATGACTGTGCGCGCTGACGTGCAGTGGATCGACCTGGCGCGTGGCCAGGAGGATGTGGTGGCCCGCCTGGTGGCGTCGCCGCACACCCGCCTGCTGGTCGGTGACGGTGACCTGGACAGTCTGCGTGGCGTGGTGCAGAGCCGCGACCTGCTGGCCGACCTGCTGCAGGGCAGGCCGCTGCAGCTGGAAGGCAACCTGCGTGAGCCGCAGTACGTACTGTCCAGTGCCAGTGCGCTGCAGGCGCTGGAACTGATCCGCCAGCATCCGGTGCCGCTGGCGGTGGCCGTGGACGAGTACGGCAGCGTGGAAGGCCTGGTGACCGCGAACGATCTGCTGGCGGCGATTGCCGGCGACCTGGTCGATACCCAGGACGAACGCTATGGCGTGGTCGCGCAGGGCGAGGAGCAGTGGGAGGCCGACGGTGCACTGACTCTGGACGACCTGCAGCGGCTGACCGGTGTATCGCTGCCACGCAGTGCCGACTACATGACCATCTCCGGGCTGGTGCTGGAGCAGCTGGGCCGGCTGCCGGACATCGGCGATGCGGTGGAAGTTTCCGATGTGCGCATCACCGTGCTGGCGATGGAGAAGCGCCGTATCGCCCGCCTGCGGGTGGAGCGCCTGGGCCATCCTTAGCATCAAGCCCTGCTCGACGGCTTGCTGAGCAACCGGGCAGGGGCCCGGCCCTACACAACATTGCCCGCAACCGTCACCATGGCGGGCCCGCTTTCTGTCATGGATGGTTGCAGTGCTGAGTACGATCGGATTGTTGATGGGCCTGTACGTGGCCTGGCGCCTGTTCTGGCCACTGCGCATGCCCACCGCGTTGAAGGTCGTGCTGTCGTTGTTGCTGGTGGCCGTGGCCGTGCAACTGCGCATCGTGGCTACCTTCTGGGGCACGATGGCGTCGCCGGAAATCCCGAAGATGGCCATCGCCATGCTGGCCACTGGTTCCACTGCAGTGCTGCTGCTGGCGTTGGTGATGCTGGTGCTGGATGCCGGCCTGCTGCTTTCGCGCCTGCTGCGTTGGCCGCGCACGGTATCGGCCCTGCGCGCACCGAAGCTGCGACCACTGGCCGGCCTGCTGGCCCTGCTTGTGAGTGGCTATGGCATCAGCCAGGGCATGGCGGTGCCCAAGCCCCGGCAGATCGAGGTGAGCATTGCCGGGCTGCCAGCGGCGTTCGACGGCTATCGCGTGCTGCAGCTGACCGACATCCATGCCAGTCGCCTGCTGACCGGCGACTGGGTGCGCAAGGTGGTGGATGAGAGCAACGCACTGACGCCGGACCTGATCGTGATCACCGGCGACCTGATCGACGGCAGTGTCGAGGCGCGCCGTGACGACGCGCGTCCACTCGCGGACCTGCGGGCGCCGGACGGCGTCGTCGCCATCACCGGCAACCACGAGTACTACGCGCAGTACCAGGACTGGATGCAGGCGTTCCGCGCGCTGCACATGCAGGTGCTGGAGAACAGCCACATGCAGGTGCGGCGCGGCGACGCGGCGCTGACCATCGCCGGTGTCACCGATCCGGTGGCGGCGCGCTATGGCCTGCCGTTGCCGGATCTGGATGCCGCGCTGGCCGGTGCCGATCCGTCCGCACCGGTGATCCTGCTCGACCATCGCCCACGCAATGCGCGCGAGGCCGCCGTGCGTGGTGTGAAGCTGCAGTTGTCCGGGCATACCCACGGCGGGCAGATCATCGGCATGGACCAGCTGGTGAAGCGGGCCAATGGTGGCTTTGTCTCCGGCCGCTACGACGTGGAGGGGATGACGCTGTACGTGAGCAATGGTGCGGGCCTCTGGGCCGGCTTCCCGGCACGCATCGGCGTGCCGTCGGAGATCACCCTGGTGACATTGCGCCGCGCGCCGTGACATGAAGTGGGGTCAGATCCCTTTCCCTGCGGGGAAGGGATCTGACCCCTGACAAACCACATGGAAGGAATGATGGCCCATCCCAGTGCCCCGATGGAACGCCTGATCCGAGCCAATGCGGATGAGATCAATCGGCTGCAGCGGGTCATCCGCGAGAGTGCTGCGTTGCGCTGGCGTGACCCGGAACAGAAGCTGCTGCACGCCCAGGCCTGCGCGGCGTTCCACCAGCACTACGAGCGGCTCGCGTTTCCGGGTGGCTACGCCAATGCGCTGAAGCAACTTGCCGAACACGATCCCGATACGCTGGATGTCGCGCTGACCTTCCTTGAAGTGCGGCCGTATTTCTTCCGGTCCGGATACATGTGGAAGACGTTGCTGAAGCGCGTGCAACGGGTACCCATGGGGACGAAGCAGCGCGCGCGGCTGCAGAAGATCCTCGATGCCTACGCGGCCTATCGCGCTACCCGTGACGGCTGATGGAGACGGGATGATGGGGTCAGGCCGCCGGTAGCGGTGGCCGCGCATGCGCGCTTCGGCGCAGTGCCTGCGCCCGCTTGGCGATCCAGCGCACCACGAAGGCGGTGAACAGCAGTGCCGACGGCACCGCATACCAGAAGTTGCCTGGCACGCGCTTGAAGTACGAGTAGGTGAACACCGCCGCGATGATCCACATGCCGGTCAGGTGCAGGCGACGCCAGGCAGTGGGGCCCATGCGGCGGGCGATCCCCCGATGCGAGGTGATGGCCAGCGCCAGGATGGCGATGTAGCCCGCCGTGCCCGGCAGGTTGGCCAGCGCAGATCGTGCTGGCCAGAAAGCCGGGTTGAGGATCCCGAAGCTGGTGATGGCGATTGCATGCAGCAGGTGCGAGAACGCGAAGGACAGGCCGATGATACGCCGCTCGCGCAGCAGGAACCGGGTGAACGCGCCGGGCAGAAGGCTGGCGAACGACGATGCGGTGAACGCCCCCAGGAACAGCAGGAACGATGTGCGTGCAGTGACCCGTATCGCTGCTCGGCTGCCCTCGGCTGCATCGGGATACAGGGCGAAGGCCGCAAGCGCGAATGCGATCAGAACCACGGCGATGGCCACGAACAGGCGCCAGCCGTGCAGGAAGGAAGTGTTGGAAGCAGCCATGGTGAGACCTCGAAGTAGGGGACGTTAGTGCCGGCAGCGGGCCGGCAACCTCAGAAAGCAGGCAATGCAACCAGCACGCCTGCCGCGCACAGCTCGCTCAGAACCGGTGCGCAGGCCACGCGCAACGTATCCGTTGCCACGCCATGTGTTTCGGACAACTCCCGCAGTGCCGCTTCCACGGCTGCGCCGTCTTCACCGAAGATCGACAGCAGCGCGTAGGCCAGTGGTGAGAGTTCCTCGGCCTGCAGGCTGAAATCGGCAATGCGCTGGACCATCAGCAGTGTGGGAGCTGCACTCGGCACCGGTTCCAGCCCCTCGTCCCCATGCACCGGCCACTGGTAGCCAAGCACCCGCACCAGCGGCGAAACCGCCAGCACATCACTGTCCACCGGGACGCGCTGCAGCAAGCGCCCAGCGCCACGCGCTTCAATGTGCAGCGACTGCTGCGTGCTCTCGTAGTGCGCCAGTTCCGCCGCCCAGCCCGGCAGTGCCAGCGTGTCCTGCACTGCCAGCCAGGCCGCGAACTCGCCTGCGATCCGTGGGAACAGCGGGGTCTGGCAGGCGTGGCGGGCGTAGTAGTGCTCCACTGTGTCGCGCCAGCGCGGCGTGCCCAACTGGTGTTGCAGTCGCGGCAGGCTGCCGGCCAGCAGGGTGTCCAGGCTGTCGATGCACAGGCGGCGGTATACCGCCAGCCTGCGCGCCTCGACGCCATCGGGTGCGGCCATTGCTGGGTCGCGCACATGATCGGCCCAGCGCCGTTGCAGGGTCGCCAGCGACTCAGCCATGGGCCACCTCGGGGCAACGTGCCTCGACCTGCGCTTGGCGGATCTGCGCAACCTCGGCCAGCAACTCGGCCAGCGGCGGGAAGTTGAAGTCGCGTTCGAGCAGCGTGGGGCGTACGCCCACCCGTGCGTAGGCCTCGCGCAACAGCGCCCAGACCACGCCTTTCACCGGCGTACCGTGAGTATCGATCTTGAAGCCGTCATCTTCATCGAAGTGGCCCGCTACGTGCAGCGAGGCGACACGGTCGGACGGTACCCGGGCCAGGAATTCGAAGGCGTCGTAACCGTTGTTGCAGGCGTTGACGAAGACGTTGTTGACGTCCAGCAGCAGGTCGCAGTCGGCTTCGGCGAGCACGGCGTTGATGAAGTCGATCTCGCTCATGTCCGCGCCGGCAACGGCGTAGTAGGAGATGTTCTCCACGGCGATGCGTCGGCCCAGCATGTCCTGTACCTGGGCGATGCGGCCGGCGACATGGTGTACGGCCTCGGCGGTGAACGGCAGCGGCAGCAGGTCGTAGACATGGCCCCCGGCGGCGCAGTAGCTCAGGTGTTCGCTGTACAGCTGCACCTGGTGCAGGTCGAGGAAGGCACGGGTCTGTGCCAGCAGGGTGCGGTCCAGCGGATCAGGACCTCCCAGCGACAGCGACAGACCGTGGCAGGTCAGGGGGTGGCGCTCGCTGAGTTGGCGCAGCGCGGCGCCGTGTGCACCGCCGACGCCGATCCAGTTGTCAGGGGAGACTTCGAGGAAGTCGATGGCACCGGCCGGCATTGCCAGCAGTTCGTCGATCAGGCCACGGCGCAGGCCAAGACCGGCGGCATTGGAGGGCAGGGGCAGGGACATGGCGGATGCTCCAGAGAGGGCGCCGCCTTGAAGGCGGCGCCGGTTGGACGTCGATCAATCGGCAACGCGGGAGAACAGACCCTTCGGCATCGGCTTGCCGTTGGCGGTGTAGACGCTGCGCAGGTAGTCGTGCGCTTCCTGCTCGCTGATGTAGCCATCGTGGTCGGTGTCGATGCGGTCGAACTCGGCGGCACGCGTGGCGGCAACAGCGTTGAACTCGGCGCGCGAGACCTTACCGTCGTGGTCACGGTCGGTGCGGGCAAACGAGGCGTCGCCGCACTTGCCTTCGCCACACTGGCCCTCGGCCACCTTGGCCTTGCCGGCGGGCTTGCCGGTGGTGGCCTTGTTGGCCCCGCACTTGCCTTCACCGCACTTGCCTTCGGCGGCGGCGCTCATGGCCACCGCGCTGATCGCCAGCGGTTGGATCGCGGCGGCCTGGCCGGCCAGCAGCAGGCCACCGGCCAGGGCGATGCCGATGGCACCGATGCGCGGCAGGCGGGAGGAGGGGGTGTTCTTGGTCGAGACGGACATGGTGGTGACTCCTTGGGAAAGCACGCGGGGCGTGCGGGATGGATGCCGCCGAAGAGGCGACGGAAACGGAAACGTTCGGGAACTGGTGAATCAGCTCAGGCGGCGCGGCGACGACGCAGCAGATAGCCCAGCAGCAGCACGCCGCCGAGCAGGGCGCCACCGAAGCCGATGCCGGGCAACAGCGCGGCAACCGGCAGCAGCAGGGCGATCAGGCTGACGCCCCAGCCCAGGCCGTCGTTTCTGACGGGGGCATGCTGCGAGCCAGCCAGCAGCCGGTCCACGCTGAGCGCGCCACCGCCGTTGAGGATCAATGGCAGCAGCATGGCCAGGAACAGCAGCGGCAGCTTGAAGTTGCCGTAGCCCTGGTCGGTGATCGCATAGCCCTGCCAGAGTTCGCGCAGGCCGTTCCATTGGTCCGGCCAGTGCACCGCGGCGATGGCGACCACGGTCAGCACCCAGAAGATGTAGGCCACCGAGCGCGTGGCCAGGCCGAGCAGCAGCATCACCGCACCCACCAGCTCCAGCCAGGTGGCCAGCTGCCAGTTCAGCGACGCGGGCAGGGTGGAGAACGGGAACGGGAAGCGGCCTTCCAGGTCGGCGAACCAGTTCTGGCCGCCCAGCTTCTCGCGACCGGATTCAAAGAACTCCCAGGCCAGCAGGGTGCGCAGCGCCAATGGCGAGAGCCAGCGGCCGACGGCGTCCAGGCGGGGGGTATACACGGAAGCGGCGGTACTGATCATGGTGGTGTCCTGCGGGCCAGTGGTCGATGGAGGCCATTTCAGGCGTCGCAGGTATCGGCAACGTGTGCTGTTGCCCGGGGTTTTGTCAGCGACTGTGGCCGCAGCCGGGGTTTCGTACAGTCGGATACAAAGACGATGCGTTGACGCACATCGGGGCGTTGCGCGCCCGCGTGCGGGGAGCGATATCCACCCGGTAGCGCCCGGCCGGGCCCGGCGCTCGAATGTATCCCACTGTAGAAACCCGCCTGCGCCCTACAGTCCGGTACAACTCCGCGCGACGGAGAAACAGCACCGATACACCGGCAGGCGGAAATGGCCACTCCCAACACCGGAGTGCCACCCATGATCCGTACTTCGTTGCTTGCCGCTGCTCTCGCTCTTGCCGGTTCCGCCGCCCCCGCCTTCGCCACCCAGGCCGATACCGCTGCACCGCCCACCGTCATCCTGGTGCACGGCGCCTTCGCCGATGGCTCCAGCTGGAGCAAGGTCATCAGCACCCTGCATGACTGGAAGCTGCCGGCGGTGGCCGTACAGAATCCGCTCACCTCGTTGGCCGACGATGTCGCCGCCACCCGTCGCGCGATTGCCGCCGCGCCCGGCAAGGTGGTGCTGGTCGGCCACAGCTGGGGTGGCACGGTCATCACCGAAGCGGGCAATGACCCGAAGGTGCAGGCGCTGGTGTACGTGGCGGCCTTCGCGCCGGATGCAGGGCAGTCTTCGGCGCAACAGGGCGAAGGCTTCCCGGTCGGTCCGGGCCTGGCCAGACTGCAGGAAAGGGATGGCTACCTGATGTTGCCACCCGATGCCATCGCGCAGGACTTCGCGCCGGACGTGATGAAAAAGTCGGCCGCACTGCTGTACAGCACGCAGGTCCCGTTGAAGGCCAGCGCGCTGGGCGAGGTGGTGAATGTTGCGGCGTGGCGCAGCAAGCCGAGCTGGTACGTGCTCAGCCGCGATGACCGCATGCTGTCGCCACAGCTGCAGGCGGCGACCGCACGTCGCATCGGTGCACAGCTGCAATCAATCGGCAGCAGCCATGTGTCGCTGCTTTCGCATCCGGCGCAGGTGGCCGACAGCATCCTGGAAGCGGCAGGGCTGAAGCCGGCGGAACTGCCGCTGGCCGAGCAGGGGGGCTGAGCGATGGCTGCACTACGTGGGTACGCACTGCCGCTGCTGCTGGGCCTGCTGGGCGGAGCGGGGTTGTTGCTGGCATGGCCCGGCGCGGATGCCGGCGCGCAGCCGCTCGCTGCAGCACCGATGGCGGGGTTCGACGGTGGCGGACCCTGGCACAACAGCCCACCGCTCACACTGAAGCAGCTGCAGGGGCAGGTGGTGCTGGTCGAGTTCTGGACCTACACCTGCAGCAACTGCCTCAACGTGGCGCCGTATGTCCACCAGTGGAATGCACGGTACGCGTCGCAGGGCCTGAAGGTGATCGGCGTGCATACGCCGGAATTCGCCTATGAAGGGCTGCCCGGCAACGTGCGCAAGGCCATCGCACGGTTGGATATCACTTGGCCGGTGGTGCAGGACAACCAGTACCGGATCTGGAATGCCTGGGGCAACCGCTTCTGGCCCGCGCTGTACCTGCTCGACCGGCAGGGGCGGGTGGTCTACCGCCATTACGGCGAGGGCGACTACGCACGTACCGAAAGCGAGATCCAGCGCCTGCTGGCCAGCCCCTGAGCCGCGCTACCATGGCCGCGCCGCGCGGCGCTGTCCCCTGCCTTCATCGAGAACGCAATGAACCCTGTACCGCACATCCTTGTCGTCGACGATGACAGCGAGATCCGCCAGATGCTGGCCGACTACCTGCAACGCAATGGCCTGCGCGTGAGCCAGGCCGACGGTGGCCGGGCCATGCGCGCGCTGATGGATACCCATGCCGTGGATCTGGTGGTGCTGGACGTGATGATGCCGGGCGAGGATGGCCTGAGCCTGTGCCGCAACCTGCGCGCCGGCAAGCATCGTGCGGTGCCGGTAGTGCTGCTGACCGCCCGCGACGACGAGACCGATCGCATCATCGGCCTGGAAATGGGCGCTGACGACTACGTAACCAAACCCTTCTCTTCGCGCGAACTGCTGGCACGCATCAATGCGGTGATCCGTCGCACCCGGATGCTGCCGCCGAATCTGCAGGTGAGCGAAGCAGGCCGCCAGCTGGCCTTCGGCGAGTGGCGCCTGGACACCACCGCACGCCATCTGCTGGATGCGCAGGACACCGCGTATCCGCTCAGTGGCGCCGAGTTCCGCCTGTTGCGCGTGTTCCTCGATCACGCCAATCGGGTACTCAGCCGCGACCAGCTGCTCAGCCTCACGCAGGGCCGCGATGCCGAACTGTTTGATCGCTCGATCGACCTGCTGGTCAGCCGCGTGCGCCAGCGCCTGGGTGACGACGCACGCGAGCCGACCTACATCAAGACCGTGCGCAGCGAAGGCTATGTGTTCAGCGTGCCGGTGCAGTTGCTGGGGCCGGACGAATGAACACCGCCGCACGCCGTCCACGCTGGCCGCGCACGCTGTCGGCGCGGCTGCTGCTGGTGTTGCTGGGCGGACTGGCCCTGGCCCACGCACTGTCCTTCGGCCTGCTGTTCTTCGAACGCTACCAGTCCACCCGCAGCATGATGCTGCGCAACCTCGACGAGGATGTGGCGGTGAGTGTCGCGCTGCTGGAGCACCTGCCTGTGGCGCAGCGTGAGGCCTGGGTACCACGGCTGGAACGACGCACCTACCGCTACCTGCTGCGCCCGGCCGCGCCCGGACCAGGGCTGCAGACCGATCGTGCACGCCAGGTCACGGCGATCATCGACGACAGCCTGCAGCACCGCTATCGGTTGCAGGCGCGACAGGTGGCTCGCCTGCCGGAGCGGTTCGAGGTGGAACTGAGCCTGCACGACGGCACACCCTTGACCATTGAAGTCACTCCGTCGGGCCTGCCGCTGGCGCGCTGGCTGCCGGCCGTGCTGCTGGTGCAGCTGGCGCTGCTGCTGGTGTGCGCGTGGCTGGCGGTGCGCCTGGCCATGCGCCCGCTGCAGCAGCTTTCGCATGCGGTGGAGCATCTGCAGCCGGGCAAGGACGGGCCCGCACTGCCTGAAGATGGCCCTGCGGAAGTAGGCGCTGCGGCGGCCGCGCTCAACGCGCTGCAGGCACGCATTCGTGGCCACGTCAGTGAGCGCCTGCAGATCCTGGCCGCGATCTCGCATGACCTGCAGACCCCCATCACGCGCATGAAGCTGCGGGTGGAGACCCTGCCTGAAGACAGCACCCAGCAGCGGCTGCTGGCCGACCTCGATCACCTTGGACAACTGGTGCGCGAGGGCGTGGCCTATGCGCGCAGCAGCCACGTCGCCGCTGGCGTGCCGGTGTCGATGGACCTGGGCGCGTTCCTGGCCAGTGTGGTCGGCGACTACGAGGACATGGGCAAGCCGGTCTGTGGCGGTGCGCCCGCCGGACTGGTCGTGCAGACCTGGCCGCAGCCGCTTCGCCGGGTGGTCGGCAATCTGGTCGACAACGCGTTGCGTTACGCCGGTGCCGCCGAGATCGAGGCGGGCCGCGATGAGGCCGGAAGGGTGTGGATCGGAATTTCCGACCGCGGCCCCGGCATCCCGGAGGACCAGCTGCAAGCCGTGCTGGCACCGTTCCATCGGCTGGAAAGCTCGCGCAACCGCGATACCGGCGGCACCGGGCTGGGCCTGGCCATCGCGGTGCAGCTGGCGCAGTCGCTGGGCGGCTCGCTGCGGTTGCACAACCGCGAGGGGGGCGGCCTGCGGGCGGAGCTGCGGTTGCCGGAGTAACTGGCGGGGGCGGATCCCTTTGCGGGAGCGAAGGGCTCTGAGCCCGATGTAGGGTCTGCAACGTTCCTGCACGGCCCCGGGATCGGCGATCATCTGCAGTGAGTGTCGAAACCAGGAAGCACGCAATGCAGGGAACGCAGCATTCAATCCGGCGTCCGCGCCACGTCGCGCTGCTGATCGGTCTACTCGCGCTGGCGGCCTGCCAGCGCACACCAGACGTACCGACCGACGCACCCGCAGCGGGCACACCGCATGCCGCCCCGGCCACCACAACAGATCTCTCTCCGCTGCTCGACGCCTTGCCAACCTGTGCGCTGGACGGCTGGTACATCGATCAGCAGGCCGGGCGTCCGGCCCATCCCTGGCTGGCCGCGAACGCGTCGAAACCCTGCAAGGTGGACGAAGAGAACGAGATCGCCACGTTCTGCGTACACGGGCAGTGGAACGGGCTGCCGGTGGAGGAGGTGATCCTGCCGACGATGACGTTCGTCTCATACCGCGGGGTGAAGATCGGCCTGCCGTTGGAGAAGGCGCGTTCCATCGTCCGCCAGCGCTTCGGGCAGGATTTCCCGGGGGGCGCAGCGTACGAAGAGGGCCATGAGCCGAAGCTGATGGCCGACCCTGAGGATGCGCAGCGTTCGTGGCTGCTGTGCAGCACCCCGGAACTCGGGCACGACGTGGGCAGCGAGGAGGGCGTCGGCTATTCCGGCATGAACCTGCCCTACGACCACGACGGTTGCAGCTACCGCTACAGCCCTGTCGATTTCTGCGATGCACAGCACCGCGCGCGCATCGAAGAGGCCCTCCGGACCGGGCAACCGAATTTCAACCAGCACTACCTGTTGGTGCAGGTCGATGATCGTCCCGAGTACTTCCAGCGAACCCTGGTGCTGGTCGACACCCGGACCGGCCGGGCGACGCCGCTGCCGATCGATGCCTTCACCGGGCCGGCGGGCAAGGGCGGAAATGCCACTGGCTACGGGACGCTGGAAACAGGCGTGGACCAGCAGCAGTTCTGCCTCGACGGTGCGCTGCTGGTCTACCGCGCGTTCGAGGAAGGGCGCTTCTGCTTCGGCTTTGACGGTGAGCGTTTCACCGGCCATGAAACCCAGTACATGCAGCAGATGGACAGCCAATAACCGGTATTTCACCCCGGTCATGCCACCCTCCCTGGAACCTGCACATCCGGGAACGAGGCTGTTGAAGGCGAGTACGCAATGACCGCGGCGCGGCAGCGCTCGATGTGGGTGGCCGGCATGTCCACGGTGGTGGAGTGGTACGACTTCACCCTGTACCTGTACTTCGCCACGGTGTTGTCGCGGGTGTTCTTCGGCGGTGGCGAGCAGGCGCTGCTGGTGACACTGGCCGGCTTTGCGGTGTCCTACCTGATGCGCCCGCTGGGCGCGCTGTGTTTTGGTCACCTGGGCGATCGGCTGGGCCGGCGCTGGATGCTGCTGGCCTCCATGGCATTGATGGCGGCGGCGATGCTGGCCACCGCGCTGCTGCCGACCGCCGCCACCGCAGGCGCCACCGCAGGCGTGCTGCTGCTGGTGCTGCGCTGCGTGATGGCGTTTTCGGTGGGCGGCGAATACACCGGCGTGGTGGCCTACCTGCTGGAAAGCGCACCGGCGCGTCGACGCGGCCTGGTTACGTCGCTGGCCTCGGCCGCCAGCGAAGTGGGCGCGCTGCTGGCGGTAGCGATCTCTGCACTTACCGTCGCGCTGCTGCCCACCCCGCAGCTGGACAGTTGGGGGTGGCGGATTCCGTTCTTCGTCGGCGCTGCGCTCGCGCTGGTGATCCTGATTGCGCGTTCGGGCATGCATGAGTCGCCGGAGTTCGAGCGGCAGCGCCGCGAGGGCAGCATTCCCGCGACGCCGCTTCGCCACGTGCTGCGCAACCATCCGCTGGCGGTGGCACGCACGTTCGCGATCTCGGCGCTGGGCTCGATCACCTACTACGTGGGCATCACCTATGTGCCGGCCTTCCTGCACGCGCGGGGGCATGATGAGGGCGATGCGTTGTGGCTGTCGACGATTGCGGCGGTGGCGGTGATTGTGATCACCCCGCTGTGCGGTGCCTTGTCTGACCGCATTGGACGCCGGCCGATGTTGCTTGGCCTGACCGTGCTGGCGGCGCTGCTGCCGCTGTCCCTGTTCGCGTGGATGGCGCAGGCGACCGCGCTGGGTATCGCGCTGGCGGCGGTACTGCTGGCCTGTGTGGCCGGTGGTGTAAGCGCAGTGGCGGCCCCGGCCACCGCCGAACAGTTCCCGGGCGAGGGTCGGGTCAGCGGGCTGGCACTGGGGGTGACCATGGCCACCGCATTCTTTGGCGGTGCGACGCCGTGGCTGGCGCAATGGTGGGTGGAGCGCAGCGGCTGGGCGGCAGCGCCGGGCGCCATGATCGCGCTGGTGGCAGTGCTGGTGCTGCCGGTGCTGTGGACCCTGCCCGAGACCATCCCGGGCAGGGCCAGACGCTAGCCGATCAGACCTTCAGGGTCTGCTCGATGTCGGCCAGTACGGCGGCCGCATCCACGCCGATGGCGACAGACTGCAGCACATGGCCATCCCACACGCTGGGGCCGAAGCCCATGCCTTTCGGCTTCGGAATGGTCATGCCGCGGGCAACGCCGTCGGTCGCCACGCGCACGCTGGCGCGCTCGAACTGGAACAGCTCCGGACGGGTCAGCGCGATGCAGGCACAGCAGTCGTGCACCACCATGCCCTTGTGGCCGGCCTGCAGGTAGAAGTCCACGTAGTCCTGCGACAGCGCACGCACCAGCTCGGCGTCGGCGCCGCCGAGGGCGGCCAGCTTATCCAGGCCGTCGCGGTCCATTTCCACGCGGGTAGTCACGTCCAGGCCGATCGCGGTGACCGGCCAATCGGTGGTGAACACCACGTCGGCCGCTTCGGCATCGCCCCAGATGTTGGCCTCGGCGGCCGGGGTGATGTTGCCGTTGACGTGGAAGGCGCCGCCCATGATCACCACGCCGCGCACCAGGCCGGCGATGTCCGGGGCCTGCTGCAGGGCCAGGGCCAGGTTGGTCATGCGGCCGACCGCGACCAGGGTCACTTCGCCCGGATGGGCGCGGACCAGGTCGATGATCAGCTGGTGGGCTGGGCGCGCATCGGCGGCCACCTCCAGTTCAACCGGCACCGGGTGATTGCCCAGGCCGTTGTGGCCGTGGATGTGCACCGGCCAGGCTTCCGGAGTGGCTTCCGGCTGCAGCGGGCCAGCGGCACCGCGCGCGACCGGGGCGGCAAAGCCCCAGGCCTGCTTCAGGTACAGCGCGTTGTGCGTGGTCGACTCCACCGAGGCGTTGCCGAAGGTGGTGGTGACGCCGATCAGGTCGATCTGCGGGTGCTTGTGCAGGTACAGCAGGGCCAGGGCGTCGTCGACGCCCGGGTCGGTATCGAAAATGACTTTCAGCATGTTGTTGTTCTTCTTCTTCCGTGTGGTGCGGGGGCGCCGGCGGCCCAGGGCAGGCCGGCGCGCCCTACATTGTCCCATCTTCATGACAGGCAGGGCCAATGCCGGGGCGGCAGGACATAATGCCCACAGGCCCGCTGGGGAACCGCCGTATGCTGATTGCTGCCCTTCTGCTGGTCCTGCTGGTGCTGGGCCTGAACGCGGTGGCCACCGTGGTGATCGTCAGGCGTGATGGCCTGTCGGCGGGCGGCCGGGCGGTGCAGCTGCTGCTGGTCTGGCTGCTGCCGATGATCGGCGCGATCCTGTGCATGGCGGTGGCTACGGCCGATGGCTCGGGCCGTCGTGGAGGGGGCCGCCGCAGCGATTGAAGCGCTTGCGGAGCCGGGCCGTGGGCCTGGCCAGGCGGTACCGGGAAGCCAGGCGTGCCTGGCTCCCCGGGGGACTTCAGAACGTCCAGCGCAGGCTGGCCGACACGAAGCGCGGCTCGCCGAAGTTGTTGTAGTCCAGGTTGGCCCAGTAGGTCTTGTCCAGCGCGTTGCGCACGCTCAGCGTCGCCGTCCAGTTGTCGCTGATGCGGTAGTTGGCGTTGAACTGCACCAGCGCGTACGCCGGCTGGTTCACCGTTACCGTACCCCCCAGCGGGTAGGCGATGTTGTAGCCCTGCACCTTGCTCTGCCACTGCACGCCACCGCCGATGCTCAGGCGTTCCAGCGCGCCGCGCAGCTGCAGCTGGGTGTTGAGCTGCAGCAGGTCCTTGGGTGGGTTGGCGTACAACAGGTCGGTGGCGGCGCGGGTCACCTTGACGTGGGTGTAGCCGGCATTGACCGTCCAGCCGGGCAGGATCTCGCCGTTGACGTCGATCTCCCAGCCGCGCGCCTTGGTGCCGTTGACGCCGATGTAGGCCGAGGTGCCATCGCTCAGCGAGCCTTCCGGCACGCTCATGTCACGCACCGCGTAGTTGTCCTGCTTGGCTTCGAACATGGCGGCATTGGCGGTCAGGCGACCCTCCAGCCACTGGGTCTTGATGCCCGCTTCCAGGTTCGAGCCCTGCACCGGTGCCAGCAGGTTCTCGTTGCGGTCCTTGTAGTTCTGCGGATTGAAGATCTCGGTGTAGCTGGCATAGGCCGACACATTGGGGGTGATCTCGTAGACCAGGCCCACGTATGGGGTGACTTCATCGCTCACCTTGTACGCACCGCTGGTGCCGGCATAGGCGCCTGCGGCGTTGTAGGAACGGCTGAGGGTTTCCCAGCGGCTCAGGCGTGCACCGGCAATCAGCGACAGCGGGTCGGCCAGGCGCAGGCGTGTGGCCAGATAGACGCCGCTCTGCGTGGTCTTGGCCACGCGGCGTGCGCCGGTGCGGCGGTAGGTCACTTCGGAGATGTCGCCGTTCCAGCTGTAGACGTTGGGAATGTAGTAGCAGCGCTCGCTGCCACAGCGCGCCCAGTCGGTCGGGAAGTTCAGTGCAAGGGTATTCGTGGTGCCTTCCAGATCCGACCACTGCGCGCCCACGGTGAGGTCGTGGGCGCGGCCGAACAGATCGAAGCTGCCGGTCAGGTAGGCATCGACGTTGCGCCGGGTGTCCTTCGAATCACCGGCGGCAGCACGCAGGTAGATGCCCGAGCCGGTCACCGGGTCCGGGTTGCCGGTGCCGTACAGGCGCACGTTCTGCACGTTGCCGCGGGTGTAGGCGGTGTTGATCTTCAGCAGCCAGTTGTCACCAAAACGCTGTTCGAGGTTGGCGAAGGCGGTATTGCTCTCGCGCTTCCAGTAGCTCCACTTCGGCGACAGGTTGGTCGAGCGCGGCAGATGGGCGAAGTTGCCCTGGTTGTCGAAGAACGGCACGGTGCCCCAGGTCGAACCGGTCGGGTTGTTGTCCTGGGTCTGGTAGCCGAGGGTGAGGGTGGTGCTGTCGGTGACGTCGCCTTCAAGCACCGCCATGCCGGCCATCTTGTTCTCGTCGTAGCGGTCGTAGTACAGCCCGCGATCGGTGTAGGCGGCGACCACGCGGCTGCGGAAGCGACCATCGGCGGTCAGCGGTGCGGTCACATCGGCTTCCATGCGGCGGTAGTCCCAGCTGCCGGCACTGACCGAGAACGACGCATCGAATTCCTTGCCCGGGCGCTTGCGCAGCAGGTTGACCGTGGCCGACGGCACGCCGGCGCCGCTGAGCAGGCCGTTGGCACCGCGGATCACTTCGATGCGGTCGTAGAAGGCGGTGTCGTATTCCTGGTTGGTGGAACCGCTGTAGGTGGGAATGCCATCGACCTGGAAGTCGGTGATGGCGAAGCCGCGTGCGTAGTACAGCGGGCGCTGGGTGTCATAGAAGGACACGCTGACGCCGGTCACGTTGCGCATCACATCGTTGATGCTGAACAGCGATTCGTCCTGCAGGCGCTTCAGGCTGATCGCGGTGGCCGACTGCGGGGTTTCCTGCAGGGTGATCGGCAGGCGCGTGGTGCTGGCAGGCGGCGCCGACTGCTCGGCACGCACGCTGATCCGGTCCAGGGTCTTGGCGTCGGCCGTGCCATCGGCGGCGGCGAAGGCGCTGGGCGCGGCCAGCAGGGTCAGCGACGAAAGCAGGGCGGCCGGCAGCAGCGCGCGGCGGGGCAGGCGGGTAGGGCAGATCAGGGACATGGTGGGCTCGAAGCGTGGAGGCGGGAAGGGCGGCAACAGTCGTCCAGCACCCGGGGCGGCGGCTTCGGGCACGGTCAGGTCCATCTGGGAGAGGCGCGGTCACTGCGCAGGACGCAAATGTAAATAATTCTTAACAACATTACAATTCGCGTCGTTGTGCAGGGGCGTTCCGGCGCGGAGCAGTGGCGGGCCGGGGGCGGATCCCGTTGCCGCAGGCCATGGGCTCTGACCCCATCGTCGGCGCCCAAGCGCAGGCCAGAGCCGTCCCGTACGGGAGGGATCCGACCCACCTCGCACAAAAACAAACGGCCACCCGAAGGTGGCCGTCCGTCTGCATCGAAGGGGAGCGCGGGCTTACAGGGCCTGCAGTTCCTCGTTGGCGTTGCGCTTTTCCTTGGCCGGGGCCGGAACCGCCGCCGGCACCGCCGCCGGAGCGGGCGATGCCGCGTTCGCATCCACTGGAACCTCCAGGTACGGCAGGTGCAGGGTCTGGCTGGTCAGCGTACGGATCTCGTTGACCAGCGCGGCGCTGTCGTTGAGCTTGCGCCCGTACGAGGGCACGATCTCGCGCAGGCGGGTTTCCCAACCGGCCTTCATCTGGTCCGGGAAGGTCTTGGCCATCAGGTCCAGCATGATCGGCGGCGAGGTCGAAGCGCCCGGCGACGCGCCGAGCAGGGCGGCGATGGTGTGGTCCTTGTCGGTCACGATCTCGGTGCCGAACTGCAGCACCGGGCCCTTCAGCGGATCGCGCTTGATGATCTGCACGCGCTGGCCAGCGGTGACCAGCTTCCAGTCACCCGGCTTGGCGTTGGGGAAATACTTGACCAGTTCGGCCTGGCGGTCGGCATCGTTCAGGCGTGCCTGGCCCATCAGGTACTGCACCAGGTCAAGGTTGTCCTTGCCCACTTCCAGCATCGGGCCGACGTTGTTGTGGGTGACAGAGGAATACAGGTCCCACCACGAGCCGTGCTTGAGGAACTTGGTGCTGTACAACGCGAACGGCCCGAACAGGACCACCGGCTTGCCGTCCAGCTTGCGCGCATCCAGGTGCGGCACCGACATCGGCGGCGAACCCGTCTCGGCCATGCCGTAGGCCTTCACGCCGTGGCGCGAGGTCACGTCCTGGCCCTGGAAGGCGAGGAACTGGCCACCGACCGGGAAGCCGGCGTAGTCCTTCGATTCCGGAATGCCCGACATCTGCAGCAGCTTCAGCGCGGCGCCGCCGGCACCGATGAAGACGAAGCGGGTGTGGGTGGTGGTTTCGGTGCCGGCCTTGAGATCCTTCACCGTCACGTTCCAGCTCTTGTCGGCGTTCTGCCGCAGGGCGTTCACTTCATGGTTCAGGTGCAGGCTGAAGTTCGGGCTGCGCTGCAGGCCGGTGGTGAGCTGGCGGGTGATCACGCCGAAGTTGACGTCGGTACCGAGCGGCATCCAGGTCGCGGCGACCTTCTGCTTCGGGTCGCGGCCTTCCATCAGCAGCGGTGCCCATTGCTTGATCTGCGCCGGATCCTCGGAGTACTGCATGCCGTAGAACAGCGGGTTCTTCACCAGGGCCTGCTGTCGCTTGTGCAGGTAGGCGATGTTGTCATCGCCCCAGACGAAGCTCATGTGCGGGGTCGGGTTGATGAAGTCGCTGGGCTGGCTCAGCCGGCCTTGCTTCACCTGGTGCGACCAGAACTGGCGCGAGACCTCGAACGATTCGGCGATGCCGACCGCGCGCTTGGTCTCGATGCTGCCGTCGGGCAGCTCCGGGGTGTAGTTCAGTTCAGCAAAGGCCGAATGGCCGGTGCCGGCGTTGTTCCAGCCGTCGGAGCTTTCACCGGCGACGCCGTCGAGGCGTTCGTAGACCTGGATGTTCCAGTCCGGCTGCAGTTCCTGCAGGTACGTGGCCAGGGTGATGCTCATGATGCCGGCGCCGACCAGCACAACGTCGACAGGCTTGTCGTTGCTGGCGGCGGGCACCGAGCGCTGGGTCAGCGGCCAGTACAGGAACAGCGCGGCGGCCAGCAACAGCAGCACGAGCAGGGCGAGCAGGGCCTTGCCAAATTTCTTCATGGGGGCGGGATCGTTGGCGGAGGGGAGGAGTTCAGGATGCGCATGGGGCAGGGAAAGGGCGTGAAGAAACAACGCCTTGCGCCATCCTGGCGACGATTCTAACCGGAACCGGTCCTGTTTTTGTGCAATGCATCATCCTGTTGCCGGCGCTCTCCGGGTAAACTTGCGGGTTCATTACGCGCAACCACACGGCCACGGAGGGGCCGAATGACGATGTCACGGATGCTGATCGTGGTGGGTGACGCCCTGCAGACGGGCGGTTCGGTGCTTACGGGTTCTCCGCATACCGATATTGAAGGCCGCGCCGTGGCGAGGGTTGGCGACCGCGTGATCTGCGCCCGCCACGGGCCGGGCTCCATCGTGTCCGGAGACAGCACCCTGGTCATCGACGGCCAGCCGGTTGCCCGTGATGGCGACAAGGCCAGCTGTGGCTGCGCGCTGATGGCCGGCAAGCAGCAGCGGGCGCACGTGGCCGGCGGTGGCGGCGGCAGCGGTGGCGGCGCGGCGATGGCTGCGGTGGCATCGGCGGCCAAGGCCTTGCTGAAGAAGCCGCAGCTGCAGACACCGGGCTTCGCGCCACCGGGTACCCAGGCGCCACAGTGCTGGGTGAAGGATCATTCCACCCACGTGTCGCAGACGCCGGATGGACGCTACTTCGAGGCGCATGGGCCCGATGGCACACGGTATGAGTACGAGCTGCACGCCAGCTTCCGCATCGATGTTCCGCTCAAGAGCGGGGGCGACATCGTGGTGACCAGCCGCTTCCGGGTGACCACCCACGGGCGCGTCAGTGCGGCTCAGGTGGCGGAGGCAAAGCAGCGCCTGCGCGACGGAATCAGCCGGCACTGGAACAAGCAGTTCACCATCACCGTGGCCGATCCCCTGTGTGGCACGCGAGCCTTCCCCGTGCGCTATGACATCGAGTTCGTTGAAAGCGGGCAGGACTACTCGGTGCTGCTGCACGACGTCTACGAACGCGAAATGGTCAGCAACAGCGTCCTCTACGCGTCGGTGGACACAACGCCGTGGACCTATGCGCATGAGTACGGGCACTGCCTGGGCCTGCCCGACGAGTACGATGATGAGGCCGTGGAAGACGATGCCATCGTGAAGTTCTTCCTCCCCAACGGTACGCTGGATGCCGAAGAGGTGCATGCGCCGGAATTCCGCGAAGACAACGACCCGCTGGCGACCATCATGTCCAGCGTGGACTGCAGCGTGACCCGGCCGCGCCATTGCTACAACATCGGACGCGAGGTACAGGAACTGCTGACCCGCGAGATCGCCCGGGAGATCACATGCACCGTCTCATGATGCCGCTTGCCCTCGTGCTTGCCGCCATGCCTTTCACCGCATCCAGCCAGGAAACGCCCGCCATGATCGAACTCCACGTGCGCTGCATCGACAATGCCCCCTGCCATTTCCTTGGCGAGGACATCCGGGTTGAACTGGAGCTGCGCAATGCCGGCAGCGAGGACGTGCAGGTGCCGGCCGAGTTCTACCGCAAGCGCGGGCCGAGCGTGAAGCTGGTGGACCGCCATTCCGGCAAGGAAACGTCGCTGGCGATCAATCCGCCCGATGCGCGCCTGCTGAAGTCACCGCAGACGCTGCGGCCGGGCCAGTCCTTCCGGTTCCCGTGGCGCATCCTGCCGTCGGAGATCAGTCATTTCGCCCTGCGCCCGATCGACGTGTCTGCGGTGTTCAGCGTCAACCTGACCCCGGGTGTGCGCGGCGGGCAGGCCCGCATCGTCAGCAGCGAACTGCGCATCACCGACCCGGCCGGCAGCACGCCGCGCTGAGCCGGCTGCTTTCGTGGCCGGGCGTCAGGGCAGCTCGAGGATTTCATCCCCGGCGTCATCGATCTGCCCGGTCGGGCGCCACCCGAGGCGGCGATAGAAGCCGTGCGAGCGCGAGCGTGGATCGGCCGAGCAGGCCAGGAACAAGCGCTGGTGACCGGCGTCCCGGGTCAGGCTGACCACCTCCTGCAGCAGTTGGCGACCGATGCCGCGGCCTTCGTAGTCCGGCAACAGGGCCAGTACCAGCACTTCGCCACTGTCACGGTCGGCGAAGCAGTAGCCCACCATGCGCTCGCCTTCCCAGGCGACGCGGCCGATGAAATCGCCACCGGAGATGCCTTCGGCCCACGTCTGCGCGGTGATGCCCAGCTGTGCCAGTTGTGCAGCACTGAAAGCGTTCTCGCGGGTGCGCCCGCGCAGGTCGATGCAGGCGGCAGCGTCTTCGGGGCGCGCATCGCGGACGAATACAGGCATGCAGGGCATCCTTGCAGAGATCGGCCCGCCAGTATCCGCATCGCGCATGGACCCGGTGTGTAGGCTTGATGGAGATCGGATGGAGCCCCGAAAAAGGGGACGGAGGGGATTAAGTCGTACTTGCCTTGGATGTCGTACTGGCCTTAAACGACTTAATCCCCTCCGTCCCCTTTTTCAGCGCTTGCGCCGGATCAGTGCCGAGGAGGCCTCCAGCACCGCGCGGGTCAGCAGGGCCATGGTCTGCACGTCGCCCTTCCAGTGCTGCCAGTACAGCGGTACGTCTTCCCACGCACGCTGGCGCACATAGACCAGGCGGCCGGCGTCCAGATGCCGCTTCACCAGCGGTAACGGGTTCATGGTCCAGCCCATGCCGCCCAGGTTGGCCTGCACGAAGGCGCGGGTGGACGGAATCCACCAGGTCGGCGCGGTGCTGGGCAGGTCGCCGCCGGCCATGCGCCGGGCGAAGCGCGACTGCATTTCATCCTTGCGGTTGAACACCAGCACCGGCGCCTGCGCCAGCGCCTGCGCGGTCACGCCCTTGGCGAAATGGCGCTCGCGGAATTCGGGGGTGCACGTCGCCGCGTAGCGGATGCTGCCCAGCGCATGGATCTGGCAGCCCTGCACCGGCTCGTCCAGGGTGGTTACGGCGCCCAGCACCGTGCCCTGGCGCAGCAGTTCGACGGTGTGGTCCTGGTCCTCCACGCGCAGGTCCAGGGTGGTGCCGGTGTTCTGTGCGAACTGATAGGCCGCCTGCGGGAACCAGGTCTCCAGGCTGTCGTGGTTCACCGCTACCGGAATGCTGGCCTGGGGCAGGTCCTCGTCGGCCAGGCCCATCCGGTGCAGCGCGTCGTGTTCGAGCAGGGCGGTCTGCTCGGCCAGCTGCACCAGCAGCTGGCCCTCGGCGGTAGCGGTGGCTGGGGTGCCGCGCTTGACCAGCAGGCGGCCGATCCGGTCCTCCAGCGCCTTGACCCGCTGCGAGATCGCCGAGGGGGTGACATTCAGCGACTGCGCCGCGCGGTCGAAGCTGCCTTCGCGGATCACCGCAGCCAGAGCGCGCAGCTGGGCATGGTCGATACGCATCGAATTAAGCTCCGCTAATGTTGGTTTAGGAAGTTTAGCTCGTCTTTTCCATGTTGCGGCGCGACAATGGCGCTCGTTCCGGTGCTGTCCGCCTTCGCGAGGCACCGTCCCCCCCAAGCAATACAAGGCAGTGAATCCCATGTTCTCGGTCATCTCCGCCAGCACCGGCCTTGGTGCCTGGTTCTCTGGTGCAGCCACCGGCATCGGCCTGTTCGCCGTGGTCGGGGCCCAGAGCGCCTTCATTCTGCGCCAGGGCATCCTGCGCAAGCACATCGTGCCGGTGGTCGCCACCTGCGCGGCCATCGATGCCATCTTCATCTTCGCCAGCGTGGCCGGCCTGCGCACGCTCACCTCGGCGCTGCCGTGGCTGACCACCGCCGTGCTGTGGACCGGTGTCGCGTTCCTGGCCTGGTATGCGATGAAGTCGGCACGCCGCGCGATCGCCGGTGGCGGCGGCATGGGCGAGGCCGACAGCGATGATGGCAGCCGCCGTGCGGTGCTGATGGCTGCGGTCGGCTTTTCGCTGATCAACCCGCACTTCTGGCTGGACATGATGGTGATCGGCTCGATCGCCGAGAACTTCGGCAACGCCCGCATGGCCTTCGCCGCTGGCGTGGTCACCGCCAGCTGCCTGTGGCTGACCGCGCAGGGCCTGGGCGCACGCCTGCTGGCGCCGCTGTTCACCAAGCCCAGTACCTGGCGCGTGCTCGACGGCACCATCGCGGTGATCCTCAGCATCCTGGCCCTCACGTTGGCGGTGCGCGGGGTCCACTGACCCGGCGCACGCCCCCCGAACCCACGTCCTGACTCTCTCTCCAAGGTAGTGGTATCGACGGCACCGGCAACGGTGCCGTCGTTTTCTTTTGTGCTGTTCCGTCTGCCTCTGGCAGGGATTGCGAAAGCCTGCCTAGAATCCGCCATCAGGACAAGGTGTCCGGAGGAGCAGGGGGAAGGATGCGCAGGACGATACTGGCGGCTGCGTTGGCCGCTCTGGGAGGCGTTGCGATCGGCAGCGCGGGTGCAGTGGACCTGTCGCAGTACGTGCGGCAGGAAGCCTTCACCGACATCAAGATTTCACCGACGGGCGAGTACGTGGCGGCGACCGTGCCGCTGGAGGACGCCACTGCGATTGTGGTGCTGCGCCTCAAGGACAAGCAGATGGTCGGCAATTTCCGGCCACCGGACAAGAATCATGCCTACGAATTCGATTGGGTCAGTGACGAGCGACTGCTGATCGGGCTGGCCCAGAAATGGGGCTCGCTCGACCAGCCCAATCCCACCGGCGAGCTCTATGCGATCAATGCCAATGGCAACCGCGGCGAGCTGCTGGTGGGCTACCGGGTGGAAAGCAAGGGGCCGGGCACGCGGATCCAACCGAAGAAGGTGGAGGCCGTTGCCGCGTTCCTGGCCGATGACCTGCCAGATGATGAGCGCAACGTGCTGGTCACTGTCTGGCCGCTGTCGGAAGATCCATTCACCCGCGTCGATCGCATGGATGTGACCAGCGGGCGTCGCTCGCGGGTAGCGTCTTCGCCGGTCAGGCGCGGCGAGTTCACCACCGACGGTGCGGGCGAGGTCCGCTTCGTGCATGGCGCCGGCAGTGACAACGTCAACAAGCTCTACTTCCGTGAACGTTCCGGCGACAACTGGAAGCTGATCAACGACGAAGCCGTCAGCAAGCGCATCGAAACCGCCATCGGCTTCTCCGCTGATGGCAGCGTGGCCTATCTCAATGCCGAGCAGGCACAGGGCCCCAATGCGATCATCAGCTGGAATCCGCAGACCGGCGAGCGCGCGACGCTGTTGCGTGACGAGATGGTCAATCCGTACCGGATCATCCATCGGCCCGGGACCCACGTGCCGGTCGGTGCGTTGTATCTGGGCGATACGCCGCGTACCCGCTTCTTCGACGAGAAGTCGCCGGAGGCGCGCTTGTACCGCAGCCTGGAGGCGGCATTCGGCGGCGCGGTCTACATCACCTCCAGTACCCGCGATGGGCGTGTCGTGCTGGTGGAAACCTGGTCAGGCACCAATCCGGGCGACTTCTACGTGTATGACACAGTCGCGCGCAAGGCCGACCACCTGATCAGCCGCAGTGAGTGGATCGACGTGGACCGCAGCGCCAGCGTGCGGTCGATTGCCTTGAAGGCCCGCGACGGCCTGCCGTTGCACGGCTTCCTGACCCTGCCGGCCGGCAGCGACGGTCGCAACCTGCCGATGGTGGTGATGCCGCATGGCGGCCCGTTCGACATCTTCGACTCCGGCCAGTACGACCGCGAAACGCAGATGCTGGCCGCCGCCGGATATGCCGTGCTGCAGGTCAACTTCCGGGGGTCGGGCAACTACGGCAGGGCCCACACCCAGGCCGGAGCGCAGCAGTGGGGCGCGGCGATGCAGGACGACGTCACCGATGCCACCCGCTGGGCGATCAGCGAGGGCATCGCCGATGGCCGCCGCATCTGCATCTACGGCGCCAGCTACGGGGCCTATTCGGCGATGATGGGCGCTGCCCGCGAACCGGGGCTGTACCAGTGTGCGGCCGGCTATGTCGGGGTCTACGACCTGCCGATGATGTACACGCGCGGCGACATCCAGGACCGCGGTTCAGGCGTGACCTACCTGCGCGAATGGCTGGGTGATCCGGCCAAGCTGGGTGCGGTGTCGCCGGTGAACCTGGCCGAACGGATCAAGGTGCCGGTGTTCCTCGCGGCCGGTGGCGAAGACAAGCGTGCGCCGATACAGCACACCGAGCGCATGGAAGTGGCACTCAAGCGTGCCGGCACGCCGGTGGAGAGCCTTTACTACAAGACCGAAGGCCACGGTTTCTACACCGAGGCTCATCGCAGCGAGTACTACGGCAAGCTGTTGGCCTTCCTGTCACGCAGCCTGGGCGGCAAGACCGCAACGACTGCACCTGCGGCCGGCAAGGACAAGGCGCCGTGAGCTGGCAGGGCGGCGGATGATCGGTCCGCCGCCCTCGTTTTCCACGCGCGGGGGCCTACTTCACCCCGTGCATCATTTTCTTCAGCAGTGGTGCGGCAATGAAGGCGGCCAGCGCGCACCCCAGGCCGATCCACATCAGCAGCCAGAACAGGTGCGCATAGGCGCCGGCGGCGGCCACCATGTCCAGCGATTCGCCTTCCGGCACGTCGATGGCGGCCAGCTTGCCGAACAGCGCCGCCAGCGTTTCCGAGAACGCGGTGGCCAGGAACCAGGTGCCCATCATCAGGCTCATCACCCGTGGCACGGCCAGCTGGGTCACCGCCGACAGGCCGACCGGCGACAGGCACATCTCGCCGCTGGCCAGCAGGAAGTAGGCCAGTACCAGCCACCACACGCTGGCCATCTCGCCGGTGGCGCCCACCTGCTGCGCCGCCAGTGCCAGCGGCACGAACGACAGTGCGCCGATCACCAGGCCCCAGGCTGACTTCACCGGCTTGCCCGGCTCCCAGCCGCGGCGGTCCATCCACGTCCACAGCGCGGCGAAGGCCGGCGCCAGCAGCACCAGGAACAGGCCGCCGAGGTAGGTCAGCGAACCCGCGGTCTGCGGAATCACCAGGCAGTCGCGCACCAGCAGCACCAGCATCAGTACGACGATGGCGGCGAAGAACGTGCGCGGCGCAGCCGAACCCGGGCGCCGTTCGGACAGGCGCGCGCTGACCACGAACCCCAGCGGTGCCAGCAGCAGCGAGATGATCGACCACGGCAGCGGCGTGCCGCCGGTGATCACCAGCGAGGGCACGATGTCCTTGGTCAGCAGGCGGTCGGTGAAGGTCACCCACGAGCCGTAGGACTGCTCGTACATGGTGAAGAACACCAGCGCCATGAAGATCAGCACCATCAGCGCGATCATCTGCTGGCGCTGCACCGGCGTGCACTTGCTGCCGGTGAACCAGGCGAACCAGACCAGCACGCCGCCCAGCACCACCAGCATCAGCATCAGTGCCAGGCTGATTTCGCCGCCCAGCGCGAACGCGCCGTTGCCGGCCGCCCACATCAGCCATGCCACCGGCAGCACACCGAGCACCGCGCACAGATAAATGAGCCATTCGCGCGGCAGCCCCAGTACCTTCTGCTTCAATGCGGCCGGCTGCGGTGGTTCGGCGTGGCCCTGCAGGTACTTCTGTCCCCACAGGAACATCGCCAGGCCGGCCAGCATGCCGATGCCGGCGGCACCGAAACCGTACTTCCAGCCGTAGGCCTCGCCGAGGAAGCCACACACCAGCGACGAGAACAGCGCGCCAAGGTTGATGCCGGCGTAGAACAGCGAGAAGCCCGAGTCGCGGCGCGGGTCATCCTTGGCGTACAGCTTGCCGACGATGGTGGAGATGTTCGGCTTCAGGAAGCCGACGCCCATGATGATCAGCGCCAGCGACAGGTAGGTCACCGCCAGCGCCGAGGTGTCGCGCACCACTTCGCCGTTCACCCGGTATGCGGCATGGCCCTCGAAGGCCATGCCCAGGTGGCCGAGCACCAGCAGGATGCCGCCGAACAGCACCGCCCGGCGCATGCCCAGCCAGCGGTCGGCCAGCATGCCGCCGAACACCGGGATGCAGTACACCAGGCCGCCATAGGCGCCGAGCAGGTCCAGGCCGGCCTTGTCGCCGAACAGGTGGTACTTGGTCAGGTACAGCAGCAGCAGCGCCTTCATGCCATAGAAGGAGAAGCGCTCCCACATTTCAGTGAAGAAGCAGACGTAGACACCCTTGGGGTGGCCCAGGAAGTCGTCGGAAGCAGAGGCGGCAACGGTCATCGACGGCGCGGACAGCGGAAAGGGCGCGATTATAGAAGGGGATGGGCCAGATCAAGGCGCTTATGACAAATGCGACTTAATCCCCTCCGTCCCCTTTTTGCGGCAGGTGTTGCCTGGCCTTGCCGGATCGGCCGGTTGGCCTTGCCGAGCGGGTCGGGGAGGGCGCTGGCCCATGTCCGGCGGTGACCATGCGCACTGGACTTGCCGCCCCCTGAACGCTAGCGTGATCGGGATTTTTTGCCAGCAGGGGCTTCCATGAACCACGACGCTGCGCCCAAGCAGCTCACCTTCCGCGCAGTGGCCCTGGCCATTGTGCTGGCGGTGGTGCTGTCGGCCGCAAACGCCTACCTCGGTCTGTTCGCAGGCCTGACCATCGCCACCGCCATTCCCGCCGCGGTGATTTCCATGGGCGTGCTGCGCCTGCTGGGCGGTGGCTCCATCCTCGAAAACAACATCGTGCAGACCGGCGCCTCGGCCGGCTCGTCGATCGCCGCCGGCGTCATCTTCACCATCCCCGCGCTGGTGATCATGGGCTACTGGCCGGACTTCAAGTACTGGTGGGTGCTGGGCATCGCCGGCCTCGGCGGCCTGCTGGGCGTGCTGTTCTCGGTGCCGCTGCGCCGTTCGATGATCGTTGAAGACCCGCTGCCGTTCCCGGAAGGCAAGGCTGCGGCCGAAGTGCTCAAGGCCGGTGAGAACCCGGGCCCGGGCCTGAAGATCCTTGGCCTGTCGGCGGTGATCGGTGCCTTCGTCAAGCTGGCCGCCGAGAGCGGCATGCGCCTGATCCCCGATGCCTGGGCCACCTCGGCCTATGTCGGCAGCTCCAAGGTCACCGCCTTCATCGGCACCAACCTGTCGCCGGCGCTGCTGGGCGTGGGCTACATCGTCGGCCTCAACGTCGGCATCGTGGTGGTGTCCGGTTCGATCCTGACCTGGCACATCGCCATCCCGATCTACCAGGCGTTCTTCATGAACACCGATCCGGCCCTGGCCGCGTCGGTCGCTGCGGCTTCGTCCACCGAGGCCGCATTCGCCATCTGGGGCGCGAAGATGCGCTACCTGGGTGTCGGCGCGATGCTGATCGGTGGCATCTGGACCCTGATCTCGCTGCGCAAGTCGCTGCTCAACGGCGTCAAGAGCGGCTTTGCCGCCGCCCGCAAGAGCGGTGGCCCGGTGCTGGCGCACACCGAGCGCGACCTGCCGATGAAGTGGATGCTGGTGGCCCTGGTGGTCTTCGTGCTGCCGCTGCTGGCCCTGTACCAGGCCATCGTCGGCCAGTGGCACGTGTCGATCCCGATGACCCTCATCATGATCGTCGCCGGCTTCCTGTTCGTGTCGGTCTCGGCCTACCTGGCCGGCCTGATCGGTTCGTCCAACAACCCGGTCTCGGGCATCACCATCTCCACCATCCTGTTCGCCTCGGCCGTGCTGGTCGTGCTGCTGGGCGCCGACGGCCTGAAGCCGGTCGGTGCCGGCGGCGCGCCGCTGGGCGCCGTGGCCGCCATCATGATCGGCGCGGTGGTGTGCTGCGCCGCTGCGGTTGGTGGTGACAACCTGCAGGACCTCAAGGCCGGCTACATTGTCGGCGCCACCCCGTGGAAGCAGCAGCTGATGCTGGGCATCGGTGCCTTCTCGTGTGCGCTGATCATGGCCCCGGTGCTGAATCTGCTGGCCACCGCCTACGGCATCGGCGTGAAGTCCGAGCTGCACCCGAACGCGCTGGCCGCACCGCAGGCCAACCTGATGGCCTCGGTGGCCAAGGGCCTGTTCGGTGGTGAACTGCCGTGGACCTTCATCGGCATCGGTGCCGTGGTCGGTGCCGCCATCATCGCCTTCGACAGCTGGCTGAAGGCGCGCAACGCCCGCTTCCGCGTGCCGGTGCTGGCCGCCGCCATCGGCATCTACCTGCCGCTGGAGCTGATGGTGCCGATCTTCCTCGGCGGCCTGATCGCCCACCTGGTCGAGCGCTTCCACAAGGTGCGCGCCGATGACGAAGAAGGCCGCGACCGCGTGCACAAGCCGGGCGTGCTGTTCGCCGCCGGCCTGATCACCGGCGAAGCGCTGATGGGCATCGCCATCGCGATTCCGATCGTGGTCAGCAGCCGCGCCGACGTGCTGGCCGTGCCGTTCCACCTGCCGGGCGCGCAGTGGATCGGCCTGGCCGTGCTGTTCCTGGTCGGCTGGCTGATCTACCGCACCGGCAAGTACGCCAAGGCGTAAGGGGGCTCTGCCCCTGGGTTCAATGGGTAGTGCCGGGCGCGGGGCCGGCAACCCCGGCAACCCGGTGATCCCCGTTGTGCCGCCCCGCGCCCGGCACTACCGCAAACCCCGCTTCGGCGGGGTTTGCTCTTTCTGGCGACGGGGCCAACCCCGCAGGCAGCCATGACCGATGGCCTTGGCAGCCCCGGCCGCACGGGCCTACCATCGGTTTTTTGCCGTCCTGCGGAGACCCCGATGAAACTGCGTCATGCCCTGCTGCCACTGAGCCTGCTGGCCGCCCTGCCCAGCGTCGCCGCTGCCCGTGGCCTGGAAGTCCGCGACATGGTGGCCATGGACCGCGTCTCCGCGCCGGTGCTGACCGCTGACGGTGGCACCGTGGTGTTCGCCAAGCGCAGCGTCGATGCCAACCTGAAGGCCTCCACCGCGCTGTTCGCGCGCAACCTGCGTACCCGCGATGCGGCGCCGCCGAAGCAGATCACCCCGGCCGGCTGGAACGTCAATTCCGCTTCGCTGTCGGCCGATGGCCAGACCGTGTATTTCCTCAGTGCCAGGAACGGCAGCCAGCAGCTGTACGCGCAGCCGATCAGCGGCGGTGCTCCGCGCCAGCTGACCGATTTCCCGGTCGACGTGGACAGCTACCACGTGTCGCCGCAGGACGACCGCGTGCTGTTCAGCGCCGGCGTGTTCCAGGACTGTGCCTCGGACCTGGCCTGCACCGAGAAGAAGCTGAAGGAAAAGAAGGACGCCAAGGCCAGCGGCCAGGTGTGGGATTCGCTGTTCGTGCGCCACTGGGACACCTGGAACGACGGTCGCCGCAACACCCTGTTCGTCGCTCCGCTGCCGACGGCCAAGGCCGGTGCGGTCAAGGGCGCGTCGGCGCTGAGCGCGACCATCGATGGTGATGCGCCGTCCAAGCCGTTCGGCGGCAATGATGACTTCGCGTGGTCGCCGGACGGCGCCAGCGTGGTGGCCAGCATCCGCGTGGCCGGCAAGCAGGAGCCCTGGTCGACCAACTTCGACCTGTACCGCTTCGACGCCGCCGGCAAGCAGGCACCGGTCAACCTGACCGCCTCCAACCCGGCCTGGGATGCCGGCCCGGTGTTCAGTGCGGACGGCAAGACCCTGTTCTACCGTGCGATGAAGCGCCCGGGCTTCGAGGCCGACCGCTTCGGCCTGATGGCGATGGACCTGGCCAGCGGCAAGACCCGCGAAATCGCGCCGCAGTGGGATCGCTCGGCGGGCGGCATCACCCTGTCCGCCGATGGCGCCAGCATCTACACCACGGCCGATGACCTCGGCGAACACCCGCTGTTCCAGATCGACGTGGCCAGCGGCAAGGCCACCAAGCTGATCGGCGATGGCAGCGTGACTGCGGTGGATGTGGCCGGCAACAGCGTGGCGATCACCCGCAACAGCCTGAAGAGCAACGACCAGGTGCTGGTCGGCCTGCTGCCGGCTGCGGGCGAGGCCATCGGCGAACTGCGCGCGCTGACCCCGGCGGCTGGTGAGGTGCTGAAGGACGTCAGCTTCGGCGACTACGAACAGTTCGAGTTCAAGGGCTGGAACAACGACACCGTGCATGGCTATGTGGTCAAGCCGCACAACTACCAGGAAGGCAAGTCCTACCCGGTCGCGTTCCTGATCCACGGCGGCCCGCAGGGCAGCTTCGGCAACGGCTGGAGCTACCGCTGGAATCCGCAGACTTATGCCGGCCAGGGCTACGCGGTGGTGATGATCGACTTCCACGGCTCCACCGGCTATGGCCAGGCCTTCACCGATGCGATCAGCCAGCACTGGGGCGACCGCCCGCTGGAAGACCTGCAGAAGGGCTGGGACGCGGCGCTGAAGAAGTATTCCTTCCTCAACGGCGACAAGGCCTGTGCGCTGGGTGCCAGCTACGGCGGCTTCATGGTCAACTGGATTGCCGGCAACTGGAACAGCCCGTTCAAGTGCCTGGTCAACCACGACGGCGTGTTCGACCAGCGCATGATGGGCTACGCCACCGAAGAGCTGTGGTTCACCGAGTGGGAGCAGGGCGGCACGCCGTACCAGAAGGCCGCGAACTACGAGAAGTTCAACCCGGTCAACCACGTGGCGGACTGGAAGAAGCCGATCCTGGTCATCCACGGCCAGCAGGACTTCCGCATTCCGGTCGAGCAGGGCCTGGCCGCGTTCACCGCTGCCCAGCGCCAGGGCATCGAATCGAAGTTCCTGTACTTCCCGGATGAAAACCACTGGGTGCTGAAGCCGAACAACAGCATCCTGTGGCATGACACCGTCAATGCCTGGCTGAAGCAGCACATCGGCAACTGATGACTGCAGCGCCGCCCTTCGGGGCGGCGCTTTTGTTTCGCCATCTGCTTTACCGGTGGGGGCCGACCGTTGGTCGGCACACCTTCATGATCCGCCGCCAACAGCAGCCGGCCAGCGGCCGGCTCTACCCAGAGCGCCTGCATGCCCTCGACCGCCCTGATCCAGAACGACATCGTCGTCTTCGGTTTGATCGCCGCCACCCTCGGCGCCGTGTTCTGGACCGCCTCGCGCGAGCAGGGCCTGTGGAAGCGCTTCTACACGTTCGTGCCGGCGCTGCTGCTGTGCTACCTGATTCCCGGCATCTACAACACCGTCGGCCTGATCGATGGGCAGAACACCAAGCTCTACAACCCGATCGCCCGCGACATCCTGCTGCCGGCAGCGCTGATCCTGCTGACCCTGGCGGTGGACATCAAGGGCATCCTGCGGCTGGGCCCGAAGCTGGTGCTGATGTACCTGGGCGCCTCGGCCAGCATCATGCTCGGTGCGGTGGTGGCGTTCCTGGCGATGCGCGCGCTGCATCCGGAAACCGTGGCCGGTGACACCTGGGCCGGCATGGCCGCATTGGCAGGCAGCTGGATTGGCGGCGGTGCCAACATGCTGGCGATGCGCGAAGTATTCGACGTCAATGCGACCACGTTCGGCCAGTTCGCGGTGGTCGATGTCGGTGTCGGCTACGTGTGGATGGCGGCACTGATCTTCCTGGCCGGTCGTGCCGCGAAGATCGATGCACGCAGTGGCGCCGATACTTCGGCCATCGATGAACTGAAGGAGCGCATCGCGCGCTTCCAGGCCGAACACGAGCGCATTCCCAGCCTCACCGACCTGATGCTGATCGTGGCGGTGGCCTTCGGCGGCGTGGGCCTCTCGCACGCCATCGGCGCGCCGCTGGCAGCATGGTTCAAGGCCAACTTCAGCTGGGCCTCGCAGTTCAGCCTGGACGCTCCGTTCGTGTGGGTGGTGGTGCTGTCGACCACGCTGGGCCTGAGCCTGAGCTTCACCCGTGCGCGCACGCTGGAAGGCGCGGGCGCATCGCGCCTGGGCTCGCTGCTGCTGTACTTCCTGATTGCCTGCATCGGCATGCAGATGGATCTGCTGGCGCTGCTGGATCGCCCGTGGCTGTTCCTGCTCGGCATCATCTGGATCAGCGTGCACATCGTGCTGCTGTGGTGCCTGGGCAAGCTGCTGAAGGTGCCGTTCTTCTATTTCGCGATCGGTTCGCAATCGAACATCGGTGGCCCGGCCTCGGCACCGGTGGTGGCCGCGGCGTTCCATCCGGCGCTGGCGCCGGTGGGCGTGCTGCTGGGCACGATGGGCTACGCCACCGGCACCTACCTGGCCTACATCGTCGGCATCACCCTGCGCGCGCTGGCAGGGCAGGGCTGATCGTGTAGAGCCGAGCCCATGCTCGGCTGCTTTTGGCTTTGCATTCGCGCTCGTAACGGCGAAGAGCAGCCGAGCATGGGCTCGGCTCTACAGTAAAGCCACGCCATGCGTGGATGCTTTATGCCACCGGCAATCCGCGTTCGATCAACCACGCCTTCGCGTCTTCGGCGTCCTGCTCGAACCACGCTTTCGTAGACCCCAGCCGGTACGTGTATCCCCAGGCATCCATATCGGCCATCAGCCGCTGGCTGCCGACGCCGGGCAACTGCCCGGCCAGCACGATCTGCAGGTAGCAGGTCGCGTCTTCCTCGGCCACCGAGTCGGTCGCATCGGTATGCACCTGCGCACGCCGCTCCGGCGGCAGTACGATCAGGTGGCACGCTTCGTGCAGCATCGAGTGCACCGGGGTGTCATCGCGCACGTAGACGTTGCTGGCGATGATGCCCGCCTCGGGCTCGCCCCAGTAGCTGCCGGGAATCGGTTCACCGGCCGCCACGTGGTGCAGCCGAAGGCCGTGCGCGGCGAGCAGGCGCTGCGCATCGGCGAAGGCGATGTCGCCCACGCAGGTGATGTCCACGGCGGTTGTCGTATCGGTCATGCGGGTCGGGCAGCCCCGCCCATGCGGGCACGGGCGGGGCAGGGGATCAGGGTTTGTCCGGGCCTTCCGGCAGCGCCACGGAAATGTCCAGCACATCGTGCTGGCCATCCTTCACCAGGTCGACCTTCACCGCATCGACGTCGATGTTCACGTACTTCTTGATCACTTCCAGCAGTTCGCGTTGCAGCAGCGGCAGGTAATCGGGGCCACCACGGTTGCTGCGTTCCTGCGCGATGATGATCTGCAGGCGGTTCTTGGCGGTTTCGGCGGTGGTCTTCTTCGCTTTGAGGAAATCAAACAGGCCCATGCTTACCCTCCGAACAGCTTGCTGAAGAAGCCCTTCTTCTCGACGTTGGTGAACCGCATCGGGCGCTCTTCGCCGAGGATGCGCGCGACGGCGTCTTCATAGGCCTGGCCGGCAGCGGATTCGAGATCCAGGATGACCGGCTCGCCCTTGTTGGAAGCGTTGAGCACGTCACCCGACTCGGGGATCACGCCGATCGCCTTCAGGCCGAGGACTTCCTCGACGTCGGCGATGCTCAGCATCTCGCCGCTTTCCACGCGCACCGGGGTGTAGCGGGTCAGCAGCAGGAAGGCCGGCACGTCCTGGCCGGACTCGGCCTTGTGGGTCTTCGAGTCGAGCAGGCCGATGATGCGGTCCGAGTCGCGCACCGACGACACTTCCGGGTTCACCACCACCACGGCGCGGTCGGCGAAATACATCGCCAGGAAGGCGCCCTTCTCGATGCCGGCCGGGGAGTCGCAGATGATGTAGTCGAAGCCGTCGGCAGCCAGGTCCTTCAGGACCTTGCCCACGCCTTCCTGGGTCAATGCGTCCTTGTCGCGGGTCTGCGAGGCAGCCAGCACGTACAGGTTCTCGAAGCGCTTGTCCTTGATCAGGGCCTGCTTGAGGGTCGCTTCGCCGTGCACGACGTTGACGAAGTCGTACACCACGCGGCGTTCGCAGCCCATGATCAGATCGAGGTTGCGCAGGCCGACGTCGAAGTCGATCACCGCCACCTTCTTGCCGCGCCGCGCCAGGCCGCAGGCCAGGCTCGCGCTGGAAGTGGTCTTGCCGACGCCGCCCTTGCCGGAGGTGACTACGATGATTTCAGCCAAAGGACTTCTCCTGATGATTCTGTTTGGGGGCTGCGTCAGTCCAGCGCAGCGATCTTGATCTGGTCCTGTTCCAGCCACACCTGCACGGCCTTGCCGCGCAGGGAGTCCGGGACATCGTCCAGTACCTTGTAGTGGCCAGCAATGGCGACCAGTTCCGCATGGAAATCACGGCAGAAGATGCGTGCCGCGGTGTTGCCCTGGGCCCCTGCCAGCGCGCGGCCGCGCAGGGTGCCGTAGATATGGATGCTGCCGTCGGCGATGACCTCGGCGCCGGCGCCGACCGTGGCCATCACGGTCAGGTCGCAGTTTTCAGCGTACAGCTGCTGGCCCGAACGCACGTTGCCCAGCTGCATGCGGCCCGGCTGCGGTGCGGCGGCGTCTGCGACCTTGGCCACTGGCGCGGCTGGGGCCGGTTTCGGCTCAGCACGCACGCTGCGGCGCGGTTCCGCTGCGGGCGGCGGCGGGGCCGGTTCGGCCTCGGCACGCTCGTACTGGGCGCGGAACTTGGCCAGCAGCGGCAGCCCGAGCTGCTGCGAGAGCAGGTCGACCGCGCTGGTGCCATAGGCCAATGCCACCGGCAGCACGCCGGCGCTGCGCAGCCCATCAACCAGCGCCTGCGCGGTGGCCACGTCCGGCACCTGGCTCAGGCCGCCGAAGTCGAGGATCACTGCGGCGCGGCCGAACAGCTTCGGCGCGCGGGTCACGCGCTCGCGCATTTCCTGCACGAGGCGATCGACATCAAGGGTTCGGATGCGCAGGTTGGCGATGCCCACCTGGCCGATCTTCAGTTCACCGGCCTGTTCGTAATCGAAATTCACCGCCACGCTCAGGTCCCCGTCGGCCGCTGTGCCTGCGCCGGCAGTTGCCGGGCGCGTGTCCATGCCACATCCGGCAGCTTGCCGCCGTAGGTCTCCTTGACCCAGGGGTAGCTGCACAGTTCCTTGGCCAGCATGCTGGCGCGCACATCGACCTGCGGCATGGTGTTCTGGCCCAGCTCGCGGAAGCCGAAGCTGCCGTGGAAGAGCAGGGCGGCATCGGCGCCATGGTCGAGGAAGACTTCGCAGGTCATCTGCGGGTAGCGCAGCTCGGCGAAGCTCTGCGCGTCGGCATAGAACGCACGGCCGACACCACCGCCACGGCGGCGGCTGGCGACCACGATGCGGTCGATATAGAAGAACGGGCTGTCCAGCTGCTGCTTGAACCAGGCGAAATTGCTGCTGTCGTGCTGGCTGTCGCTGCCGAAGCCGATCAGGAAACCGGCCAGGTTGCCGTCGCGCTCGGCGACGCGGAAATATTCAGCGGTTTCATAGAACAGGCGCAGGCGGGCCGCATCCAGGGGAAGGATGGCCAGGCCAGCGTTGTTGTTCAAAGCCAGGACGGAATCGAGCTCGTGCTCGCGCACGTCGCGGATGACAATCGACATTGTGACTCCGTGGGGTAACGCGGTTGGTCCATCAAGGGACCCTGCGCACGATTATTGCATGCCCGGGGTGGGCTGCGGCATGAACAGGCGACCGGGCAGGCATGACTTCCGTGGGGTGCGGTACGCGGGCGTGGCCCGTAGAGTGCTGGCATGTTGGGAGTCCTCAGCCATACCCGTGTCCTCCGCCTGGCCGGCCTGTTCACCTGGGTCATGGTCGGCCTGCCACTGGCCTATTCGCAGTTCGAGAACCTGCACAGCCGCAACGACATGGGCGGCTGGGCGATCCTGCTGTTCGTCGCCTACCTGTCATTCGGCACGGCTTATTACTGGCTGACCCGCATCCTGCGCAGCGACAGCCACACCAGCTGGCTGGACCGCGGCCTGTTGCTGCTGCTGACGATCTCGGCGCTGGGGGTCAGTTTCCTCAGCGGCTCGGGCCTGGGCAGCATCCTGATGATGGTCGCCGCCGGGGTCATCCCGTGGATGCTGTCGGTGCGGCTGGGCGTGCTGTGGCTGCTGGTCAGCCAGCTGGCGGTGGCGCCGGTCTACTACATGCTGCTGCGCTTCCCGTTGTTCGAAGCGGTGATGCAGTCGCTGCTGTATGGCGGCTTCTCCATGTTCATCTTCGTGACCAGCCTGGTTGCCCGCCAGCAGACCGAGGCCCGCGATGAGCAGCGCCGGCTCAACTCGGAACTACGCGCCACCCGCGCCCTGTTGGCCGAGAGCGCCCGGGTCAACGAGCGCACCCGCATCTCGCGCGAGCTGCATGACCTGCTGGGCCATCAGCTGACCGCGCTGACCCTGAACCTGGAAGTGGCCGGGCACCTGGCCGAGGGCCAGGCGCTGGAGCATGTGAAGCGATCCCACGCGCTGGCCAAGCTGCTGCTGGGCAACGTGCGCGAGGTGGTCAGCCAGCTGCGCGAGACCGGCGCGATCGATCTGGCCGCGGCATTGCGACCGCTGACCGAGAACGTGCCTTCGCTGGACATCCAGCTGGACATCGAGGATCCACTGAACGTGGAGGACCCGCAGCGGGCCCATGTGCTGCTGCGCTGCACCCAGGAGATCATCACCAACGCCGTGCGCCACGCCGACGCCCGCCACCTGTGGATCAAGGTGTACCGTGAAGCCCCCGACCGGGTGGTGGTGGAGGCCCGCGACGACGGTGTCGGCGCGGATATGCTCAATGTGGGCAATGGCTTGCGCGGCATGCGCGAGCGCCTGCAACAATGCGGTGGCCAGCTGCAGATCGAGACCCGTCCCGGTGAAGGATTCCGGCTGCGGGCGACGGTGCCGGCAACGGTGCTGGTGGCTGCCCTTACCAAGGTTCCTGAAGGAGTACGTTGATGATTCGCGTCTGCCTGGTCGACGACCAAACCCTGGTGCGGCAGGGAATCCGCTCCCTGCTGGCGCTCGACGATGGCATCGAGGTGGTGGCCGAGGCCGGCGATGGCCGGCAGGCGGTCGAGCTGATCCCGCAGGTGCGTCCCGACGTGGTGCTGATGGACATGCGCATGCCGGTGATGTCCGGGCTGGAGGCACTGCAGGTGCTGTCGCGGCAGGAACAGCTGCCGCCGACCATCATCCTCACGACCTTCGACGACGACCAGCTGGTGCTGGCCGGGCTCAAGGCGGGGGCCAAGGGCTACCTGCTCAAGGACGTGACCCTGGCGCAGCTGGTGGGGGCCATCCGTACCGTGGCCGAAGGCGGTTCGCTGGTGCAGCCGGCGGTAACCCAGCGCCTGCTGTCCGGCCTGGAGCACATGCGCAATGAATTCGTCAGCCTGGACCGCCCGGACCCGCTGACCGACCGCGAGACCGAGATCCTGCGGCTGATGGCCAGTGGCTTCTCCAACAAGGAGATCGCCAATTCGCTGGGCGTAGCCGAGGGCACCATCAAGAACCACGTGTCCAACATCCTCTCCAAGCTGGGCGTCCGTGACCGTACGCGTGCCGTACTGAAGGCGTTCGAACTCCAGCTGGTCTGATGAAAATCGTTTTGGTACAAAGACTTGGGTGATGGCCCGGCGCTGCGGCCAAGGTTGCCCCCTACTGGCCGGTAGCGGTATGCGCTACCCTTCGAATCCTTTGTCCATACAAATACGCAGCCGGCAGGGAAACCGGTGCGCCAATCCCGATAAACAATGCCCGCGAAGCCTGCTAGGATTGGCGCTTCGCTTCAATCAACCCGGCCGTGGGATCGGCCCCGGAGACTCTCTGAATGACCCGTATTATCGAGTTCCTGATCGCCTTGGGGATCGTGGCTGGCCTGTTCGTCATCATTGGCGTATGTCTGCCGGGCGAGCGTCACATCACCGAAAGCATCGAGACCAACCGCAAGATGACGATCGTGTACGACACGGTCAGCAGCCTGCGCCGCTTCAAGGACTGGAACCCGCTGGTACTGCGCGATCCCGCCGTTGAACTGAAGCTGTCCGGCCCGGCCTCCGGCGTCGGTGCCACCCTCGACTTCACCTCCAAGGACCTGGGCGCCGGCTCCTGGAAGATCACCGAAGCCGAAGAGAACAAGCGTGTTGCGATCGCCATCGATGACGCCACCAAGGGTCACGACAAGATCACCACCTTCACCCTGGAGCCGACCGGCAAGGGTGGCCGTAACGTCAAGATCACCCAGGACTACTCGGTGAAGTACGGCTTCGACCTGTTCGGCCGTTACGCCGGCCTGTATGTCAGCCGCCAGATCGGCGACGACATCAAGATGGGTCTGTCGCGCATGGCCAACATGCTGGCCAGCGTTCCGAACGTCGACTACCGCACTCCGGAAGCCCCGCTGACCGATCTGGCCATCGTCGATGTGCCGGCTGAAGACCTGCTGGTCGTCAACGCCGGTAACGTGGACCGCGGCCAGGATACGATCACCAAGTCGATCAAGGACAACCAGGAGTGGATCAAGCGCGTGATGGAGGCCAATGGCCTTGAAGCCGCGGGTCCGTTCCGCATCGTCACCACCGACTTCGGCCAGGAGAAGTACGCCTTCGACATCGCCCAGCCGGTGAAGAAGAAGGGTGCTGAAGGTGCCACTGCTGAAGAGCTGACCGTCAAGATCGACGGCGGCGCTCCGGTCAAGTACGTGCACGTGGCTCCGCACCGTTCGGCACATGCGGCCTACACCGGCCACATGGCGGGTCTGGACGTGGCCCGCAACGGCCTGCGCGCCTGGGCCGTGACCTCGGGCAACGAAGTCATCGACCGTCCGTACGAATCCTGGAAGGACGGCATCGACAAGTCGTTCACCCCGGAAGGTACCTACGACATCTACTGGGCCGTCAAGTAAGACTCGGCTGACCCATGTAATGTTGGACACGAAAACGCGCCGCTCATTGCGGCGCGTTTTTTTTTCATCTGGCGCCCGGCAAGGGGCGCTGCGCAAGGAGCCCTCATGTTCAATCTGGAACGCCGCGCACGTAAGCCTTCCCTGCTGGCCTGCCTGGGGGCGCTGCTGGCCGCCGCCTCGATCGGCCTGTCTGCCTACGCATCGCATGGCGTGGCCGACCCGTTGGCGCAGCAGCACCTGAACATGGCAGCGCTGTATGCGTTCGCGCATGGCGCGGTGCTGGTGGCGCTGGGGCCGCGCGCGCAGGGGGCGATTGCACGCTTGGCGCTGTACGTGCTGCTGCTGGGCGTGTTGCTGTTTTCCGGCAGTCTGGTGGGCGGCGCGTTGTGGCAGTGGCCAACGCGGATGGCGCCGATCGGTGGCACCAGCATGATGGCCGGATGGGTGCTGCTGGCGATCAATGCGTTGAGGCGGTGACTGAGTCGACGTTGTCGCTTCGATCCCTGCTGAGGCGATCTGCAGCGTTCAGGGGCGTTGGGTTTCTTTTCGCGGGAAAAGAAAAGCAACCAAAAGAATCGCGCCGCCGGCCGCGAGCCGATGCTGCGCATCGGTACCCTGTGCTCCTCGGCCCGTCGAGGGACGGTGCGGAGAGCAGCCGAGCATGGCTCGGCTCTACAGAATCGCACGCACCTCTTCGCCCTCGCCGGACCTGCGGTGCCCGGCTCGCTTGAAGGCGGACCCAACAGCCGCGCGCTGATCCGTTGTAGAGGCTTCGAGCGAAGCGACCCGCTTTTGTCTTTGCTCTCTTGTTCCATTCCGTGGCGGACGCACACGGAAACTGTCAGGCCGGGCGGGTGGGCTGGGCAGGGGTATCCGCGCCATGGATGGCGCGGCCAAGCCCCCAGGGACGGATTCACGGCGTCCCCTGCCCAGCCTACCCGCCCGGACAGCTCCATGAATTTCGCCGTGCAGCCGCCACGAAAGGCTCAGCCGTTGGCCGGTCTCCAGCACCAGTGCCAGGGTTCGTAGACGATCCCGTGCGGGTTGTCGCGCGGGTAACTCAACTGGAAGCCGTGCCCGCCGGCATGGGCCTGCAGCCACGCAAATGCATCAGTGGCCTCGAACGATTCTTCGGCCGGCGCATCACCCGGGGTGCCGATATCCAGCGCGTGGCCGCTATGGTGCTCGCTGAACCCCGGCGCGGCATTGACCTTCAGGATCTCCGCCACACTCAGCCCGCGCGCCCGTTTCCGCTCGAAGATGCCCAGCTGGTAGGCATGGCTGCGGAAGCCGGAGATTGCATCCAGCGCGATGCCATCGCGCGCCGCATGCAGGCGCATCCGCCGCCAGCCCTGTGCAGCGCCGCGGCGCAGCCACAGCGGGCGGGCGAAGCGGTCGCGCCCAGCAAAGTGCAGCAGGCACGGTTCGGGTTCCAGCGGCAGGCCGCTGTCGTCGGCATAGCGCTGGGCATCCAGGCCGAGCTGCTGCAGGCGCTGCTGCAGGCCGGCGAGGGGCAACCACTGCGCTTCCAGATTTGCACCGAACGGCCGGGCCGCGGCTGCATCCAGCAAGGCCAGTGCTTCCTCGGCCCCGGGCTCGCGCGCCAGGCGCGGCACCATGGCGTGCACGCCGTGCTCCATCACCGCCGCCAGGTAACGGCCATCACGCTTGCGCCGCAGCACCCAGTTCGCCCGTGACAGCAGGCGCGCGTCGAGATTGCTGCGCGCACGCAGCAGGTCTGCGGGCCACAGTTCGATGGCTTCGGTATTGATCAGCAGGGGCAGGCGTCGTTGCATCGCCGCAGCTTACTGCCGCGGGCCCGGCACGGCCACCTTGCGCAGTGCTTCCAGCAGCGCCTGTGGCCGATCGAGACTGAGCAGCAGCGTGCTGCCATCGCGGACCGGAAGGGCGAGGACGCGCGCGCGGTTGGTGACCAGCGCGAAGCCCTTGCCGCCGCCCTGCAGGCGGAAGTGGCCGGAATAGAAGCCCGGCATCGCGTAGCCGTTGGTCTTGAAACGGATGCCATAGCGGCGGTCCCGCTGCAGGTCGACGACCTCTGCCTGGTCCAGCCGCAGCTGCGCCACCGGAACGCGGCGGCGGTACATCGTCGAACGCACGTCCAGCATGCCGTCGGCCAGTTCCACCCGGCGGCGGAAGAAGGCCGCGCCCAGCCCGATGCCGAGCGCTGCAATGACCAGCAGGCTCCAGGCGGCGCTGCCGCCCATCCGGAACCACGGCGGCGACAGCGTCACGTCGATCCAGGGCGCTGTCGCCGGTGCCTTGTACAGTTGCGCGTACAGGCAGGCCACGAAGGCGGCGAGCAGGGGCAGCACGATCCACAGCACGCGCACCGGCGAGCTCTCGGCCACCTCGTACTGTTTCGGATCGCTTGCGCCCATGGCTCAGGCCTCCTTCTTGAACACCAGCATCGCCGGGCGCATCGGCGCCGGAATGATGATGTTGACCAGTTCCCAGCCCAGCAGGCCCTGGCGGGTCAGTTCACTCTGGATGTCCTCGGCCTTGAGCACGCCCATCATCGAGGTTTTCACTTCAATCGTCTGGTAACTCCAGCGCGTGCTCATTGCTTGTCCTCCGGCGATGGCGTGGGTTTTGGCAGCCGTCCTGCCTTGCGCAGCGCGTCGCGCAACACGTATTCAATCTGTGCGTTGAGGCTGCGCAGCTCGTCGTCGGCCCAGCGCTGCGCTGCGGCCAGGACCTCGGCGTTGATGCGCAGCGGATAGGCTTTCTTCTCACTCATGAAGACTCCTGGCGGGGCGGTGGGGCGCCCCGTTGCGAGGGTGGTTCAGTACAGCGAACCGGCGTTGACGATCGGCTGGGTGCCACGGTCCGAGCACAGCACGGTCAGCAGGTTGCTGACCATGTGCGCCTTGCGTTCCTCGTCCAGTTCAACCACGCCGTTCTTCTGCAGTTCGGCCAGGGCCATTTCGACCATGCCGACGGCACCGGCCACGATGCGCGTGCGTGCGGCGATCACCGCGTTGGCCTGCTGGCGCTGCAGCATGGCCTGGGCAATCTCGGCGGCGTAGGCGAGGTGGCTGATGCGTGCGTCGATCACCTGCACGCCAGCATCGGCCAGGCGTTCGGCCAGCTCGTTCTTCAGGTGCTGGGAGATCTCGCTGGCATGGCTGCGCAGGGCCAGCTGGCCGTCCTCGTGCTGGTCGTAGGGATAGCTGGTCGCCATCGCGCGCAACGCCGACTCGGACTGGATGTGCACGAAGCTCTCGTAGTCGTCCACGTTGTAGACGGCCTCGGAGGCATCGACCACCTGCCAGACGATGACCGCAGCGATCTCGATCGGGCTGCCGTCCAGCTCGTTGACCTTCAGCTTGCCGCTCTCGAAGTTGCGCACGCGCTGGCTGACCCGGCGCTTGGCATAGAAGGGGTTGTTCCAGCGCAGGCCGTTGTCCTTGACGGTGCCGACGTACTTGCCGAACAGGCTCAGCACCGCCGCCTGGTTGGGCTGGATGGTGTACAGGCCGGCCAGGATGAAGACCGCAGCGAAGATCACCAGCATGCCGGCCAGCATCAGCAGCAGGTTCGGTGAGCCGGAACCGGTCCTGGTCGTCGCCCCGAGTACGAACAGTGCGGTACCCGCCAGCGCGACCAGCAGGGATCCGGCCAGGGTGCCCAGGCCGTTGAGGGAGGCAAGCGACTTCTCTTTCATGGCGATACGTCCTTGAGGGTTCGAATTTAAGATATCAAAGTGATATCACTTGTCGACTGCCGTTCGTCGGATGCCGTGGCCGGGGTGCGCGGCCAGCTAGAATGCCCACCCGCCTTCACGTCGCTGCTGGAACCGCCATGGCCAAGCTTGGAACTCCGTTGTCCCCCTCCGCCACCCGCGTGCTGCTGCTGGGCTCGGGCGAACTCGGCAAGGAGGTGGCCATCGAGCTGCAGCGGCTGGGCGTGGAAGTGATCGCCGCTGACCGCTACGCCGACGCGCCGGCCATGCAGGTCGCGCACCGCTCGCACGTGATCGACATGCTCGATGCGATGGCGCTGCGCGCGCTGATCGCCCAGGAGCAGCCGCACCTGGTGGTGCCGGAGATCGAGGCCATCCACACCGAAACCCTGGTACAGCTGGAGCAGGAGCAGGGCCTGCGGGTGATCCCGACCGCGCGTGCCGCGCGCCTGACCATGGACCGCGAGGGCATCCGCCGCCTCGCCGCCGAAACCCTGGGCCTGCCGACCTCGCCCTACCGCTTCGTCGATACCGAGGCCGAATACCGCGCTGCCGTGGCTGCCATCGGCCTGCCGTGCGTGGTCAAGCCGGTGATGTCGTCCTCGGGCAAAGGCCAGAGCACGCTGCGCAGCGAAGCAGACATCGCTCCGGCCTGGGACTACGCGCAGACCGGTGGCCGTGCAGGCGCCGGCCGCTGCATCGTCGAAGGTTTCATCGACTTCGATTACGAGATCACCCTGTTGACCGTGCGCCATGCGGGCGGCACCTCGTTCTGTGCGCCGATTGGCCACCTGCAGAAGGACGGCGATTACCGCGAAAGCTGGCAGCCGCAGCCGATGTCGAGCAAGGCGCTGGCGCGTGCGGAAGAGATCTCGCGCGCGATCACCGACGACCTCGGCGGCTGGGGCCTGTTCGGTGTCGAGCTGTTCGTGAAGGGCGACGAGGTGTGGTTCAGCGAAGTCTCGCCGCGCCCGCACGATACCGGCCTGGTGACCCTGGTATCGCAGGAGCTGAGCGAATTCGCGCTGCACGCGCGCGCCATCCTCGGCCTGCCGATTCCGGTGATCCGCCAGAGCGGCCCGTCGGCATCGTGCGCGCTGCTGGCGCACGGCGAGGGCGTGCCGTACTTCAACAACGTCGCCGCCGCATTGCAGGTGCCGGATACCGCCGTGCGCCTGTTCGGCAAGCCCAGCGTGCATGGCCACCGCCGCGTCGGCGTGACCCTGGCGCGCGCGGAAACCATCGACGAGGCACGCGCCATCGCACGTGATGCCGCCGAGGCTATCGGCGTCGAACTGCGCCCTTGAGCCCGCATGTGCTTTTTGCAGGGCCGAGCATAGGCTCGGCCCTGCAAACGCCGTTGCAGGTACTAGCGCCTACGCCAGGGCAGCACGGTTACGTGAATCATGGCTACGGCCCACAGCACCGAGCCATACATCCACCAGGTGCCGAAGCGGTCGGCATAGCCCTTCCAGCAGGCAACGCCTGCTGGAATCAGGCCGATCAGCACCACGGGCGCCAGTTGCGCCAGCCATGGTTCCACGTAGCACGCCACTGCGACCGTACTGAAGACGGCAAGAATGAGAACCGCGTTTCGCTTCAGCATCAGCACTCCTTGCCTTAACCCTTCGTGACTCTAGCAGAGGGCTTCGGCAGCGGATAGCGCCGGGGAAGGCCCGGCGCTACCGGGCTATTTCACATCCACCCACACCAGGTGGTGGTCGCTGCCGTCGGCGATCTTCGCTTCCGGGCTTTCATTGGCCGGCCAGAAGATGCCGCTGCCCACGTATTCGAAACCGGTCGAGGGCAGTACGTAGTCCAGGCGCATGGTGCCGGACTTCGGACCGAAATCGCCGGTGGCGTGGAACGGCGCGCCCTTGCGCTCGATGCCCTTGGCCGCATAGGCCAGGCTGGTCTGCTCGCCGCCGACGCTGCGCGGGGTGGGGTAGCGCAGCACGCGGGCGTTCTCGATCAGCTCGACGATCGCCTCATGGCGGCCATCGCCATCGACCGGGTCGTTGTTGAGGTCGCCGAGGATCACGAAGCGCGCGTCCTGCGCCAGGCCACCGCACTGGCCCTTGTCGTCGCACAGCCACGGCTTGTCACCCTTGGACAGGTATTCCTGCCACAGGCGCAGTTCGTCGTGGTTGCGCGCAGCGTTACGCTTTTCGGGGCCGTCGAACACCGGCGGGGTCGGGTGCGAGACCAGCGCGTGGATCACACCGGCAGGGGTCTTCACCGGCACGTCCCAATGCGACTTCGACGACAGGCGCAGCTGCGACCACACGTGGTCGTTGTAGAAGCTCTTGCCGGTGCGCGGATCGACCGGGCGGATCGCGCCGGGCATCGCGCTCCACTTCAGCAGCTGGAAGCTGCGCACCTTGGCTTCATCGATCGGGTAGCGCGACAGCACCAGCATGCCGTACTGGCCCGGGTGCAGGCCGTAGCCCCAGGCGTCATTGCCGCGGCTGCGGCCTTCGCCGCCGACCACACCGTTGTTGTCCAGATCCAGGCCGCTGGGCACGCCGGTGTTGACCGGCGCCAGGTAGCGGTAGGCGAAGTGCAACGGCTTGCCGCCGCCGGGCTGGGCCACTTCCAGGTAGCGCTTCTGGAACAGGTCGGCGGCGCGATGGGCGTCGTCGAAATCGAACTCATTCAACAGCACCAGGTCCGGGCGCACCTGCTGCAGTACCGCGGCGATCTTGCGTGCGTGTTCGCTGTCGCCTTCCAGCTCCTTGATCAGGCCGCCGGCGTCGTCGGAATACAGCGAGGTGTTGTAGGTGGCCAGGCGCAGTGCAGTGGACGGCTTTTCAGTCATCGCGGGGGACGTGGCGAAGGCGGGGGCGGTGGCGCCGCAGAGCAGGGCCAGGGCGAGGATCAGGGGTTTGGCGTTCATCCCCCTATTCTGCACCCGGCCCGGTGTCAGCGGTTTGTCAGCGCCCGTCCAGTTCGTTGTCGAAATCGTGCCAGCGGCGGCCATCGTAGGCCTCCAGGGGATGGAAGCGACGCTTGTAGTCCATCTTCTGGTGCCCGCGGATCCAGTAGCCAAGGTACACGTGCGGCAGCCCCTCGCGGCGCGCCCATTCGATCTGCTGCAGGATCGCGAAGGTACCCAGCCCGCGCGCGGCGTGGTCCGGGTCGAAGAAGGTGTAGACCGCCGACAGGCCATGCTCGGTGACGTCGGTCACCGCCACCCCCAGCAGCTGGCTGGGCTGGCCGTCGTGGCCGGGCAGGCGCATCTCCATGAAGCGGGTGTGCGACCAGCTGCCGATCAGGAACTGCTCGAACTCGTGCGGCCCGTGGTCGTCCATGCCGCCATTGGCGTGGCGGTGGGTGAGGTAGCGGTGATACAGCGCGAACAGATCGTCACGGGCGGTGGCGGCGGTGATCCGCACCTCCAGGTCGTCATTGCGGGCGGCACAGCGGCGCTGGCTACGGTCCGGGGCGAAGCGGGCCACCGGGATGCGCACCGCCACGCAGGCCTGGCAATGCGCGCAATGCGGCCGGTAGACCAGGTCGCCGCTGCGGCGGAAGCCCCAGCTCAGTGCCAGCGGATACAGGCCGCCCAGGCGGCGATCGTGCGGGTCCAGCACCAGGTCGCGCGCCACCCGGTCCGACCAGTACCCGCAGGGGTGCTCGCCGGTCTGGAAAAGCCGCAGTTCGTCGTCTCTGTCGCCGTGAATCGCCATGCGCACAGCATAGCCCCAGCCCGTCGCAGTAGCGGCGACTGTCCGCCGGATGAATGGAACCGATCACCGCGTCAACCGATGGCGCGCCCGGGCGTTGTTGTCCCTCGAGGGTGAAGTGATCACCCCGACGCAACCCCCATTCCCAGGAGTGACCCATGATCCGTACCCCCCTGCTGCTGGCCCTGCTGCTCGGCACCTCCGCTTCCGGCATCGCGCTGGCGGCCGATACCCCGACCGCGCCGGCGCAGCGCCCGGCCAAGCTGGACACCAACGGCGACGGCGTCATCGATCGCAGCGAGGCCGCCGCCAACCCGCGCCTGGCCGCGAAGTTCGACGAACTGGACAAGAACAAGGACGGCAAGCTTTCGCGCGATGAGATGCCGCGCTGGCAGCATGGCCGCCGTGGCCACGGCGGTGAGCGCTGGGCCAAGCTGGACGCCAACAAGGACGGCCGCATCAGCCGCGAGGAGGCCAAGGCCGATCCGCGCCTGGCCGCGCGCTTCGATCAGCTCGACCTCAACAAGGACGGCTATCTGGACAAGGCCGATCGCGAGCTGCGCATCAAGCAGCGCCGTGATGCCTGGTTCGCTGCCGCCGACACCAACAAGGACGGCCAGCTGAGCAAGGCCGAGTTCGACGCAGCCAAGGGCCCGATGCACGGCGGCCCGCGTCATGGCGGTCCGCGTGACGGCGCTGCGCCGAAGCCGCAGCGCTGAGGTTCAGCGCAGTGATTGACGACAACGCCGGCGCACTGCCGGCGTTGTCCGTTACAGGCGGCCGCTGCGCATCAGTGAGTACACCACAAGCGCAATGACCATCAGGTTCATTGCGACGATACCGGTGCGGCCGTACATCGATTCGAACTTCCAGTTGACGCCGGTTCGTCCGCGGCGGGCCGAATCGCGCGCGATCATCGGTGCCATCACCCGCTGCAGCGGCACCAGGCACTGGTAGTTGACCACGCCCAGGCCGACCGCCAGCACCGTCAGCTGAGCCCAGACCGGCGCCTGCAGCATGACCGCCAGCAGGATCGCCAGGCACCAGAACATGCCGGTGATGATGTTGAGATAGAGGAAGCGGCGCACCTCGGCCCGCTCTGCCGCCGTTTCGGTGTACGACATCAGGAAGCGCCCGCCCAGATAGCTGCCGATCGCACCGCCGACCACGCCGCCGATGACCGCCCCCCAGCTTTCGGCCGGCAGGATGTGCAGCTGGCCCAGCGTGGCGGTCAACGAGCCCATTGCGGTGCCGCCGGCAACACTGGCGCCGCCCAGGCCCAGCTTGCTGCCGCCCACGCCGACGCCGGTGCCGAGCAGGATCGCGGCGCTGGCCGTGCCGGGGGCGGCCACCAGCACCATCGACACCACGGCGGTGGCGAAGGCGGCGCTCGGTGCGCTGCTGCGGGCGAACTCGCCGAAGCGCTGCAGCAGGCCGTCGCGCACCAGGGCGCGGGCGCGCGACAGGCGCTTGCGTACCGCCGCGTCGCTGAGGCCGAGCAGGTCGGCCACCTGCTGCGAACGCTGGCCTTCGCGGTAGTACAGCAGCAGCACTTCGCGGCTGTCGGCGGGTAGGGTGGAGATGATGTCCTCGGCGGCGATCTCCTCTTCCACCCGCTGCAGGCGGTCGGCGGCACCCGGAGCCGGGTCGGCGGCCATGCCGAGAGCTACCTCGGCGGCCTCGCCGGTCAGCGGCCGGCCACGCTGCGCGCGCAGCCAGTCGCGGGCCAGGTTGCGGGTGATCTGCCGCAGCCAAGGCAGGAAGCTGGTTGCGCTGCGCAGCTGGTGCAGTTGCTGCCAGCCCTTCACGAAGGCCTCCTGGGCGATGTCCTCGCTGGCCTGGCGGTCGCGGGTGATGGCCAGCGCGATGGCGGTGACCGTGTTCTGGCAGGCCAGCACGATGCGGCCATAGGCGTGTTGGCAACCGCCAGCGGCGGCCGGTAGTTCACGTTCCAGGGTCTGGTCGATCGATGCGGCGAACGTCGTCATGGCGGCGGCTCTCCTGCTGGGATTGTGTCCCATGACGAAGCCGCGCGCCCGATGTGACCGGTTCGCGTCCCGGTAGCGCCGGGCCATGCCCGGCGGCTTTTCTGTCAGGCCGCTGCGCTCGCCGGGCAGGGCCCGGCGCTACCGGCGTCGTTACGTCGACGGCTGGATGCGGACCCGGACTTCGTCCTCTTCCGGCGCGGCCTGCGGGGCCGGCTTTGCCTGCTGCGGCTGGGCCTGCGGGGCAGGCGCCGGTGCCGCAGGCGTTGGGGCGCCGCGGTGGCGCAGGCCGATCACCAGTGCCACGCCAGCGATCACCACCAGCAGCGCGATGCGGATGCGCCAGGCCCAGCTGCGCCCGCCGCTGCCCGGTTCCGGCGCGTCGCGGAAGGCGAACTCGGCGGTCGGGTGGTCGCGACGGGTCGTGTCGAGCAGGCGCGCCTCGCGCAGGATTTCGCGCGCGCGCGGCTGGTCGTCGGCACGCACGATCCATACCGCCGGGTAGGCGTTGGCGTTGCCGAGGTCGGTATAGCTGAACTGGCCGCGGCGGCGGGTCTTGTACGAGCGCCCGTTGGTGACCTTGACGTCGATGCCATGCCCGCGCAGGAGCTCGGCCACGCCTTCGACGGTTTCCACGCGCTGGCTGCTGAAGATCTGGCGCATGGGTTTACTCCTTGGCCGGCACGGCGGCGGCCGCGGCCTGGTCGGGAACGACGCGGATCAGGCCTTCCTGCGCGGTGCTGGCCACCAGCACGCCGTTGCGGGTGAAGAACTGGCCGCGGGCCAGGCCGCGCGAATCCTGCGCGCTGGGGCTGTCCAGCGAGTACAGCAACCAGTCGTCGGCGCGGAACGGGCGGTGGAACCAGATGGCGTGGTCGAGCGAGGCCATCTGCACGTGCGGGTGGTAGTAGCTGATGCCGTGCGGGAAGGTTGCCGTGCCCAGCAGGTGGAAGTCGGAGGCGTAGGCCAGCAGCGCCTGGTGCAGCTCCGGCGCATCGCCCACCGGTTCGCTCAGGCGCAGCCACACCTGGTGGTAGGGCGGGCGCTTGGGCGGATTCAGTTCGTCGCGCGGGTAGACGTGACGGAACTCGAACGGGCCGCCGCGCGACAGCCAGCGCTGCACCTTGATCGGCAGGCGTTCGAGCACTTCCGCCGGCAGCGGACGATTCGGTTCGATGTCTTCCGGCTGCGGCACTTCGGGCATCTTGTGCTGGTGCTCGGCGCCGGTCTCGGCCTGCTGGAACGAGGCCGCGCAGAAGAAGATCACCTTGCCGTGCTGGATCGCGGTGACCCGACGCACCGAGAAGCTGCCGCCGTCGCGGGTGCGGTCCACGTCATAGACGATCGGGTGGTCGATGTTGCCGGCGCGCAGGAAGTAGGCGTGCAGCGAGTGCACGTGGCGGCCGTTGTCGACCGTGGCCTGCGCTGCGGCCAGCGCCTGGCCCAGCACCTGTCCGCCGAACACGTATTTGGTGCCGATGTCGCGGCTCTGCCCGCGGAACAGGTTGTCCTCCAGCCGCTCCAGCGTGAGCAGGTCGATCAGCTCGGAGACGACGGGTTCGGGCGTGTCGTTCAAGGGGGGCGGCCACAGCAGTGAAGAGGCCCCGATTATACCGGTGCAGGCCGGCCCATCATCGGTAGTGCCGGCCGCTGGCCGGCAGCCTCATGAGCCTCCTGGGGCGCCTGCGGTTGCCGGCCTGCGACCGGCACGATCGTTTATTTGCCCAGCCGGGCGACCAGTGCCTGCAGGGCGTTCTGCGCGTCCGGGGCGAACCAGGCCTCGACGAAGCGGTCCAGCTGGATCAGGTCCGGGTGCAGCGCTTCGTGCAGGTCGGTGCGGGCAATGGCGCGGGTCAGCAGCATCGGCTGGCGCGGCTGCTTGAGCAGGTTCTGCAGCCAGGCTACCGCGCGGGCCACCACCAGGTCGCCTTCGGCCAGTTCATCGACCAGGCCGATCTGCAGCGCCTGTTCGGCCGGTACCAGCGAGCCGGTGGTCAGCAGCACACCGGCGCGGTGCACGCCCACCGCGCGGCGCAGCAGGCGCTGGATGCCCTCCGGTGCGATCAGGCCGACCTGTACTTCGTTCAGGCCGATGGCATACGGCCGCGACGGATCGGCGCTGCGCGCCATCACCCGATAGTCGCAGCACAGGGCCAGCACGCAGCCGCCGGCCGGGGCATGGCCGGTAATCGCCGCGACCACCGGGATGCGGCTCTCGGCCAGCGTGCGCACGGCGCCAAAGAAGGCGTTCCAGGTGTCCAACAACTTGTGCTTGTCATCGCCGTGCGAGAGCAGGTGCGGCACATCCATGCCGCCGGTGAAGATGCGCTCGCTGCCCGACAGCACGATGCCGTGCGTGTCTTCGGCCATGGCCAGCTCGATGGCATGGATCAACTGCCGGCACAGGTCGGTGTCCAGTGCGTTGACCGGCGGCCGCGCCAGGCGCAGTTCGCGGATGGGGCCATGGTTGATCACCTCGATGAGCGTCGTCATGCTGCGGTCTCGTTGCGAAGAAGGAACCTGGGCGATGATAACCAAACCATTCGTTGGCGTACTGTTGGTTCTGTGTGCGGCCGCAGCATCGGCCTCGGCCGCAGAACCGGCCTGCGTCACGGTGGAGCAGGGCTGGGCGCGGTTGCCACCGAATCCGGCGATGCCGATGACCGCTGGCTACGGCGTCATCCACAACGGCTGCGGCCGGGCGGTAGTGATTACCGGCGCAAGCAGCGCGGTATTTGGCGATGTGTCGCTGCACGAAACCACGATCGTCGATGGGGTCAGCCGGATGCGTGCGATCGAGCGCCTGCCGCTGGCACCGGGCGCGCGTGCCGAGCTCAAGCCCGGTGGCCTGCACCTGATGCTGATGCAGGGCAAGGCGGCGTTGAAGGAAGGCCAGGCGCTGCCGCTGCGGCTGCAGCTGGAAGGCGGTGGTGAAGCCAGCGCGACGCTGGCCGTGCGCAAGGCCGCGCCGTAGTGGGATGGTAGTGCCGGCCGCTGGCCGGCAGCACAGGAAATGCCGGCCAGCGGCCGGCACTAGCAAAGCGGCTTACGACCAGTCGTACGAGAACAGTACCGTACGGCTCACTGGCTCGTACAACATCACGATGGCATCGGCGCCGGTGGCGCACCAGTTGTAGCCGGCCACTTCGGCTACGGCGAAGAACGTGTTGCCGTCGCGGGTGATGATCACCCTTTCGGCATCGTCCGCAGCGTTGGGGTCATCGGCAGCGTCGGTGAAGTCCAGTTCGAACGCCGCGGGAATCGCTGCGGTCTCGGTCCAGTTGCCGAAACCGATCGGGCCGCCCAGCGTATCCAGGTAGTCACGCTCGCTGGGCTCACTTTCGCCGTAGCCCGAGTAGCAGGCCAGACGGCCGTGCGCGGCATGATAGTCGCGGGCCTTGGCGTAGCTCTCGCGCATCTGCGCGATGTGTTCCTGTGCGTCCTTGTCCTGTACCGCATCGCCGATGAAATAGCCCTCGTTGCCGAGGAAGCGCATCTCGTTGCTGGCGGTCAGTTCGAAGGCAATCCAGTTGGTGCCGGTGAATTCGTTGTGGTGTTCTTCGGTGGTCTCGCCGATGCAGCCGTCATACGGCTCGATCGGGCACAGCATCGTTGCCACCTGGCCGGCCAGTTCCGGGCGCAGCACGCCCAGGTCGATCTTCAGCAGCGGCAGCAGGTGCTGGCCGAGCCAGGCCTGGTCGGCGGGGAAGACGTCGGTGGGGAAGGGGACCATGCCGGGCAGCAGGTCGCGCAGTTCAGTCTGGTGGATCATCTCAGTCCTTTGAATTGGATCGGTAGTGCCGGGCCCCGGCCCGCCACCCCCCAAGTAAGAAAACGGCAAGACCGCCCACGGCCACAACGACGCGCAGAAGACCATGGGCATCATCGCGATGACCCTGATCGGTGCCGAAGCCACCGGCGCACTGAACGACCTGCCGTCCTG
>NZ_JAUTXR010000092.1 GCF_030658505.1 Stenotrophomonas raiganjensis (SeqCode) | reverse complement strand
GAAATCGAATATTTCGAACCTTCATCGAAGAACATCCACCCATGGCATGGATCTACCGTGTCGACCAAGGTCGATACCTACCCACAGCAGCAAAGATGCCGTTTCGACAGCTCGCGGAGATCTGTCGAAGGCGGGGTGGGGGGGGGGGGGGGGGGGGGGGGGGGCGGGGGGGGGCCGCCGGCCCCCCCCCCCCCTCGGCGGTTGCCCGGCCCCCCCCCCCCCCCCCCCCCACCCCGCCATCCCACGGAAAGCCCGCTGTTGCTTTGCTGTTGCCTTGGATTGAAGCAGGTGCAGGGCGCAGCCCTGCCGAACCAACCCTATCGCCCCGGCAACTGCGAACGCGCGCTGCATGCAGTCCTCGCGCGGGCACACCCGGCAGCCCGGCCCGATCGACACCGAATTGCCCGGGCTCTGCACATCCAGCCCCAGCGAATACACCAGCCGTTCGGCATGCTGCAGATCGCAGCCCAGCGC
>NZ_JAUTXR010000089.1 GCF_030658505.1 Stenotrophomonas raiganjensis (SeqCode) | reverse complement strand
CGCATTGCAGGCGGAAGTGGCGAGGATCGGCACCAGGCCGAGGGCGAGCAGCAGGGGTGTGCGGGTGAAGGCGTACAGCACCTTCTCGGGCCTGACCCTCAGCGCCAAGTAATGAGACCAAGTCACTCTCCATGGGCACGCCCCGGCTCCGGCGGGGGCGTTCTTGCTTCTGTAGAGCCGCGCCCCTGCTGGGCTGCTCCGGCTGCGGACCGTTGTGCCGCGCTGGCACGCGGTTGCCGAGCATGGCTCGGCACTACAAGGGCTGGGCCCTGCGCAGCGCGGTGGCGTGGTCGCGTGGCGACAACAAGACCGACGACGAACCGCTGGCCTCGGTCGATCCGCTGCGCGCCTTGGTGTTGCACACCGAGTACACGGTGTCGGCCAGCCAAGCAGTGAAGGCACGCAGGGTGGCGGAGAAGTACGGCGG
>NZ_JAUTXR010000084.1 GCF_030658505.1 Stenotrophomonas raiganjensis (SeqCode) | reverse complement strand
TCAACCCGGGCAAGGTACTGCCCCCGGCATAGACCGCGCTCACGCCTTCGCACTCCTGTAGAGCCGAGCCCATGCTCGGCTGCTCTTCGATCAGATCGCGATGAAGCCCGCGCTGCACGCGCAAGCCGAGCGTGGGCTCGGCTCTACAACCGTGTGTCGTTCACCTTCACACTCCTGTGGAGCCGAGCCATGCTCGGCTGCTCTTCGACCAGGTCGCGATGAAGCCCGCGCTGCGCGCGCAAGCCGAGCGTGGGCTCGTTTCTACACCGGCGTGTCGCCTGCACTATCAATCAGGGCCTGACGGAAACTGGGCAGCAGCACGCGATTGCCATGTCCGCTCAGATGATCGTTGTCGAAGAACAACGGCTCACCGTC
>NZ_JAUTXR010000087.1 GCF_030658505.1 Stenotrophomonas raiganjensis (SeqCode) | reverse complement strand
GTCGCAGGCATCGCCGAGCCAGTTGCAGAATACGCGCGCCTCGGTGGCGCCGCGCGAGAAACCGAACACCGATATACGGATGCGGTCTACCCGGGGATTCTGCTTCTGGAACGGCGCCACCTTCTTTTCCAGAAAGGCGCGCCGTTCCTGCAATACCGCCCGGCGCGCCACGTGATCGGCGCGCGCCAGATGGGTTCCGCGCACCCGCTGCAGCGCATGGACCATGTTCCAGAAGCCGCCGCTCAGTGAGTTGCGAAGATCGATTTCCTCCTGCCCTTGGTTGACCGCCAGGTA
>NZ_JAUTXR010000085.1 GCF_030658505.1 Stenotrophomonas raiganjensis (SeqCode) | reverse complement strand
CCGGGCCCACCCCGCCATCCCTCAGGAAACCCGCTTTTGACGTTGACGTCGCTTTGGCCTCTGCGGGTGCAGGGCGCAGCCCTGCAGAGAGCCCCCCCACCTGAACGGGGCTTTTTGCGCGAGGTCTCAGCCATCGGTTAGACTAGGCGGGTCTGCAGCGGCCGTCCGTTTCCCTTCGGGATCGCCGGCGTCCGGGGTTCGCCCCGTCGCCCGCCCCCACTCCGACACCGTTCGTCACGCATTCCAGCCTGCGCTCCGTGCCGGCTGCACCCAACTTCTCGCAGCGCGGTTCACGGGAACGCTCCGAGTCAGCCGATCAGTTTGATCTGCCCCCGTCTGTCCGTTCGGACAGGCGTTTCTTGTACTTGGAGCAAACTCAATGTCTTTTGAATCGCTGGGCCTGGCGCCCTTCCTGCTGCGTGCGCTTGCCGAGCAGGGCTACGAAAACCCGACCCCGATCCAGCAGCAGGCGATCCCGCTGGCGCTGGCCGGTCGCGACCTGCTGGCCGGTGCACAGACCGGCACCGGCAAGACCGCCGCCTTCGGCCTGCCGCTGCTGCAGCACCTGGGCACCGCCTCGCAGGAAGTGCGCGCTGGCCCGCGCAAGCCGCGCGCGCTGATCCTGGCCCCGACCCGCGAGCTGGCCACCCAGGTGCATGACAGCCTGCGTGGCTACAGCAAGTACCTGCGCATTCCCAGCGCCTGCATCTACGGCGGCGTCGGCATGGGCAACCAGCTGGACATCCTGCGCCGCGGCGTGGACCTGCTGGTGGCCTGCCCGGGCCGCCTGATCGACCACCTGGAGCGTCGCAGCATCGACCTGTCCGGCATCGAACTGCTGGTGCTGGACGAAGCCGATCGCATGCTCGACATGGGCTTCCTGCCCTCGATCAAGCGCATCCTGGCCAAGCTGCCGAAGCAGAACCGCCAGACCCTGCTGTTCTCGGCCACGTTCGAGGACAACATCCGCCAGCTGGCGCTGGAGTTCATGCGCAACCCGGAACAGATCCAGGTGACGCCGAAGAACACCGTGGCCGAAACCATCACCCACCGCGTGCACCCGGTCGATGCCGGCCGCAAGCGTGACCTGCTGCTGCACCTGCTGGCGCAGGACAGCCGCGAGCAGACCCTGGTGTTCGCCCGCACCAAGCACGGCAGCGACAAGCTGGCTGCGTTCCTGGAGAAGTCGGGCATCAAGACCGCGGCGATCCACGGCAACAAGAGCCAGGGCCAGCGCCTGCGCGCGCTGGGCGACTTCAAGGCCGGCCGCGTGACGGTGCTGGTGGCTACCGACATCGCCGCGCGCGGCATCGACATCAACGAGCTGCCGAAGGTGATCAACTTCGACCTGCCGATGGTGGCCGAGGACTACGTGCACCGCATCGGCCGCACCGGCCGCAACGGCGCGACCGGCCAGGCGATTTCGCTGGTGGCGCAGGATGAAGTGAAGCTGCTGCGCGCGATCGTGCGCCTGCTGGGCCGCGACATGGACATCCGCGATGTGCCGGGCTTCGAGCTGCAGGTGCCGATCCGCTGGGGCAACAGTGCGCCGGGCAAGGCGGAGCACGATACCGGCGAGCGCGCACCGCGCAAGAGCCATGCGCGCCGTCCGCACGGTGATGCGCCGCGCCACGCGCACGCAGGCCCGAAAAAGGCCGGTGGCGGCCGTCGTGAGGGCGGTGGCAATGGCCAGCAGCGTGCAGGCGCCGGCCAGGGCCAGCGTCGTGGCGGTGGCGGCAATGGTGGCGGCCGTGGCCGCGGCCAGGGTGGCAACGGCGGCGGTCGCGCCGGCTGATTCCAGCTGACATGGAGGGTGCTTCCCGCTGCGCGGGGGCTATCGAGGGACGGCGCTGACGCGCCGTCCTTTTTTGTTGCGGGCTACCGGGTGATAAAGCACGCGGTGGCAGTACCGAGGGCGAATGGGCATGGGGGCAGCGCAGAACACGCTGTAAATACGTCCATGTAAGCTCGATGGCGCCATCCATGGCGCCAACGGTTCTGCGCTGCCCCCATGCCCATCCGCTTCAAGCATTGCCTGCGCCTTCTTCTCCCGCCGGGTAGCCGGGAGAAGAAAGATCAAATTCAAATTCAAATTCAAAGGCAAAAGCCGAAGTCGCAATTCCTGGCTTTGCTTTTGCTTTTGCCCTCGCTCCCGCCTTGGGGTCTGACGCGTCCGCGCCCGCTGGAAACTGTCTTGGGGAGGCCGGGCGGGCTGCGCAGGACCGTTGGCGCCAAGGATGGCGCCATCGAGCCCCCAAGGACGGGTTTACGGCGTGTACTGCGCAGCCCGCCCGGCCGCCCCCACACGCATCAGTCAAGGCGCCAAACGCCTCAACCCCGCGCCTTACTCGGATTCACCAGATTCCCGAAGAAGATCGCGTTGATCAGCAGTCGATCCGTCCCGTGCCAGTACTTGCGGTGCGCCGGGTCATCGGCAAACAGCACCACATTGCCCTGCCCCTGTGCCGACACCAGCAGCCATGCGCTGCCCGCCACCCGCGCACGGTTGCGCTCGGACAGGTAACCGTTCACCCGCGGCGGCGTGTCGATGCGCACCACCGTGGAAAACGGGTTCGCGCTCGGCTGCAGCGTCACCGTGTTCTCCTTGTTGATCGCCAGCTGCCGACGCGGCACACCGAACGCCAGCGGGTGGCTGGTATCAACGTCGGCGCTGAGGATGTTGCCGCTGACCCGCTCGATCGCGGCGATATCGCGCTGGTCGCCGAACGCGCGGCGGTTTTCGTCAGTGGCATCCTCTTCCTTGCCGAGCTTCTCGCCGTCGGCCAGCTTCTGTTCGATCGCCCACTTCGAGGCACTGCCGTAGGTCACCAGCGAGCCACCGGCCTGCACCCAGCGCTTCAATGCAGCCACCGCCGATGCATCCACGGCGGCATAGGTGCCGCCTGACAGCACGATGGTGGTGTAGCGATCCAACGGAACCTTCCCGAGCTGCTGCGGGTCCAGCTTGCTCGCCGGCAGCTGCAACTGCTGGTCGAGCAGGAACCAGGCCGAGCCGATCTCGGTGGCCGCCACGCCCTCGCCCATCACCAGTGCCACCGCAGGCTTGCGCAGCGCCTTGACGCCGTCACTGCCCAGGTCGATGCCTTCGCGGCTGCGGCCGCTGGACAGCGCATGTACCTGTACGCCCGCCTCGCGCGCGGCGGACGTCACTGCCTCAAGCAGCGCTGCGCCCTGCAGCGATTGCCCGGCCACCGGAATCACCAGGCTGCCGGCGGCGAAGCTGACCTCGCCCTGCGCGGTCGCGGTGGTGAACGGTTGGAATGCCGCACGTGCGCTCACACCTTTGCCCTGCAGCGCGGCCAGCGCGTGCCCGGCGTTGTAGTCGCGCCAGTCGATCGCGTACGCGAATCCGGCCTGGCCACCCAGCACCGCGCCCTGCTCCGCCGGCAGCGCAGTCACGCGTGCGCCACCCTCGATACGGCTACGGCTGCCGGCGAACGCCACGCCGTAGGCCGGTGCGATCGCATAGCTGGTGCTGCCGTAGAACACATCCCCCTTGATCGGCGGCGTCTCGGCAAAGATCGAATGCACCAGGCGGAACTGCGCCTGCTGCACTGGAACCACATAGGCACTGCCCACCTCGAAGCGCTGCCCATCGATGGTCACCGCACGATCCAGCGCGCGCACCTCGATGCGATGCAGCAGCAACAGTTCCAGCAGGCGACGGGTCAATGCCGGGTCATGCGCATCACCGAACACGAAGCTCTTCACCGGCTGCTGCGCGGCCTGCTTCAGCGCGCTCTGGAAGAACTGCTTCTGCAGGTCGAACAGGCCGCTGCGTTCGGCCACCGCGCCACGCACAGTGCCCAGCCCGGTAGCTACCTGGTTGCGGATGGTGAACGGGAAGGTCAGCAGGCCATTCACCGATTCCTGCACACGACCACGCGAACTGGCCTGCTCGACGGTGACGCCGACTGCGCCGTGGAAGTCCGGATAGGTCGAGCCATACACCGGCGAGAAATTGTCGAAATTCTCGCCGGTGTAGTACAGCGAACCCAAGGCATCCAGCGCCTGCGCGTGGTACTTGGCCAGGGTCTTGTTGAACTCGTACGACGGCGCCGGAATCAACGGGCTGTGCATGCTCTTCGGCGAGGGCTCGAAGTAGTAGGTGCTGTCCTTGCCCATCTCGTGGAAGTCGATCTGCACGTTCGGGTACCACTGGTGGAACACCTCTACCTTCGGCCGTGAGTCCTGCTGGGTCAGGGCCAGCCAGTCGCGGTTGAGATCGGTGAAGTAGTGGTTGGTGCGGCCCTGCGGGAACGGTTCAACGTGTTCCTTGTCGGCTGGATCGGCCGCGGCAGGGTCGGAGGCCCAGGCGTTGTGCCAGTTGGCCGCGCGATCACGGCCATCCGGATTCTGCGCGGGGTCGAACAGCACCACCGCCTGCTGCAGCCACTGCTGGGTTTCGGCGCTGCGGTTGGCCACCAGGTAGTAGGCGGTCAGCATCGCCGCTTCGGCGCTGGAGGTTTCGTTGCCGTGCACGCTGTAGCCCAGCCACACCACCACCGGGCTGTCACCCGCGGCGCTGCGCGGCTGCGCCGGATCGGCCAGGGTCGCGTGCTGCTGGCGGATCTGTTCCAGCCGCGCATGATTGCCTGCAGCGGTGACGGTGGCGATCAACAGCGGGCGGCCTTCATAGCTGCGGCCGATCTCGCGCACGCTGATCTTGTCCGAGCGTTTCGCCAGTTCCTGGAAGTACGCCACCAGCTGGTCGTGCCGGGTGTAACGGCTGCCGATCGGGTAGCCGAGGAACTGCTCCGGTGTGGGCACCGCTGCATCGAACGCCGCTGCGTCGGTGACCTGCGGAAAGAAGTACGCGCTCTGTGCCTGCACCGGCTGCGGCGAGGACAGTGCGGTGGCGGCGGCAAGCAGCAACGGAAGAACGGCACGGCGATGCAAGGACACGGTAACTCCCCTGGAACTCAACGGCAGACGGTCGCGCCGCGGCCCCTTCAGGCGACCGGCCGCGGCGGATGGATCAGAAGCGGTAATCGAAGCCCAGCGTGAAGTAGCGGCCGCGCAGGTCGTACTGGCTGAAGTCGTACGGCGCGCGGATGCCCGGGAACGAGGCGTCGTACGGCGGCGTCTTGTCGGCCAGGTTCTGCACCTTGGCGTACAGGGTCAGCTTGTCGATGCCGGTGTAGGCCAGGTACAGGTCGTACTGGCTGTAGCTGCCGACGCGCTGCTGCACGGCCGTGGCGGCGGTACTGGCTTCCTGGCGGTAGCTGCTGGTGTAGTACCAGGTCACGGCTGCATTGAAATCGCCATGCTTCCAGTCCAGCGTGGTGGTGGCCTTGTCCTTGGGCAGGGTCGCGCCGAGGTTGCTCCCGGCGTAGTCGACCAGCGGGCCACCGACCACGGTCGGACGACGGTAGTCGCGCACGTGGGTGTAGGCCGAGGACACGGTGAAGTCACCCAGTGCCGCGGTCGGGATGCGCTGGCGCAGCTCGACATCGATGCCCGAGGTCTTCAGCTCGCTCAGGTTCTGGTAGCGGTTGTAGACCGCCTGCAGCTTGCCACGCTCATCGCGCTGCACGGCGCCGGCCACGTTGTCGTTGACCAGGGTCTGGGTGTTGTTGGTGCCGACCAGGTTGTCCAGCTGGATGCGGTAGTAGTCCACGCTCAGGTTGGTGTTGGCCCACGGCGACAACACCACGCCGAAGTTCACGCTCCTGGTGCGCTCGGGCTTCAGCGCGTTGTTGCCGACGGTGAAGAAGGTCGGGTTCTGGCGCGAGCCCGGCACGTCCGGATCACGCGGATCGACCACGCTGCCATAGGCGATGCTGGTGCTGTTGGAGTTTTCCGACAGCGACGGTGCGCGGAAGCCCTTCGACGCCGAGGCGCGCACCAGCAGGACATCCAGCGGCTGCCAGCGCAGGCCGATCTTCGGCGAGAACGCATCACCGAAATCGTCGTAGTGGTCGGCGCGCGCGGCGGCCGACAGCTCCAGGGTCGAGGCCAGCGGCACGTTCACTTCGGCGTAGGCCGCACTGACCTGACGCTGGCCATGCACTTCGGCAATGGCCGGGCGCACCTGCAGGCCGGCATCGATCTGCCACGGGTTGTTGGAGTCGAGCTTCTCGCGGCGCCATTCGGCACCGGCAGCAAAGCCGATCTCGCCGGCCCAGGTGTGGCCCAGGCTGCCGGAGATCTTGGCGTCGATCCCCTGCAGCTTGGACTCGGCCGGGCGCAGCGTGGCGATGTTGATCGAATCGCGCACCGACTGCGGCGTGGCCGCCGGGTTCAGCAGGTTGTAGCTGCCGGTGGACAGTGCGTTGGCCAGCGCCCAGCGGTTGGCGAAACCACCAGAGACGCTCTCGCGCTCACTGCTGCGTGCACCGAACGCAGCCACTTCCCAGTCCCACGACGCGGTGGTGCCACGCAGGCCGAATACACCGCGGTAGGCGGTGGAGCGGTTGGTCTTGATCGTGCCGCCGAGGTCGAAGAAGGTGTACTCGATCGGGATCGCGCGGCCGTACGGGTTGTAGGGATTGTTGGCCGGCAGCAGCGACGACACCGGCTCGGCCAGGCCGCTGTTCGCGTTCAATGCGAAGCGGCCGCTTTCCAGGGTGAAGAACGGGCTGCTGCCGAACCACGCGGCGCTCTTGATCTGGCTGTACAGCACTTCGCCGAAGGCTTCGACGCTGTCGTTCAGGCGGAAGGTGCCGTTGGCGTAGGCCTGGTAGCGCTTGGTCGAGGGGATCAACGTAGTGAACGGTGCCTGGTTGAAGCCGCAGGTGTCACCGGCCAGGCCATCGATCGGCGCGCTGGCAACGCGGGTGGTGCCGGCCGGGCAGTTGCCGTTGGCATCGAGCATCGGCACCGACACGCCGTTGACCAGGTAGCGCGCACCCTTGGCCGACCAGCCGTTCCAACGGCCCCCCGGCTTGTCTGTGTAGATGCCGCTGCTGGTCAGGTTGCGTTCGTCCTGATCGAGGCGTTCGCGGTTGTAGCCCTGCAGGCTGAAGAGGATGTTGTAGCCGTCGGTGTCCAGATCACCGAGGCCGCCGACGAACTTCAGGTTCTGCTCGTGCAGGCCGCCCTGGTCGGCGCCGCCAAAGCTGCCACCGATCTCGGCGCCTTCGAAGTTCTGCCGGGTGATGATGTTGACCACGCCGGCCACTGCATCGGAACCGTAGACCGCCGAAGCGCCGTCCTTGAGCACTTCGATGCGCTCGACCGCAACCAGCGGCAGCGCGTTGAGATCGACGAAGGTGTCGGACAGGCCACCGGCCGGGAAGCCGTAGTTGGCCAGGCGTCGGCCATTGAGCAGCACCAGCGTGTTTTTCTGCGACAGGCCACGCAGGCCGATACCGGCCGAGCCGGAGGCCCAGCCATTGTTGGTGGTTTCGTTGCTGGCATTGCCGGTATTGGCGGAGATCGAGCGCAGCACGTCGGCCACGGTGGCCTTGCCGGTCTGTTCCAGCTGCTGGCGGCCGATCACCTGCACCGGGTTGGAGGCTTCGGTATCGGTGCGCTTGATGTTGGAACCGGTGACGCGCACGGCGGCCAGGGTGCTGGCTTCGGCACTGGCGTCGGCGGAGGTTTCGGCGGCGGCGGACAAAGGCGCGGCCAGAGCGACGGCCAGGGCCGCCACGAGCAGGGTGTGCTTGGGCATGACGATGTGGGGGAGGTGGTAAGGACGACGAAGTTCCGCAGTAGTCCATGCCTGGCCGGGGGTCGGCCAATAACATCTCTTCATACGGATATAAGAGAAGCTATCATCTCTTCATCCGGATGAAAAGAGTTTCTTCACGAAAGACCAACATCCGCTCAGGCTGCCGGGCCGCCTGCGGCGTACAATCGGGCCATGGAAATCTTCAAAGTCTTCATGCTCGAGGCGGCGCACCGCCTTCCCAACGTGCCGCCCGGGCACAAGTGCGCGCGCCTGCACGGCCACTCGTTCCGGGTGGAACTGAAGGTCGAGGGCGAGCCCGGCGCGCAGACCGGCTGGATCATGGACTTCGGCGACGTAAAGGCAGCTTTCCAGCCGATCTATGACCGCCTGGACCATCACTACCTCAACGACATTCCCGGCCTGGAAAACCCGACCAGCGAGAACCTGGCGGTGTGGATCTGGAACGAACTCAAGCCCAGCCTGCCGGCGCTGAGCGAGATCACGGTGCACGAAACCTGCACCTCCGGCTGCCGCTACCGCGGTCCGGCCGCCTGATCAACCCATTGATCGGAAAGGTGTTTCAAAGGCGCTTTGGGCGCCTTTGTTATTTTTGTTGCATTGCGGCATCAAGGGCGTATGCTGCAACGCATCAAGCCACTCCCTGATGCCCCATGGCCGCCGCCTTCAGCGATCGCTTCAGTGATGCCACCCGCCAGCTCGCCGCCACGGCAACGCGCGCGAACCGACTGGCGTTGGAGCACGCGGAAAGCATCTTCGGCGTGCAGCTGAAGGCGATGGAACGCAACCTGACCGCCACCGGCGGCTGGCTCGGCGAGCTGGCCCGCAGCGAGGATGCGGCCGGGGTGCTCTCCAAGGGCGCACAGCTGTGGCAGGACAACCTGCAGCGGCTGGGCCAGGCCCAGCAGGACGTGGTCGGGCTTGGCCTGCAGGCCAGCAAGGCCTGGTCCGAGCTGGTGCAGGGCTACAACGAATCAACGGCGGACGCGAAGAACCACTGACGCGACGCAACGCTCATTGCGTGGGTCCCTCCCCCCACGCAATCCGGACCCGGCAGATCCCTCCCTCTGCCGGGTCTTTTTTTGCCTGGCGTCTGCATTGAAGAGCGCTTCCTCGTCTGGATTCGCCGCGAACTGAAGGGCCCCGCCGGGACAGGCTGGGGCCTGGGCAAATGTCCCCCGGCGCCGGCCGTTGGCCGTCACCTCCTCCTTTACTTTGCCCAAACCCCTGCCCGCCCCGACGAGGCTCGGCTTGCGGCAGGAAAGGAAAAGCGCAGCGCTCGCGGCGCCTTTCAACGAGGCGTCGACGAACTCCGAACGCAGGGCGTAGGCCCTTGCGTACGAAGTAAAGGGGGAGGTGACGGCCAACGGCCGGCGCCGGAGGACATTCGTACGCAAGGGCCTACGCCCTGCGCCACGCAGAACAAACCGCGAAGGAATCTCAACGCCCGCGATTGACGTGCCAGTGCTGGTGCCACGCCTGGAACATCAGCACATTCCACAGGTGCGTGTGCCACTTGCGCTCGCCGCGCAGGAACGCCTCCCAGATGCCACGCACGCGTGCCGCATCGAAACAGCCCTGGTTGCGCAGCAGCTGTGGGTCCAGCAGCGCCTCCGCCCAGTCGCGCAACGGGCCCGCCAACCATCGCGCCATCGGGGGCCCAAAGCCACGCTTCGGGCGGTACACCAGCGGTTCCGGCAGGTAGCGTGCCAGCAGATGCTTGAGGATCCGCTTGTGCTCACCATCGTGGTACTTCAGGTGCTGCGGCAGGCGCCAGGCCAAGCGCACCACCTCCATGTCCAGCAGCGGCGCACGCGTTTCCACACCCGCCGCCATGCCGGCGCGATCGACCTTTGCAAGAATGCCCTCGGCCAGATCCATGCGGAAATCCAGCAGCTGGATGCGCGCCTCGGCGGGCAATGCCGTGTCCTGCTGCTGGAAGATCGTCATCGGTTCGCGCGCGCCCAGCACCACCTGCGCCGGCTGTCGCCAGCGCGTGACGCGCTGCAGGTAGTGCCCCTCCACGTCGTTGGCGGCGACCTCGGCCACCAGCGCGCGCCAGCCTCCCAGGCGGCCACGTTCGGCGTTCATGCGGCTACCGCTGCGCCGCGCCAGGTCGCGCACCCAATCCGGCAGGCCACCGCACAACCGCGCATTGCGCAGCGCGCGTCCATAGCTGGGATGGCCGAAGAACAGCTCGTCGCCCCCATCGCCGGTCAGTGCCACCGGCTTGCGCGCGCCCAGCAGCTCGCTGGCGAGCAGGGTCGGCAGCTGCGAGGCATCGGCGAACGGCTCACACCAGACCTGCGGCAGGCGCTGCAGCAGGTCCAGGCCCTGGCGCGCGTCCATCCGGTGCAGGTGGTGCTGTACACCCAGATGCCGCGCAACCTGCGAGGCCCAGTCGCTCTCATCATGGCCGGGATCGTCGAAACCGACGGTCCATGCTTCGATCGGCAGGGTGGATTGGGCCTGCATCATCGCCGTCACCAGCGACGAATCGGTGCCACCCGACAGGAACGCGCCACAGGCCAGCGGCGAATGCATGCGTGCGGCGATGGCCTTCTGCAGCACCGCTTCCAGCTGGTCGGTCGCCTGTTCCAGGCCCGGCACCGGCTGCAGCGGCTCCCGCAGTGCACTCTGCATCGCGTCGCGTGCACACCAGTAGCGCGAACCGCCCTGTGCCGCCTGGCTGGAGCTGCCCGCAGCATGATCGCTGAGGTCGACACGCAGCATCGCGCCGGCCACCAGCTTGTGGATACCGCGATAGATGGTATGCGGCGCCGGCACATAGTCGTGGCGCAGCAGCAGGCTCAGTGCATCCTGATCGATGCTCGGCGCGAAGCCGGCGAACGCCTGCAACGCCTTCAGCTCGGAGGCGAACAGGAACTGCCCTTGGTACCAGCCGTAATACAGCGGCCGCTCGCCGACCGGGTCGCGGGCAAGCCACAGCTCGCGCGACTCGCGGTCCCAGACACTGAAGCCGAACGCCCCCTCGATGCGCGACAGCGCCCGCTCCACGCCCCACTCGACGATCGCCTGCAGCAGCACACGGGCATCGCTGCAGCTGCGCGGCAGATCACGCAACTGCGACTGCAGATCCGTGCGGTTGTAGAGACGCCCGTCCAGGCACAGCACGTAGCGACCGCAATCCGAGCTCAACGGCTGCAACGGCGTATCGGTCGGCGCCCGGCAATGCCCCAGCGCCAGACCAGCCTCGGCGTCGGTCCAGTAGCCGATGCGGCCCCGGCCGCGCTGCTGCAGGGCGCGCAGCATCGGCGCCAGCTGCTGCAGCAGGTGCTCGTCCTCGGCCGGCGGCAGCCAGGCGCCAACCACGCCGCTCATCGGGCACCTCGGCAACGCAGGCGACGGGACAGACTCAACGGGCGGGGGGCGGCGGGCGACATGGGGACGGCACGCGGAACGGAGGAGACTCCATGCTCGGCCCGTCCCTGCCTGGCGTCAGTCGCATTGCTGTCAGCGATGGTCACCGGACGTATCACGAAGGTAACGTTTTGTAACAGCGACGCGTTATGCTGGGCGGCAAGTTGTTGCCGGGACTGAACCCCGGCCCGTGCGCCAGCAACCCCGGCTGAATGGCGCCCGCCCCTGGGACCCGGGCGGCCCGAAGGCTGGGATAGCATCGCCGCGTTCGTGCCGTGGCGGTACGTTTGCGTCCACGGAGGCCTTGAAAATGCTGGATATCGTACTGGTCGAAGACGATGCCCGCCTGGGTACGATGGTCAGCGACTATCTTCAGCGGCATGGCTACCAGGTGGCCCACGAGCGCAGTGGCGAACGTGCGGTCACCCGGATCCTGGCCGAGAAGCCGGCGCTGGTCCTGCTGGATGTCGGCCTGCCGGACCAGGATGGTTTCGAAGTGTGTCGGCAGATCCGGCCCCACTATGACGGCATCATCTGCGTGCTGACCGCCCGCACCGACAACATCGACCAGGTGCTGGGGCTGGAGCTGGGCGCCGATGACTACATCGGCAAGCCGATCGAACCACGGGTGCTGCTGGCCCGCCTGCGCGCCCACCTGCGCCGCCACCGCCGGGTCGAGCCGCGAGACGGCAGCCTGCGCTTCGGCGAACTGAACATCGACCCGTCCACCCGCAATGTGCACCTGCAGGGCAACCTGCTGGAGCTGACCACCGCCGAGTTCGACCTGCTGTTCCTGCTGGCCAGCAACGCCGGCCAGATCCTCGACCGCGACGCGCTGCTGCGCGGCCTGCGCGGGATCGCCTTCGATGGTCTCGACCGCTCGATCGATGCGCGCATCTCGCGCCTGCGCCGCAAGCTGGGCGACAACCCGGAACAGCCGGAACGGATCAAGACCGTGCGCGGCCGCGGCTACCTGTTCAGCCGATCGGCATGGGGATGACGCGCACGCCTTCGGCGATGCGCGGCCACGCCTTCCACTTCCTGCGCTACGGCATCGGCTTCCTGGTCGCCCACCTGCTGCTGATCGTGCTCGGCCTGTGGGCCTGGGATGCCCTGCTGGAAGACCGCACCGAAGCCGGACTGCAGGCCGAGATGCGCGGCACCCATGCACTGCTGCAGCACCGCTTCGCCGAAACCCCGCGCGAACAGTGGCCGGTGCTGGCACGCGAACTCGACGCCGATTTCGCCTATGCGCTGCGCATGGTGCCGCTGGCCGAGGCAGTGAAGGAGCTGCCGGCCAGCCAACGCCCGGCGTTCAACAACGGCCGCGTGCAGATCGACCTTGAGCACATGCGCAGCCTGCAGCGGATCGGCGACAGCGACTACGCAGTGATGCTGGGGCCGCTGGACGAAGCGCTGCCGGACGAAGGCTGGCAGGACAGTGAAGTATCCGGCGTAGCGATCCTGCTGCTGATCCTGATGGTGGCGGTGGCGCTGCCGATGTACGTGATGGTCTATCGGCTGTGGCGCGACGTCTCGCAGTTGGCGCAGGCGGCACGGCAGATGCGCGATGGCCAGCTGGATACCCGCGCGCCGCGTGCGGGTACCGCGCTGGTGCGGCCGTTGGCCAATGCCTTCAACCATATGGCCGAGCAGCTGCAGCAGCTGCTGGAAAGCCAGCGCGTGCTGGCACAGGCGGTGGCACACGAGGTGCGCACGCCGTTGGCGCGAATGCGTTTCGGCCTGGCCGACCTGGAGGACACCGCGCTCGATGATGTGCAGCGCGATGCGCTGGGCGGGCTGCGCACCGATGTCGACCGCCTGCAGCACCTCACCGATGCTGGCGTCGAGTACGCCGCACTCGGCCGCTGCCACCAGCTGACCCGGCAGCGCCTGCAGCTGGCGGCACTGGTACGCGGTGTAGTGGCCCAGTTCGCACCGTTGCCGATGCCGGTACAGCAGGTGCTGTCGCCGGTAGGCCTGGTCAACGTCAACCGGCACATGCTGGAGCTGGCGCTGCGCAACCTGCTCGGCAATGCAATGCGTTACGCCCGCCGGCAGATCCGTATTGCCAGCACCGTCAATGACGGCTGGCTGTGCTTGCAGGTGGAGGACGATGGCCCCGGCATCGCGCCCGAACTGCGCGGCCAGGTGCTGCAGCCCTACGTGCGGCTGGACCCGGGCAGCCCCGGTTTCGGCCTCGGGCTGGCGCTGGTGCAGGTAGTGGCCGACAAGCATGGTGGCCACGTCGAGGTGACCGATTCGGAGTTGGGCGGTGCCTGTATCCGCCTGCACCTGCCGCTGGAATCCGGCGGTATCGTCGAATGCGAAACGGCCTGCTAGGCCGCCGGTTCCGCACGCGGCAAGGCAAACACGAACAGCGCGCCGTGCTCGCTGTCGCGCAGCTCGATGCGACGGCCATGCAGCTGCACGATGCGCTGCACGATCAACAGGCCCAACCCACCATTCTCGCCACGACGTGCACCCAGCGCGGCCGGTGCCTGGAACAGCTGGGTGCGCAGCGCCGGAGCGACACCGGGACCGTCATCCGCCACGCTCACCTCTACGCTGTCGGCGGTCGCACGCAGGCGCACTTCGATCACGCCTGCGTCCGGCGCATGCCGCAACGCATTGTCGAGCAGATTGGTCAGCACCCGCTCGACCAGCCCCAGATCGGCCCGCACCAGTGGCAGGCCCGGCGGGAACACGGCATGCAGGCGCTGATTGCGCGCCTGCGCCGCCAGCTCGAACTTCTGCAGTACGTCCTGCAGCAGCTCCGGCAGCGCGAACACCTCCCACTCCAGCCGTACTTCGCCGTGCTCCAGCCGCGCCAGCTCGAACAGCGCGCGTGCCAGCCGGCCGACTTTGGCGCTCTGCGCCAGTGCGATGCCGAGATAGCGGCGGCGTTCGTCCGGCGACAGCGTGGCGTCCTTCAGGGCCAGCGTCTCCAGGTAGCCGTGCAGTGACGACAACGGCGTGCGCAGGTCATGCGAGATGTTGGCGACCAGCTCGCGCCGCTGCAGGTCCTGCTGGCGCAGCTGCTGCCATTGCTCACCCAGCCGCTGTGCCATCTGCGCGTGCGCGTGCTCGAGGATCACCAGCTCATCGCGCTCACCAGGGCGCAGCGGCTCCGGCGGCGGCAACGGCGTGGGTGCGTCGATATCGAAGGCCTGGATGCGCCGGGTCAGCCGCCGCAGCGGGCGGGTCACCCAATAGAACGCCACCAGCCCGGCCAGCAGGCCGAGACCGCCGACCAGCACCACCGACCACAGCGTGGTGTCCCATTGGCTGCCAGCGGCAAGATCGTCGGCCAGCATCTGCCGGTGTTCACCCACCAGCACCACGTACACGTAGCCGGCCTGGCGGCCCTGCACGATCAGCGGCGCGGCGCTGAATACCTTGCGGCCGTCAGCGCTGCGCGGATCATCACCGAGAATCGGCAGCGGCGCGCCTGCCAGCAGTTCACGCAACGGTGCCACGTCCACGCGGGTGCGCACCAGGTGGCCGCTGGGCGCGTCGTGGCCGAGGATGCGGCCCTGGTCATCCAGCAGGTAGACCTCGACACTGGGGTTGACCGCCATCAGCTGGCCGAACAGCGCGCGCACCGCGGCATCGCGCATGCCGCTGGTATCCATCAGCTCGCTGCGCTGGGCGATATGCTCGGCCAGGCCCAGCGACAACCGCTGCACCACCTCCTGTTCGTGGCGGGTGTTGGCGCGCATCTGCAATGCCAGCAACGCCATGCAGCACATCAGCATCAGCGCAGCGATCACCGCCGCCAGCTTCTGCCACAGGTTCGGCGTGATCATGCCGATGCTCCGGCCGGATCGACCAGCTTGTAGCCGCGGCCCCATACCGTCAGCAGCCGCTGCGGATTGGCCGGATCGGATTCAATCTTGCTGCGCAGGCGGTTGATATGGGTGTTGACCGTGTGCTCGTAGCCATCGTGCTGGTAGCCCCAGACCTGGTTGAGCAGTTCCATGCGCGCGAACACCTGGTCAGGATGGCGTGCGAAGAACAGCAGCAGGTCGAACTCGCGCGGAGTCAGTTCCAGCGTGTTGCCATCCACCGAGGCGGTGCGCGCGACCGGGTCCAGCTGCAGGCCGCCCAGCTCGATCGCGCCGGCATCGATACGCGCACTCTGCGCCATCGCCTCGGCCCGGCGCAGCAGCGCACGCACCCGTGCCACCAGCTCCGGCATCGAGAAGGGCTTTGCCAGGTAATCGTCCGCCCCCAGCTCGAGGCCGACGATGCGCTGGGTTTCGCTGCCGCGTGCACTGATGATGATGATCGGCACATAGCGCGCCATCGCGCGTGCGCGCTGGCACACCTGCAGGCCATCCACGCCGGGCAGCATCACGTCCAGCACCAGCGCATCCCACGGGCCTTCCTGCTCCAGCAGGCGCAGGCCGGCGTCACCGGTGGCGGCGTGGGCGACGTCGTAGCCCTCATCGCCCAGATGCATGCGCAGCAGGTCGGCGATGTGGGCATCGTCTTCAACGATCAGCACGCGTTTGGTCGACATCGGCAGCTCGGGGCCAGTGGGGAGGCTGGCTGCATTGTGGCGCGGGACGGCCGCCGATACCTCACGAAAAATTGAATCCTGCGTGAGGATTCGTTGACCCGGGCGGGCGCAGCATGGCCCCGTCGCCCCTTCCCGGAGTCTGCCATGTCCCTCACCCGCCGCCATCTGCTGGGCCTGGGCGGTGTTGCCACCGCCGCCGGCCTGCTTGGCCTGGGGGCCTGCAGCCGCGCCGCGCCGGCCGCCGCCGAAGCGCGCCCTTCGCGACAGTTCGAGGTCATGCACAGCGATGCCGACTGGCGCCAGCGTCTGACCCCGGCGCAGTACGCGGTGCTGCGCCAGCAGGCCACCGAACGGCCGTGGAGCAGCCCGCTCAACAAGGAACACCGGCAGGGCACGTTCGCCTGTGCCGGCTGTGCGCTGCCGCTGTTCTCCTCATCTACCAAGTTCGAGAGCGGCACCGGCTGGCCCAGCTTCTGGGCGCCACTGCACAACGCGATCGGCGAAGACCGCGACGTGACCTTCGGGATGCTGCGGGTGGAGGTGCATTGCCGCCGCTGCGGTGGCCATCTCGGCCATGTGTTCAACGACGGCCCGCGCCCGACCGGGCTGCGCTACTGCATGAATGGCGCGGCGATGGTGTTCATTCCGGGTGCCGCTGGTGGCACCGCCGACGGCTGGCGGGTGCCGGTCGGTTCTTCCCCCATGTCCGGAGCCTGACGATGCTGCTGTTGCTGCTTGCCTACCTCGGGGGCGCAGTGACCCTGCTCAGCCCCTGCATCCTGCCGGTGCTGCCGTTCGTGTTCGCGCGCGCCGACCGTCCGTTCCTGCGCAGCACGCTGCCGCTGCTGCTGGGCATGGCACTCACGTTCACCGTGGTTGCCAGCCTGGCCGCCGTGGGCAGCCAGTGGGTGGCGCAGGCCAACCAGATCGGTCGCTGGATCGCCCTGCTGCTGATGGCGCTGTTCGCAGCAGCACTGCTGTGGCCACGACTGGCCGACCATCTGCTGGCGCCGTTCCAGCGCGTGGGTGCCCGCTTGAGCGCACGTGCCGATGCGGCGGATGCCGCGGGGCACGGCGGTGCGTGGACCTCGCTGCTGATCGGCATCGCCACCGGCCTGCTGTGGGCACCATGCGCCGGGCCGATCCTCGGCCTGGTGCTGACCGGCGCCGCCCTGCATGGCGCCAGCGTGGGTACCAGTGCCCTGCTGCTGGCGTATGCGCTGGGCGCGATCACCGCGCTGGCACTGGCGGTGTGGGTGGGCGGCCGGGTGTTCCGTGCGATGCAGGCGCGGCTAGGCCTGGGCGACACGCTGCGCAAGGTGCTGGGCGTGGCCGCGCTGCTGGCCGTGGTGGCGATCGGCCTCGGCTGGGATACCGGCCTGCTGACACGGCTGTCGACGGTCAGCACCGCGCGCATCGAACAACGCCTGCTGGACGCGGTTCCCAGTGCGCAGCCAGCGGCACCGCCGATGATGATGATGGCTGGCGCCAATGCGGGGGCCGAGGCACCGCTGCCGGTGGAAGGCACCCTGCCCGCGCTGGACGGCGCCACCGGCTGGCTCAACAGCCCACCGCTGGCGGCCCAGCAGCTGCGCGGCAAAGTCGTGCTGGTCGACTTCTGGACCTACTCCTGCATCAACTGCCTGCGCGCGATGCCGTTCGTGCACGAATGGGAGCGACGCTACCGCGACCACGGCCTGGTGGTGGTCGGCGTGCACACACCGGAGTTCGCCTTCGAACGTGACCCACGCAACGTAATGAAGGCGGTGCAGCAACTGAAAGTCGAGTACCCGGTGGCGCTCGACAACCAGTACACGATCTGGCGCGCGTTCAACAACCGCTACTGGCCAGCGCAGTACTTCGTCGATGCACAGGGCAACATCCGCGGCCATCAGTTCGGCGAAGGCAACTATGCGCGCTCGGAACAGATGATCCGTCGCCTGCTGACCGAAGCCGGGCAGACGAACCTGCCGCCGCCGGCCGATCCCGCTGCCGCCGACCTGAAGGGCGTCGCCGTGCAGGCCGACATGGGCAACCTGCGTTCGCCGGAAACCTATCTGGGCCACGCCCGCGCCGAGCAGTTCGCCTCGCCCGGCGGGCAGCGCAGCGACACCGCGTTCGACTACACGCTGCCGGCCACCCTGGCGTTGAACCAATGGGGGCTGTCCGGGCGCTGGAACGTCACCGACGAAGCCGCGCAGCTGCAGCAGGCCGGTGGCCGCATCGCCTTCCAGTTCCATGCACGCGACCTGCACCTGGTGCTGGCGCCGGGCCAGGACGGAAAGCCGGTGCGTTTCCGCGTGCTGCTGGATGGCAAGCCGCTGCCCGCCACCGATGCCGGCAGTGATGTCGGCGCCGATGGCAGTGGCGTGGTCGACGAGCATCGCCTGTACCAGCTGGTACGCCAGCGCGGCACGGTCGGTCCGCATCGCTTCGAGATCGAATTCCTCGATGCGGGCGTGCAGGCCTATGCCTTCACCTTCGGTTGAACCGGGAGCACACGATGAAACTCTCCTTCGAACAGGGCATCGCCGCCGGTGTCGCCGGTCTTGTGGCCACGGCATTGATCGCCGGTGTGCTGCTGGTCGACCACGGTGCGGTCGCCGCACCGATCGAGGCCAGCGCACAGGCCACCGCCCTGCCTGCGCCCAGCGGCGATGCCGCGTTCGGCGATGATGCCACCCATGCCAGCGTGGTGTTCGCCGGCGGTTGCTTCTGGGGCGTGCAGGGCGTGTTCCAGCACGTCAAAGGGGTCAGCAACGCTGTGTCCGGCTACATTGGTGGCAGCGCCGCCGATGCGCACTACGAGCGCGTCAGCAGCGGACGCACCGGCCATGCCGAGGCGGTCAAGATCGACTACGACCCGCGGCAGGTCAGCTACGGCCAGCTGATGCAGGTGTTCTTCTCGGTGGTGCACGACCCGACCCAGCTCAATCGGCAGGGGCCGGACCACGGCAGCCAGTACCGCTCGGCGATCTTCAGTGATGACGTGCGCCAGCAGGCCGCCAGCCGTGCCTACATCGCGCAGCTCGGCCAGGCCGGCAGCTACCGTGCACCGATCGTCACCCAGCTGCTCAGCGGCCAGCGCTTCTATCCGGCCGAGAGCTATCACCAGAACTACATGACCAACTACCCGCAGGCCGCCTACATCCGCTACTACGACGCGCCGAAGCTGGCCGCCCTGGGCAAGCAGTTCCCGGCGCTGTACCGGCGCGATGCGGTGCTGGTGCCGATGCGTTGACGGCATCTTCCCTGGGCTGACCAGCGCTCGGCTCTACACAAAAAAAAACGCACGGCCATCCAGCCGTGCGCTTGGGAAGTATCGGCCCGGCCCCGATCAGGCTCGGCCGACAACAGCATGCTAGGCTCGCCACCATCGTGGGTACAGAACCAGATGGTGGGAAATTCGATGGATACAGATGACCAGGGCGCGATGATCCCACCCCGTTACCAGCGGCTGTCCGATGAACTGGCCGAGGCCATCCACGGCGGTCGCCTTCCGGTTGGCAGCCGCCTGCCCTCGCTGCGGCAGATGGCCCTGCAGCGCCGGCTAAGCCTGAACACGGTGATCGCCGCCTATCGCCAGCTGGAAGATGCCGGCCTGGTGATCCCGCGTCCGAAAGCCGGCTTCGAAGTTGCGCCGCGACTGTCGGTGCCGGAGCGTTCGCTGCGCGACGCCCCGTCCGCGCCCACCGCGCCGCTGCAGCAGGTGCTGATGGCGCGCGTGCTGGAGGCGCAGCGCCGCCCGGGTGTGATCGACCTGGCCTTCGCCGGCCCTCGCGGGCGCCAGTTCTATTCCGGTGCGCAACTGGCCAGGCACACCGCGCAGGTGCTGCGCCACGGCCAGCAGACGGTGGAGACCTACGCGCGTCCGAACGGCTCGCCGCGGCTGCTGGCGCAGATCGTGCGCCGCGGTCCGCGCATGGGCCTGCACACCCACGCCGAGCGCCTGCTGCTGACCCACGGTGCGATGGAAGCGCTGCAGCTGGCGCTGCGCGCGGTCACCCAGCCCGGTGATGCGGTGGGCATCGAGGCACCGTCCTACTTCAACCTGTATCCGTTGCTGGCCAACCTCGGCCTGCAGGCCATCGAACTGCCCACTCACCCGCAGCAGGGCCTGGATGTCGATGCACTGGACGCGCTGCTGGAACACACGTCGCTGGCGGCGCTGGTGGTGATGCCGACCGTGCACAATCCGCTCGGCTGCACCATGCCGACCTCGGCCAAGCAGCGCTTGGCCGAACTGGTCAACGCACGCCAGCTACCGCTGATCGAAGATGCCGTGTATGCCGAGCTGCAGTTCTGCGAACCGCCTGCCCCCTTGCTGAAGGCCTTCGATCGCGACGGCTGGGTCATGGTGGTGGGTGGATTCTCCAAGACGCTGGCGCCGGACTATCGCATCGGCTGGCTCGATGGCGGCCGCTTCGCCGAACGCATCGCACTGCTGAAATTCCAGTCCACCGGTGGCGAACCGCAGTTGTTGGGCGATGCGGTGGCGGCTTACCTGGAGGCGGGCAGCTACGAGCACCACCTGCATCGCATGCGGCGCCTGTACCGCGAACAGGTCGGGCGGTTGCGGCAGCTGGTGGCCGAGCATTTCCCGGCCGGCACCCGCGCCACAGAGCCTCAGGGCGGCTTCCTGCTGTGGCTGGAGCTGCCGGGCGTGGATACACGCGAACTGTTCGAGCGTGCGCTGCAGGAGGAGATCGTGTTCATGCCTGGCCAGGTGTATTCGCGCGGCGCGCGCTATCGCCACTGCCTGCGGCTGTCGTGCTGCCAGACGCTGGATGCGCGCTTCATCGGCGCGGTGGAGCGGCTTGGTGCGATCGCGAAGGAGCTGGCAGTGCGCCAGCTCCTGTAGAGCCGAGCCTACGCTCGGCGGCCCTTCGCTGATGGTCCCCGCTGAGCCCAGCATGGGCTCGGCTCTACAGGAAGCAGGTCAGTCGAGCAGGTGCGTACTCAGGATCTGACCATCCGCCCCCGGCAGATGCGGCAGTCGCCCCCAGCACGGCATCGGCAGGCGCTGCTGCAGCGTGGCGATGTTCTCGTCCTGGCGCTGCATCGCCGGGTCGATGTGGTTGCCGATCCAACCCAGACACTCCACGCCGCTGGCCTGCAGCGACTGCGCGGTCAGCCGCGCATGGTTGACGCAGCCCAGCCGCATGCCCACCACCAGCAGCACGGGCAGCTGCAGCGCACGCACCAGATCCAGCTGGTCCAGCGTGGTCGAGACCGGTGCCAGCCAGCCACCGACGCCCTCCACCACCACGATATCGGCCTGCGCACGCAGGCGCGCGAACGCGGTCACGATCGGCGCCAGCTCCACCTGCACACCATCCTCGGCGGCAGCCAGTTCCGGTGCCAACGGCTGCCGCAGCGCATAGGGATTCAGGTCGGCATAGTCCGGCACTGGCCAGCTGGCCGCCTGCAGGGCCAGCGCGTCCTCGTTGCGCAGGCCCTGTCCCAGATCTTCGCTGCCGCTGGCCACCGGCTTCATGCCGACAGCGCGCAGGCCGCGCCGGCGCAGCGCATGCAGCAGCGCGGTGCTGGCCGCGGTCTTGCCGATCTCGGTATCGGTGCCGGTAATGAACAGGGCAGGCGGCAACGTGGCGGGCAACGGCATCGGGGGCTCCAACAGGGCAACAGTGCGTGCATTATCGCCGGCCCGGCGCGCTTGCTAGACTGCAGCCATGTTCGCCAATGCCTCGCTCACCGGCAGCAAGCCGGAACAATACGCCCAGCTGGTGGAACAGGCCCGTGGCCTGGTCTACGGCGAGTCCGACCGCATCGCCAACGCGGCCAACCTCTCTGCGCTGGTCTACCACGCCCTGCCCGACCTGAACTGGGTGGGCTTCTATCTGTACGACGGCAAGGAACTGGTGGTCGGCCCGTTCCAGGGCCTGCCGGCCTGCGTGCGCATCCCGTTGGACAAGGGCGTGTGCGGTGCCGCCGCCAGCCAGCGCGTGACCCAGCGCGTGGAGGACGTCGATGCCTTCCCCGGCCACATCGCCTGCGATTCAGCCTCGCGTTCGGAACTGGTGGTGCCGCTGCTGCGCGGCGATGAACTGATCGGCGTGTTCGACATCGACAGCCCGAAGGTGGGCCGCTTCGATGCCGATGACCAGACCGGCCTGGAGGCGATCGCCCGCGTGTTCGTCGAGGCGCTGGGATGAGCGCGCCGAAGCTGCGCAACATCGGCCCCAAAAGTGCGGCCTGGCTGCGCCAGGTTGGCCTGCGCAGCCGCGAGGACCTGGTTGCGATCGGTGCGGTCGGGGCCTTCGTCAAGGTCAAGCGCGCGGGCTTCAAGCCCAGCCTGAACCTGTTGTACTCGCTGGAGGGCGCGTTGCTGGACTGCCACTGGCAGGAACTGAGCGAGCCACAGCGCGATGCGCTGGTGCAGGACTACGAAGCGCGCATCGCCGCGCATCCGCTGAAGGCGGCCGGCCCGGCGTCGGGCCCCGTGCATGAGCAGCGCTTCGATGCCAACCATGACGCTGAGGACAGCGTGACCGAGGGTGTGGACGAGGATTGAGGCGCGCCCTTCTGTAGAGCCGAGCCCACGCTCGGCTGGCCTCTCTGATCGAAGTGCAGCCGAGCATGGCTCGGCTCTACAAGAGCAGATCAGGGCTGCTGCAGTTCCAGCAGCTCGCCCACCAGCCCGACTTCGCCGCGCTCCAGCCACACCCGCAGGCGCGTGCCGTGGTCGATGCGCAGAGCCCAGCACAGCGACATCGGCAGGCCGCAGACCTGCGACAGCACCATGCGCAGCGGGCCGCCATGGCTGACCACCAGCGTCGGCACCGGATCGTCATCATCGAGCAGGCGATCCAGCGCGCGGGCGATGCGCCGTTCGAAGTGGCCCCAGCTTTCGCCGTTGGGCGGCGGGAACGCATGCGGATCGGCGTGGAAGGCCGCCAGTGCATCCTCCGGCAGGTCGAACAGCGACTGCCCGTCCCAGTCGCCGAAATCCAGCTCTTCCCATTCCTCGTCCGCTTCCACGTCCAGCCCACGGGGGGTGGCCAGGGCCATCGCCGTGTGCAGCGAGCGCAGCCGCGGCGAACTGATCACCCGCTCCCAGGGCTGCGCGGCGTAAGCGTCGACCAGTTCCTGCGGCAGGCGGGCCAGCTGCGGTGGATCGCTGCGGCCATCGAGGAACTCGTCGCGACCGTTGCCGGCGTGGCGGACCAGGTCGAGGATCATGCGTGCGCCCTGTACAGGCAGCGCGGGAACAGCAGAAAACAGGCGGACATCGGCAACGGCACCACGGGATCAAGCAGCCATTCTAAAGGCAGTCGAGCAGGCTCGACTCTACCGCTGCCTGCGATGCCGTAGACTGCGCGCACTTCCAGGTGACCTGCGGCCTTGGCCGGCAGGTTGAAACGGGAAGCCGGTGACGCGTGATTCCACGCCAGGCCGGCGCTGCCCCCGCAACGGTAAGCACGTCAATTCCAGGCAACACCGCCACTGTGCCGCAGGCATGGGAAGGCGCCTGGACGGTGGCCTCGCGCCACCCGGCGGCAAGCCCGGAGACCGGCCCGGAAGCCTCAGGTCGCGATGCGGTGGGCATGGCGCTGGATGTCCGCAGCCTGCGCTGCGGCGTCGGCGCATGCCTGCCTTCGCGGCTCCTCCCCTTCGCCACGCGGGCGTGCGTGGCACCTGGAGTCCCCATGAAGCTGCAGTCCCGAATGCTGTCCCTGGCCGTGCTGGCCGCCCTGCCCGCGCTGGCCCAGGCCGCCGATGACACCACCGCACTCGACCAGATCCTGGTCACCGCCACCCGCACCCCGATCGCCCTGCAGGACAGCATCGCGCCGGCCCAGGTGATCGACCGCGCGCAGATTGAATCCAGCCAGGCCACCTCGCTGCAGGAACTGCTGCGCGGCCGCGCCGGCATCAACCTGACCAATGCCGGCGGCCTGGGCAAGCAGAGCTCGCTGTTCCTGCGCGGCACCAACTCGGGCCACACCGTGGTGCTGGTCGATGGCGTGCGCATCAACAGTGCCGATCTCGGCCTGGCCATGTACCAGGACCTGCCGCTGGCGCAGATCGAGCGCGTGGAAATCGTGCGTGGCCCGCAGTCGAGCCTGTACGGCGCTGACGCCATTGGTGGCGTGATCCAGATTTTCACCCGCCGCAACCAGGGTGATTTCGCTCCGCACTTCCAACTCGGCGGCGGCAGCAACGGGCTGCGCGAAGCCAGCGGCGGCATTGGTGGTGGCACCGAACGCGGCTGGTTCGGTGCGGATATCGCCTACCAGCATTCCGACGGCATCGATGCCTGCCGCGGCTCTTCCTCGGTGTTCACCGCAGGCTGCTTTGCCGACGAGCACGACCGCGACGGCTACCGCAACCTGTCCAAGAGCCTGCGCGGCGGCTACAGCTTCAACGACCAGTGGACCGTGGAAGGCAGCGCATTGCGTGCCGACGGCAAGAACCACTACGACGGCTACTACAACTACTCGGAGACCCGCCAGCAGGTGCTGGCCGGCAAGGTGCGCTACACCCCGTCCGAACGCCTGGCGTTCACCGCCAACGTCGGCCGCAGTGACAACGAGTCGGACAACTTCGGTGCGCCCGGCATATCTGGCAGTGCGCAGACCCACCGCAACAGCGCCTCGCTGCAGGGTGACTTCGGCATGGCTGAGGGCCAGCTGCTGAGTGCCGGCGTGGATTGGAGCGAAGACAACCTGGATGGCAGCAGCGCGGGCTACCTCGTCGACAGCCGTCGCAACACCGGCGTGTTCGTGCAGTACCAGGGCCGCTTCGGCCGCCACCAGCTGCAGGTCAGCGCACGCAACGACGACAACCAGCAGTTCGGCAATCACGCTACCGGCAGCGTTGGCTGGGCGATGGAACTGGGCCACGGCCTGCGCGTCAATGCCAGCTACGGCACAGCGTTCAAGGCACCGACTTTCAGCGACCTGTACGATCCGTGGAGCGGCGTGCGAACGCTCGATCCAGAGAAATCCAAGAGTGCAAACCTGGGAGTTTCGCAGCAGGGCCAGGGCTGGCACTGGGGCCTGGACGTGTACGAAACCCGCGTCGATGACCTGATCACCTACGACGCACTCACGATGAAGATGCAGCAGGTGGAGAAGGCGCGCATCCGCGGTGCCGAGCTGACCGGTGGCGTGCTGCTGGCCGGCTTCGACATCAGCGCCCAGCTGAGCTACACCGACCCGCGCAACCGCACCCACGGCAGTGCCCAGTTCGACAACTGGCTGCCACGCCGGGCGCAGCAGACGGCGCGCCTGGACATCGACCGCCGCTTTGGCGACTTCCGCGCCGGGCTGACCGTGCAGGGTGCGGGCAAGCGCTATGACAACGCGGCCAATTCGGTGAGGGTCGGCGGTTACGGCACGCTGGATCTGCGCGCCGAGTACACGCTGGCACCGTCGTGGACGCTGCTGGCACGTGCCGCCAACGTGTTCGATCGCCGCTACGAGACCGTGGCGTGGTTCAACCAGCCCGGCCGCGAGTACCAGTTGAGCGTGCGTTACCAGCCGAAATGAAAGAAGGCGCCGGGCATTGCCCGGCGCTTTTTCCATCGACGCATGGCGTCGATCTACCCCTGCACCGGAATGCCGGCGGTCAACCCCGGCAACTCACGCAGGTCATCGATCACTGCCACCGCCTGTGCGGTGGCCAGGTCCAGGCCACGCGGGTAGCCGTAACGCACCAGCGCGATCGGCATCCCTGCATCTTCGGCGGCGCGGTAGTCGGTCAGCGAGTCACCCACCATCAGGCAGGCGTCGACCGGCAGCCCGAAGTGCGCAGCGATATGCCGCAGCGGCTCACCGCTGGGCTTGCGCTGCGGCAGCGAATCACCACCCAGCACGAGCGCGAACGCATCACCGATGCCCAGGTGCCGCAGCAGCGGCGGCACCAGCGCTTCGGGCTTGTTGGTGCAGATCGCCAGCGGCACACCGCGTGCACGCAGCTGCGCCAATGCGTCGGCCACGCCATCGAACAAGCGCGGGCTGCGCAGCAGGCACTCACGGTAGTGCACCATGAACACCGGCATCACTTCAGCCAGGTCGACCTCGCGATCGGCGGCATGCACGGCCTGCTCGACCAGGCGGCGTACGCCATCGCCGATCCAGCCCAGCACCGTAGCTTCCGGCACGCGTGCCACACCGATGTCCTCCAGCGTGCGGTTCAGCGCTTCGGCAATATCAGCAGCGCTGTCGACCAGCGTGCCATCGAGGTCGAACACGACCAGCGGATAGGGATACGACAACGGACGGCACCTGCATGACGTGGGGCCGTCCATTGTACGCCGCGGTGTTTCGGGCACGCCTGCCTCAACCGATGCGGCGCGCGCGCGTGGCCAGGAATGTGGGCAGGTAGCGATCGATCAGGAAGCGTGGCTGCGGCTGCCAGTCTTCCATGAAGCGATCGATGACGAAGCCGGCATCAAGCTGGCCAGCGATCAGTTCGGTCAGGCTGTGGCCGAAGGTCAGCGCATCGCCCCGGGCCAGTTTCGCCTCGCGCTCGGCCGGTGGCAGGTCTTCCAGGTCCGAATAGGGGATGGCGTACTGCGGCCGGATCAGGCCCTGTGCGTCCAGCTGCGGATCGCGCGCACCGACAAACAGCACCGGGTTGTAGAAGCTGGCCATCAGCATGCCGTCGCGGGTGAGCACGCGATGGCACTCGCTCCACACCGGGCGCACGTCGGGGACATACAGGTTCGAGATCGGCTGGAACACCACATCGAAACTGTCGTTGGCGAACGCATGCAGATCGCGCATGTCGCCCTGCACCGTGCGCAGCTGCAGGCCATCGCGCGCCGCCACCTGCCGGTCCTGTTCGAGCTGCCCATCGGACAGATCGAGCACGGTGACATCGGCACCCGCTGCCGCCAGCACCGGTGCCTGCTGGCCACCGGCCGAGGCCAGGCACAGGATGCGGCGGCCTCGCACATCACCCAGCCAGTCCAGCGGCAACGCGCGCGGGGTCAGGTGCACCTGCCAGCGGCCTTCGCGCGCGGCGGCGATCGTTGCGCTTTCCACCGGCCGCGACCATTCGCGCACTTCGCGCGCCTGGCGGTCCCAGGCCGCGCGGTTGTGGTCGATCAGAGCCTGTCCATGGTTCATGCATTCTCCTTGCCCGGTGGGCGCCAATCCAGGTCCTGGAAGGCTGGGCTGGCAAAACACTCGCCGAGGAAATCCAGGAATCGCCGCATGATAGCGGGCTGCTGGCGCCGTGACGCGTACACGGCATGAATGCCAAGTTCGTCCAGACTGAATTCGGGCAGCAGCTCGATCAGCTCGCCACTGCGCAGCAGCGGCGCCACCTGGTAAGTCGGCAGCATGGCGATGCCGGCGCCGGCGCGTACCGCTTCCAGCAACAGCGAGGCTTCGTTGGCGCTGATGTTGCCGCCCACCGCCACCGACAGCGAGCGGCCATCGCGGTGCAGTTGCCACAGGCTCTTGCCGACGTAGTGATGGGTCAGGCAGTTGTGCGTGGCCAGGTGTTCCGGTGCGGTGGGCGTACCGCGTGCCTGCAGGTAGGACGGCGTCGCGCACAACACCGAGCGGCAGGTGGCCAGCCGCCGTGCGATCAGGCTGGGATCGATCTGGCGTGCGATGCGCACCGCCAGGTCCACCCGTTCCTCCACCAGGTTCACCGTGCGGTCGACCAGCAGCAGCTCGATGCGCGCCGCCGGATGGCGCGCGACAAAGGCGGCCACCGCCCGCGCCACGTGGCTCTGCCCGAACGACACGCTGGCGGTCACCCGCAGCGTGCCGTGCGGCTCGGGATCATCGCTGGCCAGCTCGCCCTGCAGCTCCTCGCCGATGGCCAGCATCTGCCGGAAGCGCGCCAGCGCCGCCTCGCCGGGGCCGGTCAGGCTGACCCGGCGCGTGGTCCGGTGCAGCAGGCGCGCGCCCAGCCAGCCTTCGACCTCGGCCAGGTAGCGGGTGACCATCGCCCGCGACATGTCCAGCACCTCGGCGGCGCCGGTGAGGCTGCCGCGCTCGGCCACCTCGACGAACACGGTCATGGCGGTCAATCGGTCCATCTGCACGATCCATGCAACAAACAAGCGCGTTATACGCTGTTTTTCGATCGACTGCAGCGACCTAGAGTGGCCCCATTCCCACCCCACACCGCCCCACGGAGTCCTGCCATGAAGATCGCCCTCGTTGGTTCCACCGGCAACATCGGCCGCCAGATCGCCCGCCACGCGCTGGCGCGCGGCCACGAACTCACCGTCATCGTGCGCAGCGCGCAGGACCTCCCGGCCGAACTGGCCGGCGCCCACCCGGTGATCGCCTCGCTGGATGACCAGGACGCCCTGGTGGCTGCCATCGCCGGCCACGATGTGCTGGCCAGTGCCTACGGCCCGCGTCCGGGCGATGACATCGGCCGCGTCGGCGAGGTCGCCGCGCAGCTGGCTGCTGCCGCACGCAAGGCCGGTGTACCGCGCCTGGTGGTGGTCGGTGGCGCCGGCAGCCTGGAAGTGGCGCCGGGCGTGCAGCTGGTCGATACCCCCAGCTTCCCGGAGGCCTACAAGGCGTACGCGCTGGCCCACCGTGCAGCCTTCAATCGCCTGCAGGCGGTGGACGACCTGGACTGGACCTTCTTCTCGCCGGCCGCCGAAATCGGCCCGGGCGAAGAGCGCGGCCAGTACCGCGTGCAGCCCAAGGCCTTCCTGGCCGACGCCAGCGGCCACAGCCGCATCAGCTACGCCGACTACGGCGCCGCGTTCGTCGCCGAGCTGGAGGCGCACCGGTACCCCAAGCAGATCATCACGGCAGCCTACTGATCATGGCGTGCGCCGGGCATGGCCCGGCGCCACCCACCTGTAGCGCCAAGCCCACGCTCGGCTCCCCCATCCGATACAAGGAATTCCCCATGCGCACCGCTGCCCTGCTGCTTCCCCTTGCGCTGGCCGCCGGCTTCGCCAGTGCTCCGCTGATGGCCGCTTCGGCCACGCCGGCACCTGCCACAGCGACCAGGTCCCAGCTGCACCTGCAGACCTTCCACCCCGGCCCGCAGGCGATGTTCTCGGTGTCTTCGGTACTGATCGAAGGCCGCCATGACGCGATCCTGGTCGATGCGCAGTTCGGTGCCAACGACGCGCGCAAGCTGGTCGAGCTGATCCGTGCCAGCGGCAAGCGACTGACCACGATCTACATCAGCCACGGCGATCCGGATTACTACTTCGGCCTGGCCACCCTGCAGGATGCCTTCCCGCAGGCGCGCATCGTCGCCACCGCGCAGACCGTCGCCCACATCCAGCAGACCCAGGCCGGCAAGCTGGCCTACTGGGGGCCGAAGATGGGCGCCGACGTGCCGGCACGCATCGTGGTGCCGCAGGTGCTGGAAGGCGACGCCCTGTCGTTGGAAGGCGAGCGCCTGCCGCTGATCGGCCTGGATGGCCCGACCCCGGACCGCAGCGTGCTGTGGGTACCGTCGCTGCGCGCGATCGTCGGGGGTATTCCGGTGATGGCCGGCGAGCACGTGTGGATGGCCGATACGCAGACGCCGAAGTCGCACACCGACTGGTTGCAGACCCTGCAGCGACTGCAGGCACTGAAGCCGAAGGTGGTGGTGCCGGGGCACTACGCGCCGGGTGCGGCGCTGGATGCGAGTGCGCTTGCGTTCACGGCGGACTACATCCGCGCCTTCGATGCCGAGGCGGCAAAGGCCAAGGACAGTGCGGCGCTGGTGAAAGCGATGCAGGTGCGCTACCCGCAGCTGGCGGGCGTGGCGTCGCTGGAGTTGAGTGCGAAGGTGGCCAAGGGCGAGATGCAGTGGCCCTGAGGTAGAGGGTTTCTTTTGCAGGGCTGCGCCCTGCACCTGCTCAATGCAACGGCAACAGCCGAAGCAACAGCTGGCTATCCGTGGGATGGCGGGGTGGGTCCGGTTGCGGGGGACGCCGTGAATCCGTCCGTGGAGGCTCGGTCGCGCCATCCATGGCGCTCACGCCCCCGCAACCGGTCCCACCCCGCCTTCGACAGTTCTCTGGGATCTGTCTGGTTGGCATGTCTACTCGACCGGTCTGGATGGCATGGCCTGCTGGT
>NZ_JAUTXR010000038.1 GCF_030658505.1 Stenotrophomonas raiganjensis (SeqCode) | reverse complement strand
TGGGTTTGCGACAACGTGTGACAAAGATGGAAAAAAGCGTTGACAGCCCCCCGACTGATCAGCAGAATATGCGGCTCACCACCACACACCGCAACGCTTCGGCGGCAACGGGTTGGGGTGGTAAGGAGGGATACCCAAGCGGCCAACGGGGGCAGGCTGTAAATCTGCTGGCGTACGCCTTCGGTGGTGCGAATCCTCCTCCCTCCACCAGTTTCACGTTGTGACATTCCCGGCGCGGGAGTAGTTCAATGGTAGAACCTCAGCCTTCCAAGCTGATGGTGCGGGTTCGATTCCCGTCTCCCGCTCCATTGAATGAACTTTGAATATTATCGAGTTC
>NZ_JAUTXR010000177.1 GCF_030658505.1 Stenotrophomonas raiganjensis (SeqCode) | reverse complement strand
TACAGGCCCAGACGCACGACCTTGTCCAGCGAGCCGCCAGCGGCTTCGGCCACGGCCTTGAGGTTGTCGAAGGCGCGGCGGGCCTGTGCTTCGACGTCGCCGGCGCCGACGATGTCGCGGTGGCCGGGTCGAGCGGGATCTGGCCGGAGAAGTACACGGTGTTGCCGGCGCGCACGGCCTGCGAGTACGGGCCGGCGGCGGTGGGGCTGAAGGTGGCGGTGACTGGCAGCGCGGGCTGCAGCTGCCCGAGCGCGGCCGCACTGGTCTGGTCGATCGTCATCACGTTGCCGATGATGTTGATCGACGCCGAACCGGCCACGATGTTGCCGTCCTGCGGCAACGACTGCGCCGGGGCTTGCAGGCTGCCCGTCAGCAGCATCGCGGCGGCCACTGGCGCCAGCCACAGGGCGCTGCGCATCCGTTGCGGGTCACGGTGGCGTGGCCCGCGCGCGAACTCCGCAGCGCCCTGGACCTGGCCCAGCGAGGGGTTGAAGACGAGTCGGTAGAT
>NZ_JAUTXR010000176.1 GCF_030658505.1 Stenotrophomonas raiganjensis (SeqCode) | reverse complement strand
ACTAAACCCTAAACCCTAAAAATTCGTAAACCCTAAACCTAAAAAAACACAAACAAACCTAAAAAATAATTAACCCTATAAAGCACAAAATCATATATGCTAAACCCTAAAAACACAAAAAAAACCCTAATCCCTAAACGTATAAAACCCTAAAAAACCAAAAGCCCAAAACCCTAAAAAACTAAGTAAAATCATTAACCTAAAACCCAAATCCTAAAAAAACCCAAACCTAAAACCCTAAATCCGAAACCTAAAACCCTAAGAAAACCTAAACACTAAACTTAAGAAAACCTAAATGCTATAAACCCTAAAATAAACCCTATAACCCATTTAAAACCCCTACAAACTATAATCTCTAAACCCTAAATCCGCAAATATCGTGAACCCTAAACCTAAAAACCATTAAAAACCCTAA
>NZ_JAUTXR010000083.1 GCF_030658505.1 Stenotrophomonas raiganjensis (SeqCode) | reverse complement strand
CACCCAGAGCATGAGCCGGAAGGGCAACTGCTGGGACAACGCGGTGGTGGAGCGGGTTTTTGCCACCCTCAAAGGGGAATGGCTTTACTCCAAATACCCCACTCGACAGGAGGCGGCAGCAGACATCGAGCAGTTCGTGGATTGGTACAACCACCGTCGGCTACACAGTGCCAACGGCCTTGTGCCACCTGCGCTCTGTGAAGAGCAGGTGGCCTGAACTCCCTTTGGGAGTGTCCAAAAATACTTGACCACCACAGGTTCACGGCGTCCCCGCGCTCCGACACCGCCCCGCCATCCCACGGGATGCCGGCTTTTGCGTTTGCTGTTGCCTTGGCTTGAAGCATCTGCGGGTGCAGGGCGCAGCCCTGCCGACCAACCCTCAGTGCAGCAGGGCAGCCACCGCGTCGCGGAACCCCGCCTGGGCCTGCCCGGACTCGGGCGCATGATGCAGCTGGCGCACCGCCCGGCCCAACCGTGCCGCCCCCACGAAGCCGCAGCTCGCCTGCAACCGGTGCAACTGGCTGCGCAGCTGGCGCTCGTCGTGCTGGTCCACCGCCTGCTCCACTGCATCACGCACGCCCGGCAACTCGGCCAGGAACAGCTCGCGCAGGGCGATCAGGTGGTTGCGTTGGCCATTGAGCGCGGCCAGTGCGGCCGTCTCGTCCCAGTCCTGCACCTGCAGCTCGACCGCCGCTGGCGCCTGCGCCATCACAGTCCCCGCCGGGCTGTTCACCAGCGCCCGACGCACGGCTTTCAGCAGCTGGTCGCGGCCCAGGGGCTTGACCAGGGTGTCGCTGAATCCGGCTTCGCGCAGACGGGCATGGATGGAGGTGTCGCCGTCGGCGGTATGTGCCAAGGCCGGCGTGTCCGGGTGTGAGCGACGCAGCTCGCGCAGCAGTTGCGCGCCATTGCCGTCGGGCAGGTTCACGTCGATCAGCCACAGGTCATGCGCGCCGGGCTCGGCGCTGGCAAGGGCACTGGCCAGTGAATCTGCGGTGTCCACGTCCGCCGGTAACGTTTCCAACGCCGCCTTGAAAAAAACCACGGCTGATGATGTCGTCCTCGACAAGCAGGAAGCGGGGCCGGCTGGCCCGCGGGGTCATCTGCATCAGGGCTGCCTCCATGTCAGCTGGCCCAATCATCAAGCACGGCGACGCTGGGCGCAAGCGGGTCCGGGCCCTGCCAGTCAGGATCTGCGACAATACGACCCCATTTTTGCCCGCAGCCTGTTGCCACGTGGCCCGATCCCGCTCCCGCATCGACCGTACCCCGTTCCAGACCGAGATCCTCGACCTCAGCCATGATGGTCGCGGCGTCGCCCGCCGTGAAGGCGAGGGCGGCAAGGTCACCTTCATCAGCGGCGCCCTGCCGGGTGAGGTGGTCATGGCGGAACAGACCGCCCGCAGTCGCCATTTCGACGAGGCGCGCACCGTGGAGGTGCTGCAGGCGTCGCCGCAGCGCGTGACCCCGAAATGCCCGCACTTCGGCACCTGCGCGGGCTGCGTGCTGCAGCATCTGGACGAAGACCAGCAGATTGTCGCCAAGCAGCGCGTGCTGATGGACAACCTGGAGCGGATCGGCCACGTGAAGCCGGGCAGCGTGCTGCCGCCGCTGGTCGGCGAGAGCTGGGGCTACCGTCGCAAGGGCCGTTTCTCGGTGCGCCGGGTCGAGAAGAAGGACAAGACCCTGGTGGGGTTCCGTGAACAGGATCCGCGCTTCGTCGCCGACCTGAGCCAGTGCCTGACCGTGATCCCCGAGATCGGCACCAAGGTCGAGGCGCTGTCCACTTTCATCGAATCGCTTGATGGCAAGCGTGACATCCCGCAGATCGAATTCATCGCCGGTGACCAGGCCGTGGTCCTGACCGTGCGCCACCTGCAGCCGCTGAGCGATGCCGACCGTGCGGCCTGGGCCGGCTTCGGCCAGCAGCATGGCTTCGTGATCTACCTGCAGTCCGGCGGCGTGGATACCGTGCAGCCGCTGGACGGGCAGGGCGTGCCGCTGTCGTTCCGGCTGGCGCCGTGGGACGTGGAACTGGCGTTCCGCCCGCTGGACTTCATCCAGGTCAATGCCAAGCTCAACGAGAAGATGATCGCCCACGCTCTGGACCTGCTGGAACCGGGCGAGGATGAGCGCGTGCTGGACCTGTTCTGTGGGCTGGGCAACTTCACCCTGCCGCTGGCCCGCCGCGTGCGTGAAGTGGTCGGTGTGGAAGGCGACGCAGGGCTCGTCTCGCGAGCGCGTGAGAATGCTGAGCGCAACGGCCTGGCCAACGCTCAGTTCTTCAGTGCCGACCTGACCCAGGACCAGCGCAGCACCGCATGGATGCGCCAGGGTTTCGACAAGCTGTTGCTGGATCCGCCGCGCTCGGGCGCGATCGAAGTGCTGCAGCAGCTGCCGCTGAAGCAGTTCAAGCGCATCGTCTACGTCAGCTGCCACCCGGGGTCGCTGGCACGCGACGCTGGCTACCTGGTCAACGAGCAGGGCTTCACCCTGGTCAGCGCCGGTGCCATGGATATGTTCCCGCACACGGCGCACGTGGAAAGCATCGCGGTATTCGAGAAGCGCTGATCGGCTGTCATGCCCATCGCGCATAATTGCGCCATGGGCATCGAAATCGAACGCAAATTCCTCGTCAGCAGTGATGGCTGGCGTGCCGCCGCGCATCGGGTGATCCCGATGGCGCAGGGTTACATCAACGATATGGGTGCGCTCGACCGCGGCACCCAGAACGCCTCGGTGCGCGTGCGCATCGAGGGCGATCACGCCGCGCTGAACCTGAAGTCGCGCACCATCGGGCATACCCGCCAGGAGTTCGACTACCCGATCCCGGTGGACGATGCGCGGGCACTGCTGGCGCTGTGCGTGGGGGGCCTGATCGACAAGCGCCGCCATCTGGTCGAACACGCCGGCCTGACCTGGGAAGTGGATGAGTTCCTCGGCGACAACGCCGGCCTGGTCGTGGCCGAGGTCGAGCTGGACAGCGCCGACCAGGTCATCGACCTGCCGGACTGGGTCGGCGCCGAAGTGACCGATGACGCCCGCTACTACAACGTAGCCCTGGCAAGCCGCCCGTATTCAGAGTGGTGATGCCTTCAAAAGGGGACGGAGGGGATTAAGTCGTCTTTACCCCACCTGTGCGGGAAACGACTTAATCCCCTCCGTCCCCTTTTATCGAGGATGACGGGCCCCATGTCGGGGGGATGAGAATCGACATCTACTCCGACGTGGTCTGCCCCTGGTGCTGGATCGGCAAGCATCGCTTCCAGCAGGGTGTGCAGTTGCTGGGCGCGGACGCGCCTGAACTCGATATCCACTGGCAACCGTTCCAGCTGGATCCGGACGCGGATGCCACCCCGGTGCCGCTGCGCGAGGCCTATGTGCGCAAGTTCGGCGGCATCGAACGCACCGAGCAGATTCTCGGCCAGACGCAGACCACCGCACGTGCCGAAGGGCTGCCGATGGATTTCAGCCAAGGCCAGGTGCGGGTAACCACGCTGCCGGCGCACCGCGTGCTGTGGCTGGCCGGCCAGCACGGTGTGCAGGACGCGGTGGGCGAGGCGCTGTTCCGCGCCCACTTCGAGCACGGGCAGAACCTGGCCGACCCGGCCGTGCTGATCAAGGCGGGCGTGGCAGGCGGCCTCGACGCTGGCGAAATCACGCAGATGCTGGCCTCCGACCGTGGCCTGGCCGAGGTCGAAACCAGGCTGGCGCAGGCCCATGCGCTGGGCATTTCCTCGGTGCCGACCTTCGTCATTGATGGGAAGTGGGCCATTTCCGGGGCACAGCCGCCCGAGGCCTTCGCCAATGCCCTGCGCCAGATCGCCGCCGAGCAGGGCGCCCCGGCAGCTCCAGCTGACGGTGACGAGGCCTGCGGCCCGGACGGCTGCAAGGTCTGAGCAGATCGGGGTCGGGCCCTGTGGGGATCCGGCCCCGGGGTCAGATCGCCGCAGCGGCGCTGACCCCGCACTTCCCTTTTGCCTTGACCACTGCGCCTGTCGGCCGGTTCTGCGACAATGCGGCACTGCGCCATGCGGGCGCGCGTTGTGGAGATCGACCATGCTGCTGATCGGCGTTGCCGGCACTGAACTGACCCCCCAGGAGCGTGACTGGCTGCAGCACGATGCTGTGGCCGGGGTGGTGCTGTTCAAGCGCAACTTCGCTTCGCGCCAGCAGGTGACCGATCTGAGCGCGGCGATCCGCGCCGCCGCCCCGCGCCCGCAGTTGATCTGCGTGGACCAGGAAGGCGGCCGCGTGCAGCGCTTCCGCGAGGGTTACAGCGAACTGCCGCCGCTGCAGGACATCGGCGCGCTGTACGCCACTGATCCGCAGCAGGCATTGGCGCTGGCCGAGCAGCACGCCTGGCTGATGGCCAGCGAGGTGCGGGCCAGCGGCCTCGACCTGAGTTTCGCGCCGGTGGTCGACCTTGGCCGTGGCAACCGTGCCATCGGCAACCGTGCCTTCAGTGAAGACCCGCAGGTGGTGGCCGCGTTCACCGCCGCCTACGTGCGTGGCATGCACGCGGTCGGCATGGCCGCAACGCTCAAGCATTTCCCCGGCCACGGCACCGTGCTGGAAGATACCCACGTCGATACCGCGATCGACCCGCGCGCGCTGGACGAGCTGCGTGCGCAGGACCTGGTGCCGTTCCAGGCCGGCATCGCCGCCGGTGCCGACGCGGTGATGATGGCGCACGTGATCTATCCGCAGGTGGCACCGGAACCAGCCGGCTATTCGCCGCGCTGGATCCAGGACATCCTGCGCGGCGAGCTCGGCTTCCGCGGCGTGGTGTTCTCCGACGACATCGGCATGGCCGCTTCGCATAGCGCCGGTGGCGTGCCGGCGCGCGTGCACGCGCATCTGGATGCCGGCTGCGACGTGGTGCTGGTCTGCCACCCGGAACTGGTCGACGAAGCCCTGCACGCAGTGCAGGGGCGCTCGCTCAATACTGCCGCGCTGCTGGGCCTGCTTGGCCGCGGCGCACTCGGCTGGGATGGCCTGCTGGCCGATGCCCGCCATGCCGACACCCAATCCCGTTTGCTTGAAACCCTTGGAAGAACCGTCTGATGCCCAACCTCACCATTTCCCAGGCCCTGGCCCAGGCTGACCTGCTGGTCGACCGCCCCACCATCGACAAGGCCATCGCCGGTATCGCCGACGCCATCGCGCGCGATTACAAGGGCGAGGTGCCGCTGTTCCTGTCGATCATGCACGGCGCGCTGCCGTTCGCCGGCCAGCTGGCGCTGGAACTGGGTGCGCGCGGCCAGGACGTGCAGTTCGATTACCTGCACGCCACCCGCTACCGCGGTGAAACCACTGGCGGCGACCTGGTCTGGAAGCACAAGCCGGCCACCTCGCTGTTCGGCCGCCGCGTGCTGCTGGTCGACGATATCCTGGACGAGGGCTACACCCTGCAGGGCGTACGCACCTGGTGCCTGGAGCAGGGCGCGACCGACGTGCGCATCGCTGCGATGACGGTGAAGAAGCACGACCGCGCGCTGCCGGACGTGACCGCCGACTATGCCGGTATCGAGCTGCCGGACCGCTACGTGTTCGGCTTCGGCATGGACGTCAACGAGACCCTGCGCTGCGTGCCGGCCATCTACGCAATGAAGGAATAACGGCGCGGCCGCCCGCGGCGCGTCTTCTTCCATCGCCGGCATCCTCGGGTGCCGGCGTTCGTCTTTTCATGGAGTGCTTCGAATGCAACAGATCGCCCTGGCCGTGATCGGCGGTACCGGTGTCTACAACCTGGCCAAGCTCGACGACGTGCAGACCCACGAGGTCGACACCCGCTTCGGTCGTCCGTCCGGCCCGGTGCGCGTGGGTACGCTGCTCGGCCATCGCGTCGCGTTCCTGGCCCGGCATGGCGAAGGCCATTCGCTGCCGCCGCACAAGATCAACTATCGCGCCAACCTGGCCGCGCTGCAGCAGTTGGGCGCGCAGCGGGTGCTGGCGTTGAACACGGTCGGTGGCATCACCGAGGACTTCGGCCCGCGCGTGCTGGCCTGTCCGGACCAGATCATCGACTACACCTGGGGCCGCATCAGCACCATCTGTGAAGAAGAAGGCACCGACGTGGTCCACGTCGATTTCGGCCATCCCTACACGCCGATGCTGCGCAGCAAGATCCTGGCGGCGGCCAAAGTGACCGGTGTCACGGTCCATGACGGTGGCTGCTACGGCGCAACGCAGGGCCCGCGCCTGGAAACCATCGCTGAAATCGCCCGCATGCGCCGTGACGGTTGCGACCTGGTGGGCATGACCGGCATGCCGGAAGCCGCGCTGGCGCGGGAGCTGGGGCTGGATTACGCCTGCCTGGCGATCATCGCCAACTGGGCCGCCGGCTGCGGTGATGGCGAGGAGATTACGATGGCCGAAGTGCTGGCCAATGTGCAGGCGGCAAGCAATGGACTTCCGGAACTGGTGGGCGAATTGGCGCGGGGGTGATTGTCTTCCCCGAGCAAGCTTTGCATACTCAGCTTGTGCGCGGGTTCAGCGTACACCACCCATTCATTGCATAAGGTCTCGCATCACCATGCCGAACGGTACCGTCAAGTGGTTCAACGACGCCAAGGGATTTGGCTTCATCTCGCCGGAGGATGGCAGCGCCGACGTGTTCGCGCACTTCTCCGCCATCAACTCCAAGGGCTTCCGCAGCCTGCAGGAAGGCCAGCGTGTCACCTATGACGTGACCCAGGGCCCGAAGGGTGCCCAGGCTTCGAACATCACGCCGGCCGAGTGATCCACTCGACAGTGCGTTGAAAACCCCGCTTCGGCGGGGTTTTTTTTGCGCGGCGTGCCCGCGAGCCGTCCGCGATCCACCCGCCTCGGGCACAATGCGGCCATGACGGAACGACTGCGTATCGCCGTGATCGGCTACGGCACCGCTGGACAGGCAGTGTCCATCCTGCTCACCCGTGACGGCCACGAGGTGGAGATCTTCGAGCGCGTGCCCACGCCGGGACCGGTCGGGGCCGGCTTCCTGCTGCAGCCCAGTGGCCTGCAGGTGCTGTGGCAGATGGGCCTGCTCGATGCCGTGCGCGCCCATGCCGCGCCGGTGCACCGGCTGTATGGCGACACGCCGTGCGAGCGCGCAGTGATGGACATGCGCTACGACGGCCTGGATGCGCGCCTGCACGGACTCGGCATGCAGCGTGGGGCGTTGTTCTCGCTGCTGGATGATGCCCGTGGTGGGCTTGGCCAGCTGCATGCCGGTACCACCATCACCGAGGTGGATGCTGAGCACGGGCGCTTGCGCGACAGTGAAGGGCGCAGGCACGGCCCGTTCGATCTGGTGGTGGCCGCCGATGGGGCGGCCTCTACGCTGCGCGGCACGATCGCCGGTGGTGCCGGGCTGGACCGTGTCTATCCGTGGGGGGCGCTGTGGTGCCTGTTGCCGGCCGAAGACTGGCCGCACGTGCAGGAGCTGCGGCAGCGCTACGTGGCCGCGCGCAAGATGATCGGCCTGCTGCCGGTCGGTACGCGTCCCGGTGATGACACACGGCGCCTGAGCTTCTTCTGGAGCCTGCCACGCGCCGACTTCGAACGCTGGCAGGCCGATGGCATGACGCCCTGGCTGGACGAGCTGCATGCACTGTGGCCGCAGGCCGCCCCGCGCTTCGCCCACCTGCGGGATGCCGGCCAGCTGGCACGCGCGGTCTATCGCGACGCAGTGATGACGCGCTGGCATCAGGGCCGCATGGTGCTGGCCGGTGATGCCGCGCACGCGATGAGCCCGCAGCTGGGGCAGGGCGTGAACATGGCGCTGCTGGACGCGCTCGCGCTGCGTGATGCGGTGCGCACCCATGGCGGCAGCGCGGTCGCGCTGCAGGCCTACCAGGCGCAGCGACGCGCGCATGTAGCGGTGTACCAGCGCTGGAGCCGCTGGCTGACGCCGTTGTTCCAGTCCGATCGCGATGCCTGGGCGAAGACGCGTGACGTGCTGCTCGGGCCGATGGGGCGCCTGCCCGGTGGCCGTGGGCATATGCTGCGGGTTCTCAGCGGCACGCAGCACGGCTGGTTGGGTTCGCTGACGCTGGATCCAGCCTTCATCGACGCCTTGGCTACGAGCGTCGAGCTGCCTCGCATCACCGCCGCATCCGCCAGGGCGTGAAGGCCGGCGTCACATGAATTAACGGATGCCTCACTGCAGGTGTGCGACAAGAGGGGAGCACGCGACAGCCGCGTCGCCCGTTTTCCTTTCCGTGATCAACATCGCGCGTGGCCCGGGTGGCCCTGCCGTCGCCGCCTGCTGCGGCCCGGATGTGCCGCCTGTTGTTGAAGAGGAGGACGCCATGTTGTTCGCGGTCGAGGAGCTGGAATCGGAGATCTGCAAGCTGCGCGGTCTGCTGCAGATGCTGCACGAGGACCAGCCCGACGTACTGGAAGACGTGTTCGAGTTCCACGTTGGCAGCCTGATCAGCCATGCGTCACCGGAACACCACGCACGCATCCGCACCTGCGCGCAGGAGATGCTGGCGACGGTCCAGTCCCTGCCGCACCGGCGCGAGGATACGCCCGATTTCCAGCTGATGCCTCAGCTGGACATCCGCCCGGCCTGAGTCAGGCGACCGGCAGTTCCACCAGGCCGCTTTCCACGCAGGCGATCATCTGTTCGCCGCGAGCGGGCACAGGCACGATTCCGGCAGTGAATGCGGAGAAGGCCGGCAGGATCGTCGTCCGGTCACGCAACCAGAATGCGGGGAAGCGCCTTCGCAAGGGCGCCAGAGCGATCTGCGGATGCAGATGTCCTGCGATCACGTGCAACGCTGCATCGGGCGCCGGCTCATGGCGAAGCAGGAACGGTGGCAGCTGCACGTCATCGTGGATCTGAACCTGCAGCTGTGCATGCGGCAGCTGCCGGTCGTGGTTGCCGCGAATGACGTGTACGTCCAGCGATGCGTTGCGTTCGCGCCATCCCAGCCACTGCTGGTACCACGCGGCGCGATGCGCCGGCCCATGCAGGATGTCGCCCAGGATCCACAGCTCGCGGCAGGCATGCCTGTCCAGCAGACCCTGCAGGCGGTGCAGGTCTTCGCCGGTGCCGCCTGCGGGCAGCGCGATGCCGGCGCGGCGGAATACATCGGCTTTGCCCAGGTGCAGGTCGGCGATCAACAACGCCTGCCGCGCGGGCCAGTAAAGTGCACGCGCGCCAAGCAGAATCAGCGATTCGCCTGCGCGCAGCAGCGGCAGTTCATCGGCCATGGCGGCGCTCCAGCTGCTGCGCCGCGCGTTGTACGCGTGTACGCCAGTCTTCGTTGCTGAACTGGCCGCGCAGGCGTTCGGCCCACAGTGGAAAGCCCAGTGGCGAAAGTGATGCAGGGCGCTGCACCGAGAGGGACTGCGAGTGGACGCGTGCCAGCACCTGCTGCAGGCCAGGCAGGTCCAGGCTGTCGTGCAGTACTTCGCGTTCGGCCAGCGCGAGCAGCAGATGCCCGGGATCGTGTTCACGCAGCACGTCGTACAGCAGGCCGGCCGAGGCCTGCAGCTGGCGCAGCGAACGCGGCATGCCACCGGGTAGGCTGGGCACCAGCAGGCCCGCCACGCGCGCGATGCCACGGAACTGGCGCCGCACCAGCTCGCCCAGGTTTACTGCCGCACGCAGGTCGTGCAGCAGGTCTTCGCCGTCGAACAGTGCCCGCCATTGCGATGCATCGAGTTCGATGGCCTGCGCCGGTGCCAGTACCAGGCCGTGGTCGTTCACGGCATAGCCGATGCTGTTGCGCTGCAGACGGGTACAACGCAGTGCCAACAGCGCTGCCAGTGCTTCATGCACGTGGCGGCCTGCAAAGGGGTAGACGAACAGGAACTGGCCCTCGCGGCGGCGCACATCCTCCACCAGCAGATGGTCGGCAGCTGGTTGCGCTGACAGCTTCGCCTGCAGGGCCAGCAGCGGTGCGAGCCAGCGCGACTCAGCACTGTCATCGGCACCTGATAGGACCGCTTCCAGCTCGCGGCCAAGCGCCATCGACAATGGCAGCTGGCCGCCCTGCCAGCGCGGCACGACACCGTCTCCGTGCCCGCGTGCCAGCCGCACGAAGGCCGTCATGTCACGCAGTTGCACCAGTTCCAGCAGGCGTCCGGCGAACTGGAAGCGATCACCGCGGCGCAGGCGGCTGGCGAACTGTTCCTCCACCGCGCCGAGGCCGCCACCGCGCAGGAACTGCACGCGCACACTGCCGTCGCTGCTGATGGTGCCGATCGACAGGCGGTGCCGCAGCGCCTGGCGGCGGTCGTGCATGCGGTAGCATCCATCGGCATCGCGCACGACCTTGTGGAAATCCGGGTATTGCGCAAGCGCCCGGCCGCCCTGCACGATGAATTCCAGCACTGCCTGCCACTGATGATCACTGAGCGTAGCGAAGGCATGAGTGCGTCGCACCTGCGCCAGCAGCACGTCGCTGTCGAAGCCGCCAGCCAGCGCGCGGCTGACCGCGTGCTGTGCCAGCACGTCCAGTGACAGGGTCGGCGGCCTGCGCGCTTCGACCACCCCCTCCTTGAGCGCGCGGCGCACGGCGGCGTACTCGGCCAGTTCCAGTGCATGGCTGGGTACGCACAGGATGGCGCCACTGGCGCCGGGGCGGTGACGCGCACGCCCTGCGCGCTGGCGCAGGCGCGCCACGCCCTTGGGGCTGCCCAGTTGCAGCACTTGTTCAACCTCAGGGAAATCCACGCCGAGGTCGAGGCTGGAGGTGGCAACGACGCAGCGCAGCGCACCACCACGCAGGCCGTCCTCCACCTGCTGGCGCAGCACCGGATCCAGCGAGCCGTGGTGCAGCGCCAGCGTTGCGGGGTCTTCCGGCCAGACCGCCGCCAATGCCTGGTGCCACAACTCGGCCTGCGCGCGCGTGTTGGTGAACAGCAGGCTGCTGCGCACAGCCATGAGCGCGTCGAGCACGCGCGGCAGCTGGGCCAGGCCCAGGTGTCCAGCCCAGGGGAAACGTTCGCCGGAGGCGGGCAGCAGGCTGCGCACGCTGACCGCGCGCGGTCGTACACCCTGCACGATTGGTGCATGCGGTTGACCGGGAAGCAGTACGTTGCGTGCTTCATCCAGGTTGCCCAGCGTGGCCGACAGTCCCCACAGCTGCAGCGCAGGGGCAATGTCGCGCAGCACGGCAAGGTTCAGCTGCAGCAGTACGCCGCGCTTGTTGCCCAGCAGTTCGTGCCATTCGTCCACCACCACGCAGCGCAGCTGGCGCATGCGCGGCAAGGTGTCGGGATAGCTCAGCAGCAGCGCCAGTGATTCCGGCGTGGTCACCAGCACGTCGATGCGGCCTTCGCGTGCCTGTCGCCGCTCGCGGTTGCTGGCGTCGCCACTGCGCAGGCCCACCCGCCATCCCAGTCCCAGGCCGTCGACCACGGCCTGCAGCGCGCGCGCGGTATCGCTGGCGAGTGCGCGCAATGGTGTCACCCACAGTACCTGCAGCGGCCGTACCGCACTGGCGCGGCGTGGTGCCGGCGGTGGATCGATCATGGCCTGCAGCAGCGGTCCACCGAACATCGCCAGCGTCTTGCCACTACCCGTAGGCGTGTGCAGCAATCCGGATTCTCCGGCCAGATAGTGCCGCCACATCGCGCGCTGGAACGGCAGGGAATGCCAGCCTCTGGCCGCGAACCAGTCTTCCAGCCGACGCAGCGCCTGGCGGCGCATCATCGTGCCAGCGCCTGCAGGGAAGCCAGCTGATCGGCCTCGCTGGCCGGCTTGTCGTGGCGCCAGCGCAGGATGCGTGGAAAGCGTACGGCGATACCGGACTTGTGCCGGCTGCTGCGATTGACGGCCTCGAAGCCCAACTCGAACACCTGTTCGGCCCGCACGCTGCGCACTGGGCCGAAGCGTTCGCGGGTGTTGGCGCGGATCCAGCGATCAAGCGCGAGAATCTCCTTGTCGTCCAGGCCCGAATAGGCCTTGGCCACCGGCACCAGTGCATCGCCGTTCCACACCCCGAAGGTGTAGTCGGTATACAGCGTGCTGCGCCGCCCGTGGCCGGCCTGCGCATACAGCAGCACGGCATCGATGGTGAGTGGATCGACCTTCCATTTCCACCAGTCACCGCGGCGGCGTCCCGACTGGTAGGTGGACGCCCGGCGTTTCAGCATCAGCCCTTCCACGCCCCGCTCGCGCGCAGTGTCACGCAGAGCGCCGGCCTGCAGCCAATCATCAGCGGAGACGTCGGGTGAAAGCTGGATGCGCGTGTCGCCCAGGGCGCCGATGATCCTGGCCAGCTGTGCACGCCGCCGCTGCAGCGGCAGCCCGCGCAGATCCTCGCCGTCGTGCTCCAGCAGATCGTAGGCGAGCACACGCACGGGTGTGTTGCGCAAGGTTGCCGCACCGGGCTTGCGGCGCTGGATGCGCGTCTGCAGCGCAGTGAAGGCACGTGGCAGGTCCGTGGCTTCGTCCCAGGCAAGCAGCTCGCCGTCCAGCACGCAGCCATCGGGAAGCGCCATCGCCGCCTGCTCGATTTCGGGGAAGCGGCCATCCAGCCGCTCTTCGCCGCGTGACCACAGGGCAACCTCGCCGCGCCGCCGCAGCAGCTGCAGGCGGATGCCGTCCCACTTCCATTCCAGCAGCCAGTCGTCCAACGAGCCAAGGCGCTCTGCCGGTTCGCTCTCCAACGGCGATGCCAGGAAGAACGGGTAGGGTTGCTGCCGGTCCAGTGGCAACTCATCCGGTGACAACAGCTGGGCCAGCAGCCCGGGCGAGGGCACCCACTCGCCGAGCATGCGCTGGGCGATGCGTGCGATGTCCAGGCCAGACCACTCGGCCAGTGCCTGCTGCACCAGTCGCTGCGAGACACCTACGCGCAGGGCGCCGGTCAGCAGCTTGTTGAATACCAGGCGTTCGCTGCTGCAAAGCTGTTGCCAACCGGCGACTACCGCAGCATGGCGTATCGCCTCGGGTTGGTTGGCCACCGCCAGCAGGTGCTGTTCGATCCATTCGGCCAAGGGGCGGTCAGGCGACGGTTGCGGTGGGTCGTCCAGTAGCAGGGTCAGTGTTTCGGCGAGGTCACCGACCTGCGCATAGCTGTCTTCCACCAGCCACGGTGGCAACCCTGATTGCTCGGCGATCCAGGTGCGCAGTTCGCCACTGGCGGCGATCTTGCGGCGTGCGCCGCCCACCTTGCCACCGCTGAGGAGGTATAGCGCCCACGCTGCATCATGCGCGGCTGCTTGGCGGAAGTAGTCGACCAGCGCTGCGCGCTTGTCCAGCGTGGCGGTGCTGCGGTCCAGGCGCTGGTAGAGCGCGGCGAAGGCCTTCATTCCTCGCTCCCGAAGTCGGTACGGAAGGCCTCAGCCGCAATACCGCGCTCGCGCAGGAACGGTATCAGTGCGTCGGTATTGCCGTGGGTGGCGATCACCCGCCGTGCGCCGGTCTGTTCGATGGTCTGCAGCAGTGCGGGCCAGTCGGCGTGGTCGGAAATGACGAAGCCACGGTCGACATTGCGCCGCCGCCGATTGCCGCGCAGCTGCATCCAGCCGGACGCGAAGCCCAACTGATGGCGGCCGAAGCGGCGCATCCAGGGCGTGCCCGCAGCCGATGGCGGCGCGAGGATCAACTGCCCGGCGGCATCAGGCTGGCGGCCCTGCTCGGCCACAGTGAGCGTCTCCAGCATCGGTACGCCGGCCTGCCGGTACACCGCCACGCCATTGGCGATGGCGCCATGCAGCCAGGCGGGGCGATCGTCCAATGGCTGCAGTTCGGCCAGCACCCGTTGCGCCTTGCCCAGTGCATAGCACAGCAGGATGGCCGCCTCCCCGCGCTGTCCGCATTCGCGGCGCCACGCCACGATCTCTGCAGCGACTGCAGCAGTGTCCGGCCAGCGATAGATCGGCAAGGCGAAGGTGGCCTCGGTGATGAAGGTATCGCAGGGCACCACTTCGAATGGCGCACAGGTTGGATCACGCTGGCGCTTGTAGTCGCCGGACGCCACCCAGACCTGCCGCCCGTCGTCGATGCGCACCTGCGAAGACCCCAGCACATGGCCGGCTGGATGCAGCGATACCTGCACCTGGCCCAGGCGGAACGGTACGCCCTCGGCATGCGCCTGCACCGGCACATCGCCCAAGCGCCAGCGCAGGATCGGCAGGCTGCCTTCGCTGCAGTGGTACTTCCCCATGCCCGGACGGGCGTGGTCGCCGTGACCGTGGGTGATGACCGCACGCGGCACCGGCCGCCAGGGATCGATGTGGAAATCACCGGCAGCGCAGTACAGCCCTTCCGGGCGCAGCACCACCAGATCGTCGTTGACTGCCATGCGATCACTGTGGCCTGCCGTTCGTGCACAAGGTGAGAACCGGCCTGAACGCGGGCTTGGCGGCTGATGCGGCACAATCGGACCGCACACCTCTTGCCGCCAGGATGGATCGGATGAGTGGACCCAGTTTCAGCAGCAACGCGCCCTTTGAAACCCATGTGGTGCTGAACCAGCCGCCGCCCTTCGCCGGTCGCCAACTGTGGACCGACGACGTGGCGCTGGTCGAGGCGGTGCAGCGCGAGGGCACTGGCAGCTTCGCGCCGCGGCTGGCGGTGTATGGCGCGCTGGCGGGTGACGAGCTGTATCGGATCGGCTTTGAAGCCAACCGCGATCGGCCGCGCCTGCGCACGCATGATGCGCAGGGCCATCGCATCGATACGGTGGAGTTCCATCCGGCCTATCACCAGCTGATGGGCACGGCGAAGCAGCATGGCGTGGCGGGCCTTTCCTGGCACGAACCGCAGCCCGGCGCACACGTGGCGCGTGCGGCGCTCAGCTACCTGCATCACCAGGCCGAGGCCGGCACCAGTTGCCCGTTGACGATGACCCACGCAGCAGTAGCGGTGTTGCACGCGCAGCCGCATCTTGCCGAATGGGCACGCAAGGCCGCCGCACCGGTCTACGACCCACGCGACGTGCCGGTGGCGGACAAGGCCGGTATCACGCTGGGCATGGGCATGACCGAGAAGCAGGGCGGCTCGGATGTGCGCGCCAACAGCACGCGCGCCGAACCGATCGACGGCGAGCGCTATCGCCTGGTCGGCCACAAGTGGTTCTTCTCTGCGCCGATGTGCGATGGCTTCCTGGTGCTCGCACAGGCGCCGGGAGGGCTGACCTGCCTGCTGATGCCGCGCCGTTTGGTCGATGGTGACCGCAATGCATTCCGGCTGATGCGGCTGAAGGACAAGCTGGGCGACTGGGCCAATGCCTCCAGCGAAGTGGAGTTCTGTGGCGCGCAGGCGTGGCGCGTGGGTGAAGAGGGACGCGGCGTGGCCACCATCATCGGCATGGTGATGATGACCCGCCTGGACTGCATGCTGGGTGCGGCAGCGCAGATGCGCATGGCGCTGGCGCAGGCGCTGCATCATGCGCGGCATCGGCGCACCTTCGGCAAGCTGTTGGTGGAGCATGCGTTGATGGCCAATGTGCTGGCCGACCTGGCACTGGAGTCGGAAGCGGCCACGGTGCTGTCGATGCGCATCGCGCGGGCGGTGGATCGTGCCGGTGAGGATGCCGGCGAAGCCGCGCTGGCACGGCTGGGGACGGCGCTGGGCAAGTACTGGCTGTGCAAGCGCGCGCCGGCCTTCGTCAACGAAGCGCAGGAATGCCTGGGTGGCGCCGGCTACGTGGAGGAGTCGATGCTGCCGCGGCTGTACCGGCAGGCACCGTTGAATTCGATCTGGGAAGGCAGCGGCAACATCCAGTGCCTGGACGTCCTGCGTGCGCTGGCACGTGAACCGGAAGCGATGACGGCATTGCGCGGCGAGTTGGCCGCGGTGGCCGACCGCGATGCGCGCTATGCAGCGGCATTGCAGCGTTGGGCAGCGGCGCCGGCACCGGAGGAATCACAGGCGCGGCTGTTCTGCGAGCGCACTGCGCTGCTGCTGCAGGCGGCGCTGTTGCTGCGTGCGCGCAGTCCGATGGCGGAGGCGTTCGTGCGTAGCCGGCTGCAAGGGGAGCATGGGCTGGCGTTCGGCACGCTGCCGGCGGGGCTGGAGCTGACGGCGATGCTGGCGCGCGCGCTGCCGTAGGGAATGGCCAACGGCGGTGCCCCTCTTGGTGGGCGCTGATATCGGCGGAGGCCGCGCGAGTGGGTTGCGCAGGGGACGCCGTGAACCCGTCCTTGAAGTGACCCCCGGGAGTTGGACGCCAGATCCAACCCCGAGGGATACATGAACAGATACGACGCACGTTTCAAACTGCAGGTCGCCAAAGAGGCCTGCAAGACCTCCACATCGGTCAAAGCCATTGCCCGTCGCCA
>NZ_JAUTXR010000175.1 GCF_030658505.1 Stenotrophomonas raiganjensis (SeqCode) | reverse complement strand
AACATCCTGGCCAGAAAGCTGGCCAGGATCGCTTGGGGCGTCTTCAAGAGCGGCCGGGACTTTGACCCGACCATGCTGAAAGTGGGTCAAGCCTGTTTTCAGCAGGCTTGACCGCGAACATAGGATCTCGGCTCTACAGAACGAGACACTTGAAAGCGATTACAGCCCTGCAAACGCCATTGAATACGTATGCAGGGTGATTCCCGCGAAGAATGCGCTGCCTACCATAGCGGCGACGACAGCGGCCACCGCGTCGCACGTCCACGGCCCCGCCGGGACGTTCACGAATCGATCTGCAACATTGCCTGGGAGGGGAAAATGTTGAACCACAAGCGCAGCGCGCTGAGCATCGCGCTGGCCGTTGTCCTGGCGCCGACGCTGGCGTCGGCACAGTCCACGCAGAGCACCACGACGCCGGCCGCCACTGCCGCGACCAATCTGGATACGGTGCAGGTCACCGGCATCCGCCGCGGCATCGAGAATGCGATCGCGATCAAGCAGGACGCCACCTCGGTGGTCGAGGCGATCTCCGCCGAAGACATCGGCAAGCTGCCCGACGTCAGCATCGCCGAATCCATCTCGCGCCTGCCCGGCCTGGCCGCCCAGCGCGTTGCCGGCCGTGCGCAGGTGATCAGCGTGCGCGGCCTGTCGCCGGACTTCGCCACCACCCTGCTCAACGGCCGTGAAGTGGTCAGCACCGGCGACAACCGTGGCGTCGAGTTCGACCAGTACCCGTCCGAGCTGGTCAACGGCGTGACCGTCTACAAGACCCCGGACGCGGCGCTGGTCGGCCAGGGCCTGTCGGGCACCATCGACATGCAGACTGCGCGCCCGCTCAGCTTCGGCGAGCGCGTGATCGCGGTCAGCGGCCGCTACCAGAAGAGCTCGCTGGGCCGCGCCGCCAACATCGATCCGTATGGCAACCGTTTCAGCGCCAGCTACATCGACCAGTTCTTCGACAACACCCTGGGCATCGCCATCGGCTACGCGCACAGCGACATGCCGATCCAGGAGAACCAGGTCGGCCTGTACGAACCGTGGACCACCGAGCACACCGGCAAGGGCGACCGTCCGGGCGTGGGTGCCGGCACCTACTTCTCCGATGGCATCAAGGCGCTGCGCCGCACCGGCAACAACAAGCGCGACGGCGTGATGGCCACGATCCAGTTCCGGCCGAACAACAGCTGGACCAGCACCTTCGATGCATTCCACACCGAAGCCGAGCAGATCGACACCGCCAACCAGTTCGAGCTCAACCTGAGCAACTACAACGGCAACTACACCCCGGGCCTGCTGGTCAGCAACCCGCAGGTCAACGCCAATGCTTCGTTCACTGGCGGCACCGCCAGCGGCGTGTACCCGCTGGTACGCGGCATGTACAACAAGCGCAAGGACAAGATCGACGCGTTCGGCTGGAACAACGAGTTCAATTTCAGTGGCGTCAAGCTGGTCGCCGACCTGAACTACTCCAAGGCCACGCGCGATGAGCTGAACCTGGAAAACAACCTGCAGCTGACGCCGATGCCGCAGCTGGATACGGTCGGCGTGTCGATCCGCCAGGACGGCTTCTCGCAGATCAGCCCGGGGCTGAACTACTCCAACCCCGACGCGTTGTTCCTGACCAACACCATCTACGGCTCCGGCTACGGCAAGGTGCCGCAGGTGGAAGACCGCCTGAAGGGTGGCAAGCTGGCCGCAACGATCGCCTTGCCCGAAGCGATCGCCTCGTGGGCGCCGGACATCGACATCGGCGTCAACTATGCCGACCGCCGCAAGGTGAAGACCCAGTCCGAAGGCAACATCCTGCTGGGTGCGCAGGGCGACGCCAACATCGCCTCGGACCTGCAGTACCGCCCGGTCAACCTGGGCTTCGCCGGCCTCGGCACCATCCCGGCCTGGAACGTGCCCGCCGCGGTGGGCCGCTACATGACCTTCAACCCGGTCGACAACCTGGACTACCTGATTCCCAAGTCGTGGACGGTACAGGAGAAGATCACCACCGCCTGGGCGCGCCTGAACATCAACGCCGACATCGGCGTGGTCGGCGTGCGCGGCAACATCGGCGTGCAGATGCAGCACACCGACCAGAGCTCGGATTCGCGCTACTGGGACAGCTCGCAGCCGGCTGGCAGCAACATCCAGCCCTACTCCGCTGGCCGCAAGTACAACGACTGGCTGCCGAGCTTGAACCTGGCCTTCATGTTCCCGCACCAGCAGACGCTGCGCTTCGCCGCCGCCAAGCAGGTTGCGCGGCCGCGCGTGGACCAGATGCGTGCCGGCCTGGAGTTCGGCGTGGACACCGGCACCGGCCGCCCCGGCGGCAGTGGCGGCAACCCTTTGCTGGACCCGTGGCGCGCCACCGCACTGGACCTGTCCTATGAGAAGTACTTCGGCGAGAAGGCCTACGTGGCCGCCGCGATCTTCTACAAGGACCTGAAGAGCTACGTCTACACCCAGTCGGTGGACAACTACGACTTCACCGAACTGCTTCGCAACTACGTTCCTCAGCAAGGCGCGGCGCCGGTTCAGTACACCGGCACCTTCTCCGCGCCGCAGAACGGCAAGGGCGGCACGCTGAAGGGCCTGGAGCTCACCGGGTCGTTCCCGCTGGAGATGCTGACCGATAGCCTGCGCGGGTTCGGCGTGCAGGCCAGCGCGACCTTCAACAAGAGCGACATCACCATCCTGGATCCGGAAAGCGCGTCCAGCGTGGGCAGCGACCCGATCAGCCTGCCGGGCCTGTCCAAGCGCGTGTACAACTTCACCGCCTACTATGAGCGCAATGGCTTTGAGGCACGTGTCAGCCAACGCCGTCGTTCGGACTTCATCGGTGAGATCGGCAACTTCAACGGCAACCGCAGCCTGCGTTACGTCGTCGGCGAGAACGTGACCGACGCACAGGTCAGCTACACCTTCAGCGACGGCAGCGCCCTGCGCGGGCTGACCGTGCTGCTGCAGGGCAGCAACCTGACCAACGAGCCGTACCGCACCTACGCCGGCAGCAAGGATCGTCCGCTGGAGTACATCGAGTGGGGCCGCACCTACATGCTGGGCGTGAACTACAAGTTCTGATCACGGCCGGGTCGTGCCGGCCGCTGGCTAGCACCCCGAACCCGGTAGCGCCGGTCGCTGGCCGGCAACACAAAGGGAGCAGGACCGGAAACCCGCTGCGCAGGCAGCGGGTTTTCTTTTGCGCGGATGCCGGCACGTGATCAGCAAGGCCCATGCAGCGACGTTCCAAGCCGTAGATCCACGCCATGCGTGGACGCCGTTCACCGGAATTCCAACCACAAAAAAGGGACAGGGCGCTTCGGCCCCGTCCCCGCAAGTACCGCCACCGGAGAAAACGGTCAGCTGCGTCTGGCGCAATACACCGCGCGCGGCGGCAGCTGGAGTTCATTGCCCTGCACCGTGCCCGCATCCGGGCCCGGCACCGCCACCTGCTGCCAGTTGCCCGGCGGCAGCGGATGGCTCACCGCTTCGGCCGACAGGTTGAAGGCCAGCAGGAGGGTTTCATCTGCAAGCATACGCTCGAACAGCAGCACTGGCTCGGCGCTTTCGATGAACCGGATGCTGCCATGCAGGAGCGCCGGCTGGCCATGCCGCCAGGCCAGGAACGCGCGGAACGCGGACAGGACCGAGTGCGGGTCGCGCGCCTGCACGGCCACCGCGGCCGCCCGGTGCTCGTCCGGGATCGGCAGCCACGGCTGGCCCGACGTGAAACCGGCCAGCGGCGCATCGGTCCAGGGCAACGGGGTGCGGCAGCCGTCACGCCCCTTGAAGTTGGGCCAGAAGGTGATGCCGTAGGGATCCTGCAGGGCCTCGAACGGCACCTCGGCCTCGGCCAGTCCCAGCTCCTCGCCCTGGTACAGGCACACCGAGCCGCGCAGCGAGCACAGCATCGCCACCAGCATCCGCGCCAGGCGCGGGTCAGCCGGGTGGCCGCCCCAGCGGCTGACCGCCCGCTCCACGTCGTGATTCGAAACCGCCCAGCACGGCCAGCCTTCGGTCATCGCCGCCTCCAACCGCGAGACCGTATCGCGGATGTAGGCCGCGCTGTAGTCATCCACCAGCAGTTCGAAGCTGTAGCCCATGTGCAGGCGGCCATCGCGGGTGTATTCAGCGGTGGTGGCCAACGAGTCTTCCGAAGAGATCTCGCCCAGGCTGACCGCCCCCGGATACTCGTCCAGCAGCCCGCGCAGGCGCTCCAGGAACGGCAGGTTCTCCGGCTGGGTGTTGTTGTAATAGTGGTACTGGTAGGCGTACGGGTTGTCCGGGCTGAAGCCACGGCCGAAACGCTTCTCCGCCGGCTTGGCCGGGTTGTCGCGCAGTTGTGCATCGTGGAAGCAGAAGTTGATCGCATCCAGGCGGAAGCCGTCCACGCCGCGGTCCAGCCAGAACCGCACATTGTCCAGGGTGGCCTGCTGCACGTCCGGGTTGTGGAAGTTCAGGTCCGGCTGGTCGACCAGGAAGTTGTGCAGGTAGTACTGCTCACGGCGCGGTTCCCACTGCCAGGCGCCGCCGCCGAACAGCGACAGCCAGTTGTTGGGCGGGGTGCCGTCCTCGCGCGGGTCGGCCCAGACGTACCAGTCCGCCTTCGGATTACTGCGGTCCTGGCGGCTCTCGCGGAACCAGGCGTGCTCGATCGAGGTATGGCTCAACACCTGGTCGATCATCACCTTCAGGCCCAGGTCGTGCGCCTTGGCCAGCAGGCGGTCGAAGTCGTCCAGGCTGCCGAACAGCGGGTCGACGTCGCGGTAGTCGGCAATGTCATAGCCGAAATCGGCCATCGGCGACTTGAAGAACGGCGAGATCCAGATCGCGTCCACGCCCAGCGCGGCAATATGGTCCAGGCGCTGGATGATGCCCGGCAGGTCGCCCACGCCATCGCCGTCGGCATCGAGGTAGCTGCGCGGGTAGATCTGGTAGATGACGGCTCCGCGCCACCATGGATAGTGCGACATCGACAGCCCCCCTCCGGGCATGCGGGACCCGCCGGGAGCGGGCCGAAATCCTGTTCCGGCAAGCTTAGCGGCGCCCTCCCGGGCATGGCGCAACCTGCATACGTATTCACGCGGACGGCAGGCCACACCGGGGCGGCGCCCTCCGGTCGGGCCGGTTTGCGCCCGAATTCACGGCCAGCGCCTATAATCAGCAGTGAGCCTGAAAGCCTGATCGCATGACCATCACCGAAGACACCCGTCCCGCCCTGGGCCTGCCCCAGATCCAGTCGCTTGCCGCGGCCGACATGGCCGCCGTCGACGCTCTGATCCGGCGCCGGCTGTCCTCGGACGTCGTGCTGATCAACCAGATCGCCGACCACATCATTTCCGCCGGCGGCAAACGCCTGCGCCCGATGCTGGTGATGCTGGCCGGCCATGCGGTCGGCCAGGCCGGCCCGGAGCACCACCAGCTGGCGGCGATCATCGAGTTCATCCACACCTCCACCCTGCTGCACGACGATGTGGTGGACGAGTCCAGCCTGCGCCGTGGCCGCAGCACCGCCAACGCACTGTGGGGCAATGCACCGAGCGTGCTGGTCGGCGACTTCCTGTACTCGCGCAGCTTCCAGCTGATGGTCGAGCTGGAGCGCATGCCGGTGATGCAGATCCTGGCCGACGCCACCAACCGCATCGCCGAAGGTGAAGTGCTGCAGCTGCTGCACGTGCACAACCCCGATACCGACGAAGCCGCCTACCTGCGCGTGATCGAGCGCAAGACCGCGGTGCTGTTCGCTGCCGGTACCCGCCTGGGCGCGCTGGCCAGCGGCGTGGACGAAGCCACCCAGCAGGCCCTGTTCGACTACGGCATGCACTTGGGCTACGCGTTCCAGATCGCCGACGACGTACTGGACTACTCGGCCAACGCCGAGGAACTGGGCAAGAACCTGGGCGATGATCTGGCCGAAGGCAAGGCGACGCTGCCGCTGATCCACGCGATGGCGCACTCCGACGACGCCACCCGTGAGCGCCTGCGCACCATCGTGCAGGACGGCGATGCCTCGGCGATGCCGGAAGTGCTGGCCGCGATCCGCGCCACCGGTGGCCTGGAGTACAGCCGCCGCCGCGCCGAGGAGTACGCCGAAGCCGCCGAGCGTGCGCTCGATGGCCTGGCCGACAACGATGCGGTTGCCGCCCTGCGCGGCCTGGCCCGTTACGCGGTGCAGCGCTCGCATTGATGGGTTGAGGTGTGCCGACCAACGGTCGGCACGCATTTGTTTACCGGAAGCGCTCCTCGAAGAATTCATCCAGCGCCTTCCATGCGCGCTTGGCCGCCCGTTCGTTGTACTGGCAGCCCGGCGGGCTGTTGGCGTCGCGCTCGGCGAAGCAGTGCACCGCACCGCTGTAGTTGGTGAACTCCCAATCGACCTTGGCCGCGTTCATTTCCTTCTGGAAACCGGCGATGTCCTCGGCGGTGACGCTCTTGTCATCGGCCCCGTTGAGCACCAGCACCGACGGGTGCGTGCCACCGGCCTGCGCCGGCAGCGGCGAACCCAGCCCACCATGCAGGCTGACCACACCGGCCAATGGCGCACCGGCCCGGGCCAGTTCCAGCACCGTGGTGCCGCCGAAGCAGAAGCCCACGGCACCGATCCGGCTGGCATCCAGCGGCACCTTGCCGGCCTGCGCCTTGAGCACGTTCACTGCCTCCAGCGCACGCGCACGCAGCAGCGGCCGGTCATTGCGCAGCTTGCTGGCCACCGGCCCGGCCTCGGCATCGGTCTTCGGCCGAACGCCCTTGCCGTACACATCGGCCACCAGCACCACGTAGTCGTCGCCGGCCAACTGCTTGGCCTTCTCGACCGCCGATTCGTTCACACCCTTCCAGTTCGGCACCATTACCAGGCCGGGGCGCTTGTCATGCCCGCCATCGTCGTAGACCAGCACGCCACTGAAGGTCGTGCCCTGGTGTTTCCACTCCACCGGCTGGGTCTTCATTGCCGCCCACGCCGGCATCGCCGCCAGCCCCAGCATCACCGCCACACCGCATCGCCAACGATTCATGCGCCTGCTCCGCAAGAAAAAGGGGACGGAGGGGATTAAGCCGTAATCGCCCCTCCCGCGTCGCATTCTGCATTGGCGGCGTGACGCAGGTGTGGTTGAGGTTACAGGCCACCGCTTCAGCGGCACTCCTTCTCTTCGTAGAGGGCATGAAGAAATTCAACGAATGAGCTGAAAATGGTCTCCTGCTCCTTCTCCCCCGGCAACCAGAGAAAGACCTCTTCAGGCATACCGGGCTTTCCGGACAACAAGAAAACATTCCCGCAATCGTCGTAAGCGAAGGGAACCAACCCCTCCAGCGCCGGGTTGCCTCTCACCAGCGATTGGTAAACAGCGTCAATCGTCGCATCACCGTAGCGGATCGAAAGAAAGCTATTCAGCAGAAGTGGATTCGCCTCGTCCGGACGAATATCCGGATATCCGCCGTTGTTCATCAGGTAAAAGTCCGAGAACTCATCAGAGAGCCTCAAACCTGTACTTTTTGAGAAGTCGCAGAGGTCTTCACGGGTAAGCCGTTGCTCCTGCCCTATGAGTTTCATGCTTCGCCTCTTCACATTCTGAAAACTCTACGGATTGTCGGCGATCCCGCCGGACAAAACGCACTGGACTACACTACCAGCAAGGCGCGGCTTTGATTGAAATCTTGTGCCCTTTGCTCATCAACCTTGCGAACTGAATGAACCTTGTTGATCGCTTTGTGTCTGGCCTGATCCCACGCCTGCCTGCCGATGATGCTCCGCACTGGGCCCATGTGCAGGGCGCCAGCGCCGAAGACCTGCAGCGCCTGCGTGCGCAGTGGCCGCAGGTGCCGGACAGCCTGGTGGAACTGCTGTCCCGCGTGGATGGCACCCACTTCCGCGAGTACCCCGGCGGCGAGGTCTGCGTGCTGATGCTGGGTTCAGATGTGGGCGATTACCCGTACTACCTGCGCTCGGTCGCGCAGATCTTCGAGGACCAGCAGCAGTGGGACGACAGCATCCGCTCCATCTACGAGGAATGGCTGGATGACGAGCCGGAGATCCTGGGTGAAGGCATCGACGCCGACCTGCCGATGAACCGCAGATTGTGCTTCTCGCACTGCATGAACAACGGCGGCACCTCGATGCTGTACCTGGATTTTGATCCGGCGCCGGGTGGCACGGTTGGGCAGGTGGTGCGCTACCTGCACGATCCGGACAGCTACGCGGTGATCGCGCCGAGCTTCGATGTGTACCTGCAGGAGCTGATTGATCGCGATTACGCGTTCATCGATCAGGACGACGATTGAAACCCAGCCGAGCATGGGCTCGGCTCTACAAACGGCGACGGGCGTGGGCTCGGCCCTGCAGTAGATCCACGCCATGCGTGGATGAATGTCTCCAGAGGTTGCCGGCCAGCGGTCGGCACTACCTTCAAGCGATACCCAGCCCGGGAATCGCGCTGATGCTCTCCGGGTCGAAACCGGCCAGCTCGGCAAAATGGCGGCCACGCGCCACGTAATCGCGATAGGCACCGAAACTCGGGGCACCCGGCGACAGCAGCACCACCCCACCCTGCGCGCCCAGCGCGGCACGTGCCAGCGCCATCGCCTCGGGCAGATCGCCGGCGGCGTGCAGGCCGAAGCGGCCGGCATCGGCCAGCGGCTGCAGCATCGCGTGGATGCGCGGGCCGTTGCTGCCCATGGTCACGATCTCCACCGGCGGCACGTCGTGCGCCATGTGCTGCATGAAATCGGTCCAGTCCAGGCCACGGTCGTGACCGCCGACCAGCAGCGCGATGCGCTGGCCGGCAAAGCACTCCAGCGCGGCCAGGCTGGCATGCGGCGTGGTGCTGATCGAATCGTTGACGTAGGTCAGGCCATCGGCCACGCCGATGCCCTGCAGGCGGTTCGGCAGCGGACGGAAATCCTGCACCGCCGGTGCCAGCGCCACTGCATCCAGCCCCAGCGCTTCCAGCGCGGCCAGCACCGCGCACAGGTTGCCGCGGTTGTGACGGCCCGGCAGCGGCGTGTTGCGGGTATCAAACACGGCCTGCTCGCCGCGATGCACGATGTCACCGCGCATGTGCCAGCCCTGCGGCTGGTTGAACCAAATCACTTCGCTGTCAGGCAGCGACAGCGCGGCCAGGTGCGGATCGGCGGCATTGAGCACGGCGATGCGCGGCGCGGCTTCGGTCACCAGCCGCAGCTTGTCGTCGATGTAGCGCTGTTCGCTGCCGTGCCAGTCCAGGTGTTCCGGGAACAGGTTCAGCACCACCGCCACCTGCGGGTGGGCGCCGCTGCGTGCCACTTCGCCGGTCTGGTAGCTGGATAGTTCCACCGCCCAGTATTCCGGCGCTGGCTGCGGATCCAGCACTTCCAGCAGCGGCAGGCCGATGTTGCCGACCAGGCCGGTACGATGCCCGGCGGCACGCAGCAGGTGCGCGACCAGCGCGGTGGTGGTGCTCTTGCCCTTGGTGCCGGTCACGCACACGGTGTCGTGCACGATGCCGTCGTCGGCCGCGTGTTCGGCGAACCACAGCGCGGTGCCACCGATGAAGATGGTGCCCTGCCCTGCGGCCGCCAGCGCGATCGGCTGGTAAGGGCTGATGCCGGGCGATTTGATCACCACGTCGAACGCCGCCAGCGCCTCGGCGCTCGGCTCACCCCGCACATCCAGCACGCCCTGCGTTTCCGCACGCGCGGCTTCGGCTTCAGCGGCCGGGCAGAACAGGCTCAGGCCAAGCGCGGGCAGGCGCTCACGCAGTACCGCAAACGCAGCGCGGCCCTCGCGGCCCCAGCCCCACAGCGCAACGCGCTTTCCTTCAAGCTTCGAAATCTTCACGCACCCGTTCCCACAGCGCAGCCGGAACGCGGTGCTCGCCCTGCAGCTGCAGCAGCGGTGCCAGTTCCAGTTCGGCGGCATCCAGCTGCGGCTGGATCTCATTGCAGAAGCGCTTCACCAGCACGTCTTCCTTCCATTCCGGGCGCTGCGCCAGGGTCGCCATCGCCGCACGCGATTCGCGGCCTTCGCCCACGCACTCGAACGGCTTGTGGTCCTGGAATTCCAGCAGCGCGTCGAAGCCAGCGGCCTGTTCGGCATCGTCCAGCAGGTTGCGGCCGAAAATGCGAACCAGGCGTGTCTTCGGCATGAACGGGGCCAGCGCCAGGAACACGAAGTGGCACTTCGGGCAGACGCCGCACCAGCGGTTCACCGGGCGCTCGCCAAGGATGTGGAAATTGCGGTTGCAGCTGGAGAAGTGCGCGTCGTAGAAATCGGTCTTGGCGAACTGGCGGGCCACCGCCAGCTCCGACATCGGGCGCAGCAGCGAGTAGTACTGCAGGTCCGCCGCCACGTGCGTCTGCACATGGCTGCCGAACGCCTGCTCGAACGCCCAGCCCTTGGACCACTGGTGGTTCACTTCGCCGGTGCCCGGAATCTGGCTGCCGTAGCTGGCAGAGCGCTCGTTGGAGAACACCACCTGGTCCACGCCCTGCAGCAGCGCGGCCAGCACCATGATCGCCGAGTTCACCGCGGTGACCGGAATATGCCCGTTCCACGCGCCCTGGCGGTTGAGCTCGAACAGTTCCGGGGCCAGCGCGCGGCCCAGGTTCAGCGTCGGCAGGCCGGTACGCTCGGCACAGGCGCGGATCAGCTGCGAACCACCGATCCAGGTCACCGTCTCGTCCACGCCTGCACGGCGCAGCGCTTCGATGCTGACCAGCGAATCCTTGCCGCCACCGATGGCCACCAGCGCGTGCGGCTGCAGGCCCAGCACCGGCGCGTTCACCACCTCGCCCTGCACCGGCAGGCGGAAGCGGCCGCGCAGGTTCAGGCCATTGCGGTAGGCGAACTCGCCCAGGCCATTGAGGTAGACCGTCTCCACCAGCGCCGCGGTACCGGCATCGATGGCGTAGCTGTCGATGCTGACGGTCTCTGGCACGCCGGCCTTGTAGTAACTGACACCGGCGATCAGGTGCAGCAACTGCAGCGCGCGCTGCACGGCGGCCGCGCGCGCCTCGTCCAGCACGAACGGGGCGCCCGGCACGGTGATGGTTTCCACCATCTCCGGGCCATCATCAAAGGCGTAGACCAGCTTGGCCACGCCGGTCTCCGCGGCGAATTCGCAGCGGACGAAGCGGAAGCGGGAAACCTGGTGTTTGTCGAAAGCAGTCATGGTGTATCCGGTCAGGCACGGGCCCGCGCAGCGGCGCGGGGCGTGTCGGTGGGCGGGTGCAGGGCGCGGGTGGTGATCACTCGATCACGTCTTCGCGCGGCAGCATCCGCTGGTTGTAGGTGTTGGCCATCGAATAGCCGTAGGCGCCCGCATCGGCGATCAGCATCACGTCATCCGGCGCGGTAGACACCGGCAGCTTGCGGCGCTTGCCGAACACGTCGCTGGATTCGCAGATCGGGCCGACCACATCGAATGCCGCCTCAGCGTAGCCACCCTGGCGGCTGAGGTTCTCGATGTCGTGCCAGGCGTCGTACAGCGCCGGGCGCATCAGTGCATTCATGCCGGCATCCAGGCCGACGCGGCGCACGCCGTCCTTTTCCACCACCTGGGTGGCGTGGGTCAGCAGCACGCCGGATTCGGCCACCAGGTAGCGGCCCGGCTCGATCGCCAGGCGGAACGCCGGATGCAGCGCCTTGACCTCGGCCAGGCCTTCGGCCCACGCGTCCAGGTCGAACGGCTCGTCCTCGGCGGAGTACGGAATCGGCAGGCCGCCGCCGATGTCGATGGTCTGCACGCTGCCGATGCGGCGGGCGAAACCGGCCAGCTCATCGCACATCAGGCGCCAGTGCTGCGCGGTTTCCACGCCGCTGCCGAGGTGCGCGTGCAGGCCGACCACGCGGCTGCCCAGGTCGGTGGCCGCCCGCACGAACTCGTCGACGCGGGCGATCGGCAGGCCGAACTTGGACTCCTTGCCACCGGTACGGACCTTGGCGTGGTGTCCTTCACCACGGCCCAGATCGACGCGCAGCCACAGCTCGCGGTTGCGGAACAGGTCCGGCCAGCGCTGCAGCGCTTCGACGTTGTCGACGGTGACGGTCACGCCGAGCGCGAACGCCGCCTCGTACTCACTGCGCGGGCAGAAGCTGGGGGTGAACAGCACGCGCTTGGGCGACAGTTCCGGCAGGTGCTGGAACACGTGCTTCAGCTCGCCATGCGACACGCACTCCAGGCCGAAGCCCTCGGCTTCCAGCAGCTGCAGGATGGCCGGGTGGCTGTTGGCCTTGATCGCGTAGTAACGCTGGTCGATCGGCTTGATCGCGGCCAGCGCGCGGGCACGAGCGCGCACTGTCGGCAGGTGGTAGACGTAGCGCGGCGTACCGGCGTCGGCCAGCTGCAGCAGGTGCGCACGCTGGCCCCGCCACCACGGCGTGCCACGCGGGCGCACGCTGCCGGCAATCTCGCGCCAGCGCGGGCCGAACACTTCGGTCTCTTCCACCGGCATCGCACCGCTGTCGATCAGCTCGGCGTGCAGGATCGGCAGCAGGCCATCGGCATCGGCCTCGTCGATGACGAAGGTCAGGTTCAGGTCGTTGGACGACTGCGAGATCATGTGCACGCGCTCGCGGCCGAAGGTGGCCCACACATCCGACAGCTTGTGCAGCAGCGAACGCATGCCACGGCCAACCAGGGTGATCGCCGCGCACGGCACGATCACCTTCACCTTGCAGATCTGCGACAGGTCGGCCGACAGCGCGGCCAGCACATCGGTGTTGACCAGGTTCTCGGACGGGTCCAGCGACACGGTGACGTTGGTCTCGGCCGAACCGATCAGGTCCACCGACAGCCCGTGCTTCTTGAACAGGTTGAATACATCGGCCAGGAAGCCGACCTGCTGCCACATGCCGATACCTTCCATCGACACCAGCACGATGCCGTTGCGGCGGCTGATCGCCTTCACCCCCGGAACCGGTGCGGCGCTGCCATCGATGCTGGTGCCCGGCAGTTCCGGGCGCTCGGTATCGAGGATGGCCATCGGCACGCCGGCATCGCGGCACGGCTTGATCGAGCGCGGGTGCAGCACCTTGGCGCCGGTGGTGGCGATTTCCTGCGCTTCGTAATAGTCAAGGCGGGTCAGCAGGCGCGCGTCCGGCACGTCCTTCGGATTGGCGCTGAACATGCCCGGCACATCAGTCCAGATCTCCACCCGGCTGGCACCGAGCAACGCGCCGAAGTACGCCGCCGAGGTATCCGAGCCACCGCGGCCGAGGATGGCGGTACCGCCATCGGCATGCCGCGAAATGAAGCCCTGGGTGATCAGCAGGCGGGTCGGCTGCGCGCGGAAGCGCTGCATCCACTCCGCGTCGGCACGCCATTGGCAGTTCACCGACAGGCGCTGCGACCAGTCGCTCTGGTTCGGCTGCGGCGGCATCGCGTCCAGCCACTGGCGGGCATCCATCCACCCCATGTCCAGGCCCGAGGCGCGCAGGTAGGCCGCACCCAGGGTGGAGGACAACAGCTCGCCCTGGCCCAGCACTTCGGCCTGCCAGTCCAGCGGACGGGTGGCCGCACGCGCGTCGTCCAGCAGGCCCTGCAGCGCGGCCAGGCGCTCGGCCAGCACCTCGCACCCCAGTCCCAGTTCGGCCAGGAAGCCCTCATGGCGCTCGACCAGCGCCGCCACGCGATCACGGCTGTCCGGCGCGCCATCGGCGATGGCGGTCAGTTCGTTGGTGACCCCGGACAGCGCCGACACCACCACCAGCACGCGCGAGCCGGTCTCTTCCGCACGTTTTTTCGCCAGCTTCCCGATCGTATCCCAGCGATGACGACGCGACACCGAGGTGCCGCCGAACTTCAGTACGATCCAACGATCGACAAGGGGGGAAGCTGACATGGATTGGCTATGTAGAATGTGGGGAAGCCGCCCTCAGGGGCGGAACCCCTGATTCTAAGCGCAATATCCCCGTAGATGGCCGTCCTCCGTTACCTGCAACTCGATGTCTTTGCCCCCCGCCCCGGCACCGGCAACCCACTGGGCGCCATCCTGGACGCCGATAGGCTCTCCGGCGAGCAGATGCAGTCACTGGCCGCCTGGCTGAACCTGTCCGAGACGGTGTTCTTCCTGCGTCCCAGTGCGCCCGGCGCCGATTACCACATCCGCATCTTCACCCCGACCCGCGAGCTGGCCTTCGCCGGCCACCCCAGCGTCGGCGCCGCCTGGGCGGCGGTGACCTGCGGCCTGGCGCAACCGCACGACGGTGCCCTGCTGCAGCAATGCGCGGCGGGGTTGCTGCCGGTACGGGTGAGCGGCCCGGCCGAGGCGCTGCAGATCCAGCTGGCCAGCCCACCGGCCCGGCAGCTGGCGGCCGACGCAGATGCGGCACCCGAAGCGCTGCTGGCCCTCGCCGCCAACGGGCACGTGCCCGAACTCTGGGACAACGGCGCCCGCTGGTGGCTGCTGCCGCTGCGCGATGCCGACGCCGTGCGCAATCTGGTGCCGGACATGGCCGTGCTGGCCGACTGGAGCCTCGCCACCGATGCCACCGGCGTGGCGGTATTCGCCGACGAAGCCGGTAGCGGCCATACCAGCGTGGTGCGCGCGTTCTGCCCCGCCGACGCACCCAGCGTGCCCGAGGACCCGGTGACCGGCAGCGCCAATGCGCTGATCGGCGCCTGGCTGAAGCAGCGCGGCGCCCTGCCCGGCCGCGAGGGCCGCTACGTGGCCAGCCAGGGCCGAGAAGTCGGTCGCGATGGTCGCGTGCAGGTCGAGGTTGATGCGCAGGGCACGGTGTGGATCGGCGGCCAGGTGCAGTGCGTGATCGACGGCCACATCCATTGGTAGCGCCGGGCCACGTCCGGCGAACGCAGTACACGGACGCCGGGCATGGCCCGGCGCTACCGTATCCCCTCTCGTTTACGGAATCTGCCCCCTATGACCACCCGCCGTTTCCTGCAGCTGGATGTGTTCTCCCCACGTGCCGGCGCCGGCAATCCACTGGCCGTAGTGCTCGATGCCGACGGCCTGGACGACGCCAGCATGCAGGCCATCGCCCGCTGGACGCGCCTGCCCGAGACCACCTTCGTGTTCCCGCCGCAGGCAGCCGGTGCCAGCTACCGGCTGCGCATGTTCAGCCCGCAGAAGGAAGTCCCGTTCGCCGGCCATCCCAGCGTCGGCACCGCCCATGCAGTGCTTCAGGCGGGCCTGGCTACGCCGGTGGACGGCGTACTGGTGCAGGACGGCATCGCCGGTGCCCTGCCGCTGCGCGTCAGTGGTGAAGGCGCGCAGCAGCGCATCGCCATCCGCACTCCGCGCGCGCAGCTGGCGGAGACCGCTGAAGCCACCGATCCGCGCCTGCTGGCGGCGCTGAAGGACTGGCCGCTGGGTGCACTGCCGCCGGCCCGCATGCAGGGCGGGCGTAGCTGGTGGGTGGTGCAGGTGGCCGATGAGGCCGCGTTGCGTGCCCTGCGTCCGGACTGGGATGCGGTCGCCACACTGGCCGAATCCACCGACAGCATGGGCGTGTTCGCCTATGCCTTCAGTGATGGCAGCGAGGGATTCGACCTGGCGGTACGTGCCTTCGTCGGCAATGGACGCCGCTTCGAGGACGCCGCCTCCGGTGCCGCCAACGCCGTGCTGGCCGCATGGCTGGACCTGCGTGACGCGCTGCCGCGTGGACGGACGCCGTTTGAAGTCAGCCAGGGCCGCGAAGTCGGCCATGACGCGCGCCTGACCCTGCTGGTCGACCAGGACGGCGAGGTCTGGTCTGGCGGGCAGGTGCAGACGGTGATCAGCGGCACCATCGATTGGTAAACACCATCGAGGTAGAGCCGAAGGCAGCGGCAGGAGCCGCTGCCAACGTCGGACGCGACGGCCCGGAGGGTGGCGGCCAGGAAGGCCGCCATAACGCTGGCCGGCTGTTACCTGGACCTCGAGATCATGCGGTTGCCGGCCAGCGGCCGGCACTACCCTCAGCCCAGCTCGGCTTCCAGGCTGATCGGCACCGCGCTCAGCGCCTTGGACACCGGGCAGTTCTGCTTGGCGTCATCGGCAATCGCACGGAACTGCGTCGCGTCGATACCCGGCACCACTGCCTTCACCTTCAGCCGGATCTGCGACAGCTGCGGGCCGCCCTCCAATGACAGATCGACCTTGGCTTCGGTGTCCAGCGAGGTCGGGGCAAAGCCCGCTTCGCCCAGCTTGGCCGACAGCGCCATGGTGAAACAGCCGGCGTGGGCGGCTGCGATCAGCTCCTCGGGATTGGTGCCCTTCTCGTCACCGAAGCGACTGTTGAAGCCGTAGCGGGTCTTGTCCAGCACCCCACTCTGCGGCGTGCTCAACTGTCCCTTGCCCGACTTCAGATCGCCCTCCCAGTGCGCGGTGGCGTGTCGCGAGATTCCCATGTGCTGCTCCTGCGTGTCGGTGATGAACGGTCACCCTCGCACGGCACGCGTTAGCCCTGCGTCGCTCCGCCGCACGGCGCTCGTCCGCCGGGAACCGGGCAGGTGGTCACTTCTTCACCAGCTCGCCGCGCATTTTTCCCTTGTTTTCAGTGGTTTCGCGCACCCCACCAAGGATGGGGTGGCGAACGCCGGCCCTTTCATGGGCCCCCATTCCCCACTGCCGGCCATGTACTGAATCGCCCTGGATATGAAAAAACATGCACTTTCCGCGCTTCGGGCTATTGGCGGCGCCCGAGAGTTGCCCTACATTGCGCTTGCCGACGGGGTTCGGCGCCGACCAAACAACCAACCGTTCACGGAACAGGAAACCATGGCAAAGACCGCTAAGAAGGCTGCCCCGAAGAAGGCAGTGAAGAAAGTCGCGACGAAGGCAGCCGCCAAGCCGGCCGCTCCGAAGCCGATCAAGGAAGTGCTGACCAAGTCCGGCCTGGTTGCACACATCGCTGAAGCCTCCGGCGTCATCGCCAAGGACGTCCGCGCTGTGCTGGCCTCGCTGGAAAGCGCTGTCGCCTCCTCGGTGCACAAGAAGGGCGCTGGCTCCTTCACCCTGCCGGGCCTGCTGAAGATCACCACCGTCAATGTGCCGGCCAAGCCGAAGCGCAAGGGCATCAACCCGTTCACCAAGGAAGAGCAGTGGTTCGCCGCCAAGCCGGCCACCACCAAGCTGAAGGTGCGTCCGCTGAAGAAGCTGAAGGACGCCGCGCTGTAAGCGCGCGCCCCAACGCGGATTCCGACGGGACGGCTCTGGCCGTCCCGTTTTTTTTGTCCCAACCACGGCCCGCAACACAGCGTTGCCGCATCCCCGGGAATACCCGTACAAGCCCGTCGCCATTGGCTGGGTCCCGCCTGCGGCAGTGCCGGAACGTACCGGGTGGAACACTGCGTGCAGCGCCGGCCGTCGCCGCCGGCCGCGGCGTTGCCTATCGTGGGCACATCCTCCACAGCTACGGCGAGCACCCCTCATGGCCAGCCCCTCCACCCGCTACCGGATCTCGGTGACCCCCATCGAAAAGGACGGTTTGCAGTGCACCGGGCGCTGCACCATCGAACTGGAACACCGTGCCAGCCGTGACCTGATGCGCCTGCTGGAAGCGGCACCGCGCAGCGCAGGCCTCAGCGGCGACGAACGCGCCACCCTGGTGATCGCCACCCAGTTGCTGCGCGACATCGTGCAGCGCCATGCCGAGTCCGACGGCCACGCGCTGGCCGCCATCGCGGCACAGGTGCTCCCAGCCCTGGATGCACTGGAACAGCTCCCCTCCTCCCGCTGACCGCCTCGCAATCGATACACTGCGCTCCCTCACGTCGCCTCGGGGAGGAGGCTGGCATGCGCAGTTACCTGTTACTGATTGCCCCCTTGGTGCTGCTCGGCTGCTCGCGAACGGCACCGACGCCGGATCCGGCACCTGCACCGGCTCACGCTGCGGCCACAGCCGCCGCGCGGATGCAGCCCATGGCCAGCACCGCCACATCGGCGCTGCAACCACCGAAGGTCGATCCGCTGTTCGCTGCGGTGGCCGCCGACGCCGAAACGCCGTCGGTGATGCTCAACCGCTACGTGATCGCGCTGCTCAACCGCAATCGCAGCGCCAGCGATGCGGCCTGGGCATTCCCGCCTGCCGATCCGCGCCACGCAGACGATGCCGCACTGCGCCAGCTGCAGGACCTGCGTACGCTGCGCCTGGACAGCGGCATCCCGATCGCACGCGACGACCAGCAACCACCCCGGCTGCTGGAGGTGCCGGTGCGGATCCGCGCGGTCACTCTCCAGGGCACCTTCCGCTTTGGCGGCTGGTACCGCGTGCAGCCGAGCGGCGACGGCCGTGGCTGGCAGATCCAGTCCGCACAACTGCGGCCAACGCTGGACTGAACCGTTGCAGCGGCATGCACGCACGATTCAGCCGGCACAGCTACTCTTTGATTCGTCCATTCATACCCCACCGGTCACTGCCATGCGCCTGCGTTCCCTGATGACCCGCCTCGCCGCCTCCACCGTACTGATCGCTGCCGCGATCGGTGCGCAGGCCGCTCCTTCCATCTCCGGCCGCGAACTGTCGGTGGGTGCCAGCGACGTGCAGCAGTACCTCGATGGCAGTTTCCCGCGCACCCAGGATGCCCTGGGCGGCCTGATCGCCCTGACCATGAGCCACCCTCAACTGAGCCTCCCGGCCGGTGAGCGGTTGAACCTGGGCATGGATGTGGCCTTGGCAACCGCCGGCGGCAACCCGGCCAAGCTCGGCACGGTGAAACTCAGCAGTGGCCTGCGCTACGACGCGCAGACCCAGGGTTTCCACCTGCAGCAGCCCAGCGTGGATGACTTCACCCCGGCCAACCAGGGCGGGCGCCTGGATTCACGCACCCGCGGGCTGCTCAACGCCTGGCTGAGCGACTATGCGCAGCGCGAGCCGATCTACAAGCTGGATCCGGCCGTGGCCGGTGTGCTTGGCGCCCTGCAGGTGCAGTCGGCGCAGGTGAAGAACGGCAAGCTGGTGGTCACCTTCAACCAGAACCTGGGCAACCTGGTGCCGGCAGGCGTGCTGGGCAAGTAAGGTGGTGCCGGCCAGCGGCCGGCACTGCCGATAGCGCATCAGGCGGCAAGCGCCTTGACCACCGCCTCACTGAAGGCCGGGATGTCGTCCGGCTTGCGGCTGGTGATCACGTTGCCGTCGACCACGACCTCGGCATCGCGCCAGTTCGCCCCCGCATTGGTCAGATCCTGCTGCAGGGACGGCCAGGACGTCAGCTCGCGGCCATCGGCGAGGCCACTGTTGATCAGCAGCCACGGGCCATGGCAGATCGCCGCCACAGGCTTGCCGGCCTCGTCTACTGCGCGGACGAAGCCGAGTACAGCCTCGTCGGTACGCAGCGTGTCCGGATTGATGACCCCTCCCGGCAGCACCAGCGCATCGAAGCTGGCCGGATCGGCCTCATCCAGCGGAATATCCACTGCGACGGCGTCGCCCCAGTTCTTCTCTTTCCAGCCCTTGATCGTCGCCTCCGTTGCAGGCGACACGACGCTGACGCGCGCGCCTTCGGCTTCCAGCAGACGCTTGGGTTCGGTCAGTTCGGACTGTTCAAAGCCGTGGGTGGCAAGGATGGCAATCTGCTTGCCCTTCAATCGTTCTGCCATGGGTGCACTCCGTTTGGGGGTGCCGACAGAATGGAAGAACGGCCCTTGCACGGCGGTGACCCTGCCGTGCACGGCAGGTGGAGAGCCTCCGGGTGGTGCCGGTCAGCGCTTGGGCTGCAGCATCGTGCCGGTGCACTTGGGCGAGCCGCAGCGGCACTCCCAGATCTTCTTCAGCTTGGCGGTGTGGCGCTCGGCCAGGGTGATGCCGTAGTTGTAGGTCAGTTCCTCACCAGCCTTGATGTCACGCAGCGCCTCGATGAACACCTTGTCGCCACGGCTGTCGCCGTCCTCGTCTTCCTCGATCACCGCCTCGCAGTTCGGGTCGCAGCTGTGGTTGATCCAGCGCGCGTCGTTGCCCTTGTAGTTGGCATCGATCACCCAGTCGTCGTTGAGGGTGAACAGGAAGGTATGGCCACTTTCGACATCGCCACTGTCATCGGCATCGACGTCACCGTGGCTGCGCAACAGGCCCTTGTACTGGATCACGCGCTCGCCCTGCTTGATCGGGGCCACGGCGAACACACCGTTGCCGTGGATGGCGGACTTGCGGGCTTGGATCTTCTTCGGCATCGGCAAGGGAGGTCTGCAGCGAAAGGAACGTTGATTCTCGCCCATTCCGGGTGATTGCGAAAATCACCCCGGTGGCGCAGCATTGCGCCCTGGCAGCGGCCGCCGGCGCGTCATCCCGGCCCGGCCCCAGCGCCGGCTGAATGCCCGGGTTGGATGGCGGCGAATAAAAGCGTACAATTTCAGTCCGCTTTAAGAACCGCTCGCATCCCCATGTTGCGCGTCACCAAGCTCACCGATTACGCCACCGTCGTCCTGACCGTCCTCGCCGCCCGTCCGGGCGAGGTGCTCAGTGCCACCGAACTGGCCGAATTCACTGGTCTGGAGCCGCCCACCGTCAGCAAGGTCCTCAAGCCGCTGGCCCAGGCCGGCCTGGTCGAAGGCCTGCGCGGGGTCCGTGGCGGCTACCGGCTGACCCGCCCGGCCATCGAGATCTCGCTGTTCGAAGTGGTCGAAGCAATGGAAGGGCCACTGGCCCTGACCGAGTGCAGCCACGACCACCACCAGTGCGGCATGGCGCCCAAGTGCGGTGCGCGCAGCAGCTGGCGGCTGATCAACGACGTGGTCTCCGAGGCGCTGCGCGATGTCAGTCTTGCGCAGATCCTGCCCCCTCTTCCCCTTGCCGATGACGAACAGCGCCGCACCATCGCTGTCGACGTCGTCTCCTGATCCGTAGGCAGCCCCCCCCATGGCCACCGAAACCATCGAAAACGTCGCCCACGACGACACCCCCAACCGCGAGATCCACGAGCAGCTCGGCCGCAAGTATTCGGCCGGCTTCATCACTGAGATCGAATCGGACTCCCTGCCGCCGGGCCTGGACGAGGACACCATCCGTGCCCTGTCAGCCAAGAAGGAAGAGCCGGAGTGGATGACGCAGTGGCGCCTGGACGCCTACCGCCACTTCCTGACCATGCCGATGCCGGACTGGGCCAAGCTGGAGATCGCCCCGATCGACCTGCAGGCGCTCAGCTACTACTCCGCGCCGAAGGGCCCGAAGTACGCCTCGCTGGACGACGTGCCGAAGGAACTGCTCGACACCTACGACAAGCTGGGCGTGCCGCTGCACGAGCGCGCCAAGCTGGCCGGCGTGGCGGTGGACGCGGTGTTCGACTCGGTCTCCGTCGGTACCACCTTCCGCAAGGAACTGGCCGAGAAGGGCATCATCTTCTGCTCGATGTCCGAGGCCATCAAGGAACACCCGGAGCTGGTGCGCCAGTACCTGGGCACCGTGGTGCCGGTGGGCGACAACTATTTCGCCGCGCTCAACTCGGCGGTGTTTTCCGATGGCAGCTTCGTGTTCATTCCCAGGGGCGTGCGCTGCCCGATGGAACTGAGCACCTATTTCCGCATCAATGCCGGCCACACCGGACAGTTCGAGCGCACGCTGATCGTGTGCGAGGACAAGGCCTACGTGTCCTACCTGGAAGGCTGCACCGCGCCGATGCGCGATGAGAACCAGCTGCACGCGGCGGTGGTCGAACTGGTGGCACTGGAAGACGCGGAGATCAAGTACTCCACCGTGCAGAACTGGTACCCGGGCGACGAGAACGGCGTCGGCGGCATCTACAACTTCGTCACCAAGCGTGCCGAATGCCGTGGTGCGCGCAGCAAGGTCACCTGGACCCAGGTCGAGACCGGCTCGGCGATCACCTGGAAGTACCCGTCCTGCGTGCTGCTGGGCGACGACTCGGTCGGTGAGTTCCACTCCGTGGCGCTGACCCATCACCGCCAGCAGGCCGACACCGGCACCAAGATGATCCACGTCGGCAAGCGCACCAAGAGCAAGATCGTCAGCAAGGGCATCAGTGCCGGCCGCGGCCAGAACACCTACCGCGGCCTGGTGAAGGTGGACCGCAACGCCGACGGCGCGCGCAACTACACCCAGTGCGATTCGCTGCTGATCGGCAAGCAGTGCGGCGCCCACACCTTCCCCTACATCGAGGTGAAGAACCCGGGCGCCACCGTCGAGCACGAGGCCACCACCTCCAAGATCTCCGACGACCAGCTGTTCTACTGCCGCGCCCGTGGCATCAGCCAGGAAGACGCGGTGTCGATGATCGTCGACGGCTTCTGCAAGCAGGTGTTCCGCGAACTGCCGATGGAGTTCGCGGTGGAAGCCAAGAAGCTGCTGGAAGTCTCGCTGGAAGGTTCGGTGGGCTGACCGCCCGCCCCTGCCCCTCGCAAACGCATTCTCTTTACCGGCGGGCCGCGGCCCGCCCCACGGAAACCCCCACCATGCTGAAGATCGAAAACCTCCACGCCCGCATCGGCGACAAGGAAATCCTCAAGGGCCTGTCGCTGGACGTCCAGCCCGGCCAGGTGCACGCCATCATGGGCCCGAACGGCGCCGGCAAGTCCACCCTGGGCAATGTCCTGGCCGGCCGCGACGGCTACGAAGTGACCGAAGGCAGCGTGCAGTTCGACGGCGTCGACCTGCTGGAGCAGGAGCCGGAAGCGCGCGCCGCTGCCGGCCTGTTCCTGGCGTTCCAGTACCCGGTGGAAATCCCGGGGGTGAACAACACCTACTTCCTGCGCGCCGCACTGAATGCCCAGCGCAAGGCACGCGGCGAGGACGAACTCGACTCCATGCAGTTCCTGAAGCTGGTGCGGCAGAAGCTGGCCGTGCTGCACCTGAAGGACGAGCTGCTGCACCGTGGCGTCAACGAAGGCTTCTCCGGTGGCGAGAAGAAGCGCAACGAGATCTTCCAGCTGGCCGTGCTGGAGCCGAAGCTGGCGATCCTCGACGAGACCGACTCGGGCCTGGACATCGACGCGCTGAAGAGCGTGGCCGACGGCGTCAACGCACTGCGTGCCGCCGACCGTTCGTTCCTGGTCATCACCCATTACCAGCGCCTGCTGGACTACATCAAGCCGGACGTGGTACACGTGCTGGCCGATGGCCGCATCGTCAAGACCGGCGGCCCGGAACTGGCACTGGAACTGGAAGCGCACGGCTACGATTTCCTCAAGGATCGCGTGGTGCGCGAGGCGGCGGTCTGATGAGCGCCCTGCTCGACTCGATGGCCCAGGCCTTCTGCGGCAGCGACGCGCGCCGCGAAGTGCTGGATGCGGCCCTGCGCGATGGCCTGCCGGCCGCCCGCAATGAAGCCTGGAAGTACACCTCGCTGCGCCAGCTGGAACGCCGTGCGTTTGCTGCGGCACCGCTGCAGGGCCCGGCGCTGGACGCCGCGCTGCTGGACGACATCCCGGCGCCGCGCCTGGTGTTCGTCAACGGCCGGTTGGATGCCGCGCTGAGCGACGTGCAGGCCCTGCCCGCCGGCGTGCAGCTGCAGCCGCTGTCGGCCGCACTGGCCTCCGGCGAAGACGCCGCGCGTTTCCTTGGCCGTCGCTACGAGCGCAGCGAGGAGATCTTCGCCCGCCTCAACGCCGCACTGGCCGATGAAGGCGTGGTGCTGCGCGTGGACGAAGGCGTGCAGGTCGAAGCGCCGCTGCAGCTGGTGTTCGCCAGCGTCGCCGGCGACACCGACCTGGCCTGGCACCACCGCCACCTGATCGAGCTGCGAGCCGGTGCCAGCCTCGGCGTGGTCGAGCACCGCTTCAGCGTGGGTGATTCGGCCCACCTGGACAACACCGTGCTGCATGCCCACGTCGCCCGCGATGCCGTGCTCAAGCACGCGCGCGTGCAGGCCGGCAGCGCACGCCAGACCAGCTTCCTGCGTACCGACGCGGTGCTGGCCCGCGACGCGCAGTACCACCGCGTCGACCTGGAACTGGGCGCCGCGCTCAGCCGCCATGAACTGAACGTGCGCCTGGAAGGCGACAACGCCCAGCTGACCGCCAACGGCGTGCTGCTCGGCAATGGCCGCCGCCACGTCGAGACCCGGCTGGGTATCGATCACATCGCGCGCAATACCGCCTGCGAACTGCTGTGGCGCGGCGTTGCCGCCAACCGCAGCCGCGTGGTGTTCCATGGCGGCATCCAGATCCGCGAAGGCGCCGACGGCACCGATGCGAACCTGTCCAACAAGAACCTGCTGCTGTCGGCCGATGCCGAGATCGACACCCAGCCGACGCTGGTGATCGACGCCGATGAAGTGAAGGCCGCGCACGGCGCGACCGTCGGCCAGCTTGATGCCAACGCGCTGTTCTACCTGCGCTCGCGCGGCCTGCCGCAGGCACAGGCGCAGGCACTGCTCAGTGCCGCGTTCTGCCACGAACCGCTGAAGATCCTGCCGGAAGCCCTGCGCGAGCAGCTGGCACGCCGCCTGGACAAGGCCCTGGCCGAGGCGGGTGTGGCATGAACCTGTCCACCCCGCGCCCGATCGAAACCCCCAGCGGCGCGCCCGACTGGGACCGCGTCCGCCTCGACTTCCCGCTGCTGATGCGCGAAGTGCACGGCAAGCCGCTGGTCTATTTCGACAATGCCAACACCGGCCAGAAGCCGGTGCAGGTGATCGGCGCGGTGGACGAGTTCTACCGCCGCTACAACGCAAACGTCAGCCGCGCGGTGCACGCGCTCGGCAGCGAAGCCACCGACGCCTACGAGGGTGCGCGCAACACGCTGGCCCGCTTCCTCAACGTGCGCCCCAGCGACCTGGTGCTGTGCAGCGGCACCACCTTCGCCATCAATCTGGTGGCGTATTCGTGGGCCCTGCCGCGGTTGAAGGCCGGCGACGTGATCCTGGTGTCGCGCATGGAGCACCACGCCAACATCGTGCCGTGGCAGCTGGTCGCGCAACGTACCGGCGCCACCATCCGCGTGGCTGAGATCACCCCCGATGGCGCGCTCGACCTGGATGCCCTGCGTGCGGCGATGACCCCCGAAGTCAAGCTGCTGGCGGTCACCCATGTGTCCAACGTGCTGGGCACGGTCAACCCGGTGCGCGAGATCTGCCGTGAAGCGCGCAAGCGCGGCATCATCACCGTGGTCGATGGCTCGCAGGCGGTGCCGCACCGCAAGGTCGACGTCGCCGCGATCGGCTGCGACTTCTACGCCATCACCGGCCACAAGATGTGTGGCCCGACCGGCACCGGTGCGCTGTGGGCGCGCCGCGAGCACCTGGACGCCATGCCGCCGTTCCTCGGTGGCGGCGAGATGATCAAGGAAGTCAGCTTCGACGGTACGGTCTTCAACGACGCCCCGCACAAGTTCGAAGCCGGCACCCCGAACATCGCCGGCTTCATCGGCCTGGGCGTGGCCGCCGACTACCTGCAGCAGTTGGGGCAGGACAACGTGGAAGCGCGCGAAGCCGAACTGCTCGCGCACTTCACCGAAGAACTGCGCCGCGTCGACGGCCTGCGCATCATCGGCGAAGCGCCGGAGAAGGCCGCCGTGGTCTCGTTCCTGATCGACGGCGCGCATGCCCACGACCTGGCCACGCTGCTTGATCTGGAAGGCGTGGCCGTGCGCTCGGGCCAGCACTGCGCGCACCCGCTGCTGCAGTACTTCGGCGTCGCAGCCACCTGCCGTGCCTCGCTGGCGTTCTACAACACCCACGCCGAGATCGAGCGCTTTCTGACCGCACTGACCAAGGTGCGCAAGCTGTTGGGGTGAGAGCCGAAAGGCAGCCGGAAACATCGAGAACGCCGCGGGAAACCGCGGCGTTCTTCATGGCGCGGCCAAGGGCAAGATCGAAGACACGCAGAGCTCCGCAGGCCATTGCCCAAGATGCCCCTCGCCGAACGGGGCTCCGGAGCGACCGGCAGAGACGATTCCGGTGAGTTCAACCGCCTGCTCCGGCGGCAGCACCAGGATGGGGATGCCGTTCACCCAAACGCCGGCCGCCGCCCACGAGTCCTGTACCGGCGGCCCTGGATGCAGCGCAGACATTTCAAAGCGATCGACGTAGACCCCTCGCACACGCACCAATCGCCCGTGATAGCGCATCGGATCGGCGCGCAACGCCTCCAGCGTGACCGGCAACGCACGGGATGGACTGAAACTGGCGCACCCCAGGCCGTTGGGCGCAATGCCGCCCCCGTCCACATGCGCCGGCAGATGTACCAGAGCCATCATCATCCCCGCGGTCAACGCCAGCGCGATTCCCTTCGACACGTCCACGCCACGGCCCTGTATGACAATTGCTGAAGCGCGAGCATACCGTTGCCGGAACTGCCGGGGTGCCCCATTTGCGCCCGCCCACGGCCCACCTAGAATGGACTGATGAGCACCCTGACCTTCCGCGCCGCCACGCCGGCCGACATCCCCGCCCTGATTACCCTGGTCACCTCGGCCTACCGTGGCGACGCCAGCCGCGCCGGCTGGACCACCGAAGCCGACCTGCTGGATGGCGCCCGCATCGACGCCGAAGGCATCCAGGGCGACCTCGACCGCCCGCGCTCCACCATCCTGCTGGCCGAACGCGAGGGCCAACTGGTAGCCTGCGCCCACGTCGCCGATGTCGACGGCAAGGGCTACTTCGGCATGTTCTCGGTCGACCCGGCCCAGCAGGGCGGTGGCGTCGGCAAGCAGCTGATGGATGCCGCCGAGGCGCACGCCGCACGCGAATGGAACGTGCCGGTGATGCAGATGACCGTCATCGACGTGCGCGACGAACTGATTGCCTTCTACGAGCGCCGCGGCTACATCCGTACCGGCATCAAGAAGCCGTTCCCGTATGGCGACGAACGCTTCGGCATCCCCAAGCGTGACGACCTGCGCTTCGAGATCCTGGAAAAGCCGCTGGCCGGAGCCGCCGCGTGAGCGAGGCCTGGACCTTTGTCTGTGCCGGCAACGAGCTGCTGCCGGGTGAAATGAAGAGCGTGTTCGACGAGGTGACCGGCACGCCGATCGTGGTGTTCAACCTCGACGGCGAGCTGTACGCACTGGAAGACCAGTGCACGCATGAAGAGTTCGAGCTGTCCTCCGGCGAGTTCAACACGACCGAAGGCAGCGTGGAGTGCGTCCTGCACGGCGCGCGCTTCGACGTGCGCGATGGCCGCGCCCTGTGCGCCCCCGCCTATACCCCGGTGCCCAAGTTCCCGGTGAAGCGGGAGCACGACGCGGTCTGGACCCGCGACGACCGGGATTGAGGCGGCGCTCGGCCCGGAGAGCCCCCCAGAGGGCGCCTGGCGGAGAGCATCCACCCGTGAGGTGGAATCTACTGGAGTGCACTGAGGGGCCCTCCAAGGCCCTTCCAGGCCATCCAGATCGGCAACCCGATTGCGCATATGCGAATCATTATCGTTGATGTTATTCTACGTAACATCTTCGTAACGACATCGCCCCTGCGCCATGGCTTCGCCCGCGCCCACCGCAACGCTGTGCCAGCTCGCCCGCCAAGGGTGGCCACTGCTCGTGGCCGTGCTGCTGACGTTGCTGCTGGGCTGGTCGGCCTTGCACGAAGGGCGTGGCGGCGATCCGGCTGCGCACGGCTGGCAGGCACACGCTGAAGATCTGCTGCAGGCGATGCCGCTGCCGCAACCGCCAGCCGACGAATGCCCGCAGCACGCCGCACCAGCACCGGAGCCTCCGTTCGATGGCGAGGGCACCTCGCCCTGCACCGGTCTGGTCCCTGCACGCGCCGCTCTGGTCGCGCGTATCCCGCTGTGGCGCTCCGATGCCCTGCGCTGGCAGTTGCATGATCCCGCGCTGCGGTTGAACCCCGGCCACGCACCGCCCGCACCGCACGCCAGCTGAGGCGCCCTGCGGCCGTTGCCGTGCGCCTGATTGCGTTTCCCGCCAGCCGAGCCTGGCTCGGCTCTACAGCACCCACTTCCCGCCTGTCGCCGCATGCCCATCTGCGCCGGCTCGCGCTCGCCCTTTCCCGATCCAAGCCACTACCCACAGTCATGACCCACATCACGTCCCGCAAGCACGCCCCGCGCGTTTCCCTGCTCGCCACCGCCACCCTGGCCGCGGGCTTTGCTCCGCTGGCTGCGCAGGCTGCCGACGGCGCCGACGCCGGTTCCCGCAACGCCACCGAGCTGGACAAGGTGCAGGTGCGCGGCAGCTGGTTCAACCCGTCCTCGCCGAAGTTCACCGCCGAGCTGCTGGACACCCCGAAGTCGGTGTCGATCGTGTCGGAGAAGCTGATCGCCGAAACCGGTGCGACCAACCTGCAGGATGCGCTGCGCATGGTGCCGGGCATCACCTTCGGTGCCGGCGAAGGCGGCAACCCGACCGGTGACCGCCCGTTCATCCGTGGCTTCGATTCGCAGAGCAACGTGTTCGTCGACGGACTGCGCGACGTCGGCTCGCAGACCCGCGAGATCTTCGACCTGGAGCAGGTGGAAGTGGTCAAGGGCCCGAGCTCGGCCTACGGCGGCCGTGACTCCGGTGGTGGCAGCCTGAACCTGGTGAGCAAGACGCCGAAGCTGAAGAACGAGACCAGCGCCAGCATGGGCATCGGTACCGACAGCTACGCGCGCGGCACCGTGGACGCCAACTACGTGCTGGGCGATGGCATCGCCGCCCGCCTGAACCTGATGAAGCACGAATCGGACATCGCCGGCCGCGACGCCGCCAACGTCAGCCGCTGGGGCATCGCGCCGTCGATCGCGTTCGGCCTGAACGGCCCGGCGCAGCTGATCGCCAGCCACTACCACATGCAGAGCGATGACCTGCCGGACGCGGGTGGCTTCCCCTACAGCAATCCGTTCTCCAGCGGCCCGAACGTGGCCAAGAACGGCGATGGCCGGCCGATGGTGCCGGACCGCAACAACTACTACGGCCTGGTCGACCGTGATTTCCAGCGCACCCGCGCCGACATCAGCACCCTGGATGCCAGCTACGACTTCGGTGGCCACAAGCTGCGCAACATCGCGCGCCTGGGCAACACCAGCAACGACTACCTGTGGACCCAGCCGGACGACAGCAAGGGCAACCCCAACCTGTACGGCACCTTGTGGCGTCGCACCAACACCCGTGCGGTCGACGTCAAGAGCTTCGCCGACCAGCTGGGCCTGACCGGTGCGTTCCAGACCGGCGCGCTCAAGCACAGCTACAGCGCGGGCGTGGAGTACAGCGACGAGAAGATGACCCGTGGCAGCTACCTGATGTCGCCGGGCACCGCCAATCCCCTTGAAAACAGCGCCAACAGCACTCGCTGCCAGGTGTCCGGCGCGGCCACCGGCTACAACTGCACCGACTTCAACAATCCGAACCCGAACGATCCGTGGGCGGCCGGTCAGATCGTCTATCGCAGCGACAAGGCACTGGACGTCGAGCAGCGCACCAAGACCACCTCGGCCTACGTGTTCGACACCATCGAGCTCAATGAGCAGTGGATGATCAACCTCGGCCTGCGCTACGACGACTTCCGTACCACCCTGACCACTCCGGTGGCCGGCAAGGCACCGACCCGCGTGCGCAACAGCAACGACTTCCTGAACTACCAGGCCGGCGTGGTGTTCAAGCCGGCCGCCAACGGCAGCATCTACCTGTCCTGGGGCACCTCCTCGACCCCGCCGGGCATGGACGGTGGCGACGGTTCGGACGGCCTGAGCGCCGCCGTGGCCGACCTCAAGCCGCAGGACACCAGGAATCTCGAACTGGGCACCAAGTGGGACCTGTTCGACAAGCGCCTGAACCTGACTGCCGCGATCTTCCACACCGTGATGAACAACGCACGCGTGACCATCGACAACGGCACCAGCCAGAACGCCGGCAAGAAGGAAATCAACGGCTTCGAGCTGGGCTTCACCGGCCAGCTGACCGATGCCTGGAGCCTGTACGGCGGCTACACCTACCTGGACTCGGAACTGAAGGACAACGGTTTCGTCTGTGGCGCACCGGTGGGCCGCACCTGCCCGTCCAACGTCTACGTGCCGTCGCCGAACAACGGCAACGAGTTCCCGAACACCGCCAAGCACAGCGCCAACCTGTGGACCACCTACCGCTTCCCGATCGGCCTGACCATCGGCGCCGGTGCGTTCTACTCGGACAAGCAGTACGGTGACGTCGCCAACACTAAGTGGATTGCCAGCTACACCCGCTTCGACGCGATGGCCAGCTACGCGATCCAGGACAACATCAGCCTGCAGCTCAACGTGCAGAACCTGACCGACAAGACCTACTTCACCAAGGCCTATGCCTCGCACTACGCGAGCATCGCCCCGGGTCGCTCGGCCACCCTGGCACTGAACGTGAAGTTCTGATGTAACTGCGCTCCACCACGGCGGCAGGCTCTCCTGCCGCCGTTTTTGTTTCCGGCGATACTCACCCCATGGCAACCCGTACCCCCATCGACAGCGACGCTCTTGCCGCGCTGCTGCAGCACGATCCGCAGGCTGCCTTCGCACGCGTGCGCGACGCCGCGCAGGCCGGACAGATCGACGCACAACTGCTGCTCGCGCAGATGCACATGGAAGGCAAGGGCACCGCGCAGGACGCCTCGGCCGCCCTGCTCTGGTACGAAACCGCGGCCAACAACGGCGCACCGATGGCGATGAACATGCTAGGCCGCTGCCATGAGCTGGGCCAAGGCACCGTCGCCGACCCGACGCTGGCCGCAGTCTGGTACCGGCGCGCGGCCGACACCGGCCTGGACTGGGGCCTGTACAACCTGGCCAACCTGCTGGCCACCGGCCGCGGCGTCCCGCAGGACCGCGCGCAGGCGCTGGCGCTGTACAGCCGCGCCGCGCACCTGGGCCACGCCAAGTCCATGAACCTGCTGGCCCGCCACCTCGAAGACGGGCTGGAGATCGAGCGCGATCCGCAGGCTGCACTGGGCTGGTACCGGCGCGCGGCCGAGACCGGTGATTTCCGCGGCCAGGCCAACTACGCGTCGATCCTGCTGCAGGCTGGCCAGGTCGATCAGGCCGTGCACTGGCTGCGGCTGGCACTGGCCCACGGCAGCCCGGCGTTCATGGCGCACATCGTGCCGGAGCTGGCCGCGTCCCCGCATCCACAGGTGCGCGCCCTGGTCGCACCGCAGTCCCTCTGAGGAATTCCGCATGCTGCTGCACATCCCCGACATTCTCAGCGCTGAGCAGGTGGCCGGGTTCCGCCGCCGGCTGGATGCCGCCGACTGGACCGATGGCCGCGAGACCGTCGGTCATCTCGGGGCGCAGGCCAAGCACAACCAGCAGCTGCCCGAGGCTTCGCCGCTGCGCCGCGAGCTCGGCGAGATCATCCTCGTCGCACTGGCCCGGCACCCGCTGTTCTTCAGCGCCGCGCTGCCACTGAAGTACCTGCCACCTCGCTTCAACCGCTATACCGGCGGCGGCACCTACGGCTTCCATGTCGATGGCGCGGTGATGAACCTGGGCAACGGCGAACAGCTGCGCTCGGACATCTCCTGCACCCTGTTCCTGTCCGATCCGGACGAGTACGAGGGCGGCGAGCTGATCATCAGCGATACCTACGGCGAGCATGAAGTGAAGCTGCCCGCTGGCGACCTGATCGTGTACCCGTCCAGCAGCCTGCACAAGGTCAATCCGGTCACCCGCGGCGCGCGCGTGGCCTCGTTCTTCTGGGTGCAGAGCATGATCCGCGACGACGTGCAGCGGCGCCTGCTCTGGGAGATGGACAGCTCGATCGAGCGCCTGCGCCAGACCGGCGGCGACGCCGAGGCGGTGCTGCAGCTGACCGGCGTTTACCACAATCTGCTGCGGCGCTGGAGCGAGGTCTGAGCCAACTCTGGCCGACCCGCGACAATTTGGCAATCATTCTCATTTGCAACAGCTAACAGCTCTCATTACAATCACGCCCCGTTGATGCCGGTCGCTGCCGGCAGCCCTTGGGGACCCCTGCTTGCTGCGCCCGCTTCGCCCTCGCCCACTCATCCATCGCAAGATGGGCACCGCCATGCGCGGCCAGCGTCCTGCGCTGGCCAGCCTGCTGGCGTGGGTGGCGATGCTGGCCTTGCTGCTGGGGACCCTGCCATTGCTGCCACAGGCCCAGGCCGGACTGGCCGTGCAGATGCCGCTGGAAAAACGCGGCGGCGAAGGCCCGCTGCAGGAAGAAGCCCCGGCCAAGCTGCGCCGCTATGCCTCCAGCCCGGTGAAAGCGGCCGAGAAGGCTCCGCCGCCGCCGCTGCTGGCCAGCCAGTGGCTGCGTACCGAACTTGAACTCGTACCCGCCACGCCGGCCATGCCCGGCGTGCGCCCGGACTGGCCGCTGGCCGCTCCGGACACGCCCTGGGCCGACGCGCCCGGGCGTCGCCAGCAACGCGGCCAGGCGCCGCCGCTCGCCTGATCCAAGGCCCGACGTGACCGCCTGCGCGGTCGCGCCCGCACGCCGCTGCCTGCTTCATCCCTGCCGCCCCTGACCGGGCCTCCCCGTGCATGCCGCGCCGTTTGCGCCTGGCATCGCACCACCCTGCATCCTTCGAGGTTACTGCCATGGCCCAGCGCCATCGTGTCCGTTCGTCCCTGCCCCGCCGCCTGCTGACCCACGCCGTGCTGGTGGCCCTGTCCGCCCCTGTCCTCGCCCACGCTGACGTTTCCGGCGCGCCGCAGACCCTGGACAAAGTCGTGGTCACCGCCTCCGGCTTCGAACAGAAGGTGGTCGACGCACCGGCCAGCATCAGCGTGGTCAGCCGCGAGGAACTGAGCAGGCGCCCGTACACCAACCTGGTCGACGCGCTGCGCGATGTCGAAGGCATCGACGTCGGCCTGGAGGCCACCGACAAGAACGGCCGCGCCACCATTTCGATGCGCGGCCTGCCCTCCGAATACACCCTGGTGCTGATCGACGGCCGCCGCCAGAGCAATGTCGGCCAGCTGTACCCGAACAACTTCGGCGGCGGCCAGTTCGCCTACCTGCCGCCGCTGGATGCGATCGAGCGCATCGAAGTGGTGCGCGGCCCGATGTCCACCCTGTACGGCTCGGATGCGATGGGCGGCGTGATCAACATCATCACCCGCCGCAACCAGGACAGCTGGCACGGCGCGCTCACCCAGGGCTTCACCGTGCAGCAGGACGACCAGTTCGGCGATGCACGCACCACCGACCTGTACCTGAGCGGCCCGCTGCTGAAGGATCGCCTCAGCCTGGCCGTGCGCGGCAGCTACTACGATGCCAAGGCATCGAACCCGGAATGGGATGCACTGCCCCTGCCCGACGGCACGCCGTGGGAGCGCAGCATCGGCTTCGGTGGCGGTGGCAAGTCGGTGGCCAACACCAACTGGAATACCGGCGTGCGCCTGGACTTCCGCGTCAACGATGACCATGAGCTGTGGCTGGACTACGACGTGTCGCGGCAGAAGTACGACAACAGCGAAGGCCAGACCGGCACGCTGGACAGCCTGGCCAGCCTGTGGCGTGTCGGCAACGCGGTCATTCCGAACCCGAACGGCACTGACACCGTCACCCGCCGCGTAGTGCAGCCGCGCGTGGGCTACACCGCCTACCAGCGCTACGAGCGCGACCAGCTGTCGCTGACCCACCAGGGCCGCTACAGCTTCGGCACCTGGCAGACCTCGCTGACCCACAGCAAGAGCAGCAATCTCGGCCGCTCGCTGCCGCTGACCCTGGACGAGCGTGCCAACCTGCAGACCCTGTGGAATGACGTCTGCCGTCGCACCGGGGCGGCCAACAACTGCGCGGCCGACCGTGGCAATGCCCTGGCCGCACTCAACCCGAGCGAAATGGCGCGCCTGCAGGCGTTCCTGCCACGCCCGCTGCGCACCATGGAACTGGAAGGCTACGTGCTCGACACGATGCTCGACCTGGACTTCGGCGCGCACAAGCTGACCGTTGGCGGCCAGTACAACGACACCGACATGATCGACGGCGTGTTCGGCATGGACGGCGCCGGCTATCGCAGCAACACCAAGCAGAAGCACCGCATGTGGGCGTTGTTCGCCGAGGACAACTGGGCGCTGACCGACACCCTCACCGCCACCGTCGGCCTGCGCTACGACGACCACAACATTTTCGGCAGCCATCTCAGCCCGCGCGGCTACCTGGTGTGGAATGCCAGCGATGCGTGGACCTTCAAGGGCGGTATCAGCACCGGCTACAAGACCCCGCGACCGGACCAGCTGTTCCCGGGCATCACCGGTTTCGGTGGCCAGGGCGTGCTGCCGCTGGTGGGCTCGCCCAACCTGAAGCCGGAAACCAGCACCAACTACGAGTTGGCCGCGTACTACGAAGGCCAGCGCTGGGGTTTCAACGTCACCGGCTTCATCAACGTGTTCGAGGACAAGATCGCCAGCGGCGGCACCTTCCCGAACTGCGAAGTGGCAGCGGCCGGCAGCGGCTACTGCGTGGACATCGGCCCGGGCTGGGCCGCACTGGGCTACAGCGCCTTCACCCAGAGCGTGAACATCGACAAGGCTGAAACGCGGGGTGCCGAGCTGGCCGCCCACGTCGACCTGCTCGACACCCTGCAACTGCGCGGCAACTACACCTGGACCAGGAGCGAGCAGACCAGCGGCCCCGACAAGGGACGCCCGATCTCAGGCACCACGCCGGCAAGGCACATGGCCAACGCCAGCCTCAACTGGCAGATCAACGATGCGATCAGCCTGTCGCTGATCGGCGAGGGCCGCTACGACCGCTATCGTGACACGCTGATCGACAGCACCGGCGCCCGCCATGTCCGCTACTACGAGGACTACACGATCTTCCACCTGGGCGGCAGCTGGAAGGCCACGCCCTGGCTGACGGTCAACGCACGGGTCAACAACCTGTTCGACAAGGACTTCGTCTCGCAGTCGTGCCTGCTGCTCAATCCCAGTGAGTTCAGCTGCGTGGACGACTACGCAACCAAGGACCAGCGCCGCAGCTACTGGATTTCGTTGAACGCGAAGTTCTGATCGCCGCGCCCTGCTGTGGTGGGTGCCGACCTTGGTCGGCACCGCTTCATCCACGCATGGCGTGGATCTGCCGATCGGTAGCGCCGGCCGCTGGCCGCCAACCCACCAGACCTACTCCAGGGATACAGAACGATACGCAATTGCGAGCTATTCTCATCAATGATGTAATGGGCAGTCCCCGTCCGCCCCGAACCGTGCCGTGAGCCGTCCTGCCTCTTCCACCGTGCAGCAGCAACAGAGCCGTGGCTTCTGGCTGCGCACGCTGCACCAGTGGCACTGGATCAGCTCGGCGGTGTGCCTGATCGGCATGCTGCTGTTCGCGGTGACCGGCCTGACCCTCAACCATGCCGCAAAGATCGAGGCCAGGCCGCAGGTGCAGAACCAGCATCTGGAACTGCCGGCCGATCTGCTCGGCCAGCTCGGCACGCGCGAAGACGGCAACGCGCCGATCCCGCGTCCGGCCCGGCAATGGCTGGACACGCAGCTGGGCATCGCCATCGGTGGACGCCCGGCCGAGTGGTCGGCCGAGGAGATCTACCTGTCGCTGCCGCGCCCCGGCGGCGACGCCTGGCTGAGCATCGACCGCGAAACCGGCGCGGTGGAGTACGAGTCGACCTCGCGCGGTGTGGTGTCCTACCTCAACGACCTGCACAAGGGCCGCAATGCCGGCCCGGCGTGGGGCTGGTTCCTGGACCTGTTCGCCGTGGCCTGCCTGGTGTTCTGCATCACCGGCCTGTTCCTGCTGCACCTGCATGCGCGGCAGCGGCGCATGACCTGGCCGCTGGTCGGCCTCGGCCTGATGATCCCGCTGCTGATCGCCCTGCTGCTGATCCACTGACATTCCCTCGTTTCCGGAGCCGCCCCATGCGCGTCACCCTGACCATCGCCCTCAGCGGCCTGCTGGCCACCTCACCGGCCTATGCCGCCACCCTCGACATCAATGTCGAAGTGCCCAAGCTCAACGTGGCCGAGTACCACCGCCCGTATGTGGCGGTGTGGCTGGAAGGCGCTGACCAGAAAGTCGCCGCCAACCTGTCGGTCTGGTACCAGCAGACCAGCAACAGCGAGGGCCACGGCACCAAGTGGCTGCCCGACCTGCGCCAGTGGTGGCGCAAGAGCGGCCGCACCCTGCAGGTTCCGGTGGATGGCGTGACCGGCCCGACCCGCCCGGCCGGCAAGCACGCGCTGTCGTTCAACGACAGGCAGCCGGCGCTGAAGCAGCTGGCCCCGGGCAACTACACCCTGGTGGTGGAAGCGGTGCGCGAAGTCGGCGGCCGCGAGCTGCTGAAGATCCCCTTCACCTGGCCGGCCACCGCCGCGCAGAACGGCAAGGCGCAGGGCGCCACCGAACTGGGCCAGGTCACCCTGTCCGTCAAACCCTGAAAAGGGGACGGAGGGGATTAAGTCGTAATCCCCTTCTCCTTGCCGCATCACCCTGCATCCACTGGAGTCTTCCGCATGAAGCGCACGCTCGTCCTCGCCGCCGCCCTGGCCGCTGCCCTTCCCTTCTCCGCCCTGGCCCACAAGGCCTGGCTGCTGCCCTCGCAGACCGTGATCGCCGGCAACGCGCCGTGGATCACCGTCGACGGTGCGGTCTCCAACGACCTGTTCTATTTCAACCACGTGCCGCTGCGCCTGGAATCGGTGGTGATCACCACGCCGGACGGCAGCACCGTGCAGCCGCAGAACGCCGCCACCGGCAAGTACCGCAGCGTGTTCGACGTCGAGCTGAAGCAGACTGGCACCTACCGCATTGCGTCGGTCAATGACGGCCTGTTCGCCACCTACGAGCAGAACGGCGAGCGCAAGCGCTGGCGCGGCAGCGTGGCTACCTTCGGCGAACTGCCGAAGGACGCGAAGAAGCTGGAAGTGAGCCAGTCGGTCGGCCGCGTGGAGACCTTCGTCACCAACGGCGCGCCGAACGACACCGCGCTGAAGCCGACCAACCGTGGCATCGAGCTGGTCGCGGTCGGCCACCCGAATGATCTGTTCGCCGGCGAGGAAGCCACCTTCCGCGTGCTGGTCGATGGCAAGCCGACCGCCGGCCTGGAATTCGAGATCGTGCGTGGCGCCACCCGCTACCGCAACGCGCAGGACGAGCTGAAGCTGACCAGCGATGCCAAGGGCGAGATCAAGGTGACCTGGCCGGAAGCCGGCATGTACTGGCTGGAGACCGGCACCGAGGACAACAAGACGTCGGTGAAGCAGGCCGCCAAGCGCCGCCTGAGCTACGTCGCCACGCTGGAAGTGCTGCCGCAGTAATGACGTGGACCGCGATGCCGGGCAGGCCCCGGCATTGCGCCTGCGGTACACCACCATGACCGATCCCCTGCTCGACATCGCCCGCCTCGGTGGCACCACCATGGGCACCACCTGGAGCGTGTCGCTGGTCGCGTCGCGCCAGCGTGACCTGCACCCGCTGCATGCCGGCATCCAGGCGCGGCTGGATGAGGTGGTCGCGCAGATGAGTACCTGGGAACCCGGTTCAGACCTCAGCCGTTACAACCGTACCAACGCCGGCCAATGGTGCGTGCTGCCGGCCGAAACCCGTCACGTTCTGGCCTGCGCGCAGGCGATCGCGTCCACCAGTGGCGGCGCCTTCGATCCCACCGTCGGTCCGCTGGTTGCACTGTGGGGCTTCGGTGCACATGCCGGTGAACGCCGCCAACCGGATGCGGCGCTCCTGCAGTCCACGCGCGATCGCTGCGGTTGGCAGCGCCTGCAGTGGCACGGCGACGCGCTGCTGCAGCCGGGCGGCCTGGAACTGGACCTCTCTGCGATCGCCAAAGGCTTCGGCGTCGACCACGTCGCAGCCTGGCTGCGCACACAGGGCATTGCTGCGGCGCTGATCGAAGTCGGCGGCGAACTGGCCGGCTACGGCCGCAAGCCGGACGGCCAGCCATGGCGCGTGCTGGTGGAATCGGCACCGGAAGAAGACGCGCGCACCGCAACGCCGCCGCGTGTGTTGGCATTGGATGGCAGGGCCGTCGCCACCTCGGGGGATCGCTGGCACCAGTACGAGGCCGATGGCGAGGCTTACAGCCACAGCCTCGATCCGCGTACCGGCAGACCAGTGCGCCAGGTCGCCGCAGCGGTGACGGTGGTCGCCGACGACGCCATGCACGCCGATGCCTGGGCCACCGCGCTGACCGTGCTCGGCCGTGAACGGGGCATGGCACTGGCCGAGCGCGAAGGGCTGGCCGCACGCTACCTGCAGCGTGCCGTGGATGGGCCGCAGGAAGTCCTCAGCAGCGCCTTCCAGCGCCTTCTCGGCGAGCAGGACACATGAGCGGACGGCCTTCGCGCGCGCTGCTGGGCAATGCCGTTGTGCTCGTCGCACTGGCCGTCATCGGCGGGGCGCTGTTGCGCCTGCACCTCGGCGAAACCTGGTGGCAGGGCGCACCTCCGGCACGGCAATTGCAGGTCGCAGCGCTCGCCGTGCTGCTGTATGCGCTGGCCTGCGCTGCACTGTGGTGGCGCGGTCGTCCACGCGACGACGCAGCGTCCGGCGATAGCGCGCCGATCCTGCTGGTCTGGTCGAGCCAGACCGGCTTTGCCCGCGAACTGGCCGAACGCAGTGCCGAGGCCCTGCGCGGTGCCGGCATGCCGGTACGTGTACGCGGACTGCATGACGTCGACGCCACGCTGCTGGCCGGCAGCCAGCGTGCGTTGTTCATTGCCAGCACCACCGGTGAAGGCGACCCACCCGATCATGCACTGCCGTTCCTGCGCGGTGTGATGTCCTCGCCGCCTTCGCTGCAGCACCTGCATTACGGCGTGCTCGCGCTGGGCGACCGCAGCTATGGCCACTTCTGCGGATTCGGCCACCAGCTCGACCAGTGGCTGCGCCAGCACGGCGCACATCCGCTGTTCGACGCGATTGAAGTCGACAACGCCGATCCGGGCGCACTGCGGCATTGGCAGCAGCTGCTGGGGCAACTCGGCGGTGGCGCCAGCGAACTGCCCGACTGGAGCCCGGCCGAGTACCAGCCATGGACGCTGTTGCAGCGCGCACATCTGAATCCAGGCAGCCCGGGCGGCCCGGTGTACTGGCTGCGCCTGCAGCCACCGGCCGATGCAGATGCGCAGTGGCAGGCCGGTGACATCGCCGAGATCGGCCCGCAGCATGCATCGCACACCGTGCGTGCCTGGCTGGACGCACAACGCTTCGATGCGGATACCGTGCTGGATGACGGGCAGACGTTGCTGGCCCGCGTCGCGCGCTCGCACCTGCCCTCATTGGTTCCCCCGGGTGATCTGCCCGCATTGCTGGCGACCCTGCAACCGCTGCCGCATCGCGAGTACTCGATCGCCTCGGTGATGGCCGACGGAGCCGTGGAGCTGCTGCTGCGTCGCCAACTGCGCGCCGATGGCACGCCCGGCATCGGCAGCGGCTGGCTGTGCGACCACGCGGCCATCGGCGAACCGGTGCGACTACGCCTGCGCCGCAACGACAATTTCCGTGGCGTCCCCTCCGATGTACCGCTGCTGCTGATCGGCAACGGCACTGGCATCGCAGGCCTGCGTGCCCACCTGCACGAACGCGCGCGCCAGGGTGCGCGCAGGACCTGGCTGCTGTTCGGCGAGCGCACCGCCACGCACGACTTCCACTTCGGTGAAGAACTGCGCGCGATGCTGGCCGACGGTACGCTGTCGCGGCTGGATGCGGTATTCAGCCGCGATGGCGGTGCGCATCGCTACGTGCAGGATCGATTGCTGGCCGAAGCCGCCACGTTGAAGCGGTGGGCAGAAGAAGGCGCCACGATCCTGGTCTGCGGCAGCCTGCAGGGCATGGCCCCGGCGGTGGATGCGGTGATCGAGCAGGTGCTGGGAGCGGACGGCAAGGAAGCGTTGCTGCTGGCCGGGCGTTATCGGCGGGATGTGTATTGAGCTTGCCGCGTCCACGCATGGCGTGAATCTACAGGACGGATTCGACGGGTTCGAACCGCCACCTGGGGGGTGCGAACCGCTTTCTAATGGGTGCGAACCGCTTTCTGGTGGGTGCGAACCTTGGTTCGCACCATGACGCGGCGCCGACGCATCATTCCTCCGCCGCAGTCACCCGGATCGCCAACAGCTCGCCGCCCCCCTGCACTGCATGCCGTTGCCGCGCACCGGCCGACAACCACGCGGTATCGCCGGCCTGCATCGGCGGCAATCCACTGTCATCACCAAATTCGGCCTGCCCGGCCAACAGGTGCAGCGCCCAGGCCACGCCCGGTTCGCAGAAGAAGAACATCGCGCCCACCAGCGGCCGATGCAGCAGTTCGGCCTGCAGCAGCTCGCGCTTCCACATCAGGTTGAAGTCGTGGGTGGTGCCGTCCACCAGTTCGCCGTGCAGTGCTTCCTCACCCGCAAAGCGCACCCGCCCATGCGGCGGCAGGACTTCGGCCACCCGGCCATTGTCGAAGCGCAGGCGCACGCCATTGCCCTGCAGCAGCACCAGCTCGCGCTCCACGCCGGGAAAAGCGGAGAACGCGGCGTCCTGCTCGATCTCGGCCACCGACAGGCGCAGCGCCCAGTCATCGCCCTGTGCCGGCAGGCGCAGGATCTCGCGGGTCCAACCCAGGCCGTTGCGCCAACGTTCGCGGCGATAGTCCAGGCGGGAGATCACCTGGCTCGGAGTGTGCAGCAGGGAGTCGATGTTCATCGGCGCATTGCATCATGCCGCGCGCCGTCGTGCATCACCGCGTGGCGAGCGTACCCTGGCCACCGCACTCGCCGCCCAGCAGCTGCGAGTGCTTCAGCCAGTCCTGGTCGGGGTAATAGGCGAACACCATCGTGCCGCCGCGCAACGCATCGATGAGTGGTTTTGCCACCGAAAGGCGCACCGCCGGGCAACCCAGGCTGCGACCCAATCGCCCCTGCAGCTGCGCGGTGGCCGGGTTCACGTAAGGCGCACCGTGGATGACGATGGCGCGTTCGCGTGCGCGGTCGTTGAAGCCCGGCTCCAGCCCGGCCAGGCGCAGCGAATAGCCGTTGCCGCCCATGTAGGTCTCCTGCGCGGTGAACGCGCCGAGGCTGGACATGAAGCTGCCATCGCGGTTGGAGAAGTGTTCGGTGCGGTTCTCACCGCTGTTGCGGCCATGCGCCACCCATTCCTCGAACAGCAGGCGCTGGTGGGCCAGGTCGAACACCCACAGACGCGGCTCGGTGGACGGCCGCGAATAATCGATCACGCTGAGGCGATCACCATTGATGCCCAGCTCCGGCCGCTGCAGCGCGCAGCGCATGGCGTGCGCCGCCAGCTGCAACACGTGGCGGTCGGCCTTGGGCGCACTGCGCGACAGCAGGGCAGCCAGATCATCGGCACTGGTGGCGAGGGCGGGCGTCTGTGCCAGCGCCGGGGCGCTGGCCGAGGTCGCCAGCAGGCCGAACGCGGCCAGCCGGCACAGGCGGGATGCAGTCATGGGCACAACGAGGGGACTCAGTTGCCCTTGAGGGTGGACCCTGGCGGCTCGGATTCCAAGACCGGCTGCATTCCGGATTCAGCCGGGCTTGGGCGGACCGCCGGCAACGAGGTCACCAGCAGGGTCGTGCCCGGCACCAGCACCTGGTACAGCTGGCGGGCGAAATCGGCCGGCAGCGCCATCGGCAGCGAGGGCGTGGCCAACAGGTCCGGGGTGGCCTGGGCACGGTCCTGGCCCAGCAGCGGATAGGCTGTCCACTGGTGCAGGCGCTGGTTCACGTCCAGCGGGCTGGGCGTATCGCTGTAGCCCTGCCCCATCACGAACAGCGTGGTGCCCTGGAACGCCGGCAGCGCGTCGGCCTTCAGCGGCGACTCGCCGATCATCACGCCATCGCGCAGCACGTACAGGCGCTGGTCGTGCAGGCTGACCAGGATGCCGACCTGCCCGGCCGGAGCCGCACTGTCGTTCCACCAGGCCTGCGCCGGCGCCCCGCCCTCCGTCTCCGGCAGCGCCTGGCCACGCGCGTTCACTGGCGCCAGCACCGACGGATAGGCCAGGGTCATCGGCGAGCTCTTGGCATCGGCCACCACCACCGTATCGCCGCGCTGGGTTTCGCTGAACAGCTTCTGCGCGAACGCCTGCGGCAGGCGCACGCAGCCGTGCGAGGCCGGGTGGCCGGGCAGGCTGCCGCCATGCAGGGCGATGCCGTCCCAGGTCAGCCGCTGCATATAGGGCATCGGCGCGCTGTTGTAGAGGTTGGACTTGTGGTCCTTGTCCTTCTGCAGGATGGTGAACACACCGGTCGGCGTCTCGTGCCCGGCCTTGCCCGAGCTGATCGTGGTCAGGCCGATGGCGATGCCATTGCGGTAGACGTAGGCCCGCTGTTCATCGAGGCTGACCACCAGCACGATCGGGCCGGTCGGCGAGATTTCCGGATGCCACAGGTACTCGCCCGGCTTCAGGTCGGTCGGCCCGCGCACCTCGGGGGTGCCGGCAGTGGCAGCAGCGGGCTTGGCAGCCGGTGTCGGCGCAGCCGCGTGAGCCAGCAGCGGCAGGGCCAGTGCCAGGGCGAGCATCAGGGTCGAAGGGCGGTGCGGAAGCATCCAGCGGGTGTCCTTTCCATGCGAAGCGGCCACCGTACACCATCAGCCCGTGGTGGCCGCGGCAAAACCAGGCGCCGGAAATGAAACTGCCCGGCGACACAGCCATGTGTCGTACCGGGCAATCGTTACATCCTTGTCGGCCTGCTGCCGCCCCCTCGCATCCTGCGCTGTGGGGGTAGCGTTGCATCCTGCACGCGGCCGCGTCTGTCCTGTTTGTATCTCAGCCCCTTCCACAGGTCTGTGATGCCACCATCCTGGTGATTGGTGCCGCATCCTGCGGCGGTCGGTGGTCACGGCTTTCCTGTCCGTGGCCGGTGAACCAGCATCCTGCCGGTCCCGACGATTCCTGCTGTCAGCGCCTGGGTACGGTTCGCACCGGTACCGATCCGGGTACCGGATCCGCCGGCAACAGCCTGTTGCCTACGATGATCCGCTGTCGATTCCGTTCGACGATTGCTTTCCCTATCCCCTTCACCTGCGTCAGGTCCTCGACGCGGTGAAACGGGCCGTGTCTGCGCCGGTGCTCGACGATCGCCTCGGCCTTGGCGGCTCCGACCATCGTCAATCCCTGCTGCAGCGCCTGTGCATCGGCGCGGTTGATGTCGATCGGTTCGGCGGCATGCGCCCCAGCGATCCACATCATCAGCACCAGTGCCCTCAACACGACAAACCAAGGCACAACGTGTATCTCCTTGTGGTTCTGGCCGTCCCGACCGGCAATCCCGTCGGCAGGAACAGTGTCCGTCACCACATGTGCACATGCCTATCGGTTTCCTGGATTTCCGTAAGCCAGCCAAATACCCGACGTTATGTAGGAAAAACCCTACCCCCGGCACAGGCGTAGAATGCGCGGATCAGCCCATGCAACCGGAGTTTCAGATGGACAGCGCCAAGCTCGGCCAATTCGTCAATGACAAGTGGGACAGCGAAATCGTCCCGCAGTTGGTCGACTACATCCGCATTCCCAACAAGTCGCCGATGTTCGACGCCAATTGGGTGCAGAACGGCTACATGGAACAGGCGGTCACCCTGATGGAGACCTGGGCCAGGGCCCAGCAGCTGCCCGGCCTGAAGGTCGAAGTGGTGCGCCTGGAAGGCCGTACCCCGCTGATCTTCCTGGAAATTCCGGCCACCGGCGCCGAAACCGGCGACGACACCATCCTGCTCTATGGCCATCTGGACAAGCAGCCGGAGATGACCGGCTGGGACGACGACCTCGGTCCGTGGACCCCGGTCCTGCGCGGCGACAAGCTGTATGGCCGCGGCGGCGCCGACGACGGCTACGCCATCTTCGGCTCGCTCGCCGCGGTGCTGGCACTGCAGGCCCAGGGCCTGCCGCACGCCCGCTGCGTGGTGCTGATCGAAGCCTGCGAAGAGTCCGGCAGCTACGACCTGCCGGCCTATGTCGACCATCTGGCCGACCGCATCGGCAAGCCGTCGCTGGTGGTCTGCCTGGATTCGGGCTGCGCCAACTACGACCAGCTGTGGTGCACCACCTCGCTGCGCGGCCTGACCGGCGGCAACTTCACCGTGAAGGTACTCAACGAAGGCGTGCATTCCGGCGATGCCTCCGGCGTGATCCCGTCCAGCTTCCGCCTGCTGCGCCAGATCCTTTCGCGCATCGAGGACCAGGACACCGGCCGCATCCTGATCGACGGCATGAACGTCGAGATCCCGGCCGAGCGCCAGGAACAGGCCAAGCGGGCCGCCGAAGTGGTCGATACCGAGATCTTCGAGAAGTTCCCGATGGTCGACGGCCTGCGCCCGATGAACGAGGACCTGACCGAGCTGGTGCTCAATCGTACTTGGCGCCCGGCGCTGTCGGTCACCGGCATCGGCGGCATGCCGCCGCTGGAATCGGCTGGCAACGTGCTGCGCCCGCAGACCTCGGTGAAGCTGTCGCTGCGCCTGCCGCCGACCGCCGATGGCAAGACCTGCGGCGAACTGCTGAAGGAAGCGCTGCTGCGCGATCCGCCGAATGGCGCGCAGGTCACCCTGGACCTGGAAAAGGCCTCCACCGGCTGGAACGCCCCGGCCATGGCGCCGTGGCTGACCCAGGCCATCGACGACGCCAGCCAGGCCTTCTTCGGCAAGCCGGCGATGTACATGGGCGAAGGTGGCTCGATCCCGTTCATGGGCATGCTCGGCGAGAAGTTCCCGGGTGCGCAGTTCATGATCACCGGCGTGCTCGGCCCGCACTCCAATGCGCACGGCCCGAACGAGTTCCTGCACATCCCGATGGGCAAGAAGGTCACCGCCTGCGTATCCAAGGTGATCAGCGAGCACTACGCCGCCAGCCTGCGCGGCGAGACCAGCGGTTCGCCGGTGGCCGCCGACAGCGGCACCCGCCACGGCGACCACGGCTGCTGCTGATCTGGCACCCGTGACGGACGCAGCCTGGCCTTGCTAGGCTGCGTCCACACTCAAGCGGAATCCGCGCGCATGAATGGTCTGTTCGGCAGCAGCAGCTGGTTGTACATCCTGCTGGTCGGCTTCTTCGTCGGCCTGCTCGGGCGCTTCTTCATGCCCGGCAACAACCGCATGGGCTGCCTGCTGACCATCGTGCTGGGCATCCTCGGCGCCCTGCTGGCCGGCTGGTTCGGCCAGTACATGGGCTGGTACGCCCCCGGCGAGCCCGCCGGCTTCCTCGGCGCGGTGATTGGTGCGGTGGCCGTGCTGGCCATCCTGCGCCTGTTCAGCGGCCGCCGCTGACTCCGCCCCCGTCCCCCTTCCTGTTCCCGACGTAGGCGCGCCTGGCGCGCCCGGATATGCCTGCATGACCGAACCCGCCTCCGATCCCCAGCGCAGCGCGCAGCGCCTGCAATGGGCCCGTACCCAGCTCGAAGATACGAATGCGGTGGTCGAACGCGCTTCGGTTGACGCCGGCATGCGCAGCTACTGGCGCACCACCAGCACGCGCGGCAGCCACATCGTGATGGACGCCCCGCCGGGGCTGGAAGATCCGCGGCCGTGGCTGCGCATGCGCGGCCTGCTGCACGACAACGGCCTGCGCGTGCCCGCACTGCTGGCGCAAGACCTGGAGGCCGGCTTCCTGCTGCTGGAAGATCTCGGCGGCCCGACCCTGGCCAGGATCCTCGACGAGCGCAATGCCGATGAATGGTTCGGTCGCTCGATCGAACAACTGCTGCGCCTGCAGGCGATTCCGGTGCCGGCCGACTTCGGCCAGTTCGGCGAAGCGCTGCTGCAACGCGATGCCGGCCTGTTCGACGAGTGGTTCCTGCAGCGCCACCTGAACCTGGCGCTGGACTGCGGCGAGATCGAAGGCCTGCAGCTGGTACACCGCCGGTTGATGGACAACGCGCTGGGCCAGGCCCAGCTGATGACCCACCGCGACTACATGCCACGCAACCTGATGCCGGTCGACGACGGCCCGGCGGTGCTGGATTTCCAGGACCTGGTGCGCGGCCCGATCGCCTACGACGCGGTGAGCCTGTTCAAGGACGCCTTCCTGAGCTGGCCGCTGCAGCGCGTGGACGAGTGGCTGGCGCTGTACCGCGAGCGCGCGCGCGACGCCGGCCTGCCGGTGCCCGACCGCGCTACTTTCCTGCGTGATGCCGACTGGATGGGCATCCAGCGCCACGTGAAGATCCTCGGCCTGTTCTGCCGCCTGCGCTACCGCGACAACAAGGGCCATTACCTGGACGACGCACCGCGCTTCATCGGCTACCTGGATGAGGTGCTGCCGCGCTATCGCGAACTGGCCCCCCTGCAGCGACTGCTGGAAGAGCGCATCAAGCCGGCGCTGTCCGAACTGGCCGCGCCCATGCGCGTGGGCCGATGAAGGCGCTGGTCTTTGCTGCCGGCCTCGGCGAGCGCATGCGCCCGCTGACCCTGCACACGCCCAAGCCGCTGCTGGAAGTGGCCGGCAAGCCACTGATCGTCTGGCACCTGGAGCGCCTGGCGGCGCTCGGCGTGCGCGAGGTCGTGGTCAACACCGCGTGGCTGGCCGAACAGTTCCCGGCGACGCTGGGTGATGGCAGCCAGTGGGGCCTGCGCCTGCATTTCATGTACGAAGGGCAGACCCCGCTGGAAACCGGCGGCGGCATCCTCAACGCGCTGCCGGTGCTGGGCGACGCTCCGTTCCTGGTGGTGAACGGCGACATCTGGACCGATTTCGATTTCGCCACGCTGCCGCGCGAGCCGCAGGGCCAGGCACACCTGGTGCTGGTCGACAATCCGGCGCAACACCCCGACGGTGACTACCGACTCGATGCGCAGGGCCTGCTGCACCACGACCGCACGGGGCCGTGCCTGACCTATGCGGGCATCGGCGTGTACCGTCCTTCGATCGTGGCCGACTGGCGCGCGGTGATCGGTGATGCGCCGGGCAGCGAGCGGGTGCCGCCGAAGTTCTCGGTGGTGCCGCTGCAGAAGCATTTCATGGCACAGGGGTTGATGACCGGTCAGCACCATCGCGGGCGCTGGACCGATGTCGGCACCGTGGATCGGCTGCGCGCGCTGGATGTTGAGTTGGCGGCGAACGGCTGAGCCCCTCGTGGTTGGACGCGTAGAGCGGATCGCGTGCTTGGCCGGGCGGGTGGGCCATGCAGGGGACGCTGCAAGTACGTCCCTGTAAGCTCGATGGCGCCTTCCATGGCGCCAACGC
>NZ_JAUTXR010000168.1 GCF_030658505.1 Stenotrophomonas raiganjensis (SeqCode) | reverse complement strand
GCGAACTGCCAGCGGGCTCTGCTCCCTCCCCCACGTCGGGATGCAGGGCCATCGTGCGGGCTGCGAAAGCACTTTGCACGCTGCACTGCAAAACAAAACCGGTGGGTATGGGTGACCCCTGTGGGGAAAAGCCATTCCACGAAGGTAGAACCCCCCGTACGGATGAGGATGGCCGATAATCGGGATTCCCCCCAGAAACACTGTCGTCATGTCTGTTGATCGCATCGCCAACGCGCGTCTCCGTGACCGCGTGGTCTCCGCCGAGGCCGCAGCCGCGCTGATCCAGCCCGGTGAAACCGTGGCCATGAGCGGCTTTACCGGCTCCGGGTATCCCAAGGCCGTTCCCGTCGAACTGGCCCGCCGCATCGAAGCGGTGCATGCCCAGGGCAATCCCTTCCAGATCAAGCTGATGACCGGCGCCTCGACCGCACCGGAGCTCGATGGCGCGCTGGCCAAGGCCGATGGCATCGCCATGCGCATGCCGTTCCAGAGCGACCCGGATGCACGCAACCGCATCAACGAAGGCAAGCTGGATTACATCGACATCCACCTCAGCCACGTCGCCCAGCACGTGTGGTTCGGTTTCTACGGCGAGATCGATACCGCCGTGATCGAAGTCTCGGCCATCCGCGAAGATGGCTCGCTGGTGCCCTCCACCTCGGTCGGCAACAACAAGACCTGGCTGGACCTGGCGAAGAAGGTGATCGTCGAGGTCAACGAATGGCAGCCGGCCGGCGTCGACGGCATGCACGACATCTACTACGGCACCGCGCTGCCGCCGCACCGCAAGCCGATTCCGCTGGTGAACGCCAACGACCGCATCGGCGACACCGCGCTGCGCTGCGACCCGGACAAGATCGTGGCCGTGGTGCGTACCAACGGCCCGGACCGCAACAGCCCGTTCAGCCCGATCGATGCGACCAGCGAGCAGATCGCCTCGCACCTGATCGAGTTCCTCAAGCACGAGGTGAAGAAGGGCCGCCTGCCGCCGAACCTGCTGCCGCTGCAGTCAGGCGTGGGCAACATCCCCAACGCCGTGCTGGCCGGCCTGGCCAAGAGTGGTTTCCGCGACCTGGCCGCGTTCACCGAAGTGATCCAGGACGGCATGCTCGACCTGCTGCGCGACGGCGTGCTGAGCTATGCCTCGTGCACCGGCTTCGCGCTGAGCCCGCAGGCGAATGAGACGTTCAAGGAGAACATCGATTTCTACCGCGAGCGCATCATCATGCGCACGCAGGAAATCTCCAACCATCCGGAACTGGTGCGCCGCCTCGGCTGCATCGGCATGAATGGCATGATCGAGGTGGACATCTACGGCAACGTCAATTCGACGCACGTGATGGGCACGCGGATCATGAACGGCATCGGCGGTTCCGGTGACTTTGCCCGCAACGGTTTCCTGTCGGCGTTCCTGAGCCCGTCCACCGCCAAGAACGGCACCATCTCGGCGATCGTGCCGATGGCCAGCCATGTCGACCACACCGAGCACGACGTGTCGGTGATCGTCACCGAACAGGGCCTGGCCGATCTGCGCGGTCTGACCCCGCGCAAGCGCGCACAGGTGCTGATCGACAACTGCGCGCACCCGGATTTCCGCCCGCAGCTGCAGGATTACTTCGACCGTGCCAGCCGCGAGAGCTACGGCAAGCACACCCCGCACCTGCTGCCGGAAGCGCTGTCGTGGCACCAGCGTTGGCTGGATACCGGCACGATGAAGAGCTGAGGCCTGCGTCTGTAGAGTCGAGCCATGCTCGACGCTCCATCCCTGTACAGCCGAGCATGGCTCGGCTCTACAAGGGGCCGCTCCGCAGAATCCCTGTAGAGCCGAGCCCACGCTCGGCTCCACAGCAAGCGGTTTACCCGCGCAGCGCCGCCAGCGACTCAGCCTGCAGCCGCTCGTAGATCTCGAACTCGTCATTCACCGCCACGCCCAGCGCCTGTTCGAAGGCCTCGCGGTTGGCGTGTGCCGCATAGGCGCGCTGCTCTTCGCCGCCCAGGTTCGACTGGAAGATGCCCGCGGCGCTCACCGGCAGGAAATCCTCGTAGACGATCGGGTCGGCCGTGGCCAAGCCGGCGGCCACCAGCACTTCGGCCGGCAGATCGGCCACGCGTTCGGGCGCGGCACGGCCGGCGTCGGTCAGCTGGTAGCGGTAATACCCCAGGCCTTCCTGGCGCAGGGTGTCGTGGTCATCCGGGAAGCTGGCGAACACCGCCTGCAGCCGCTGGCCGTAGTCGCCGCCGGTGCTGCCTTCGCCACCGGCATCGCGTGCCTGCGACAGCAGCTGGTCGTACAGCGCGCGGCCCTTCGGGGTCAGCGCCAGGCCACGTTGTTCGATCTCGCCAAAGCGTGCGGTATGGGTGCCGGCATCGCCACCTTCGGCATCCGGGAAATGCACCGCTTCTTCCAGCGCCTTGAAGCTGGTCTGGCGCAGCAGGATCGGGCAGGCGCGGCGCGGCGGGCCTTCGATCACCGCCTTGGCCGCCATGCCGTGTTCGATCATCGCCGCCTGCGCGGCGTCGATGTCCAGCGTGCGCGGCGTCAGGTGGTTGATGTGCGGGCCGCGGAAGCTGACCACGTCGGCCACCAGGCGATGCGCGTTGTGCAGCGCGTGGTAGGTCGGCAGATCGACGGTGGCATCGCCATGCCAGCGGAAGGTTTCCAGTGCTTCATCGACGAAGCGCTCGGCATCGGCCTGCGACAGCCCGCCGTCATGCTCGGCCTGGTCGATCAGCGCCAGTGCGCCGTCGGTGAAGATGCGGCGGCGTGCAAGGATCTTCGCCGATTCGGCACGCAGGGCCTCGTCTTCGATCAGCTCCAGGCGCAGCAGCGAAGTGAACACGCGGAACGGATTCTGCGCCAGCGCGGCACCGGTCAGCGGGCGGAACGCGGTAGAATGCACCGGTACGCCGGCCACCGACAGGTCGTAGTAGCCGACCGGGTACATGCCCATCACCGCGAACAGGCGGCGCAGCGTGGCCAGTTCCTGCACGGTGCCGACGCGGATCGCACCGTGGCGCTCTTCATCCAGGCGCGCACGCTCGTCGTTGCGCTGCAGCTGCGCAGCCAGCGCTGGGTCCTGCTCCAGCACCTGCGCGTTGATCCGCTCCACCAGTTCCACCAGCGTGCCGTACAGCGGCACTTCGGTGCGGTACATGCGGGACATGGCCTGCGCGAACAGGCGGCGGATCACATCAGGCGAAACGAAAGAGGCGCTCATCAGTCACTCGATTACGGGAACGGGGAACAGCTCGAACCCGTATTGTCGCCGGAGCGCGCGGCGGCGGCGATATGCAGAGCAACATGAAAAATACCGGTAGTGCCGGCCACCGGCCGGCAACCTCCGGACTGCTCCTGGTAGGTGCGAACCTTGGTTCGCACTGCTCCTGCACGGGCCCCTGACAGTTCCGTGCGAACCAAGGTTCGCACCCACCGGACGCGGCCCGGCACTACCGGTTGAGCTGGCGCTTCAGGGTGGCATCCAGGGTGATCGGCCGGTCCCAGTGCCTGTAGCTGGCCACGATGGCGTGGCGCACCGCACGCACATGCAGGTTCTGCGGCTTCACTGGCATCCGCTTCACCACCGCTTCCCAGCCGCCTTCCCGGTCCTGGCTGAAGGCGCGCACGCTCTCACGGCAGGTCTGGCCGCTGGCCTTGGCCCAGAAACAGGCGAAGTAGATATCCCCAGCCTGCCAACCGTGGGTGGTGAACAGCGCGCTGATGTAGCCACGCGGCACGTCGGCATAGCGCGACACCTCATCGAGAAAGGCATCCGGGTAGCGCTCGGCGTAATGGTTGATGTCCTGCAGCTGGGCATCGACCCAGCTGTCGCCGGTGTCCACTTCATAGGTGGCCGAACGCTCGGCCGTCTGCTGGGCCAGCACGGTGGCCGGCGCCAGCAGCAGGGACAACAGCAGCATGCGCAGTCGGTGGTTCATGGCCCGATTCTGCCGCAGCCGCCGGGCCCTGTCAGGCCGCCGCCTTGGCCTCGATCGCGGCCAGGGCGGCCGGCCAATCGTGGGCGGTATCGGCGGTGACCATGCGCGGTTCGTCGTCGGCCACGCCGTGCTGGGTCTCGTGGGCCCAGGTCACCGCGTACGGGGTATGCACGCCCCAGCCGCCCAGGGTCACCACCGGCTCGATGTCCGAACGCAGCGAGTTGCCAACCATCACGAAGCGCTGCATCGGCAGGTCAAACTCGGCCAGCACGCGGGCGTAGGTCTCCGGGTCCTTCTCGGAGACGATCTCGATGCGCGGGAACAGCTCGGCCAGGTTGGCGACCTTGATCTTCGCTTCCTGGTGGAACAGGTCGCCCTTGGTGATCAGCACCACCGGGTAGTGCTCGGCGATGGCCGCCACCGCTTCGCGCACACCGTCGATCAGTTCGACCGGGTGGCGCAGGGTGTCGTGGCCGATATCGAGGATGCGCTGGATGTCCTTGACCTCGATGCGCTGGCCGGTGATGTCGATGGCCGCTTCGATCATCGACAGCGTCATGCTCTTCACACCGTAGCCGAAGGTGCCCAGGTGGCGCTGCTGCACTTCCAGCAGGTGGCGCGCGGTCTGGGTGTCATGCACGTCGACATAGCGCGACAGCAGGTCAAGGTAATCCTGCTCGGCCTTGCGGTAGTAGTCCTCGCTCTTCCACAGCGTATCGTCACCGTCAAAACCGACCAGGCCGATGGCGCGCGACGGCGCAGGCGTGGGGGTATTCATCGGCCAAGGATACAGGGGCGCCGATGTCGAAAAAAACCCGGGCGGCCGCAGCCGCCCGGGTTCCCATACGCCCCGATGCAGGAATTACCTGCCCTGCGCACCCTGAGCGGCGCCACCGGCACCGGCCTGCTGGGCGGCCACGTAGGCCTTGTACTCATCGGCGCTCAATTCGCCGTCCTTGTTGGTATCGGCCTGATCGAACACCTGCGCCAGGCCTGCATTCACCTGCGCCTCGGTCTTGCTGATGGTGCCGTTGCCATCGGTATCGATACTGGCCCAGGTCTGGCCACCGCCGTTGGCCTGGGCCGACGCCGATGCGGCCGCATTGGTTGCCTGGTCAGCCGCCTGGCCCGCCTGTGCCGCTGCCTGCTGGGCCTGGGCGGCCTCGTTCTGTGCCTGCGCGGCCTGCTGCTTGGCCGACTGGGCCATCGCCGGGATGGCCAGCACGCTGCCGGCGGCGACGATCAGGGCGATCAGGGGCTTGCGGTTGCGAATAGTCATCAGGGGTGTCTCCTACCGGTTGGGTGGTGTTGCGCGGCGTATTGATTCCGCACGGCACCTACCCTGCCACCGCCTTTCTGAATCGATTTTGCCCCGCGACCGGCACGCACACGCACGATTAACCACTCGACGCCACGCATGCTCTAGCGCGATGGTTAGCGGGAAGTGAGCAGCTCATAAGCTGCACATTCAGCGCTGCCCGGTTTAACTGGCAACCAACGAAAAACCTGCGTCAGTCGACGGTTTTTTCCGATGACCGCGAACTGAACATCACCCATCCCAGCGCCACACCGGCCAGCGCGCCAGCGATCTCCAGCACCACGCGGCTGCCGAGTTCATTCGGATCGTGGATGGTGGCCAGGAACAGGCGCGCGTACAGCGGCGACTCCAGCCGCACGATGCCCATGTAGAACAGCTTCCACGCGTCGACACCAGCCGAGGCCACCACCGAGATGACGCAGGCCCAGCCGATTGCATGCCCCATCGACCAGTGCAGCAGCCGGCACAACCGTGACCACAGGAAGTACACCAGCAGGCCGACCAGCAGGGCGATGGCGCCAGCCTCCAGGGTACCGAGCAGGCCGAAGTGCAGGGGAAGGTTCATCGAATGGGCAGCGGTGGGAAGGCGGCCAGTGTAAGGGTATCGGCAGGGTTGCACCCTGCATCCGCAGAGGCTTCAGGCAACGGCCAAAGCCAAAGCGGCCTACTGAGGGTTGGCGGGCACTGTGAATGTGCGGGGCCACCGTGAACCCCGCTCCGCGTTCCCACGGAATGCATGCTGTTGCTGTTGCTCCTGATGTTGCCGGCCAACGGTCGGCACTACCGCGGGTGCAGGGCGCAGCCCTGCCGATACCCCTACCTCACTGGGACGTCGTACGCGGTGCCCGGGTCCGGTTCGGGTTGCAGGGTGTAGTGCCACCACTCCTGGGGGTAGTTCACGAAGCCACGGCGCGCCATCGCCTGTACCAACTGCTGGCGGTTTGCCTGCTGCACCTCGCTCAGTCCGCTCGTCTGCGTGTGCGCACGTGGGCCGAAGAAGTCGAAGTCCGTGCCCATGTCCAACGGCATGCAGGTGCCGCTGCGGCAATCCAGCAATCCCAGATCAACGGTCGCGCCACGGCTGTGGCCGGAACGTTCGGCAATGTAGCCGTCGGCCAGCAAGCGCGGCTTGTCCAGATCCGGGTACTGCAAGGCCTTGCGCGAGAGCTCGTGGGGATCGTTCACCCAGGCCATGAAGGCCTGCACCGAGCGCACCGGACGGTAGCAGTCGTACAGGCGCAGGCCGAAGCCCTGCGCGCGCAGGTCATGTTCCACCTGCGCCAGTGCCGTCGCCACCGACGCCAGCAGGTAACAGGAAGGCGCCTCGTAGCCCGGAACACGCGCGCCGGTGAAGTTGTTGGCACTGGCGTAGCGGATGTCCAACTCGATATGCGGCGAAAGCGAACGGATCTCGACCAATCCGGCGCTGGCCGCGCCGGTGGCCGGCGAAACGCGCGGCGGCTCAGCGGCGCTGGCGCTCGAAGCCAGGACAGTCGCCAATACGAGTGAAATGCAGGTCCTGGAAGTCATAGCTGAAGTCGATGTCCGGGTCGATGGCACGCAGGTCCAGTCTGGGCGGTGCACCGTCACCGGGCTGCAGCCACGCCTGTGCGTCTTCGCCCAGCGTATCCCAGCGCAGCAGCCAGCGCCCCTGCAGTTGCAGCACCGCGGCCTGCAGCCGGGGCGACTTTTCCACGCTGAAGCGCAGGCCGTCCGCGCCCGGGCACAGCGAGGCCGGGCCCAGCCACGGATCGCGGTAACGGCCCTGCCAGCGTGGCAGATCCGTGCGGCTCGTCTCCTGCGCCGCAGCGGTGGATGGCCGCGAATGGCCGGTCGCCGCCCGCGTGGCCTGGTCAGCCTTCAGCTCGGCCAGGTACGCCATCGCCGGGCGCGCATCGTCCGCTGCCGTGAAGCGCTTCAGCGTTGCCTGCATCAGGGCCGTGCGCGCATCCTCGCCTTCACCGTTGACCAGCATCACCACGCCCACCTTCCGGTCGGGCAGCAGTGCCAGCGACGAGTACATGCCCGACAGCGTGCCGGTGTGCGCTACTTTCCACTGCCCGTCCATGTCGGACACGCGCCAGCCATAGCCGTAGCCGTAGAAGTGCGCGTTGTCCCAGCGCCGCTGGCGCTCACCCAGCGGCATCGGCATGTGCAATGTCCACAACGTGCGGCGCTGCTCGCTGTCCAGCCAGCCAGGCGCCAGGGCGGGATCGAGCAGCACCTGCATCCAGCGTGTCATGTCACGCAGTGAACAGCGGATGCCTCCGGCCGCCATCGACGGCAGGTCCGGGCTGATCGCAGCATCGGCGTTCACCACCTCGTTGCGGCCGCCGCGCCAGGCATGTGGCTGCGCGACGTTGCCCACGCGTTTCACCGACCATGCCCCCACCTGGCAACGGGACAGGCCGAGGGGTTCGAACACCTGCTCGCGCATCAGCTGGTCATAGGGTGTGCCAGCCGCTGCAGCGGCGACTTCGCCGGCCACCACGTACATCAGGTTGTCGTAGGCATAGCGGCTGCGGAAGCTGCTGACCGGCTTCAGGTGCGCCAACCCGGCGATGATGTCGGCACGTGTGAACGCATTCGGTTCCGGCCACAGCATCAGATCACCGGCACCCAGTCCAAGGCCGCTGTTGTGGATCAACAGGTCGCGCACCTGCATCTGCTCGCCCACCCATGCATCGTGCATGCGGAAGCCCGGCAGGTACCGCTGCACCGGATCCTCCCAGTGCAGCTTGCCCTGCTGCACCAGCCGCGCCAGCAGCGCGGCGGTCATCGCCTTGCTGTTGGAGGCGATCTTGAACAGCGTGTCCTCGTCGATGCGGCCGCCGTCACCGCGCGCGCCGGCTGCGCGGCGATAGACAACCTGCCCATCCTCGACCACCGCCAGCGCCAGCCCGGGCAGATGCTCGTGCCGGACCACGGCGGCGACATCGGCATCGATCGGGGCGGTCGCGGTGGTCTGCGCCGCCGCAACCGGGAGCACCGCCAACGCCGCCACACAGAAGCAGCGTTGAGCATGCTGGACGGGCTTCAGTAGGCCCATGTGACGGTCAGCTGCGCATAGCGCGGCGACTGGAACCCGGTGCCGTAGCGGTACAGCGGGTTCGGCGTACCGATACTGTCCTGCGGCTCGTAGTCCTGGTCCACGGTCACCACGCGCTGCTGGTTGAGCACGTTGTACACCGCCAGCTTCAGGCGCAGATCGGTGGGGACCGGCACCTTGTACGACACGCTCACGTCCAGGTCGTAGGTCCACGGCGTGCGGCCGTCGCCACCGCGCGGGGAATGCACGAACACGCGCTGGGACGGAATCGTCGCCTGGCAGTTGGACACGCACACGTAGTAGCTGTGGAAGTCGGTGTCATCGAACGGGTTGCCGGCGCCAAAGCGCGTGATCGGGCTGCCCGACTGCACGCCCAGCGTAGCGGCCACGCTCAGGTTTTCGGTCAATGCATAACTGCCTCGGAACTTGAACTGGTGGCGGCGGTCATTGGCCAGATAGCCGTAGCCGCGGTAGTTCACCCACGGATTGTCGAAGTTCTCGGTACGTCCGGCATCGGCGAAGTCGGTATCGGAGTTGACCGGGCCTTCGGCGTTGCCGCGCCCATAGGCCAGGGTATAGGACGCATTGAAGCCCCACTTGCCATCCCACGCACGGTCAACCTGCAGTTCCAGCGCCTTGTAGTCGCGCTTGGGCTTCACCCAGCCGCGCTGGCCCACGTAGTTGCCATCATCGTCGTACAGCGCCCAGCCTTCCTTCGAGGTGTCGATGCTGATCCAGCCATCGTTGGCACCATCACAGTTGGTGTCACCCCAGACAGTGTTGGTGCGGCCCGGGTTACCCATGATCCACACCCCGTCAATGGCACCGCATTGGCCGGTGGCGGTGATGTTCATGTCATCGATGGCGTTGTGCAGCCGGCGATAGGTCACGCTGGCACCCACCGACCAGGCTTCGTTGATCATCTGCTGGAAGCCGAGGATCGCTTCGTCCTGGTACACCGGGTCCATGTCCCGGTTCACTTCGGCACGCAGGTCCGGCACGCTGCCGTCGCCCTGCGAGTTGTCCACCGGGCCGATCTGCGCACCTAGGTTCGGGATGTTGTTGGCCGCTCCGCTATAGCCAAGGAATTCATACCAGGTGCGTTCGTCGAGGAAGCCACCGGCCTGCTTGATGTTGATGACGTTGGCCACCGGCAGGAAGTAGCGGCCCAGATTGCCGAACACCTTGGTGGTGCCATCGCCGCGCACGTCCCAGGAGAAGCCCAGGCGCGGGGCCAGCATGTCGTCGATCTTGATGTAGCTGCTGCCGTCGCCGCCCTTGTTGTCGAAGGCTTCCAGACGCAGGCCCATGTTCAGCAGCAGATTCGGCGTCACCTGCCAGTTGTCTTCCAGGTAGTAGGCCGAGTTGATCGTCTCGAAGGCGCCTTCCACTTCATAGCGACGGGTGCGCGCCACCAGGCCGCTGGCGGGCACGACACCGCCGTTGAGCGAGCTACCGGGCGTACGGGCGTAGATGTCATAGCGCAGGCCGCCGGGACCGGGGTAGGCGCGGCTGTAGTCGGACGTGTTTTCCTCGTGATCCAGGCCGAAGCGCAGCAGGTGGTTGCCCAGCGTCCATTCAAAATCGGCGCGGGCGGCCTTGCGGGTGTCCAGTGCGGATTCCAGCTGCGAACTGCTGGTGCAGCTGCGGTCGCCCTGCAGCGACGGCGGCACGCCCTGGCTGGCGGTGCGGTTGTCGAACACGCGATTGCAGTTCTCGTCCATCAACGAGCTCTGCACACGGTTGCGCTTGTTCTCGCCGTACATCAGCTTCATGGTCAGGTCGTTGTTGACCTGCCAGCTATAGGTGCCGGACCAGTTCTTTCCGCCCACGGTGTTGTAGATCTGGTTACTGCGCTCACCCACCGCCTGGCCGCTGGCGTAGTCGTATGCATACACGTCGGTGAGCGTCTTGCTCTTGTCCGAGAAGCCGAACAGCGACAGCATCTGGTTGTCGGTGATCTGCCAGTCGATCTTGCCGCCCCAGAACGGATCATCGGCCTTGCCCTGGCTCAAGCGTGTACCGGCATCATTGGTCGAGGTCGGGCGGTAATCTCGTGCTTCGTACATGCCGAAGAAGAACAGCCGGTCCTGCACCAGCGCACCGGAGGCGAACACGTTCAGCGCGCTGCGGCTGTAGTCGTCGCGGCTGGCGGTGATATAGCGGCTGCCGTCGCGGTCATAGCGGTCGCGCGCCTGCGATTGCCATGCCCGCGGCTCGAAGACCAGTTCGGCGCCGGCCTTGAAGTCGTTACTGCCCGAACGGGTCACCGCGTTGATGACACCACCGGTACTGCGCCCGAACTCCACCGAGTAGCCGCCGGTCTTGACCTGGAATTCCTGGTAGAACGAGAACGGTACCGACGAGAAGCCAACCCGGTTGTAGAAGTCGGTGACGTTCAGGCCATTGATGTAGACGGTGTTCTCGGCCACTGACGAACCACCGAAGGAAATGCCTTGGCCACCCAGCGAGCCCTTGCCCTTCACCGCACCCGGTGCCAGCAGCGCCACGGCGGTGATGTCACGGTCCACCGGCAGGCGCGAGAGCTCTTCGCGGGTGATGTTGGTGGCCGACTCGGTAGACTTCACGTCCACCATCGACACCACCTGTGGCGCCCGCACTTCGACCGTGCCCAGCGTATTGACCGCACCCAGCGGCACGTTGACCGTGGTGGCACTGCCGAGGCTGACCGTCACCTGGCCGACACGGCTGGCGCCTCCACCCGGCAGGCTCACCTCCATGTCATAGGTGCCGACGGGCAGCAGCGGAATGCGATAGCTGCCGTTGGCCTCGGCCTGCACGGAGCGAACGAAGCCCGTTGCCGGATTGCGTACGGTCACCGTGGCGCCGGCCGGCACCTGGCCGGCATCGCTGACCAGCCGGCCAACTACGGAACCATCCTGTGCGAATGCGCTGGGCGCGATCACGCCCAGACACGCCCCGAGGGCGACGCACAACGCCGCCCGCTTGATGCTGTAAGCCTTCATCCCCTGCTCTCTCCTGCAAGAATTGAATGGTGTGGAATGCGATGTGTCGCGCTAGCGTTGCCTGGCTGGCAGTACCCGCCACTGGAAGTCGTAGCTCCATTGGTCGAAGTACAGGTTGCCGCCTGCCCACTCGGCCTCGCCGCGCTGCGAGTCGACCGTTTCCGAGCGGAAGTGCTGCTTGGCCGGCACGAAGGGCTGGCCGAAATCGTCGTTGAATGCGATGCGGTAGCCGTCGAGGCCACCCAGGTAGAAGTCACGGAAGGCCGGCACATCACTGGCCAGTGCGCCGGTGGTCACGTCCATCGGCAGCCAGCCATACGGCGCCAGGTAGACCTGCCCCCAGTCATGCAGGTTGTTGTAGCCGCTGCCGTCGCCGGAGAACACCATGCCCGACTGCCAGCGTGCGGGAATACCGTTCAGGCGCAGCAGCGCGATCAGCAACAGGGTCTGCTGGCCGCAGTCGGCATGCCCGGCATGCAGCGCGTAATCGCTGATGTTGCTGAGCGTGGAGTACTCGCGCGCACCGGCCCATGGAATGCGGTCCACGGCAGCAAACAGCTTGCGCACCACTTCATACGGGCGGGTTTCCCCCTGCAGCACCTGGTCGGAGAACAGCTTCAGCGCGGGAGTGAAACGCACATGCGGCAGCTGCTCGGCCAGGTAGGGCTTCAGGGCCGGATCGGCCGGGGTCGGTTGCACCCTGGCCGGATCGATCGCGGTATGCCGGGCGAAGATCGTGACCGCGTAGCGGATCTCGAAGCGGGTCGGCTGCCCGGCAACCGCTTTGGCTTCGAGGTAGGCGGTGCGTTGCCGGGTATCGGCCGGAGCCACGCGCGCCTTGCCTGGGCGGCTGCCCAGCCACTGCACCTGCTCCTGCTGCCCGGGGATCTCGCGCGGGTACGGAATCCACGCGCGGATCGTTTCACCGGCGGGCACCACATCGGCTTTCACCGTGAGCGACTGGGTGAATTCATAGCGCTGCGGCAGAACCGACGCCTGGCCACTCTGTTCGGCCGCAGCAACCACGCCTGCGTGGTGGGCATTGAGCACTTCGTTGGGGCCCGGAGGCGGCATCGGTGCATCCGCGCGGCGACGCGCGCGTGCTTCGTCGCTGAGCAGGAACAGGTTCGAGGGTGCGCGCTTGAAGTACCAACGCTCGCCATCGATATCGAGATGCTCGATCAGGCCGAGTTGGTCCCAGCGCGCAAATTCCTCGTCGGTCAGATCGGGAATGCCGCGCCGTACGGCGTCCTTGGCGGCGCTTTCGTCGAGGGCGAAATCCAGGCGGATGCGACGCATGCGCTCGCGCTGGAACACTTCGTCAGTGGCGGCGGGTGCAGTGGCCAGCAGCGCGTCGGCGTCGCGGAAATGGCCGCTGTCGATCAGGTCGATCACCTGCACTCCTCGCGCACGCTGCTGGCTGCTGCGCCCGTCTGCCGCCTGCGTGGCCGACACCCACAGCAGCAGCGCGGCACTCAGGCCGGCGGCGGCAGTCAGACGCGGTTTGCGAACGGCAGGATCCACAGCGACACTTCCCCAGCGCGGGTGGTAACGGCTGTGTAACACGGGCCGGGATGCCGGTCAATAATTTATTCTTGCTTTCGATGCCAAAAGGAATAAATATTCCGGAAGGCATTCGAGGAGGGTGTGCACCGCATGAGCCTGGCTTCCCGCGAACGGCACCGGTACTGGCCGCGCCGCTTGACCCTGGCCCTGTGCCTGCTGGCCGCACCGGCCTTTGCACAGGCGGCCCCGCCGCCCGACCCGGGCGCGCCGTTGCCCTATGTGATCGGCCTGCACGAGGCCTACCTGACCCCGCAGTACTGGGCCGCGCGCCTGGACAACGCCGATGCACCGATCCTGGACCGCAGCCAGATCGAGGCACAGAACGCGCGCATGCGGGCACAGGACGGCCACATCCAGGACATCGCCGCATTGCCAGCCCCGCTGGATGCGGCGGCGGTGCGCGCCAGCATCACCGCGCTGTCGAACTGGCCTGCGCGCACCCTCTACAACGACAAGGGCCAGCCTGTCGCGCCGCCGTTGCGCAGCGCGATCGAAGCCAACCTCGGCTTCGATGCGATTCCTGCGCAGGTGGCACCGGCCTACGGGCTGGTGGTGAAGCGTGCCGCGCTGCGCACCTTCCCCACCCGCGAGCGCGTCTTCAGCACCGTCGGTGACACCGACATCGACCGCTTCCAGGAATCGGCACTGTTCCCCGGTGACAAGGTCGCCGTGGTCCACCGCAGTGCCGACGGCCACTGGCTTTTCGTGCACAGCGAGCGCTACAGCGCGTGGATCGAAGCCGACGCCATCGCCAGCGGCGACAAGGTCACGGTGCTCGGCTACGGCGCGAAGGGACCGTACCGCATCATCACCGGTGCCACGGCGCAGACCGCCTACACCCCGGAGGAACCGCGCGTCTCTCGCCTGCAGCTGGACATGGGCGTGCGCCTGCCGGTGCTGGCCGACTGGCCCGCCGCCGAACCGGTGAACGGCCAGCAGGCGCATGCCTCGTGGGTGGTGCAGCTGCCGGTGCGCGAAACCGATGGCCGCCTGAAACTGGTGCCGGCGCTGCTGCCGCGCTCGCAGGACACCGCCGCCGACTACCTGCCGCTCACCCCGCGCCTGCTGCTGCAGCAGGCCTTCAAGTTCCTCGGCGAACGCTACGGCTGGGGCCACGACTACGACACCCGCGACTGCAGCGGGTTCGTCTCCGAGATCTACCGCAGCTTCGGCGTGCTGCTGCCACGCAATACCAGTGCACAGGCGGTCAGTCCCGCACTGGATCGCCTGCCGTTCACCAGCAGGGACGGCAAGGCACTGCGCGACCGCGCCGTCACCGACCTGCAGGTCGGCGACCTGGTCTACATCCCCGGCCACGTGATGATGGCCATCGGCCACGTCGACGGCCGCACCTGGGTGATCCACGATACGGCGGGCGGCAGCTGGTTCGGTGCCGACGGCACGCGCGTGCAGGCCCATCTCAATGGTGTTTCGGTCACCCCGCTGGAGCCGATGATGGCCAGCGATACCGTCCGTTACATCGACCGCATCACCAACATCCAGCACCTGCGGGCCAAGACTCCTGAATGAAGATCACCGCCATCGAACTGGGCATGCTGCGCGTGCCGTTGAAGACGCCGTTCAAGACCGCCCTGCGCACGGTGGAGACCGTGGAGGACGTGGTGGTGCTGATCCGCACCGACACCGGCCACACCGGCTACGGTGAAGCGCCGGCCACCGCCGTGATCACCGGCGATACGCACGGCTCGATCATCGAAGCGATCCGCCACTTCATCGCTCCGCGCCTGATCGGCCAGGACGTGGTGAACCTCAACCGCCTGTGCGGGCTGGTGCAGACCGCGATGGAGCGCAACACCAGCGCCAAGGCCGCGGTGGAGATCGCGCTGTACGACCTGTGGGCACAGCTGCACGGTGCCCCGCTGTACCAGATGCTCGGTGGCGGCGACCCGGTGATCACCACCGACATCACCATCAGCGTGGACTACATCGACAAGATGGTGGCCGATTCACTGTCGGCGATCGAACGCGGCTTCGAGTCGCTGAAAATCAAAGTCGGCAAGGACATCGGCCTGGACATCGAACGGGTCAAGGCGATCCATGCGGCGGTGGAAGGCCGCGCCCTGCTGCGCTTGGATGCCAACCAGGGCTGGACCGCCAAGCAGGCGGTGCATGCGATGCGCACGCTGGAAGAGGCCGGCGTGGTACTGGAGCTCCTGGAGCAGCCGGTGAAGGCAGCGGACATCAGTGGCCTGAAGTACGTCACCGACCGCGTCAACACGCCGGTGATGGCCGACGAAAGCGTGTTCAGCCCCAGCCAGGTGATGGACCTGATCCAGCAGCGCGCGGCCGACATCATCAACATCAAGCTGATGAAGACCGGCGGCCTGTCCAACGCGATCCGCATCGCCGACATCGCCGGCATCTACGGCGTGCCGTGCATGATCGGCTGCATGATCGAGTCGAGCATCAGCGTGGCCGCCGCCGTGCACCTGGCCGTGGCCAAGAGTGATGTGATCACCAAGGTCGACCTCGACGGCCCCTCGCTGGGCCAGTTCGACCCGGTCAGCGGCGGCGTGCATTTCAACGAATCGGAGATCAGCATCAGCGACGTGCCGGGGCTGGGCATCACCGAAGTACGTGGGCTGGAGATGCTGGGTTGATCTCTGCCTTGCGGCTGGCCTGGCATACAACTGACTTTTGGTCGGGCGTTACTTTTCTTTCTGCGGAAAGAAAAGTAACCAAAAGAAACGCTCCGCCGCCCGCGAGCCGACGTGCTGCGCACGTCGGTGCCCTGCGCTCCTCGGCCCACCGAGGGACGGCGCGGAACTCGCTGCGCTCAGACACCCGCGCCTCTTCGCCCTCGCCGGACCTGCGGTGCTCGGCTCGCTTGAAGGCGGACTCAACGTCAAAGGCAACAACTGCACCCCGTGGATCCACGGCATGCGTGGATGCTCCCGCTTCTGCCCTACCTCGTAACCCCTTCGCGGCTGGCACGCGCGCGATCTGTCCGGGGGCGGGCGGGTGGGGCTTGCGGGGGTGTCCGCCGCATGGGCCCGAGGCATGCCTCGGGCGGGTTGGGCAGGACGCCCAACCCCGGTCTTGCCGTTTGCGCAGGACAGCGCAAACGCGCAAGCGCGGCCAAGCCTGCACGGACGTACTTGCGGCGTCCCCCGCAAACCCCGCCCGCCCGAGCCACCACATAATCTGCTCTATGCTGCCAACCGCAACGCGCCTACACATGCCCGGACACCCCGCATGCCGCCCCTGCTGAAGATCCGTTCCGAGCGCGGGCAGATGTCGGCCATCGAGCGCCGCATTGCCGACTTCATCCTCGACAACGCCCATCTGCTGCGCGATTACTCGTCACAGCAACTGGCCAGCGCACTGGGCATCAGCCAGTCCAGCGTGGTGAAGTTCAGCCAGAAACTCGGTTTCAAGGGCTACCCGGACCTGAAGTACTCGATCGGCCAGGACGTGGCCCGCGCCGGTGCCGACCCGCAGCAGGCGCCCAGCGAGCCCGACAGCGGCGACGACTACCTGCGCCTGGGCGAGGCCCTGCGCCGCAGCAAGGCACAGGCCGAGGAGGAAACCCGCCAGGCCAACCCACGCGGGGAGATCGAGCGCATCGTGCAACTGCTGGATGGCACGCCCAAACTGTTCGTGTACGGCCTGGGTGACGACGGCCTGTTCGCCCGCGAGTTCGCCATGCGGCTGTCGCTGCTCGGCCTGCTGGTGGTGCCGCACACCGACCCGATCCTGATGCTGGCCAACCTGTCGGCCGCGCGCCCCGGCGATGTGCTGCTGGTGTTTTCCGAGTTCGGCAACCTGCCCCAGCTTTCGCAGCTGTCGCGCCAGTTCCAGGACATGGGGGGCAAGGTGATTTCCATCACCCGCCACACTGCCAACCCGCTGCGCGCGCATGCGGATGCGGCACTGGCGGTCTGCGCGCACGACCGCACGCCGCAGGTCGCGCAGCTGCTGTACCGTAGCGCCATGCACGCCCTGCTCGATTTCCTGTTCGTGCTGCTCTGCCACGCCAATCCGGACCGCCAGCAGCAGCTGGCGGTGAACCTGGAACGGATCGACCACCTGCTGGATTCCTGACCGGAGCGCACATTGATGAGATCGCTGGTCCGCCTTGCCACCACTGCACTGCTGCTTGCTGCGGCGGTGTCCGTTCACGCGGCGCCGCTGGATGGCGCGCGCCAGCTGATCGTGGTCACCAGCGAAGGCTGGGACAGTACCCAGGGACAGCTGCAGGCCTATGTGCGCGATGGCAAGGGCTGGCGCGCACATGGACAGGCGTTCCCGGTGGCGCTCGGCCGCACGGGCAGCGCCTGGGGACTGGGCCTGCACCCGGCGCAGGCCGGCGGCCCGCAGAAGCAGGAAGGCGATGGCCGCAGCCCGGCGGGCGTGTTCGCGCTGGGCAGTGCGTTCGGCTACGCCGTCACCCGCCCGGGTACCGCAATGCCCTACCAGCCGATGCTCGAAAGCAGCTACTGCATGGACGTACCCGGCTCGCCGTTCTACAACCGCATCGTCGATGAGAAGAAAGTCGGCAGTGCAGCGATCAAGGGCTCCACCGAGCCGATGCGTCTGGACCTGCACAACAAGGGCGACGTGCGCTACCAGGCAGGCTTCGTGATCGCCCACAACCCGGACAACCAGCCCGGCAAGGGCAGCTGCATCTTCGCCCATCTGTGGCGCCAGCCCGGCGAGGCCACGGCCGGCTGCACCGCCATGCCGCAGGCGCGCATGCAGGCACTGCTGGACTGGCTGCGACCGCAGGATTCGCCGCGCTTCGTGCTGCTGCCGCGCGCCGAGTACACGCGCCTGCAGGCCCAGTGGCAGCTGCCCGCACTGAGCGGAGGCGCCCGTTGAGCGCGCAGGACGAACCACAGCTGCAGCGCGCGGTCAGCCGCTGGCAGATCGTCGGCCTGTCGATCAACGATGTGATCGGCAGCGGCATCTACCTGCTGCCGGCCGCCACCGTCGCCCTGCTCGGTCCCTTCAGCCTGTGGGGCGTGGTCGCCGCCGGCATCGTCGTCGCGCTGCTGGTGCTGTGCTACGCGCAGGCCGCCAGCTACTTCGATGAACCCGGTGGCAGCTACCTGTATGCCCGCGAGGCATTCGGCCGATTCGCCGGTTTCGAGATCGGCTGGATGATCTGGCTGACCCGCATCAGCTCGGCCGCCGCACTCAGCAACGCCCTGGCCGATGCGGTCGCGCGCTTCTGGCCGTGGGCCGGCGCCGGCCTGGGCCGCATCGCGGTGATCGTGGTGTCGCTGGGTTTCCTGACCGGCGTCAACATCATCGGCGTGCGCTCGGCCGCACGTACCGGCGTGGTACTGGTGATCGGCAAGATGCTGCCGCTGCTGCTGTTCGTGGCCATCGGTGCGTTCTACATCGACCCGCAGCTGGCCTTCTCCGGCCAGCGCCCGGACCCGCACGACCTGCAGCGCATGGGCGAGGCTGCCCTGCTGCTGCTGTACGCCTACGCCGGTTTCGAGAACATTCCCGCCGCCGCCGGCGAGTACCGCAATCCGCGCCGCGACATTCCGTTCGCGCTGATCACCATGATCATCACCGTCACCGTCATCTACGGCGCGGTACAGGTGGTGGCGCAGGGTACGCTGGCCGGCCTGGCCAGCTCGGCCACGCCGCTGGCCGACGCCGCCGCCGGCTTCGGTGGCGAGGCGCTGGCACTGATCCTGACCATCGGCGCGACCATTTCCATCCTCGGCACCAACAGCAACACGATGATGATGGGCCCGCGCTTCCTGTTCGCACTGGCCCGCGATGGCTACGGGCCGAAGATCCTGGCGCAGGTGCATCCGCGCTTCCACACCCCGGCCGCATCGATCCTGTGCCAGGGCCTGATCGCATTGGGCCTGGCGCTGTCCGGCTCGTTCGTGCAGCTGGCGCTGCTGTCGATGACCACGCGCCTGTTCGCCTACATCGGTACCGCTGCCGCAGTCCTGGTGTTGGCCAAGCGCTACGCCGATCGCCCAGGCGCGTTGAAGCTGCCCGGTGGCCCGCTGATTCCGGTACTGGCGCTGCTGCTGTGCCTGGCCCTGTTCGCCAGTGCCAGCTGGCAGAACATCGCCGCAGCGCTGGTGGCCTTCGCCATCGGCGCGGTGATCTACAAGCTGCCGCGAAAAGATGCCGACGCCGGGTGATCGGTAGCGCCGGGCCATGCCCGGCGGATTGATCTGGCGATCACATTGCCGGACCGGGCCGTTAACCGACACGCTGGCACGATCTGGCTTCGTCCACCACGGAGCCTTCCATGACCGAATACCAGATCCCGGGCCGCGTACCGGACGACAGCACGCCGCGCGATGCGGTCAGCAACTACTGGCGCGAACGCTACACGGCCGAGCCCTACTACGACGACCAGTTGTTCTTCGAGGACTATGAACCGGCCTACCGCATCGGCCACGCCGCGCGTGCGCAGGACATGATCCGCGCCTACGAACAGGTCGAAGCTGAACTGGAGTCGCGCTGGGCCAGCGAGCGTGGCCGCAGCCGGCTGGAATGGGCGCAGGCACGCAATGCGGCGCGCCGTGGCTGGGAAGATGCACAGCTGGCGGATCCGCAGTTGAAGCGATAGCGCCAGGCTTTTGTAGAGCCGAGCCCACGCTCGGCTCTCGCGCCACGTCTGTCGAGTCGAGCATGGGCTCGGCTCTACAGAATCACTCCTGTTCCGGCAGCGGTGGCACGACCGTGCTGCGCTTGCTCTCACCACCACCTGCGGCGATGAGGTCGCGGGTGTTCTTCTGCACCGCCACTGCGCCGAACAGCGACAGCGCATACGCCATGCCGTAGAAGCCCTTCTCGCTCGATGCCAGGGTGGCATTCCACAGGCCGACCAGCAGCAGCATCAGCGCCGACAGCAGCGCGAACCAGCACAGCGCGTAGTACAGCGCGCTTACCGGAATGCCCTCGACGCGGTCACGCACGCTCTTCTGCAGCGACACCGCCGCGAACAGGCCGAACAGCAGCAGGGTCAGGTAGTAGCCCTTTTCGTTGAGTGCCATCGTGGCGGCGTTGAACAAGCCGATCAGGTACGCCGCCGCGCCCAGCAGCAGGGCCACCCATGAGGCGGCGATGAAGGCGGTGGACGGCTTGTGGGGCATCGCAGTGTTCATTGCAGATCCTTGGCAGGCAGGCGGGCATGCTTTGCCCGGGCGTGCCCACCCTAGACCATCCCGTCGCCGCCGCACAGGGGGCGCAGGACCTTCGGGCCACGACGGTCACCGCTCCAGTGGTATACAAGGGACAGCCCGGCCATCCGCATCCCCACACTGGAGATACCCATGACCCGCACACCCCTGCTGCTCGCCCTCGGCCTGGTGCCGATCCTCGCCACTTCCGCCTGCAATGCGGCCGGTCCGCAGGCGACACAGGATGCCAAGGCCGCGCCGGCAGCCACCGCGGCCGACCAGCGCCCGTTCACCGCCACCGAGGTCAGCCGTTTCGACCAGCCGTGGGCGATGACCTTCCTGCCGGACGGCAGCCTGCTGGTCACCGAAAAACGCGGCAAGCTGCAGCACCTGGACCTGGCCAGCGGCCAGAAGCACGAGATCACCGGTGTCCCCAAGGTCGCCTACGGGGGCCAGGGTGGTTTCGGCGATGTGATCCTGCACCCGCAGTTTGCCCGCAACCACGTGATCTACCTCAGTTACGCCGAGGAAGGCACGCTCGATACCCGCGGTGCGGCGGTGGCACGGGCCACGCTGGCGCTGGATGCGAAGGGTGCTGGCCAGTTGAAGGACCTGAAGGTGATCTGGCGGCAGAGCCCCAAGGTCAGCGGTGAAGGCCACTATGGCCACCGCCTTGCCTTCGGCCCGGACGGCAAGCTGTGGATCAGCTCCAGCGAGCGGCAGAAGTTCGATCCGGCGCAGGACATGGGCAGCAACCTCGGCAAGATCATCCGCCTCAACGACGACGGCAGCCTGCCGGCCGACAATCCGTTTGCCTCGCAGGGCGGCGTGGCCGCGCAGGTGTGGTCGCTGGGCCACCGCAACATCCTGGGCATGGCCTTCGACGCCAACGGCAGGCTGTGGGCGCACGAGATGGGCCCGGCCGGCGGCGACGAACTGAACCTGATCGTGCGTGGTGCCAACTACGGCTACCCGGTCGTCTCCAACGGCAACCACTACGATGGCCGCCCGATTCCCGACCACGATACGCGCCCGGAATTCGCCGCACCGAAGGTGACCTGGACGCCGGTGATCTCTCCGGCCGGCTTCGTGATCTACAGCGGCACCCTGTTCCCGCAGTGGAAGGGCAGCGGCTTCATCGGGGGCCTGTCATCCACCTCGCTGGTACGCGTGGCCTTCAACGGCGACAGCGCGCGCGAAGCCGAACGCTTCAACATGGGCGAGCGCATCCGTGAAGTGGAACAGGGCCCGGATGGCGCACTGTGGCTGCTGGAAGACGGCAGCAAGGCGCGCCTGCTGAAGCTCACGCCGAAGACCTGACAGGGAGGTTGCCGGCCGCTGGCCGGCATGTTTGCCCGCAACGGCCCCGCGCGCGGGGCCGTCTGTGTTCACTGGATGGTGATGACCTTCACCTCGGTCTTCGCGCAGGCCTGGTCCAGGCACTGCCCGTTCAACCACACCTGCCCGTCACCGATCATCACGCCCTGCTGGTTGACGAATACCTTGCCGAAGTCCTGCTCGGACACCGCCTTGACCACCACCGGTGTGATGATCTTCTCGTAATTGCGCTGGAACTCACCGGGGCCGGTGATCTTCTTGCCGCCAGCGATGTTCAGCGGGAAGCGCACTTCCTCCACCACGGCAGCACGATCACCACCGACCACAGCGGTCTTGAACGCGTTGAACACCTTTTCGTACTGCGCTGCATCGCCAAGCAGCGACTCGATGCGTGCGCGTGCGTCTTCCGCGGGCACATCCGCCGGTGCGGCGCCGGCCGGCTCAGCAGCAGCCTTCGCCGGTCCAGCCGCAGGCGTCGCCGCAGCACTGGCCTCCATCGGCGGCGGCGCATCCGCCGCAGGCTCGGCCGGCGGCGCCGGCTGCGAACAGGCCGCCAGCAGCAGGGCGGGAATCAACACGGCGATTGTGCGCATGCGCGGGCATCCATCGGTTCAAGGATGCCGATGGTAGCGCCGGCATGGTGACGGCAACAGAAAAAGGGGACGGAGGGGATCAAGTCGTTTGTCGCACAAACGACTTGATCCCCTCCGTCCCCTTTTTGCGTTGGTCAGGCCTTCAGCAGCTCGAACTGCACGGCTTCACCTGCCGCCGACGAGGCGCACACCCACAGGTCGAACTGGCCCGGCTCGGCGCGCAGCACCCCATCGCGGCCGGTGAAGGCCAGCTGCTCGCGGGTCAGGGTGAACACCACCTCAGCCGACTCGCCCGGCTGCAGTGCCACCTTGCGGAAGTCCTTCAGTTCACGCACCGGGCGCACGCGGCTGGCCACGCGGTCGTGGATGTACAGCTGCACCACTTCCTCGCCGGCCACGTCGCCGCTGTTGGTCAGCGTGGTGGTGATGGTCAGGGTGTCGTCCCAGCCGAGCTGGCCCGCACTCAACTGCGGCACGCCGTAGGCGAAGGTGGTGTAGCCGATGCCATGCCCGAACGGATACAGCGGCTCGTTCGGGATCTCGCGCCAGCGTGCCTTGAACTCCGACATGGTCGGCAGTTCCGGACGCCCGGTACGCGGGTGGTTGTAGAAGTACGGCTGCTGGCCGGACACCTGCGGGAAGCTGACCGGCAGGCGGCCGGACGGGCTGTAATCGCCGAACAGCACGTCGGCCACGGCATGGCCGGTCTGCGTGCCCAGGTACCAGGTCACTGCCACGGCGTGAGCATTGCGCACCGCGCCCTGCAGTGCCAGCGCGCGGCCATTGCGCAGCAGCACCACCAGCGGCTTGCCGGTCATTGCCACTGCCTCGGCCAGCGCCTGCTGTGCCGGCGGCAGGGTGATCTCCACGCGCGACTGCGCTTCGCCGCTGTAGCGCTGCGGTTCGCCCAGCGCCAGCACCACCACGTCGGCACGCAGCGCAGCGGCCACCGCCGCTTCGGTACCGCCCGGGATAGCAGTTTCCAGTTCACAGCCCGGCACGATCTCCAGCAGCGACGCATCGCCGATGGCCGCGCGCACGCCGGTTTCCAGGTCCACGTAGCGCTGCTTGTCGCCGAACAGGGTCCAACAGCCTTCGATGTTCTCGCGGTCCTGCACGAACGGACCGATCAGCGCGATCTTCTGCCCGCGCTTCTGCAACGGCAACACGTTGTCGCGGTTGTTCAACAGCACGATCGAACGACGCGCCGTGTCACGCGACAGTTCATCGTGGGCGGCAATGTGCGAGGTGTCGGCTTCGCGTGCCGGGTCCAGCGAGCGGTACGGGTCATCGAACAGGCCGATGGTTTCCTTCAGCCACAGGATGCGGCGCACGCCTTCATCCAGCACCGCCATCGGCACGTCGCCGCTCTCGACCAGGCCCGGCAGGTGCTCGGCATAGAAGCCGCTCTGCATGCTCAGGTCGAGGCCAGCGGTGAACGCCTTGGCGGTGGCATCGCGGTCGTCGGCGGCATAGCCGTGCGCGACCAGTTCCATGTCGGCGGTGTAGTCGGAAATCACCACGCCCGGGAACTTCCACTCACCGCGCAGGATGTCGGTCAGCAGTTCGGCATTGGCGCTGGCCGGCACGCCGTTGATGTCGTTGAACGAGGACATCACGGTGATCGCGCCGGCGTCGAAGGCGGCCTTGAACGGCGGCAGGTGCACGTCGCGCAGGGTCTGCGGCGAGATGTCCACCATGTTGTATTCCATGCCGGCCATCACCGCGCCATAGGCGGCGAAGTGCTTCGGCGTGGCCAGCAGCGAATCGGCGGCGCGCAGGTCACTGCCCTGGAAGCCGCGCACGCGGGCGGCGGCGAACGCACAGCCCAGCACCACGTCTTCGCCAGCACCTTCGGCGCCGCGGCCCCAGCGCTGGTCGCGGGCAATGTCCACGGCCGGGGCGTAGGTCCAATGCAGGCCGGCGGCGGTGGCTTCGATGGCAGTGGCGCGCGCGGTGCGTTCGGCCAGCTCCGGTTCGAAGCTGGCGGCCTCGCCCAGCGGGATCGGAAACACGGTACGCATGCCGTGGATGACGTCGGCGGCCAGGATCACCGGGATGCCCAGGCGGCTCTCCTCGGTGGCGACCTGCTGGATGCGGCGCCCCAGCTCGGCGCCCACGCCATTGAACAGCGAGCCGACCTTGCCTTCGCGCACCTGCTGCAGCACCTGGTCGGCATTGCGCACGTTGGCTTCCGGGTTCACGTCCGGGGCGAACGGGCGGACCATGTCCGCGAAGACACCCAGCTGGCCGACCTTTTCCTCGACGGTCATCTGGGCAATGAGGGATTCGATGCGATCGGAGGCCACCAGCAGTCCTTGATGAAAACGTTTACAAGCCCGGCATTCTAGCGATCCGGAGCCAATTGGCGAGAAGTTTCGTCATTCAGTTTCAGGCTCCAGCCGGATCCGTACGGTCCGGCCGGAGGCCTCGCAGCTTACTCCGAGCCCGCCAGCTGGCGCTGCCCGGCCATCAACATGGCATCGCTGGAGGCCTGGAACACCCGCAGGCCGAAGGCCGGCAGGATCGCCAGCAGGTGGTCGAAGATGTCCGACTGCACCGCCTCGTACTCGCCCCAGGCGGTGCTGCGGGTAAAGCAGTACAGCTCCAGCGGCAGGCCCTCGGTGGTCGGCTGCAGCTGCCGTACCAGCAGGGTCATATCGGTATGGATGCCCGGGTGATTGCGCAGGTAGCGCTCCACATAGGCGCGGAAGGTACCCAGGTTGGTCACCCGGCGGCTGTTGACCTCGGCCACGCCCTGCTCGCGCAGGCGCCCGTTCCACTGGCCCAGCTCCTGCTCTTTCTCCTGCAGGTAGTCACGCAGCAGCGCGAATTCACCGAGGAAGGCCAGGTCGCCCTCGTCGAGGAAACCGACGCTGTGCTGGTCCAGGTACAGCGCGCGCTTGATCCGGCGGCCACCGGCCTCCTGCATGCCGCGCCAGTTCTTGAACGACTCGGTCACCAGCTTCTTGGTCGGGATGGTGGTGATGGTCTTGTCGAAGTTCTGCACGGTCACCGTGTGCAGCGCGATATCGATGACATCGCCATCGGCATTCTGGCTGGGCATCTCGATCCAGTCGCCGATGCGCACGCGGCCGTCGCCGCTGATCTGCACGCTGGCCACCAGCGACAGGATGGTGTCCTGGAAGATCAGCATCAACACGGCCGTGGCTGCGCCGAGGCCGGTGACCAGATAGCGCAGGTCAACGCCGGCCAGGGTGGCAACGATCGACAGGCCGGCGATCACGAAGATGACGATCTTGGCAACCTGCAGGTACCCCTTGATCGGCTTGTTGCGTGCCTCGGGGCGGCGTTCGTAGAGATCGTTGGCCGCATCCAGCGCATGCGAGATGGCCAGCACCACGGTCAGGATCGCCCAGGCCTGGCAGGCGCCGATGATGAAGCTCACCAGCCCCGGCGGCAGGTCCGGCACGATGCGGATGCCGGAGGCGATCACCTGGCTGGGCACCACATTGGACAGCCGCGAGATCACCCGCATCAGGTGGCTGCCACGGCCGGTGTCAGCACCCGGCAGGCGGCTGAGCAGGCGTCGCAGCCCGCGCAGCAGGATGCGCTTGGTCACCCAGTTGGCCAGGCCCGCTGCGACCAGCAGCGACGTGATCATCAACGCCAGGTAGGCGCCGGGATAGGGTTCCAGTGTGTTCTGCAGCCGTTCCAGCCACTGTACCGCCACCACCGCGTCCACCATCCGTTGTCTCCTTTGTCTATCGTCGTTGTCGGGGTTGCCGGCCAGCGGCCGGCACTACCGGATCAGTCCCGGGTGCGTTCGATGATCACGCCCACCGCGCGCGCGCCGCGCACCGCGCCCGGCTTGCTCAGCTTCAGGCGCAGCCACTTCACCTCGAATTCGTCCAGCACGATCTGCGCGCAGCGCTCGGCCAGGGTCTCGACCAGGCCGAACTCCGACTCGCGCACGAACTGCTCCAGGCGCTTGCTCACCGCCTTGTAGTTCAGGGTGTGGGTGATGTCGTCGGTGGCCGCAGGACGGCGGTTGTCGAAGCCCATTTCCAGGTCGAACACCAGGTCCTGGCGGATCCGTCGTTCCCAATCGTAGATACCGATCAGGGCGTCGATCGTCAGCCCCTCGATGAAAACCTTGTCCATTGCGCCTACCAGCCCGAATACAGGGGGTCATGGTAACGGCATGGCGGTGAGCCTGCCCGGAACGAGCGGTGGGCGACCGGCGTGGGGCGGCCCGGAAGAAACAAAGGGCCCCGCTAGCAGGGCCCTTTGGTACTACCGTTTGTCCCCGGGGGGGGCTGTTGAACAGCCGCGAGTCCCGGTGGCGCAGGCACGCAGAGTAGGCAAGGACCAGATCGTCGGTCAAGGCCAATTCCGACAGGCAAGCTCAGGTATTCGTCCGAGGCGAAACACAGAGAATCGGCCACACGGACAACGACGTTCCCTTATGGTTGTTGCCCGCCTGACTGGCCAACATCGATCCATTCTTCACCACCGCACATCACGATGGCTTCATACGATGCACTGCGGCGCGCGTTGTCAGCGGAGCGTCTGTCTACCTACGAGAGAATCGCATCGACCTGCGGCCCCGGCGTCACAGCCGAATCCCTCTACCTCTGGAACATGCGGCTGTGCGGTGCACTGATGATGCCGGTCCATCTGTGCGAGGTGGTCACCCGCAACGCCGCGGCAATGGTTCTTGTCCGGCAGCACGGTCCACGTTGGCCCTGGAATGATGCCTTTAGACGCAGGCTGCCAACTTCGTCCAGTACTTCTCCACGCACGGCACTGGAACACCTTGCCAGTCGCGCAAGCGATACACCTGAAATCGTCGCCAACCTGCCTATGGTGTTCTGGCAGCAGCTATTCACATGTCGCTTCGATTCCACGCTGTGGATACCGGCACTCAGCGGAGTCCTGCGCCATGCGCCTTGCGCCCACCCCAGTGTCATCCGGAAAGCCATCCACGCGGATATTGGCCGCATCCGCCACCTGCGCAACCGCATCGCCCACCACGAACCCATCTTGGAACGCGACATCGGCGCCGACCTGGCCGCGATCGGGCGGCTGATCCACGCCCGCTGCCCGCATACGCTGGGGTGGCTGCAGCGCCATGAGCGGGCGACAACCGTGCTGGCGGCGTCGCCATTGGCAGGGCGTCGGTAATACGTCCGCCGGCCGTGGCCCTACGCTACCGGTTCACACCGCCGGCAGGGTCGCCATGTCCCAGCGCGGGGTCACATCCACCTTCGGCGGACTCTGCTGGCCGGCCTGCAGGCGCAGCGCGCCGGCGAAGGCGATCATCGCGCCGTTGTCGGTGCACAGCGCCGGCCGCGGGAAGCAGGCGCGGCCGCCGAGGCGCTCGGCCATCTGCCGCAGGCGGGCGCGCAGGCGCTTGTTGGCGCCGACACCGCCGGCCACCACGATCACGTTGGTGCCGGCCGCTTCCAGCGCGCGCTCGCACTTGATCGACAGGGTCTCGACCACCGCGTCTTCAAAGCCGCGGGCGATGTCGGCGCGGGTCTGCTCGCTCTGGTCGCTGTCACGCCACGCCATCAGGACCTGGGTCTTCAGCCCGGAGAAGCTGAAATCCAGCCCCGGGCGATCCGTCATCGGCCGCGCGAAGCGGTAGGCCCCCGGCGTGCCCTGCTCGGCCAGCCTGGCCAGCTGCGGACCGCCGGGGTAAGGCAGGCCCATCAGCTTGGCGGTCTTGTCGAACGCCTCACCGGCCGCATCGTCCAGGGTCTCGCCCAGCAGCCGGTACTGGCCGATCGCGTCGACCGCCACCAGCTGGGTATGGCCGCCCGATACCAGCAGGGCCACGAACGGCGCTTCCGGCGGGTCGTCCTCCATCAGCGGCGCCAGCAGGTGCCCTTCCATATGGTGTACGCCCACCGCCGGTACCTCCAGCGCCCAGGCCAGCGACCGGGCCACGCCGGCGCCCACCAGCAGCGCACCAACCAGGCCAGGACCGGCCGTGTAGGCCACGCCATCAATGTCGCCCACACCGAGGCCAGCGTCGGCCAGGGTCTGCCGCACCAGCGGCAGCAGCTTGCGGACATGGTCGCGGCTGGCCAGCTCGGGCACTACACCGCCGTACTCGGCGTGCAGGGCGATCTGGCTGTAGACCGCATGGGCGCGCAGGGCCGCGCTGCCGGCCAGGTCGGTGTCATACACCGCCACGCCGGTCTCATCACAGGAAGATTCGATGCCAAGGACTCGCATGCCTGCTATTATGACGCCCCTGTCGGCCCCTCGGGGGACGTGCAGATCCCACTGCTTTCGAACACCCGGCCCGTATTCAGGGTTGGCCGCTTGCAGTTTGTTGATTCGCCGCTATAATGTGCGGCTCGCCGGGCGTGACCCGGTTCTACTGTGTCCCGGAGATTCCATGCCCAGCGTCAAAGTCCGCGAGAACGAGCCCTTCGAGTTTGCTCTTCGCCGCTTCAAGCGCACTTGCGAAAAGGCCGGTGTGCTGGCCGAAACCCGCAAGCGCGAGTTCTACGAAAAGCCGACCCAGGAGCGCAAGCGCAAGGCCGCCGCTGCTGTGAAGCGTCAGCTGCGCCGCTCGTCGCGCGACGTTACCAAGCGTCAGCGCCTGTACTGATCGGACGCATCTTCATTGCGGCGGGCCTGCCCGTCGCGATGGAGCCGAAGCCGGCACGCGCGAGCGTCGCCGGCTTTTTGCGTTTCCGGGTTCGGGCATCCGCCCCGCCCCACCTACCACCACGAGGTTCCTCATGAGCATGAAGCAGCAGCTCACCGAAGACATGAAGGCCGCCATGAAGGCGGGCGAGAAGCACAAGCTGGGCGTGATCCGCCTGATCAACGCCGCCATCAAGCAGCGCGAAGTGGACGAGCGCATCGAGTTGGACGACACCGCCGTGATCGCCGTGCTCGACAAGATGGTCAAGCAGCGCAAGGACTCGGTCAGCCAGTACGAAGCGGCCAACCGTGAAGACCTGGCCGAGATCGAGCGCGCCGAGATCGTGGTCATCGAAGCCTACCTGCCGGCCAAGATGGGCGAAGCCGAAATCGTGGCCGCCATCCAGGCCGCCATCGCCGAGACCGGTGCCAGCGGCGCGGCCGACATGGGCAAGCTGATGGGCGCACTGAAGCCGAAGCTGGCCGGTCAGGCCGACATGGGCCTGGTGTCCAAGCTGGTCAAGCAGGCCCTGGCCGGCTGATCAGCGCACCGCCCGCTTCACGCGACAAGGCCCGCATATCGCGGGCCTTGTCATTGCTGGCTGCATGCAGGCGCGCTGCCGCTTACACCTGGCGGCAGTTGCGCAGGGTCATCGAACTGCCCTCCACCGAGCTGACCTCGCCTTCCAGCTTGGCCCAGTCCCGCTCACGCAGCATGCTGAAGTTGGCCGCCTGGTCCGGGGCGAACTCGCAGCGGATGGTGTAGTTGTTGTTGTTGAAGGTGTCGTTCTGGCGGATCCGTAGCAGGCCGCGTTCCGGCGTCACCAGATAGTTGATCGAGCCCACCTCGCCCGGACGGGTGGCGTAGCTGCTCCGATTGACCGTATACACCTGGCCATCGATGCGGTACCGGCGGCCGATGTACTTGGCGTACAGCGGCAGGAAGGTGGCCGAACGATCGCCCAGGTCTTCCTTGTTGGTGGTCGTGCCCAGCATCAGGTCCTTGAAGCTGCCGGCGGCATTGTAGGCCGCCATCGTGCTGCGCACTTCCTTGCCCATCTTCTTGGACAGGTCCGGCGCGGCCACGTCTTCCGGCGCAGGCATGGGCTGCTTCGAGCGCGCCGCAGCGGCCAGTGCTTCGCCCTGGCTGCCGCCCTTCAGCTTGTCCAGCATGGCGCACATCGACTGCCGCGCTTCTTCCTGGCCGATCGTCTGGCCACGCGCCAGCTTGGTCGCCAGGGTGACCCGGCCGGTATGGTCGGCGGTGCCGATCAGCACCAGCGGCGTGCGCAGCCCCTTGGTCTGGATCAGGTACTGGTTGCCGGTATTGCCTTCCACCAGCTGCCCGCCCACTTCGAACTCATCTTCCGCACCGATCTGCCGCAGCTGGTCCAGCGCGCTCTGCACCTTCAGCCCCGGCACGGTGATATCGGCCATGTACATCGCACCGTTGCGCGGATCCCCTACCGTCTTGAATGCCTTCTCGCAGGCGGCCGAGGCGGCAGCCGCCGAACCGCTCACCGTCGCCAGCAACACCATCGTGGTATAGACCATCCCTTTCATAACGCGTCCTTTTGCAGAGAAATTGGAATGTCGCGGCCCTGCGCACCGGCAGCCGGCCACGGATACCGCGGCGGCAGCCCCCCTGCGCACCGTCGGTCGGGCGAGAGGATAGCGCGGTCGCCCGTGAAACGCGGTGCTGAATAGGCACTTCACCCCGCATGACGTCATGATTTGCTAGAAAAACACGTTCCCGTCCCTCACCGTCATCCGCTGATGCCGCATCCCCGAGCCTTTCTGCCTGCCGTCCGGTCCCGCCTGGGAAATCTGCAGGACAGCTTCCCAATGGCAGTGGCCAAGCGCTTCGTCGAAATCGATGTGCTGACCCAGGCCGCTTCGGTCTCCTTCTACGCCCTGCTGTCGATGGCGCCGCTGCTGGTACTGCTGCTGTGGCTGACCGCCTCGCTGTACCCGCCCGCGCAACAGACGCTGATCAGCCAGATCGGCTCGGTCGCCGGCAGCAGCGTGGCCAGCGTCGCCGACACTGTGCTGCACAACGCCAACAGCCAGCCCAGTGTGGGTTCGCTGGCCGGGCTGTGGAGCACGCTGCTGCTGTTCGTCGGCGCCACCGCGGTGTTCGCCCAGCTGCAGAACGCGCTGAACCGGATCTTCCACACCAGCGGCCAGCGCCTGGACGGCGTCAAGGCGTGGCTGCGCAAGCGCGTATTCTCGTTCGGCGTGGTGCTGGCCCTGGGTTTCCTGCTGATCCTGTCGATGACCGCCACCACCGCACTGCAGGTGGTGTTCGCGCAGTTGCCTTCGGTGCTGCCGGCGATCGGCTACCTGACCTCGCTGCTGCTGTACACGCTGGCCTTCGCCTTCCTCTACCACTACCTGCCCGACCGCCGCGTGGCGTGGCGCCAGGCCTTCATCGGCGGCGCCATTACTTCGGTGCTGTTCACCCTGGGCCGCTACGGCATCGGCGTCTACATCGCCACCGTGGCCCCAGGCAGCGCCTACGGTTCGATGGGCGCGCTGGTGATCGCACTGGTGTGGATCTACTACGCCACCGCCGTGTTCTTCGTCGGTGCGTTGATGACTGCAGTGATCGACGAGCGCCTGCATGCGCGGGCGCAGCTGGCCAACGCCGGGGTCGATGCGGAACAGGCCGGCCCGGACGTCGCCAGCGAGTAAACTAGGGAGAATCCGCCGCCCCCTGCTGCGCGCCCTGGCGGCCGCGCCCTGCCCTGTTGCCCATGGCCCGTATCCCCGACGCTTTCATCGACGATCTGCTCGCCCGCACCGACATTGTCGAGGTGGTGGGCAGCCGCGTGCCGTTGAAGCGCCAGGGCAAGGAGTACGCAGCGCGCTGCCCGTTCCATGACGAGCGCTCGGCCTCGTTCACGGTCTCGCCCACCAAGCAGTTCTATCACTGCTTCGGTTGTGGTGCGCATGGCACCGCGATCAGCTTCCTGATGAACTACGACCGCCTCGAGTTCCTCGACGCGGTGGATGAGCTGGCCAAGCGCGCGGGCATGGAAGTACCGCGCAACGAGAACCCGCGCAGCCCCCAGCAGCAGGACGACAGCCGCGAGCTGTACTCGGCGCTGGACGCCGCCACCAGGTTCTTCCAGAAGAACCTGGAAAGCAGCGAGAAGGCACGCAGCTATCTTGATGGCCGCGGCGTGGACGAGGAGAACCGCGCGCGCTTCCAGATCGGCTATGCGCCCGATGGCTACAGCGGGCTGCGCGATGCGCTGGGCAAGGACGAGCGCAAGATGAAACTGCTCGACCGCGCCGGCCTGTTCTCCAAGAACGATCGTGGCCACGTCTACGACAAGTTCCGCGATAGGGTGATGTTCCCGATCTTCGACCGCCGTGGCCGGGTGATCGCCTTCGGCGGCCGCGTGTTCGAGAAGGACGACGGCCCCAAGTACCTCAACTCGCCCGAGACCGCGCTGTTCCACAAGGGCCGCGAACTGTACGGCCTGTGGCAGGTGCGCCAGGCCAACCAGAAGATCGAGCGGCTGATCGTGGTCGAGGGCTACATGGACGTGGTCTCGCTGTTCCAGTTCGGGGTCACCCAGGCGGTGGCCACGCTGGGCACGGCGACCACGCCGGACCATGCCGAGCTGTTGTTCCGCAACGCGCCGGACGTGTTCTTCTGCTTCGACGGCGACGCCGCCGGCCGCCGTGCTGGCTGGAAGGCGCTGGAGTCGGTGCTGCCGCGCATGAAGGATGGCCGCCAGGCCTTCTTCCTGTTCCTGCCCGATGGCGAGGACCCGGACACCATCGTGCGCAAGGAAGGCGCCGAGGCCTTCAACGAACGCCTGAAGCAGGCCACGCCGCTGTCGCAGTTCTTCTTCGACGAGCTCACCCGTGAGATCAACCTGGGAACGCTGGACGGCAAGGCACGCCTGGCCGAGCGGGCCAAGCCGATGCTGGCGCAGATTCCCGACGGTGCCTTCGGCGACCTGATGAAGCAGCAGCTGGCGCAGCTGACCGGGCTCGGAGGCAACGCCCCGTCTGCGCGCGCGCCGATGCCGCAGCGCCAGCCCTCGCGCACGATCCAGCCGGTGGCCAAGCGCAGCCTGGTGCGTGGCGCGATCGCCGTGCTGCTGCAGCAACCGTCGCTGGCGCTGACGCTGGGCGGCAAGCATCACTTCCAGGGCCTGCGCCTGCCGGGCGTGGAGCTGTTGCTGGAGCTGCTGGGGCTGGTCGAGCAGCGCCCGGACATCAGCACCGGCGCCCTGCTGGAGCATTTCGACGGCCGCGAAGAACAGGCCTCGCTGCACACCCTGGCGGCACAGACCCTGCCTGGCACCGAGGCCAGCTGGACCCAGGAACTGCACGACGCGGTGGCCCAGCTGGAGAAACAGCTGCTGGTGCAACGTCTGGAGGAGTTGTTGGCAAAGCAGCGCCAGCAGGGCCTGGACGATACTGACAAATACGAACTGCGCGAGCTGCTGAAGGCCCGCGCCGGGCTGCGCCTGTAGAGGGCAGAACGCTTTCACGGAGAGGACCATGCTGCTGCGCCTGACCTGCCTGCTGTTGTTGTCGCTCTGCCTGCCGCCGGCGGTCCTGGCCGCCGATGCCCCGCTCAATGAAGTCCGCCCCGGCCTGTATGCCGGCGGCCAACCCTCGGCCGCGCAGCTGCGCGAACTGGCCTCGCAGGGGGTGCGCACGGTGATCGACCTGCGCCAGCCCGGCGAGGACCGGGGTTTCGATGAAACCCACGTGGCCGAATCGCTGGGCCTGCGCTATGTGCGCATTCCGGTAGCCGGTGCCGAGGGGCTCGATGCCGCCAACGTGCGCGCTGTGCACCAGGCCCTGCGGCAGAGCCAGGGGCCGGTGCTGCTGCACTGTGCGTCCGGCAACCGCGCCGGCGCCGTGCTCGGCCTGGTCAACGCACGCTACGAACATGCCAGCCCGGAACAGGCCCTTCAGCTGGGCCAGCGTGCTGGCCTGACCTCGCTGGAAGCCGCCACCCGCCAACGCCTGGCCACGCCGGTCACCTCGCCCTGAACCCTCCGCACCAAGGACTCTGCCCACCATGACCCGCTGGTGGTCGCGCCTGCGACCGGACAACTTCACCCTCGCCCTGCTGTGCACCGTCGGCCTGGCCTCGCTGCTGCCGATGAAGGGCGCCGCCGCCATCGTCCTCGACGATGTCACCACCGTCGCCATCGCTGCACTGTTCTTCCTGCATGGCGCGCGCCTGCCACGCGAGTCGATCATCGGCGGCATGCTGCACTGGCGGCTGCACCTGACCATCCTCGCCTGCACCTTCCTCCTGTTCCCGCTGCTGGGGCTGATGTTCAAGCCGCTGTCGGGCTGGCTGCTGACGCCGGAGCTGTATCTGGGCGTGCTGTTCCTGTGCACCCTGCCGTCCACCGTGCAGTCGTCCATCGCGTTCACCTCGATGGCGCGCGGCAACGTACCGGCAGCGGTGTGCAGCGCGTCGCTGTCGAGCATCCTCGGCGTGTTCCTGACCCCGCTGCTGCTGACCGCGCTGGCCGGCACCTCCGGCGGCGTGCACGATCCGCTGCATGCGATCGGCGGCATCATGCTGCAGCTGCTGGTGCCCTTCGTGGCCGGCCACCTGCTGCGGCCGTGGATTGCCGGTTGGGTGGAAAAGCAGCGCGCGCTGCTGCGTTACACCGACCAGGGCACGATCCTGCTGGTGGTGTATTCGGCGTTCGGCGAAGCCGTCACCGAGGGCCTGTGGAGCAAGACGCCGCTGCTCTCGCTGCTGGCCGTGGCGGTCGTGGCCGCCGTGCTGCTGGGCATCGCCATGCCGCTGATCACCTTCATCGCCCGCCGCCTTCGCTTCAACCGTGAGGATGAGATCGCCATCGTCTTCTGCGGCTCGAAGAAGAGCTTGGCCACCGGCGTGCCGATCGCCAAGGTGCTGTTCGCCGGTGGCAGTCTCGGTGCGATCGTGCTGCCGGTGATGATCTACCACCAGATCCAGCTGATCGTCTGCGGTGTAATCGCGCAGCGGTATGCGAAGCGCGCGCCCTGATTGGGCGCGCGGGTTTTTGTAGAGAGCCCATCCACGCGCGGCGTGGATCTACCAAACCGCGGATGGCGTGAACCCGCAGTAGATCCACGCCATGCGTGGATGACGCATACGCCGCCGCTAATCCACGATGGCCGCGGCGATGTCGTGCAGCACTCGGGCGTTGCGCTCCACGTCGCTGCCCGGCTCGCCCGTGACGGTCAGACTGTAGGTCTTGCTGTCTCCCGTCCAGGCAAGCTCAACCCGAGTACGGCCAACACTATCCACAACCTTCCCGAGGTGAGCGGGCTTGCCGTCCACCACGGTGTTCTGCGCCTCCGCGATGACCTCGATCTGCATGCCCGCAGCGAGGAAGTTGTTCTCGCTGAACTCCACGATGCCGACACCCTCCAGCCGGTAGAAACGGCTCAAGCCCGAGGACTTTCCACCCTCCAACGCACCACTGGGCTCCATGCCAATCATCTCGGCTGCGCCCAGCAGGCTGCTTTCCAGCCTGCTGGGTGGCTGCGGCAGGCGCTGGCGTAGTTCTGGAGTTGAGCGGTGAGTCCGCGGCACGGCAGCCAGCATTTCGGCCTGCGTTGGGATGCTCCCTGCTGCAACCCGCACGACACCGTTGGATCGTTCGATGTCATCGCGAAGCTGCCGCTTCACTTCTCGGGGGGCATCAAGGTCTGCCAGTTTCACCATCTGGTAGCTGCCCACGCTGGCGGACGATCTTCCCATTGCCGAGGCCTCCTGCATTGCAGCCCGCATGGCGCGTTGGTGTAGCCAGCTCCCTACCGCATCGGGAGCAGGTTCATTCTGGGATGCTTGAGCTGACATCGACATGGCCAGCGAGAATGCGATAAAGCAAAGACTCTTCATGATGCTCACCACTCCGAAAGTTGGCAATCGATCGCACTCGTGGATTGCGTAAATACGCGTCCGCCCAGCACCCATGTGTGATATCCGTGAACAACCATTCGTTCTGGATCACTGCCATCGCCTGCGTAAAATCGCCAGGAGTACAGTCCATTGTTAGGCGCACCGAAAGCATGCTTCGGCTCAATGTTCCCAAGGGGAACGTGCCTGGTTACGGCCGACCCCCTGAAAATTGCGAAACTGGGGCCGTTCATAGGTCACGGATTCGTTGATGAATCCAATGCAGTTGGCCCGACTCAGTGCTTTTACTTCTGCTGCCGCATTGCCAGCCAGGCAGGTAAGCGCGGCACACAGAACGATGGGCAGAGAAACATGACATCTCATTGATTGCTCCACAGAATTGCGAGTCATCCCGCAATACCTGTGTATCTACTGTTGATGATCCGGCCTGGTGGAACAGTCGGTATCTGTGACGCCTTGCGTGCAGGAAGCTAACAGCGCGGCAAAACCCTACAGCGCGACGGCTTGGTCGATGCGCGCAGTTGCAGCCATCCCGGGCGAAACCCGACACTGGCTGCGCCGGGTTCCGTGAGAGCCCATCCACGCATGGCGTGGCTCTACTCCCACCGATGGCGTGAACCACCAGTAGATCCACGCCATGCGTGGATGGGTTGCCTGACGCTACGGATCCACGAGCGTGCCGACGCTCAGCTCCGGCATCCACACCCACAGGTCGTACGCCCGTTCCGCATGGGTATCGCCCCGCAGCCGCGGGGCCACCTGCTCTGGAAGTGGCCGCGCCATGCAACGGTCCGCGCACGCCCACGCCTGGCCACGCAGCGCACCCAACCGCACGCTGTAGATCTCCAGATCCCGCAGCTGGGAGGCCATCGGGTGCAGCTGCATTTCCGGCGGCATGCCCTGCGGCCGCTGCAGCATGGCGTGCACGTTACCGGTCAGCACCAGCATGCGTGCGTCAGCCGGCAGACGCCGGTACAGGCGCCGCAACTCGGTAGCCATGCGGTCATCGCGTGCCTGGTTGCCGCCCTTGCTGGCATTGACGTCATAGCCAACGACTTCGATCACACGCCCCTGCGACTTCAGCACGCGCAGGCTTTCGATCATCGCCAGCATGTCGCGGCTGCGACGGCCATCGTGCTGGTCGTCGCGCACGCTCCAGAAGGCACGCCCGCGCAGCTGCTGGCGTGCCTGTTCGCCGCCGTCGGAAGCCAGGTAATCGCGTAGCGTGGGGGTTTCGCCGCGTGGCAGTTCCAGCGCCAGCACGACCGGGCCGGTGCGGCTGTAGTCGTCCACCAGCTGGCGCACCAGCAACGGGGTCTCGCGGGTGCCGTGGAATTCGCCCAGTACCAGCAGGCGGTGCTCACCGGCATGCTGGCGGATCTGCGCGGCGGTGTCGTCGGCATGCGCGGTCACGGCCATGCCCAGCGCCAGAATCAGCGCGGTGGTCCAACGGAAGATCGTATGCATCCCTGCTCGCTCCTTTCCTTGGGGTCAGGAACAGCAATGGCGACGCCGCTGGAAGAGATCAAGTGTAGAGCCGAGCCCACGCTCGGCTGCTCTTCCAACCACCCCTCAGCCGAGCATGGGCTCGGCTCTACAGGTAGCGCTTTACAACCAGGGCAGGATCCAGTGGTCCACCAGCAGGAAGGCGAACAGCGCCATCAGGTAGACGATGGAGTAGTAGAACATCTTCATCGAGAACAGCTCGTCCGGCGGGTCCAGCATGCGCCAGGCGTACCAGAGGAACACGGCGTTGAGCACGATCGCGCCGCCCAGGTAGAACGCCCCACTCATGCCCACCAGGTACGGCAGCAGGCAGACCAGTGCCAGCACCACCGAATACACCATGATCTGCTTGCGGGTGTGCACCACGCCGTGGGTCACCGGCAGCATCGGGATCTCGGCCTTGGCATAGTCTTCGCGGCGGAAGATCGCCAGCGCCCAGAAGTGCGGCGGGGTCCAGATGAAGATGATCAGCACCAGCAGCGATGAGTACGCCCAGTCCGACGAGCCCTGCATGCCGGTCACCGCGGCCCAGCCCAGCATCGGCGGCATCGCGCCGGCCAGGCCACCAATGACGATGTTCTGCGAGGTCGCGCGCTTCAGGTACACGGTGTAGATCACCGCGTAGCCGATCAGCGAGGCAAAGGTCAGCACCGCGGTGATCAGGTTCACCCACAGCACCAGGATGGTCATCGACAGCACGATCAGCACGCCGGCGAACACCAGCACCTGCCACGGCTTGACCTTGCCCACCACCAGCGGCCGCCACGAGGTGCGCGCCATCTGCGCATCGATGTGCGCATCCAGCAACTGGTTGATGGCGGCGGCGGCCGAAGCGGCCAGCCAGATGCCGAGGAAGCCGAGCAGGCCGGCGCGCACCTGCTCCCAGCTCGGTACGCCCGGAATGGCCAGGACCATGCCGACCAGGGCAGTGAAGACAATGAGGGCGACGACCTTGGGCTTGGTCAGGTCCCAGTACTGGCGGTAATTGGAAAACATGGAATCAGTCCGGGGCACGCAGGCGGGCCAGCAGGCTGACCAGCACGAACAACAAGGCAACGGCTACGCCGTTGTGGGCCACCGCCACTTCCAGCGGCAGCGCCAGCTTCACATTGAGGATGCCGAGCGTGACCTGCAGCACCAGCAGCGCGATCAGCGCACTGGCCCAGCCACGCATGCTCGGCAGGCGGAACAAGCGCACGCCCAGCCACAACAGGTAGACGGCCACCACCACCGCGAACAGGCGGTGCGCCATCTGGATGGCGATGCGCGAGGCGCCATCCAGCACGCCGCCTTCGTAGTCCACGCCGATGCCGCGCCACAGGGTGAAGCCTTCGACGAAGTTGTGCTGCGGCCACCACTGGTTGGCGCAGCGCGGGAAGTTGTCCAGCGATGCACTGCCGCCGCCGCAGGCCAGCGCCGCGTAGTTGGCACTGACCCAGCCCCCCAGTGCGATCTGGGTGACCAGCACGGCCACGCCGATGCGCAGCAGCCACTTCAGCTTCGGCGCCTCGGCCAGGGTGATCGGCATGTGCGTGGCGCGCCAGGCCATCCACACCAGCAGCGCGAACATCAGCATGCCGCCCAGCAGGTGGCCCATCACCACGATGGGCTTGAGCAGCAGGGTCACGGTCCACATGCCCAGCAGGGCCTGGAAGATCACCACCGCCAGGGTCAGCAGTGCGGCCCGTGCCAGGTCGATGTTGCTCCAGCGCAGCGCGGCGATCAGCAGTATCGCCTCACCGATCAATGCGAGGGCGCTGGCGGTGCCATGCCAGCCCATCATGTACAGCGGTATGCCGGCGGCCACCAGCACGCAGGCGGTCACCACCGCCGTGCTTCCGAATCGCCGCTTGCGCGTGGCCAGCAGCGCCAGGGTCAGGATCTCGATGCCCAGCGCGCCGGCCAGGAAGCGGTGCACCTGCTCACGCCAGGCCTTGTGGGTTTCCAGCGGGCGGATCTCCGCCGCCGGGTGGCCGATGGTCTCTTCCACGTGCTGCGGCCAGGTGGCCTGGCCATAGCAGGTCGGCCAGTCCGGGCAGCTCAGGCCGGCATCGGACAGGCGGACGAACGCGCCGAACATGATCGTGCTCGCGGTCATGATCATGGCGAACCACGCCAGGCGGTGGAAATTGCGGTGCAGCGCCGGACGCGCGGAAAGGCTCATCAAACGGGACTCACTTCAGTTTCAGCAACGTGGCCATGTCCTTGCGCAGGCCGCCCAGGTCGGAACCCGGAGCGTGGCGCATGATCACGAAGCCGTTCGGATCGATCACGTAGACCGGCAGTCCCGCCGGATCATCGACGCCCGGCAACGCCGCGCGCAGGGCTGGCGACGGAGCCAGCGGCCGCAGCGCGGGCAGCGAGGCGATCGACGCCGGTGGCGTACCCAGCCACAGGATCTCGACATTATCGGCGTTATGGCCGAACAGCTGCCACACCTTGCCCAGCCCCTGCGACAAAGTGACGCACTGCGCGTCGCAGGCGCCGGACGGGGCCACCAGCAGGCGCCAGGTGCGGGCCTCGGGATTCCACGGGTAGGGCTGGCCGCTGGCCAGGGTCGGTGCCTGCTGGCGCAGGTCGACCGGCGGCTTCAGCAGCTGGCCCGCATTGCGGTGCCCGGTGGGTTGCCAGCCGGAGAAGCGCAGCACGGCCGCCAGTGCCATCGCGCCGAAGAACACGGCAAACAGCAGCACCAGGGTCCGGCGGCCGGAACCGCGCGCCTGCGGGGATGTAGCAGTGTTCATGCCGGGCATTTTCTCATGGTTGGGCAAGGGATGCGGTAGTGCCGGGCTGTCCCTTGTATACCACTGGAGCGGTGACCGTCGTGGCCCGAAGGTCCTGCGCCCCCTGTGCGGCGGCGCGGCAGGTCAGGGTGTTGTCACAGGCCACCACCCAGTCGTGGTGCTGGAAGTACAGGCTCTTTGCCGGAGCTGC
>NZ_JAUTXR010000164.1 GCF_030658505.1 Stenotrophomonas raiganjensis (SeqCode) | reverse complement strand
CGAGCATTTCGGTTTCAACTTCCAGCGCTACAACCTGATGGAGAACCTGAGAGCCACCGAGAACGTGGCCTTGCCCGCCGTCTATGCCGGGCTGGAGTCCGATGCGCGCACCACGCGTCCCCGCCTGCGGCAGGAAACGCTTGGCGTGGGCGAGCGGCCTGCGAACCGGCCCTGCCCGCTGTCCGGCGGCCAGCCGCAGCGCGTTTCCAGTGCGCGTTCGCTGATGAACGGCGGCGCGATCGTGCTGGCCGCGGGAGGTACTACGCTGGGCGATGGTCTGGCCTACACCACGCCCGAAGATCGCCACCTGCTGGTAACCGCG
>NZ_JAUTXR010000163.1 GCF_030658505.1 Stenotrophomonas raiganjensis (SeqCode) | reverse complement strand
CGCCTGTGTGGCATTCCAGTGCAGATCGATTTCATGGGGCTGTTCGATACGGTGGCCTCGGTCGGCGCTGCGCAGAGCTTCTTTGAAGCAGTATTCGATGGCCACGGTGGCTGGGCGGCAGCCGAGGACCTGCGCATTCCTAGCGATGTACGTCGCTGCGTGCACATGGTGGCCGCGCATGAGGTGCGTGGTTCGTTCCCGGTGGACCTGGTGGACGGCGCGAACTGCGAGCAGATCATCTACCCTGGGGTGCATTCGGACGTGGGTGGCGGGTATGCACCGGGCGAGCAGGGGCGTTCGCCGAATGACGCTGACAAACTCTCGCAGATTCCGCTGTGCGACATGTACAGACACGCTCTGGCGGCAGGTGTGCCACTGCTGCCCATCGCAGAGGCGCGCGTGGAGTTGCAGCGCCAGTTCGAGATCTCTCCCACCCTGCGCCAGCACTACAACGCCTATCTGCAGGCGATGGCGCCGTTCCTGCCGGCCAGCACCCCCGCCTCCAAGGCCAACCGCACCGCGGTGCTGATGTACGCCCATTATCGCCAGTACCTGCTGTGGCGTCGGCAGCATCTGGATGACTTCGATCGCCTGCCGGGTTACCTGCAGGCCCCTACGCAGGATCGTGCGGACCTGCGCGGTGGCAATGCCGAACTGGTGCAGGAGGCGCGGGGGATGCGCTACAACAACGCCACGGCCCGCCTGCGCACCGAGGAACCGTTCGCGGCCCACCACGGCATGGCCACGCCGCCTCGGTTCCAGGGCATTCCCGTGCAGGATTTCGTGCAGGCGAGGTTGCGGGGCAAGAAGGAACAGCAGTGGCTGGATGGCCAGATTCAATCGATCTGGGAATCGCAGCAGGCACCACCGCAGGCCGTGGCGACGTTTCTGGATGGTTACGTGCACGACTCGCGGGCCTGGTTCAAACCGTTCGGGCTGGACGATGACGAGTGGATTCACGTGCAGCAGCGGGAACGTGACGCCTACCGGCAACGGATGCAGGAGTTGGATGCGATCGAGCTGGCCCACCGGCAGGAGCGGGAGCGCATGCAACGGGCCGGGCAGCTGTTCCAACCAAGGGTGCCGTTGGCGATGTCGGTGCAGGAACTGGAGGAACTGACCGCCTGGCGCGAGCACCCGGAGAACTACGAGCAAGCACTGCAGCTGACTGGCCGCGAGTACTACTGGCAGTGGGGCTATCTGCGCTGGCGCACGTGTTATCTCAACCCACCCGGTGTGGCGATTGCGGAGGCGTCGGCGCGCAGGGGGCAGGGTGTAGAGGATGCGGCCGCATAGCCATCGCGCGGATTGTCGCAACCGGCGCGCGGTTGGCCGCCGCGACGGTCCAGCATCGGGGCCCATAGCGACACCTGCGTGATGCGCGCCGCGGCATGGACGTGCGGTACCGCACAAATCAGCACCCCCGCGTACCGCTTGGGATTTCCCCTACAGAACAGGGTTTCTTCAGGTGGCCTGATGGCTGAGCCGGGGCGGGTGCCCTGGCCGGGATTGGCGTCCTGAAATCAACTCCAAGATGGAAAGCTTCCGATGCCTCGCACGGCATCGTGGACAATGCACCGTGTCTGATTCACGGCGGACGGTGCGTGGGGATTCCTGGGAATCCGCCGGAGTTTTCATCCATCTGGGAGTTGTCCGGTACGCCAACCCGCACCGTCCGCCACCTTGCCTTTGCGGGTGGCCCGCCGTCTGCGAGGAACTCACCATGTCCGCACGCCCCGTGTTTCCCCATCTTTCCGCTCTCATCGGCGACGTCGTCAACCGGCTGCCCGCCGACGCGGCCGAGCGGCTCGAAACCCTGCTCGATGATCCCAACGATCTACTGCCCGCCCTGCTGGCGCGCATGGACGGCCGCGACGGTGCTGACGGCCAGCGGTTGGAGGCAGAGGGGCTCAGCCCGGCCCGGGCCGCGTCGCTGGCCGGGGTGGCACGCACCTTGGCCGGTCTGGAGGTGGTGGTCCAGGTGCTGCACGCTGCCGCCGCCGCGCGTGAACAGGGCGGTGCCCACCAGCAGCTCAGCCCGGATGTGGTCGATGGCCTGCTGCTGGGGGCCCGCGAGTTGGTGCGCCACGCGCGCCAGCAGGTCGAGTAGGTCCACGCGTGGGATGCGCTTCGGTAGTGCCGGCCGCTGGCCGGCAACCGGGCCTCAGCCCGCAGCCAGCCCCAGATACTGCACGTGGAGCTCTTCCACCTGCGCCTGCAGGTCCTCCGGGTGCCCATCATTGACCACCACATCATCGGCCAGCGCCAACCGCTGCGCGCGGCTGGCCTGGGCGGCAATCATCCGGTCAGCCAGCGCGGCATCGATGCCGTCGCGCTGCATCAGCCGGGCGTGCTGTACAGCCTCGGGCGCATCCACCAGCAGCACCCGGTCCAGCCAGGGGTAGGCCTGGCGTCCACCGACTTCAGTCAACAGCGGAATGGCGGCAATGGCATAGGGGCTCCCAGCCTGCTGGCACTGCTGTTGCATCAGCAGGCGGATGGCCGGGTGGGTGATGGCCTCCAGCGCGGTCCGCTCGGCTGGGTCGGCGAACACGTGGGCGCGCAGGCGGGCCCGGTCCAGGCTGCCATCGGCCAGCAGCATGTCCGCGCCGAAGCGCTCGGCGATGCGGGCCAGCGCCGGGCTGCCGGCCGCCACCACCGCGCGGGCGGCCAGGTCGGCGTCGGCCACCACGATGCCCAGCGCCTCGAAGCGCCGGGTCACCTCGCTCTTGCCGGCGGCAATGCCGCCGGTCAGGCCCACCACATACCGGCTCATGGGGGCTCCCCTCAGCGCAGTCCGCTCAACACCAAGTACTGGTCCACCAACGGCGCACCCCACATGAAGTACAGCCAGCCTGCGATGGCCAGGTAGGGGCCGAACGGGATGGGCGTGGCGCGGTCACGGCCCCGGCTGTACAGCCAGATCGAGCCGATGATGGCACCCAGCACCGACGACAGTAGGATGATCGGCAGGATGCCCTTCAACCCGCACCAGGCGCCGAGCGCGGCCAGCAGCTTGAAATCGCCGTGGCCCATGCCTTCCTTGCCGGTCAGCTGCTTGAACAGCCACCAGACCATCCACAGCGACAGGTAACCCACCGCTGCGCCGACCAATGCAGGCTTGGCCGGCATGTACAGGTTGTCGATGTTGCCTATCAGGCCCAGCCACATCAGCGGCAGGGTCAACTGGTCGGGTAGCAGCTGGGTGCGCAGGTCGATGCCGGACAACGCGATCAGGAAGCAGGTCAGCACGATGGCGCCGAAGCCCTGCCAGCCGAAGCCGAACTGCCAGACGCAGGCCAGCACCAGCACCGAGGTCAGGGCCTCCACCAGCGGGTACTGCAGCGAGATCGGCGCCTTGCAGTGGCGGCACTTGCCGCCCTGGATGATCCAGCTGAACAGCGGGATGTTCTCGTACCAGCTCAGCTTGTGCTTGCAGTGCGGGCAGTGCGACGGCTCAACCACGATCCCCGGTGGGGGTGGTTCATAGAAGTCCGGTTCCTCCAGGACCTCGCGCGCATCGCGCTTCCACTGCCACTCCAGCCGCTTGGGCAGGCGCAGGATGACGACGTTCAGGAAACTGCCCAGCAGCAGTCCCAGGGCGGCCGCGGCGGGGTAGCCGAGGCCGGGGTGCTGGTCGAGAAATGCCATTGATACCTTTAGCCGACGACGGCGCCGAGTTTGAAGATGGGCAGGTACATCGCGATGACCAAGCCACCGACAATGGTACCAATGAACACCATGATCATCGGTTCCAGCAGGCTGCTCAAGGCATCCACGGCGTTGTTCACTTCCTGCTCGTAGTATTCAGCCACCTTGAACAGCATGGCATCCAAGGCGCCGGCTTCCTCGCCAATGCCGGTCATCTGGATGACCATGTGCGGGAACAGGTTGAGCTGTTTCATGGCCATGTTGACCGGATAGCCTACCGAAACGTCATCGCGCATGCGCAGCACGGATTCCTCGTAGACCTTGTTGCCGGTCGCGCCTGCCACGATTCCCAGTGCCTCCACCAAGGGAACACCGGCTTTGAAGGTCACTGCCGTGGTGCGGGCGAAGCGGGCGATGGCGCTGTTGTGCATGATCTGGCCGATCACGGGCACTTTCAGGATGGCGCGATCGAGGCCGTGTTGCATCTTCGGAGATCGCTTGTAAGCCATGATCGTACCTACCACGGCCGCAATGATCACGATCACGATGGGTAGCCACCAAGCGACCATGAAGCGTGACAGCCCGACCACCATCTTGGTGAAAGCCGGCAGGTCCGCGCCGAAGCTGGTGAAGACTTCTTCGAACTGCGGAACCACCCATACGAGCAGCACGGTGCTGACCAGGAAGGCGACCACCAGTACCATGGCAGGATAGAACAGCGCCTTCTTGATCTTGCCCTTCAGCGTTTCGATGTTCTCCTTGTAGGAGGCCACGGTATCCAGTACTGATTCAAGTACGCCAGCGCTCTCGCCGGCTCGCACCAGATTGCGGTAGAGCTCATCGAACTGGACGGGATGTTTGCTGATGGCCTCGTGGAGGGAGGACCCGCCTTCGATGTCCACGCGAATTCCATCCACCATCTTCTTCATGCGTGGATTCTTGTGTCCGCTGCCAATGATTTCCAGGGCCGAGACAATCGGCACGCCGGACTTCATCATGGTCGCCATTTGGCGGCTGAAGAACGCAATGTCCTTGGCCCCCACGGCCTTGCCGGCAGCGCCGAACAGTGGCTTCGGCTTTGGCTTGACCTGGCCCGGATTGATCCCCTGTCGGCGCAGCTCGGCACGCAGCAGATTGGCGTTCTTTGCCAGCTGCTCGCCCTTCATTTTCACGCCCCGCTTGTCGGTCCCCTCCCAGACAAACGGCTGCAATTCCATGGTGGCCCGCGCCACCGGTTCCTTCTTGATCGCACTGCGACTGACAGACATGTTGGCTCCCCAAGGCCCGCCATCCCCAGGCGGGCATCCTGACCGGCGATGGTAGCGGGTTCAAGGCCATCTGGGCAGCGCAAATGCGGCCGGAAGTACGAATTCGTGGCGGATGCCGGCCAAAGGTGACGCACTGCGTCACATTGCCGCGTCCATCGCAGTTTTGTAGTGGGGGGGTTCCCATCCGCGAATTTGCTGCCATCATTGGCACGGGGAAATCGGGAAGGCCGTGCCAAAAGGTTGGCACGCAACCTGCGTTGATCCGCCTGCGGGGTCGAAGGCCTGCTCGGCCGGGCGCTCCGGAATTCAACCACCACTATCTTGGGGACGTACCAAAATGAAGAACCAGAAGGGCTTCACCCTGATCGAACTGATGATTGTCGTTGCGATCATTGCCATCCTGGCCGCCATCGCGCTGCCGGCCTACTCCGACTACACAAAGAAATCGAAGGTTTCGGAAGTTGTGCTGGCGGCCTCGGCCCTGCGCACCGCCGTTGCTGAATACGCCTCTTCGAACAACACCCTGCCGGGCGCAAGCTGGAGCGGTTTTGAAGCTCAGTCGTCCAAGTACGTCAGCGGCGTCACTTGGGATGGCAGCAAGATCACCGCAACCGCTCGGAGCATTGGTAGTGGCGTTGATGGTGCAACCATTGAACTGGCCGCGACCTTGAATGCGACCAATGGTACTGTCGATTGGAAGTGCGGCGGCGGCATTCCGTCCAAGTACCGCCCGGGCAGCTGCCAGTAATCAACTGCACGCGCTGTAGTTTCTCGGTATTAAAAAGCAGCCCCGCGTTAGCGGGGTTTGCTTTTCTTGGGGAGCGGACGGGGATTCATGGGGATGTCTACCTTGCGCAGGCTTGCGCCTTGGTGCTTTGCGCTAGCGCTGATTTTTTATCTGCGGCCCTACACTGGGATTCGGCATGACGCCACCCTGTACTTGGCTCAAGCGCTGCGGATTATCAGTCCTGATATCTATGACGGCGATTTGTTCTTTGCGGCAGGTAGCCAGGCAGATTTCACGCTGTTCCCGCAGTTGCTCGCATACTTGCTGCGCTACGTTGAGCCGGGAGCGGCGTTTTTAGCCTTGACCTTTGGCATCCGTGTCGCCTTCTTTGCGGCAAGTGCATACGTCATTCGGGCGTTGTTTCCCCAGTATTGGCGTTGGCCAGCGATCTTTGCACTGATCGTCATGCCGAGCTTGTATGGGGCATTCAGCATGTTCTCTTACGCTGAGCCCTTCTTGACCGCGCGTCCGTTGGCTGAGGCGCTCTCCCTCCTCGCAATAGGTCTTCTGCTGCGTCGCCGTCTTTTGTGGGCGCTTGTATGTCTCATCATTGCGGGATTGATGCATCCCTTGCAGGGGGCGGCAGCTGCGCTTGTGGTCTGGTGCTGGCTACTCATCCAGGATCGCAGATGGTTGTGGGCAGTATCTTTGGTTGTGCCTATTGGTCTCCTGGGTCTCTTCCGTGTGGGACCATTTGGAGGTCTGTTCCAGTCGATCGACTATGAGTGGTATCAGCAAATCTCTGCGTTGAGTGCCCAGATCTTCGTTGGCTCTTGGGAGCCCCGCGATTGGTGCATTGTGCTGTCGGACTTCTATCTCATCTATCTTCTGCTTCAACGCACAGAAAGATCTGGCGCCCTATCGAAAATGGCAGCCGCAACGATTCTTGCGGTTGCCATTGGCTTGGCTTTCAGTGCGATTTTCGCTGATGTCCTGAAGTTGGTGCTGCCCGCAGGTTTGCAGATCTGGCGTGTTCTTTGGTTGGGCCATTGGTTAGCGATGGCCAGTATTCCGTTCTTGATTCATGATCAATGGATTAGGAGTAATCGTGACTTGGTGGCAACGTTGCTCTTGGTTGCAATTGTTGTAACGGGCGCGAGCGTTCCTCGGATTTCCTTGCCATGGGCCGTACTAGGCCTAATCCCGTTGCATATGTTGTGGCCTCATGCTGTATCGAGGATTAGCCGTACTGGAAAGGTGCTCATTATTTCGGGGATTTTCCTGATCCTCATGGCTGCGCTTCTCTGGTACCAGATACGGGCTTGGACTGTGTTTGAGGCGCTTGGGAGCGACTTGGAAAGAGTGCGACAAGACGTTGTCATTTTCAGCTATCCGTTGATCGCGGGCGGGGTGGTGGCTGCTGTCGCATGGCTCTATCGGCAATGGGGTTCGCGTTTAGGAGCTGTGCTTGGCTTGGGAAGTATCCTTCTCTTGATAGGGGCGATGTCTACCTGGGACGCGAGAAGCCCTTGGAGCCGGACGTTGGAGACTGCGAAAGGAACGGACATCTTCGGTGTGAGTATTCCGCGGCATTCCAGCGTCTACTGGTATGCAAGTGAGCCATCGCCGTTGGGGCCTTGGTTGGTGCTGGAGCGAATTAATTATTTCAGTATTTTTCAGTTGTCAGGCCAGATGTTCAATCGGGGCACGCCGATGGAAGGCGCGCGGCGTAAGGATCAGGTCGACCCGGTAAACAGCCAGGGAGAGATCTGTGACACCATGAATGCGGTAAACAAGGATGACGACTCATGTTGGATCGGAACTGAAGGGATTCGGCACCTCTGCACGCCGCACGGGAGCACATTGCCCCCGGATTACTTCGTTCTTCCATTCAGGCAGAGACAATATGTGCGTGGCGTGTGGGATGTTAGGCATCCGACACGTGGCGAAACGCTTGGGCGACTTTATCTCTACAAATGTAGCGACTGGGTCGCAGTCGTTGATTCCGCGCATCAGGAGATCGAACAGGGTGTTGATGTGAGGTTCGGGCAATGAGTATTCGATCGTGGGCTATCGAATCCCTGCGCAATCGGCTTGGGCCGTTTGCTGAGGGGGTAAGGTATTTGTTCGCCTCAGCAGTTGCTTTGCTCGCGGATCTCGGGACCTTCGCGCTTCTTTCTTGGTGGTGGAGTGGTTGGTATTCCGCTGCTGCTGGCGGTTTCCTGGTAGGCAGTGTGGTCGCCTACGTCATCAGCGTTCGCTGGGTGTTCGCTCGGCGCGTGGTCAGCTCTGCTTCGGCGGAACTGGCCATATTCGTGCTGATCGGTTGCTTCGGTCTGCTGGTTGTCCAAGGCGTCATGTGGGTCTGCATTGAGTGGCTTGGTATGCCGGGGAGCATTGCCAGGCTGGTTGCGGTCGGGTTCTCGTTCACGTCGAACTTCGCATTGCGCAAGTTGATTCTTTTCCGGTCGCGGGGGCGCGAACGGGCCATCGGGGAGGTGGCATGAGCAAGCATGTTGTAATCATCGGTGCGGGTCCGGCGGGCTTGACCGCCGCGTTGGAGCTGGTTGGGCAGCCGGGTGTAAAGGTGACCGTGCTGGAGGCGGATGACTGCGTGGGCGGCATCTCGCGCACGGTCAACCATAATGGCAACCGCATCGATATTGGTGGGCACCGGTTCTTTTCGAAATCGGACTGGGTGATGCAGTGGTGGGCCAACCTGATGCCCATCGAACACACAGGCGATGTACCGTTGAACCTTCGCTACCAGGGCCAGGCGCGTGAGGGCTTGCCGACGGGTACGTCTGTGGCAGAGAGCTCGCAGCCGACCGCGATGCTGGTACGCAACCGCCTGTCACGCATCTATTTCAATCGGCGCTTTTTCTCTTACCCGCTGAAGTTGAATGCGGACAGTTTCCGCAACCTGGGTGTGGGCAAGTCCGTATTGTTCGGTTTCAGCTACCTGCGCTCGCAGGTCAGCAAGATCGAGCCGGAAGTGAGCTTGGAGGATTTCCTCGTCAACCGCTTCGGGCAGCGTCTTTATCGACAGTTCTTCAAAGAGTACACCGAGAAGGTCTGGGGTGTGCCCTGCAACCAGATCAGTGCCGAATGGGGTGCGCAACGCATCAAGAGCCTGTCGATCACCAAGGCTGTGTTGCATGCTGCGCGAAGCGCGCTGGGCTTGAACGGGAAGGCTGAACAGACTTCATTGATCGAGAACTTCCTGTATCCGAAGCATGGCCCCGGCGAGATGTGGGAAACGGCTGCCGCGCAGTTGGTCGCGCGTGGTGGCACGTTGTTGATGAAGCATCGCGCTGTTGGCTTGGAAGTTGGTGAAGGTCAGGTGCACAGCGTCACCGTACAGTCCGGGACTGGCGAAGCCTTCAAATTGGAGTGCTCGCACGTGGTCTCGACCATGCCTGTGCGTGAGCTGGTGTCAGCGTCGCGGGCGAGCTGGCCCGAGGATGTGGCAGCGATCGCGGATGGGCTGCAGTACCGTGATTTCATCACCGTAGGCCTGCTTTACGATGCCTCCGATCTTCCGCGGGCGCTGGGTGACAACTGGATCTACATTCAAGAGCCGGGCGTCAACGTCGGGCGTGTACAGGTCTTCAACAACTGGAGCCCGTACATGGTTCGTGATGAATCGAAGGTGTGGATGGGACTCGAGTTCTTCTGCCGAGAGACTGATCCATTGTGGAACATGGATGATGCCGACCTGCAGACACTGGCCCAACGCGAGATGCTCCAGATCGGTCTGGTTACCGCTGAGCGTGCGCAGGATGCAGTTGTGATCCGCGTACCCAAAGCCTATCCGGGCTACTTTGGTGAGGCCTACGCTCAGTTCGATCGATTGCGGTCCGCACTGGATCAGGTCCAGAACCTGTTCCTGGTGGGGCGTAATGGCATGCATCGCTACAACAACCAGGATCATTCGATGCTGACAGCCAAAGAGGCCGCCGATCAGATCCTGTCCGGTAACGTGGACAAGAGTCGGCTGTGGTCAATCAATGTCGACGATGAATACCACGAAGAGGCCAAGGCCTGAGTCCAGGCCGCTCCCGTATCCCTTCCCGGCGTACCGGGATTGGGTCGGGCGATAGTCCGACGTGATATTCGATCTGGGATGGAGTCATGCAGATGTGGAGCGTCCTTGTCTGTGGAGGGGCGGGTTACATTGGTAGCCACATGTCACAGTGGCTGGCCGAGCAGGGCCATGCCGTAACCGTGTTGGACAACCTGTCCACCGGTCACCGGCAGGCAGTGAAGTGGGGGGAGTTCATCCAGGCAGATCTGCTGGACGAGTCTTCGCTGGTGCGTGCGTTCAGCGGGCGGCGCTTTGACGCAGTGATGCATTTCGCGGCGAATTCGTTGGTTGCGTCTTCAGTCGCCGACCCATTCTCCACCTATCGGAACAATGTGGCCGGCACGCTGAATCTGCTGGCGCAGCTGCGGCGCTGGGATATAGGCAAGTTGGTTTTTTCATCCACGGCGGCTGTGTTCGGGCAGTCGTCGGCATCCCTTGTCGACGAACAGCAGTCGATGCAGCCAATCAATCCGTATGGTGCCAGCAAGTTGATGGTCGAGCGGATGCTTGCTGATGCTTGGGAAGCGTATGGCTTGTCATCGGTAGTGCTTCGCTACTTCAATGCTGCCGGTGCTCTTCCTGAACACGGTATAGGTGAGGCGCACGCGTGCGAGACTCATCTGATTCCGAACGTGCTTAGAGCCGCGGCTGGACAGGCGCCACCGCTGAAGGTGTTTGGGGCGGACTACCCCACACCTGACGGAACCTGCGTGCGGGACTATGTGCATGTGCAGGACCTCGCACGTGCTCATGCATTGGCAATGAACCTGATGGAGCGGAGCCCGGGAACCCATGACTTCAATTTGGGTAGTGAACGAGGCTACTCAGTCATGGATATTGTTGAGGCCGCCGCGCAGGTGGTCGGGCAGGCAGTACCTTTCGAGGTTGTTGGGCGTCGGCCGGGAGATCCACCCCGGTTGGTGGCTTCCAGCGCCAAAGCGCAACGGGAGTTGGGATGGGTGCGCGGCTGGCAGGATCTGGCCGGCATCATCGACAGTGCCTGGCGCTGGCATCGGGAACAGCCGTTCTGAAGACGCGCTTTTGGGCGGTTGGACATACGTTCACGCGCTACGCGCGGTTAGTATGTCACCCCTATGCACTACACAGCGGCCGCTGCGGGCGGCCGCCTTGGGCCAGTAAAGGATCCCTATGAACGCCGTAACCACCGCCAATCTCGTCGGCATCACCGGCCTGGCCCGCCGCCTGGTCCAGGATGGTGCACTCGACGAGGCCTCCGCCCGCGACGCGATGGCCAAGGCCGCCGCGGCCCGGCAGCCGCTGCCCACCTGGTTCGCGCAGAACAAGGTGGTTGGGGCGGCCCAGCTGGCAGCCGCCAACGCGGTCGAGTTCGGCATGCCGCTGTTCGATGTGTCCACGTTCGACGCCAGCCAGAATGCGATGACGCTGGTCAGCGAGGAGCTGCTGCGCAAGCACAACGTGCTGCCGCTGTTCAAACGCGGTGGCAAGCTGTTCGTGGGTACCAGCAATCCCACCCACGCACTGGACGAGATCAAGTTCCATACCAATCTGGTGGTGGAGCCGATCCTGGTCGATGAGGACCAGATCCGCCGTACGCTGGAGCAATGGCACGCCAGCCATGACACCCTCGGCGACGCCCTGGGCGGCGACGACGAGGGCATGGGCAACCTGGAAGTCGCGGCCGGTGACGAGGACCTGGGGGCCGGCGGCGACTCCGGCATCGACGCCAAGGGTGACGACACCCCGGTGGTGAAGTTCGTCAACAAGGTGCTGGTCGACGCGATCCGCAAGGGCGCTTCGGACATCCACTTCGAGCCTTACGAAGACGACTACCGTGTGCGCCTGCGCATCGACGGCCTGCTGAAGATGGTGGCGCGCGCGCCGGTGAAATTGAACCAGCGCATTGCCGCGCGCCTGAAGGTGATGGCGCAGTTGGATATCGCCGAGAAGCGCGTGCCGCAGGACGGTCGCATCAAGCTCAACCTGTCCAAGACCAAGCAGATCGACTTCCGCGTCAGCACGCTGCCGACCCTGTTCGGGGAGAAAGTGGTGCTGCGTATCCTCGATGGCAGCGCGGCCAAGCTGGGCATCGACAAGCTGGGCTACGAGCCGGACCAGCAGAAGCTGTTCCTGGAGGCCATCCACAAGCCGTACGGCATGGTGCTGGTGACCGGCCCGACCGGCTCGGGCAAGACGGTGTCGCTGTATACCGCGCTGGGCATCCTCAACGACGAGACGCGCAACATCTCCACCGCCGAAGACCCGGTGGAAATCCGCCTGCCCGGCGTCAACCAGGTGCAGCAGAACAACAAGCGCGGCATGACCTTCGCCGCGGCGCTGCGCTCGTTCCTGCGACAGGACCCGGACATCATCATGGTCGGCGAAATCCGCGACCTGGAAACGGCGGAGATCGCAATCAAGGCGGCGCAGACCGGCCACATGGTGCTGTCCACGCTGCACACCAACGATGCGCCGCAGACCATCGCGCGATTGATGAACATGGGCATCGCGCCCTACAACATCACCAGTTCGGTGACGCTGGTGATCGCCCAGCGCCTGGCGCGCCGCTTGTGTGGCAACTGCAAGAAACGCTCGGAGCTTCCCGCGCACGCGTTGCTGGCCGAGGGCTTCACCCAGGCGCAGTTGGACGCAGGCATTGAGCTGTACGAGGCGGTGGGCTGCGATGAGTGCACCGAGGGCTACAAGGGCCGCACCGGCCTTTACCAGGTGATGCCGATGACCGACGAGATCGCCACCATCGTGCTGGCCGGCGGCAATGCCCTGCAGATTGCCGAGGCGGCGCAGCAGATCGGGGTGAACGATCTGCGGCAATCGGCGTTGAAGAAGGCGGCGGCCGGCATCACCAGCCTGGCCGAGATCAATCGCGTGACCAAGGATTGATGTAGAGCCGAGCCTATGCTCGGCTGATGGTTCGAAGAGCAGCCGAGCGTGGGCTCGGCTCTACAGTGGAGCCACGCCGTGCGTAGATGGGGTGGCCCGCGTCGGGTCAGAGCCCTTTCCTTTGGAAAGGGATCCGACCCGGGATCCGACCCGGGGCTTACTCCATCCCCAGCTTCTTCAGCTTGTAGCGCAGCGCACGGAAGGTGATGCCCAGCTGCGCGGCGGTACGGGTCTTGTTCCAGCGGTTCTCTTCCAATGCGCGCTGGATGGCGCTGCGTTCCAGCTGCTCGATATACGAGGGCAGGGCGGCGCTGCCTGGCTGCAGGTCCACCACCGCTTCGGCGTGCGCTGCGCTGCCGGGCGCGCGCGGGGCGTGCTGCGGCAGGCGCAGGTCGTCGGCGCCGATGCAGTCTTCCTCGGCCAGGGCCAGCGCACGCTCCAGGATGTTCTCCAGTTCGCGCACGTTGCCGGGGAAGGCGTACTGCGCCAGCGCCTCCAGTGCCGAGGGTGCCAGCAGCGGGGTGGTGCGGCCGTGGCTGCGGGCCAGGCGTGCCAGTACCGCGGCGGCCAGTTCCGGCAGGTCCTGGCGGCGCTCGCGCAGCGGCGGCACCTTCAGTTCAATCACGTTGATGCGGTAGTACAGGTCGTGGCGGAAGCGCCCGTCCTCGACCAGTTCGGCCAGGTCCTTGTGGGTGGCCGAGAGGATGCGCACGTCCACCGGCTCCTCATTCGCCGCACCGACCGCACGCACCGACTTTTCCTGGATCGCGCGCAGCAGCTTCACCTGCATCTGCAGCGGCAGCTCGGCCACTTCATCCAGGAACAGGGTGCCGCCGTGCGCAGCCTGGAACAGGCCCGGCTTGTCGGCATGCGCACCGCTGAAGCTGCCCTTGCGGTGGCCGAAGAATTCGCTCTCCATCAGCTCGCCGGGAATGGCGCCGCAGTTGACCGGTACGAACGGGCCAGCCGCGCGAGCGCCCTGGGCGTGGATGGTGCGTGCGACCAGTTCCTTGCCCACGCCGGATTCGCCCAGGATGTAGACCGGTGCCTGGCTGCGCGCGACCTTTCCGATGGTGGTGCGCAGCACGTCCATGGCCGGCGAGTCGCCGAGCAGGCGCGCACCCTGTTCGGCCGCGGGGCCCGGGGCAGGGCGTTCGGTGTTGTTGAGTTCCAGCGCGTGCTTGACCAGGCCGCGCAGCACGGCGATGTCCACCGGCTTGCTGACGAAGTCGAAGGCGCCGGCCTTCAGCGCCTCCACCGCCAGGTCCATGCTGCCGAACGCGGTGATCATCGCCACCGGCGTGCGCGGGTAGTGCTGGGCGATCTCGCTGACCAGCTCGATGCCGTTGCCGTCCGGCAGGCGCATGTCGGTGATGCACAGGTCGTACGGATTGCTGGCCAGCAGTTCGCGCGCTTCGGCAAGGTTGGCCGCGGTACTGATGCGCAGCCCCATGCGGCCGAGCGTCAGTACCAGCAGTTCGCGGATGTCGCGTTCATCGTCGACGACGAGGGCGCTGCGGGTTTCGTTCATGGGCGTGAAAGATAAACGAGGGGGCTGGAAGCGACAAATGTTTGACGCACAGAATGGGAATCAGGTGGGCAACAGGGTGTGCGGGCCGGGCAGCACCAGGCGGAAGCAGGAGCCGCCCGCGGGCACCGGGATGTAGTCGAGCCGCGCCTGGTTGGCCCGGCACAGCTCGCGGGCGATGTACAGGCCCAGCCCGGTGCCGTGCTCCGAGGTGGTGAAGAACGGACGGAACAACTGCGCCGCCACCGTCTCGGGAATGCCGGGGCCGCGGTCCATCACGTCGATCACGGCGCTGCGCTCGTGCTGCGCTACGCGCAGGCGCACGCGGGCCGGCTGTTGGCCGATGCGGCCGTACTTCAGCGCGTTGTGCACCAGCACGGTCAGCACCTGGTAGAGATGCTTCGCATCGACCTGGGCCATCACCGAGCTGTCGTTGATGATCGGTTCGATGCTGTCGGTCTCCAGCGTCTGGCCCTGCTTGTACTCCAGCACGAAGCGGCGCACGAACGCGGCCAGGTCTACGTTTTCGGGCGTGGCGCGCTCGCGGCGGGCCAGGCCCAGCACGCTCTCGACGATGCCGTTGGTGCGCTGGCACTGCTGGCGGATGATCTGCAGCAGGCGGCGGTCGCTCTCGTTGAAGCCGGTGCCTTCCTCGAGCAGCTGCACGGCGTAGTTGATCGCCGCCAGCGGGTTGCGGATCTCATGGGCGAGGCTGGCCGAGAAGCGGCCCATCGCCGACAGGGTGAGCGATTCGGCGCGGCGTGAGACCACGCTGGAATCGTCCAGGAACACCAGCGATAGCTCGCTGCCGGCCAGCAGGCGGGCGAAGCGCGGCTGCACTTCCGGTTGGTCGGGGTTGAGCTGCAGCGGCAGTTCGTCCTGGGCCCAGCCGTTGCGCCAGCGCTGCAGGCGGCGCGCCAGTTCCGGCGCGGCGCTGGCCAGGTCCAGGCGTCCCGTCTCACCGATGCCGTCGTTGTCGCCGAGCAGCATCGACGCGGCTTCGTTGGCCAGGGTGATGCGGTTGTCGGCGTCCACCACCAGCACGCCGGTACGCATGCGGCGGATGATCAGTTCGTTGATCTGGAACAGGTTGGCCACTTCGTCGCCGCGCTGGTTGGCCAATTGCTGGTTGCGGCGGGCGCGGCTGCCGACCTGGTAGCTGATGAAAGCCAGCGCCAGGTAGCTGGTGGCGAACATGGCCAGTTCGGCCAGGGTACGGGTGGGGTCGCCGCCTTCGAGCAGTTTCCAGGTGTACTCGACCCCCGTGGCGAGGCTGGCAGCCAACGCCAGGCCCAGGCCCAGGCTGAGCGGCAGCAGGGTGGCGGCGGCGGCGATGTTGAACAGCAGCGACATCGAGATGCCGGCACTGGCACCGGGCAGCGCGTGCGACAGCAGGGTGGCGGCGACGATGTCCACCATCACCCCGGTGACCACGATCGGGCGCAGCCAGCGTTCGTTGCGGCCGATCACCAGGGCCAGCAGCGACAACGCCAGATAGATGACCGCAACCACGTCGGCCAGCCGTGGGTGGTGGGCTTCGCCGACCATGGCCGACAACGGGCTGTAGAGCAGGGCGGCGATGACCGAGGCGATCAGCACCCGGTACAGCGCGAAGAAGTACAGCTCACGCCGCGGGATCGATTCGATGCGGTCGATCAATGAAGCACTGGGTGACACGCCGGAACTCCCCTTCTGGCTGCCTGGGTCTGGAATCTGCGGCGGGCCTGCCTGGCGTCCCCTGAAGCCGGGCCGGCACGTCGCGTTGGCGAAGGGCAGTATAGGGCCCCCGGCAGGGCGCCGTCGGAGCCGCCCGGATCGCGCATTTGGCCCGCCGTGGACACCGGTGGGCAACGGCGGCCCCGGCGCAACTGCCTGAATGACGGTGGAAATCTGGCCGGGTCTGGCGTTTTGTACAGACTTCTTTGCGCCCCGGCGCCGGCTCGGCCACAATAGTGGGCCCGCCGCGGTCCATGCCGGCGCCCCGCCGGGGCCCTGAGGAATTGCGTGCGGTCGTTCCTATTCCCACGGTGACGCATGAATTTCCACGAATACCAGTCAAAACAACTGCTTGCCGAGTACGGCATCCCGGTCCCGGCCGGCAAGGTCGCTGCGACCCCGGACGAAGCTGTTGCCGCTGCCAACTCCCTGGGCCAGGGCCCCTGGATGGTCAAGGCGCAGATCCACGCTGGCGGCCGCGGCAAGGCTGGCGGCGTCAAGTTCTGCAAGACCACCGACGACGTGAAGGCCGCTGCGGCCAAGATGCTCGGCACCAAGATGGCCACCTACCAGACCGCTGGCGTTGAACTGCCGGTCAACCTGGTGCTGGTGACCACCGCTGGCGAGATCGTCAAGGAACTGTACCTGTCGGTGCTGGTCGACCGTGGCACCAAGACCATCACCTACATCGCTTCTTCGGAAGGCGGCGTGGAGATCGAGCAGGTCGCGGCTGAAACCCCGGAGCTGATCCACTCGCTGAACGTCGACTTCGTCGAAGGCGTGCAGGGTTACCACGGCCGTGATTTCGGCTTCAAGCTGGGCCTGACCGCCAAGCAGGCCGGCCAGTTCGCCAGCATCATGGTCAACCTGTACCGCCTGTTCAACGAAAAGGACCTGGCGCTGGTTGAAATCAACCCGCTGGCCATCCTGGACGACGGCAACCTGTACGCGCTGGACGGCAAGTTCGACAGCGACGACAACGCCGCGTTCCGCCAGAAGGCCCTGGTCGCCATGCGCGACAAGACCCAGGAAGATCCGACCGAAGTGATCGCTTCGGAGCTGGACATCAACTACGTCACCATGGACGGCAACATCGGCTGCATGGTGAACGGCGCCGGCCTGGCCATGGCCACCATGGACGTCATCAAGCTCAACGGCGGTGAGCCGGCGAACTTCCTGGACGTGGGCGGCGGCGCCAACAAGCAGCGCGTCATCGAAGCGTTCAAGCTGATCCTGTCCTCGGACAAGGTTGAAGGCATCTTCGTCAACATCTTCGGCGGCATCGTCCGCTGCGACATGATTGCCGAAGGCATCATCGCCGCCGTGAAGGAAGTGGGCGTCAAGGTTCCGGTCGTGGTGCGCCTGGAAGGCACCAACGTGGAAGAAGGCAAGCAGCTGCTGCGCGACAGTGGCATGGCCATCATCCCGGCTGACAACATCAACGATGGCGCCAAGAAGATCGTTGAAGCTGTCAAGAACGCTGCCTGATCCGACACCAAGGAATTCCCATGTCTGTTTTGATTAACAAGAACACCAAGGTGATCGTGCAGGGCTTCACCGGCCAGCAGGGCACCTTCCACGCCACTCAGATGATCGAGTACGGCACCCAGGTTGTTGGCGGCGTGACCCCGGGCAAGGGTGGCACCACCCATATCGACCTGCCGGTCTTCAACACCGTTGCCGACGCCGTGCAGAGCACCGGCGCCAACGCTTCGGTCATCTACGTGCCGCCGCCGTATGCGGCCGACGCGATCCTGGAAGCCGCTGCTGCCGGCATCAAGGTCATCGTCTGCATCACCGAAGGCATCCCGGTGCTGGACATGCTGCGCGTCAAGAACGTGCTGACCCGTTCGCATCCGGACACCGTGCTGATCGGGCCGAACTGCCCGGGCGTCATCACCCCGGGTGAGTGCAAGATCGGCATCATGCCGGGCCACATCCACCAGCCGGGCAAGATCGGCATCGTGTCGCGTTCGGGCACCCTGACCTATGAAGCGGTCAAGCAGACCACCGAAGTCGGCCTGGGCCAGTCCACCTGCATCGGCATTGGTGGTGACCCGATCAACGGCCTGAACTTCGTCGACTGCCTGAAGCTGTTCAACGAAGATCCGCAGACCGAAGGCATCATCATGGTTGGCGAAATCGGCGGTGACGCCGAAGAAGCCGGCGCCGAGTACATCAAGAACCACGTGAAGAAGCCGGTTGTCGGTTTCATCGCCGGTGCGTCGGCTCCGGCCGGCAAGCGCATGGGCCACGCGGGTGCGATCGCCTCGGGCGGCAAGGGCACTGCGGAAGGCAAGTTCGCCGCAATGGAAGCCGCTGGTGTCGTCACCGTCCGCTCGCCGGGCGACCTGGGCGCTGCCATCGCCAAGCTGGTGAAATAAGATCGCCTGCCTCCGGCAGACGATGCTGTAGAGCCGGGCGCTGGCCGGCTGCTTGAAACAGAAAGGCCGCCTCCGGGCGGCCTTTCCTGTTCTGCGGGTGGCGCACTAGGGTGGTTGCCATTCGAACGTGGTCTGCATCTGCGGCCTGATCAAATCGCGGTATCGGGCGCTGCGGATCAGTAGTTCTTCGTGCGATCCGGTGGCGGCGACCGCACCTTCATCGATGAGCACGATTCGATCGGTGGCAAGAATGGTCTGCAACCGGTGTGCGACGATGAGGGTGGTCGGTCCGGTGCCCGTGCCGAAAACATGGTCATGTACGGCTTGTTCGGCGTGCGAATCGAGGGCCGATGTCGGTTCGTCGAGCAGCAGGATATCGGCCTGCTTCAACAGTGCGCGTGCAATGGCTACCCGCTGCTGCTGGCCGCCTGACAATCGGGCCCCGCGTTCGCCCAAGGGCTCATCGCAGCCAGCGGGCAATTCATTGATGAAGGCATCTGCGCCTGAAGACACTGCTGCGTTCCTGATTTCCTCGTCGGTAGCGTCGAGCTTGCCGTATCGGATGTTCTCAAGCACGGATCGGCCGAAAATCGCTGGCGTCTGCGAGATCGTGCCGATGGCGTTGCGGATGCTTGCCGGCTGGAACGTGGAGATATCGTGGCCGTCGATGAAGATGGCGCCCGCACGCACGGGGTGCAGGCGCAGCAGGAGCGACAGCAGCGTACTCTTGCCGGCGCCGGAAGCGCCCACGATGGCGACCTTTTCCCCCTTCGCAATGTCCAGGTTCAAGCGTCGCAGGACGGGCCTGTCGGGCGCAGCGGCATACCAGAAATCGACATTCTCGAATCGGATGCATCCCTGCAGAGCCTGCACCCGCCTGGTTTCCTGCGCCTCATGGTGTGGCAGGTCACCAAATGCGGTGATGCGATCAGTCGCTCCGGCGGAGCGCTGCAGCGCGCCCCATGTGTCCAGAAGCGCGGCGGCGGCCATGCCGCACATCACGGCATACATGGCGAACTGTCCCAGCTGGCCCGCCGAGAGCGTCCGGTCCATGACCTTGTGGGTGCCTGTCCATAACACAGCGGTGATGCCCAGCAGCATCACGATCAATGACAATGCCGTCAGTACAGACTGCCAGGTCGTGCGCCGACGAGCTCCGCTGACGCTGGCATCGAGCGTCGCCGCATCGCGCTGCGTCTCGAAGGATTCGCGGGCGAAATCCTTCACCGCCCTGATATGGCCCAGCGCTTCGGCCGCAACGACACGCGATTGCGCAAGCAGGTCGTTGTAGTCGCGTGCGCTGGCCCGCAAATGCTTGGCGCCTACGGCGATGGGAATCGATGCGAACGGGATGGCCGCGATCGTCAGCAGCGCCAGTCCGGGGTCGGTCACGAACAACATGGTGACTGCACCGGCCAGCATGATTGCGCTGCGTACCGCCACAGAGAAACTGACCCCGATGGCGATCCGCAGGTGCTCGATATCCGAGGTCAATCGTGAAAGCAGTTCCGTCGAGGGTTGCTGCTGATGGAACTCCAGTGGCTGGACGAGCAATCGTGAGAACAACTGCCCCCGCAGGTCATTGGTTACTTCGTCCGCGAGGCGATTGATGAAGTAGACCCGCATTGCCGTGGACACACCAATCGCTACTGAAATCAGGGCCAGTGTCAGGAAGATATTGTCGATCTTCTCCAGGCTGTTCAGATCCAGGCCACGGTTGCCCCGTGCAGCGATGGGAACGGCGAGGGAGCCACCGGCATGGCCTTCCTGAAGGCGTTACTCATACCGGGTGCTTCTGTCAGTTGGAAGCACCATGACGATGGCTAGTTCATGCACTTGCGCTGCTCCATCGTCCTGATGATGGCCTCGGCACTGCCGGGATTTGATGCAAGTGCCTGCCGCAGTTCAGCGCACCCCATCCTCCGCCCCATGCGTGCATACCTTCCCATCCACGAGTTGTCCTCGACGCTCACTTGCAATGTGGGCTCGCGCGCCGGGAACGCGGCCTGGGTCGATCGTGTCAGGGGGGCGCGCTGGAACGAGATTTCATCTGGACGAAGCGCAAGGTCGAGCGGTGCAGGAGCAGCAGCCATCACAGTTCCATGTGTTTCATCGACCACGCCCAGCGCGGGCCTGCGGGGCGTCGCAGTTGCAACAGGCAGCGCCGGACCAGCAGCCCTGCCAGGCTTTCCCGGCGCCCGGGGCATGGCCGCAGGAACAGGCGCCCGCGCGGGGGAACGCTCGATGAACACGAGCGATACCCTCGTTTCATCATCCCCCACGCTCACAGGTGACCTGCCGGCGACCTGGCACAGCAGGATCAGCAAGGCGAGTTGCGCTGCCGATGCCAGGAAAAGCGCCGATAGTCGTTCCATTCGAGGCGACATCGGTCGGTCACTGCGGGAGCGTGTTCAAGGAGACTCGACCTCGTATCCGCGCTGGCGCAGCGCATCGATGTATCCGTCGTTGCCGGACAGGTCGGCGATGGGAAGCACCGCGAGCGTCGTCGTGTTGGCCTGCAGTGCCTTGTCTGCGGCCGCAAGCCATTTCTCCCTTACCACCGTGCGGATGTCGGGCATGCCAACGGCACGGGCGGCGGGCGCGTTGCTGAGCGAGTCCGTGCATAGTTCATCCCGTTTCGAAGTCAGGGATACATCGATCCGGGTGGTCTCGCCCGTGGACCATGCATTTGCGTTGGTTACCAGGCGATCCATGCCCGTTTCCACAAGATCCATGGTTGCGACCAGGCAGGCGCTGTCGTCGATCGACGTTGACCTGACTGCCTTGAGCATCTGTGCGGCGTTCTGGCGTGAGAGCTTGAGCGTGTATCGAGGGATGTGCAGTCCGATGCCGCGCGCCTTCACTTCGGCGACAATGACGGGAGCGACTACTCCCTTGCTGCTCAAGCCTCGCTCGGCCATCGCCGCCGACATCAGCTCGTCCGCAGCGGCAAGCGGGCGCTTGCCTTCGAGGCTCCTGCGCCCAGGCAGGTACCTGTCGCGCAGGATCTGCCAGCGCGCGTACACATCCGGTGCCAAGATGTCTTTGAGTTGCGCATTGCCAGGATTGTTCTGTGCCTTCATGTAGCTGTAGCCAAGCGACAGCTTGCCGAGCCAGCCGGTGTCGACATCCAGGGTGAAGGATGGCTCCCACAGCACGGCCTGAGCCTCGGCAATCACCTCCCGCACCGTTGCCGGATCCCATGTGATCGAGGATGGCACCGGCTTGAGCGTGCCCAGGATCCAGAGTGTGTGCTCGCCACGAGAGACTCTCCATAGTCCAGGACCTGGTGCCACACCGGACACCACGACGGTATCCAAAGTGCGCACTGGGGGCTCGGTGACCTCGGCGGCGGCACAGTTGATGCCCGCCGCGGGAAGCGCCAATGCAATGAGGAGCACAAGACGTGATTTCTGTTTCAGCATGTGGGTGCCGTTGCGTCTCTTCTCAGGTCAATTACTGCGGTAGGGGCGAGCATGTCGGGGTCGCGGGCCAGCAGCCCGGCCACGCGCGCCACATCGGACCTCGGCACCTCAAGGTGAGGGCCGTTCTGGGCGATGTGTTGCCGTACGTTCTGCCAGTAGATCAGCTGATGCTGCATGTGGTGTTCATAGAAGGCGAAGAGCCCGCGCATGACGCGGTAATCGTCTGCAAGCAGCCTGCGTTCGGACTGGCCCTGTGCTGTAGGTGCCGGCTCAGCGCACGGCGGTGCGAAAACGCTCCTGAAGCCCAGGCCTGACGTGACGGGGGTGGAGATCATCGGGACGATCAGCGCATCGGTCCTGCGGGACAATGCGGCGGTGCCGAGCATGATGCTCATCGAGCGCTTGCAGAAGCTGATGGGGTACGTGGCGTTCTCGTCCTTGAAAACGTCCGGCAGGATGAAGACCGCTGCGCCGGCTCTCAGTTCACGCATGGCTGTGGCCAGGCCCTTGCGGGTGTCATGCACGAAGCCAACACCGTTGTCTTCGTTCCAGAACCAGCCGTTGAGCCTGTCGAAGATCTCATTGCCTGGATGGGTTTCCGGGTTCCCATAGAACAGGAAGGTTTTCCGCTGGTGTCGCAAGCGCTCCGCCAGCATGATGATCGAGAGAATATAGTGGGCATGGTGCGGTACCGCGATCAGAAGCCCGCGTGGCGTGCGTGCCAGTTCATCGAACGCGCTGTAGTCGGTTTGGTCGGTGCGATTGAGCTGGGACAGGAACTCGGACCGGTTCCCGCGGCGCAGCACATTGGCAACGACGAGCTTCTGCAGGTACCAGTAGTAGTACTCGCCAAATTTCGTGTTTCCCGATTCGGCACAAGCGACACGCAGGTAGTACTCGTCGTCGTCGGTCAGAGGGGTCTTGATGATCGACTCGATCCAGGCAATCCGCCGATCAAGGCGGCGCAAGGGACGCGCAAGGTGGGCCAATAGTTGCGGAATCAGCATGCAAGCCCTTCCTGCCGATCAACGAGGTCGCCTTCAAGCGTATCGATCGCTTCCATCAAGGCTTCAAGTTCTGTATCGATGAGGTCGGGTTGGGCGCGCGTGGATGGCAGAGCCAGCGCAGGAGCGCCGGTGCCAGCGTGGTCGGTGCCTGTGTTGGCGGGAAGCTTCCGCTCGAACGCCTCCGGCGCGTTGCATCCATCCATGGAACGTGCTCCTGGTAGTGACGAGGGCGAAGGCAACCGCCTTCGTCCTCGATCTGCGTCAGTTGATGCCCGGGCCGATTTCCGGCACGCAGTCATTGCCGTTGCTGCCGCAACAGTCCGAGCAGAACAGCGCTACCGCACCATTCCTCACCACTTCAAATGCGGTGCCAATCGACGTTGCGTCATCGGCCCTCTGCAGCATCCCAGCTTCAAGGCCTGCGACATCCAATGCCATAGAACCCATCCTGATTTTCCATTCCAATTGGATACAGCGATCAGTGGCCGGACCGAGTGAGCCGGCCAATCTGGACACAACGTCCAAATTCCTTTTTGAATCAGCGTGCGCGGTGACCTGTGCCGTCGGGGCGGTCACCATGAATTTTTCGTGAATGGGAGAGTGCTACTGATGGCGGCGAGAATCAATAGCCCTCGGTCGCACGTCCGAGGACGTGATGGCCGGGCCTGGCCGGCAGGGAAACGATGTCCAGGCCTGCGTGGCTTGGGCGGACAGAACGCATGCATCGGGCGTGACCGGTCCCGTGGCCAAAGGCCTAGAATGGTGCAATTGCAACCACAGGCTGGATTCCCATGGCTTCGATCCGCATCGCGATGGCGCAGTTCGATTTCCCGGTCGGCGATGTCGCCGGCAACACCGAGCGCATCATCGAGATGATCGGCCAGGCGCGCGACGAGTACGGCGCCGAGCTGTTGATGTTCCCCGAACTGGCAGTGAGCGGCTATCCGCCGGAAGACCTGCTGCTGCGTCCCGGCTTCCTGTTCGAATGCGAGCAGGCGATGGGCCGTATCGCTGCCGCCTGCCGTGGCATCACCGCCGTGGTCGGCTGGCCGCAGGCGGCCGGTGCGGTCGTCTACAACGCCGCCAGCGTGCTGCGTGATGGGCTGGTCGAGCAGACCTACCGCAAGCGCGAACTGCCCAACTACGCGGTGTTCGATGAACGCCGCTACTTCGATGTCGATCCGGATGGCGGCAGCTGCGTTTTCGAGGTCAATGGCATCCCGGTCGGCCTGCTGATCTGCGAGGACCTGTGGTTCGCCGAGCCGCTGGCCGACACCATGCGCGCCGGTGCGCAGCTGGTGGTGGTGCCCAACGCCTCGCCCTACGAGCGTGGCAAGCACGCCCAGCGCGACGCGGTGCTGGCCGCGCGCACCCGTGAAAGCGGGGCGGCGATCGCCTACCTCAATGTGGTCGGTGGCCAGGACGCGCTGGTGTTCGATGGTGCCTCGGTGGTGGCCGACGGTGATGGCACGGTGCACCCGGCCGCCGCCGCGTTCGTCGACCAGTGGCTGGTGGTGGAGTACGACGGCGAAAGCCGTCGTTTCATGCCGCACGTGTGGATGGATGATGGCGACGAGAGCATGGACGCGCTGGCCTGGCGCGCGGTGACCCGTGGCATCCAGGACTACTGCCGCAAGAACGGTTTCAAGAAGGTGTGGCTGGGCCTGTCCGGTGGCATCGATTCTGCACTGGTGCTGGCGATGGCGGTGGACGCGATGGGGGCGGAGAACGTCACCGCCGTGCGCCTGCCGTCGCGCTACACCGCCGGCCTGTCCAACGACCTGGCGGCCGAGCAGTGCCAGGCGCTGGGTGTGAAGCTGGAGGCGGTGTCGATCGAGCCGGCGTTCAAGGGCCTGATGGAATCGCTGGCGCCGATGTTCGAAGGCACCGCGCCGGACGTGACCGAAGAAAACCTGCAATCGCGCAGCCGTGGCGTGATCCTGATGGCGCTGGCCAACAAGTTCGGTGGCCTGCTGCTGACCACCGGCAACAAGAGCGAGTACGCGGTCGGCTACGCCACCATCTACGGCGACATGTGCGGTGGCTATGCGCCGTTGAAGGATCTCTACAAGTCGGAGGTGTTCGGCCTGTCCAAGTGGCGCAATACCGTGGGCGGCGCGCCGGTGATTCCGCCGGCGGTGATCAGTCGCCCGCCGTCGGCCGAGCTGCGCGAGAACCAGCTGGACCAGGATTCGCTGCCGGCTTACGACGTGCTGGACGGCATCCTGTACCGCTACATCGACCAGGAGCAGTCGCGCGGTGAGATCGTGGCTGCCGGCTACGATGCGGCCGTGGTCGATCGCGTGCTGCGCCTGGTGCGCATCAGCGAGTGGAAGCGGCACCAGGCCGCACCGGGGCCGAAGGTCTCGCGCCGCGCCTTCGGCCGCGAGCGCCGTTACCCGATCAGCAACGGCTACAAGGGCTGAAGCAGCGGTTGGCGGGTAGTGCCGGCCGCTGGCCGGCAACCCGAATACCGTGCATCCACGCATGGCGTGGACCTACCGGGCGTCGTCGAGCAGTCGTTCGAGGCCAGCGATTTCGGTGGCCTCGTCGAAGCGGTTGTCCCCCAGGCGTGCGCGTACGAACGCCAGGCCATCCGCGGCCGCCGCATCCAGTGTGCCGCGGTGGTCGACCGGATAGCGCCGGAACGCGACCGGCTCTCCGCGCAGGGCCAGGCCTGCGGCATACAACAGGGTGGTCAGGTACGGCACGTCGCGGTCCTCGCTGCCGTGGCCCAGCATCAGCGGCTGGCTGAAACCGCGGCGCGGCACGCCCAGATAGTCATGCAGCACTGCCCAGATGCCGGGCACGCCGGTCAGCGGCGCGCTGAACATCGAGCCGGTATCGGCCCCGTCCAGGGTGGCCGCCAGTTCGCCCAGGCACTGCTCGCGTGCCATCGCAACGCGTGCGCGTCCTTCATCGCTGAGGACGCGGTCGATCTGCGGCGCGACCTGCAGCAGGCCATCAAGCAGATAGGCGTGATAGGCATTGAGTGCGCCGGGATTGGCGGTGCGGTTGTCCGGCTTCATCACCAGGGCGGTCAGCTCGACTGCGGTGGGGGTGCCGGTGGTGAAACTGCCACGGTAGTGCAGGGAAGGGCCGCCATAGGCAGCGGCCAGATGCCCGGCGGTGAGGGCTGCGGCGCCACCCTGTGAGTGGCCGACCGAGACCCAGCGCGGTGACAGCGTTGACCCGCCAAGGTACTGGCGGCTGGCCTTGACCAGGTCGATGGCGTTGCGCGCGGCCGTGCGGACGTGCAGGTAGGCGTGGTCGCCGGGGCTGCCGAGCCCCTGGTAGTCGGCAGCGACCACGGCATAGCCCTGGGCCAGGAACTGGTCGAGGAAGCGCCCGTCGCGTTCCGGCTGATAGGGGCCGGAGACCGAGGGGGCGCAGCGATCGGCGATGCCCTGGGTGCCATGCGCCCACGACACCACCGGCCAGCCCCCGCTGGGTGCCGTGCCTGCGGGCAGGTACAGCAGGCCGGTGCCTTCGGCCAGTTGGCCGCGGTGGTCCGGGGTGCGGTAGTGCAGCTTGTACGCCTGGGCGGCCCGGGAAGGCACCCATGACGCGTGATAGGGTGCGGCGGACAGCAGATCACCCGGGGCAGCCGGCGCAGCCGCCAGGGGACTGGAGGACAGCGCCAGCAGGGCGCCGGCGATGACGCACGAGAGGGGGCGGAAACGACGGGGCAGTAGGGACATGGGCGCTCCTTGACGGCCGGGATGGCCGTTGCGCCGCAGTGTGGAGGGCCGTGCCCGCGCCGATTGGGACCGGCGTCGCAACCCTGGGGGATTCGGAGGATTCCGAGTGCCGGGGTCCATCGGCGGGAGAAGCATCCACGCATGGCGCGGATCGACCGACAAAGAAAAGGCCCCTTTCGGGGCCCTCTCTTACTTCTTTTCCAGTCGCGCGTTGCGCTGGCCGGTGCTGGCGGACTTCTCGCCAGCGAACGGGTTCAGCTTGCGGATCATCCACGGGTACTTCGGCCACTTGCCTTCCAGCCACGGGTGGTCCGGCTGGTTCAGCTGCAGGACGCGACGGGCATCGTCGGCCAGGGTCTTGTTGCCCAGGTGGGTGTAGGAATCGGCCAGGACGGCGACGGCGTCGTACTGGAACGCGCTCTGCGGGTAGGTTTCCAGCAGGTAGTTGGCGCGGCCGGCGGCCGAGACCCAGGCGCCGCGGCGCATGTAGTACAGGGCGTTGTCGAGCTCGTGCTGGGCGAACACGTCACGCAGCTCCAGCATGCGCTGGCGCGCATCGGCGGCATAACGGCTGTTCGGGTAGCGGTCGACCACGATGTTGAAGTCCGAGTACGCCTGGTGCGGCGTGGACAGATCGCGGCGGCTGGCGTCCAGCGACCATACGCGGCGCAGGAAGACCGTACTGCGGTTGGAGTTGGCCAGGCCGCGCAGGTAGTACAGGTACGCGATGTTGCGGTGGGTCGGATAGGTACGGATGAAGCGGTCGATGCTGGACACCGCGTCATCGTGCTTGCCGGCCTTGTACTGGGCGTAGGCGGTTTCGATCATCGCCTGCTCGGTGTACGGGCCGTACGGATACTGGGCCACCAGGCGGCGGAAGCTGCTTTCAGCCCCGCTCCAGTTGCCACCCTGCATCAGCTTGTGGCTCTTCTCGTACAACTGTTCGACCGGCACGCCTTCATCGGGGCGATCACCCTTCTTGGCGCCGCGGTGGCAACCGGTGGCGGCGATGACCAGCACCAGCAGCAGGGCGGTGAGGCGGACGGGCGCGGAGAGCTTGGCGGAGCGTCGGATCATGAGGTCGAGGCGGGACGCGGCTGGAATACGAAGGGTCGATGATAGCCTAGTGTCCTGTCCAGCGACTGAAACCGGCCGCCGGGACCCCAAAATTTCAAAGAATGCCCCCTGCCATGTCTGAACAACCCTCTGAATCGGCCCGCCAGGCCATCGTCCCCGACACCGCTGCCGGCCGCCGTTTCGACGCCGTGGTGGCCGAATTGTTCCCCGAATACTCGCGTTCGCGCCTGACCGAGTGGATCAAGGCCGGGGAGGTCCTGCTGGACGGGGCCCAGGTGCGCCCGCGCGATCCGCTGCGCGGCGGCGAGGTGGTGACCCTCAACGTGGTGCTGGAAACCCAGACCGACGCCCAGCCGGAGGACATCCCGCTGGACGTGCTGTTCGAGGACGAGCACCTGCTGGTGATCAACAAGCCGGTCGGCCTGGTGGTGCACCCGGGTGCAGGCAACCACAGTGGCACGCTGGTGAACGCGCTGCTGTTCCGCGACCCGTCGGTGGCGGTGCTGCCGCGCGCCGGCATCGTGCACCGCCTGGACAAGGACACCAGCGGCGTGATGGTGGTGGCCAAGACCCTGGAAGCGCAGACCGCGCTGGTCGAGCAGCTGGCCGCACGCGACGTGCACCGCCAGTACCTGGCCATCGTGATGGGCGCGCTGGTGGCCGGCGGTACCGCTGATGCCCCGATCGACCGCCACCCGCGCGATCGCCTGAAGATGGCCGTGCGCGAGGACGGCAAGGAAGCGATCACCCATTACCGCCTCCGCGAGCGCTTCCGTGCGCACACCGCGCTGGAGTGCCGCCTGGAAACCGGTCGTACCCACCAGATCCGCGTGCACATGGCACACGTGCGCCATCCGATCATCGGTGACCCGCTGTACGGCGGTGCGCTGAAGCTGCCCAAGGGCGCCAGCGACGAGCTGGTGGCCGCGCTGCGCGGCTTCAAGCGCCAGGCCCTGCATGCCGAGACCCTGGAGTTCACGCATCCGATCACCGGTGAGCCGGTGCGCAACACCGCGCCGGTGCCGGAGGACATGCTGCACCTGATGAAGGTGCTGCGCGAAGACAGCGAAGCCTTCGCCGCACGCGAGCGGGACCGCTGGTGATGGCCGCCGCGCTGCCCGTACTGCAGGCGGACTGGCCGGCGCCTCCGGGCGTCCATGCGCTGACCACGCGTCGGCACGGCGCGGGCATTTCGCCGGCGCCGTTCGCGCAGTTCAACCTGGGCAACCGGCACGCGGCCGATGGTGATACCCCGGCCAACGTCGAGCACAACCGGCAGCTGCTGCAGCAGGGGCTGGGGCTGCCCTCGGCACCGCACTGGCTGCGCCAGGTGCACAGCAGCACGGTGCTGCGCTTCAGCGCGCCACCGGTGGAGGGCGCCAGCGAACCGGTGGCCGATGCTGCGGTGACCTCGGTGCCGGGCGTGGTGCTGGCGATCCTGACCGCCGACTGCCTGCCAGTGGTGTTTGCCGCCGCCGATGGTAGTGAGGTGGGTGCGGCCCATGCCGGTTGGCGTGGCCTGGCCGACGGCATGCTGGAGGCCACGGTGGCCGCCATGCAGACCCCGCCCGCGCAGCTGCGGGCCTGGCTGGGCCCGGCCGCCGGACCGGCCGACTACGAGATCGGCGAAGAGGTCTTCCACGCTTTCGTCGGCCATGATCCGGCCGCCGAGGCGGCGTTTGTGGCGACGCGCCCAGGACACTGGAAGGTGGACCTGTTCGCCCTGGCACGCCAGCGCCTGCAGGCGGCGGGCATGGACCCGGCGCAGGTGCATGGCGGCACGGTGTCGACCATGGCCGATCCGGACCTGTATTCGCACCGGCGCGACCGTCGCACTGGGCGCATGGCGACCCTGGCCTGGATCGCGCCCTGACCATGCCGCTGTTCGCGCGCGTACTGGGGCCGGCCTTCGCCACCCTGGCCGCGCCGGTGCAGGCGTTGCACGCCGCATCGCTGCCGTGCCGCTACGCAGGCCAGGCGCGGATCGAGCGCGGGCGGCACTGGTTGGTGCCGCTGCTGGCTGCAGCGGCGCGGTTGCCGCAGAGCGTGGCACGGCCAGCGCTACACTTTCCTGGTCGATGTGACCTTGCCCTGGGCCGGAGCCCTGATCCGCTATGAAGGCTGGCTCGAACCGCAGTGATTCCGCCGCCGAGGCGGGCAGCGCGGTGATCGTGTTCGATGGTGTATGCGCACTGTGCAACCGCTGGGTGCGCTTCCTGCTGCGTTTCGACCGCAGGGGACGCTACCGCTTTGCGGCGATGCAGGGGCAGCAGGGCAGCGCGATGTTGCGCGCGCACGGGCTGGACCCGCAGGATCCCATGTCGTTCCTGCTGCTGGACGCACAGGGCGCCTGGACCGATACCGATGCGATCCTGCGCGTGCTTGCAGGGCTGGGCGGTGCCTGGCGCCTGAGCGGCGTGCTGCGGGTGGTGCCGCGTGGCTGGCGCGATGCGGCCTATCGTGCACTGGCGCGCAATCGATACCGCTGGTTCGGCCGGCATGACGCCTGCCATCTACCGGCACCGGAACAGGCCGCGCGGTTCCTGGATTGATCGCCTGTCTTCTGTAGAGTCGAGCCATGCTCGAGTTGCTTTTTCTCCTGCCAATAGCAGCCGAGCATGGCTCGGCTCTACAGGAACGCGTGCTTCAGCCTTCCAGCGCGTCCAGGTAGCTTCGCCGCCAGTGGTTGATGTCGTAGGTGCGCAAGTGCTCCATCATCGCGTGCCAGCGTTCCTTGCGCCTGCGCAGCGACATCGTCGCCGCGGTGGCGATGGCATCGGCCACGCCGTCCAGATCGTGCGGGTTCACCAGCAGCGCCTGCTTCAGCTCATCGGCGGCGCCGGCCAGCAGCGACAGCACCAGCACGCCGGGATCCTCCGGATCCTGCGAGGCGACGTACTCCTTCGCCACCAGGTTCATGCCATCACGCAGCGGCGTGACCAGGCCCACGGCCGCCGCCCGGTAGAAGCCGGTCAACGTGGCATGGGTGAAGTTCTGGTTGACGTAGCGCAGCGGTGTCCAGTCCGGCTCGGCGTGGCCGCCATTGATGTGGCCGGCGATCTGTTCCAGCTGGCTGCGCAGTTGCCGGTACTCGGTGACATCACCGCGCGAGACCGGGGCGATCTGCAGGTAGGTCAGCGAACCGCGCTGGTCGGGGTGGCGCTCCAGATAGCGCTCGAAGCCGAGGAAGCGCTCGGGCAGGCCCTTGGAATAGTCCAGGCGATCCACGCCGATCGCCAGCTGGCGATCGCGCAGGCTGGCGCGCAGGTTCTTCACGGCGGCCTTGGTGGCCGCGGTGCCGGCCTGGCGTGCGATCAGCTCGGTGTCGATGCCGATCGGGAAGGCGGCGGCACGGAAGCGGCGCCCGCCCGGTGCTTCCAGCTCGCCGTTGTCGAGCACGCGGCCACCGCCGAACAGGCGCAGGTAGGTCTGGAAGCGATCGGCATCGCGCTGGGTCTGGAAGCCGACCAGATCGTAGGCGTACAGCGCGGAGAACAGCCGCAGATGATCGGGCATCGCCTGCAGCAGGTCGGCCGACGGCATCGGAATGTGCAGGAAGAAGCCGATGCGGCAGCCGATGCCGCGCTCGCGCAGCAGCGCACCGAGTGGGATCAGGTGGTAGTCGTGGATCCAGACGATGTCGTCCTCGCGCAGCAGTGGCGCGAGCTTGTCGGCGAACAGCGCGTTGACCTTGTGGTAGGTCTCGCGGGTGCCGCGGTCGTAGTCGACCAGATCCAGGCGGAAGTGCAGCAGCGGCCACAAGGTGCGGTTGGCGAAGCCGTTGTAGTAGCCATCGACCTCGCGCTTGCTCAGGTCCATGGTGACGTAGTCGATGTCACCGTCTTTCTGCCGGTGCAGCGTGCCGCTGCCTTCCTTCACCGTCTTGCCACTCCAGCCGAACCACAGGCCACCGCGTTCCTTCAGGGCAGCCAGCAGGCCGACAGCCAGACCGCCGGCGCGGTTCTCGCCGGGCACGGCCACACGGTTTGAAACCACGACCAGACGACTCACGATGCCTCCTGCCAGGACCGCGACAGGCGCATTGCGGCGGTGATCAGGCCGACGTGCGAATAGGTCTGCGGGAAATTGCCCCAGGCCTCGCCGCTGTCGAAGGCCAGATCCTCCGACAGCAGGCCCAGGTGATTGCGCTGCTTCAGCAGCAGCTCGAACATCTCACGTGCTTCATCCATGCGCCCGATCGCGGCCAGCGCGTCGATGTACCAGAAGGTGCAGATGGTGAAGCTGGTTTCCGGTTCACCGAAGTCATCCGGCGCGACATAGCGGTACAGCGAATTGCCATGCTTGAGGTCGCGGCCGATGGCATCGACGGTGGCGATGAAGCGCGCGTCCAGCGCGTCGATGAAACCGATATCGGCCAGCAGCAGCAGCGAGGCATCCAGGCGATGGCCGCCGAAGGTATCGGTGAAGTGGCCCAGCTCCTCGTTCCAGGATTCGGCCATGATGCGCGCGTGGATGGTGTCGGCGCGCTCGCGCCAGTAATGCGCGCGGTCGTCACGCTTCAGGCGCACGGCGATCTTGCACAGGCGGTCGCAGGCGGCCCAGCACATCGCGCTGGTGTAGGTGTGCACTTCGGTGCGGCCGCGGAATTCCCACAGGCCGGCATCGGGTACGTCGTGCAGGGCGAAGGCCTGTTCGCCCAGGGGTTCCAGGCGGGCGAAGGTGTGTGCATCACCCGGGTCCTGCAGGCGCCGGTCGAAGAACAACTGCGTGGAGGCCAGCACCACGCTGCCGTAGACATCGTGCTGGCGCTGCACCCAGGCCAGGTTGCCGCGCCTTACCGGGCCCATGCCGCGATAACCGGACAGGCTGGGCACTTCGTCTTCGTCCAGCTTGGCCTCGAAGCCGATGCCGTACAGCGGCTGCAGCGTCCCGTCGGTGGTGGCCAGGTTGAAGATGTAGCCGAGGAACTGCTCCATCGTACGGGTGGCGCCAAGTCGGTTCAGCGCACGCACCACGAACGCCGCATCGCGCAGCCAGCAATAGCGGTAGTCCCAGTTGCGCACGCTGCCGGGCGCTTCCGGGATGGAGGTGGTCATCGCCGCGATGATCGCGCCGCTGTCCTCGTACTGGCACAGCTTCAGGGTGATCGCACTGCGGATCACCGCGTCCTGCCATTCCAGCGGAATGGACAGGTAGCGCACCCATTCGCGCCAGTAGTCGCGGGTGCGCTGGAAGGCCTCCTGCACATAGCCGCTGATCGAACGGTTGAGCGATTCATCCACGCCCAGGATCAGGTGGATGGGATGGTTGAGTACGAACGGCAGGCCGTCGCGCACGAAGCGCACCGGCACGTCGGTGGTCAGCCGCAGCACGTGTTCGGGCAGGATCCAGCGCACGTGGTTGCTGCCCCAGGTGGACTCGGGCACGCGTGCGCCCCAGTCGGCCAGTGGCCGTGCGTGCACGGTGATGCGTGGGCTGCCGGCCAGCGGGCGCACCTGGCGGATCAGGCTGACCGGGCGGTAGAAGCGATCGTTCTGGCGCCAGCGCGGGGCGAAATCGAGGATTTCCAGTTCGCCGCCGTGCGCGTCGCGCAGCACGGTGCGCAGGATCGCCGTGTTGGTGAGGTATTCCTGTTCACTGCCGGCGAAGTCCTCCAGCTCGATGGCGAAGTCACCACCGGTCTGCTGGTTGGGACCGAGCAGGGCACAGAAGGTGGGGTCGCCGTCGAAGGTGGGCAGGCAGCTCCAGACAACGCGGGCATGTTTGTCGACCAGGGCGCCGAAGCTGCCGTTGCCGACCACGCCCAGATCAAGATCGGGTTGGGTCATCACGCGGTACATCTCGGTTGCGGCCGTGGGGGTTGGCCGGGTCAATAGGCATTCTCACGCAGCCAGGCGTGCACGCTGCGTATGTCGGGCAGTGCGAACACCGCCACGCTGGGTTCACGTTCGCCCACCAGCACGCTCCAGCCATGCTGGCCGTTGGCGGCGTCGAAGCCGAATTCGTCGGTGAGGTCATCGCCGAGGAACACCGGCAGGCGGCCGCGGAAGGGCAGGTACTGCATCATCCGCCGCACCGCGCGTCCCTTGTCGGTGCCGACGGGTACGAACTCGACCACATGGTCGCCAGGCTGCAGGCGGTAGCTGGTGCGGCCACGCACGTGGCGGTCGGCGAAGGCGCGGACATCGTGTGCGGCGTGCGGCGCGCCACGCCAGTGCAGCGCCAGGCCGACGCCCTTGTCTTCCACCAGCACGCCGGGATGGCCGTGGGCGAAGCGCATCGCCTGCTGGTGCAGGGCGTGCAGCCACTCGGCGGTATCGTCGTCGTGTTCGTCGCGCAGCACGCGTCCATCGTGGCCGCGCAGTTCATGGCCATGCAGGCCGGCGGCGGGCAGTTGCAGGGGAGCGAACAACTGGTCCAGCTGTTCAAGCGGTCGACCACTGACCAGTGCCACGGCACCTTCCAGGCGGTCGCTGATGCGGCCGATGGCTTCACGCACATCCGGCAGCAGCTGCACGGCATCCGGGCGTGCAGCGAATTCGATCAGGGTGCCGTCGACATCGAGGAACAACGCGCAGGCGTCGTCCAGCAATGGCGGTGGCGGACGCAGGGGGAACGGTTCAGCCATGCGCCCACCTTGCCAGCGGGGGCGTGTACGTGGGGTCGAGGGCAGGCTACGGCCTTGCTTCGGTGGGTGCCGACCGTTGGTCGGCACAAAGGGTCAGTCTGCATTGAACCCGGGCCGTGCGGACCAACGGTCCGCACCCACCCAAGGCAATTACATCCGGAGCGATCAGAACGTATAGCGGACGCGGCCGTAGTAGTACGCGCCGTTGCTGCCGATCGGCGACAGCACGTCGTACGGCAGGTTGCCGAAGTAGTGGATGTCGCTGTTGGATCGATCCGGGTAGTTGTCGGTCAGGTTCTGGCCGCCGATGGCCACGCTCCAGCGCGGGGTGATGCGGTACTCCACTTCCGCATCCAGCTGCCACTCGGCCTGGTAGGTCTGGCGCGGGATGTAGCCATCGCCGAAGTTGAACACGCGGGTGGCGCTGCCATAGCGGTTCACGCGGGTGCTCAGCGACCAGTGGTCGTTGCTCCATGCGGCCGAGAAGCTGCCGCGCGTACGCGGCGTTGCATCGGTCAGTGTGTTGGTCTCTTCGATGCCGAACAGCACGTAGTCCGGGTTCAGCGCGCGCAGCTGCGCCGGCGTGGCCAGCACGTTCTTCAGCGTGGTCTTGGTGTAGGCGTAGGTGCCGGTCAGCAGCAGCTGGCCATCGCCCAGCGACTGGCGCCAGTTGCTCACCAGCTCGGCGCCACGGGTGCGGGTATCGGCCGCGTTGACGAAGAAGCTGGCGCTCTGCAGGCCGCTGACGCCGTAGTTGGCGGCCACATAGTCGGTCAGCGCATCACCGGTGATGCTCTCCGACAGCGCGATGCGGTCGTCGATGTCGATCTGGAAGAAGTCCAGCGACAGGTCGAAGTGCTCGCCAATTCGGCTGGTGAAGCCCAGCGAGGTATTGATCGACTTCTCCGGCTTCAGGTTCTGCGCACCGAGGCCACGCGCGATCGGGTTGTTGACCGACAACAGGCGGCCCTGCACCAGCTGGCCGCCAGCGTTGTAGCCGGTGGAGGTGGATTCGTAGCCGATCTGTGCCAGCGACGGCGCACGGAAGTTGTTGGAGATGGCACCGCGCAGCGCGAACGCCGGGGTGAATTCATAGCGCAGGCCGAGCTTGCCGGTCAGTTCACCGCCGAAGTCGTCGTTGTGCTCGTAGCGTGCGGCCAGATCGGTGGAGAATTTCTCGCCGAACTGGCTGGACAGGCTGGCATAGGCGCTGGCCACGTCACGCGACAGGGTCGCCGCGTCCTGCGGGGTCAGGCCGCCACCGGCCTGCGAGCCGGTCGGGCGGTTGGTGTACGGACCGGCAGCGTAGCTGGCCGGGTCGCCGGGGCGGGTCTGGTAGCGCTCGTGGCGCGCCTCCACGCCCAGGCCCAGGGTGTGGCTGATGCTGTCGCTCTGGGTGAACACGCGGCTCAGGTCGAGGTTGCCCACGGTCTGCGCGTATTCGTAGTCAGCGGTCTTGAAGCGGGTCGGGCTGGTCGGGCCCAACGAGGCGTTGAGCGAATCACGCAGGCGGTAGGTGAAGTCGTTCTGGCCGTAATCCAGGCTGCCGTCGTAGCTCCACTCGCCCCACTGCCCGCGCACGCCGGCCACGGCCTGCACGTCGCGGTTCTCGCCCTCGGAGATCGGCCGGTACCCATTCGGATAGACCTCCTTCCAGTTGGCATCGCCATCGGCGTAGCGGAAGTAGTTTGCGCCTTCGGTATCGCGCTGGTTGAAGGTGCCGAACGCATAGAATGTCGAGGTCTGGCCCACCGGGATCTCGGTGTTCAGCCACAGGTTGATGTCCTTGCTCTTGCCATCGCCCAGCACATAGTTGCGCTTGCCCTGCAGCGCCAGGTTGCCCGGGGTCTGGTCCCACGGCGGAATCTGGTCGAAGCCGGCGCGGTTGGTACCGTTGCGGTGCTTGTATTCCAGGCCGACGCGCAGGAAGCCGCCGTCCTCGCCCAGCGAGGTGCCGACCTTGGCGCTGATGTTGCCGGTCTGGCCGTCGGTGAGGGTGCGGCCGATCGGCTTGAGGTCGGTGTGGTTGGCACCGTAGCTGGCTTCGATTTCGCCGCCATCGCCACCGTTGTCGAGGATCACGTTGATCACGCCGGCGACCGCATCGGAGCCGTACAGCGCGCCGGCGCCGTCGCGCAGCACTTCGATGCGCTTGATCGCGCTGACCGGAATCGAGTTGAAGTCGACCGGGGTGGTGCCCTTGCCGATCTTGCTGTCGGTGTTGACCAGCGCGGTGTGGTGGCGGCGCTTGCCATTGACCAGCACCAGCACCTGGTCCGGCGACAGGCCACGCAACTGCGCGGCACGCACGTGGTCGGCGCCACCGGAGTTGGACTGGCGGGGGAAGTTGAACGACGGCAGCAGCGCCTGCAGCGCGCTGCCCAGCTCACCGTTGACCACGCCGGCCTTGCGGATGTCCTCGGCGGTGAGCACATCCACCGGCGAGGTGGATTCGAGCACGGTGCGGTCGGCGGCACGGGTGCCGGTGACGATCACCGTGTCCAGGTTGGTGGTGTCCTGGGCCAGGGCCGGGACGGCGGCGGAGGACAGCGCGAGGGCGATGGCGAGGCCGAGCGGCGACGCGGGCAGGCTGACGGACATGGGGGCTCCAGCAACAACGACGACGGGGAAGGGGGGGGGAGATGGTTTCACTTACATCCATCCGGATGAAGCGATATATTATCTTCGCGTGATGACCGGTGCCGATGCAAGCCCCTGCCGGTCCGGCATGAGTTGATGCCCTGCTGGCATCAGCACGCCGGGACGGTGGCGCTGTACGCTGCCGGCTTGCCCTGTCCCCCTTCCCCGGAGCTGTACCGATGAAACACCTTGGCCTCGTCTTCGCCGTTCTGCTGGCCACCAGTGGCTGCGCCAGCCTCTCTTCGCAGGCGCCCAGCGCCTATGCCACGGCCACTACGGCCGAACTGAAGGGCGATGCCGCACGGCCGTCCGCTGGCCACGGCTGGGTGCGCAGCGAGCTGTACTTCGGCGTGGGCGAGGAGCAGGGCGCCGGCAACCGTCCGCAGGCCGACACCATCAGCGAGGCGCAGTGGCGCACCTTCCTGGACAAGGAAGTGACCCCGCGCTTCCCCGATGGCCTGACCGTGTTCGATGCCTACGGCCAGTGGCTGTTCCGTGGCGATGCCGCGCCCAACCGCCTGCGCACCAAGGTGCTGGTGGTGCTGCACGAGGACACCCCGCAGCGCCGCGCCGATATCGAAGCGATCCGCCTGGCGTGGAAGCAGCAGACCAAGCATCAATCGGTGCTGTGGTCGCGGCAGCCGGTCGAGGTATCGTTCTGAGTTGACGGTGCCACCGTGGTGCCGCAGGGAGCGATGATGAAACACAGGGAATGCGTGCTGGGCCTGGTGCTGGCGGGACTGCTGGCACCGTCGGTGCAGGCGCGTGGCGACGACGGCGAAACGTTGCGCTTCCAGGTGGCCGCGCATGTACAGGCGCATGCCGATCCCCAGCAGGACGGCAGCATCGCGGTGCAGCTGTCACCGTCGGGCAAGCGCCAGACGCTGGCGGGTGCGGCGGATGCCGACGGAAATTCGCGGTGGTCGCTTGAAGACGTCGATTTCGATGGCTACCCGGAACTGGTCGCACGTGCATCGGTAGGCATGGTCAATGAAGCGGTAGTGGTGTACCGGTTCGATCCGGCCAGTGCCGCGTTTCGCGCGCTGCAGGCCGACACCCACGGCAAGGACAGCTGCGGCGAGCTGATGGGGTTGAGCGTGGATGCTGCCACTCGAACGCTGACCAGCAGCTGCCGCAGTGGCCCGATGTGGTACACCGACCAGTACCGGTTTGCAGGCGCGAAGCTCCATCTGTACCGCTCTGAGAGCGTGCTGATGCTGGACGATACCTTTAACGCCGCGCTGCAGTGGGAACAGACCGACGAGCAGGGCCCGTTGGCGGTCTGGCGCACGTATGATCCGGCCGGCCGTGTGCTGGAAAGTGCCATCGCCGATGGCCTGGGCGCACCGCCGGCCGGGCCGTTGCGTGGTCAGCAGGCCACCGTGGTAACCGCGTGCCTGTTCCTGTTCGACCGACCCGGCGCGTCCAGCACCAAGCGTTACCTGGTGCAGGGCGACCGCGTGGAACTGCTGGATGAACAGGACGGCTGGGTGAAGCTGCGCTACCGCAACCCGAAGCAGGGCGCGGTGGAAGGCTGGATCAACGTCAACGATTGAAGAAAAAGGGGACGGAGGGAATTAAGTCGTTTGTGGCACATACGACTTAATTCCCTCCGTCCCCTTTTTTGCAGAGGCATCACTTCATCGGGTCTAGCCTCGGATGTTCCCCCGTTCGAGGATGTATCCGATGAGCAAGCGCGTGGCCGAAATCGTGGTGGACGCCCTGCAGCAGGCCGGTGTCCGCCGTTGCTACGGCATCGTGGGCGATACGCTCAACCATGTGACCGATGCGATGCATGGCAGCGAGATCGCATGGGTGCATGTGCGGCATGAGGAAGTAGCAGCCTTTGCCGCAGGCGCCGATTCGCTGGTGAGCGGCGAACTGACCGCCTGCGCCGGCTCCTGCGGCCCCGGCAGCCTGCATTTCATCAATGGCGTGTTCGAGAGCAACCGCAACCGCGCGCCGATGGTGCTGATCGCCAGCCAGGTGGTGACCAGCGAGCTGGGCATGGAATTCCCACAGGAAGTGGACTTCAAGGCGGTGTACGCCAGTTGTTCGGTGTTCTGCGAGCAGGTGCACAGCGCCGAGCAGGCGCGTCGCGTGGTCACCCTGGCCTGCCAGGCCGCGATCAGCCGCCGTGGCGTGGCGGTGGTGATCCTGCCCGCCGATATCAGCCAGGCCGAAGTGAAGCACGATGTGCCGTTCTCGGTGCATTACACCCAGCCGGTGCTGCGCCCGTCGGATGCTGAGCTGCAGCGCATCGCCGAGCTGCTGGGGCAGGGCAAGCGCATCGGCATCTACGCCGGCGCCGGTTGCCAGGGTGCGCACGCACAGCTGCTGGAACTGGCCCGGCGCCTGCAGGCACCGATCGCGCACACCTCGCGCGCCAAGGACTTCGTCGAGCCGGACAACCCGTACAACATGGGCATGACCGGCATCTTCGGCATCGAATCCGGCTTCCACACGCTGATGGAGTGCGACACGCTGCTGCTGCTCGGCGCCGACTTCGCCTGGGGCCAGTTCTACCCGGACAAGGCCACGATCATCCAGGTCGACCGCGATGGCAGCCATCTCGGCCGCCGCCATCCGGTGAACCTCGGCGTGGTCGGTGACATCGCACCGACGCTGGATGCCTTGCTGCCGATGTTGCCGCCGCGCGAGGACAGCAGTTTCCTGGACGAATGTATCGAACGTCGCGACAAGGCGCTGAAGAAGCGCGAGCAGGAAGAACAGCCGGGCGAGGGCGAGCTTATCCACCCGCAGCATCTGACCGCGCTGCTGTCGAAGTACGCCAGCGACGATGCGCTGTTCACCGCTGACGGCGGCTCGCCGATGGTCTGGGTGCTGCGGCATATCCGCGTCAACGGTCGACGCCGCACGCTGACCAGCCTGCTGCACGGCACGATGGCCAATGCAATGCCGCAGGCACTGGGCCTGCAGAAGGCGTTCCCCGGCCGGCAGGTGATTTCGTTGTCCGGCGATGGCGGCCTGGCGATGCTGCTGGGCGACCTGCTGACGGCCGTGCAGGAAAATCTGCCGATCAAGGTCGTGGTGTTCAACAACGGCTCGCTGAACTTCGTCGAGCTGGAGCAGAAGGTGGAAGGCCTGCTGGACAACTACACCGACCTGAAGAACCCCGACTTCGGTCGCCTGGCCGAGGTGATTGGCTTCCACGGCCGCACGGTGACCCGCAGCGAGGACCTGGATGAAGCGGTGCAGGACTTCCTGTCGCAGCGTGGCCCGGCATTGCTGGACGTGCATACCAGCCGCGCCGAGCTGGTGATGCCGCCACAGATCGAAGCCAAGCAGGTGGCCGGTACGGCGCTGTACGCGGCCAATGCGGTATTGAACGGCCGCTTCGACGACGTGAAGCATCTGCTGGTGGACAACTTCCTGAAGAAGTAGGGGGGGCGATGCAGGGCTGCGCCCTGCACCCGCAGAGGCCAATGCAACAGCCGAAGCAACAGCCGAAGCAACAGCCGAAGCAACAGCCGAAGCAACAGCAACAGCGGGCATTCCGTGGGATGGCGGGATGGGGCCGGTTGCGGGGGCCGCTGCAAGTACGTCCATGTAAGCTCGGTCGCCGCATCCATGCGGCTCACGCCCCCGCAACCGGCCCCACCCCGCCTTCGACAGTTTTCCGCTGCTGTGGGTAGGTGTCGACCTTGGTCGACACGGTAGATCCACGCCATGCGTGGATGAACGAAAGAATGGTTGGAATGATCTTCTGTAGAGCCGAGCCCACGCTCGGCTGAGAGGCTTCGCATACAGCAGCCGAGCATGGGCTCGGCGCTACAAAGAGAGCCTGGCTTTGCTTTTGATCTTTTGATTCTCTTCCGTGGCTGGCACGCGCAGGAAATTGTCAGGGGCCGGGCGGGTAGGTGGCGCGGGGGTGTCCGCGGCATGGATGCCGCGGCCAAGCCCCCATGGATGGGTTTACGGCGTCCCCCGCGCCATCTACCCGACCGGCCCAACCCAGGAAATCGCTGTCCGCGACCAACCCAGCCACGAGGGGCCCCGCCGTTGGCTGGAACCCATCATTCCACGACGGAATTGGCGCGCTGGCCCCGCTGGGCCTACCATCGGCGGTCCCCACCCCCACCGCCCCTTCCATGTCCGCTCCCGCTTCCGCCGCACCGCGTCGCTGGTTCGTCGCCGGTGACTTCAACGGCTTTTTCGGCCTGGTCGTCGACAACCTCTCCATCCTCGGCTTCATCGCCATGGCCCTGGTCGGGATCTTCCAGTTCCCCGCCGACGTGGTGTTCGGCCGCATGTTCCCCGGCACCGCCTTCGGCGTGCTGGTCGGCAACCTGCTGTACACCCTGATGGCGCGCCGGCTGGCCGCGCGTACCGGCCGCGACGATGTCACCGCCATGCCGCTGGGCCTGGATGCACCCACCAGCATCGGCATGGCCCTGCTGGTGCTCGGCCCGGCCTTCATCGCCTTCAAGCAGCAAGGCATGGACCCGCACGCCGCGGGTATCGCCACCTGGCAGCTGGGCATGGCCGCGCTGGTGATCATGGGCGTGCTCAAGTTCGTGCTGTCGTTCTTCGGCGAAGCGGTTACCCGCGCGCTGCCGCGTGCCGCGCTGCTGGGGTCCATCGCCGGCATCGCGCTGGTGCTGATGGGCCTGCTGCCGCTGCTGGAAACGCTGCGCTCGCCGCTGGTCGGCTTCACCACGCTGGGCCTGCTGCTGTATGTGCTGATTGCCAAGGGCAGGTTGCCGGTGCGTGGCCCCGGCGTGCTGCTGGCCTTCGTGTTCGGCACCGTGCTGTATTACGGCCTCGGCCTGGCCGGCTTGGGCGCGCCTGGCTTCCATGTGCCGGCGTGGGTGCCGCCGCAGGTGGTGCTGCCGCTGCCGACGCTGGGCTTCCTCGACGGCCTGCCCACCGCGATGACCTACCTGCCGCTGCTGCTGCCGTTCGGCCTGCTGATGGTGGTCGGTGGCATCAATGTGTCTGAAAGCGCGCGCGCGGCCGGCGATGACTACCGCACCCGCGACATCCTGCTGGTAGAAGCGGTGGCCACGCTGGTGGCCGGCGTCTGCGGTGGCGTGGCGCAGACCACGCCGTACATCGGCCAGCCGGCCTACAAGCACATGGGTGCGCGCAGCGGCTACACGCTGCTGACCGGCCTGTTCGTCGGCATCGGCGGCATGCTCGGCATCATCTCCGGGCTGGTGCAGTGGTTGCCGCTGGCGGTGCTGGCACCGATCATCGTGTACGTGGCCATCGACATCACCACCCAGGCCTTCCAGGCCACGCCACGTCATCACACCGGGGCGATGGTGTTCGGTTTCCTGCCGTCGGTGGCCTACCTGCTGGCGATCAAGGCACCGGGCTGGATCGCCCCGGACCAGCTGCCGCAGCTGCTGACCAAGCTGGATGGCCATGGCCTGCCGGAACTGGCGGTGATCTTCACCCTCGGCAACGGCTTCATCATCACCTCGATGCTGTGGATCTCGGCGGTGGCGGCGATGGTCGATGGCCGCCTGCGCCGTGCCTGCGGTTTCCTGCTGGTGGCGGCGGTGCTGACCCTGTTCGGCCTGATCCATTCGGTGGACCCGCGCGGCGGCATCTACCTGCCCTGGGACCTGGACGGCCTGGCGCGCATCATCAGCTGGCAGTTCGCCGGCGCCTACGTGGCATTGGCGGTGCTGCTGGGCCTGCTGTCGCTGCAGAAGCAGGCGGTGAAGCCGCTGGGTGATCGCATCGATCATTGACCAGGGACGCCGGGCATGGCCCGGCGCTACCGCTCTCTTTCCGCTTCGGGGGTGTTGTAGAGCCGAGCCTGCGCTCGGCTGCTACAGGGATGTGCTGCAGGCGGCGAATGCTCGCAACGCGCGCTGCCGGCCAGCGGCCGGCACTACCGCTCCTTCCGTTTCGGGGGGGGGCAGGCGGCGGCATCAGCGCGCTCCATCCAGCTCCGGGTAGTGGCGGAAGATGCCATTCGTATTGAATGCCAGCCGTCGCTCCGACGCCAGGTAGGCGGCGATGTTCGGCCGCTTCGCCACCCGCTCCTGCAACGCGCGCAGCAAGGGCAGGGTGGGGGCCAGCGCCTGCATGCGGCGCGGGAACATGTAGTCCAGCCCGCTCAGCAGCTGGAACAGCGACAGATCCACATACGAATGCTCGCGCAGTGCATGGCGACCACCGTTGGCCGCCAGCACCTGTTCGAAATAGCCGAGGAACTTCGGCAGTCGTTCGCTGCGAAGCGATGCGGCACGTGCCTTGGCCTCGATCTTCTGCTCTTCGTAGTACTTCGAGGCGGCAATCGGATGATGGGTGTCATGCACCTCGGCCACCAGGTCAGCGATGGTCAGCTGCAGTTGCAGCGCCTGCATCCGCCGCGAGGCCGCCTGCGGCACCAGGTCCAGCGTCGGGCCCAGGAAATCCAGTATCGCTGCGACCTGCGCGATGACCTGGCGACCGGCCTTCAGGAACGGCGGCGCGAAGGGCTGCGCACCTTCACTGCGGCCATCGAGGAACGGCTGCATCACCGCATCGCCGTGCACCCGCGCCATGTCGATGTAGTCGGCACCGGCATCTTCCAGCGCCAGCCGCACGAACTCGCCACGGCCCTGGATGCCGGTCCAGTAGTACAGCGCGTACTGCATGGCAGTGTCTCCACAGAACAGGGCCCACAGCCTCGCGCTTGGCATGCAAAGCAGGCGTGAGCGCGGCTTCGGTGCGGGTCGAATCCGAACGGCAGCGGAACAGGCGGGGAACCCGCCGGAATCGGTGGGGTCACACCTTCTCCATGCGTGTGAAACGAGGTGCTGCATCATGCAGAGTGGAAAAGCGGTTTGGCCCTGGGTGTTGGGCGTGGTGGTGATCGGTGGTGCGGGCGGTTGGCTGTTCCGCGATCAGCTGAAGAGCCTGGCGGACGGTGTTTCGGTGCCGGTGCAATCAACTCCCGCCAGCACCAGCGCGCCACCACAGCCGCGGGCGGCCGCGGAACCCGCGCCAGCACCGCCGCCGATCAGGCATCCGCTGGATACCGAGGCCGCCGCCGACCCGGCGCTGCCGAAGCTGGCCGACAGCGATGCCGCTGCCTGGGGTGCGTTGAGCCAGTTGTTCCAGGGCGAGGGCCCGCTGACGCTGCTATTGCGCGACCATGTGATCCAGCGCCTGGTCACCCAGGTCGATAATCTGGACAAGCCCAGTGTTCCGCCCACGGCGTTGGCCGCGCGGCCACTGCCGGGCAGCCTGCAGGTCGAGCCCGGCGAAGGCGGTGATCGCATCGCCGCCAGCAACGCGGCGCGCTATGCGCCCTACGTGCAGGCCTTCACCGCGCTGGATCCGGCAGCAACGGCAACGGCCTACAAGCGCTTCTATCCGTTGATCCAGCAGGCCTACGTCGACCTGGGGCGGCCTGAGGGGTACTTCAACGACCGCCTGGTCGCGGTGATCGATCACCTGCTGGAGACCCCGGACCTGGCGCAGGCGCCGCAGGTGGAACGCGATGAGCGTGGCCGCTATCGCTTTGTCGATCCCACCCTGCAGGCGCGCTCGATCGGGCAGAAGGCGCTGCTGCGCATGGACGTGGCGCAGGCGCGGGCCGTCAAGCAGCAGCTACGGGCAATCCGCAGCGCGATCACCCACTGAAACCGTCCACCGCACGCAACTGATCGGGATCAACGCGCCGACCACACCCGTTCCGGCATGCTGGCCGCAGGCTGACTGGCCTCGGGGTGCAGTCGCAGTCACCCTTGAAACGGGGTGGGGCAACCGCATCTTTCCAGCATCGCCGGCGCGGGCCGGCCCTGATGACCGATGAGGATTCGCAATGCGGATGGACAAGCTCACCTCGCGTTTCCAGCAGGCGCTGGCAGACGCACAGTCGCTGGCCGTGGGCCGCGACAACAGCATCATCGAACCGGTTCACCTGTTCAGCGCGCTGCTGGACCAGCAGGGCGGCAGCACGCGCCCGCTGCTGGCGCAGGCTGGGGTGAACGTACCGGTCCTGCGCGAGCGCCTGACCGAGGCCTTGGACGCGCTGCCCAAGGTGTCCGGCCAGGCCGGCAACGTCTCGATGGGAAACGACCTGGGGCGCCTGCTGAACCAGACCGACAAGCTGGCCCAGCAGCACGGTGATGCCTTCATCGCCAGCGAGTGGTTCGTGCTGGCCGCGCTGGAGGATGGCGGCACGCTGGGCATGGCGCTGCGCGCCGCCGGTGCCGACAAGACCCGCCTGCAGGCCGCGATCGACAAGCTGCGCGGCGGCGAGAACGTGCAGTCGGAGAACGCCGAGGAGCAGCGGCAGGCGCTGGAGAAGTACACCATCGACCTGACGGCGCGCGCCGAGAGCGGCAAGCTCGATCCGGTGATTGGCCGCGATGAGGAAATCCGCCGCACCATCCAGGTGCTGCAGCGCCGGACCAAGAACAATCCGGTGCTGATCGGCGAGCCAGGCGTGGGCAAGACCGCGATCGTCGAAGGCCTGGCCCAGCGCATCATCAACGACGAAGTGCCCGAAGGCCTGCGCGGCAAGCGCGTGCTGTCGCTGGACATGGGTGCGCTGATCGCCGGTGCCAAGTTCCGCGGCGAGTTCGAAGAGCGCCTGAAGGGCGTGCTCAACGACCTGGCCAAGAACGAAGGCCAGATCATCCTGTTCATCGACGAACTGCACACCATGGTCGGCGCCGGCAAGGCCGACGGTGCGATGGATGCCGGCAACATGCTGAAGCCGGCGCTGGCACGCGGCGAACTGCACTGCATCGGTGCCACCACGCTGGACGAATACCGCAAGTACATCGAGAAGGATGCCGCGCTGGAGCGCCGCTTCCAGAAGGTGTTCGTGGGCGAGCCGTCGGTGGAGGACACCATTGCCATCCTGCGCGGGCTGAAGGAAAAGTACGCGCTGCACCACGGCGTGGAGATCACCGACCCGGCCATCGTTGCCGCCGCGACGCTGTCCAACCGCTACATCACCGACCGCCAGCTGCCGGACAAGGCCATCGACCTGATGGATGAGGCCGCCTCGCGCCTGCGCATGGAGATCGACTCCAAGCCGGAGGAACTGGATCGCCTGGAGCGCCGGGTGATCCAGTTGAAGATCCAGCGCGAGATGCTGAAGAAGGAAAAGGACGAGGCGTCGCGGCAACGCCTGGCCGACCTGGAGAACGACATCGAGGCGCTGGAGCGCGAGTTCTCCGATCTCAATGAAATCTGGAAGTCGGAGAAGGCTGCGCTGCAGGGTGCGACGAAGATCAAGGAACAGGTCGAGCAGGCCAGGCTGGAACTGGAGGCCGCGCAGCGCCGCCAGGATTTCGCCAGGATGAGCGAGATCCAGTACGGTCTGTTGCCGCAGCTGGAAAAGCAGCTGGCCGCCGCGCAGGAAGCCGAGCACAAGGACTTCAAGCTGGTGCAGGACCGCGTGACCGACGAGGAGATCGCCGAGGTCGTGTCGCGCTGGACCGGCATTCCAGTCAACAAGATGCTCGAAGGCGAGCGCGACAAGCTGCTGCGCATGGAAGAAGTGCTGCACAACCGCGTGGTCGGCCAGGAGGAAGCGATCAAGGTCGTTTCCGATGCCGTGCGCCGCTCGCGTGCGGGCCTGTCCGACCCGAATCGCCCGGCCGGCTCGTTCCTGTTCCTCGGCCCGACCGGTGTCGGCAAGACCGAGCTATGCAAGTCGCTGGCCGAATTCCTGTTCGATAGTGCCGACGCGATGATCCGCATCGACATGAGCGAGTTCATGGAGAAGCACAGCGTCGCACGCCTGATCGGTGCGCCTCCGGGCTATGTCGGCTACGAGGAAGGCGGCTACCTGACCGAGGCCGTGCGTCGTCGCCCGTATTCGCTGATCCTGCTGGACGAAGTGGAGAAGGCGCACCCGGATGTGTTCAACATCCTGCTGCAGGTGCTGGACGATGGTCGCCTGACCGATGGCCAGGGCCGCACCGTGGACTTCCGCAACACCGTCATCGTGATGACCTCGAACCTGGGCTCGCACCAGATCCAGGACATGAGTGCCGATGACAGCCCGGAGGCCTACACGCAGATGAAGGCGGCGGTGATGGGCGTGGTGCAGGCGCACTTCCGCCCGGAATTCATCAACCGCCTGGACGACATCGTGGTGTTCCACCCGCTGGACAAGCAGCAGATCAAGCAGATCGCGCGGATCCAGATGCGTGGGCTGGAGAAGCGGCTGGCCGAGCGTGGGTTGAAGCTGGCGGTCTCCGATGCGGCGTTCGACCTGCTCGGCAACGTTGGCTTCGATCCGGTGTATGGTGCGCGCCCGTTGAAGCGTGCGATCCAGGCGCAGCTGGAGAACCCGTTGGCGCAGAAGATCCTGTCCGGGGCCTTCGTCAACGGCGACACCATCGAAGTCGGCAACGACGGCGGTCACCTGGTGTTCGCCAAGGCATGAATCATGCGGGGCGCTGCCTGATCGCAGCGACCCGTTTTCTCCGGTAGCGCCGGGCCATGCCCGGCGACTTCTCAGAAGCGGTGCGTGTACCCGCTCATCAATCCGAACTGGTTGGGCTTTTGCACGATCGGGCTGTCGGCCGCATCGCCAAGCAGGCGCGTGCCTTCGGCCGAGATGTACCAGTTGCCATTGCGGCCCACGCGGTGGCTCCACTTCAGGCCGACACCGGCGCTGACCAGGCCGGCCTTCGGCTTGTGTTCGGCAAAGCCGGTACGCGCCGCCTGTTCCGGGCTGACGCCGTACCAGGTCTGCATGTAGCCGCGGTTGCCGTAGTCGGTGGAGACGCTGCCGCTGACCACACCGCCGGCCAGGTCGAACAGCGGCAGGGTCAGGTTCAGGTGCACCTGCTGGGTGGCCAGGCCGTTCTCGGCCTTGTCCTCATCCTTGCGGGTGAACTGCCAGGAACCGCTCAGCACGGCTTCGCCCAACGTATAACCAGCCGAGACGCCGACCAGGGGACGGGTATCGATATCGCCCATGCCGCGCAGGAAGTCCGAACCGCCAAGCAGCGAGTCCTTGTCCTTGCGGATGCCGCTGGCACCGACATAGGCGCGCACGCGGGTGTGCTCGCCGATGGAGGTGCCCCAGCCAATGCCACTGGTGCCCAGAAACCATCCACCCGGCGAGGTCACGTCGAAGGACAACGACGGCGTCGCACGGTATTCCTCGCTGCCGCTGTAGCGCGGGGTCACGCCCCCCCCGGCGGCAACTTCGAAGGTCCAGTGGTCATCCTTGGCATGGGCGATCGGCGCGGCGAACAGGGGCAGCAGGGCCAGGCAGAGCAGGGCAGGGGAACGGGAACGGCGAAGCTGGGACATGGAAACTCTCGACAATGGGAGGAAAGCAGCACGCGCATCCGGCGTGCGCTGCAGGGTCGCCAGCGTGGCGATATGCCGGCGACCGTTCCGTCCGCAGTTGTGCGGGAGTTGTAATCAACTGTAATCGCGCCCTCGGGCGTTCAGCTGGCAGCCAGCGGCCAGTGCATTTCCAGGCGTGCGCCGCCCAGCGTGGCGCGGCTGATGCGCAGCTCGCCACCGTGGCGTGTGGCGATGCGGCTGACGATGGCCAGGCCCAGGCCGAAGCCGCCGGTATCGCGGCTGCGGCTGTCGTCAAGGCGGGTGAAGGGACGGATCACCTTCTCGCGATCGGCCTCGGCGATGCCGGGACCGTCGTCATCCACGCGCAGGCAGGCGCGGCCGTCGACGCCGACCAGCGAGACCTCGACCTGTGAGCGTGCATGGCGCAGCGCGTTGCCGACCAGGTTGCTCAACGCCAGCTGCAGCAGGCGCGGCTCGGCGTCCACGCGCGGCAGCGCGCTGGGCAGCACACGCAGCACGAGGCTGGCGCGTTCGGCGTCACGACGCACATCGGCCAGGCAGGCCTGCAACCAGTCGTTGGCTTCGATGCGCTGTAGCGGCTCGCCTTCGCTGGGGTGTTCCAGCCGCTCATAGGCCAGCAGTTCGCTGACCAGCCGGTTGAGTTCGGCCAGGTCACCGTGGAGTCCCTGCGCAAGTCGCTCGCGACGTTCGCGATCATCGCTGTCCTGCATCAGGTCCAGGCCGAAGGCCACGCGTGCGATCGGCGTACGCAGTTCGTGCGAGATCGCATGGGTCAGGTCGCGCTGGCGCTGCACCAGCTCGGCCACGCGTGCGGCCATGCGATTGGAGTGTTCGACGATGACCCGGATCTGCGAGCGTGGCGAGACCTGCGCGCGTGCCTGCAGATCGCCAGCGCCAATGCGGTCGGCATGCACGCGCAGGGCGTCCAGATCGCGCCAGAGCAGGCGCACCCAGGCGTACAGGCACAGCCCGAACAGGGCCAGCATCACCGAATACGCGATCAGGGTGAGATACAGGGTCATCGACGGCTCGCCTGGCAGGTGCAGGCGCAGCCAGGGACCGTCCGGATGCTGGGGGGCAAGGGGCGCCAGTACGATCTCGAACTTCTGCCGGGAGATGAGTCCGTTGCGCCGCAGCTGTTCCTGTTCGCCCGCCTCAAGGGCCGGCGCTGACGGCAGCAGTGCCAGTTCAATGCCGTAGTGGGGTTGCCACTTCGCCAGCTGGTCCTGCTGGGCGGCGGGGTCCTTTCCATCCAGTCCCTGCCGCAATGCATACAGCTGGCCGCGCACCTGTTCTGCGAACACACGCTGCTGGAACGGCAGGTAGATGCGATCAAAGATCACGTTGATCAGCAGCAGGGTGATCAGGAAGCTGGCGCCGACCACCAGCCACAGGCGCAGGAACAGCCGCTTCATGCCGTCCAGGCCGACGGATTGAACTGGTAGCCGCGGCCCCACACGGTCTTGATCCGCCGTGGTTCGCGCGCATCGTCGCCGAGCTTGCGGCGCAGCTTGCCGATGCTGACGTCGACGCTGCGGTCCAGTCCGTCGAAATCGATGCCGCGCACCGCCTGCAGGATCTGGTCGCGCGAGAGGATCTGCCCCGGCTGGCTGGCCAACAACCACAGGATCTCGAATTCGGTGGTGCCCATGTCCACCGGCTGGCCATGCAGGTGCACCTCGCGCTGCATGCGGTCGATCAGCAGCTCGCCATGCATCAGCCGGCAGGGCGTGCCGGTGTTGCCGCTGCCATGCCGGCGGCGCAGCAGGGCGCGCAGGCGGGCCAGCAGCAGGCGCGGCTCGATCGGCTTGTGCACATAGTCGTCGGCACCCGATTCCAGGCCCAGCACCTGCTCGATGTCGTCCTCGCAGGCGGTCAGCATCAGGATCGGCACATCGGAGAAGCTGCGGATCTGCCGGCACACGTCGATGCCGCCCAGGCCGGGCAGCATCAGGTCCAGCACCACCAGTTCCGGCGCGTGCTGGCGGCAGGCGGCACCGGCCAGATCGCCCCGTGCCACGTGCTGCACGGCGAACCCATGCTCGTGGAGATAGTCGCTGACCAGCTCGGCCAGGCGGCGGTCATCTTCCACCAGCAATACCGGTGTCGGTGTGCTGCTGGCGGTGGGTGTCCAAGGGGATGGCTGCATGCGCGTGGGGCCTCCGTGCCCGGGCAGGGGCGCCCGGTGGCGAAGCCTAGCAACGGCCCATGACGGCTGCCTGAATCGCGGCCAACCTGATAACCGGCAGTACTGGCGTCATCGCCAGCGGCTTTCAGCGCGTGGCCCGGGCTGGCCTATGGTGGCGGTTTCCCCGGATGGAGCCTGGTGCAATGAGCGACCCGCAGTGGCAACTGGAAACCCTGGCCGTACATGGCGGCTACCGTCCCGACCCGACCACCCGCGCAGTGGCGGTGCCGATCTACCAGACCGTGGCCTATGCCTTCGATGACACCCAGCATGGCGCCGACCTGTTCGACCTGAAGGTGCCGGGCAACATCTACACCCGCATCATGAACCCCACCACCGACGTGCTGGAGCAGCGCCTGGCCGCACTGGAAGGTGGCATCGGCGCGCTGGCGCTGGCCTCGGGGCAGGCCGCGATCACCTATGCGCTCCAGACCATCGCCGAGGCCGGCGACAACATCGTCGCCTCCAGCGCGCTGTATGGCGGCAGCCTCAATCTACTGGCACACACGCTGCCGCAGTACGGCATCCAGGCGCGCTTTGCCGATCCGGCCGATCCCGCCGCGTTCGCCGCGCTGATCGACGAGCGCACCAAGGCGGTGTTCGTCGAATCGATCGGCAATCCGCGCGGCAACGTCACCGACATCGCCGCCATTGCCGAGGTGGCGCATGCCGCGGGCGTGCCGCTGATCGTCGACAACACCGTGGCCACGCCGTTCCTGCTGCGCCCGTTCGAGCACGGTGCCGACATCGTCGTGCACTCGCTGACCAAGTACCTGGGCGGCCACGGCAACAGCCTCGGCGGCGCCATCATCGACTCCGGTCGCTTCGACTGGGCGGCGCAGCCGAAGCGTTTCGCCCGCCTCAACCAGCCCGACCCCAGCTACCACGGCGTGGTCTACACCGAAGCGCTGGGGCCGGCGGCCTATATCGGCCGCGCGCGCGTGGTGCCGCTGCGCAATACCGGTGCGGCGCTGTCGCCGTTCAATGCCTTCCTGATCCTGCAGGGCATCGAGACCCTGGCGCTGCGCATGGAACGCATCAACGCCAACGCACTGGCCGTCGCGCAGTTCCTGAAGGCGCACGCGAAGGTGGCCTGGGTCCGCTACGCCGGGTTGGCCGACGACCCGGAGCATGCTGCCGCCCAGCGCTACCTCGGTGGCCACGGCTCGGGCGTGCTGACCTTCGGCTTGCCAGGCGGTCGCGAAGCCGGCGCACGCTTCCTCGATGCGTTGAAGCTGTTCACCCGGCTGGTGAACCTGGGCGACGCCAAATCGCTGGCGACCCATCCAGCGTCCACCACCCATCGCCAGCTGGATGCGGCGGAGCTGGCCAAGGCCGGCGTCAGTGAAGACACCGTGCGGCTGTCGATCGGCATCGAACACATCGGCGACCTGCGCGCCGACCTGGAACAGGCCCTGGCCGCCGCCTGATAGCCGCGCGCTTGGTGCATATCGCCACAGGCGATCACCACCAGCCACGCGATGCGCTACGGTGGAACTGCCTCTCCAAGGCGTGGCAACGTGGCGATCCAGATCCCCGGTCGATGCGGGTCGACCGGGGATTTTTTTGCTTTCCATGTACCGTTGGCCGGCATCCAACCCGGTAGATCCACGCCATGCGTGGATGTATCTCCATCGGAATCGAACATTTCGACAGTTCATCGAACAGCATCCACGCATGGCGTGATCTACTGCAGATTGCGGCGAATTGTCGAAGGCGAGGTGGGTCCGGTTGCGGGGGCGTGAGCCGCATGGATGCGGCGACCGAGCCTACATGGATGTATTTACGGCGTCCCCCGCAACCGGACCCACCTCGCCATCCCACGGAGTGCCAGCTTTTGCCGTTGCTGTTGCTTCGGCTGCTGCCGTCGCCTTGGCAGGTGCAGGGCTGCAAGCCCTGCCACACCCACACCCCTCACACCACCGGAATGCTGTGCTGCCCCAGATTCCGGTACGGCGGCGTGGACATGATCATCTCCGCCAACGAGTACGCCAGCTCGCGCTCGGCCATCACCGTGCCATCCGCGCCGTGCTCCAGCAGATGCTTCACCTCGGCATCGCTGTGCGCGCGCGCCAGCAGGGTCAGCTCCGGATTGATCGCACGCAGCTTGGCCAGCGCTTCACCGGCTTCCAGCGGCTGAGGAATCGCCAGTACCGCGATCTTGGCGCGTTCCGGGTGGGCCTCGGCCAGCACCCGATCGGCCGCGGCACTGCCGCGGATCGCCGCCAGGCCCTTGGCGTGCGCCTGCTCGACGTGTTCCTTGTTGTCATCGATCACCAGCACCGGCACGCCACGGTCGCGCAGCACCTGCGCAAGCTCGCTGCCGACCCGGCCGTAACCAATGACGATGGCGTGGTCATGCAGCTCACGCGACGGGCCGGTGGCCTCTTCCGGCTCCGGCGTCTGCGGCTGCTTTTCCTGCTTGGCCTGCCATCGGTCGAGCAGGCCGAACACCAGTGGATTGAGCATGATCGACACCAGCGCACCAGCCAGCACCAGCGACTGGCCTTCCTTCGGCAGGATCTGCAGTGCCACGCCCAGGCCGGCGATGATGAAGGCGAACTCGCCGATCTGCGCCAGGCTGGCCGAAATGGTCAGCGCAGTGCTGGTCGGGTGGCCGAACGCACGCACGATGAAGAACGCGGCGGCCGACTTGCCGAACATGATGATCAGCACCGTGGCCAGCACCTGCCACGGGTGCTGGATGAGGATGTTGGGGTCGAACAACATGCCGACCGAGACGAAGAACAGCACTGCGAACGCATCACGCAGCGGCAGCGAATCGTGTGCGGCCTTGTGGCTCAGTTCCGATTCGTTGAGCAGCATGCCGGCGAAGAACGCGCCCAGTGCGAACGAGACGCCGAACAACATGGCCGAGCCAAACGCCACGCCCAGCGCGATCGCCAGCACCGACAGGGTGAACAGTTCGCGTGAGCCGGTACCGGCGATGCGCTCCAGGATCCACGGAATGACCCGGCGTCCGACCACCAGCATCACCGCCACGAACAGGCCCAGCTGCACGAAGGTCCAGCCGATGTCGGCCAGCACGCTGCCCAGCGAGTGCGATTCCTTGGCCGCATCGGGGCCGAACACACCGGCCATCACCGGCATCATCACCAGTGCCAGCACGCAGGCCAGGTCTTCGACGATCAGCCAGCCGACCGCGATCTTGCCGCGCATGGTTTCCAGCAGGCGGCGTTCCTCCATCGCCCGCAGCAGTACCACGGTACTGGCGGTGGCCAGCGAGAAACCAAAGATGACGCCGTGAATGGCCGGCCAGCCCATCAGCGAGGCCACGCCCCAGCCGAGCAGGGTGGCCACCGCGATCTGGCCGATGGCACCGGGGATGGCGATGGCCTTGACCGCCATCAGGTCCTTCAGCGAGAAGTGCAGGCCGACGCCGAACATCAGCAGCATCACGCCCAGCTCGGCCAGCTGGTTGGCCAGCGCCTGGTCGGCGACGAAGCCGGGGGTGAACGGGCCTACGCAGATGCCAGCAACCAGGTAACCGACCAGGGGAGACAAGCGGAGCTTGTTGGCCAGCGCGCCGAAGATGAAAGCGAGCCCAAGGCCAACGGCAACGATGTTGATCAGGTCGGTGTCATGGTGCATCGGCACTCGCAGGAAATCGGGGGTGCCCCGATTTTCACCGATGAGGCCAGATACGGCAAACCTTGAATGCGAATGGGGTCAGATCCCTTTTCCTGCAGGAAAAGGGATCTGACCCCACCAGGGAGTTGCCGGCCAGCGGCCGGCACTACCGCTTACCAGGTGTACTTGATCCGCCCGTACACATACGCGCCATTGAAGCCGAACGGCGAGTAGTTGCTGTACGGCAGCATGCCGAAGGTGGAGTTCTGCAGGTCTTCGGTGCGGTCCGGGTACTTGTCCAGCAGGTTGTCGGCGCCCACGGTCAGGGTCCAGTTGCTGCTCGGCTTATAGCTGGCCGAAGCATCCACCACCCAGGCATCGCCGTAGGTCTGGTCGCGCAGCGCGGTGGCCGAGTTGCGCACGGTGAACTTGCCGTAGCGGGTCGCCGCCAGGCCCAGTTCCCAGTGGTCCGAACGCCAGGTGCCGCTCAGGATCGCCTTGTCGCGCGGGTAGCTGTCCTCGATGCGGCCGATCTCATCGCGGCCGATCAGCGACTGGTTCAGGCCCAGCGTGCCGAACACCGCTGGGGTGCCGCCCACGCGGCGCACTTCGGTGTCGTTGTAGCTGTACGCAGCGGTCAGTTCCAGGCTGCTGGCAGTGAACGGCACGGTGTAGCTGGACACGAAGTCGACGCCGCGGGTGCGCGTATCCAGGCCGTTGGTGAAGTACGAGAACGCGGTCACCTGCGGCAGGCCCAGGCTGGTCAGCAGCGCGCTGCTGGCGGCGTTGGTGGTGATGCTGGACGACAGCGCGATGCGGTCATCAATGTCGATCTGGTACGCATCGACGGTGATGTACAGGCGGTCGACCGGCTGCAGCACCAGGCCCAGGCTGTAGGAGGTGGACGTCTCGGCCTTCAGCGGCGAGGCGCCCAGTGCCTGCGCGGCCTGGCTGGTGGTCGGGAAGGTGCCGCGTTCGACGAACACGCCATTGGTGAACTGGCTGGTGACGGCCTGGTAGCCCTGCTGGGCCAGCGACGGTGCACGGAAGCCGCTGGAGGCGGTGGCCCGCAGCGCGACCTTGTCGGTGAACGCATAGCGCGCCGACAGCTTGCCGGAGAAGCGGTCGCCGAAGTCCGAGTAGTCCTCGTAGCGGCCGGTGATGCCGGCCGAGAACTTCTCGGTCAGGTCCGCTTCCAGGCCGGCGTAGACCGCGTAGTTGTGGCGGTCGGCATGCACTTCATTGGTCGGGGTGAAGCCACCGAAGCCCTGCGCGCCGCTGCCGGTGTACGAGTTCAGTTCGCCCGGGTTCTGGTCCCACTTCTCCTTGCGGTACTCGCCACCGAAGGACAGCGTGACCGGGTAGGCCAGGCCCCAGTCCAGCGACTTGGTCAGGTCGGCGTTGAAGATGTCCTGCTGGTACTTCAGCGTGCCGTCGTAGAACGAGCGCGGGCTGGTCGCACCGAGGCTGTAGTTGATGCTGTTGCGGGTGTGGAAGTCCAGGGTGTTCTCGCCGTGGTTCAGGCTCAGGTCCCAGGTCCAGCCATTGTCGGTGTTGCCCTTGACCCCGGCCACCAGCGAACGGTCCTTGGAGTACTGGTTGATCTCCGGCACGAAGCCGTCCGGGTAGGTCTGCGCCAGCAGCGCGGTCTGCCCGTTGTGGTTGCGCGAGCGGTAGAACGCGAACGAAGTGATGTCGCGGTTGCTCAGCAGCGCGCTGGCGTAGCCGGTCACATGGTCGCTGAAATCGAAGCTGGCGTTGGCCGAGGCAGCGGTGGCATCCACGCGCGGGTCGCCGACGATGAAGGTCTTCTGGCCGATGCTCGGGTAGTTGCCGGTGTTCGGGGTGGTGCCGCGGTACGGGCCGGCCCGGTTGCTCTCGTCCTGCTGGCTGATCTGGCCGGCGACGTGCACGCGGCCGCGGCCGTTGCCGAACTCAACGCCGGTATCGCCAGACAGCTGGTACTTGTTGCCGTCCCCGGCCGAGTACTGGCCGTAGTCCACGGCCAGGCTGCCACCACGGCCGCTGCCCTTGAGCACGATGTTGATGACGCCGGCGATGGCGTCGGAGCCGTACTGCGCCGAAGCGCCGTCACGCAGCACTTCCACGCGCTCGATGGCGGCGATTGGAATCGCGTTGATGTCCACCGCCGACGAGCCGCGGCCGATGCTCCCGTTGACGTTGATCATCGCCGAGGTGTGGCGGCGCTTGCCGTTGACCAGCACCAGCACCTGGTCAGGCGACAGGCCACGCAGTTGCGCCGGGCGCACGCCGCTGGTGCCGTCGGTCAGTGCAGGGCGCGGGAAGTTCAGCGAGGGCAGGGCGCGTGACAGGGCGGTGGCCAGTTCGCTGGTGCCGGTGGACTGCAGCGCTTCGGGGGTGATGATGTCGATCGGCGACTGCGATTCGGCGACCGTGCGGTCGGCCACGCGGGTGCCGGTGACGATCACGGTGTCCAGGGTGTTGGCGGCGGTGCCGGCCTGCTGGGCGGCGGCGACGAACGGAGAGCCACCGAGTGCGACAGCGACGGCGGCGGCGATCAGGCTGGTCTTGCGGGTCATCGGGATGGGCTCCGGTTGGCGGGGGCGGCACCGGAATCGACATCACGGGGGTGAGGCGGACGGCGGTTGTTGCGGTGCGCAATACAGCAATTAACGGGATATTCAGTGCCTGTCAAATGCCGGTCATCGGAAAAAACGTTGCAGAAGCAACCATTTAGCCCGGGTCGGCATTGGCGGGGGAGGGAGCCCGGGACGCGCGCGGCGAGGACGTGGGAGAGAGGAACGCCGGCCGCCGCGCATCCCGGGACGCGTCAAGTATTCGTTAACGCTAGAATTGCGTCGCAGGAACAGTGCTCACCAGCACATTCCATTCGGTTATATGGACGCCTCCCCCGATGATCTCCCTTCGTAATTTCGCCTTGCGCCGCGGCGAGCGGCTGCTGTTGTCCAACGTCGACCTGACCCTGCACGCCGGCTACCGGGTGGGTGTGGTCGGCCGCAACGGTGCTGGCAAGTCCAGCCTGTTCGCGGCAGTGAAAGGCGAGCTGGAGGCCGACAAGGGTGATGTCGACCTGCCCGGCAAGGTCCGTATCGCCAGCGTCGCCCAGGAAACCCCGTCGCTGCCCGACCCGGCCCTGAGCTTCGTGCTGGGCGGCGACACCGACGTGGCCGCCGTGCTGGCCGAGGAAGCCGAGGCGACCGCCCGCGAAGACTGGGAGGCGGTGGCCAACGCGCATACGAAGATGGCCGAGATGGGCGCCTACGATGCCGAAGCGCGCGCCGGCAAGCTGCTGCACGGCCTCGGTTTCCCGGCCGAGACCCACCACCGTGCGGTGTCCTCGTTCTCCGGCGGCTGGCGCGTGCGCCTGAACCTGGCGCGCGCGCTGATGATGCCCAGCGACCTGCTGCTGCTTGACGAACCGACCAACCACCTCGATCTGGACGCGGTGTACTGGCTGGAACAGTGGCTGCTGAAGTACCCGGGCACCTTGTTGCTGATCTCGCATGACCGCGAGTTCCTCGACAACGTGGCCACCCACACCCTGCACCTGCACGGTGGCGGCGCCAAGCTCTACCCGGGCGGCTACACCGATTTCGAGCGCCAGCGCGCCGAACAGCTGCGCCAGCAGCAGATCGCGCACGAGAAGGAGCAGGCCGAGCGTGCCCACCTGCAGAGCTTCATCGACCGCTTCAAGGCCCAGGCCAGCAAGGCCGCGCAGGCACAGAGCCGCATGAAGCGCCTGGCCAAGCTGGCCGGCACCGAAGCGGTGCGCGCCGAGCGCGAGTTCCGCATCGAGTTCGCGCCGCCGGCCAAGCTGCCGTTCTCGCTGATCCGCCTGAACCACGTCGAGGCCGGCTATGGCAAGGACGCGGTGATCCTGCACAACGTCGGCTTCGGCCTGGAAGCGGGCCAGCGCATCGGCCTGCTCGGCCCGAACGGCGCCGGCAAGACCACCCTGGTGAAGACCCTGGTGGGCGAACTGGCGCCGATCGTCGGCGAGCGCATGGCGCACCCGGACCTGAAGATCGGCTACTTCGCCCAGCACACGGTGGAGTCGCTGCACGAGGGCCAGTCGCCGATGGAGCATTTCCGCGAGATTGCCCCGGACGCACCGAACCAGTCGTTCCGCGATTTCCTCGGCAAGTGGAACTTCCCAGGCGACCGCGCGTTCGAGCCGGTCGATGGCTTCTCCGGTGGCGAACGTGCACGCCTGGCGCTGGCGCTGATCGCCTGGCAGCAGCCGAACGTGCTGCTGCTGGACGAACCGACCAACCACCTTGACCTGGAAATGCGCGAAGCGCTGGCCGAAGCGCTGGCGACCTTCGAGGGCGCGATCGTGATGGTCTCGCATGACCGTCATCTGATCGGCCTGGTCTGCGATACCTACTGGCGCGTGGCCGACGGTGTGGTCGAGCCGTTCGATGGCGACCTGGATGCCTACGCCGCCTGGCTGCGCACCCGCCCGCAGGCGCAGGGCACCAAGGCGCGCATGGAGCAGGTGGAAGAGCCGGTGGCGGTCAAGACCGCCCCGGTGGCGCAGGTGGTGCAGAAGAAGCCGGTGAACCCGCACAAGCTGGCTGCGGCCGAAGCCAAGGTGGCCGAGCTGGAAGGTGCGCTGGCCGAACTGGACCGCCAGCTGGCCGATCCGGCCAATTACGCCGACGCCACCCGCATGTCGGTGCTCGGCCGCGACCGCGAAACCGCCGCCGCGCAGCTGGAGAAAGCCGAAGCTGCCTGGATGGAGCTGCTGGAGTCCTGACCTGCAACCGAAAAAAGGGACGGAGGGGATTAAGTCGTTTGTGGCACAAACGACTTAATCCCCTCCGTCCCCTTTTTCATCCCTGCGCCTGCAGCCACTCGCGGAAGCGCTTGGCCGGCTCGCGCTCTGCTCGCGAGCGCAGCCGCGTCAGCCAGTAGCGCCCCAGCTCCAGCGTGGTGCTGAACGGCTGCAGCAGCCGGCCCTCGGCCAGTTCCTGCTCGAACATGCGCAGCGGCAGCAGGGCTACGCCGGCACCACCGACCGCAGCCATCGCCACCGTCAGGGACGAATCGAACACCGGTCCGCGTGCTTCGACGCCACTGACCCCTGCCGCCTGCAGCCAGCGCGGCCATTCGTCGCTGCGATAGGAACGCAGCAGCGGCAGCGTGCCCAGGTCGCGTGGCTGTTTCAGCCGCCGCGCCAATGCCGGCGCGCACAGCGGCGCGAAGGGCGCATCGAGGATCGCCGTGCAGGCCTGGCCCTGCCAGTCGCCGTCACCAAAGCGGATTGCCAGGTCCAGGCCTTCCCCGGCGAGGTCGATGCGGTTGTTGTGGGTCTGCAGGCGCAGCTCGATATCCGGGTGCGCGGCCTCGAACCCGGCCAGCCGTGGCAGCAGCCAGCCAGTGGCGAAGGTGCCGACCACGCCCAGCGTCAGTACTTCGCGGGCCGGTCCACCGGTGTAGCGCGCGATGCTGGCCGAGATGCGTTCGAACGACTCGTTGAGCACCGGATACAGCGCCGCGCCCTCGTCGGTGAGCGCAACGCCGCGCGGCAGGCGGTGGAACAGGCGGATGCCAAGCCGGTCCTCCAGCCCACGGATCTGATGACTTAGCGCGGCCTGGCTGACGCACAGCTCAAGCGCGGCACGGGTGAAGTTCTGGTGGCGGGCGGCGGCCTCGAACGCGCGCAGCGCATTCAGCGGCAGGGTCGGGTGCAGCATCGTGCAGTCGTGAGCTGGAGTGATGACTGATCCTACCCCGTTGATGGCGTGGTTCGTAATGGCAGGGGGTTGAATGCGACAGGCATAAATAATATTCATGGCTCCCGCTGATATTTCGCGCTGGTCGCCCCGTGTGCCGGACTGAATAATCGAGCGGTTCCCAGGAGAGCCCGTATGTTCGCCCGTCGCCGATTCCTGCAGTTCAGTGGTGCCGCCGTTGCTTCCTCGCTTGCCCTGCCGTTGCTGGCACGTGCACCTGGGGCGACACCCCGGGCTGCCCCGACCGCGTCCGCCATCACCGCCGCCCCCGACTTCGCCACCTTGGAGAAGGCCTGTGCCGGGCGCTTGGGCGTGACCCTGCTCGACACCGCCAGCGGTCGCCGCGTCGGCCACCGCCAGGACGAGCGCTTCCCGATGTGCAGCACCTTCAAGAGCATGCTCGCCGCCACCGTGCTCAGTCAGGCCGAGCGCGCGCCCGCGCTGCTCGACCGGCGCGTGCCGGTGCGCGATGCCGATCTGCTCTCGCACGCCCCGGTGACCCGTCGCCACGCCGGCAAGGACATGACCGTGCGCGACCTGTGCAGGGCCACCTTGATCACCAGTGACAATACCGCCGCCAACCTGCTGTTCGGCGTGGTCGGTGGCCCGCCCGCGGTGACCGCCTTCCTGCGCGCCAGCGGCGACACGGTCAGCCGCAGCGACCGCCTGGAGCCGGAACTGAACAGCTTTGCCGAGGGCGATCCGCGCGACACCACCACGCCGGCCGCGATGGCCGCCAGCCTGCAGCGTGTGGTGCTGGGCGATGTGCTGCAACCGGCCTCGCGGCAGCAGTTGGCCGACTGGTTGATCGACAACGAAACCGGCGATGACTGCCTGCGTGCCGGCCTTGGCAAGCGCTGGCGGGTAGGCGACAAGACCGGCAGCAATGGCGAGGACGCGCGCAACGACATCGCCGTGCTGTGGCCGATGGCCGGCGGCGCGCCGTGGGTGCTGACCGCCTACCTGCAGGCCGGTGCGATCAGCAACGAACAGCGCGCCGTGGTGCTGGCCCAGGTGGGGCGCATTGCCGATCACCTGATCGGTTGAGGTAACCGGGGTCATCGGCAGGTAGCTTGCCGGATCGGTTCGGCGCGCGCATCCTGCGCGCGTTCGAACCACACGGAAGTCCCCCATGAGCCATGAATTGATCTACCTGCTGCTGATCTTCGCGCTGCTGGTGATCCCACGCGCGCTGCAGCGTTTCAGCCTGCCTGCGCCGCTGACCTGCCTGTTGTTCGGCATCATCGGCATGCTCTGGCTGGGCGACCAGGCCCACGATGCGGTGATCGGCCTGCTGGCCACGCTGGGTATTTCCTCGCTGTTCCTGTTCGCCGGCCTGGAAGTGGACCTGCAGGCGCTGCGCCGGGGCATGTGGCCGCTGCTGGCACATCTGGTGATCCGTACCGGCACGCTGTTCGGCGTGGGCTGGCTGGCCTGGCGCTATGCGGGGCTGCCGTGGCAGGCCGCGGGCCTGTTGGCGCTGGCGCTGCTGACGCCCTCCACCGGTTTCATCATGGATTCGCTGTCGCGGCTGGGCCTGAGCGAAGACGAGCGGTTCTGGGTGACCAGCAAGGCCATTGCCGGCGAACTGCTGGCGCTGGCGGCGTTGTTCATCGTGCTGCAGGCGGGGGATCCGGGCCACATGGCGCTGTCCAGCCTCGCGCTGCTGGCGATGATGATCGGCCTGCCGCTGTTGTTCATCGCGCTCGGCCGCTGGGTGGCGCCGCACGCGCCCGGCTCGGAATTCTCGCTGTTGGTGATGGTCGGCATGGTGGCGGCCTACATCACCTATCTGCTGGGCGTGTACTACCTGGTCGGTGCGTTCATCGCCGGCCTGGTCGCGCGCCTGCTGCACCAGCGCATGCCGCTGCTGGCCTCGCATGAGAACCTGCACGCGCTGCGCCTGTTCGCCTCGTTCTTCGTGCCGTTCTATTTCTTCAATGCCGGCACCAAGGTGCCCAGCGAAGCACTCAGTTTCGAGGCGCTGGGGCTGGGCATCGTGATCACCCTGGTGGTGCTGCCGCTGCGCATCGGCGTGGTCTGGCTGCAGCGCCGGGTGATGTTCGGCGAGAGTTTCCGCAGCAGCCTGCGGGTCTCGCTGGCATTGGCACCGACGCTGATCTTCACCCTGGTGCTGGCCGCGATCATGCGCGAGCGCTTCCAGATTCCGGCGGTGCTGTTCGGCGCGCTGCTGCTGTATGCGGCGCTGACCACGCTGCTGCCGTCGCTGGTGTTCCGCACGCCGTTCGATGTCGATCCGGTCGAACAGGAGCCGGCAGGCGAGGGCGCGGCTGCACCGGTGGCGGCCACCGAAACGCTGCCGGAACCGCACATCGCCGAACGCTGAGCGGTTGCCGCGTGCGGTTTGCGCCCGTCGGCCATGGCCGTTAGGGTTGGGGCATGAAACTGCCTGCCGTTGTCACCGCTTCCGCCCTCCTGCTCAGCCTCGCTGCCTGTTCGCAGCGCTCCGATACTGTCGCCCATGATCTGGCGACTGCACCGGCCGACGCCTTCATGGCTGCCGTGGCCGCACATTGCGGCCAGGCCTACGCCGGCAAGGTGGTGGAGGACACGCCGGCACCGACCGGCAAGGATCCGTTCGCCGGGCAGCGCCTGGTCATGCACGTGCGCGGCTGTGCCGATCCGGCGCACGAGCTGCGCATCCCCTTCCATGTGGGGGACGACCACTCGCGCACCTGGGTGCTGACCCGCACCGGAAACGGCCTGCGCCTGAAGCACGACCACCGCCACCAGGACGGCAGCCCCGATGCGATCACGCTCTATGGTGGCGACAGCACGCCGCCAGGCACCGCAGAGCGCCAACGGTTCCCGGCCGATGCCGATTCGGTGGCGATGTTCCGGCGCGCCGACATGCTGGCCTCCACGCACAATACCTGGGCGATGGAGATCGATCCTGACCACACCTTCGTCTACGAACTGACCCGCCCGGACGGTCGTCGCTTCCGCGTGCAGTTCGACCTGAGCAAGCCCGTCGACCTGCCGCCACCGCCGTGGGGTGATGAGGCCGCGCAGCCAGCCCGGTAGCGCCGGGCCGTGCCCGGCGGGTTTTCTGCGGTTGACCGCGCCACGGCGCACGCCGGGCATGGCCCGGCGCTACCCCTCACCGCGTACCGAAACGTGCGCGGCAGCCGTTGCTCACCCACACCTGGCCACGTGAGTAGCCCCAGCTGCGGCCCTCCTGGCAGGCACTGCCGGACAGCTGCTGCTGCAGCACCGGCCGGCCCTGGCGCTCATCCCAGTCGCAGGTCTGCGAGCGGTTGTTGTTGCTGCTGCAGGTGATCGAATAGTTGCTGTTGCCGCCTCCCCAGCCACCGCCACCACCGCCCCAGCCGCGGGCTTCGGCGAACTCCGCGCGGCAGCCGCTGCTGACCCACACCACGCCGTTGCGCACGCCCCAGGTGCGGCCTTCGTCGCAGGGGCTGCCGGACAGCTGGCGCACCAGGCGGGCATTGCGCCAGCCCACCGGGCAGCTGCGCTCGCGATTGTTCTGGCTCTCGCAGCGGATGGTTTCGCCGGGGCGGCCGTTGTTGCCCCCCCAGCCGCCGCCGTTGCCGCCGCCCCAGCCACCGCGGGCCTCGACGAATTCGGCGCGGCAGCCATTGGTGACCCAGATGCTGCCATTGCGGCTGCCCCAGGTGCGGCCTTCGTCGCAGGCGCTGCCGGACAGCTGGCGGACCAGCTGTGCATTGCGCCAGCCGGTATTGCAGACCCGTTCGCGGTTGTTCTGGCTTTCGCAGCGGATCACCCCGTTCTGCGCAGAAGCGGAGGGGGCGGGCAGGGCAAGGGCGCCCAGCGCCCCCAGGCTGAGGGTCACGGCCAGGCTGGCCAGGGACAGCGGTTTCATGGCGGCATCCCATACGGAGGCAGGTGCCCGACTATAGGGAGGGGGGCGATCAAGCCGGTGTGACTGGCCGGATTTGCCCCGGCCGGGGCCTCGGCCGCAGAATACGAGGCTTTCCGGCCCCCATCCGGTGCCGGCGTTCTCCAGCGGAGCTTCCCCCCAATGCGTACCCACTTCTGCGGCCTGGTCGACGAGACCCTGATTGGCCAGACTGTCACCCTCGCCGGCTGGACCGACGTGGCCCGTAACCAGGGCGGCGTCTGCTTCATCGATCTCCGGGATCATGAAGGCATCGTGCAGGTGACCGTGGAGGTCGACAACGCTGAAGTGTTCGCCGTGGCCGCGTCGCTGGGCTACGAGGACGTGCTGCAGGTGGAAGGCGTCGTGCGCGCCCGCCACGCAGTGAACGACAAGATGCGCACCGGCAAGGTGGAAGTGATCGCCACCGCCATCACCGTGCTGAACAAGGCCGCGCCGCTGCCGTTCCACGCCCACGAGAACCCGGGCGAGGAAACCCGCCTGAAGTACCGCTACCTGGACCTGCGCCGCCCGGAAATGCAGCGCATGCAGCGCACCCGCATCAAGCTGGTGCAGGCCCTGCGCCGCCACCTGGACGAAAAGGGCTTCCAGGACATCGAAACCCCGATCCTGACCAAGGCCACCCCGGAAGGCGCGCGCGACTTCCTGGTGCCGGCGCGCATGCACCCGGGCGAGTTCTATGCCCTGCCGCAGAGCCCGCAGCTGTTCAAGCAGATCCTGATGGTGGCCGGCTTCGACCGCTACTACCAGATCGCGCGCTGCTTCCGCGACGAGGCCCTGCGTGCCGACCGCCAGCTGGAGTTCACCCAGCTGGACATGGAATTCGCCTTCGTGCGCGAGCGCGACGTGCAGGACTTCGTCGAGGACATGATCCGCGCCATCTTCAAGGAAGTGGTGGACGTGCAGCTGGATGCCAGCTTCCCGCGCATGACCTGGGCCGAGGCGATGCGCCGCTACGGCTCGGACAAGCCGGACCTGCGCATCGCGCTGGAACTGGTGGACGTGGCTGAACTGGTCAAGGACAGCGAGTTCCCGGTGTTCACCGGCCCGGCCAACGATGCCGAGGGCCGCGTTGCCGCGCTGCGCATCCCGGGCGGTGCGTCGCTGTCGCGCAAGCAGATCGACGAATACGCCGCGCATGCCGCCAAGTACGGCGCCAAGGGCCTGGCCTACATCAAGATCGCCGACAACGGAGAGATCAGCTCGCCGATCCAGAAGTTCTTCAGCGAGGCCGCCTTCGCTGCGCTGGTCGCCCACGTCGGCGCCAGCAACGGCGACATCGTGTTCTTCGGCGCCGGCGGCTACAACAAGGTCTCGGACTTCATGGGCGCCCTGCGCCTGAAGGCCGGCAAGGACTTCGGCCTGGTCGCCGACGGTTGGGCGCCGCTGTGGGTCACCGATTTCCCGATGTTCGAGTGGGACGAGGAAGAACAGCGCTACGTCGCCCTGCATCACCCCTTCACCGCACCGGCCGTGGACGACATCGCCGACCTGCGCGCCAACGCCCGTACCGCCGTTTCGCGCGGCTACGACATGGTGCTCAACGGCAATGAGATCGGCGGCGGCTCGATCCGTATCCACCGCCCGGACATGCAGAGCGCGGTGTTCGAGCTGCTCGGCATCGGTGCCGAAGAGGCCCGTGCCAAGTTCGGCTTCCTGCTCGACGCGCTGAACTACGGCGCGCCGCCGCACGGTGGCATCGCCTTCGGCATCGACCGCATCGCCGCGCTGATGGCCGGCACCGAGTCGATCCGCGACGTCATCCCGTTCCCGAAGACCACCGGTGCACAGGATCTGATGACCGACGCGCCGTCGCCGATCGTCGACGCGCAGCTGGCCGAAGTGCACATCCAGGTTCGCCCCAAGACCAACTGATCAGGAGATCCAGGCAATGACCGAGTTCGCGTTTTCGCTGGAGTGGGAAAAGCTGGGCAATGAAGGCGCCGAGGCCAATCTGGTCACCGAGCGTGCACGCGTGTTCGGTGGTTGGCTGGTCCGCGTCGGTACCAACCCGGCGGCGATGGCCCTGACCTTCGTCGCCGATGGCGAAGGCCGCTGGGACGGTGAAGACTTCGGCGTCGAGGATTACGAAGACGACGAAGAGGAAGAGTACGACGAGGACGAGGAAGGCGAGGAAGAAGAGGACGAAGAGGAATACGAGGAAGAGGACGAGGAAGACGAAGAAGCGGAATCGTCGGAAAAGGCTTGACCCGCGCTTCGCCCTGGCGTCAACTTCCTGCATGTATTCGATCCGCCGCGCAACCGTGGACGACGCGCCGACCCTGTCGGCGCTGGCCGCCCGTACGTTCACCGAAACTTTCGGCCATCTGTATCCGCCGCAGGACCTGCAGGCCTTCCTTGAGGAGGCCTATACGGTCGAGCGCCAGCGCGTGATCCTGGCCCACCCGGATTATGCGGTGTGGCTGCTGGAGCTGGACGGGGAGGCGGTCGGCCATGCCGCCGCCGGCCCCTGCGGCCTGCCGCACCCGGACGTGAAGCCCGGTGACGGCGAACTCAAGCGGCTGTACCTGATCAAGACCCAGCAGAGCTGCGGCTGGGGCAGCCGCCTGCTGGAAACCGCGCTGGCCTGGCTGGAACACGAAGGCCCGCGCACATTGTGGCTGGGCGTCTGGTCGGAGAATTTCGGCGCGCAGCGCTTCTACGCCCGCTATGGATTCGAGAAGGCCGGTGAGTACCTGTTCCCGGTCGGCGACACGAACGATCTTGAGTTCATCCTGCGTCGCGCACCGCGCGCAGCCTGACGTTCACCGCCGCTTGCTGCGCGCGCGTGTTCAATCACCGTACGTTCCTGCCCCGCTGACCGCCAGGCTGTTTGCATGACTCCCCCCGTATTGCTGCTGCATGGCATCTGGAATGCCCGTGCCTGGGTCGGGCCACTGGCATGGCGCCTGCGCGCGCGCGGTTTCCAGGTGCACGCATTCGGTTACTCCTCGGTCTTCGGTGGCCCCGACGTGGCGGTGCCGCAGTTGCTGGAGCGGCTTGCCGATGCCGGGCCGTTGTCGCTGGTCGGCCACAGCCTGGGGGGCTTGCTGGCACTGGAGGCGCTGCGCCGCAATCCGCAGCTGCCGGTGCAGCGCGTGGTCTGCCTGGGTTCACCGCTGCGCGGCAGCGGTACCGCGCGCTCGTTGTCCGATCATGGCTGGGGCCTGGCGCTGGGGCGCAGCAGCGAACTGTTGCTGGATGGCCTGCCGGACTGGCAGGGCAAGGCCGAGGTCGGGCTGATCGCCGGCTCGGTGCCGCATGGGTTGGGCAGCCTGCTGGGCGCGATCGACGATGCCTCCGACGGCACCGTGGCCCTGGCCGAGACCCGGCTGCCAGGCCTGGCCGACCATTGCGTGGTCCGCACCAGCCACAGTGGCCTGGTGGTGTCGCCCGACGCTGCCCGGCAGACCGCGCATTTCCTACGCCACGGCCGGTTCGACCACAGCCGCGACGCCGCCGCCGCATGATCGAGTGGGTGCGAACCGTTGGTTCGCACGCTCTTCGCCGGCCGATGCCCGGCGGCATCTGTCCGCCCTAGACACGGTTGCAGCGCCCGATCAGGTAGAATCCGCGCCTTGATCCTGAAGCAGCCAGACGGTAGCACCCATGGGTAGAGGCCCCTCCATCGAAGCCCGCAAGAACGCGTCCGACGCGAAGCGCGGCAAGATTTTCACCAAGATCATCCGCGAGATCGGCGTTGCCGCGCGCGGCGGTGGAGGCGACCCCAACAACAACCCGCGCCTGCGCGTGGCCGTGGACAAGGGCCTGGCCGTGAACATGTCCAAGGATGTGATCGAACGCGCCATCAAGAAGGCCACCGGTGAGCTGGAAGGCGTCGACTACGAGGAAATCCGCTACGAGGGCTACGCCCCGGGTGGCGTGGCCGTGATCGTCGACTGCCTGACCGACAACCGCGTGCGCACCGTGGCCGATGTCCGCCATGCGTTCAGCAAGTGCGGCGGCAACATGGGCACCGAGGGCTCGGTGGCCTTCATGTTCAAGCGCCTGGGCGTGCTCAGCTTCGCCCCGGGTGCCGACGAGGAAGCCATCACCGAAGCGGCCATCGAGGCCGGCGCCGATGACATCGTGGTCTACCCGGACGACGGTTCGATCGATGTGGTCACCAGCCCTGACGCGTTCAACGCGGTCAAGGATGCAATGACCGCTGCGGGCCATGTCGCCGACCACGCCGAGATCACCTTCCGCGCCGACAACGACATCAAGGTCGAGGGCGAGGTCGCCCTGCAGGTCAAGAAGCTGCTGGACATGCTGGAAGACCTGGACGACGTGCAGGACGTGTACTCCAACGCCGAACTCGGCGCCGACGCCTACGCCTGAGCCGTCTTCGACGGCCTGGGCGCGGGCCGTTGAACGGTCACCGCGGACAGTCATGAGCCCATACGCCTGCCAGCGCACCCCGTTCCACCCCGCCAGGAGCGCAGCATGACCCGCATCCTCGGCATCGACCCCGGTTCGCAGCGGACCGGGGTCGGCATCATCGATGTCGACGCCGCTGGGCGCGTGACCTACGTGCACCACCAGCCGCTGGTGCTGCTGGGCGCCGATGACTTCCCGCAGCGCATGAAGCTGCTGGTGCTCGGCCTGGCCGACCTGTGCCGCGAATACCAGCCACAGGAAGTGGCCATCGAAAAGGTCTTCATGGCCCGCAACCCCGATTCGGCATTGAAGCTGGGCCAGGCGCGTGGCGCGGCGATCTCCGCCGTGGTGCTGCGCGACCTGCCGGTGCACGAATACGCCGCCAGCGAGATCAAGCTGGCGGTGGTCGGGCGCGGTGGCGCCGAAAAGCAACAGGTTCAACACATGGTCGGGCTCATGCTCAACCTGAAAACCAAGCTGCAGGCCGACGCGGCCGACGCGTTGGCGGTGGCGATCACCCATGCCCACGTACGGGCGACGGCCAACCGCCTGGGGCTCAGTGCCCGCCAGGCGTGGGGCCGCAAATGAGGAGCTGCACGCAATGATCGGTCGACTGCGCGGCATCGTCGCCTACAAGGCGCCGCCGTGGCTGGTGGTGGACGTGAACGGAGTGGGCTACGAGCTGGAGGCGCCGATGAGCACCTTCTATGACCTGCCCGAGCTCGGCCGCGAGGTTACCCTGTACACCCACTACGCGCAGAAGGAAGACAGCGTCTCGCTGTACGGCTTCCTGCGCGAGGGCGAGCGGCGCCTGTTCCGCGACGTGCAGAAGGTCAGCGGCATCGGCGCGAAGATCGCGCTGGCCGTGCTGTCCGGTGTTTCCGTCGAGGAATTCGCGCGCATGGTCCAGGCCGGCGACATCACCGCGTTGACCCGCATTCCGGGGATCGGCAAGAAGACCGCCGAGCGCATGGTGCTGGAGCTGCGTGACCGTGCCGCCCAGTTCGGCGCCGGCGGCGCGCTGCCCACCGGCAGTGGTCCGGCCCCGGCCGACCCGCTGTCCGATGCCACCGTGGCGCTGCAGCAGCTGGGCTACAAGCCGGCTGAAGCCGCGCGCATGGCCCGCGATGCCTTCAATGAAGGCGACGAAGTGGCCACCGTGATCCGCAAGGCGTTGCAGTCGGCGCTGCGCTGAACCGCGTCCCTTTCCCTCAACGAACCGCCTGAGCTTCGCCAGGAGTCCCATGTCCAGCAGTCAAACCCCGCACGCAGCCGCCCCCGGCGGTCATGGTCACGCTCCTCCAGCCGGAGGCATGGCGCTGGTCATCGGTGCGATCGGCGTGGTCTTCGGCGATATCGGTACCAGCCCGCTGTACACCCTGAAGGAGGCGTTCTCGCCGCATTACGGGCTCAACAGCGACCACGACACCGTGCTGGGCGTGCTGTCGCTGGCGTTCTGGGCGCTGAACATCGTGGTCACGCTGAAATACGTGACCATCATCATGCGCGCCGACAATGACGGCGAGGGCGGCATCATGGCGCTGATGGCGCTGACCCAGCGCACGCTGCGCAACGGGTCGCGCTCGGCCTATGTGGTGGGCATCCTGGGTATCTTCGGCGCCTCGCTGTTCTTCGGCGACGGCGTGATCACCCCGGCCATTTCAGTGCTGGGCGCGGTCGAAGGCTTGGAGGTGGCGGCCCCCGGCCTGCATGCGTTCATCGTGCCGATCACCGTGGTGGTGCTGCTGATGGTGTTCGCCGCGCAGCGCTTCGGTACGGAGAAGATCGGCAAGGCGTTTGGCCCGATCACCTCGGTCTGGTTCATTTCGCTGGCCGCGATCGGCATCTACAACATCGTCGACGCGCCGGAAGTGCTGAAAGCCTTCAACCCGTGGTGGGCGATCCGCTTCTTCATGGAGCACAGCTGGCACGGCATCTTCATCCTCGGCGCGGTGGTGCTGGCGGTGACCGGCGGCGAAGCGCTGTACGCCGACATGGGCCATTTCGGCGCCAAGCCGATCCGCCACGCCTGGTACTTCTTCGTGCTGCCGTGCCTGGTGCTGAACTACCTGGGGCAGGGCGCACTGGTGCTCAACCATCCCGAGGCGCTGAAGAACCCGTTCTTCGAGGCGGTGCCGCCGTGGGCGCTGTACCCGATGATCATCCTGGCCACGATGGCGGCGGTGATCGCATCGCAGTCGGTCATCACCGGTGCGTTCTCGGTCTCGCGCCAGGCCATGCAGCTGGGTTACATCCCGCGCATGCGCATCAAGCACACATCGCACGACACCATCGGCCAGATCTACATCCCGGGCATCAACTGGGGTATCGCGGTGATGGTGATCGGCCTGGTACTGGCCTTCCGCAGCTCGTCCAACCTGGCCGTGGCCTACGGCATCTCGGTGTCGGCCACGATGCTGATCGACACCCTGCTGCTGGCACTGGTCGCGCGCTCGCTGTGGCCGAAGGCCCGCAGGTGGATCCTGCCGTTGTGCGTGGTGTTCTTCATCATCGACCTCGGCTTCGTCATCGCCAACGGCGCCAAGCTGCTGCAGGGCGCCTGGTTCCCGGTGGTGCTGGGCATCTTCCTGTTCACCATGATGCGTACCTGGCGCCGTGGCCGCGAGCTGCTGCGCGATGAGATCCGCAAGGACGGCATCCGCCTGGATACCTTCCTGCCGGGCCTGATGCTGGCGCCACCGGTGCGCGTGCCGGGCACCGCGGTGTTCCTCACCGCGGACCCGACCGTGGCCCCGCACGCGCTGATGCACAACCTCAAGCACAACAAGGTGCTGCACGAGCGCAACGTGTTCCTGCACGTGGAAACCCTGCCGATCCCGTATGCGATGGAAGGGCAGCGGCTGAAGATCGAATCGGTGGGCGACGAGTTCTATCGCGTCTACGTGCGGTTCGGCTTCATGGAGACCCCCGACGTGCCGCTGGCGCTGATGCGCTCCTGCGACCACGGCGGCATCTATTTCGACCCGATGGACACCACCTTCTTCGCCAGCCGCGAAACCATCGTGGCCACCGCCAACCGCGGCATGCCGATCTGGCGCGACAAGCTGTTCGCATTGATGCATCGCAATGCCGCCCCGGCCACCGGCTTCTTCCGGATTCCGGGCAACCGTTTGGTCGAACTGGGCGCGCAGGTGGAGATTTAATCTCCACCTGCGCTACGTCCCACGATTTGCTGCGCAAACCGTGGGCCCCGCACGCATTCCACCTTATCCCCCCGCCCGTCGGCCCGCCCCCTTGAAACGCAGGCGCCTTGGGCGCCGGCGTTCCGCGCATTCCACCTTATCCCCCCGCCTGTCGGCGCCCCCTTGAACAACAAGGGGGCTCCACTTGCGGAGGCGCCGCGTGCTTGAAGCTTGGTCCACTCTGCTCTCCAGTTTCCTCCACGTCTGGATCTATCGTGTCGACCAAGGTCGACACCCACCAAAAGCAGCCCATGTCATCCCGTCAGATCGCAGGACTCTGTCGAAGGCGGGGTGGGTCCGGTTGCGGGGGCGTGAGCCGCATGGATGCGGCGACCGAGCCTACATGGACGTATTTACGGCGTCCCCCGCAACCGGACCCACCCCGCCTACCCACAGGAAGCCCGCTTTTGCTTCGGCTGTTGCTGTTGCTGTTGCTGCAGCTCGCAGCGGGTGCAGGGCGCAGCCCTGCCGATAAACCCCCTCCTGCGACCGTTCGTCGCACGGGCAACTCTGGACCCGGCTCTACACTAGCAGGGTGACCCGCCTTTCCCGCCCGCAGCGCCTTCTGCTCCAGCTCGCCATCCTGGCGACGCTGCTGATGGTGCTTGCGCCACTGTTCAGCCGCGCGCTGCAGGCGCAGCCGATGGAGCACGCCGCGATGGCGGGCATGGACCACGCCGCGATGGGCCATGACATGCACGGCATGGCCATGGCCGGTCACGATCGGCACGGTGCTGCGCCGGCAGCGCCCAACCGCCCAGCCGACCCCCACGCCATGCATGGTGAAGCCTGCGAATACTGCGTGCTGGCCATGCGCCTGCTGCCGTGGCTGGCGGTACTGGTGCTGCTGTTGCCACTGCTGTGGCGGCCACGACTGGTGTTCCCGTGGTCGCAGCAGGTACTGCCCGCACTGCGCTGGCCGGCCCATGCCGCGCGCGGGCCACCGCGCGCCTCCCTCGTCCGCTGATTTTCCTATCGAATCTGCCGCACGACGCCTGAGCGGGCGCCGTGCGCGCGTGCGTACCTTGGAGCTGTTCCGATGAAAATGACTTCCCGCCCCGCGGGCGCCTGTGCGCGCCTGCCGGTTGCCCTTGGCCTGGCCGTGGCCGCGTCACTGGCCCACGCTGCGCCCGCCGACGAGGCGCGTACCCTCGACACGATGGTGGTCACCGCCGCCGCACCGTCTTCGCCACTGCACTGGGTGACCGATCCACGCCTGCCGCGGCAGCCGGTTCCGGCCAGTGATGGCGCCGATTACCTGAAGACCGTTCCCGGTTTCTCCGCCATCCGCAACGGCGGCACCAACGGCGACCCGGTGCTGCGCGGCATGTTTGGTTCGCGGCTGAAGGTTCTCAGCAATGATGGCAACCTGATCGGTGCCTGCCCGTCGCGCATGGACAATCCGCTGTCCTACATCGCGCCGGAGAGCTTCGACCGGTTGACCATCATCAAGGGCCCGCAGAGCGTGCGCTGGGGGGCCGGGGCGTCAGCCGGCACCATCCGTTTCGAGCGTGATACGCCGCGCTTCGAGGCGCCCGGCCTGCGTGCCGATGCCAGTGCACTGGTCGGCTCGCGCAACCGCAACGACCAGGTGCTGGACCTGACCCTGGGCAACCCGACCGGCTACGTGCGCGCCAGCGGGAATCGCTCCGAAGCCGACGACTACAAGGATGGCCACGGCGACGTGGTGCCGTCGAAGTGGCGCAAGTGGAATGGCGACGTGGCGGTGGGTTGGACCCCCGACGCTGACACCCTGCTGGAAATCTCGGCCGGTGCAGGTGATGCGATCGCGCGCTATGCCGGGCGCGGCATGGACGGGGCTGCGTTCGAGCGCACCAGCTACGCCGCGCGCTTCGAGAAGCGCAACCTGCCGGGTGCGTGGGACACGGTGCAGGCCAACGTGTACTACAACAACGCCGACCACGTGATGGACAACTACACGCTGCGAACGCCGAACCCGAACAGCATGATGCCGATGGCGATGGCCTCCAACGTGGACCGCCGTACCCAGGGCGGCCGGGTCAGTTCCGAATGGCGCTGGCAGGACGTGCAACTGGTGGCGGGTGTGGACGGCGAGGACAGTCGCCACCGTGGGCGCATGGGCATGGGCCGCGACACCTATCGCCAGGCGGCCTGGGAGACCGATGCCAACTTCCGCCGCTACGGTGTGTTCACTGAGCTGACCCTCGGCGCTGATACCGCCCAGCGCTGGATCAGCGGCCTGCGCATCGATCGTGCCAGCGTGCGTGATGAGCGGCAGTCGATCCGTGGAATGATGGGCAGCCGGCCCAACCCAACGGCCGGGCAAAAGCGCAAGGAGTGGCTCGGCAGTGGTTTCCTGCGCTACGAGCAGGACCTGGCCGACGGCCTGACCTGGTATGCCGGCCTCGGCCACAGCGAGCGCATGCCCGACTATTGGGAGCTGTTCTCGCCCAACCACGGCCCGTCCGGCGCAGTGAACGCGTTCACTGGCGTGCAGCCGGAACGCACCACCCAGCTCGACGTGGGCCTGCAGTACAAAGGGCCGCGCGTGCAGGCCTGGGTCTCGGCCTATGCCGGGCAGATCCAGGACTACATCCTGTTTACCTACCACGGTGGCGGCATGATGGGCATGAGCCAGGCCAGCAACGTCGATGCGCGCATTGCCGGCGCCGAGGCGGGGCTGGAGGTGAGCCTGGCCGAGCAGTGGAAGCTGGGCGGCACGCTGGCCTATGCCTGGGGGGAGAACCGCGACCAGCGGCGACCGTTGCCGCAGATGCCGCCGTTGGAAGCACGCCTGAGCGCGAACTGGGAAGGCCAGCGCTGGAGCGCCGGCGCGCTGCTGCGCGCGGTGACCCATCAGCATCGTGTCGCGAATGGACAGGGAAATGTCGTTGCCCAGGATCTCGGAGCGAGCGCGGGCTTCGCCACGTTCGCGCTCAACGCGGCATACCGCTTCAGTTCGCAGCTGCAGCTCAGCGCCGGTGTCGACAACGTGTTCGACCGTGCCTACAGCGAACACCTGAACCTGGCCGGCAGCGCCGACTTCGGCTTCCCGGCCGATCCGGTGCGCATCAACGAACCGGGCCGCAGCGTGTGGATGAAGGTGAACTACCGGTACTGATCCGCCGGGCATGGCCCAACGCAACCCTGGCGTAATGGGCAAAAAAACGGGGCCGGATCCCCGCCAAGATCCGTCCCCGCCCGACGCCCTCCGTCGGGCAGCTTCGACTCTACGATGGCGACCGCCACCGTGGGCGGCTGGATACACCTCGACACACGCCGACACCGCTGACGCCAGCCTTGCACGGAACGGATGCAAGGCGCTATCGCGGCATTGGTTCCACGCCGGTAAACGCTTGGCACATACCGCTTTTGCGGGGCCTTGCCTACACTCGGCGGCCGTGGATCAATCAGGACCGTTCATGTTGGCTCGTATCGCTTCGACCCTGGCCCTTGGCCTCAGCCTGGCCGTGCTGGCCGGGTGCGCAGGCAAACAGGAGGCCGCCGCACGTCGGCAGGGCGAAGCGGTGCCGGTCACCGCGCAGGTCGTGCAGCCCACGCAGTGGAACGACACCCTGCAGGCGCTGGGCACGGCCAAGGCGCGCGAGTCGATCAGCGTCACCGCCAAGGTCAGCGAAATCGTTGAGAAGGTGCACTTCGAAAGCGGCCAGCACATCGCTGCCGGTGCACCGATCGTGACCCTGCGCGGGCAGGCCCAGGAGGCCGCGCTGGTGCAGGCGCAGGCGACCTTCCATGAGGCCGACCAGCTGTACAAGCGCCAGCGCGAGCTGGCTGCGCAGCGGCTGGTGTCCAGCGCCACGCTGGATACGCAGAAGTCGATCCGCGATGCCGCCGAGGCGCGCGTGATGCAGATGCAGGCCGACATCGGTGATCGCCGCGTGCGCGCCCCCTTTGCCGGTGTGCTCGGCATCCGCCAGGTCAGCCCGGGATCGCTGCTGACGCCGACCACGGTCATCGCCACGCTCGACGACATCGAGCACATGCATGTCGATTTCCAGGTACCGGAAGTGGAGCTGGCCGCGCTGGGCGTCGGTGACAAGGTCAGTGCCACCAGCGTGGCCTGGCCGGGCCGCACCTTCGAGGGCGTGGTCAGCACCATCGATGCGCGCATCGACCCGGCCACCCGTGCGGTGACCGTGCGCGCCGATTTCGCCAACGGCGATCATGCGCTGCGCCCGGGCATGCTGCTGGACGTGCGCCTGTTCCGCCCCGAGCGCCCGGCGCTGGTGGTCCCGGAAATCGCCGTGGTACAGGTCGGCCGCGATACCTTCGTGTACCGCATCAAGAGCGATGACAGCGTCGAGCGCGTGGATGTGGTCACCGGTGCGCGCCGTGCCGGCGTGGTCGAGATCAAGCAGGGCCTGGAAGCCGACCAGCGCATCGTGGTTGATGGCACCGGCAAGCTGCGCCCGGGGCTGAAGGTTGCCGCCAAGGACGCCGCACCGGCCCCTGGCGCCAAACCGGCTGGCACGCCGGCACCGGTCGCGGCCGAGGGCCACGGCGGATGAAGCTGTCCGACATCTCCATCCAGCGGCCGGTGTTCGCCGTGGTGATGAGCCTGCTGCTGCTGGTGCTGGGCGTGATGTCCTTCACCCGCCTGACCCTGCGCGAACTGCCCGCCATCGACCCGCCGATCGTGTCGGTGTCGGTGGACTACACCGGCGCCTCGGCGGCGGTCATCGAAAGCCGCATCACCCAGGTGCTGGAAGACGCGCTGGCCGGCATCGAAGGCATCGATACGATCAACGCGCGCAGCACCAACGGCCGCTCGCAGGTCAGCATCGAGTTCACCTCCAACCGCGATATCGAAGCGGCGGCCAACGACGTGCGTGACGCGGTCAGCCGCGTCGCCGACCGCATGCCGGAAGAAGCGCGGCCGCCGGAGATCGCCAAGGTCGAAAGCGATGCCGACCCGATCATCTGGTTCAACATGGTCTCCTCGACCATGGACACGCTGGAACTGAGCGACTACGCCGACCGCTACGTGGTCGATCGCTTTTCCAGCCTCGATGGCGTGGCCCAGGTCCGCATCGGTGGCCGCCAGCGCTATGCGATGCGGATCTGGCTGGACCGTGACCAGCTGGCCGCACGCGGGCTGACCACCGGCGATGTGGAAACCGCGCTGCGCAATGAGAACGTGGAACTGCCGGCCGGCCGCATCGAGTCGACCGACCGCGATTTCACCCTGCGCGTGGAGCGCAACTACATCAAGCCCGAGGACTTCGCGACCATCCCGCTGGGCAAGGGCCGCGACGGCTACGTGGTGCGCATGGGCGATGTGGCGAAGATCGAGCTGGCCTCGGCCGAACGCCGCGCGTATTACCGCAGCAACGGCGAGCCGGGCATCGGCCTGGGCATCGTCAAGACCTCCACTGCCAACTCGCTGGACGTGGCCCGAGTCGCGCGCGCTGAGGCGGAGCGGGTCGCGCTGACCCTGCCCAAGGGCACGCAGATCTTCGTGGCGTTCGACAACACCACCTTCATCGAAGCCGCCGTGGACCGCGTCTACGCCACGCTTGTCGAGGCGATGATCCTGGTGCTGGCGGTGATCTGGCTGTTCCTTGGCAGCTTCCGTGCCGCACTGATTCCAGCGGTGACCGTGCCGGTCTGCCTGGTGGCCGCGTTCATCGCACTGTATGCGTTCGACTTCTCGATCAACCTGCTGACCCTGCTTGCGCTGGTGCTGTGCATCGGCCTGGTGGTGGACGACGCGATCGTGGTGGTGGAGAACGTGCAGCGCCGCATCGACCTGGGCGAGCCACCGCTGGTGGCCTCCAAGCGCGGCACCGCACAGGTCGCCTTCGCGGTGATCGCCACCACCGCGGTGCTGGTGGCGGTGTTCCTGCCGGTCGGTTTCCTGGAAGGCAACACCGGGCGCCTGTTCCGCGAGCTGGCGGTGGCGCTGGCCGCCGCGGTGGCATTGTCCGCCTTCGTGGCGCTGACGCTGACGCCGATGATGGCTTCCAAGCTGCTCAAACCGCATACCGGGCAGGCGCCGCGTGGCCTGCATGGCTTCGTCAACCGCAACCTGGAGCGCCTGGCCGGGGCCTACGGCCGCGTGCTGGATCATCACGTGGACCGCACCTGGATCTACCTGCTGGTGATGGTGGCCGCGTTGGCCGCCAGCTGGGGCCTGCTCAAGGTCTTGCCGTCGGAACTCGCACCGGCCGAAGACCGCGGTTCGTTCCAGATCATGATCGATGGACCGGAGGGCGCCGGCTACGACTACACCGTGCAGCAGGTGCAGCAGGTGGAAGCGCTGCTGGCGCCGCATGTCGGCCCGGACAAGCCGATCGTGCGTGCCAACCCCCGGGTGCCGGGCGGTTGGGGCGCCAGCGAGGAAATGCATACCGGCCGCGTCAGCATCTTCCTGCAGCCGTGGCGCCAGCGCAGCGAGGGCACGCCGGAGGTGGCCAACGCACTGCAGAAGGAACTGGATACCATCCGCGGCGTGCGCGTACGCACGCAGGTGGGCGGTGGCCTGGTGCGCAGCGGCGGGCAGCCGTTCCAGATCGTGCTGGGTGGTCCGGAATATGCCGAGATCGCGCAGTGGCGCGACCGCATCCTGCTGCGCATGGCCGATAACCCGGGCCTGGTCGGCCCGGACTCGGACTACAAGGAAACCCGCCCGCAGATGCGGGTCAACATCGACCGCCAGCGTGCGGCCGACCTCGGCGTGCCGGTCACTGCGATCGGTTCGGCACTGGAAACCATGATGGGGTCGCGCCGCGTCACCACCTTCGTCGACAACGGCGAGGAATACGACGTGCTGGTGCAGGCCGGTCGCGATGGTCGTGCCAGCCCGGCCGACCTGGCGGCGATCCGGGTGCGTGCGACCTCCGGCGAACTGGTGCCCCTGTCCAACCTGGTCACGCTGAGCGAAGTGGCCGAGGCCGGCACCCTGAACCGCTTCAACCGCCTGCGTTCGATCACCATCAATGCCGGCCTGGCGCCGGGCTATCCGCTGGGCGAGGCGATCGCCTGGGCGCAGAACGTGGCGCGCGAAGAGCTGCCGCAGTACGCGCAGGTGAACTGGAAGGGGGAATCGCGCGAGTACCAGAGCGCCGGCGGCGCGGTGCTGCTGACCTTCGCGATGGCGCTGCTGGTGGTGTACCTGGTGCTGGCTGCACAGTTCGAGAGCTTCATCCACCCGCTCACCATCATGCTGACCGTGCCGCTGGGCGTGCTCGGCGCGCTGGTCGGGTTGTGGGTGAGCGGCGGCACGGTGAACCTGTTCAGCCAGATCGGCATCGTCATGCTGGTCGGCCTGGCCGCGAAGAATGGCATCCTCATCGTCGAATTCGCCAACCAGCTGCGCGACGATGGGCGCAGTGTGCGCGAGGCGATCATCGAGTCGGCGATGGTACGCCTGCGCCCGATCCTGATGACCTCGATCGCCACCGTGGTCGGCGCGATCCCGCTGGTGGTGGCCGGTGGTCCTGGTTCGGCCAGCCGTGGCACGATCGGCATCGTGATCATCTTCGGCGTGACCCTCTCGACCTTCCTGTCGCTGTTCGTGGTGCCGGCGTTCTACGCGCGGCTGGCCCCGTACACCCGTTCGCCGGAGGCGGTGAAGCGCGAGCTGGAGAAGCAGGAAGCGGAGTCGCCCTCGGTGGGTGGCCATGCCTGATCCAACCGCCAACGGGATGGCAGGCCAACACCTGCAGGGCGAGGGGTTCCTGCTGCGCCCCTGGCGCAATGAAGACCTCGAATCCCTGCTGCACCACGCCAACGACGCCGAGGTGTCGCGCGGCCTGCGCGACCGCTTCCCGTATCCGTACACGCGCGAGGATGGCGAGGCCTTCCTCGCCGGCCGCGTGCTGGCCCCGGGTACCCTGAACCTGGCCATCGAGATCGACGGCCAGGCCTGCGGCAGCGTCGGGGCCCAGCAGGGCAGTGCCGAGCGCGGGCGCAGCGCCGAACTGGGCTACTGGCTGGGCCAGGCCTATTGGGGGCAGGGCCTGATGACCCGCGTGGTCGGTCTGTTCGCCCCCTGGGTAATGGATGAGCTGCGCCTGTTCAGGCTGCAGGCCACGGTGGTCGATTTCAATCTGGGGTCGGCCAGGGTGCTGGAGAAGAACGGCTTCCAGGAGGAGGGCGTGGAGCGCTGTGCGGTCTACAAGCGCGGCGTGCTGCACGACCTGCGCCGCTTTGCCCGGGTACGCACGCAGCTGCCGTGAGCGCGCGGGCTGGTCGCTGTAGAGCCGAGCCGATGCTCGGCTGCCCCCGGGGGCCCAAGCCGAGCATGGGCTCGGCCCTGCAAAACAGCGCTACCGCAGCGGCCTTCGATCAGGGAGAATCGACCGGTCCCCTCCAGCCGACGGGACGTCCTTACAACCCGCCGACTGGAGAGAGCGCGCGTGGAAGCAACCGTACACTTCATCAACAGCATCATCTGGAGCAAGGCACTGATCTTCGTGTGCCTGGGCGCCGGCCTGTTCTTCAGCCTGCGCACGCGCTTCATGCAGATCCGCGGCTTCCTCGAGATGTGCCGCCTCACCGTCAGGGGTGAGAAATCCGACGCTGGTGTGTCGTCGTTCCAGGCGCTGGCCATGTCGATGGCCGGCCGCATGGGCATCGGCAACATCGCCGGCGTGGCCACCGCCATCGCCTTCGGCGGCCCCGGTGCGATCTTCTGGATGTGGGTGATGGGCTTCCTCGGCGCGTCCACCTCGTACGTGGAATGCACCCTGGCGCAGATCTACAAGACCAAGGACGCCGAAGGCCGCTACCGCGGTGGCCCGGCGTACTACATCGAAAAGGCCATGGGACTGAAGTGGTACGCGCTGGCCTTCGCCATCGCCACGATCATCGCGGCCGGCTTCCTGATGCCGGGCGTGCAGGCCAATGCCATCGCCGACAGCATCATCAACGCCTGCCGTGGCACCGCACTGTGCGGCCCGCTCGATGGCCAGGCCTTCGGCATGGAATCGGTGCAGGCGCTGAAGCTGGGCATCGGTATCGTGGTCGCGCTGCTGCTGGGCGTGGTGATCTTCGGTGGCGTCAAGCGCATCGCCAACTTCGCCGAAGTGGTGGTGCCGTTCATGGCCGCCGGTTTCATCCTGATGGCCATCGTCATCATGATCATCAACTACGACCGCGTGCCGGAAATGTTCGGCATCATCTTCAGCAGCGCCTTCGGCACCCACGCCGCGTTCGGCGCGATGATGGGCCTGGCGGTGGAGTGGGGCATCAAGCGCGGCATCTACGCCAACGAAGCCGGCCAGGGTTCGGGCCCGCATGCTGCAGCCGCTTCGGAAGTCTCGCACCCGGCCAAGCAGGGCTACGTGCAGGCCTTCGCCATCTACTTCGACACCATGATGGTGTGCACCGCCACTGCGTTCCTGATCCTGGCCAGCGGCACCTACAACGTGTACTCGCCGGTGGAGGGCGCCGCGCCGATCTTCCAGGGCCTGGCCGGCATTCCGGAAGGCGCGGGCTACGCCCAGGCCGGTGTGGAAGCGGTGCTGCCGGGCTGGGGTTCGGCGTTCGTGTCCATCGCCATCTTCTTCTTCGCCTTCACCACCATCATGGCGTACTACTACATGGCCGAGACCAACCTCAGCTATGTGAACCACAACAAGAAGCGCCCGCTGACCGTGCTGCTGCTGCGCTTGGGCATCATCGGCATGGTGGTGTTCGGCGCGTTCCATAATGCAACCCTGGCCTGGGCGCTGGGTGACATCGGCGTGGGCCTGATGGCCTGGCTGAACATCATTGCCATCCTCATCATCCAGAAGCCGGCCATGCTGGCCCTGCGTGACTACGAACGACAGAAGAAGCTGGGCCTGGATCCGGTGTTCGACCCTGATGCCCTGGGCATCAAGAACGCTGATTTCTGGCGCCAGCGCAAGCAGGAGAGTGTGTAAGTGAACAACCCTTGGAACAACCGCCGCCCGTCCGCCCGTCCGCCGCGTGCAACGCCGTTGCCGCGTCCGGAGGTGCCGGCCACGGGCGGTGGCGGGCGCGGTGGCAGCGATGAGCTGCGCCTGTACGGCCTGAATGCCGTGCTGGCCGCGTTCGAGGCGCGGCCGCAGGCGTTGCGCAAGCTGTACCTGCTGGAGGCGCGCATTGCCCGCCTGCAACCGCTGCTGAAGTGGTGCGTGGCCAACCGCGTGGGCTACCGCGTGGTTGAAGACGGCGATCTGAACAAGCTCGCCGGCACCACCCATCACGAAGGCGTGGTGGCCGATGTGCTGCGTGCACCGGCACTGCCGCTGGCGCAGTGGCTGGAGCAGGTCGGCGACGGCCCGGCGCTGGCGCTGTGGCTGGATGGCGTGGGCAACCCGCACAACCTGGGCGCGATCCTGCGCTCGGCCGCGCACTTCGGTGCCAAGGCACTGCTGCTGCCGGCCGGCAGCACGCTGGCGTTGTCCGGTGCCGCCGCACGTGTGGCTGAGGGCGGTGCCGAAGCCGTTCCGCTGGTACAGCTGCCGGAGACCGCCCAAGCGATGTCGCAGCTGCGTGCGGCCGGTTTTGGCCTGGCGGCAACCCTGGTCGATGGCGGTGACGACGTATTCCGCGCATCGCTGCCGGAACGGTTGGTGTACGTGATGGGCGCAGAGGGCGAGGGCATGGACCGCAGCCTGGCCAGCCAGTGCGACCTGCAGGTCTCGATTCCCGGCAGTGGCGCGGTGGAGAGCCTGAACGTGGCCTCAGCCACAGCGGTGCTGCTGGCGCAGTGGGCGAGCCGACGCAACGGCTGATCCCGCGGTTTCAATGCCGTGCTGATGCCCGGACCCGGCCCTTGTGGCCGGGTTTTCTTTTGCGCGGTGCAAGAGCGCAAGCGGTGCATGCCAGGAGAATTGGGTCATCTGCGTCAGCTCACGTTGTTTCAAGCACGCTTGACCGAACGACAGGCATTTTTAGAACTTATCTCATTGCTGGGCCGTTTCCCGCGCCGCACGGTGGAGATCCTTCCAACGTCGTACAGGAGTGGTTCCATGCATCGAATCCAACGCCGCACACGCCGCATTTGCCTGGTGCTGGCACTCGCTGCGCTTGCGTCACCGGCGGTGCAGGCCGGAGAACGCAGCCTCGACGGGGTCAATTTCACCGGCCCGTTGATCACGCCGAATCCGGCCGGCCTGCCGCAGGGCAACTGGTACATCGAGCCCTATCTGGTGCGGGTCGACAGCCGCGACCACTACGACAACAACGGGGATCGCCGCCGCAGCGCCGAGCGCAGTGGTGCGTGGGCGACCGTGGTGCCGATCATCTACGGCTTCAGCGACCGGGTGATGGGCCAGGTCAATCTCAGCGCCTCACGCTCGGAATCCGGCAGTGCGCGCAGCAGCGGCTTCCGTGCCGGCGACACCACGGCACGCCTGCAGTACCTGCTGCAGGCGCCGAATGCCGATGGCACCCGTCCGGCCATCTCGGTCGCGCTGGTGCAGCGCTTCAGCACCGGCAGCCATGACCGCATCACCGGCAATCCTCTGGATGCGCAGGGCGATGGCGTGCAGCGCACCACCGCCGCGCTGGGCGTGCAGCAGGTGGTGTGGCTGGGCAACGATCGCCCGCTGCGCTGGCGCGCCCAGCTCAGCGCCGGTCCTGCCCCATCGCGCACCGCCATTTCCGGCACCAGCGTGTATGGCACCGACGACAGCTTCCAGGGGCACATTTCGCGCGGCTCGGTACTGGGCCTGTCGGTGGGCGCCGAGTACAGCTTCAACTCACGCTGGGTGGCCGTGATGGAAATGGCCGCAAGCCGCGAGACCGGCCAGCGCCTGAGCGGCTTCGCACGCAACAGCAGTGGTGTGATCGAACGGATTGAAGAGCACCGTCCGGCCAGCCGCAACGTCAGCCTGGCGCCGGCCGTGGAGTACCACTTCAGTCCGTCACTGGGCCTGATCGCCGGCATCGAATTCACCGTGGCCGGGCGCAACGCCGGCCGCATCATCAGCCCCCAGGTCGCCCTGGGCATGTTCTTCTGAGGGGCGGCCGATGAACATCGAATCCATCGTCAACACGATCCTCGGCGTCGTCTGGAGCCCGTACCTGGTGGTGCTGTGCCTGCTCGCTGGCCTGTACTTCAGCGTGCGCACCCGCTTCATCCAGTTGCGTGCGCTGCCGGACATGCTGCGCCTGATGTTCCGTCATGAGCGCTCCGATTCCGGCGTGTCACCGTTCCAGGCCCTGTCGCTGTCGTTGTCCAGCCGGGTCGGGGTCGGCAACATCGCCGGCGTGGCGATGGCCATCGCCTTTGGCGGCCCGGGCGCGATCTTCTGGATGTGGATCGTCGCCTTCCTCGGCGCGTCCAGTGCCTTCATCGAATCCACGCTGGCGCAGATCTACAAGGACCGCGATGCCAAGGGCCAGTATCGCGGTGGGCCCGCCTACTACATCGAAAAAGGCCTGGGCCAGCGCTGGTACGCGGTGCTGTTCGCACTGGTGACCGTACTGGCCGGCGCGATGCTGGCCGGCACCCAGTCCAACGCCATCACCAGTGCGGTGAACGAAGCCTGGAACGTGCCCGTGATGACCACTACGGCGGTACTGCTGCTGGTGCTGGGCGCGATCCTGATTGGCGGCGTGCGCCGCATCGCGCGGGTTGCCGAGTGGGTGGTGCCGCTGATGGCGGTGGCGTATCTGCTGGTGGCGGCGCTGGTGATGGTGCTCAATGCCGAGAAAGTGCCGGAGGTGATCATGCTGGTGCTGCGCAGCGCATTCGGTGTGGATGCCGCGTTCGGTGCAATGATCGGCACCGCCATCCAGTGGGGCGTGCGCCGTGGCGTGCTGTCCAACGAGGCCGGCATGGGCAGCGGTGCGCATCCGGCCGCTGCCGCCGAAGTTTCGCATCCGGTCAAGCAGGGCCTGGTGCAGTCGTTCTCGGTCTACATCGACACGATGGTGGTGTGCAGTGCCACCGCGTTCCTGATCCTGTCCACGGGTCTGTACAACGTCTACGACCCGGCAGTGAATGGCATTCCGGATGAGGCGCGCCTGCTGCTGGGCAATCTGCCCGGCGTCGAGGCGGGGCCACGCTTCGTGCAGCATGCGGTGGAATCCGCGTTGCCGGGCTTCGGCCGCTCGTTCGTGGCGCTGGCGATCCTGCCGTTCGCGTTCACCACCATCCTGGCGCTGTACTACATGGCCGAGACCAACATCAGCTACCTGTGCCGTGATCGTCCCGCGCCGTGGGTGATGGGCGGGTTCCAGCTGCTGTTCCTGGCCGCGACCGGCTACTCGGCGGTGAACAGCGCAACGATCGCGTGGTCGCTGGGCGACATCGGAGTCGGCCTGATGAGCTGGTTGAACATCATCGCCATCCTGCTGCTGCAGAAGCCGGCGCTGGCGGCGCTGCGCGACTACGAACAGCATCGCCAGGCGGGCAAGGATCCGCTGTTCAACCCGAAGCTGCTGGGTGTACGCAACACCAGCGTGTGGGAGGGCTGACAGAATCGGGGTCAGATCCCTCGCCAACGCGAGGGCTCTGACCGCACGCCATTACCCGGTGGGTGCGAACCTTGGTTCGCACCGCGCTTCCAGTTGCGCTCGCCGGGCATGGCCCGGCGCCAGCACATCATTCGTTCGGCGGCGTGGTCGCCTTGGCCTCGCTGCCGAAGCCGCCGTCGGCTTCCGCGGCCAGATACGCGAACACGGTGTAGGCCGCCACGTTCTGCGCCAGTGCCTTCGGGTCGATCTTGTCCAGCGTGTCGTCGGCGGTATGGTGCAGGTGGAAGTAGTCCGAACCATCCTGCGCCAGCCATGCCCACGCACCGCCCTTGGCCGCCAGCGGGCCGACGTCGGGCCCCGGGCCGCCCTTGTCGGCCTGGTACTCGATGCCCAGCGGCTTCATCACCTCGGCAATCTGCTTCGTCGCCTCGCGCGAGCCTTCCGGGTTCGGCGAGCCGGTATTGAACGCATAGATGCGGCCAGCACCGAAGTCACTCTCGGCGGCCAGCTGGTGCAGGGCTACGTCCTTGGCATGCGCCTCGGCGTAGGCCTTGCCGCCGTACAGGCCCTGTTCTTCGTTGGCGAAGGCGATCACGCGGATGGTGCGCTTCGGAGCCTGCTTCAGCTGCCCGATCAGGTGGCCTGCGGCCATGGTGATGCCCACGCCCGCGCCGTCATCCACCGCGCCGGTGCCCAGGTCCCACGAATCCAGGTGACCACCGATCACCACCACTTCCTTCGGTAGGCTGCGGCCGGTGATCTCGCCGATCACGTTGTACGAGGTCGCCGTGCCATCCCAGCCGCAGTCCAGCGCCACTTTCACCGTGGTGCTGCCGCGGGCCAGCAGGCGGGCCAGCTGGTCGGCATCGGGCACCGACAGCGCGGCCGACGGCACCGGGGTCAGGCCATCGTCGAAACGGGTGATGCCGGTGTGCGGCACGCGGTGCGAATCGGTACCGGCCGAGCGCATCAGGAAGCCGACCGCGCCCTTGCGGATCGCTTCGGACGGGCCCTTGCTGCGGATCGCACCGCCGCGGCCGTAGTCGCGGCCATCGCGGAAGGGCAGCATCTGGTAATCGACGAAGGCGATCTTGCCCTTCAGCGAGCCTGCCGGTGCCGCCTGCAGTGCGGCCAGATCGGCGAAGCGCACCACCTCGGCTTCCACCGTGCCGCCCGGGCTGCCGCCCAGTGCGGTGATCTGCAGCGGCTGCGGATTCCGGCCGGTCACGGCGGCATGTTCACTGCGGCGCTCCCACTTCGGGAAAGTCACCGGTTCCTTCCACACCTTGTCAAAGCCCAGCGCCTTGAACTTGGCTTCGGCCCAGGCCACGGCGCGGGCGTCGGCCTCGCTGCCGGCGATGCGCGGGCCGATCTCGGCGGTCAGCGATTCAACCACCTTCCAGCCGGTGTCGTCGGCCAGTGCCTGGTCGCGCAGCTGAGCAGCGGTGGCCAGCGACGCCGGAGGCAGGGTGGTGGTGTGCGGCGCCGCAAAGGCCGGAGCGGCCAGCAGGGCGAGGGAGGATGCGATGGCAAGGACGCGGCGACGCATGGGCAACTCCGGAAGGGACCAAGCCTTGGAGCTTAACAGTCGTTCAGGCCCGCGCATGGGCGGGAGGTCATGGCTGGCGCGAACGCTGTTTTCCGCCATGTCCGGCAAAGCGAAAGCCCCGCTGGAGCGGGGCTTTCGCCTGCTTCTGTAGAGCCGAGCCAATGCTCGGCTGCCTTTTGCAGATAAGCCGAGCGTGGGCTCGGCTCTACAGATGGGAGGGGCGCCCATAGGCGCCCGATACCTTACTTCTTCAGGCTGTCGCGGATCTCGCGCAGCAGCACCACTTCCTCGGCGGGGGCTGCCGGGGCAGCTTCCTGCTTGCGCGACAGGCGGTTGATCGCCTTGACCACGATGAAGATGGCAAAGGCCACGATCACGAACTGGATGATGGTGTTGATGAAGTCGCCGTAGCCAACCACTACGGCCGGAATTTCCTTGCCATCCGGACCCAGGTGGGCCGGCGACAGGGTCCAGGCCAGGCTGGAGAAGTCCACGCGGCCGATCAGGTAGCCCAGCGGCGGCATGATGATCTTCTCGACCAGCGCCGTCACGATCTTGCCGAAGGCTGCGCCGATCACCACGCCGACGGCGAGGTCGATGACGTTGCCGCGCATCGCGAATTCCTTGAACTCGGTGAGCATTCCCATTGTTGTTTTTCTCCGGTCGGGGAAGTGGACAGCGCGCAGGGTAGCGCAGGTGGTGTCAGCCGGCGATCACGCCGTGGCGCTCGGCCACGTTTTCCAGGCGGGCACTGAAGCGGTCGCCGGGCTTCAGTGCAGCCACCCCGGACGGGGTACCCATGAACACCAGGTCGCCTGCCCGCAGCTGCCACAGCTTGGACAGCTCATGCAGGATCTCCGGCACGTTCCAGATCATCTGGTCCAGCAGCGCCTGCTGGCGCACCTCGCCATTGACCTCCAGCGACAGGTTCAGCGCGGCCAGGTCGCCGACTTCCTCGGCGTGGACGATTTCGCTGATCGGCGCGGAGGCATCGAAGCCCTTGGCCGCGTCCCACGGGTGGCCCTTGTCCTTGGCCGCGGCCTGCAGGTCGCGGCGGGTCAGGTCCAGGCCGACGGCGTAGCCGTAGACCAGCGCGTCGGCGTCGGCCACGGCCAGCTCGCCCACGGGCGCGTCACGGCCGATCGCCACCACCAGTTCCACTTCGTGGTGCAGGTTGGCGGTCGCCGGTGGGTAGGGGATGGCATCGTCGTGGCCGACCACGATCGCATCGGCCGGCTTGCTGAAGAACATCGGACGGCCACGATCATCGGACGCCGGCACCGCCGCGCCCATTTCACGGGCATGGTCGGCGAAATTGCGGCCGACGCAGTAGATACGGTGCACGGGGAAGCTGCCACCACCCACCACCGGCACACGCGGCAGGGCTACGGCAGGGATCACATCGGAGAGATCGGGCATGCGGGCATCCAGGAAGGGCGTGCCCGCAGTCTAGAACGCATCGGCGCCCGCCGTCAGCGGGCGCGCAGGGCGTGGGTCAACGTGAGGCCGGCAGCACCGGCTTGCGCACCACGCGGTACTCGCCCTCGACCACGGTCGGGTCGACCGGACGGGCGACACCCGGCTTGCGCGAAGCAAGCAGCTTCCACGCCAGGCCGACCAGGATCATCGCCGCACCGACGAAGACGCCGATGAACACCATTGCCGCCAGGATCGCCAGGCCAAGCAGGCCCACGGCAACGCGCACCAGCGGGTGACGCGGCTTGCGCGGCGCGAACAGGGTGCGGAACTGGTTGAAGGCGGATGCGCGATTGAACATGGCGGCTCGATAGGCTGGGATCAGCGAAACCAGAGTATCGGGACGCGCCACTGTCATTGAGTGAAAAAGTCGTTAAATATAGCCTGTGCTTATTACGGATCAATGACTTGTGTTCATGTCGCAGCCAGTCACCTGAGTGGGCGTGCGACAATGCGGGTTTACTGTCCGAGCCTTCGCCATGACTGCCGCTGCTGCCCTGATCGCCTTTGATGCCATTGCCGATGGCGCGTTTGCCGAGGTCGAAGCGGTGGTCGATGGCGATGCCGAGTCGCTGGTGCTGTACCGCGACGGCGCGCAGGTGCGTGCCTTCCTGAACATCTGCCCGCACGCCGGCCGCCGCCTGGACTGGGCCCCGGGCCAGTTCCTGAAGAGCCGCGAGGGCCACCTGGTGTGCGCCGCGCACGGCGCCTCGTTCGCGCTGGACAGCGGCGACTGCATCGCCGGCCCGTGCAAGGGCGACCGTTTGCGCTCGGTGCCGGTGGACGTGCGCGACGGGCAGGTTTACCTGGCCTGAGGCCAGAAGCAGTCGAGCATGGCTCGACTCTACCAAGGCATCCACGCATGGCGTGGATCCACCGTGTCGACCAAGGTCGACACCCACCAGCAGCACAGAATGCCGTTCCGGCAGATGGCAGAAATCTGTCGAAGGCGGGGTGGGTCCGGTTGCGGGGGTGTCCGCGGCATGGATGCCGCGGCCAAGCCCCCATGGGTGAGGGCGCTTTGCTTGCGAAGCACTGCTTCGCAAGCGACCGAACGCCCAGCCGCCAGCGGCTGGGCCGGACCGCGGAGCGGGGTTTACGGCGTCCCCGCAAACCCACAGTGCCCCGCCATCCCACGGAATGCTCGCTGTTGCTGTTGCTGTTGCTGTTGCTGTTGCTGTTGCTTCGGCTTCTGCAGGTGCAGGGCGCAGCCCTGCCAGCAAACCCAACCCTCAGAACATCAGGTTGATCATCAACACCACCACGCAGGTGTAGATCAGCGACAGCGGGCCGCCGACCCGCCACATCTCACGCGGGGTGTAGTTGGCCGGGCCAGTGATCATCGAGATCACCGGGTTTGAGGCCGTCATCAGGTTGTTGGATGCCGACAGCGCCACGATCAGCGCGAATGCGGTCGGATTACCGCCCGCCGCCAGCGCCAGGTTCACCGCAATGGGCACCATCACGATGGTCGCGCCCACATGGCTGATCACCAGCGAGAACGCTGTGGTCAGCAGCGCCAGCGCCACTTCCAGCACCCATACCGGGATGCCCGTCGGCAGCTTGTCGATGGTATGGCCGGCCACCCACGCCGCCGCACCGCTGGAGTCCATCGCCCAGCCGAGCGGAATCAGCCCGGCCATCATGAACACCGTCTTCCAGTTGATCGAGGCATAGGCCTCGTCCATGCGCAGCACGCCGGTCAGCAGCATGCCAGCCACGCCGGTCATCAGGGTCAGCGCCACCGGCAGCTTGCTGGTCAGCGCGATCAGGATGGTCAGCGCGAAGATCGCCATCGCGATCTTGAACTTGTGCGGGCGCTGTTCGCCGGTGGGGTAGTCGGTCACCACCACGAAGTCGCGGCTCTTGGCCGCCTGCGCCAGGTCGGTCCAGATGCTGTGGAAGACCAGCATGTCACCGGCGCGCAGTGGCACGTCGCGCACGTCTTCGCGGATCACCTGCTTGTCGCGGTTGATCGCCAGCAGGCTCATGCCGCGTTCCTTGCGCAGGCGCAGATCGCCGGCGGTCTTGCCGATCACCCCGGAAGTGGGGGGCACCACCGCCTCGGAAATGCCGGCGCGGCTGGGATTGAACAGATCGCCCAGATGCTTCAGGCGCGAGGACATGCGCAGGAACTGGTTCTGCGCGAAGTCGCTGATCTGCTGGCGCGGGCCCATCGCGCCGAGCACGCTGCCGACCCAGATGCGCATCTCGGCCGGCGGCGCCAGGCGCGTGTCATTGCCGGTTTTCAGGGCAAGCAGCAGCGGCGCGTCGTGCAGGTTCTCCGCTTCGCCCAGGGTCATGCCGACCAGTGGGCTTTCGGCGCTGACCACCAGCTCGAACACGTCGCCTTCGATGCCATAGGTCTTGGCGAAGTAGCTCTCGGTACGCGCCGGGGTGACCCCGTCGTTGGCCAGGTTCTCTTCCTCGATCAGTTTGCGATCGCCGTAGTAACGGAAGTACAGCAACGAAGCGATCAGCAGCGCCACGCCGATCGGCAGCGGCGCGAACATGCGCAGCGGCTCGATGGTGGCCAGGCCCGAGGGCAGGTTGTTGTTGGCCGAGGCCAGCAGATCGTTCAGCAGGATCAGCGGCGAGTTGCCGACCATGGTCAGCGCGCCACCCATCACGATCGCCGCCGAGATCGGCAGCAGCAGCCGCTGCAGGGTCAGCCCGGTGCGTGCCGCCAGCCGCGAGGCGACCGGCAGGTACAGCGCCATCACCGACGGGTTCTGCATGAAGGACGAGTTCAGGCCGGCGATGGCCGTGGTCATCATCAACAACCGCTGCTCGACGCCGTGGCCGCGCCGCAGCAGCCAGGCGGCCAGCCGGTTCAGTGCCCCGGTGCGGTCCAGGCCCGCACCGAGGATGGTGGTGGCAATGATGCTCATCACCGCGTTGCCGGAGAAACCACCGAAGATTTCCTCCGGCGCGATCAGGCCGGTGACACCGAGTACCACCAGCACCACCAGCGCGACCACGTCGGCGCGGATGCGCTCGAACAGGAACATCGCCATCGTGAAGCCGACCAGCCCGAGCACGAGCTTCATGTCGTTGGTCAGCGTCAGCGCGGTATCCATGTGGGGCGCGGTGTCCTCAGGCGATCGTCAGGTGCGGTCGTACAGCAGGTCCCAGACGCCGTGGCCGAGCTTCTGGCCGCGGGTCTCGAAGTGGGTCTGCGGGCGCCAGTCCGGGCGCGGCACGCTGCCACGCGGGCCGGCGCGGTTGACCAGGCCGGCGGTAGCGTCCAGCACGTCCCACATCTGCTCGGCGTAGTCTTCCCAGTCGGTGGCGCAGTGCAGGCGGCCACCCGGGCGCAGCTTGCGCACCAGCAGCTCGGCGAATGCGGGCTGCAGCAGGCGGCGCTTGTTGTGGCGCTTCTTGTGCCACGGGTCCGGGAAGTAGATGCGCACTTCATCGAGTGCGCCGTCGGCGATCTCGTTCTGCAGCACTTCCACCGCGTCGTGGTGGTACAGGCGCACGTGGTCGGCATTGTCCTCGGCCAGCGCGTTCAGCAGGCGGCCCACGCCCGGGGCGTGCACCTCGATACCGATGTAGTCGCGCGACGGGTCGTGCTGGGCGGCGAAGCGCAGCGCGGCACCGTTGCCGAAGCCGATTTCCAGCACCTTGTGCGCCGGGCGGCCGAAGGTGGCGTCCAGGTCACGCGGCTGGCCGTTGTAGTCGATGCCGAAGCGCGGCCAGCGTTCGTCGAACGCGCGCTGCTGGGCGGGGGTGAAGCGACCCTGGCGCAATACGAAGCTGCGCACCTCGCGGCGGCCCTCGCTCACGGTGAAGGGCTTGGGCGGGGCCTTGGAACCGGCGCTGTCAAAAGGATTGGTCATCAGCCGATCAGCCCATCCACCGGGGAGGAGGCGCTGGCGTAGCGCTTGCGCGGGATGCGCCCGGCCAGGAAGGCCTCGCGGCCGGCCTCGACCGCCTTGCGCATGGCACTGGCCATCAGCACTGGGCTGCGTGCACCGGCGATGGCGGTGTTCATCAGCACGCCGTCGCAGCCCAGCTCCATCGCGATCGCCGCGTCCGATGCGGTGCCCACGCCGGCATCGACGATGATCGGCACCTTGGCGTCTTCGATGATCTGCAGCAGGTTGTACTTGTTCTGGATGCCCAGGCCCGAGCCGATCGGCGCGGCCAGCGGCATCACCGCAGCGCAGCCGATCTCTTCCAGGCGCTTGGCCAGGATCGGGTCGTCGGAGGTGTAGACCATCACCTCAAAGCCATCCTTGACCAGCTGCTCGGCGGCCTTCAGGGTCTGGATCACGTCCGGATACAGGGTCTTCTGGTCGCCGAGCACTTCCAGCTTGGTCAGGTTGTGGCCGTCCAGCAGCTCTCGGGCCAGGCGGCAGGTGCGCACCGCGTCCTCGGCGGTGTAGCAGCCGGCGGTGTTGGGCAGGATGGTGAAGCGCTCCGGCGGCAGCACGTCGAGCAGGTTCGGCTCGCCCGGGTTCTGCCCGATGTTGGTGCGGCGGATGGCCACGGTGACGATCTGGGCGCCTGCAGCCTCGGTGGCCAGGCGGGTTTCTTCCAGGTCCTTGAACTTGCCGGTGCCGGTCAGCAGCCGCGAGCCATAGGTCTTGCCGGCGATCACCAGCGAATCGGGGGAGACATGAACGTTCATGGCGCGATTATCGCTTATCCGCCTGAAGATGGGGTCACGCTGCCAACGGTAGTGCCAGCTGCTGGCCGGCAGAATCGGTAGGATTGCCGGCCAGCGGCCGCACTACCCGGATAGGGTTCACCCGCCGCCCAGTGCGTGCACGATCTCGACCACGTCGCCTTCGGCCAGCACGTGTTCGCCGTGGCGGCTGCGGCTGACGATCTCGCCGTTGACCTCCACCGCCACCCGGCGCTGCAGCAGCTGCTCGGCCTCGAGCAGGTCGTGAAGGGTCGCCGAAGCGGGCAGGGTGCGGGGTTCGCCGTTGAGCTGGATGTTCATCCGCGCATTGTCGCTGATAGCCCGTCGGGATCGGAACGTTTGCAATCTGTACCGGGCGCCAGCTCCGGCACAGTAGGTTTCCAGAGGATCGGGCGACAATCCATGCGGCGGCGCAGCGTGAGCAAAAGGCGGCACGGTGAAACCATTCACCGTGCGCCGGCGTACGTCCGCCGGGTCCTCAACGACATCCCCACAGGAGTTCTTTACATGCTGCTCAGCAAACGCCCGATCCGCTCCCTGATGGCGGCCGCGATCGCGCTCGCCGCGCTGCCGGCCATGGCAGGCGAATCCCCGTATTCCAAGGCCGTGTTCTTCGGTGACAGCCTCACCGATGCCGGCTACTTCCGTCCGCTGCTGCCGCCCGGCGTGCAGCCGGTCACCGGTCAGTTCACCACCAACCCGGGCTGGGTCTGGTCGCAGCAGGTCGCCAACTACTACGGCCTGAACAAGGACCCCAACGGCAACGGCCAGAACGGTGACAACTACGCCGTCGGCGGCGCCCGCGTCGGCGTGGACGTGGCAAGCCCGATGGGAACCATTCCGTCGCTGAAGTCGCAGGCGGCCCGCTACCTGGCGGCCAATGGCGGCAAGGCCGATCCCAATGTCCTGTACACGGTGTGGGGCGGTGCCAACGACCTGTTCGCCGCTGCCGGCGCGCCCGCGCAGGCACAGGCCATCATCGGCGCCGCCGTTACCGACCAGATCGCCCTGGTGGGCGCGCTGAAGCAGGCCGGTGCCGAGTACGTGCTGGTGCCGAACCTGCCCAACGTCGGCCTGACCCCGGCCTTCCGCGGCCCGAATGCCGCCACCGCCACCGCACTGTCGGCCGGTTACAACAAGGCGCTGTACGGCGGCCTGAAGCAGGCCGGCATCGAGTTCATTCCGCTGGATACCTTCACCGTGCTGGGTGAAGTTGCCGCCAACCCGGGCATGTATGGCTTCACCAACGTCACCAGCACCGCCTGCAAGATCGATCCGGCCAATTCGACGCAGAGCATCCTGACCTGCAACCCGACCAGCTACGTCAGCCCGGATGCAGCCAACACCTATCTGTTCGCCGACGGCGTGCACCCGACCACCGCGGGCCACCAGCTGCTGGGCCAGTACGCCGTCTCGGTGCTGGAAGCGCCGCGCCTGCAGCAGGTGCTGAGCCACTCGGCGCAGACCATTGGCCGTTCGCGTGCCGACCAGGTCAGCATGCACCTCGGCGGTCGTCCGGCCGACGGCCTGTCCTGGTGGGGCGGCGTGCGTGGTGACCTGCAGCGCTACGACCACGCTGATCTGTACGACGGCCTGGCGCCGGCCGGCCTGTTCGGTATCGACTGGGCGCGTGACGGCATGGTGTTCGGCGGCTTCGCCGGCTTCGGTCGCCTGAATGCCGATTTCGGCAACAGCCGTGGTGATTTCACCCAGAAGGACACCACTGCCGGTCTGTTTGCGGGCTGGTACCACGACCGTATCTGGGTCAATGGCCAGGTCAGCTACACCTGGTTGTCGTATGACGTGAACCGCAAGGTCCAGCTCGGCCCGGCCACCCGCGAGCACGGCGGCTCGCCGGACGGCAGCAACCTGACCGCTGCCCTGAATGCCGGCTACGAGTTCGGCACCGAAGGCGGCTTCCGTCATGGCCCGATTGCGTCGGTGATCTGGCAGAAGGTGAAGATCGACGGCTACACCGAAAGTGCCGCGGCCGGCACGCTGGCCACCGCGCTGGGCTATGACCGCCAGAACGTCGATTCGACCGTCGGCCGTATCGGCTGGCAGGCCCGCTTCGATGGCGGCGCCGTCAAGCCGTATGCGCAGGTGACCTACGACCACGAGTTCGAAGACACCAAGCAGGCCAGCGCCTGGCTGCAGACCCTGCCGGAACTGGGCAGCTACCGCGTACCGGGCCTGAACTTCGACAAGAACTACGCCACCGTGGTGCTGGGTGCCCGTACCGAGCTGTTCGGCCTGCAGAGCAACTTCGGCCTGAGCGCTTCGACCGGTCAGAAGCGTGCCCAGGACGCGACGCTGTTCGCCAACTTCAGCGGCAGCTTCTAAGCAGCAACCGCCGGGGTCGGATCCCTTTCCGCAAGGAGAGGGCTCTGCCCCCTCGCGGATGCGGTGGCCACCATTGCGCTGTACCGGTCCCTCCGCATAGACTTTCCATCGCAACGCGGGCGTAGCTCAATGGTAGAGCTGTAGCTTCCCAAGCTACTGACGTGGGTTCGATTCCCATCGCCCGCTCCATGTCTCCAGGGTATTCACCCCAAGCAGGCGCGGCGCAATCGTTGAACCACACCGAAGTCCAGCGTGTGGCGGGCGGCAGCGCCCCAATTTCTCTCTTCAATGCGTTGGACTGTGGCTTCTCCGAACCACAGCCCGAGTGGCTTGTTTATACAGCGCATTGCAATCGCGTTTGAATGGGCGACGCTGGCTCAGGCAACCTCCGCTGTCTGGCGGGCCCGTCGGGCCGCAGGGTTCAGTTGGTGCTCGGCTTGGGGATGCTAAAAGATCGTTAACCGTTGACCCATCGTCCGCCGCCCGGAGCGCGAATGATCCCTGCACTTTTGCCCCTCAGGCGTTGCTTTGATTTTTCAGGGCGATCCAACCGGAAAGAGTTCTGGTCGTACTCCCTGTCTGCTGCGCTTGTGGTGGCGGTGAGCTACACCTTGATGGACGGCGGATACTGGCTGACGGGCACCGTGCTGCTCGATGGGGAGGCCTTCCGGCCGTTCCGGACGTTGGGCGCGGTCATGACGGATTGCGCTGTCATCGTCCTTCTTCCGCCGATGCTGGCCCTGGCCGTTCGACGACTGCACGACATTGACGAGTCTGGCTGGTACGTGGTGATCGCCTTCATCCCGTTGGGTGTATTCGTCCTCTTCCCTGTCATGCTCCTGCCGGGTAACGAGGAAGAGAATCGATTCGGCGGCATTTCCGGCCTGCCGGGCGCCTGACTCAACGCAGGGCGAAGTCCACCAGGTCGGAAGGGTAGTGCGGGCAGGTGCGCAGCGTGGCGTCGCCACCGCCATACAGCACCACCAGCGCAGCCACTTCAAATGCCCAGTAGCCCCATGCGTTCGGCCCGGTCAGGCGCCGGGTCCGCTTCTGAGCCTTTGGCGGCAGCAGGAAGAAGTCGCGGTACTGCACCTGCAGGTAGCCGGCCAGCAGTGAAGGGTTGAACGCTTCACCGTCGCGCAGCGGCGCGAACAGCTCGGCGAACGGTCGCGGATGAAAGACCTCATCACTGGCTTCCACCAGGCCCAGCGCCGGCGCGCTGAGGTAGTCCAGCACGCGGTCGGTCTCGAAACAGAGCACCTTCTCCACCAGCGCCGGCAGGCGTTCCTGCGCATCCAGCAGCACGCCCAGTGACAACAGCTGTAGTGCGTATTCGTAGTGCTGCGCTGTACGCGATTGCAACGACGCAGCCAGCGCGATGTCGTGGCCTTGCTGCTGCAGGCTTTCCCGGGCAGTGGCCAGCAAGCGCGCATGCTCGAGCCAGAGATCTGCTACGTCGGCATGCATCTGCTGCAACACCGCGGGAGCGAAGCCGCGGTCAACGCCTTTCAGCAGCAGGTTGCTGCCGGTCTGTGCAACCGTCTCCCAGCTGCAGGCATGTTCCAGGGCCGCATGTCCCAGCAGCGCTTCCTCCGCGGATTCACCGCCATTGGGCGCATGGCGTGCAAGCAAGGCCATGCCTGCGTTCCAGTCCGCCTGCCAATCCGGCAGGTGAAGCGTGCGGCGCGGCAGGCCCGGGGCCTTGGCCAGTGCTCTCCATCGCGGCAGCATGTCCTGCAGCAGATTCCGGCGATTCACCGCAGTCATCGATTCCATCATCAGCAAGAGTCTAGCGGCATTGCCGGTTCGAACCCCATTGCCTGGCACAGCGTTGAAGGTTTGAATGATGCACAGTCGCCGCCACCAAGCCTGCATGACCGTTGATCGAATCGCCCTCCGCCGTTTCACCCAGTGGCTACCATTCCTGATATGGGTAGCGATCTGCGTGGTGTGGTGGTCGCCTTGGGGTGTGGTCGTTGGCCTGGCTGCCTGCCTTGCCCTGGGCGGCGTGCTGCAGCGCTTCGATCTGGTCGGCGATGCCGTAGGCGGCGCACTGCTGCGCTCGCGGGCGACGCTGCCCTTCGCCACCCGGCCGCCCACGCATGATGTGCTGTTGGATTGGGGCGAGCTGGGCATGGGCGGGCCGGCCTACGGCACCCTGATGCTGCGCGATGGCGCCATTGTCGAGGGCGTATCCACCGCAGGCAGCCACGATGCCAGCGGCGAGTGGCTGGCGCTGGCGGGCAGCGCGCTGCGTGTGGCCAGTGGCTACAGTGATCGCAGCGAAGCGGTGATCGTCTACGACGAAGCGGACAAGAGGGTGATGCACCTGCTGGCGATTGTTCCCAGCCTGTTCTGGCAGGAACTGCACGAGCGCCGGCAGCTTGGCGGGGATGCCGAAGCCGCGATGTGGTTGCGGGATATTCCCAGTCGATCGACCACGCTGCGCCCCTGCCGGGGTTTATGGCTGGAACAGGCGCATCCGGCGCTGGCCGCCGGGTTGCCGCAGGTGTTGCGGCATGTCCTGCCTGATGCCCGGGTGCTGCAGGCCATCCCGCTGCTTCCCGACGACCTGCGCCTGACCGTGCATCCGACCTTGTTCGCGCGCATCTGTCCGTACGCGCTCTGTCTTGATGGCGAGCCCAGTGACCGTCACGCCTGTGATCTGGATACGGTGATCGCCAGCCCGTCCGGACGGTGCGTGGTGGTGGCGGGCAGCGTGCTTGATGGGGATCTGCGTCCCATCGAGGGCGTCTGGCTCGTCCACTGGCAGGGGCATTGGCAGGCCATCGGTCGCCGTGCGATGGGCGGCAGCGGCAAGGCCCGGAGTGGGGCCTGGATCGATGTGATCGCGGTCGGCGATGACGGAACGCTTCGCTGCGAAGCCCATGAGGAACACTGGACGTTCGACGCGATCACACGCAACCCGACGCCACACACGGCACTGGCCCTGCCTGTGGAGTGGCGGGAAACCGCACTGGCCGTGCGTGTCCGCGATGGACGCTTCTCGCTGCGCCTGCCCCGCGCGGATCAGCGGCCGTCAGTCACAGGTTAGGCTGCGTCGAATCGAACAAGGAAGTTCCGGCATGCGCCGTCGATGCAGGCCGGGAAAGCGGTGGAAACGCTGAAGAAACAGGCTGCGGGCAGCAGTGAGCGCGGATGACCGGATTTCCGTATGGCTCATGTGCCGGTCGCCTGCATCAGCTGCGCATACTCCTCGGTAAACAGCCCCGACAATGCCCGGCGCTGCCCCGCATCGATCTCGCGCGAGGCGTTGGTCGTGTAGTCGAAATGCACCATCACGCAGCGCCCGCTGGCGACCAGGGCCTCGAACTGGAATGCCTGCTGCACGATCGACAGGGACGAGCGGCCAATGTTCTCGATGCGGGTCTCGACGCGCACTTCGTGTCCGGCCTGTATCTGCTGCAGGAAGTCGATCTCGTAGCGGCGCAGGATCAGCGTCAGGTCGCGCATGCTGGCCTCGCGGCTGAAGTGCCGGAAGATCTCCTGGCGGCCTTCCTCGAACCAGACGGGTAGGGCGGTGTTGGTGACGTGGCCGAGTACGTCCACTTCGGAGAAACGCGGGAACACGGTGATCGACATGGGGTTGCGTCCGTTCTGGCCAGTACCTGGCAGTGTGCCGTCCGCTTCCCGCCAAGCCACGCCGCACAGCATCATCCACCCGCCACACGCCCGCGCTATGCTGCGCGCCTGCCGCCCGATCCCGCCGCGATGAAGCTCGCCATCCTGTCCCGCAACAGCTCCCTGTACTCCACCCGCCGGCTGGTCGAAGCCGCGCGCGCGCGCGGCCACACCGTACGCATCCTCGATCCGCTGCGCTGCTACATGCGCATTGCTGCCGATGGCTTCTCGATGCACTACAAGGGCCGGCCGATGACCGGCGTGGACATGGTCATCCCGCGCATCGGTGCCTCGATCACCCGCTACGGCACCGCGGTGCTGCGCCAGTTCGAGCTGATGGGCGCACGTACCCCCAATCCGTCCGATGCCATCCTGCGCTCGCGCGACAAGCTGCGCGCGCACCAGCTGCTGGCGGCCAAGGGCATCGACATGCCGGTCACCGTGTTCGGCGACAACCCCGACGACACTGTCGATCTGTTGTCCATGCTCGGCCCGCCGCCGCATGTGGTGAAGCTCAACGAGGGCACCCAGGGGCGGGGCGTGATCCTCACCGAGAAGGCCAGTGCCTCGCGCGGCATCGTCGAGGCCCTGCGCGGGTTGTACGCCAACTTCCTGATGCAGGAGTTCATCGGCGAGGCCAAGGGCGCCGACCTGCGCTGCTTCGTGGTAGGCGACCAGGTGGTGGCGTCGATGCAGCGGCAGGCTCCGGAAGGCGACTTCCGCTCCAACCTGCATGCTGGCGGCACTGCGGTGGCGGCCAAGGCCAGCCGCGCCGAGCAGCAGGTGGCGGTGCGTTCGGCCAAAGCGCTGGGCCTGTCGGTGTGCGGGGTGGACCTGATCCGCTCGGCGCGTGGCCCGCTGGTATTGGAGGTCAACTCCACGCCGGGGCTGGAAGGGATCGAAGCCGCCTGCGGGGTGGACGTGGCCACACGCATCATCGAACACGTAGAGAAGATCAAAAAGCCCTGATTATTCATGGGGTTGTGATTCTCATGAGTGAATGATCCTGGGCTTTAACGAGGCTTTAATCGGCCCCGGCGTAGCCTTCAGCGAACCGCAGCTCTGCCTCTCAGCAGGATCGGTATCGGGATACGACTTCAGACCCAGGCGGGGGCACCGCCTGGGTCTTTTTTATGCTGCTCAAGGACGGCGTGATCACCCTGATCCTGATCGCGCCTTGTGGCCATCGGTCACCCTGCCGTGCGTCCCTTGTGGGCGCTTCGGCGGAGTCGTAAAGTTGGCTCCCATTCATGGAAGAACCTGGAGTGCGTTATGTACCGCAAGACCACGCTGGCCCTGATGCTGTCTCTGGGCCTGGCCGCCGCCGCGCATGCCAAGGCTGACAAGCCCACCGTGCGGATGGACAGTTCAACGCCGGTTTCCGAGCAGATCCGCAACGTTGAAACGGCCATGGGCAGCGAGGCCTACAGCGAGATCGGCCTGGAAGACAAGAGCCGGGTACAGCAGGCCCTGAACCGCATCAAGATCAGGATGAATGGCCGTGAGAAGGTGGACGAGCTCGCGCCGCAGGAGCGCAACGACATCTTCAACGAGCAGGAGATCGTCAACACCATCATGACCCGTGCCCAGGCCGACAGCCGCATGATCTGCCGCCGCGAGCGCCTCACCGGCAGCAACATGCCGCAGAGCGTGTGCATGACCGTGGCCCAGCGCCGCAAGGCTCAGGAAGACAGCCGCCGTGCGATGACCGACCAGCAGCGCATGAGCCGCTGAGGACCAAGGGGGCAGGCCATGCCCCCGCCTCGCGTTGGCGGTACGAAATGTTAAGAATGGAACCTGTATCGTTCAGCAGGTAGACGTCGCGTCCACTCCTGCAGGCCCATCCTGCAGCGTGGGCCTGGCCCCCCGACGACCCTTCAAGAACCAGAGGTCCCAGTGCGCATTCTCGTAATCGAAGACAACAGCGACATCGCCGCCAACCTTGGCGACTACCTTGAGGATCGTGGCCACACCGTGGACTTCGCAGCCGATGGCGTGACCGGCCTGCACCTGGCCGTGGTCCACGAGTTCGACGCCATCGTTCTGGACCTGAACCTGCCGGGCATGGATGGCATTGAAGTGTGCCGCAAGCTGCGCAACGAAGCGCGCAAGCAGACTCCGGTGCTGATGCTGACCGCCCGCGACTCGCTGGACAACAAACTGGCTGGTTTCGATTCCGGTGCCGATGACTACCTGATCAAGCCGTTCGCGCTGCAGGAAGTGGAAGTGCGCTTGAACGCACTGTCTCGCCGCGGCAAGGGCGTGCAGACCCGTGTGCTGGAAACCGGCGACCTGGAATACAACCTGGATACGCTGGAAGTGCGGCGCCAGGGCAAGCTGCTGCAGCTCAACCCCACCGCGCTGAAGATCCTGCAGGCGCTGATGGAAGCGGCGCCGGCCGTCGTGACCCGCCAGGAACTGGAAACCCGCGTGTGGGGTGAGGAACTGCCGGACTCGGACTCGCTGCGCGTGCACATCCATGGCCTGCGTGCGGTGGTCGACAAGCCGTTTGAAGTGCCGCTGATCCAGACCCGCCATGGCATCGGATACCGCATCGCCACCCCGGAAGCCTGATTCCGTGGCAGCCAAGGGGGAGCGTCGGCGCACGCCCTATCGGCGGCGCCTGCGCAGCCGCATCATCGTATCGTTCGTGTTGTTGGGCTTCTGCCTGACAACACTGTTCGCGTTCGCCACCAACTGGGCCCGCATGCGGGTGGAAAACCAGTTGGTGGAAGATGTGATCAACCACAACATCGAAGAGTATGCGCGCCGCTTCTACGAGCACCCGGGGCGCAATCCGGCCGTGCCGGTACAGCAGATCCGGGCGTACGCCTACTCGGCCGACAAGTTCGACAAGGCGCGTGAGTCCTGGCCGCAGTGGGCCGACCTGCAGAACGGCAACTACAACCTGAGCGGCACCGATGAGCAAGGGCAGCCGTATGCCTACAAGCTGGCGGTACGCAAGGCCGATGACGCCTGGTTCTTCCTCGCCTACGACATGACCGACAGCGTGCGCGGTGGCAAGCAGCTCAACCGCGCGCTGGTGCTGTCGGTGCTGGTGTTCAGCGTGTTGTCGCTGGTGCTGGGCTGGTGGTCGGCCTCGAAGGTGATGAAGCCAGTGTCGGATCTGGCCGCACGGCTGCGCGCCTACCGCGGCGGCACCAGTGACCCCGAACCGCTGGCACCGCGTTTCCCCGATGACGAAGTGGGGCAGCTGGCCCAGGCACTGGACGACTATTCTTCGCGGCTGACCGAAGTGGTGCAGCGCGACCGTGAGTTCAATGCAGACGTCAGCCACGAGCTGCGCACGCCGCTGGCGGTGATTCGTGGCGCCACCGAGCTGCTGCTGACCCGGCCCGGGCTGGATGAGAAGGTACTGCAGCGCCTGCAGCGTATCCAGCGTGCGGAACAGCAATGCAGCGATCTGATCGGCGCACTGCTGCTGCTGTCGCGCAACGAGCGTGGGCAGGGCACCAGCAACGTGGCCCGCGTGGCCGAACAGCTGCTGGATGCACATCGCGCCCAGCTGGGCGGCAAGCCGCTTGAGCTGGCGCTGGAAGGCGAGCGCAACCTGGTGATCGACGCGCCCGAAGCCGCGCTGTCGGTGGCGCTGGGCAACCTGATCGGCAACGCGGTGAAGTACTCGCAGGATGGCGAAGTGCGCGTGTTCGTCGGCAGCAATTCGGTGTCGGTGACCGACAGCGGGCCGGGCCTGAGCGAAGAAGACGCCGCCAAGCTGTTCCAGCGTGGTTATCGCGGCACCCACGCCGGCCATTCGCAGGGTGGCGGCATCGGCCTGTCGATCGTCAGCCGCCTGTGCGATCTGTACGGTTGGCAGGTGAGCGTGCGCCCCGGTGGCGAGCGTGGCGTGATCGCCACCCTGACGTTCTCGCCGAAGCCGTTGTAAGCGCGGCCGGCCGACGCACCCGCTTCGGTAGGTGCCGACCTTGGTCGGCACTGCATCCGCGAGGTTTCGGGTGGATTCAATATGCCTGCGCCGGAATCACCCGCCGTCCGCCAGGAGGCTCGCCATGCCACACCGCACCCGTTACCCGAACCTGTATCAACTGGTCGGCGAATCGATCAGCCAGCTGTCCGCCGATATCGCCCAGCGTGTCGAGGACACGCTGTCCCGGCCCGATGGCCTGATGCCGCTCCTGAAGGTCCAGATGGACGTCGACCGCATCACCGGAGAGGCTGCGCAACGCGCCGGGTTGAAAACGTCGGAGACCGGCACGCTGGCCGGCATCAGGCATACCGTCGCAGGTATCACCATCCTGACCCGGATGATGTACGCCGTGCATATCGCGCGTACCCGCGGAGGTCCGTTGCAGGTCGTACCTTCGGATGCGATGGAAGGCCTGCTGCTGGCTGCACGCGAGCTGACCTGCCACGCGCAACTGCAGTTGCGGGCTGAAAGATCCGGGGCGGAGCAACGCTGCAGTAGTCGTCGTGGGTCAGCGCATCCTTTGTCGCATTCCGCCTCTCTGGCTGCCGGGCATTGGCTGCACGCACTGACTTCGAACCCGGTGAGGCCTGTCATGCGGGGTAGAAATTGATCCTCGACGCTTTTCAGACACTTTTCAGATTGCGTCCCCCGCATTGATCCGCCAAGGCTTGGACTACAGACAAGCGCGCCCTCGCGTGCCGTATTCGTCGAGGAACTGCCATGGATCACCCATCATCGTTTGTTGCCGCCTACGAGGCGTCGTCGCGCGTCCATCGATTCTGCGGTCCTACCGCCCTGCGGTTGATCGTGGAGCGCTGGCACGGCAGCGAGTCGTTGTCCGAAGGCCTGCGCTGCCAGGTTGATCTGCTGGGCGAGGCATGCGAGCACAGCCTGGATGACTGGCTGACCCGACCGGCAAGCATCACCACACGCCAGCCGGACGGGGCCGAGGTCGTTCGCGTCGGGCTGATCCGCAGCGTCGAGCGCCTGGGTTACGCAGGCAGTCTGGTGCGGTACCGCGTTCACCTGGCCGACTGGACCGCTTGGCTGCATGACAGTCGCCACAGCCGCGTGTTCCAGGATGAGGATGTGGCCAGCATCATCCGCACGGTACTTTCGGTGCATGCGCCCATGGCGCATTGGTCCTGGCACCTCGGAAGTGCCCATGCGCTGGAGCGTCGGTGCCAGGGCTACCGCGTGCAGTATCGCCAATCGGACATGGCATTCCTGCAGCAGCTGATGGCCGATGAAGGCCTGGGCTGGTGCATCCGCACGCTGCCCGAGGCACCGGGCGGGCACACGCTGATGATCTTCGGCGACAGCACGCGATGCTCGCTGCTGTCACCGCCGCGGCGCCTTCACCAGAGCCAGCGCGTGCTGGATGGAGGGGGCATCGCACTGTTGCATGAAGCCTGGCAGGTAGTGCCGACCCACATGACCCGCGGGGCGGACCTGGACGATCCGTTGCGGGTGGTCTCGGCCAGCCTGCCTGTTCGCACAGTGGCCCGTGGCCCCTTGGAGGACTATTCGCCGGCCCGCCACGCAGCGTGGGAGACCTCGCACGACGCCTTGGCCGAGGTGATGCGCGACACCGAAGCGGCGCTGTGTGAGCAGCGGCGCTGGACCGGTGAGGGGACCGAGCCGGACTTCCAGCCCGGCTACGCGTTCGAGGTGCTGCCAGAACCCGGGCAGCGGGCGGTGCCTGCGTTGCTGCTTACGGCGGTGCAACACGCGGCGTTCAATCAACTGCCTGCCGTTGCCGAACTGCAGCAGCACCTGCCGCTGCATGCTTTGCCCGATACCGTGCCCGCAGACCGCGCGCTGAAGCTGGGCTATGCCAACCGTTTCGAGGCCATGCCGTTCGACCGTCGATGGCGACGTTCGCCGGAGGGCAGGGGAGAGCGGTCGACGGCCCCCGGGCCACAACTGGCTACCGTGCTCGGCGGCGATGACGGTGCACCGCTGTACATGGACAGCAACGGGCGCATCCGCGTGCGGTTCGGCTTTGCCACCGACAGCAGGGCTGACAGCGGCTGGCTGCGGGTTGCCCAGACCTTCGCTGGCCCTGGCGTGGGCAGTCAGTTCCTGCCCCGCGTCGGCCAGGAGGTGGTGGTGGATTTCATCAACGGCGACCTCTGCCGCCCCATCGTGATTGGCGCGCTCTACAACGGCCGAGGCGAGGCGCGCGCTGAAGCGCTCGCGCAGTCCAACGATACTGGCAGCAGTGCCCAGAACAACCTGGCCGGTGGCAACGCCCCGCGCTGGCACGCCATAGGCGCGGGCGAACCGGCCCAGCGCAATGCAGGCGCCGTGTGGGGCATCAGCTCGCAGAGTTGGGACGGCGATGGCGGCAACAGTCTGGCGTTTGATGACAGCGACGACCAGCTGCAGGTGCAACTCGCCACAACGCAGTGCCACAGCGCACTCAGCATGGGACATCTGCGTCACCGGCAGCACAATTTCCGCGGCAGCCTGCGTGGAAGTGGATTCGAGCTGCGCAGCGATGCGTGGGGCGCCGTGCGTGCGACGGCAGGCCTCTGGCTGGACAGCATGCAGCGCGCCGCGTCCGCCCCGGTCGGTTTGCGCGCTGCGCCGGTGGCCCTGCTGCGGCAGACCGTCGTGCTGGCGCAGACCTTTGACGAAGCCGCACGGCAGCAGCGCACGGTGCGGCTGCGCGGCCTCGCCGTCGAGGGCAATGGTGCCAGCGTGCTGCAGATGCTGGCCGACAGCGTAGCGGCATCGCAGCGGCTGCAGGGTACTAGCGAAGACATCCCTGCAACCGGGTCTGCGGTGCTGGGACTGTCGGCACCGGCAGGCATCTGCCAGGTGGCCGGGCAGGCGATCCAACTGACGGCAGGGCACAGCACGCTGCTGGCCAGCGGCGCCAGTTCGGGCGTGATTGTAGGCGGCCACGTGCGTTGGCAGTGCCGCCAGGCCATCGGCGTGCTGGCTGGCGCGACACGCAATCCGGGGAGAGCCGGGTTGAGTGTGGTGGCTGGCGAACAGCCGCTCGATGTGCAGGCGCAGGCAGGCGCCGTGTACCTGCAAGCGCGGGCGAGCATGGTGGCGGCCAGTCGCCAGGGGGAGATGCAGCTGGCCGCGGGAGACACCCTGCACATTGCGACGGGGGACGGCGCGGCAATTACCTTGAAGGACGGCAACCTGCACGTGACCTGCCCGGGCACGCTGACCTTCAAGACCGGCGAACGGCACTTCACCGGCCCGGCACAGGAGCTGTTTCCGCTGCCGCAGTTCGTGCAGACGGTCTGCGTGGAGTGCCTGCAGAAAGCCATGCAGGCAGGTCTGCCATGGTCTGCGAAGAATGGCTGACGCCCCGTGGATCGATCCGTGGCGGCATTCCCGGCTGCCGTGGCAGAGCCCCGGCGATCAGGCCACCCATGCGCAGCCCGCCCGCGCGCTGCTGGACATGGCATTCGCGCCAGATGCCTGGACCCAGCTGCGCGCGCTGACCGCAGAAATGGAGCCCCTGTTCGCGCATCGCTATGCAGGCAATGGATTGGATCGGTTGTCGCCGTGCCTGGTTGCCCTGCCGGACGACGCCGAAGCACGCGGGCGCTGCTGGCAAGGGCTGCTGAAGCTGAGCTGCGGCGCGCCGATGCTGTCGGTGCTGCGTACCCGCGCCGATCCGCGTGCCTTGGCCGAGCATCTACGGCGGATCTGGGAAGGCTGTTCCAGTACCGGCCAGCCGTGGTTGTTGCGCTGGGCCGATGGACGAACCGCCGCCCGTCTGCTGGATGCGCTGGACGAAGCACAGCGGATACGCGTGCTGGCTGGTCTGCACGACTGGCACCTGCCTACCCGCATCGGAGATTGGATGTGCGTGACCGGCAAGGGCGGGACGCAGTTCGATGCGGACGCAAGACCACTGACGTTCACTGCGGCTCAGGAGGCCGCACTACGGAGCGGAAGCCAGGCCGATGCCATCACGCGCTTCATTCTGCAGCGGCCAGCGTTGCGCCCAGCCGGCATGCAGCCCTCGCAGGTGCATCGCTGCGCGGAGAACGTGCTGGCACGATTGGCGCGCCGGGGCATCGACCATCCTGCGCTGGCACATCGGATGACGATCAAGGCCGTTGCCTGCTGGGGCGCCCGCCATGGTGATGATGAGATTTCATGAAGGTGTTTGGGCGGCAGCCGAAGACCTGCGCATTCCTACCGATGTACGCCGCTGCGTGCATATGGTGGCCGCGCATGAAGTACGCGGTTCGTTCCCGGTGGACCTGGTGGACGGCGCGAACTGCGAGCAGATCATCTACCCCAACCTGCGTCGTAGACGAGGGGGCGTTTGAATGAAGGGCGTCGAGCGAATGGCCGTGATGAAAAAGGTCTTTGTCAGGGTTGCTCTGATCGGTCTGGCGCTGTTTGCCTTGGCTGGCCTGGTCCTCAAGTTCATGGACTTCAGGATGGGCCCGCTACCGCCTGCTCCGCCGAAGCCACGCATTGTTGAGCCTGATACTGGTCATGATATTACCGATGCGCCAGCGGAGATGAATCTGAAAATTGGTATTGCCAACTACTCGGATGAGGGGTTGGGGACAGTTTTCATTAATGATGCTTGGGCCGGGGCTATGCGGGCTCGCGCAAGCGGAAATGCTGCCACCTGCTGCGTGACGTTACCGCGCCTCTGGCATCCCGGGCTGAAGGTTACGGTGGTCTATCGCACCAGTAGTATGTTTATCAAGGATCCCAAGAGCTATGTTGAGAGGGAAATCCTTGTCGCTCCGTACAAGCCGTTTCTTGATGGTTTCATTTATTTTTTCTACTTTCCGGATGGCCAAATTCGGGTGGTGGCTACACCTTATACGCCCGGTTATCCTGGCTTCGCATATGACATTGGGTTTGCAGGGCGAGAGCGTGACGAGGAAAGGATTGCCCGATTTCTTGCGGAGACCGCTGTTGAGGAGGTAATAGAATGAGAGTGGCTGTATCGCCTCCGGCTTTTGGCAGTATGACCAAGTTGAGTCTTCGTGAAATGGCTCGCAATGCCAGTGCGACTGTTGAATCATCTTCCGATTGTGGTGTGGAGCTCTTCATTGGTTGCTTTTTCGATGGAACGCGAAATCACAGGCTGAATTCTCATCGCCTAGGTAATAGAACAGAATCAAATATCTCGCGCCTTTTTGAAGTTTTTGATCGCGATCAAAGTGGTGGACCAGACCGGCGTTCCGTTCGATTTGCCAGCTATATCCAAGGTGTAGGCACCGAGGCGCTTAAAGAAATTGGCGATACCGGCACCGGTTGGCATGCACGGGCCGGCGCAGCAGCCGGCTGGGGCGGCGAGGGGCGAGTGAACTGGATGCTGATGCAGGTTCAGGATCATCTCCTCGATCACTTCGCAGGTACTACCGTCACCAAAGCGATGGGCTTCGATTCAACTGTCCCTGTCGCGCGCAAGATGAGTGCCGATCTCCGCTTGCGCCTGCAGGACGTAGAGCGCCTGGCGCAGGCGGCGCGGATGTCGCTGTCCAACTACCTGGCGGTCAACCAAGGGCAGGAGGAAATCGATCTTCGCAACTCA
>NZ_JAUTXR010000124.1 GCF_030658505.1 Stenotrophomonas raiganjensis (SeqCode) | reverse complement strand
AGCGGCCGGCACTACCCTCGTGATGAACGGTAGTGCCGGCCGCTGGCCGGCAACCCCACCACGACCTCAGCGCAGGTAACCGCTCTGCGCCATTGCTTCACCCAGGTAATCCACGAACGAGCTGATCCGTGCGGACACCGCGGTGTTGCGGTAGTACACCGCGTGGATCGGCTGGTACACATCCAGCGTCTGCGCCGCCAGCACCGGCACCAGCGTGCCGGCAGCGCGGTCGCGGTCGGTGACGAAGTCGGACAGGCAGGTGATGCCGACGCCTTCCACCGCCAGTCGGCGTAGTGTTTCCCCGCTGGACACCGCGATATCCGGACGCACCCGCAGCAGGCCATTGGCATCGCCCGGCAGCGGCCAGTGATTCAGCGATTCCGGTTCGTTGAAGCTGAGCAGCGTGTGCTGGCCCAGCGCGGCGACGCTGGCCGGTTCGCCGTGTGCCGCCAGGTAGGCCGGGCTGGCCACCAGTCGCAGCTGGCAGCGACCCAACGGTCGCGCATGCAGGGTGGAGTCGGCCAGCGGCCCGATCCGGATCGCCAGATCGGTGCGCCGCTCCAGCAGGTCGATGTAGCGGTCAGAGCTGTTCAACTCCAGCTGCACTTCCGGGTAGCGCGCACGATAGCCGCTCACCAGCGGCGCGATCACGTGCAGCACGAACGGCATCGCCGCATCCACGCGCAGGCGCCCAGCCGGGCGCTCGCGGCGCGCCGCCATCTGTTCCTCGGCCGATTCCACCGCATCGATGATCGCCCGTGCATGGCGCAGGAATGCCTCGCCCTCGGCGGTCAGGTGCAGTCGGCGGGTGGTGCGGGTCAGCAGGGTGATCCCCAGTTTGTCCTCCAGCCGACCCAGCGCACGGCTCACGCCCGAGGGCGTCTGCCCCAGCTGCTCGGCAGCGGCACTGATCGACCCGCTGTCGATGACCGTGAGGAAGGCCTGCATTTCGTCAAGAGTGGTCTTCATGCCGCCATTATTGACTGAGCGGCAATAGTGATTGGCGTGAAGACCGGTTTTTCGGCAAAGGTGCGCCGCGCACACTGCGCGCCTTCCTTCCCTCCGGAGCCGGCCATGATCCGTGGCATTCCCCTCGCCCTGCTGGCGTTGACCCTCGGTGCCTTCGCCATCGGCACCACCGAGTTCGTCATCGTCGGCCTGATTCCCACCATTGCCGCCGACCTGCAGGTCAGCCTGCCTTCGGCCGGCCTGCTGGTCTCGCTGTACGCCCTCGGCGTGGCCATCGGTGCGCCGGTGCTGACCGCGCTCACCGGCCGCGTGCCGCGCAAGTCGCTGCTGGTGGCGCTGATGGTGCTGTTCACCCTCGGCAACGTCATCGCGTTCCTGGCGCCGGGCTACACCTCGCTGATCGTCGCCCGCATCCTCACCGGCCTCGCCCACGGTGTGTTCTTCTCGATCGGTTCGATCATCGCCACCGCGGTAGTGCCGAAGGAGAAGTCCGCCAGCGCGATCGCCATCATGTTCACCGGCCTGACCGTGGCGCTGGTGACCGGTGTGCCGCTGGGCACCTTCATCGGCCAGCACCTGGGCTGGCGCGCCACCTTCCTGGCGGTGGCCGCTCTGGGCGTGATCGCCCTGCTCGGCGCGCTGCTGTCCGTGCCGCGCAGCGTGCCGCAGAGTGCGCCGGCCAGCTTCCGCCAGCAGCTGGCCGTGCTCGCCCAACCCCGCCTGCTGCTGGGCTATGCGATGACCGCGCTGGGCTACGGCGGCACCTTCCTGGCCTTCACCTATATGGCGCCGATCCTGCAGGACGTCACCGGTTTCTCCGCCAATGCGGTCAGCCTGGTTCTGCTGGTGTACGGCGTGTCGGTGGCAATCGGCAACCTGTGGGGCGGGCGCATGGCCGACCGCATGGGTCCGGTGCCCGCACTGAAGCGCATCTTCGCACTGTTGGCCGTCGTGCTGTTCGTGCTCACCTTCACCGCCTACAACACCTGGCTGATGCTGCTGACAGTGCTGGCACTGGGTGCGGTGGCGTTCGGCAACGTGCCCGGCCTGCAGGTCTACGTGGTCAAGCAGGCGCAGCGCTATGCGCCGCAGGCCACCGACGTGGCCTCGGGGCTGAACATCGCCGCCTTCAACATCGGCATCGCGCTGGGCGCCTCGCTCGGCGGGCTGGTGGTGGAGAACATCGGCCTGATGCACACGCCGTGGCTGGGCGCGCTGGTGGTGGTGGGCGCGTATGCATTGACCGTGCTCAGCGGCCGCCTGGACCGCCGTGACGGCATCGACGACCGCGTCGATGGCATCGCCGTGGCCGCGCATTGAGATAAGTCATGCCGTGCCGGCGTCCTGCCGGTACGGTGGTGCAATGCACCGTTGCCGGCACGCATGCGCCCACTGGCCTACCCTTTGCCGGATATTCGCATCCCTCCCCTCTGCTGGAGCTCCCCATGACTGTCCCCGCCTTCGGTCTCGGCACCTTCCGCCTGAAAGACCAGACCGTGATCGACTCCGTGCGCAACGCGCTGGATGTCGGCTACCGCGCCATCGATACCGCGCAGATCTACGGCAATGAAGCCGAGGTCGGCCAGGCCATCGCCGATTCCGGCGTGCCGCGCGAAGAGATCTACCTGACCACCAAGGTCTGGATCACCGAGTTCAAGCGCGAAGCGCTGCTGGCCAGCCTGCGTACCAGCCTGGAGAAGCTGCGCACCGACCACGTCGAGCTGGCACTGATCCACTGGCCGTCGCCGAACGACAAGGTGGACGTGCCGATGGAGGAGTACCTGTCCGCACTGGCCGAGGCCAAGGCACAGGGCCTGACGAAGCAGATCGGCATCTCCAACTTCACCATCGCGCAGACCCGCAAGGCGATCGGCATCCTCGGTGCAGGCGCCATCGCCACCAACCAGATCGAGATCCATCCGTACCTGCAGAACCGCCTGCTGGTGAAGTTCCTGCAGGACAACGGCATCCACATCACCGCCTACATGAGCCTGGCCTATGGCGAGGTGATCAAGGACCCGGTGATCCAGGCCATTGCCGGCCGCCACCAGGCCACCCCGGCGCAGATCGCGCTGGCCTGGGCGCTGCAGCAGGGCTTCTCGGTGATCCCGTCGTCGACCAAGCGCGACAACCTGTCGAGCAACCTGGAAGCGGCAGCGATCCGCCTGACCGACGAAGACATGGCGCAGATCGCCAAGCTGGATCGTGGGCACCGCCTGGCCAACCCGGAAGGCATTGCGCCGGCCTGGGATTGATCCCACTGCGGTTACGGCTCGGAATCGATAGGTGCCGCCCTTGGTCGGCACTGACCTCTGATCGATCATTGAAACACCGTGCGGACCAAGGTCCGCACCCACCAGAAGCGGCTTTGGCCTAGCCCTGCAACAACCACCCACGCATCGCCGCACTCACTTCGTCCGGTTTCTCCATCGGTGCCAGGTGCCCGCAATCGGGCACCACCACCAGCTGCGAATGCGGCACCAGTGCGTGCATTTCCTCGCTCACCGCCAGCGGCGTAATGCGGTCGTTGGCACCGCACACGATCAACAGCGGATCGCGGTAGCCCGCCAGCACGTCATGGCCATCGCGCCGCTCCAGCGCACTCTGGCGCAGGAACACCTCCGCGCCCAGGCGGGCGGTCATGTCGCGCACGCGCTGCACCAGCACGTAGTCGTCCAGCCGCGAGGCATCGATGTAGCTGCGCATCAGCGTATCGCCGAAGCCGTGGAACTTGCCCGGCAGGCGCACGCTGGCGCGCTGGCTGCGGCGTTGCTCGGCCCGCTCGGGAGAATCGGCGTGGATCGAAGTATCGACCAACGCCAGCTGCAACACCCGTTGCGGGGCGATGCGAAGGATCTGCTGGGCGACGAATCCACCCAGCGAGAAGCCCGCCAGGGCGAAGAGCTGCGGCGCCTGCGCCAGCACATCCTCGGCCACGGCCTGCAGGGTCTCGCCACGGGTCTGGTCGCCCACCGTGCAGTCGGCGATATCGGCCAGATCGGCCAGCTGCGCACGCCACAGCTCGGCATCGTTGAGCAGGCCAGGCAACAGCAACAAGGGGATACGGTCGGTCATCGGGCCATTGTCGCGCCGGTGCGGTGACAAGGACATGCCGTGGCTGGCCCAGTACGTTGCAGAACCGGGCCGGCGACGCCACGGCACGCTAGGATGCAGCCCTCCACCCTACCTGTTCCAAGGACGCGATCGTGGCAGACCCCTACAACAGCGGTTCCCCTTCCCCGCCCGCACTGCGCTTCGACGATGCGCTGGTCACCACCGCCTTCGAGCTGCCCGGCCATCGCGTCGTGCGCAACCTGGGCGTGGTGCGCGGCATCACCGTGCGCTCGCGCTCGATCGTCGGCAACTTCCTTGGCGGTATCCAGACCCTGTTCGGCGGCAACATCACCATCTACACCGAGCTGTGCGAACAGGCCCGCGAGGAAACCTACCGCGACATGGTCAAGCACGCGCGCCAACTGGGCGCCAACGCGATCATCGGCATGCGCTACGACGCCACCGACGTGATGACCGGGCTGACCGAAGTGCTGTGCTACGGCACGGCAGTGGTGGTGGAACCGATGCGATAGCCTGGTCGTGGTGTCGAGCTTGCTCGACTGCTTTCGATGGCAACAGTCGAGCGAGCTCGACTCTACAGCGGTGCCGCCGGCACCTCGACCTGCTGCACCGGCAGGGTCACCATCATCACCGTCGGGTCATCCGGGTCCAGCTTCGTCTTGAAGCCCAGGCTCTGGCACATCGCCAGCATGGTGCTGTTCTCGCGCAGCACCTGGCCTTCGACCACGTCCAGGCCCAGCCACTTGGCGTACTCGATCATGATCGCCATCAGCCGCCAGCCGATGCCGTGGCCCTTCAGGTCCGAGCGGATCAGGATGCCGTACTCGCCGCGGTGATAATCGGCATCGGCGTGCAGGCGCACCGCGCCGAGCATTTCGCCGCTGCGTGGTTCGATCGCCACCAGCGCGATCGAACGTGCATAGTCAAGCTGGGTCAGGCGCGCGATGAACTCGTGGCTGAAGTGCTTCACCGACTGGAAGAAGCGCAGGCGCAGATCCTCATCGCTGACGCGAGCGAAGAAAGCACGGAACAGCGCGTCGTCCTCCGGCCGCACCGGGCGCACGAAGGCGCGGCCGCCATCGGACAGTTCGATGGTGCGCTCCCACTCCTTCGGGTACGGGAACACCGAAAAACGCGGATGGCCACGACCCTTGTGCAGGATGCGCGACGGCGCCACCGCCACACGTGCGTCGAGGGCGAGGATGCCCTTGCCGTCGACCAGCAGCGGATTGATGTCCAGCGTACGCACTTCGGGAATGTCGGCGGCCAGCTGCGCCAGCTTGACCAGCGCCAATGCCAGTGCGCGCTCGTCGGCGGCAGGCACATCGCCATAGGCCTTGAGGATGCGCGAGGCACGGGTCTGGCCGATCAGCTCATGGGCCAGGCGCAGGTCCAGCGGCGGCAGCGCCAGCGCCTTGTCGTTGATCACTTCGACAGCCGTGCCGCCGCGACCGACCACGATCACCGGGCCGAACGTCGCGTCATCGGCGATGCCGACAATCAACTCGCGCGCCTTCGGGCGAACGATGGTCGGCTGTACCAGCAGGCCATCGATGCGTGCATCCGGCCGCAGCTGGCGTGCGCGCGACAGGATCGCGTTGGCCGCGCTCTGCACCGCCGGCAGCGTGGACAGGTTGAGGCGCACGCCATCCACTTCCGACTTGTGCGGGATGTCCGGTGACAGGATCTTCAGTGCCACGGTGGCACCTCGTTCCAGCAGTGGCTGCGCCAGGTCCATCGCCTCGTGCGCATCGCGCGCGTGCATCACCGGCGCGGACGGAATGCCATAGGCCTTGAGCAGTTCATGCGTGGCCAACGGGTCCAGCCATTGCTGGCCATTGGCTAGCGCAGCATCGACCAGTGCACGCGCGGCCGCCGCATCGACATTGAAATCCTGCGGCAGGCTGGGTGGCGTTTCCATCAGTGCGTTCTGCGCTTCGCGGTAACGCACCAGATGCTGGAAGCCACGTACCGCTTCGGCCTCGGTCGGATAGGTCGGCACCCGCGCCGCGTTGAGCGTGGCGGTGGCCTGGTCATCGTTGCCCAGCCACACCGCGAACACCGGCTTGTCGCGATGATGGCGCGGGCGCAGGCCGAGCGTGCGGGTGAGCGCCTGCGCGGCGTCCGCCGATGAGGTGAACGCGGTCGGCACGTTCACCACCATCACCGCGTCGTTCTCGTTGTCGGCCAGCAGCGCTTCGATGGCCGCAGCATAGCGATCACCATCGGCGTCGACCACGATGTCGACCGGATTGCTGCGCGACCAGCCCTGCGGCAGCACGGCGTCGAGTTTCTCGACTGTGCTGTCGGACAGGTTGGCCAGCGTGCCACGCAGCGCGATCAACTGGTCCACCGCAAGGCGACCCACGCCACCACCGTTGCTGAGGATGGCCAGGCGGCGACCGGGGAACGTCCCCAATCGGCCCAGCGATTCGGCAGCCGTGAACAGCTCGTCCAGCGCGCTCACGCGCAGCAGGCCGGCGCGGTTGAAGGCTGCACCGTAGACGTCGTCGGTACGGGCCAAGGCCTGCACATGGGTATCGCGGCTGCCCGGCTGCACGCGCTCGGCGCGACCGGACTTCACCACCACCACCGGCTTGGCGCGGGCGGCGGCACGCGCGGCCGACATGAACTTGCGCGCATCCTTGATCTGCTCGACATAGAGCAGGATGGCGCGGGTGCGGTAGTCGGTGGCGAAGTAGTCGAGCAGGTCGCCGAAGTCGACGTCCATCGTGTCGCCCAGCGACACCACGGCGGAGAAGCCGACCGAGCGCGCCACGCCCCACTCCACCAGCGCGGCGGCAATGGCCGAAGATTCGGAGATCAACGCGAGGTCGCCGGCCTGCGGGAAGTGCGCGGCGATGCTGGCGTTGAGCCGTGCATGCGGGGCGATGACGCCCAGGCAGTGCGGGCCGAGGATGCGCAGGCCATGCTTGCGTGCCACCGCCTCCACCTGCGCCGACAGCGAGCCGGGGCCTTCGCCGAGGTGCGCGGTGAGGATGATTGCGGCCTGCACGCCCCGCTCGGCGGCGGTGCGCACCACCTGCGGCACGATCGACGCCGGCGCGGTGATCACCACCAGGTCCGGCACCCAGTCCAGGTCCTTCAGCCGCTTCACAGTGCGGATGCCATCGATCTCTGCGTGCCGCGGATTGATCCACGCCACCTTGCCGGGGAAGCCGGTGCCGCGCAGGTTGCGCATCACTGCGCGGCCGGCCGAACGCTCGCGCGGGCTGCCGCCGATCACCGCGACCGACTGCGGACGGAACACGGACTGCAGGTGGTAGGTACTCATGCGCCTACGGTACCCAAAAAAGGGGACGGAGGGGATTAAGTCGTTTGTGGCACAAACGACTTAATCCCCTCCGTCCCCTTTTTTGTTACAGCAGCGTGCCGTGCAGGATCATCGCGGCGATGCTGAAGTAGATCACCAGGCCGGTCACATCCACCAGGGTGGCCACGAACGGCGCCGAAGCGCTGGCCGGGTCGAAGCCGAGGCGCTTGAGGATGAACGGCAGCATCGAGCCGGACAGCGAGCCGAAGGTGACGATGCCGACCAGCGCCGCACCAATGGTGATCGCCAGCAGGATCCAGTGCTCGCCGTAGTCATGCAGGCCGCCCAGCTGCCAGATCACGATGCGCACGATCGCCAGGCAGCCGAGGATGGCACCCAGCACCATGCCGGTCGGAATCTCGCGGATGGCCACCCTCCACCAGTCGCGCAGGCGCAGTTCACGCAGTGCCAGGCTGCGGATCAGCAGCGAGGTGGCCTGCGAGCCGGAATTGCCGCCCGAGCTCATGATCAACGGGATGAACAGGGTCAGCACCACTGCGCGCGCCAGTTCGTCCTCGTAGTGCTGCATCGCGCTGGCGGTCAGCATCTCGCCCAGGAACAGCACGCTCAGCCAGCCGGCACGCTTGCGCAGCATCTCGAAGAAGCCGATCTGCATGTACGGCTTGTCCAGTGCCTCCATGCCGCCGAACTTGTGCGCGTCCTCGGTGGATTCCTCGATCAGCGCATCGAGCACGTCGTCCACGGTGACGATGCCGAGCATCTGCTGCTGCGCATCGACCACCGGAATCGCCAGCAGGTCGTGGCGGCGGATCAGCCGTGCCACTTCCTCCTGGTCCATCAGCGCATCCACCGTCACCGGCGGATTGACCTGGGCCACGTCCAGGATCGATTCCTCGGGCAGGCCGGTGATCAGCCTGCGCATGGTCACCACCTGCTGCAGCTGTTGGCTGGCCGGGTCCAGCACGTAGATCGCGTATACCGTTTCACGGGTGCGCTCGACCTGGCGGATGTGCTGCAGGGTCTGCGCCACGGTCCAGCTGGCAGGCACAGCCACGTACTCGGTGGTCATCAGCGCGCCAGCAGTGTTCGGCGGGTAGCTGAGCAGCTTCTGGATGGCCTGGCGGGCGTCGGTGCCCAGCAGCGGGATCAGCCGCGCGCGTTCTTCCTCATCCAGCTCGTGGACGATGTCGGTCGCGCGGTCATCGGCCATCAGACCGAGCAGGGCGGCGGCGCGCGCCGGCGGCAGCGCGGCCACCAGTTCGCCACTGCGGTGCAGTTCCGGCGCTTCCAGCATTTTTACTGCACGCGGCAACGGCAGCGCGGCCAGCGTTTCCGCGGCGCGGGTCAGTTCCAGCGTGTTGAGGAATTCCACCGCGTCGGCGGTGTTGTAGTTCGCCAGCGGTGCGGCCAGTGCGGCGGCATCGGCCACCGGGCGCAGCAATTGCTTCTGGTTCATCGGTTTTGCCTTGTGGGGGTGCGACCTCGCGCAACGCCAACGCAGGCAAACCGTCCCGATGTCAGGCGGTGGCCATCGCTGGCGTCGAACGAGGTCGACTTCTACTGTCGCTGGACATGGGTTGGGGACTCCGGGATGCGTATGCCGACGGACGCGCCGCCAGCGGCGGGCAGTCTGGACCCGTGGGCCATGCAGGTCAACCCGGCAGCCCCGCACCGAAGCCTGGCCGGTTGTTCTCGTGCGTACACAGACCGGCGCGCATAATGGCGCGGTGGTGTTCGCCACGCTTTTCCCAACCCGAACGGACGCACAGCGGCTCCCCCGATGACCAGGTATTCCCATGCATAGCGGTGGTCTGGAACTGGCGCTGGTGCTGCTGCTGGCAGCGGTCATCGCCGTGCCGGTGTTCAAGAAGTTCGGTTTCGGCGCGGTGCTGGGCTACCTGGCGGCCGGTGTGGTGCTGGGCCCGGACGGGCTGGGCTTCGTGCAGGACGCCGACCGCATCCTCGGCGCCGCCGAGATCGGCGTGGTGATGCTGCTGTTCGTGATCGGCCTGGAGCTGTCGCCGGCACGCCTGAAGGTGATGCGGCGCTCGGTGTTCGGTGCCGGTGCGGCGCAGGTGGCGCTGTCCGGGCTGGTGCTGGGCGGCCTGCTGCTGCTCGACCACTTCCAGTGGAAGAGCGCGCTGGTGGTGGGCGTGGCGCTGGCGCTGTCATCCACTGCGGTGGGCCTGCAGCTGCTGTCCGAGCACAAGGCGATCAACAGCGACCATGGCCGGCTGGGTTTTGCCATCCTGCTGTTCCAGGACCTGATCGCGATCCCGCTGCTGGCGGCCATCCCGCTGCTGGGCGGGGTGAAGAACGAGACCCTGCGCATCGAGGATGCGATGGTGGCGCTGGGTGCGCTGGCGGTGGTGATCCTGTGCGGGCGACCGGTGCTGCGCAAGGTGTTCAGCATCATCGCGCGCACCCGCAGCCCGGAAGTGTTCACCGCCACCGCCCTGCTGGTGGTGCTGGGTACCGCCTGGTTCATGCAGGAAGCCGGCCTCAGCCCCAGCCTGGGCGCGTTCCTGGCCGGGGTGCTGCTGTCCGATTCGGAGTTCCGGCACGAGCTGGAAGCACAGATCGAGCCGTTCAAGGGCCTGCTGCTGGGCCTGTTCTTCATCGCGGTGGGCATGGGCATCGACCTCGACCGCATCGCCGCCGAGCCCTGGCTGATCGCGGCGGGCGTGGCGATCCTGCTGGTGGTCAAGTTCGGCCTGCTGTACGTGATCGGGCGCATCGCCAGGCTCAGTTCACGGCAGTCGTTGCTGCTGGGCAGCGTGCTGTGGCTGGGCGGCGAGTTCGCCTTCGTCGTGTTCAACGAAGCGCAGCGCGCGCACCTGCTGGGCAACGCCAACCATGACCGGCTGGTGGCGATCGTCGGCCTGTCGATGGCGATCACGCCACTGCTGATGATCGCGCTGCTCAAGCTGCTCGGCCAGGAAAAGGCCCCACCGCGCCAGGCGGCCGAGGCTGACAAGGTGGCGCCGGACAACCGGCCCAAGGTGCTGATCGCCGGCATGGGCCGCTTCGGCCAGGTGATCGCGCGACTGCTGACGGCACAGAAGGTGCCGTTCGTGGCGCTGGAGGCGAACCCGGACACCGTGGCCGACCTGCGCCGCTTCGGCAACCAGCTCTATTACGGCGACCCGACCCGGCCGGAGATGCTGCGCGCCGCGGGTGGCGAACACATCGATGTGTTCGTGATCACCGTGGACGACCCGGAGACCAACCTGCGCGCGGTGCGCATGGTGCGCCGGCTGTACCCGGACGCGACGGTGCTGGCGCGTGCACGCAACCGCCAGCATGCGTGGCGCCTGATGGACGTGTCGGCCGAGCCGTTCCGCGAGGTATTCGGCACCAGCCTGGAAATGAGCGGGCGCGTGCTGACCGCACTCGGCGTTGCACCGAACGTGGCCGAACGGCATGTGCAGCGTTTCCGCGAACACGACGAACAGCTGCTGCGCGATCAGTACCTGGTCTACGACGACGAGGCCGCGGTGATCCAGACCTCGCGCGATGCACGCAATGACCTGATGCACCTGTTCGAGGCCGACGCGGAAAGCGACGGCGACAAGGAGCGCTGACGGCGCCCACCCGATCGATGGTGGACCCGGTTGTGCCGGCCGCTGGCCGGCACTACCCACTGCAGATTCCGGCAGCGCGGTGTTGGGGTCAGAGCCCTTTCCGTTGGAAAGGGATCCGACCCCGGCCTGTCAGCCGTTGTCGCGCAGGAACCGCGCCATCGACGAAACGCCAGGCACGCGCGGCTCGAACTCGCCGGCGACGTCGATGAAGCCGCGCATCACCGCGATCTCGCGCGGGCTGCGGTTGAGGCTGTCGCGCACTTCCGGATCGGCACCGGCGCGCAGCAGGCGCTGCACCAGCAACGGCAGTCCATGCAGCGCGGCCAGGTGCAGCGGGCCGAAGCCGCGCGGATCACGCACGTCCAGGCTGACGTCCTCGTCCAGCAGGCGCTCCACCGCCGCCATCACCACCTGCTCGTCGCAGGCGGTGCCGGGTTCGGCGCGTGCGCCCAGCAGCAGCAGCAGCGGCGTGACCGAACCGGCGGCGGCCTGGTCCGGTTCGGCACCGGCCAGCAGCAGGGTGTCGAGCAGGGCCAGCAGGCGCGAGCGGTCACGCGCACTGAAGCCGTACAGCGCGGCACAGTGCAGCGGGCCCAGCTGCTGCGCATCACCGGCATGCACGTCGGCGCCGGCGGTGAGCAGGCGCGCGACGATGTCCGGCAGGCCCAGCGCCGAGGCCAGCATCAGCACGGTCACGCCGCCCGGCAGGCGGTGTTCCAGCTTGGCGCCGGCATCGAGCAGGGCCGACACGATATCCACCTGGCGCATGCTGACCGCCGCCGACAGCGGCGTCGCACCACTGGCCGCGGCGTGCTGCGGATCGGCGCCACGCGCCAGCAGCAGGTCGGTCACCGCCAGATGGCCACCACCGGCCGCACGCAGCAGCGCGGTGCAGCCCTGTGCATCGACCGCGTCGACAGCAAATCCCAGATCGATCAGGCGGCGCACCGCATCCACGTCACCGGCCATCGCGGCGGCCGGCAGATCGGCCTCGCGCAGGGTGCGGCGCGGCAACGGCCATACCCGCCAGTCCAGCCAGTCGGCCAGGTCACGGCGACCGATCGACAGCGCCACGCCCAGCGGCGTCTGGCCATCGGCGGCACGTGCTTCCGGCGAGGCACCGTGCTGCACCAGCAGCTTCAGCGCGCCTTCGCGGGCCAGTGCGGTGGCCAGGTGCAGTGCGGTCATGCCGTGGCTGTCGCGTGCTTCGCGATCGACACCGGCCTTGAGCAGGGCCTGCTGCAGGCGCAGCCAGCCCAGGCGCACCGCCAGCGACAGCGGCGGATCACCCGCCGGCGAGGCCGCGAACGGATCGGCGCCACGTTCCAGCAGCTCCAGTGCCAGCTGTTCCAGGCCACGGGCGGCCTGGTCGTGCTGCGCACAGGCGGCCAGGAAGCGCGCCAGGCCACCGCGTCCGGCCGGCGACAGGCCCCGCTGCAGCATCACCTGCAGCGCAGGCACCGCGTCGATGCCGCGCGACAGCAGCGCGAACATCGGCGTGTCGGCGCAGGCGTCACGCACATAGGGGTCGGCGCCGTGGCCCAGCAGCCAGTCGACCGCATGCGGTTCCAGCGCCAGCTCCGGATCGAGCAGCAGTCCGCCCAGTTCTTCCGGCTGGCACAGCTTGGCCAGCGCCGCCATGCCATCGGTGTTGCCGAAGCCCAGTGCCTCGCGCAGCAGGGTCAACGGCGGGCGGTCCGGCAGCAGGCCGCTGGCGCTGGCCGCTTCGCCGCGCTCGGCCAGGCCATCGCTGACCGCAGCCGGCAACGGATAGGACGGATCCAGCAGGGCCACGATTGCCCAACGACCGGCTTCGGCGGCGTAGTCCACCGCCCGGCGGCCGACCGGATCGGTGGCATCGGCGGCGATGCCCAGTTCCACCAGGCGCTTGATCAGCAGCGGCGAGACATCCTCGGCCATCGCCGCCAGCTGCACCGCGTTGCGGCCTTCACCATCCACCGCGACCAGGTCTGGCTTGTGCGGCAGCAGATGCTCGATCACGGCAGCGCGCCCGGCACGGGCCGCTTCCAGCCACGGCGTACGGCCCAGCGCATCGCGCGCTTCCAGGTTGGCACCGGCACCCAGCAGCACGCCGATGATCTCGACGTGGCCAGCCAGTGCGGCCTCATGCAGCGCGCTGCGGCGCTGGCGATCACGCGCGTCGGCCCGCGCCTTGTGCTTGAGCAGCAGCTGCACGCCGGCCGGATCGTCGTCTTCGGTGGCGGCGGCAGCCAGCAGCACCGGGGTGCCTTCGGCCGGCTCGCTGCGCGCACCGCGTTCGAGCAGGAAGCGGGCCAGGCGCCAGTTGCCGACCTGGCAGGCCACCGCCAGCGGCGACCAGCCATCGTGGTTCAGTGCGTCGACTTCGGCCGCGGCGTCACGCAGCAGCGCGGCCACACCCGGGTCGGAGCTGCGCGCAGCATGATGCAGCGGGGTGTTGCCATCGCTGTCGGTGGCACGCGAATCGGCGCCGTTGGCGAGCAGGGTCATCACGGCTTCAGGGCGGCCATGCCAGCTGTCACGGGTGGCGGCCAACAGCGGGGTCATGCCCCGGTGCGGTGCATTCACATCGACGCCGCGGGCGATCAGCTCGCGCAGCAGGCGCAGGTCCGGCAACACGGCGGCCAGCACCGCCAGGCTGCGCTGGTCGCGCCAGTTCGGGTCGGGCAACGCATAGGGATCGGCACCGGCCTGCAGCAGTTGCAGGCCACGGTCGATGCGGCCCTGGCGGGCGGCTTCATACAGGGCCGGGGTCAGCTCCTGCGGCGCCATCGCCTCCAGCGGCGCGGTTTCGGCCGCGGCGGCGAACATCGGTTCGTGTTCGTGGCTGGCCGTCGTCAATGGGCTGGAGCGCAACGACACCAGCGGTGCCGGCGCCACCCGCTGCAGCAGCAGGTGCAACAGCGGCGACAGCACCAGCACCGCAAGCGCGGCCGGCCAGCGGGTGCTTTCCGGCAACAGGCCCGGCCAGGCCGGCAGCACCACCAGCGCGGCCAGCGCGATCACCAGCGCAGCCACACCGAGGCCACGCCAGGCGGTCAGGTCGCGCCCGGCCAGTGCCTGCCAGTGCTGGGCCAGGCTGCCATCGAGCCGTTCGACATCGTTCCACAATGGCCAGGTGCGCCAAGCGGCCAGCAGGCCGGCACTGACCAGCACGCTCAAGCCCAGTACTGCGGCCAGGCTGCCACTGTCGCGCAGCGCCGCCAGCGGCCAGGCCAACAGCAGCGCCAGCAGCAGCGGCGCGGCCGCCCACAATGCCAGCAGCGCCGGCAGGTCCTGGCGCGCCATCACCTTCAACGGCAGCAGCGCGCGGCTGCGACGCCACCACGACACGCCCAGCGCGAACGCAGGCTGCGCCAGGGCGGCAAGGACGGCACCCGGAACACCGCCCACGGCGGCACCCAGCGCCAGCACGGCACCCACGACGAAGGCGATCGACAGGGCGCGCGGTCGGGAGGTGTCAGTCATAGTGTCGCGGCATCAGGCTGGCCACCGACGGCGGCACCTGCAGGTAGAACCCGCGTTCGCTCATTTCGCTGCGGACCTTTTCGGGATCGGCCTGGGCCAGGCGGCGCTGGGCATCCAGGGCAACCTCCAGGACGAAGGCAAGCGTACCCAGCGAGGTGAGCAGCGGCGCGGGCAGCGCGCTGAAATCATCGCGTCGGGGAACGTAGACGTAGGTGTCCGGCTTGAGTTGGCTTTTATAGACGTAGGCGTGCATGTCCGCGGGACGATAACCCGGGAAGAGCCATGATTGTGTCGGAAAGCCGACACCGGGGAAAGCCGTCAGCCGACGATGGCGGCGCGATCGGCGGCGTTTCCCCTGCGGGGTTCAGCAATGTGGCGGCGACGTTCAGCCAACGCCGCCGCCACGCGGGCGCTTACTTGACCTTGGCGTAGGTGCCCTTCAGCGCAACACCGGCGAGGATCGTGCCGGCGTAGCATTCGTAGTTGGTGCTGCTCTTGAACTCGTTCTTCTTGTAGTAGCTGACGATGTCGACCACGGCGTTGGCGCCGCGCGACTTGGCACCGTCCTGCAGCGCGCGCAGCGCCGACAGCGCGACCCAGCGGCAGGCTTCGGCATCGCTCTTGTTGGCCGCGTTGGTCTTCTTGTTGGTCACGTCTTCGCCCAGGCGCTGCTGCACGCTGACCGGCTGGCCAGCCAGGTAGAAGCGGACGCTGCCGTCGATGCCGGCGTCCTTGGCAGCCTGCGAGCTGACCAGTTCCTGCAGGGACTGCTCCACGCGGGTATCGCGGGCGGAAGCGGTGGAGGCCAGGGCCAGCAATGCGGTGGCCGTGGCGATCATCAGGGTGCGGCGCATCGGAACATCTCCTTGTCGAGGGTGCGGGTAGGGTGCGGGAACAGCAGCGGTGGGGCGGTGGATCACTCGCGCCAGCGGCGGAACACCAGCGAGGTGTTGATGCCACCGAAGGCGAAGTTGTTGCTCATCACGTACTCGGCCTGCAGTTCGCGGCCCTGCCCGGTGATGAAGTCGAGCTGGCCGCAGCGCGGGTCAACCTCGGCCAGGTTCAGCGTGGGCGCGAACCAGCCGGCGCGCATCATTTCGATGCTCAGCCAGGCTTCGAACGCGCCGCAGGCGCCCAGCATGTGGCCGACGTAGCTCTTCAACGAACTGATCGGCACGCGGCTGCCAAACACCTGCGCGGTGGCCTGGGTCTCGGCGATGTCGCCGTGATCGGTGGCGGTGCCGTGGGCATTCACATAGTCGATCTGCGCCGGCTCCAGGCCCGCATCTTCCAGTGCCAGGCGCATGGCGGTGGCCATGGTGTCGGCGCTGGGCTGGGTGACGTGCTGGCCGTCACTGTTGGTGCCATACCCGACCACCTCGGCAAGGATGGTGGCGCCGCGTGCCTGCGCGTGCTCCAGGTCCTCCAGGATCAGCGTGCAGGCACCCTCGCCCAGCACCAGGCCATCGCGGCCGGCATCGAACGGGCGCGGCGTGGTCTGCGGCGCGTCGTTGCGCACGCTGGTGGCGAACAGGGTGTCGAACACCGCCGCAGCGGTGGCGTCGAGCTGCTCGGCACCACCGGCCACCATCACCGTCTGCTTGCCGCTGCGGATCGCTTCATAGGCCGCGCCCACGCCCTGGCTGCCCGAGGTGCAGGCACTGGAGGTGGTGTAGACACGCCCGGACAGGCCGAAGAACACGCCGATGTTGACCGGCGCGGTATGGCTCATCATCTTCAGGTAGGTGGTGGCGCTGATGCCTTCGGTGGTGAACTCGTTCAACATGCGTCCGAATTCGCCGGTAGCCTCGTGGCTACCCGAGGACGAGCCATAGGCCACGCCGGTCCGGCCACTGCGCAGCACCGGATGCTCGTGCAGACCCGCCTCGCGCAGTGCCACCTCGGTGGCGCGTACCGACATGATCGCGACCTTGCCCATCGAACGGGTGGTCTTGCGGTTGTAGTTCGGCGGCAGCGCGAAGTCCTGCGCCGGCGCGGCCAGCTTGGTGTTCAGGCCGGCATACACATCCCACTCGGGCATTGCACGCACGGCATTGCGGCAGCTGCGCAGGTGCGCTTCGATGGTGGGCCAGTCGTGGCCGAGCGGACTGATGGCGGCGGCGCCGGTGACCACCACGCGACGATCGGCAGCCATCAGAGCATGCCTCCGTTCACCGAGATCACCTGGCGGGTGATGTAGCCGGCCGGCTCGGACAGCAGGAACGCCACCGTCGCCGCCACTTCGTCGGGGCGACCGACGCGGCCGGTGGGAATCAGCTTGAGCGCGTGTTCAACCACTTCATCGTTGAGCATTTCGGTCTCGATCAGGCCCGGGGCCACGCAATTGACGGTGATCTGGCGGCTGGCCAATTCCAGCGCCAGCGCCTTGGTGGCCCCGATGATGCCGGCCTTGGCGGCGCTGTAGTTGACCTGCCCGCGGTTCCCGGCGAGCCCGGATACCGACGACAGGGTGACGATGCGGCCCGGCTTGCGCCGCCGCACCATCGGCATGATCAGGGGATGCAGCACGTTGTAGAAGCCATCCAGATTGGTGTGGATGACCTGGTCCCAATCATCCGCCGACAACGCCGGGAAGGCGCCATCGCGGGCGATGCCGGCATTGCAGACCACGCCGTAGTACGCGCCGTGTGCGTCGACATCAGCCTCCAGCGCAGCGCGTGCGGCCTCGCGGTCGGCCACGTCGAACACCAGCACGCGGGCCTGCTGGCCCAATGCCTGGATCTCGGCCACCACGGCCTGCGCTTCTTCCACGCGGCTGCGGCAATGCACCACCACGTCGAAGCCATCGCGCGCGATGCGCAGCGCAATGGCCCGGCCAATGCCCCGGCTGGCGCCGGTCACCAGCACGCTTCGATTCCCTGTCATGCCTGTCCACTCTCCAGATAGGCCATCGCGTCAGCCGGTTCGAACACCGACACGTTGGCTGTCGCCCACTCTTCCCCGCCCGCCAGGATGCGGCAGGCGAACATCCCCAATCCATTGTCACCCAACAGCTCGCAGCGCGCCTGTACGCGCAGGCGGGTACCGCAGGGGAAGCCGCTGCGCTGGCTGCTGTAGCGACGGCTGCCGAGCAGGAAGCCCAGCTGTGGCGGCCTCCCGGCAGCGCGCGCACGGCAGCCGGCCCAGGCCGCGATGGCCTGCGCCATGTATTCGATGCCCACCCAGGCCGGCACTTCGTGGTTTTCCACGAACAGGCCAGCCTCGGGCACCACCAGTTCGGCCTCGATGGCGTCCTGGTCCCAGTGCGTGATGCGCTCCAGCAGGCACATGTCCTGGCGGTGCGGCACCACGTCCTCGATCGCATACAAGGTGCTCATCGGCATTCCAGTGCCAGCACGGCATTGCTGCCGCCAAAGGCAAACGAGTTGCTCAGCACCCGCCGTGGCGGCTGCGCCAGGCGGGTGCCTGGCGCGACCAGCGGCAGCACCGGCAATGCGGGATCGGCCACGCCGTCCCACCAGTGCGGCGGCAGCTGCTGCTGCGGGTTCTCGGCCAGCAGGATCCAGCACAACGCCGCTTCGATCGCACCCGAGGCGCCCAGCGTATGGCCGGTCAACGGCTTGGTCGAACTGGCCGGCACGCCGTTGCCGAGTACCTGCGAAACCGCCAGGCTTTCCATCGCATCGTTGTGGCCGGTGGCGGTGCCATGCAGGTTCACGTAGTCCACTTCAGCGGCGGCCCAGCCGGCGCGCTGCAGCGCCTGCTGCAGGGCATCAATGGCCCCCAGGCCCTGCGGGTCGGGTGCAGACATATGGTGGGCGTCGGCCGACTCGCCCCAGCCGGCCAGGCATACCGGACCGGGTTCGCGGGTGAGCAGGAACAGCGCGGCGCCTTCGCCGATGTTGATGCCGGCACGATGCTGCGAAAACGGATTGCAGCGCAGGGCCGAGACGGATTCCAGCGCGCTGAAGCCAGCCACGGTGAAGCGGCACAGCGAATCGGCGCCACCGGCGATCACCGCATCGACAATGCCGGCGCGCAGCATGCGCGCGGCCGACATCAGCGCCTTGGCACTGGACGAACACGCGGTGGACAGGGTCCATGCCGGCCCCTGCGCACCACTGCGCTGGCGCACGAACTGCGCGGCGGTGCCCATTTCCTGCTGGGCGTAGTCGAAGCCCTGCGGCCACTGGCCCTGTTCGGCGTGGCTGCGCAGTGCCTGCTCGGATTCACCAATGCCCGAGGTGCTGGTGCCCAGCACCACCGCCACGCGCTCGGCACCATGGCGGGCGATCACCGCGGCCACTGCCGGTGCGATCTGCGCCAGTGCCACGTCCAGCAGGGCGTTGTTGCGCCCGCGCAGGGCCACCGGCAGGTCATCCAGCGTCGGCAGCGGCGTGCGCACTTCTCCCAGCGCCAGGGTGCGCCCCGGCAACAGGCTGTCGTTGTCGCTGAGCCCGCCCGGCACATCGGCGAACATCGCCGACGCGACCGAGGCGCGGCCCTCGCCAAGCGCGCAGACCATGCCCAGGTCGTTCAGGTAGATCGGTGCACTCATCGGTCCTGCCCGGTCATGTCGATCGATTCGATGCGCAGCGCATAGCCTTCGGCGCGGTTGTCCAGCTGCACGCTGCCATCGTCCAGGCGCTGCAGCTGCAGCCAGACCGTGCCATCGCGCGACAGGCTGCGCTGCTGGCCGTCGTCGCTGACCTGCCAGCCGGCCGGCAGCGCCGCAGCGATGGCCGCGGTCGGCCACAGCGCGAACTGCAGGTCATCCAGCACGCGCTCGGCACGCACCTGCGGCGGCAGCCACGGCGCACGCTGCTGGGTCAGCTGCTGGCCGTCCCACTGCAGGCGCACGCCGGTCTGGCCCATCGCCTGCACCGCGAGCTGCACCTGCTGTGCATCGGCTTCCAGCAGCGCATCGAGGTCGCGCTCATGGCTGCCGAAACGGAAGTGCAGCTGCTGCTGCAGCGCCAGCGGCGCCGGCAGGCTGGCCGGCGACAGGCGCAGCGGCGGCAGCTCCACCTGTGGCTTGGGCATGCGCCCGGCACAGGCGGCCAGCAGCAGGCACAGCAGCAGGGCCGCAGTACGGAAGATCAGGCGCTGCACAGTTCCTCCAGCACGCGCATGCGGCGACCACTTTCATCGGCCACATACGGGTTGTTGGTGTCCCAGGCATATCCGGCCAGGATGGAACTGATCATGTTGCGTACTTCGGGCTGCTGCTGCGGGTGGTAGATGATCTTCTGGAAGCCGCCTTCGTACCAGCTTTCCACGAAGCGACGGAAGGTCTTCACGCCGGCACGCAGCGGGATCGAGAACTCGGCCTCCCAGTCCACGGCCTCGCCGGCATAGCGGCGCTTGAGGCACTCGCTGGCCAGCTGCGCGGACTTGAAGGCGATGGTCACGCCGGACGAGAACACCGGGTCGAGGAACTCACCGGCGTTGCCCAGCAACGCGTAGCCGGGGCCCCACAACGAGCTGACATTGGCCGAGTACCCGGTGATGCGACGCACCGGCAGTACCGCCCACTCGGCGTTGGCCAGCAGCCCGGTCAGGTTCGGGTCCTCGCCGACGATGGCCTGCAGCTTCTGCAGGTCGTCGCCTTCGTAGCGCTCGAAGAAGGACGGCTCGGCGACCACGCCCAGCGAGCAGCAGCCGTTGGAGAACGGGATCGTCCAGTACCAGACGTCGATGTGCTCGGGGTGGGTGGTGATCAGGATCTTGTTGCGGTCGAAGTCCGCTTCGGCCGGGATGTTGTCACGCACGTGGCAGAAGATCGCCCCGCGCACCGGGAAGTTGGACGGCGATTCCAGCTGCAGCAGGCGCGGCAGCAGGCGCGCGAAGCCGGAGGCATCGAGGATGAAGTCAGCTTCGATTCGGTACTCGCTGCCATCCGGGCGGCGCGCGTTCACCGCCGGCTGTTCACCGGGTTCGACCGACAGCACTTCATCGCCGAAGCGCAGCGTGGCGCCCATGCGCTCGGCGCCGCGCGCCAGCACGTTGTCGAAGTCGGCGCGCTGCACCTGGTAGGTGGTGCCCCAACCTGGCGAGAACTTCTTCCTGAAATCGAATGCGGTACGTGCCTCGCCATGCACGAACGCAGCGCCGTTCTTGTGCTGGAACCCGGCTTCGACCACGTCCTGCAGCAGGCCGGCGGCCTCGATGTATTCCATGCTCTGCGGCAGCAGGCTTTCACCAATCGAGAAGCGCGGGAACTGCTGGCGCTCCAGCATCAGCACCTGGCGGCCCTGCTGGCGCAGCATCGCCGCGGCGACGGAGCCGGCCGGGCCCGCGCCGATGATCAGGATTTCAGTACGTTCGACAGCATCCACAGCAGTACTCATCGGGGCGTCCTTGTTGCTCGATCAGAGGGAAAGAAGAAATGCGGAAGGCCGGCTCAGGCCGGCGGCAGATCGTGCGGCGGTGGCCGGAACAGCGGCGAGATCAGCCACACCAGGCCGATGCCGAACAGCAGGGTCAGGCCGAACGCGCGCAGCGCCGGGGTCTGCGACAGACCGAGCAGGCCGAATGACAGCCAGGTACTGGCCGCACCCACGCATACCGCCAGCCACGCGCTGGCGTCGCCGCGGTGCTCGATCAGGAAGATGCCGTAGTCGATGCCCATGCCCAGCAACAGCATCAGCGCGAGTACGTTGAACAGCTGCAGTGGCTGGCCGAACAGGCCGAGCAGGCCCAGGGTCAGCGCACCGGCAATCAGCGTCGGCGCGAATACACGCCAGGCCTGGCGACGGTAGCGCAGCCACAGCGCACCAAACACCAGCGCGATGCCAACCAGCAGCAGCCCGCCCATCAGCTTGCGGTAGTGGCCCAGCAACTTGGAGAAATCGGAGGTACGGTCGACCCAGCGCACGCCAGGCAGGCCTTCGGCAGCATCTTCCAGCGTGGCCAGGGCATCGGCGCGCGACAGGTCATCGACCATCACGACGCTGATCATCTGCCCACCGACCTCACCCACCCACAGATGACGGAACGGTTGCGAGGCCGGCGACGCCAGGAACGCTTCGGCGGTGAGCGGCGCAGCGGCGAACTGCGGACGCTGCAGCGGCTCGCCCACGGCCTCGGACACGGCCGACAGCACACCCGGCTCCACCTTCGCGGTCAACGCCGCATCGGCCCGCTGGCGCGCCGGCGACGGCAACCAGTCGCTGATCGCGCGGTAGCCGCCGATGCGCTTGTCATCGGCCAGCGCACGCAGGCGTTCGGTCAATGCCTCTTCGCGCTGCAGCAGCTGCGCCGCATCGGCCCCCTGCACCAGGTAGAACTGCGCCGGGCTGGGCATGCCCAGCAGCTGGCTCAGGCGGATCTGCTGGGCCATCAGCGCCGGCGGCGACGACTGCAGGCTGCGCAGGTCGTCGTTGTTCTGCAGCCGGGCCATGCCGATGGCCGAAAGCACGACGGTGGCACCGATGAACAACAGCACCGGACGGCGTCCCTGCAGGCGTGGGAAACGCTCCAGCGTATTGCCCAGCCACTGCGAGAAACGGGTCTGGCGGATCTCGCCGCCATCCAGCCACGGGAACCAGAAGATGACCGTGAGGAAGGCGGCGGCCAGGCCGACCACCGAGAACAGCGCCATCTGCCGCAGGCCCGGGAACGGCGCCAGGCCCAAGGCCAGGTAAGCCAGCGCACTGGTCAGCAGCGCCAGCCACAGGCCCGGCAACAAGTGCCGCAGCAGTCTCCAGCGACGATCAGCCGGTTCGGCCTGGCGCGAAGCGAACCAATGGATGCCGTAGTCCTCGGCCACGCCCACCAGCGACGCACCAAACACCAGGGTCAGCACGTGCACCTTGCCGAACACCAGCACGGTCACCGCCAGCGCCACCCCACAGCCGATCAGCAGCGACGCGGCCACCAGCAGGATCGGCCGCAATGAGCGGAACGCCAGCCACACCAGCAGCAGCACCGCCGCCAGCGAGCCCCAGCCGATGGTGTTGATCTCCTGGTTGGCCTGCACCGCGGCCGCCTCGGCGTGCAGCGGCACGCCGGCATGCAGGATTTCCAGCTCCGGCGCTACGGCCTTGGCCGCCTTTCCGGCCCGCTCCAGCAGGCCATCAAGGTGGCGTTCGCCATCGAGCTGGAACGCCGAGCCCGGCGTATCGAACTGCAGCGCCGCCCAGTGCCTGCCCTCGGCTTCAAGCAGGCCGTCATCGCCCAGCCGCAACCCCGAACCCTGTGCCTGCTGCTGCCACCACTGCGGCCACAGCGACAGCGGGTCCTGGCGCCAATCGGTCAGGCGCGGGGCGCCCATCGGGCCGTACAGCGCGGCCAGCGCCTGCTCGGCCAACGCGCCCGGCTCGCTGCCCTGCAACTGCTCGCGCTGGGCCGGTGTCAGCAGGCGGTCGCGGTACGGCGCGTAGAACGCGCGCGCCTCATCGAACCAGCCTTCGATCGAACCGCTGGGCACCAGCAACGCGCTGTCGGCATCGGCAGCCATGGCCGCAGCGAACGCGGACTGCGCGCGCTTGGCGGCGGCACCGTCCTGGCTGCCGAGCAGCACCACGACCTGCCGCGAACTGCCATCGGCAATGCGCCGGGTGACGTCGCTCAACAGGCGGTCGTGCGCATCCTGCGGCAGCAGTGCGAGGATGTCGGTGTCGATCCGCGATTGCTGGCTCCACAAATGCCACTGCTGTGCGCCCAGCGCCAGCAGCAGCGCCAGCCAGGCAATGCCCAGCCAGTGCCACCAGCGCCGCAGCCGGTCCGGTGCGTCCGATGCCACGGCCTCACTCAAAGCGGCGGGCCTCGTCGGGATCCAGCGTGGCCGGCGCCTCGCTCAATGCGCTGAACTGGATCTGCGTGCGGTCCTTGTTGGCCTCTACGATTTCCACCTGGCGCACGTAGCGGTCACCCTGCAGGGTCAGCGATTCGAAGGCCTTGGCCAGCATTGCCGACTTCGGTGTCAGGCGCAGGCGCCAGCCCTGCCCTTCGCGGCTGGCAGCAACATTGAACTGGCTGGACAGTGCCTGCACGTCGCCGCTCATCAGCGCGAACATGATCGCGTTGACCGAGCGCATCGCCGGCTGCTGCCGCGCGTCGAGCTCGACGCGGGTGCTGCCATCGCGCTGGCGGCTGAGGATGCGGTCGGCGGTGACCACCACTTCAGAAGGGAACGGCTTGAGCGTGGTCCAGATCACGCCGTGCTGGCGCGCGACCACGAACCGGCCCTGCGAGCGCAGCGGGTTCTTGAAGCCGCTGACCTGCTTTTCCTGGCTGAACTGGCCACGCAGCACGTCGGGCCGCGCCACCGCCTGGGTGATCGCATCGACGGCGGAGTCGGCCGCCTGCACACGCGGCACGGCCACCAGCAGCAGCGCGCACAGCAGCACGCTCGAAAGACGGGCAAGCATATTCACGGCGCAGGCACTCCCAGGCGTTCCCACAGCACCGGCGGGCACTGGTACAGCATTTCCTTGCTGGCCGCGTCCACCGCGACCTGGATGGTCATCGCACGGGTCAGCACCTGGCCGCTTTCCGCATCAAGGATCTCGTACTCGATCTTCAGCCGGTTCTCCCATTCCACGATGCGCGCGACCACGCGCAGCGCCTGGTTGAACAGCAGCGGGCGCACGTACTTCACCCGCGCATCGACCACCGGCCACAGGTAGCCCGATTCGAGCATCTGCGGGTAGTCGTAGTCATAGCGCCCGAGCAACGCGCAGCGCGCGATCTCGAAGTACTTGAAGTAGTTGCCATGCCAGACCACGTTCATCGGATCGCAGTCATGGAAGGCGGGGGTCAGCGTGATTTCGCCGACCCGTTCAATGGCCTCATTCACCGGCATACAGCTCCCAACGTTGCGCGCGGATCTCCACCAGCAGTTCCCGCAGTTCGCGATCCAGCGCGCGGTCTTCTTCGACCAGGGCGATGCGCTGCCCCAGGTCGGCGTACATGTCGGCCAGACTGCCATGCAGCTGCGCATTCAGGCCAACCCGCTCGCGCAGGGCCAGGCCCTGGCGGGCGGCGATCAGCATCGCCGCCACCACCTGCTCGGTCAGCTCGATCACGCGCAGGCAGTCGCGCGCGGCGATGGTGCCCATGCTGACCTTGTCCTGGTTGTGGCATTCGGTGGAACGCGAGAACACCGAGGCCGGCATGGTCTGCTTCAGCGCTTCGGCGGTCCACGCCGACACGCTGATCTGCAGCGCCTTCAGGCCATGGTTGATGGCCGCACGCGGGCCGGTGGCCGCCGACAGGTTGGCTGGCAGGCCATGGTTGTAGCGGGCATCGACCACCAGTGCCAGCTGCCGGTCGAGCAGGTCAGCGACGTTGGCCACGGTGTTCTTCAGGGTGTCCATTGCCAGCGCGATGTGGCCGCCGTAGAAGTGGCCGCCGTGCAGGATGCGCTCGCCGTCGGCGTCGATCAGCGGATTGTCGTTGGCGCTGTTCAGCTCGGTTTCGATCAGCTGGCGCAGGAACGGCAGGCTGTCCTCCAGCACGCCGATCACGTGCGGCGCGCAGCGCAGCGAGTAACGGTCCTGCAGGCGCTGTTCATTGCGCGGCGGACACTCGCTGTGCAGGTCGCTGCGCAGGCGCGCGGCGATGCGGCCCTGGCCCGGGTGCGGCTTGGCCGCGAACAGGGTTTCGTCGAAGTGGTGCGCGTTGCCGTCGCTGGCCAGCACGTTGAACGCGGTCAGGCGCGTGGCCATGCGCGCCAGGTAGTCGGCACGCTGCCAGGCCAGGCAGGCCAGGCCGGTCATCACCGCGGTGCCGTTCATGATCGCCAGGCCTTCCTTCGGCCGCAGCTTCAGCGGGGTCATGCCGATCTTCGCCAGCACCTCGGCCGCCGGCTGCACGCGGCCGTCGTGCAGCACCTCGCGCTCGCCACACAGCACCGCCGCTACGTACGACAGCGGGGTCAGGTCACCACTGGCACCGACCGAGCCTTCGGCCGGAATCATCGGCAGCACGTCGTGCTTCAGCAGCGTGGCCAGGCCTTCCAGCAGCGGCACACTGACACCGGACATGCCACGCACCAGCGAGGCCAGGCGCGCGGCCAGCACCGCCCGGGTCTCGACCGGGTCCAGGTAACGGCCCAGGCCGCAGCCATGGTAGGTGTACAGGTGGTGCGGCAGTTCAGCCACCAGTGCCGGCGGGATGTTCACCGTGCACGAATCGCCGTAGCCGGTGGTCACGCCGTAGATCACGCCGTCCTCGCGCAGCAGGCGGTCGAGGAAGTCGGCACCGCGCTGGATGTGCGCGCGGAACGCCGGCGCGTCGCTCAGTGCGGCCTCGCACTGGCGCTGGGCCAGGGCCACCACGTCTTCGATGGTCAACGGTGCATCGCCAAAGCGGCACACGGGTACGGCGTCAGTCGTCATGCGGAGCCTGATCCCAGAAGGGGAAGAAATTGAACCAGTCCAGCGGGGACTGGGTGACCTGGAGTTCCAGCCAGCGCGCGAAGCGCTGTGCCTGTTCGGCAAGTGCCGCGTCGCGCGAGCCACGCGGCAGCACGATGCGTTCGGCGAACTGTTCGAATGCCACGCGATAGCCCTCGCCCTGGTGCAGGCAGGCCATGGTGTAGACCGGGCAACCCAACGCGGCGGCGAGCACATAGGCGCCGATCGGGAACGGGGCGCGGTGGCCAAGGAAATCGGCGGTGACACTGCGGCCACCCTGCACCGGCGTGCGGTCGCCGACGATGGCGACGAAGCCGCCCGCCGCCACGCGCTCGGCCAGCATCACGGCGGTGGCCGGCCCCATCTCGGTGACCTGCACCAGTTCCACCGCCGCCAGCGGGTCCAGTCGCTGCAGCAGGCGGTTGAAGCGCTGCGCATGCGCGGTGTGCACCAGCACGGTGATGCGGAACCCCGGCACCTGTTCGGCCAGCACCTGGCACAGTTCCAGGCAGCCGATGTGCGCGGTCAGGATCAGCCCGCCTTCGCGGCGCGCGATCTTCTGCAGCACCAGATCGCGGTGCAGGTGAATACGGTTGGCCGGGTAGCGCCCGCCCAGGCCGAGGATCTTGTCCAGCATCGTGTCGGCGAAGGCGAAGAAGTGGCGCAGGCTGTCGCGCCGGGTCGGCGCGCGGCCCAGCACACCGCTGTGTGCCTGCAGGCGCTGCAGGTACTGCATCGAGGCCTGGCGGGCGACGCGGTTGCCCAACCAATGGCAGGCCACCACCGGCCACACGCACAGGCGGAACGGCCAGCGTCCGAACCAGCGGTGCACCCCGCACAGGAACAGCACGCCGGCCACCGACGTGGATTCGCCGATGTCGGCCCAGTGCGGGGCATCCTGCGTGGTCGCCATCTCAGCGCGCCACCCGCAGGCGGCGCCACAGCAGGCGCGGCGCACGCCAGAGCATGCCGAAGAACAGGCGGGTATGCATGCGGCTGATGCGCACGTTGTCGCGCCACACATCAAAGTGCGACACGCCATCGGATGGATAGGTCACGCGCGTGGCCAGGTGCTCGACCGGGACCTGCCGCCAGTACAGGCGCACCATCACTTCGGTATCGAAATCCATGCGCCGGCCGATGGTTTCCTCGCCGACCAAGCGCAGCACCGGCGGCAGTGGATACACGCGGAAGCCGCACATGGTGTCGCGCAGGTGCAGCGACAGCGTGTTGATCCAGACCCAGATGTGGGTGGCGTAGCGGCCGTACAGGCGCGCCTTCGGCACGCTGGCGTCGTAGGCCGGGATACCACAGATCACCGCCTCGGGATGGGTGCGCGCCGCTTCGATGAAGCGTGGCAGGTCAGCGGTATCGTGCTGGCCGTCGGCATCGATCTGCAGCACGTGGCTGTAGCCACGCACACCGGCTTCGGCGAAACCGGCCAGCATGGCCCCGCCCTTGCCCTGGTTGATGTCCAAGCGCAGCAGGTCGACGCCCTGGCGCTGCGCCAGTGAACGCAGTGCAGTCGCGCACGCCTCATGCGAGCCATCGTCGACCAGCAGGCACGGCAGGCCAGCGGCCTGCACGCCGTCGACCACCGCCGCGATGGCGTGCTCGTGGTCGTAGACGGGAATCACCACCAGTGGCGCGAACGCGGCACCGGCAACGGCTGGTTCAGTCTGCATCGGCGAAAACCACCTTGCCGCTGGCATGCACACCGTGGCTGGAGGTGTAGCGGAAGGCCAGCACGCTGCGTGCAGCATCCCAGTCCAGCTGCAGGGTCAACTCGTCACCGGGGCGGGCCACGTGCTGGAATTTAACCGCATCCATGCGCACGAACGCGGCCGGCATCACGAACGCCTGCCGGGCGAAGCGCACCGCCCAGTCCAGCTGCGCCACGCCGGGCAGGATTGCCGCCTGCGGGAAGTGGCCCTGGAACGGCCGCAGCGCCGGGTCGAGGGTCATGCGCAATGTGGCGCTGGCCGCATCACGCTGTTCCCAGACCGGCACCGGCATCAGCGGCTGGAACAGCGCCGCCAGTGCCGCCTGGGTGACCTTGCCCTGTGCGTTGATCGGCAGCGCCTGCACCAGGCGCCAGCGGCGCGGCCGGGTGACCGCGTCATGTGCCTGTGCCAGGCGCGCGCCAAGGCGCTGGCCCAGCGCACGGCGCGCAGCGTCGCCGCCGTCCAGCAGCGCCGGATCGGCCGGCACCACCACGGCGGCCAGCTGCTCGCGCTGCCCCGGCAGCACCAGCACGCGTGCGTCATCCACTTCGGCGTCTTCGCGCAGCGCGCGTTCCAGCGCATCCAGCGAGACGCGGCGTTCTTCGATCTTGACGATGCGGTCGGCGCGGCCCAGCAGGCGGAAGCGGCCATCGGCCAGGGCTTCAACACGGTCCTGGGTGCGCCACCAGTCGGGGGTTTCCAGATGCGCCGAGGCCACCGCCAGGCAGCCGTCGTCGATCCGCCACTGCACGCCCGGCAGCGGCTGCCACGGCGGCAGGTCGGTATCCCAGCGGCGCCAGGCGATACCACCGGTCTCGCTGCTGCCGTAGACCTCGGTCGGTGCCACGCCCAGCCACTGCCGCACCTGGCGTGCGGCTTCTTCCGGCAGCGGGCCACCAGAGGAGAACACCGCACGCAGGCGGCCATGCAGGCTGGCCCAGTCAAGCTGTTCGGGCAGGCGCTTGAGATGGGCCGGCGTCGCTACCAGCACCGTATCGGTACCAGCCAGCGCGCCCACCAGATCTTCGTGGAAGAACCGGCGCGGATGGATCAGGCGGCCGGCGGCCAAGGGCCACAGCACGCGGAACAGCAGCCCGTAGATGTGCTGGTGGGACACGGTGCCATGCACCTGCACACCGTCCATCTGCGCGCCGAACGCAGCCTGCAGCGCCTCCACCTCGCGCGCCAGCTGGTCAAGGCGCTTGCCGATCGCGCTCGGCTGGCCGGTGCTGCCGGAGGTGAACACGCACAGCTCGCAGGCGCGCTCATCCAGCACCTGCAGTTCGCCGTCCACGCCAACGGTGGGGGCAATCAGCGGGCGGTAGTCGGCGGACACGTCGCCCGCAAAACCGCTCACCCGTGGCTGCAGCGCCTGCAGCGTGGCCGGCAGGTTGTCGGCAGCCAGGAACACCCGCTTGCCGCCATGCCAGGCACCGAACAGCGCCGCGGCAAAGGCCACGGCATCATCGAAGTACAGGGCCCAGTCACGGCCCTCGGCGGCCGCAAAGGCGGCGCGCCAGGCCAGCGCGCGCTGGCGGAAGCGGGCGTGATCGATCACCTCGCCATCGCAGAGGCCAATGCTTCGCTGCGGCTGCGGGTCCAGCAGCAGCCGGTCCAGGGCAATCCACTCAGCCATGCGTGTGCGCCGCCTTCACCCGCCGCCGCACCAGCCACTCACCTGCGAACAACACGCCCATCATCACGTACGCCAACAATCCGTTGTAGAGCATCCAGACCCGGTCCGACGCGTACAGCGCGGTCAGCAGGGCCAGGCTGCCGTTGAGAACGAAGAAGCCGCACCACACCTGGGTGACACGGCGGGTATACGCCACTGCGAATGGTGGCAGGTCCGGCTCCTGAAGCCGCGCCAGGCGTTCCACCAGCGGTGGCCCGAAGCGCAGGCTGGTGCCGAACACCGCCAGCATCACCGCATTGACCAGTGCCGGGTACAGCTTCAGCGGCAAGGCCTGGTTGAGTACGGTGGCCAGTACCGCCAACAGGCCGGTGCCGGCGGCGGCGGCCCACCACAACGGCTGGCGCGTGCTCAGCGCGCGCAGCAGGGCCAGGGTGAACAGCAGCAGCGACAGCCAGCGGGGCTCGAAGCGGCCCATCGCCAGATACACCAGCACCGGGTAGGCCAGCGAAATCGCAGCCACCACGACCGTGCGTGCGCGTGCCATGGCGGAGCCGCGGGCGCTGCAGTCAGGCGGCTGCCTGGTCCGGCAACAGGCCATACACGACATCGACGATGTCCTGCACGGTGCGCACGGCCTTGAACGCTTCCGGCTGCAGGTTGCGGCCGAGCAACGGCTTCAGCTGAACGATCAGGTCGACCGCGTCGATGCTGTCGATGTCCAGGTCGTCGTACAGGCGGGCCTCGGGGGTGATCCGGGCGGTTTCGATCTCGAAGCTGTCGGTCAGGATGCTGACGATGCGTTCGAACAGTTCATTCTTGGTCATGGCTATTCCTGGCGCCGTTACGACTGGCGGGCGGCGACGAACTCGCCAAGCGCGCGCACGCTGGAGAAATGGCGACGGGTTTCTTCCGAATCGGCCGAGAGGCTGACACCGTACTTCTTCTGCAGCGCCAGGCCCAGCTCCAACGCGTCGATCGAATCCAGGCCAAGGCCCTCGACGAACAGCGGCGCGGTCGGATCGATGTCCTCCGGCGTGATGTCCTCCAGCGAAAGGGAGGAAATGATCAATTCCTTGATCTCGTGCTCAAGTGCTTGCACGGTGCGGATCTCCAGACAGGTCGAAATAACGAGAAAGGTGCTCGGTGACGCGGCGGGCTGCCAAGGCATCCCCCCTTGGCGAGTCGTCTTCGGCCAGGAATGGCGCGATCGGGATATCTTCGCCGATCTGCAGCCGAACGTGAAAGCGACGTGAGGGGACACGATACCACTTCTGCCCCTTGGTCAACGTGGGCGGGGTGCAGGTGATCCGCACCGGGGTGATGTCCAGCCGGCCGCGGACGGCGATGTTGGCGGCCCCGCGCTGCAGCCGTGGCGGCTGGCCGGGCACGCTGCGGGTGCCTTCCGGGAAGATCACCAGGGTGCCGCCGGCATGCACCGCCGCCACGCAGTCATCGACCAGGCCAGCGCCATCGTCATTGGAGATGTAGCCGGCCGCCCGCACTGGACCGCGCATGAACGGGTTGCAGGCCACGGCCCGCTTGACCACGCAGTCGGCGTTGGGAAGCAGCGAGACCAGGCAGACCACGTCGATCAGCGTCGGGTGGTTGGCCAGCACCAGCAGGCCATCGCGCTGCAGGCGTTCACCGCCCTCGATCTCATAGGTCATCACCCCCAGACCGCGCATCAGCCGCAGGTGGCTGGCGAACGCGACCTGGACCACGCGCCGGGCGCGGCGACGGCGCGCCACCGGGTCGCGCATCAGCAGCAGCACCGGCATCACCAGGACCCCCAGCAGCAGGCCGCCAACGCCGAATGCGGCAAAGCTCAGGCCGGTACCGAGCACCCGCCAGGCATGGTCGAGGCGGCGCAGCAGCTCAGCCACGGCGGTTCCAGCGCCAGCGCTGGCCCTGGGCCACGTGCTCCAGCGCCGGCGCGCCAGACAACAGGAAACGGTGCAGGTCCAGCGCGTGCGGCAGCATGCCCGGTGCGGTGGCAGTGGTCTCCGGCGCCGCCTCCCACTGCAGCGACAGCGTCGGCCGGCCCTCCGCAGGAGCGGTCAGGCGCCAGCACCAGGCAAAGAACGGGTCGGGTTCGTCGGCGAACGTCGCGTAAACTCCAGGAAGTGGTGACTCATAGACCACCACCCGCACCTCACGGGCGCCATCGGCCAGCAGGCCGACAGCCTCCAGGCAGGCCGTCTCCACCGTGGCCTGGCCCGCCGCCAATGCCAGGTAGTTGCCGCGATGACCGCGGGCGATCGAATACAGCGCGGCAATCGCGTTGTGCACCGACAGGCCGAATCCGGTTGGCGACAGCGGCTGGTCGCCGACCAGCGCGCCCAGCAGGTCCATCGAACGGGCCACGTCGCCGTGGCGACTGGCGAACACCAATGGCACGTCGCTGTCTGCACCCTGCCCGTCCTCGCACCAGCACGCAGCCTGGATCGCCATGCGGCCCAGCCGCTCGATGCGACGGCGTTGCATCGCTGGCACCTCCGCCAGCGCCGGCGTGTCTCCGCCATGCGGCAGGTACGGCGCATCGGCCCAGCCCAGCCACTGGCTACGCTCGCTCAGGCCGGGCGCCCAGGCAGCCCAGTCGACGATGGAGAATTCGATCATTTAGCGAAGGTGCTTCAATGGGAGAACGATAGGCACGAGCCATTACGGCGACGCGCGGCGGCCCCCCATTCCTGCAGCCGTGCGTCCGTCCAGGACGTCGCCGGCTGCCCCCCTGGCCGCCGGAAAGGAGCGCACGCTAGCACGTCCCGCGCAGAGTGTGCAGGTTTCACATTCCCCAACGCGGAGCCCGGCAGCGGCAGGCCCCGCCTTCAATCGATCAGTGGTAACCGGTGTCGGCGTGCACCTTGCCGCGGAATACCCGGTAGGACCACGCTGTATAGCCGAGGATGACCGGCAACAGAATGACCAGTCCAACCAGGGTGAAGCCCAGCGAAGACGCCGGCGCAGCGGCCTGCCACAGCGTCATCGACGGCGGCAGCAGATAGGGCCACATGCCCAGCACCAGGCCGAGGAAGCCGAGCACGAACAGGGCCAGGCTGAGCAGGAACGGCGGCAGGTCACGGCGCGGGTGGGTGGCACTGCGCCACAGCGCGGCGGCCACCGCCAGGGTCAGCAGCGGCACCGGCGACAGCCACCAGAAGTTGCCGTCGCTGAACCAGCGCGCCATCAGGCGCGAATCGAGGAACGGCAGCCAGCTGCTGACCAGGCCCATCGCCGCGATCACCGCCACCACCAGCGGCCGGGTCATCTGCCGCGCCAGCGCCTGCACGCGCCCTTCGGTCTTCAGGATCAGCCAGGTGCTGCCCAGCAGCGCATAGCCGGCCACCAGCGCGGCGCCGGTCAGCATCGCGAACGGGCTGAACCAGGCGAACGGCCCGCCCTGATAGACACCGTCCACCAGCGGGATGCCCTGCACCAAGGTGCCGAGGATCACGCCCTGGGCAAACGTGGCCAGCAGCGAACCGAGGCCGAACGCCACGCTCCACAGCCGGCGCGATCGATGCGCCTTGAAGCGGAACTCGAACGCCACACCGCGGAACACCAGCGCCACCACCAGCAGCAGCACCGGCAGGTACAGTGCCGACAGCAGCACCGCGTAGGCCTTGGGGAACGCCGCCAGCAGGCCCGCGCCACCCAGCACCAGCCAGGTCTCGTTGCCGTCCCAGATCGGCGCGGCCGTGTTCATCATCAGGTCGAGCTGTTCCTCATCCTCGGCAAACGGGGCGAGGATGCCGATGCCGAGCACGAAGCCGTCCAGCACCACGTACATCAGCACGCCGAAACCGATCACTGCGAACCATGCCACCGGCAGCCAGGTCATCAGGTCCATCTCAGCGCTCCTCCAGCGGTTCATCGGCCGCCGACAGCGGGCGTGCCGGGGTGTGGCTGCCGTGGTCCAGCGAGGGCCCTTCGGCATAGGGCTGCGGTCCATGGCGTAGGATCTTCACCAGGTACCAGATGCCCCAGCCGAACACGAAGGCGTAGCCGACCACGTAGACACCCAGCGACAGCGCGGTCATCCACGCACTCTGCGGGCCGACTGCATCAGCGGTGCGCAGCACGCCATACACCACCCACGGCTGGCGCCCCATCTCGGTGACGAACCAACCGGACAGCAGCGCGATGAAACCGCTGGGCAGCATCCAGTTCCAGCCACGCAGCAACCACGGCGAATCCAGCAGCTTCCTGCGCCACAGCTGGAAGGCCGACACCCACGCCAGCAGCAGCATCAGCGTGCCCAGCCCGACCATGATGCGGAAGGCGAAGAACACCGGCGTCACCGGCGGCCGTTCACTGGCCGGTACCGAGGTCAGCGGATCGAAGGTGCCGTCCAGGCTGTGGGTGAGGATCACGCTGCCCAGCTTCGGGATCGCCACTTCGAAATCGTTGCGCTCTTCCTTTTCATTGGGCAGCGCGAACACCACCAGCGGCACGCCCTCGCCTTCCCTGGTTTCATGCCAGTGTGCTTCCATCGCCGCAATCTTCATCGGCTGGTGCTTGAGCGTGTTCAGGCCATGCATGTCGCCGACGAAGATCTGCACCGGCACGGTCAGTGCGGCGAACGCCACGGCGGCGATCAGCATGCGCCGGCCCGCTTCCACGTGCGTGCCCTTGCGCAGGTACCACGCGCCCACGCCACCAATCACGAAACAGGTGGTGATGAACGAACCCAGTGCCATGTGCGCCAGGCGGTACGGGAACGAGGGATTGAACACCACCTGCCACCAGTCCACCGGATGCACGATGCCGTTGACCATCTCGTAACCGGCCGGCGTGTGCAGCCAGCTGTTGGACGACAGGATCCAGAACGTGGAGAACAGCGTGCCCAGCGCCACCATGCAGGTGGAGAAGAAGTGCAGGCGCGGCGAAACGCGGCCCCAGCCGAACATCATCACGCCGAGGAAGCTGGCCTCCAGGAAGAACGCGGTCAGCACCTCATAGGTCAGCAGCGGTCCGATGACGGTACCGGCCACCTCGCTCAGCCGCGGCCAGTTGGTGCCGAACTGGAAGGCCATGACAATGCCGCTGACCACGCCCATGCCGAACGACACCGCGAAGATCTTCTGCCAGAAGAAGTACAGCTCGCGCCAAACGGGCAACTTCGTGCGCAGCCACCGCCATTCGATGAAGGCCAGCCAGCTGGCCGTACCAATAGTGAAGGCGGGGAACAGCACATGGAAACTGATGACGAATCCGAACTGGATCCGGGACAACAACAACGCGTCCAAGGGACGCCTCCTGCCTGCGACCGGTGGGATACCAGACCACTTTAGGAGGATTTCGTTAAGACGGGATGCGACCGGGTGACGCGCTGCTTCACTTTGTCGCAGGGCCGACTGGAGTGGCCGGGACCCTGCCCTGGTAGGTGCCAACCTTGGTTGGCACACCGCAAAGCGCCGCTCCAATCGCGGCATCTACCCGCCGCGCTTGGAGCGGTCCCTCACCCGGCGCGCGCCTCAGTGCCAGAAATACCAGGCCGCTGCAGCCAGCAGCGCGCCGAACAACAGCACCTGCACCACCACATAGACCACACCACTGTCGCGCGACTCAGCGGCAATGCGCTTCTGCAGCGCCTCACTCACGTCCGGCGCTTCTTCCTGCCGAGCCTGCTCACGCAACGCCTGTGCCAGCGCGCGCTCGTCCGCATCGCGGGGGTCGGTCGGTGGGTTCACAGCAACTCTCCGGCGGTGGCGTGCCGCGTCAGTTCCTGCTTCAGGACCTGGCGCGCGCGGTGCAGGTGGCTCTTGATGGTACCGCGCGCCAGCCCGGTCACCTGCTCGATCTCGGCCAGATCGAAATCCTCCAGATAATGAAGCCCGACGATCAGCCGCTGCGGCGCACTCAGCCGTTCCAATGCCACGCCCAGCTGGCGTCCGGTCTGCAATGCCTCGCTCAGTTCCGCCGGGCCAGGGCCTTCATCGCCGATGCCCAGTTCCTCCGGCACCTCCACCGCCACCATCCACTGCGCCTCCAGCCGTCGCCGACGCAGGTGCTGCAACGCGGTCGTATAGGCAACCCGTGAGACCCAGGTGCGCAACGAAGATTCAAAACGGAAACGGTGCAGCTGGCGGAACACCGCCAGGAAGGTCTCCTGCAGCAGGTCGGCCACCTGGTCGCGGTCGCCCACCATGCGACCGATCACGTGCGCGCAGGTGCGCTGGTGGGTTTCAACCAACTGCGCGAAGGCCGCCTGCGAACCGTCGATGATGGCCCGCACCAGGGCCTGGTCCGCATCCAGCGGTGCAGCGGGTGCCGCCGTCGCCGCTGTATCGTGGCGGCGACGGCCCCGCAGTGCCGACAGTGCTTCGCCGAGCAGGCTCATCTACGGGGCGCCCCCTGTGCCCGTGGCACGCCTGCCTCAGCCCTTGCGTGCAGCAGGGCGGGTGAAGTGCCAGGCCAGCAGCTGGCCGAGGCCGGCGCTGCCGACCAGTGCGGCGGCGGCGCCGAAGGTCAGGTCGCGTGCGCCGATCGCTTCCAGCAGGCCCAGCGCCACGGCCAGGCTGACCAGGCTGATGCCCCAGCGCAGCGCGCCCTGGCGGCGGCGCTCTTCTTCCAGCACGGCCAGCGAGCGGATCACTTCTTCCGGCACGTGCGGGGCCACCAGTTTGCTGCGGGCGCGGGCATCGGCAATGGCATGGATCGCGTAGGCGATGCAGATGAAGAGGGTGATCGGGATCAGTTCCTGCATGGTCGGGCTCCTGTTCGGTGGATGATGCGGGTTCAGGAGAATGGATGCGCGAGGCCGGCCACCGGTTGCACCACTTTGCCAATCCCGCTGCCATGACCTGTGGCCCCTGCCCCGGGCCCTTGCGGCTGCTACGCTTGGCCGGTTTCCTCTACTGGTGCCGTCCGCCCATGTCCCGAGTGCTGCCCCTGTCCCTCCTGCTGTCGGCCGTGCTGGCCGCACCGGCTGCGCATGCCGCGCCGACGCCGATCACCATCGAACAGGCCATGGCCGACCCGGACTGGATCGGTCCGCCGGTCGAGAAGGCCTGGTGGTCGTGGAACAGCCAGCAGGTGGAATACCAGCTCAAGCGCAACGGCAGCCCGGTGCGCGATACCTTCCGCCAGCCGGTGGCCGGTGGCGTGGCCGCACAGGTGGCCGATGACCAGCGCGGCACCCTGGACGTGGCCGAGCCGGTCTATGACCGCAGCCGCAGCCGCAGCGCCTTCGTCCGCAACGGTGACGTGTTTGTGCGTGACCTGCGCAGCGGCGCGCTGACCCAGCTGACCCGCAGCAACGAGCGCGCGGGCAACGTGAACTTCGCCGCCGACAACGGCGTGATCTGGCGCGTCGGCCAGAACTGGTTCCACTGGACCGCCGCCAGCGGCGTGCAGCAGGTGGCCAGCCTGAAGGCCGAAAAGGACCCGCGTACGCCGCCGAAGGCCGACGTGCTGCGCGACCAGCAGCTGCGCACGCTGGAAACCCTGCGCCGCGACCGTGACCAGCGCGAAGCACTGAAGGACCAGGACCAGCGCTGGCGCCAGGCCGACCCGACCCGCGCGCCGGGCCCGGTGTACCTGGGCGTCGACGTGGAGATCGCCGACAGCGTGCTGTCGCCGGACCTGACCCACCTGATCGTTGTGACCAAGCCGAAGGACTTCGATGACGGCCGCGGCGGCAAGATGCCGCTGTACGTGACCGAGTCGGGCTACGAGGAAACCGAAGACACCCGCACCCGCGTCGGCCGCAACGGCTTCGAGCCGCATACCCTGTGGTACGTGGACGTGCGCACCGGCAAGGCCGAAAAGGTCTCGCTGGCCGGCCTGCCGGGCATCAGCACCGATCCGCTGGCCGAGCTGCGCCGCAAGGCCGGCAAAGACGCGCTGAAGGGCGAGCGCAGCCTGCAGGTGATGAGCGACTTCATGGGCGGTGGCATCCGCTGGAGCCCCGATGGCCAGCAGGCCGCGGTGATGCTGCGTGCCAACGACAACAAGGACCGCTGGATCGTCAGCGTCAACGCCGCCGACGGCCGCGTGCAGAACCGCCACCGCCTGACCGACAACGCCTGGATCAACTGGGGCTTCAATGATTTCGGCTGGATGGCCGATGGCCGCACGCTGTGGCTGCTGTCCGAAGAATCGGGCTTCTCGCACCTGTACACCCAGACCGGCAACGCCAAGCCGCAGGCATTGACCAGCGGCAAGTGGGAAACCTCGGCGCCGGTGCCGTCGGCCGATGGCAAGGGCTTCTACTTCCTGTGCAACCAGCAGGCGCCGCATGACTACGAAGTCTGCGCGGTCGATACCAGCAGCCGCCAGGTGCGCGAGCTGACCAGCCTCAACGGCGTGGAAGACTTCTCGCTGTCGCCGGATGGCCAGCAGCTGCTGGTGCGCTACTCCGGTGCCTACCTGCCGCCGCAGCTGGCGGTGCTGCCCAGTGCCGGTGGGCAGGCGCGCGTGCTGACCGATACCCGTACCGCCGACTACAAGGCCCGCCAGTGGATCCAGCCGAAGCTGGTGCCGGTGCCGTCCAGGCACGGCGCCGGCGTGGTCTGGGCCAAGTACTACGGGCCGGAAACCAAGGAACCGGGGAAGAAGTACCCGATCGTGATGTTCGTGCACGGCGCCGGCTACCTGCAGAACGTGCACCAGCGCTACCCGGCCTACTTCCGCGAGCAGATGTTCCACAACCTGCTGGTGCAGAAGGGCTACATCGTGCTGGACATGGATTACCGCGGCAGCGAGGGCTACGGCCGCGACTGGCGCACGGCGATCTACCGCAACATGGGCCACCCGGAACTGGAAGACTACAAGGACGGCCTGGACTGGCTGGTCGATACCCAGCAGGGTGACCGCGATCATGCCGGCATCTACGGCGGTTCCTACGGCGGCTTCATGACCTTCATGGCCCTGTTCCGCTCGCCGGGTACGTTCAAGGCCGGCGCCGCGCTGCGCCCGGTGGTCGACTGGCACCAGTACAATCATGGCTACACCAGCAACATCCTCAACACCCCGGACATCGATCCGGAGGCGTACCGCGTGTCCTCGCCGATCGAGTACGCGCAGAACCTGCAGGACAACCTGCTGATCGCCCACGGCATGATGGATGACAACGTGTTCTTCCAGGACTCGGTGAACCTCACCCAGCGCCTGATCGAACTGCACAAGGACAACTGGTCGATCGCACCGTACCCGCTGGAGCGCCACGGCTACGTCCGCGCCGATTCCTGGCTGGACCAGTACAAGCGCATCCTCAAGCTGTTCGAGCAGAACCTGAAGTGAGCAACGCCGCGGCCACGATCCACATCGTGGCCGCGGTCATCCTGGATGACCGCGGCCGGGCGCTGGTGGTGCGCAAGCACGGCGTCACCCGCTTCATCCAGCCCGGTGGCAAGCCCGAACCCGGCGAAGCGCCACTGCAGGCGCTGGCCCGTGAGCTGGACGAGGAACTCGGCGTGCAGCTGCGCACCGATGCCTCCATCGCGCTGGGCACGTTCCAGGACTGGGCGGTGAACGAGCCCGGCCATCGCGTGCAGGCCCAAGCGTGGTGGGTGCAGGTCGACGGCATGCCGGAGGCACGCGCCGAGATCGCCGAACTGGCCTGGGTCCCGCTGCAGCCGCCGCATGGCCTGCCCTTGGCACCCTTGAGCGAACACCATATCCTGCCGGCGGTCGCCACCCGGGTGACGGCCCGCTGACCGCGCGGGCACCGATTGCAAGGACACCGGATGTCAGTGCCGCTCCCGCCGCCCTCATCGCAGCCCTCACCCTTCCACGCGTGGATTCGACCACTGGTCCAGGCGTCCTTCTGGCTGTCCGCGCTGCTGGCCGGCTACTTCATGCTGCAGGGGCTGCTGGTGTGGCCGCTGCACGAGGTTCCACTCTGGCAGCTGCTGGCAAGCGAAGCACAGCAGCGGCAGATGCGCAGCCTGACCTGGCTGCTGGCGCACCCCGTGGGCGCCTCGATGATCGCCGCGCTGCTCTGCCTGGTCTCGGCCGTGGCCAGCTGGGGCCTGCTGCGAGAGCGCCGCTGGGGCCTGTGGAGCTTCGTGGTGATGCTGCTGCTGAGCGCGCTGGCCAATTTCGCGATCACCTGGTGGCTGGACGTGTTCATGCGCGACATGATCCTGCTGCTCGCTGATGACCCGGGCATGCAGTTGTCGCTGCAGCCACGGCGCTGGATGATGACCTTCACCCTGCTCGGCACCTCGGTCCTGTTCCTCGGCCTGCAGGGCTGGCTGGCCTGGCGCCTGCTGCGGCCCGACATCCGCTCGCGTTTGCACTGAGCCACCCCTTTCCCGCACGACCAAGGACCGTCGCATGCGCTTGCTGGGCCTTCTCCCCGCGCTGCTGCTGTTGGCCGCGCTGCCTGTTGCCGCCGATGCGCTGCAATGTGGCGAGTACCGCAGCGCCGCGGGCGGCATGGCGCTGGTGTTCACCACTCCCAGCACCGGCTACCGCCACAATGACATCAGTGAGCCAGAGCCGCTGTGGGTTGATCGCAGTGCGGTGCAGACGCGCCTGGTCATGCTCGACGATGGCGTGGCAGAGCCGATCCGGATCAGTGCCGATGGCCAGCGCATCGAGGACGGGGGCGCCGTGGTCTATACCCTGCGCCAGTCCCGCACCTGCGTCACCGAGCCCAGCGCGACGGACGGCAGCTGCCGCGCCTCCGGCAGCCACTGCATCGCGCAGCTGCCTACGGCTTCGTCCGGCCAGGCCATGCGCGCGTGCGGCGAAGGCGTTGGCGCGGGCTGCTCGACGCTGTTGCGGCAACTGCGCGATGGCGTAACTGCGGCCGGAAGCGGTGACACCGGCCCCGTGCGCTTCGAACGCCCGCCCGCCTGCCGCGAACACACACCCGGGCATGACCCGCAGGCCTGCGAAGCGCTGACCGGCGATGCGCTGGCTGCCGCGATGCAGTCGGTGGGTGAACGCCTGCAACAGGAAGACGAAAACACACTGAATTCACCGCTTCCGGCCGCTGCACGCGACCGTCTGCAGCAACTGTGCCTGCAGCACCGCAGTGGTCGCTTCTGCGTCGAAGTGGCCGAAGAGCAGTTGATCGCGCTGAAACCCGCGTTGGCGGTGCAGGCCCTGCAGGTGGCCTGCGATGCAGGACGCATCAGTGCCTGCGAACGCATCGCACCGCTGCGCGATCTCGGCGCGGACCTGCGCCTGGTGCCAGCCCAGCAGGTACCCTGCGGTCGTTACCAGGCCGATGGAGGCGCGATCGACGCGCTCGACTTCGGCGATGGCACGCGTGGCCGCCTGCATGACGGCGCCATCCACCTGCAGCAGAACGGCGAAACCCTTGTGCTGCGACAGCTGGGCAGTGGCGACCTGCTCGGCATGGATGCGCAGACGGGGTACCAGCGCTACCGACCGGTGCCCGGCACGGCACAATGCACGCCCCCGCGCCAGGGCCGTGGTTTGCCGTAGCGCCTGGAGTTTTCCGTTCGATCGTCAAGGAGACGACATGCATTCACCCGCACCGCGCCGCCGCTGGCTGGCCTGGGCGTTGCTGCTGGCCGCGCCGATGGCCGCCGCACAGTCACCGCAATGCGGCCTGTTCAAGGCCGATGAAGGCAGCAGCACGCTGCGCATCAGCTCGCCGAACCGCGGCGAGCAGAAGCACTTCGGCAGCGCACCGACGCCGGTCGCCTTCCAGCAGATCGACGGAACGCTGCAGCTGGTGAACCTGGAGTACGGCCTGCCGAGCGCGCTCCAGGTGCGCGATCGGGGCCGCACCGTCGAGGTGGATGGCACGGTCTACATGCTGCAGGCCCCTGCACAGTGCGCAGCGGCAGCCGCGCCGTCTGAGGGCAGCTGCCTGGCCGATGCGGCGGCGTGCCTGGACAACCGCCGCGAAGCCACCCCGGCCGCTCTGGAAGCAGCGTGCCGGGAGGGCGTGCCCGGCATGTGCCTGCAACTGGCTGATCGCTGGCACGAGGAGGCCAAACCCACAGTCGAGGCCGATCCCGCTCTGGCAAAGGCAGCGCTGGATGCCGCATTGTCCAGCATCAAGCTCCCCGCCGCCTGTAACGGCGGTGGCTTCGAACAAGGCACACCGGCATGCGCCGCTGCACTGGAGGCGGACCCTGCTGTGCAGGAGCAGCTGGTCAAGGCCGCGATGACGGCAGCCATGACCGAAGCCGTGGTGACGATGGCAGCCCCGAGCGCGCCGGTGATCATTCCGGCTGAGCGGCGACAGCAGTTGTTGCAGTTGTGCCGCGAGGTCGCGCATGGCGGCTTCTGCACCCGCGTGGCTGAACTGTCCTGGGAGGCTGGAGATCCCTTGCAGGCGGTGCAGGCCCTGGCTGCCGCCTGCACACCGGGCAACGACGCCGCCACCTGCGAGCGCCTGCCTGCGCTGCAGGCGGTGGGCGCATCGTTGCGACCGCAGCCGGCAACGGCCCTGCCCTGCGGCGACTACCGGGCCGACGGCGGCCTGATGGACACGCTGGACTTTGGTGACAACGGTCTGGTCGGCGTTGGCTGGAACAGTCACCTTCGCGCGCGCGTCGAAGAGGGCGACATCCGCATCCGCCATGACAGGGGCGGTGACTTCGTGCTGCGCCCGTTGCCGGGTGGCCAGTTGCTGGGCCTGGATACCTGGACCCGCTTCCAGGTCTTCACCCCCACCGGCAAGGGGGCCACCCGGTGCAGCGCACCCAGGCAGTACACGGTACTGCCGCTGCCACAGGATTGCCCACTGTCGCTGGCCAACGAGGACGGGGCAGAAGCCTGCTGCGCGCAGGGCAAGCTGCAGGGCTGCAACATGCTCGGCAACCGCCTTGCGCTGTCCGGAAACTGGCTGCAGGCCGCCGGGCACTACACCACGGTCTGCCGTGCCGGCGTCCGCGAAGGGTGCGAGAACCTGGTCACGGCGCAGGGCAACAGTGCCGAGGTGGATGCACATGCACTCCTGGACCGGCTGTGCAAGGCCGACCGCAGCGGCCTGCATGTGGCCTGCGACGTGCTCGAAACCCAGAACTGGGAGCTGATCACGCTGGGCGGTGCCCTGCAGAAGGCGGTTGACCAGGCGACCGTGGACGACGCTCCGGCGCCACGCAACTCCAACCGCAAGCGCTGAGCCCGCCAGGGCCTGCCCGCAGCTTTGGGCAGGCCCTGCGGTAAAGTACGCGCCATGAACGAATTCGAGCGCGTACGCGCCTACCTCACCGACCTGCAGGACCGCATCTGTGCGGCGATAGAGGCCGCCGATGGCCAGGCCCGCTTCCAGGAAGACCTGTGGCAGCGTGCCGAGGGCGGTGGTGGGCGTACCCGCGTGCTGCGCGATGGTGCGGTGTTCGAGCAGGCTGGCATCGGCTTCTCCGATGTGGCCGGCAGCCGCCTGCCGCCATCGGCCTCGGCCAACCGCCCGGAACTGGCCGGCGCCTCCTGGCGCGCCACCGGCGTGTCGCTGGTGTTCCACCCGCTCAATCCCTACGTGCCGACCACCCACGCCAACGTGCGCTTCTTCCAGGCGCAGCGCGACGGCGAAGTGGTGGCAAGCTGGTTCGGCGGCGGCTTCGACCTGACCCCGTTCTATCCGTTCGACGAGGACGTGCAGCACTGGCACCGGGTCGCACGCGACCTGTGCACGCCGTTCGGCGACGAACGCTACGCCGCGCACAAGCGCTGGTGTGATGAGTACTTCTTCCTGCGCCACCGCAACGAAACACGCGGCGTCGGCGGGCTGTTCTTCGATGACCTGCACGGTGACTTCGAGCGCGACTTCGACTATCTGCGCGCCGTGGGCGATGGCTTCCTCGACGCCTACCTGCCGATCGTGCAGCAGCGCAAGGACACTCCCTACGGCGAGCGCGAGCGCGAGTTCCAGCTGTACCGCCGCGGCCGCTATGTGGAGTTCAACCTGGTGTATGACCGCGGCACGCTGTTCGGCCTGCAGAGCGGCGGCCGCAGCGAGAGCATCCTGATGAGCCTGCCGCCGCGGGTGCGTTGGGAGTACGGCTTCTCGCCGGAACCCGGCAGCGCCGAATCGCGCCTGGCCGATTACCTGGTACCGCGCGACTGGGCCTGATCTTCCGGCACCACGGCTGACCCGTGGTGCCTCCCTTGCCTGCGGTGCGCAACGCACCGGACAGGACCTGTTCCGTACTCTTCAAGGACGAACCGATGTCTGCTGCTGCATCCCTCCGCCCCCGCGTCGCGGGCTGGCGCTCACTGTTGCTGCTCGTACTGGCCTCGGCCAGCCTGCCGGCTGCCGCGCAGTCGATGGCCTGTGGCACCTACAAGGACACCAGCGGCAACACCACGCTGACCCTCCAGAGCGAAAGCCACGGCTTCCTGTCCGGCCCCTACCAGGCGACCGAAGCGCTGCGCATCGTCCGCCAGGAAGACGTGCTCGGCACCGGCAACCTGTCCACCGGCCGCCTGGAAAACTGGTACTTCTCGGACAACGACCGCACGATCAACACGCCCTACCGCGAGTTCACCCGTGAGCGCTCCGCCGCGTGCATAGCAATGCCGGAGCCCATCGAGGGCGGTTGCGTGATGAACACCTCCGACTGCCTGGAAGCGCTGCCGGAGGCCGCTCCCCAGAAGCTTCATGCGTGGTGCGTTGAAGGCGTGGGCGCAGCCTGCATGCGTCTGCTGGAGACCTACCAGCAGCAGGCCAAGGACGCCGCGCCCAAAACGGAGGAACCGCCGATTCCCGAGATCTGCAAGAAGGAGCTGCCGTCGTTCGACGCCGAGGGTTGCTTGACGGCAGCCAAGGAGATTGCCTCGGCAATGATGGGCAAGGCCCTGCTCGGCCTGCAGCATTCCGTGGATGCGCCCCTGCCACCCGCGCAGCTTGATGAACTGATCGACCTTTGCCGCGTGCAGCAGGGCGAAACGTTCTGCGCCGACACCGCTGAAATCTTGTGGAGCAGTGGCCGCCTGCAGCAGGCCCGCGATGCGCTGCAGCGATCCTGTGCCCAGCGCGCCGATGCCCCGGCCTGCGGTCCGGCCAAGGACCTTGCCGTTCTCGCCAGCGCCTCCACCTCCGCGCTCACGCCGGTACCGGCCACCGCACTGCCCTGTGGCAGCTTTGAAGCCGAGCGCAGCGTGTTGTCGCAGCTGCGCTTCCTCGAGGGGGGTGTGGTTGAGGCCGGTGGCCGCGAACAGCCACTGCGGGCGAGCCTGCGCGACGGCCGCATCCTCATCCATCGCGATATCGGCAGCGACTTCGTGCTGCAGCTGCTGCAGAACGGCAACCTGGTCGGCATCGACAGCGGCAACCGTTTCGCCTACTACGAGCGCAGACCGGCGGCCGGCACTACCCGCTGCACACCATGAATGATGCCGTGCAGCGCCGAGCCCATGCTCGGCGCTACACGATCAGGTGCTCTTCCGCGGAATGATGGTGATGTGTCCGGTCGTCTCCAGCAGGGCGATCTGCACGTCTTCGATCTGCAGCCCGCCCTGCTGGCGCAGCGCGGCGTCGAAATCAGCGCGACTGATCAGTTCGCGGCGGAGAACACCCTCCAAAAGCCGGCCATCGCGCGCGATCACGGTGGGTTCTCCTTCGATCATCCGCTCCATACGGCGATTCCGGGTGGTCAGCCAGCCCACCCCGTAGTTGAGCAGGATGAGGGTGGCGGCCAGCAGCAGGCCTCCACCCAGCGAAGTGTCCGTGCCCAGCAGCGCGTTCTGCACCGCATTGCCCAGCAGCACGATCAACAGCACGTCGAACGGCGTGATCTGGCCCAGCGCGCGTTTTCCGCCGAGGCGGACCATGCCCAGCACCACGACATAGACCACCACCGCGCGCAGGATGAACTCCCACCACGGCATCGCCAGTGCGAACAGGTCGGGCATTGTCTTCCCCTGCGGATCGGTGGCCCAGCGTGGCGCAGGCCACGGCGTCTGGCAACGGCACAAATAAAAAGCCCCGCTGACCAGGGGGAGGTCAACGGGGCCGGGGAACGGGCACTTGGGGAGGAGTCCCCGTTCCGAGATCTGCTCCAGGGGATGGGAGAGATCCACAACAGGCGTTGCGCCTGTCGAGAGTTATAGAAGCACTCCGAACACTAACGGTTCGTGAAGGGGCCCAATTTAATGAACTTCCATCAGGGCAACATTCATGATCGAGTCAGAAAGCTCCGACGAATGAACGAATTCACGTCGCTTTCGGCCTGAAATGCACTCAGTGGGCTTCGTCCCAGTTGTTACCGACACCGGTATCGACCACCAGCGGCACCCGCAGTTTGGCCGCTTGCGACATACGCTCGACCACCTGAAAACGCAAGTCTTCAACGAAGCTGCTTTCGGTTTCGAACACCAGTTCATCGTGCACCTGCAGGATCATCCGTGCCGGTGCCCCACTGTCGCGCAGCCACTGGTCCACATCCACCATCGCGCGCTTGATGATATCGGCGGCGGTGCCCTGCATCGGCGCGTTGATCGCGGCGCGCTCGGCACCGGCCCGCAAGCCCTGGTTGCGGGCATGAATGTCGTTCAGGTACAGGCGGCGGCCGAACAGGGTTTCCACGTAGCCCTGGTCGCGGGCCTGCTGGCGCATCCGCTCCATGAAGTCGCGCACGCCCGGGTAGCGGCTGAAGTACAGCGCCACGTAGTCCTGCGCCTGGCCACGGTCGATGCCCAGGTTACGGGCCAGGCCGAAGGCGCTCATGCCGTACATCAGGCCGAAGTTGATCGCCTTGGCAGCGCGGCGCTCGTTCGGGGTCACTTCCTCCAGCGTGCGCCCGAACACCTCGGCAGCGGTGGCACGGTGCACGTCGGCGCCCTGTTCGAAGGCACGCACCAGGCCCGGGTCCTCGGACAGATGCGCCATGATCCGCAGCTCGATCTGCGAATAGTCGGCCGCCAGCAGCTGGAAGCCCTCCGGGGCGATGAACGCACGGCGGATGCGGCGGCCGTCCTCGGTGCGGATCGGAATGTTCTGCAGGTTCGGGTCCGAGGAGGACAGGCGGCCGGTGGCAGCACCGGACTGGTGGTAGCTGGTATGCACCCGGCCGGTGTCCGGGTTGACCATCTCCGGCAGCTTGTCGGTGTAGGTGCTGCGCAGCTTGGCCAGGCCCCGGTAATCCAGGATCACTTGCGGCAGCTCGTGCTGGTCGGCAATCGCCTCCAGCGCCTCTTCATTGGTGCTGGGCTGGCCCTTGGGGGTCTTCACCACCGCCGGCAGCTTCAGCTCGTCGAACAGCACCGCCTGCAGCTGCTTGGGCGAATCCAGGTTGAAGCTGCGGCCGGCCAGCTCGGTGGCCTTCTGCTGCGCGGCCAGCATGCGCGAGGACAGGTCCTGGCTCTGCCGGCGCAGTTCGTCGGTGTCGATCCGCACACCATTGGCTTCGATCGTGGTCAGCACCGGCACCAGCGGCATCTCGATGTCGCGGTACACGCTGTCCAGCGCTGGTTCGGCCAGCAGCTGTGGCTGCAACGCGTGGTGCAGGCGCAGGGTGACGTCGGCGTCCTCGGCCGCATAGCGGCTGGCTTCGTCGATGCCCACCTGCGAGAACGGAATCTGCTTGGCGCCCTTGCCGGCCACGTCCTCGAACTTGATGGTGCTGTAGCCCAGGTAACGCAGGGCCAGCGAATCCATGTCGTGGCGGGTGGCGGTGGAGTTGAGCACGAAGCTCTCGAGCATGGTGTCGTCGTGGTAGCCCTGCACCTCCACGCCGTGGCGGCGCAACACATGCAGGTCGTACTTGCCATGCTGGCCCAGCTTCTTCTTTGCCGGGTCCTGCAGCACCGGACGCAGCGCATCCAGCACCTGCTGCATCGGCAGCTGCGCCGGCGCACCCGGGTAATCGTGGCCGACCGGAATGTAGGCGGCCTTGCCCGGCTCGACCGCCAGGCTGACGCCGACCAGGCGCGCGCGCATCGCATCCAGCGCATCGGTTTCGGTATCGAAGCTGATCAGGTCGGCCTGCTGCAGGCGCTCGACCCAGGCCTGCAGCTGCCCGCTGGTCAGCACAGTCTCGTATTCACCTGGCGCGGCCAGCGCCGGATCCAGCGTGCCAGCAGCGGGGGCCTCGGCGCTGCCACGGGCGAAGCCGGCGGCGGTGCCGCGCAGGCTCGGGGTAGCTTCGCTGGCGGCCGTCGGCGCCGGCAGCGGTGCACCCAGCTCCTTCAGCGCCTGGGTGAAGCCATAGCGCGTGTACAGCTCGGTCAGCACCGGTACGTCCTGCTCACGCAGGGCAAGCGTGGTCGGGCTGGCGTCCAGCTCCACGTCGGTGCGGATGGTCACCAGCTCGCGGTTCAGCGGCAGACGCTCCAGCGCGGCACGCAGGTTCTCGCCGATCTTGCCCTTCATGGTCGGCGCGGCTGCCATCACGCCGTCCAGGTGCTGGTACTCGGCCAGCCACTTGGCGGCGGTCTTCGGCCCGCATTTCTCCACGCCCGGCACGTTGTCGACGGTGTCGCCCATCAGCGCCAGCAGGTCGATGATCTGGTCGGCGCGCACGCCGAACTTGTCCATCACCGCCGCATCCGAATCCATGCGGCTGCCGGTCATGGTGTTGACCAGTTCGATGCCCGGGCGCACCAGCTGGGCGAAGTCCTTGTCGCCGGTGGAAATGGTCACCTTCAGGTCCTGCGCCAGGCCCTGCAGCGCCAGCGTACCGATCACATCGTCGGCCTCCACGCCGGGAATGCGCAGGATGCTGATGCCCAGCGCTTCAACGATGCGGCACATCGGCTCGACCTGGCTGCGCAGCTCATCGGGCATCGGCGGGCGGTTGGCCTTGTACTGCTCGTACAGGTCGTCGCGGAAGGTCTTGCCGGGCGCATCGACCACGAACGCCACGTAGGCCGGGCGCTCCTTCAGCGTCGAGCGCAGCATGTTGACCACGCCGAACAGCGCGCCGGTGGGTTCGCCCTGTGCATTGGACAGGGGCGGCAGCGCGTGGAACGCGCGGTACAGGTAACTGGACCCGTCGATCAGGACTAATCTGCTCATGGGTCGATTCTACGCGCCCGTGCCTGCACCGCGGCGACACGGCACGTACGCGGCGATGGGGCATAATCAAGGCTCATTCCAGGCAAAGGAACCCCCACCCATGAAGACTCTGATGCTGGCCTCCCTGCTCCTGCTGGCCGGCTGCGCCAGCATGGGTGGTGCCGGGGCTCCTCCGGTCGACGTCAAGGGCGCCGACGTCTCCAAGCGCACCATGGACAACGGCGATGTCATCGAGGAATACCGCGTGTCCGGCCAGCTGCGCATGGTCAAGGTGACCCCGTCGCGCGGCGCCCCGTTCTACATGTACGACAAGAACGGCGATGGCCGCATGGACAATGACAAGGACGGCGTGTCGCCGGTGTACTGGAAGCTGTACAGCTGGTGATGTGACGAGGGGTCAGAGCCCTTTCCTGCGGAAAGGGATCCGGCCCCCATCAAGGCGATCGGCACGGTGCATCCACGCATGGCGTGGGACTACTCGGTACGCCCCACCACCCGTTCCACTTCATCCATCCCACCCGGCGCCAGGTCACGCAGCAGGGCGAGGAAGTCGCCGCCGACCAAGCGACGCGCCCGCTGCAGCAGCAGTGGTACCGGACTGGACGGTTCGCAGCGCGCGTAGTACTCGCAGATCTCGTCCAGCCGCCGGCGCACATCGTCGGCGCTTTCGATGCGTTGGCTGCGTGTCGGGACCGGGCCTGTGCTTTCGCTGCCCGATGGGGCGTCACGTTCCTCGTCGCTGCCGCTGGCCTGGCTGCCACTGCGTGCCTGCCAGCGCGGTTGCAGGTAGCGGTCCAGCGCGGCGAGATCGTCCAGAAGCGGTTTCAGGTCCGGAGCCGCCGGGCCCAGCTGTTCACCCAGCAACTGATCGATCGCGCGCGCCGCCTGCAGCGACTGCTGCGCGGCCTCGGCGCTGGCCGCCAGCATCTCCAGCGGGCAATCCAGGCAGCAGGCATCGATCTCGTCCAGGCCCGGCACCGGCGGGGATTCCGCCACGCCCTTCGACGTGCCCTCGGCCAGACGCAGGTCACGCAGGGCGAAACGCCCCAGCCGCGGCGACTGCACGAAGGGCAGCATGCGCAGTCGGCCCAGTGCGCCCAGCGGGTCGGCCAGTGCCAGCACCGCGTTGACCCGGGCGGTCGGATCGTCATCGTCCTCTGCGTCCAGCTGCGGATGCACGCCGGCCCACTGCTGCTGCAGAAGGCCCTGCACCAGGCGCAGGCCGTCGGCCCAGCCCGCCCAGCCCTGCTGCCGGCTCCACGCCGTGGCCAGGTGCACCGCCACCCGCAGATCGCGGGTGCGCTGCAGAAGCGCCAACGCCTGTTCACCCACGCGGTCCCAGTCTGGTTCTTCGGCGGCCAGCACACTGTCACCGACCACGCGCTCGGCGCGCGCCGCCGCCGCCTGGTCCAGGGCCAGGAAGGCCGGATCGTATTCCAGGTTGTCGCCACAGGCACTGCCCTCGGGCAGTGCCGCGCACAGGCGGTCGAGCAGGTCATTGCGGTCCATCAGAGCCTCCGCGGCCAACGGCCAGGCAGGTAGGAATCACTGCGCACATTCCGCGTCCGGGTCACCGCTGTCACAGGCCACGGCCTGGTCGGCCGGCAGGCGGATGCCCGGCTGGACGATGCCGAACGCGCGGTACTGGGCACTCAATGCACTCATGTCGACATAGGCGATGCGCGGCAGCACGCTGCCCTGCGTGCGTGCGCCGATGACCGCCGTGGGCAGGTTGAGGCCGCCGCCCACCACCAGCGGCAGGCCGTCCGTACCGATGCCATAGAAGTACGCTGGTGGGCGGCCGATGAAATCCACCACATGGCTGCTGCCGGCGCTGGTCAGGTAGATCGGCAGGGGCTGGGTGCCGATGCCACCGCTGGACCACCAGTGGCTGGCGCCGGCCAGTACCGGCGTGGTGCCCAGCTGGCGGATGTCTCCCCCCTGTACCTTCAGGTAGAACCCGCCGGTGCCGGCATCGACGCTGAATGCACTGCCGTTGAGCGAGGCGAGGGTCAGGGTGCCGGCGTTGGTCAGGCTGAAGCCTGCTGGAGACTGGAAGTCACCCAGGGTGCCGATGGCATTGGCCACGAACAGCGAGGCGTCGCCCAGTACCGCCGGACCCGCCGCGCGCCCGCTGAGCTGGTCTGCCAGCAGGCGACCACCGGCACCAGCGCGGATCGCGCCGGCCGACTGCAGGCGCAGCTGGCCGGCCTGCACGCTGCCATCGAGCAGCAGATCACCCCCCTGTACGTCCAGCAGGCCCTGCGCACCGGCCTGCACAGTGCCGGTCACCTGCAACCCCTGCAGGGTCCGCAACTCCAGGCCCTGGCTGCTGAAGTCACCGAGCGTGGCAATGCGGTTGTCGCCGCGCAGGCTGGCCTTGCCGCCAGCGCTGCCCTGCAGGCGCTGTGCGGCCAGCACGCCACCGCTCTGGGTCAGCGCACCAGCACTGCCAAGCTCCAACACCCCCGTGGCCAACACGTCCTGGCCGAGCTGCAGGTCCTGGCCGCTGCGCAGGGTGATGTTGTTGCCGCGCAGCGCGGTCGGCAGCTGCAGCGCGCCGCCGGCCAGCAGCTGCAGGTCACCGCCCCCGGTATCGATCACACCGGCAGGCAGGTTCAGCGCGCCTGCTGCCTGCAGGCGAACCGCGGCGCTGCGATTGTCGAGCGAACCGATACGCAGGTCGCCCGCACTGGCCAGGTCGATACCCATGCCCGCCAGCGACACCACGCCGCGCAGATCGTTGCCCGCCGACGCCAATGCAATCGACGCATCACTGCGCAGATCGGTGCTGCCTTCCACGCGCAGCGCGCCGTCCTGAGCGATGCCATTGCTGCCGTAGGCCTGCAGGTTGCCACCCACATGGGTCGTGCCGAAGCGCAGCTGCTGGCCCTGCAGGGTCACATTGCCGGTGACATCGGCTGCGGACAGGGCCAGGCGTTCCGCACTGCGCGCGACCAGGCTGTCCGCCGTCACACCCTGCAGCTGCAGCGCACCGTCGCTGGCCAGTGCCACCTGCCGGCCCTGCACGGCCACGGCATCGCCGAAACGGTTGCTGCCGGCCTGCAGGTCGATATCACCGCCGGCACTCAGGCGGGTGGTGCCCGCCACCTGCACGGCGCCCTGTTGGCGGATGTCGCCGGCGCTGGCCAGCGACAACGTGCCGCCCGCGTTCACGCTGCCCAGCAGCAGCGTATCGGCGGCCACGTTGATATCACCACCGGACAGGTTGAGCGCGCCGCCGAAACGGTTGCCGGCGCTGCCCAGTGCGATGCGTCCGTTGCCTGCGTTGACCTGCACCGCACCCGCGGCCTGCACGCTGCCGCCCACGCGGTTGGGCGCAGCGATCTGCACGATGTCCGCATTGCTGCTGGACAGGGCCAGCGAACCACCGCTGCGCAGGTCACCGCCCAGCCGCACGCCATCGCGGCCGGTCAGGGTGACATTGTTGCCGGCCAGCAGCGCGTTGGCCTGCAACATCCCGCCATCGGCAAGCAGGGTCAGGTTGCCGGTACCGGTATCGATGGCAGAGGCGGGCAGTTGCAGGCCTCCGCCCGCATGCAGGCGTACATCGGATTGCCCGGCGTTGTTCAGACGATCAATCTGCAGATCGCCCGCGGCGCGCAGATCGACGCCGTTGCCGTCGAGTCCGACTGCACCTGTGAACCGGTTGTCGGCACGATCCAGCGTGATGGCCCCCTGCGTGCGGAGGTCGCTGCGGCCGCCAACCTGGACTGCCGCCTGCTGGGAAACACCGGCGCTGCCGGCACGTGCATCCAGATTTCCTGACACCGATACGGTGTCGAACAGCAGGCCACCGCCGGTGCCGAGGGCAACATTGGCCCCCTGCAGGGCGACGCTGCCGTCGAAACGATTGCCGGCCTGGTCCAGGGTGATGTCCGAACCGGCCTGGAAGCGGCTGTTGCCTGCCACCTGCAGCGCAGCAGACTGCGTGATCGCTCCGGTGCTGTTCACCTGCAGTGTTCCCTGCACGGAGGTGGTCCCGAGCCGCACGCCGTTACCCGCCAGCACGGCATCGCGCGCAGCCTGCAGCTGCTGGACGTCCAGTGCCGTGCTGCTGGACAGGGTGATGTCACGGCCCTGTACCTGCAGTGCGCTGCCCAGTTGATTGCCGGTTCCGCCCAGCACGATATCGGTGCTGGCCGTCAGCTGGCTGTTGTTGCCGATCGCCAGGCTCCCACTTCCCTGGCGGATCGCACCCGCATGTGCGGTCGCCAACAGCGCGCCGCCGATGGTGGCTTCATCCAGCAGCAGGGAGGCTCCTTCAATCGTGGCATTGCCTGCGATGCCGGCGGTGCCCAGGCTCAAGTGGCCACCACTGCGCGCGACCAGGCTGTCCGCCGTCACCCCCTGCAGCTGCAAGGGGTCGGTGCTGGCCAATGCCACCTGCCGGCCCTGCACGGCCACGGCATCACCGAAGCGGTTGCCAGCGGCCTGCAGGTCGATGTCACCACCAGCACTCAGGCGGGTGCTGCCCACTACCAGCACGGCGCCCTGCTGGCGGATGTCGCCGGCGCTGGCCAGCGACAACGTGCCGCCCGCGTTGACGCTGCCCAGCAGCAGCGTATCGGCGGCCACGCTGATATCACCACCGGACAGGCTGAGCGCGCCACCGAAACGGTTCCCGGCGTTGCCCAGGGCGATGCGTCCGCTGCCTGCATTGACCTGCACCGCACCCGCGGCCTGCACGCTGCCACCCACGCCGTTGGGCGCGGCAACCTGCACGATATCTGCGTTGCTACTGGCCAGGGTCAGGGAACCACCGCTGCGCAGGTCACCACCCAGCCGCACGCCATCGCGGCCGGTCAGCGTCATGTTGTTGCCGGCCAGCAGCGCATTGGCCTGCAACACGCCGCCATCGGCAAGCAGGGTGAGGTCACCGGTACCGGTATCGATGGCAGAGGTGGGCAGCTGCAGGCTTCCGCCCGCATGCAGCCGTACATCGGATTGCCCGCTGTTGTTCAGGCGATCGACCTGCAGGTCGCCCGCTGCGCGCAGGTCGACTCCATTCCCATCCAGTCCGACCGCACCTGTGAAACGGTTGTCGGCGCGGTCCAGCGCGATGGTGCCCTGCGTGCGAATGTCGCTGCGGCCACCGACCTGGACCGCTGCCTGCTGGGAAACACCGCCGTTGCCGGCGCGTGCATCCAGGTTGCCACTGGCGGACACCCTGTCGAGCAGCAGACCACTGCTGGAAGTGATGGCCACGTTGCCACCCGCCAGCGCCACGCTGCCATCGAAGTGGTTGCCGGACTGGTCCAGGGTGATGTCCGAACCGGCCTGGAAGCGGCTGTTGCCAGCCACCTGCAGCGCGGCGGACTGGGTGATCGCAGCGGTGCTGTCCACCTGCAATGTGCCTTGCACGGAGGTGGTGCCCAGGTGCACGCCGTTGCCACTCAGCTGCACATCGCGCATGGCCTGCAGGTTCTGCAGATCCAGCGCAGTACCACTGGTCAGCGTGACGTCGCGGCCCACCGCCTGCAAGCCACTGCCCAGTTGGTTGTTGGCATTGCCCAGCACGATATCGGTGCCGGCCTGCAGCTGGCTGTTGCTGCCGACGGCCAGCAGACCGGTGCCCTGCCGGATGTCGCCGGTGCGTGCGGTCGCCGACAGCGCGCCACCAATGGATGCGCCGTCCAACAGCAGCGATGTGCCGTTGAGACTTGCAGCTGCAGCGACATTGGCATTGGCCAGCGACATCGCACCGCCACTGTAGGCATCCAGCGTGGTGGTATCGATGCCGTCCAGCGCCAGGCCCGACAGCGCCTGGATGCGCGCTGTGGCGCCCGTCAGGGCAACCTTGCCGCCGAAGGTGTTCGGATAGGCATCGAGTACCAGATTGCCGGTGGGGCCTGCGCTGAAGCTGGCGTCGCCACCAATGGTGAAGGCTCCGCCCTGGGTGAAGCCGGAGCTGCTGGTGACGTCAAGCCGACCGGACGTGCGGATCGCCTTGGTGACCACGCTCGCTCCCTTCAGCTGCAGATCGCTCAGCCAGGCACCGGGCAAGGTCCCCGCGTCCGATTGCAGTTCAAGCGTACCGTGTGCATCGAGTGCCAGGCTGCTCAGTCCGTCACTTCTCCCATCGACGCGGCCCACCCGCACATTGCCATTGTTGCTGCGGATGCTGAACCAGCGCGGCGTGCTCGCGGCCAGGTTGACGTTGCCCAGTTGGATCGCGCCGCTGGTCGTGATGTTGCCGCCGAGCTGGAGCGGACCGGCACCGTTGATGCCCAGGCTGGCAAGCGCCTGGCGACTGCCGACGTCGCCGGCGAACACCACCTCGAGTCCGCTCGCGAGCGTCAACGCATGCGCCCCGTCGATACGGCCGCGGAAGTTGATCTGGCCAAGCTGGCTGTCCAGCACGCTGTCGCCGGTGAGCACGGCATCGCTCTGGAAGTACTGCAGGCCGATGCTCCTGCCACTGGCGGGAAGCTGCACGACATCGGCGATCGTCCACAGGCTGGCCACGTCGAAACCGGAAAATGCCACCGTGCCTTTGGCATAGAGGTAGCTGGTACCGCCCTTCAGCGACACCGCGCCGGCAAACTGGTTGACCGGCCTGCCCATGCTGTCCACCTGGTTCAGAATGACCGAACCACTGGCGTCGATATGGGTGGTCCCACCGATATTCAACGCACTACCGGCGGTCTGCTGGAGCGATCCACCCAGATTCAGCCGCAGGTTGTCCGACAGGATGGTGTTGCCCAGCTGCAGATTGCCCGCACGCAGTTCGGCGTTCCTGCCCAGCAGGCTGACCTCGCCGCTGAAGCGGTTTCCTGCGTCAACCAGGTCGATGTCGCCCATGCTTTTGAACCGCGCGCGGCCATCGACCTGGTAGCTGCCCAGCTGGACCAGGCTCGCCACCGAATCGATGTCGAGATTGCCCTTGCTGATGATGCCGCGACCGTTGAAGAGCTGTCCGGTGATGCTGACATCGGCGGCACTGATGTTGCCGTTGACCTGGACCCGGCCGGAGCTGCTCAGCGCCAGGTTGTAGCCACCGCTGACATTGCTGGAGATGCCGTCGGTGGTGATGGTGCCGCCACCGGTGCTGACCAGCTGGGTAGCGCCGGCCAGGCGCACGTCACCTTGCAGCAGGATTTCACCATTGGCGACGATGCGGCTGCCCAGTGTGAGGGTGTCGGCACCGCCATAGATGCGATCGAATGCGCCGCGGGTCCCCACTGTGCCACCCAGCGTGAGCTGGCGAGCGCTCAGGTTCAGCGAACCGCCATCGCCATCGAGCGTGCCACCGAAGCGCAGGCTGCCACCCACGGATGAAAGGTTGCGCGAACCGAACACCTGCACCGGACCATCGAAAGCGAGCATGCCGGTGGCACTGGCATCGCCGAACAGTCGAGCGCCGGTACCGGTGGTGACGGACAGGCTCTGCAGCGCGGTGTTGCCACCGATGGCACGGGAGAAGGTCGTCAGCCCGCTGGATTCAACTGCCAGATGGTAGCTGCCATCGACACTGCCATCGAACTGGACCGTACTGCCCTGCAGCGTCGAGTTACCCCGCAGTATCACCGGTGACTGATAGGTCTGATCACCGGTGGTGATGATCGTGCCGCTCAGGTCGATGGTGCTGCCTTGCGCGGCCAAACTGCGGGCGTTGATGTCGCCCAACCCGAGCGTGCCGCTGCTGGCCAGCGCGATACCACCGCCATTGGCACTGACCCGGTTGCCGAAGCTGTTTCCGGAATGGGTCAAGGTGATGTTGCCGGTGCCGGCGTCAAGCGCGGTGAAGCCGCCGACCGACAAGGCATCGCCGTTGGACAGACCGATGGACGTGGCCAGCGTCAGGTCGGCGCCCACGCTGCCACCGACACTGCCGATGCGGTTGCCGCTCTGCCCCAGGGTCGCACCGCCCTGGGTGACCAGGCTCAGCGCTCCCTCCAGCGTACCGCCGGTCTGTACGGCATTGTTCGCCGCAATGCCGATCGTATCGGCGTTGACGCCGCCGCCCAGCATCACGTTTCCGGAAGGCCCGCCATCGAATGCGACAGTGCTGGCCCGGATGCTGCCGTTGGTCATCTGGATCGCAACCGGACCACCGGCGCCCGCACCGGCCACCGCCACCGATCCAGCGGTGATGGTCGCATTGCTGAGCGCCACCGGCGCGGAACTGCGGATGGTGAGGCTGCCATCTCCGGCGTCGATGGCGTTGGCGATGATCGTGCCGCCGGCGTTGATACCGGTGCTTGAAAGACCAGGCCCCATCAGGGCGTTCATGCTGATGCTGCGCGCACTGAGGACGCCGGTGTTGTTGATGCCGGTGCCGGCGAACGTGCCGGCCGACGTCGGCAGGAACGTCAGCTGCGGCACTCCCGAAGATGACACCCCGTTCACGACCATGGCGGCACCTGCAGCGACCAGGTTGATGTTGCCATTGGCCGCCGAGATGATGCCGGTGTTGGAGACCGCGCCGCCGATCAGACTGATGCCGCCGGAAGCAGCACTCAGGGTCCCGCCGTTGTTGCTTATCACGGCACCGGTGCCGCCGCCCGCCAGCTGGAAGGTGGGCGAAACGCCATTGGCATCCAGCAGCCCGGGAGTGCCGGGTGACAGCGTGCTGGCCAGCAGGCCGCCGACGTTCACGCTGGCGCCGGAAGTGAAGGTGATGCCGGCCGGGTTGATCAGGAACACCTGCCCGATGGACGACAGTTCACCGCTGATGAGGCTGCCCGAGCTTCCTGTGACCAGGTTGATTGACGTTGCCTGCGGCCCGCCGGCCTGGTTGAACTGGACCTTGCTGGCCGCGCCGATGTCGAAGCTGCCCCATTGGATGAGCGCGGCCGCACTGGTCTGGTCGATCGTCATCACGTTGCCGTTGATGTTGATCGACGCCGAACCGGCCACGATGTTGCCGTTCTGCGGCAACGACTGCGCCGTGGCTTGCAGGCTGCCCGTCAGCAGCATCGCGGCGGCCAATGGCGCCAGCCACAGGGCGCTGCGCATCCGTTGCGGGGCACGGTGGCGTGGCCCGCGCGCGAACTCCGCAGCGACCTGGACCTGGCCCAGCGAGGGGTTGAAGACGAGTCGGTAGATACGGTTCATGGTCGCTCCTCAGAAGGTCAGGCCAAGCCGCGCATACACGCGGACATCGCGGCCGTCACCCGGTCGCAGGGCACTGGTGGGCTTGGCCGCCGCCACGCGCAGTTCGAGGTTCTTCCACTGGCGCAGGCGGAAAGTCGCGCCCATGCCCACCGATGCCAGATCGGCCGGTGCCTCCAACCCATCAACGTCGAACACGCGCGCCTGGTCGGCGAACACGTCCAGCTCCAGTACTTCGCGCCACGGCACCCCGCGGAACGGCGAGGCGACGTCGCCGAAACCCGGCGCATCGACGTGGTACTCCAGCGCTCCGTACCAGCCACGATCGCCCAGCGTCTCGCCCTGCGCATACCCCCGCACGCTGTCGTTGCCACCCACCTGGAACTGCTCCAGCGCCGGCAGCGAGTTGTTGCTGTACTGGCCATTGAACTTGAACAGCAGGCGCTGGCTGCGACTGAGGTACTGCAGGCGCAGCAGGCCCAGGCGCACCACGTTGAACCGGCTGTCGCGGGTCGGGTTGATCGCATCGAAGTCGGCCGAGCGATCGCGCAGCGACTGGCGCACGCTCAACTGTGCCAGGTTGATGCCATGCCAGCGCGCATCGTTATGGCGCAGGCTGGCGCCCACCTCGGCCACGTCGTACTTCTGCTTGGACAGCACCAGGCCCAGCGCCTCGAAGCGCGAGCTCTCGCGGATGTAGCGCGCCGAACTGGTCACCTGCAGATCGGGGCGGTTGATGAACTTCCAGTCGGCGCCGGCATACGCCTGCGACGCCGGCCCCTTCAGCTTGAAGCCGCGCAGGATGCCGTCATCCACTTCCAGCTCGCTGCGGTTGGCGCCTGCCAGCACCGACAGCCCCTGCACTGCCTGCAGCGGTACGCTGTAGGACAGCGCGCCGGCGCGGCTGGCCTGCGGATCGAACGCATAGGTTCCACTGGCCGCGAATACATCGCCCAGGCCCAGCGGGCTGTTCCAGGTCACGCCCAGCTGGGCGCGCCCACGCCCGGTCAACTCGGTACCGTGATTGTCCACGCTGCTGCTGATCTCGTATGGCCGGCCGCTTTCGCGCGCCACCAGCACCAGGTCCGTTTCGCCCACGTTCTCACCCGGTTGCAGCACCGAGGATACGGATACCCCGGGCAGGTCGCGTGCGTACAGCAATGCGCTGTCGATGTCGGCCTGGCGCAACGGCTGCCCACGCAGGCGCTCGGCCACGTTGCTGAGCGTATGGGTGCGGTAGCGCTGGTTGCCCTGCACCACCACCTTGCCGATGCGGCCCTCCAGCACACGCACTTCGATGCGCCCGTCGACGTCGAGCTTCTGCGGCGGCAGGTAGGCAACGCTGACCAGGAAGCCGGCCTTGCGATAGGTCGCCGTCACTGCATCCGCCGCGCCCTGCAACTGGGCGAAGTCCATCATGGCAACGTCTGCGCCATGCGCCAGGCTGGCGAAGTACGCATCCAGCACCGCCTGCACCTGCGCAGGCGTGATGCCCCGCTGCGGATGCTCGCCGACGTCGCTTGCGCGGAAACCACGTACCTGCAGGGTCTGGCTGCCGGCGCGCGCCGCTTTGTCGGGCAGCCCGGTGGCTGGTGGCACGTCGGCCTGCTGGGCCACCGCCGCAACGGGCAGGGCCGCGGACAGCAGCAACGCGAACGACGAACGCTTCAATGGCATGGCTCTGTCCTCCGATGACGATGGATGCCGGGGCGTCGCGTCCTCCGTACGGCCCCTCCCCGGGCGGCACGGGTAAAGAAAGATCCGGGCACGGCGACGCGCCCCTGGCGTCCAGGTGGCCATCAGCCAACTGCCAAGACATAGATGCACAGCAACAACCCCATCGTCAGCATGACATACAAAATGAGAACCAGCGCACTTCGTGAGCGACCGTTCGTCGGACCCGGCGAGACCCCGGCGGCGGGGTCCGCAGGCTGGTGCCTCTGGGTCTGCAGGCAGCGTTCACGCACGCCCTGCAGCACCCGGCGACGCCGGGCACGGTACTCCTGCAGGTCGATCTGGCCGCGCTGGTGGGCGTCAGCCAACGACTGCAGGCTGCGGTTGGCGTGCTCCTCCCAACCGCTCACTTCAGTTCCCTCAAGACCCGGAAACCGACATCCGGCTGCGCGGCCCCGGCCAGCGCACGCTGTGCCTGCACCGTGCAGTCCGACCAGAAACTGGCGTAGCTGCCGCCACGTACACCGCCATTGCTGGTCCATTCCCAGACATTGCCGGTCATGTTGACCAGGCCCCACGGATTGGGCTCGCGGCCACGTACGCCCACCGGCGCACCGCTGCCGGCGCTGGCGCTGGGTGGAATGCAGTTGCTGTCCGGTGCCTGCCGCCACTGCTGTTGTGCCTGCGCGGCATGCAGCCACTCGGCATCACTCGGCAACCGGTAGCGCCAGCCGCCGCTGGCACGGGTCAGCCAACGCGCGTAGCCCTGCGCCTGGGCGAGAGTGAGATTGCGGGCAGGCCAACGCCCCTGTTCGCCGGAAGCAGGCTGCACATTGCAGCGACCACTGGCCCGGCAGTAGCGGTTGAAGTCATCCACCGCGATCTCCCCGCGGGAAAGTGCGTACGCAGGCCCCCCTGACGCCCCGGGCACCACCACCAGCATCGGCCCACGTGCATCGCTCAGCGCGTCGTAGCAGGGTTGGGCGTGCCCAGCCAGGCCCGCGCAGGGGTCGGGGCCGTCGGGCACTGGTGGCAGCGGCGCATCGTCCGCATCGGCCGCCGCAGCGGCGGCAGCGCTGACAGGCAATGCCGCGGACGGGCGCGTTGCGCCGCGGGGTGCATGCGTGCTGCCGGCAACTGACGGGGCCGACGGCGGTTGTGCGGCCACGATCGCACCCTTCTCTGCCTGCAGCAGCGACTGCAGCGAATCGGCCTTGAGGCGCCCATGTGCACGCAGCGCTCTTTCCAGCCGCTCCATCGCCTGCGGATCACGGCGGTACTGCGCATCGAGTTGCTGGCGCAGGCGCTCGCGCTCGCTGTCTTTTGTCGAGACCTGCGTGCTGGCGGCCAATACCGCAGCCACCACCTCCAGACGACCGCGTGCCGCCTGCAGCGCCGGGCGCGCTCCCATCACCTGCAGCGCGCGCGCCAGCAGTGCGTCAGCGGCTGCCGGATCACCCTGGGCGAGCCGCAGCACCGCCTGGTCCTGGGTAGCCTGGTCCAGCAGTGCGGGCGCCTGCTCACGCACGAACGGGGCATCGGGCTGCACCACATGCAGCTGCTGCCAGGTGCGTTGTGCCTTGTCCAGGTCTCCAGCGGCGATTGCGCGCCGCAGCGATTCACTCTGGGCTGCCAATGCAGCATCACTTCGGCTGTCGGCCAGCGACTGCTGCAGTGCCTGCTGGCGCTGCTGCAGCTGACTGGCAGCCGCCGCCAACGCGGCTGTGTCCGGTGCCTGGCGACGTGCGAAGTCTAGCAGCACAAGGTCATCCGGCAGCTGCGTCGGTTCCCGGTGTCCTCCCAGGACGGCAGCCACGGCAGTGGCCAGCGCGTTCTGCGCCGCAGGCAGTTCGGCGCCGGCATCGCGCCGGATCACCTGCAGTGCCGCCGCAACATCGGTCTGCCAGGCGGCATCGGCGCTCGGGTTGGCCAGGCGTTTCTGCAGGCGCTCCCGCGCCTGCGCGACCGTGGCGGGCAGCGCGGTCACCTGCAGATCCGGCTGCGATGCCACCCGCAGTTGCGCCGCCTGCAGACGCAACCCCAGCGCATCAGGGAAGCTGCGCTGCGCCTGCTGCAGGCGTGATTCCGCCTGCGCGGTGTCACCCTGTCCCAATGCACTGGCGATGGCCTGTTCATAGGCCTTTTCCAGCGCAGGATCACGCAGCAGCGGATTGCGCGGATCGATCGCGGCGATGGCTGCCAATGCTCCCGACAGGCTGCCGCTGCCATGGCCGAACAGATCCCCCTCGGCAATGTGCCGCTGGCGCTGGGTGTCGAGCATGTTGAGCGCCTGGTCACGCTCGGCCTGCAGGCGTTCGCGCCGCGCGTCGAGCGTAGGTGAGTACAACCGCAGGCGATCGCGCAGCGCGAACACTTCCTGCGTCCCCGGGTAGTCGTAGCGGCCCGCAGAGGGCGCCCACAGTGCATCCAGGCGCCGCAGCAGGAAGCCTTCGATCAGTCCCGGGCGGTCCAGCAGCAATTTGGCACGCTGTTCGTGATCGAGACTGGAAAGACCTTCCCAGGCCTGCTCGGCGTCTTCATAGCGCTGCGGATCGTCAGCTCCCAACCGCGCACTCACTTCGGCCAGGCGCTGCTCGTGCAGGTGGCGATTGGCCAGCACACCGGCGCCGGCCAGCACCACCAGCGCCGCAGAGGCATAGCCTACCCGTGGCAGCACGCGTTCCCGCCAGCTGCGCGGACGCAGGCCCTCAAGCAGGGCATCGACGCTGGCCAGGCGCTTGCCCGCAGGCAAGGCCACTGCAGCACAGAGGGCACGGTACTGGCGTCGTTCGAGGCCGCGCAATGCAGGCGGGCGCCGGCCCTCGCGCAGTGCGACTTCGGCACTGGCCTTGTCGTACGGATGGCGCCCACCGAGCAGCTCGAAGCAGACACAACCGAGCGCATAGACATCGTCGGCCGGCGCCGGCGGCTGGCCACGCAGCATTTCCAGGCTGGCGTACGCCGGTGTCAGCGCAGCCAGCGAGGCGGCATCGAACACGGTCTGTTCGCCCGCCGCGTCCACCGCATGCTTGCCGGCGCGGGCGATGCCGAAATCGAACACCTTCGGCACACCCTGCGCGGTGACCATCACGTTGCCGGGCTTGAAGTCGGAATGGACGATGCCCGAGGCGTGCGCGCGGCGCAGTGCGCCGGCCATGCCCTCGATCAGCGGCCACGCACGGACCATCGGCATGCCGTCGAAGGCCTGCTCGCGGATCAGCGTACGCAGGTCCTGGCCATCGACGTACTCCATCGTCATGAACACGATGGCGCCATCCTTGTCGAAGTCATACACGCGCACGATGTTGTCGTGCCCCAGCTGCTGCGAGCGTCGCGCTTCGCGCTGCAACGCCACCAGCGCATCGGGGTGGCGACGGAACTCATCGCTGAGCACCTTCACCGCCAGCCAGGGGTCGCGATCGCGCGCCTCCACCTTGCGCGCATCGCGGGCCAGGTACACCACCCCCATGCCACCGCGGCCCAGTTCGCGTTCCAGCTGGAAGCGTCCCTTCAGCAGGCTGCCAACCGTCACGGTCTGGCCCGCGGCTGCGGCGACCTGCTGCCATGCCGAGAGGCTCGAACTCTGCGACGCGGTACCACTGGTGCGGCCTTCGCCGCCCGTATCCGGGCGCGCGACATCGTCGCCGGGCTGCACCCGGGTCATCTCGTCCGGTTCGGCGACGCGCGCGGACTTGACCACGGTCACGTCGTCATCGCGCAAGTCCGTGCTGCCACTGGCATCGCGCAGATCCTGCAGGCGTTGCAGCAGGGTGTTCATCGACACGTCGTCGATCGCCTGCTGCTGCCGCATGCGCCACAAGGTATCCACACCATTGCGGTACTCGGCGTCGGCCACGTGGTCATGCCGGGCCAACGCCCGCAGCAGTGCGGGCAGGTCCAGCGCTCCTCTGCTGAAGGCGGTTACCAGTTCAACCACGGAGGTCCTGTCCTCTTGCACGTCGTTCACTCCTGCCTGCACACGATGACCGCCGACACGTTGTCACGGGCGGCACGCCCCAGGGCCAGCTCGAACAGCCGCGCCAGCAGTGCGCGGGGTTCGCGCTGGCGACGGCATTCCATATCGAGCTCGGCATCGGGGATCTCCTTGTTGACTCCGTCGCTGCACAGCAGGAACGGAGTACCTGCGGCATGGCTGGCAACGATCCAGTCGATCAGCAGGCCCTCCTGGGCACCAACCGCCCGGGTCAGCGTGCCGGGTGCGGCCACAGCGGCGGAAGCAACGAACTGGGTGGCGTCGTCCTTGATACCGTGCACGTGGTCGCGGGTAAGCTGGCGCAGGCAGCCGTCCTCCATGCCATAGGCGCGGCTGTCCCCCACCCAGCCGCACAGCATGAAATCGCGGTCCTGCACCAGCACCACCACGGTCGAACCGATCAGGTCCACGCGCAGGTCGTGCGCGCGCCGCAGCAGTTCCTGGTTGACCTGCTGCAGCGTGTCCTCGATGGCCTCGACGAAATCGACCACGTCTTCCTGCCGCTGCAGGCGTGACAACCTCTCAACGATCAGGCCACTGGCGAAATCGCCGGCCGCATGGCCCCCAAGGCCATCGGCGACGACCCACAGACCGATGTCGTCGCGCAGCAGGATCGCGTCCTCGTTGAGCCGGCGAACCTTGCCGGTGTCGGTGTGGCCGGCCGATGCGTAGCGGGTACCCGCGGCGTTCATCGCGCACGCTCTTCGGGCGGGCACGGCGCCTGGACGGCGTGCAGCAGTACATCGCCGGCAGGCAGGCCCGGCAGCGAGCAGGCTGCATCCGCGTCGCGCCACCACAGGCTGCCGCGCCGCGCCCAGCACGTCTGCCACGCCCTGGGGCCGGCCTGGCCCGGCCACGCTGGCGGCAGGTCACGGCAGGCAATGTCCAGCAGATCCGGCAACTGCAGTACGCCCTGCCTCACCTGTTCCTGCAACGCGTGCAATGCGTCGAACCAGCACGTGGCGGGGAGCTGCGGAGCCTGCATCGGGTCTCCCGCGGTCAACGGCAAGGCCAGCAGCAAGGGGAAGGCGCGGCCGACCCGATCACGCGAAGGCGCCACCACGCCGGCCCAGCCCTGCGCGTCGCACAGTCCGGCGGCCAGCGCGAACGACCAGCCGGTGCCGTCCGTCCCGGCCAGTTGGGGATAGCGCGACAGCTGCAGGCTGGCGTGCGCATCCCAGGCCTGCACGAGCGCGTCGGACAGGCGACGACGCGCGAAGTCGCCGATCCCGGGCAACTTGCCGTGGAAGCCAACCACCTGTGCCAGGGGCGGTGCATCAGCTGCCACAGCGGAACCGTGCCAGGTCGGCGTCATTGAAGGGATGGCGCAGGTTGCGGGCCTGCAGCGGCAGCGCCGTGGGGTGGCCACCGATGTCCAGATGCAGCACGTAGCGCAGATCCGAGCGCGCCTCCAGCATGCCCGCCTGCAACGCGCGGAACAGTGCCCAGTCGCCCTGGAACTGCAGCGCGCCCAGTGGCGTGCCGGCTGCGTCGAACGCCGCTACCGAAACATGGCCGGGAGTCGGGCCCGGCCATCGCACCGGCAGGCTGGCTACGGCTCCGGCGGTGTAGTCCAGCGTCTGTCCCTCGATATCGATCTGCAGCCGTGCCACGCCTTCATCCAGCTGCGGTGCCAGCAGGGTGAACTCGACCAGCGGCTGTTCGCCGCCACGGAAGTATTTCTGGCGGATCGCGTCGGCCAGCTGCATCCGCGCCGGCAGCGCCGGATCGCTGCCAGGGGGAGCATCCTCCTTCCAGCGCCAGATCGGCGCACGCGTATCGAGCAGCGGCGCCAGGGCCTGCCGGTACAGGCCGTCGAAACGCCCGCCGTTGCCGAACAGTTCGGCGAAATTCTGCAGTGGCGTGTCCTCGCTGGCACTGCGATCGAACGGATAGCGGTGACCGGTGAATTCACTGCACACCTGGCCCACGCTGGTGGCGACGCGCTCATCGAGCACGGCCTGCTCCTGCGCGCCGATAGCGGCAGCACTCTGGCCGGTCAGCGCCAACAGCCAGGTGGAAACCGGTGGGGGCAGCTGCGCGGCCTGTTGCCGGGCCTGCTGCAGGCGGGTATCAGCCGTGCCAGCTGCCGACGGAGCCAGCAGGCGCTCGCCCAGCTGGGCGAAGCTGGCCAAGGCCTGGTCGAGCGGCGTGGCACCGGGCGCCCCCGCGCACAGCTGGGCCAGCGCTGCGAAGTGATCGCTGATCGTGGCACCGGCCTGCCGGCCTGCAGGCGCTCCGGCAGGCGGGCCCAATGCGGCCTGCAGGGCCGCGCCGCCGGCCCCGGCCCTGGCCAGCGCTGCCGCACCGCCCTTGGCTTTCGCGGCGTTGGCCGCCGCGCCGCCGGCATTCCCGGGAGGCGCGCGCAGCAGGTCCTGGGTCTGGTCGCGCAGCAGCACCAGCAGCAGGCGCAGCGGTGAGGTCGGGCCGGCGATGCGCGCCAGCTGCGCCGAGGCCGCCGCGTCGTCGCCGCTGGCCCGCAGTTGCAGGTCGGCCAGCAGTTCATCCCAGGCACGGATGTAGTCGCGCTCGTACAGGCGCAGGACCTGTTGCGCCAGGCGTGCGCGGCCCAGCGCGTCGATGCGCTGCGGACCCAGTACCCAGTCATCGGCGACGAAGCGTGCTACGGCATCGTCCACACCGTCACGGGCCAGCTGGGCGAACACGGGCTGCGTGTAGAGCGCCGGCCACGGCGATGACAACGACACGCCACTGCGACGTTCGAACGCGTCGGCCTGCAGGCCCAGGGCCTTGTCCAGGCGCAGCGTGGCAGGTTGCGCACGGGCCTGCAGCGCCAGATCGCTGTAGACGAGCGTCGCCAACTCCGCCGCACGCAGGCTGGCGCGTGCCTGCTCCACCCGAAGCGGATCGGGGCGGATGGCGCGCATCTGTTGCTTCGCACCCAGCAAGGCCGACAGCTGCGTGTCGTAGGCCTCGGCCAGTGCGGTGTCATTGCCGAAGCGGCGGCGTGCATCGAGTCCCGCCAGCAGGCCGAGCTGCGCCTGCTGCAGGCGGGCGGGCTCACCCAGCATCAGGTAGCCCTTCAGGTAGTAGTAAAGGCGCTGCGGATCGGCCGCACTGTCGCCAAGCCCTTCGCGCAGCTGTGCGGCCACGCCGGGCAACAGCGTCGCGTTGAGTTCGCGCAGATAGGCCTCACGCAACGTCCGCTGCACCGCGTCACCCTGGTACAGGCCCCAGCGCATGCGCCACGGCACTGGCTGCGTGGGGGCGGCGAGTGCCACTGCAGCGGCACTCGCCTGGCCTCGCTGCACGGCCCGATCCAGATAGCCGCGCAGATCGGCCGCAGCGCCCGGATCCGGGGTCTGCGGGCGCTGCTGCATCGCCTGCTGCGCCTGCAGCAGGTAGTCCCGGTTTCCCTGGTAGCTGGCAGCCATCGCCACCAGCCCCCCAGCAGACGCCACCAGCACGGCGGCTTGCGCGGCCCAGTGCAGGCGCCGCCGACGGCGCTGCACCTGGGGCTGGAAACCGGCCAGCCCCTGCTCGGGCAGCACCACTTCGCGCAGCAGCCGTTCGACAAAGAAGGTCCGTGGCGCCGCCGAAGGCGTGGGTGCGCGCGCGGCATCCAGGCCGAAGCTGCGTGCCACCGCACCGAGCATGCGGTCGATCGGCGTGCCTTCCTGGGTACCCGAAGTGAAGTACACCCCACGCAGCAGGGGTGCTGGTGCATAGGCGTGCCCTGCGAAGGCCGATTCGATGAACTGCCGCGCGTTCTCGCCCAGTGCCGCGAACTGCGGCGGGAACGCCAGTAGTGCCGCGCGGCGGCTGCGTTCGCGCTCGTCGTGCAGGCGTTGCAGTACCCGCGCATTGAGCCGGTCCAGCAGTCGCGCATAGGCATCGGCGAAACTGCGCGCCGCGCTGCCATCGAGCGTCTTCTGCAACGGGAAGCTGGTGCCCCAGACCTGGCTGCGCTGGTCTGCACCCAGGTCGTCGAAGAACTCACCGAACCCCGCCAGCAGATCGCACTTGGTCAGCACCAGGTAGACCGGCACCTGCAGCTGCAGGTGCTCGGCCAACTCATCCAGGCGCTGCCGGATCGCACGTGCATGCTGCTCACGCTCGCCTGCATCAAGCTGCAGCAGATCGGACAGGCTCATGCTGACCACCACGCCATTCAATGGGCGCGCGCGGCGGTGGCGACGCAGCAGCTGCAGGAAGTCCCGCCACCCCGCCGCGTCCACCGTACGGTCCGAATCCTGGGTGGTATATCGGCCAGCGGTATCGAGGAACACGGCCTGATCGGTGAACCACCAGTCGCACTGGCGGGTGCCACCCACCCCGCGCACCGCATCGTTGCCAAGTCGCGCGGCCAGCGGGAACTGCAGGCCGGAATTCTGCAGCAGTGTGGTCTTGCCCGATCCAGGCGGGCCGATCAGCAGGTACCACGGCAGCTGGCCGATGCCACCCCCACGGCGCCGGCGCAGCAGGGCCAACGCTTCTTCGAAGCGGCGTTCAAGCTGGCTGCGCTCGCTGGCGAGGCGTTGCGCCGGGTCATCCCCCTGGCGCAGCGCTTCGCCCATGCGCTGCTCGCGGCGGCGCCTGCGCCAGCGGCGCACCAGCACGATCCCCATCACCGTCAGCACCAGTGCCAACAGCACCAGCAGCCGTGCCATCACGCCCGCCAGCGGTACGTGTCCGGCAATCGCGACCCAGGGGCCGCCGAACCACACCAGCAGTGCCAGCAGCAACACGCCGGCGGCAACCACCCAGTTCACCCGGCGCAGCGCGCCCATGATTGCCTGCATGGTTCAGTCCCCCGGCTGGAACAGGATGTCGACACGGCGATTGCGTGCACGGTTGGCCGGCAACTGCGGCGGCGTCGCCAATGGCTGCGAATCGCCCGCGCCGACGGTCTCGATCCGGGCGTGGTCGCGCAAGCCGGCGCCCAGCACATCGGCCACCACCCGCGCGCGTGCAGCCGACAGGGCGTAGTTGTCCTTCCACAGCGCCGACCGCACGGGTTGGTCATCGGTATGGCCCACTACCACCACCCGACCCCGCAGTGGATCTATCGCACGCGCGATGGCGGCCAACAGCGGCCGCTGCGCGGCCTCCAGCTCGATACCCCCCGAACTGAACATGGCCGCAGCGTTCAGTCGTATGCGGGCACTGCCGTCAGAGGCTTCGTCCACGCTGAGAAGGCCGGCACGCTCCTCCCCAGCCAATCGCTGCTTCAGGCCCAGCGCCGGTACCTGCACGGCTGCGTTCGGTACATGGCTGACCTGCAGGCCCATCCGCGCCGCTTCGGCATTGATGGGTGCCGCCAATGCATTCAAGCGCGCGTTCGCCCACAGGAACGCCACCAGCAACACGCTGGCTGCAACCGCCGCGCTGACCCACAGCGGCAGATGCCAACGGCCACGCCAGGTCCGCTCGGCCACGCCCTGCCAGCGCGGCGAAAGCTCTTCCGGCGGTGCGCCACGCTGACTGCGGATGCAGCGATACAGATCGTCCTGGATCGCCGACAGGCGCAGGCTGCCATCGGCCTCGATCTGGTAGCGGCCAGCGAATCCCATTGCCAAGCACAGGTACAGCAGCTCCAGCAGTTCCAGATGCCGGCCCGGATCCTGCAGCAGCCGTTCAAGGATCACGAAGAACTTGGCGCCACCGTAGGATTCACCGTGGAAGGCGGTCAGCAGGGTGCGCTGGGCCCATCCGCTGCGTTCGCCCCACGGCGCGTTGAGCACGGCTTCATCGACCACCGCACACAGCACGTAGCGTGCGGTCATCACCACATCGGCCGGATAGCGCGCTTCGCGCAGCCGTGTCTCCAGACGCCGGACCTGCAGCTCGGCCTGTTCCCGTAGGCGCGCAAGGTCAGGAACCTGCGCACTGTGGCGCAGCTGTACCGCCAGCAGCAGCAGCGGCGTTGCCGCCTGCACCAGCGGGTTGAGGCTGTCACCCAGGAACTCGCTGATCTCCGCGCGCGAATCCGGTGAATCGGCAGGCGCATTGCCGGGCCGATCCTGCATCAGCGGATTGCGCATGTCCCGTGCGTTCATCGGCTACCCCCGGATCGCCCACAGCTGCACACCCAGACCGGGAAACTCGTTGCCCAGATGCAGGGCCAGGCCACCGGCGCCACGCAGCGCCCGCCACAAGGGCGACTGCGTTTCGAACTCGAAGTAGACGTGGCCGGCGTGGTAGGGAATCTGCCGCGGTGCCACCGCCATCGGTGCCAGCCCGATGCCCGGCAGCTGCAGATTGACCAGATCACGGATCTGCTCGACGGGACCAATCTTGGCGGTCGACGGCAGGCGCCGCCGCAGTTCCTCGCTGGGCAGGTCCGCGCGCACGGCGAGCACGAACTGGGCATTGTCCAGCAGGCCGGGATCAGGGATCACCGCCACCCATACCCCGAACTTGCGTTCCTGTACCGGGATCGCCAGTGCAGTCTGTTCCAGCACCGCGCTGAGGCTGCCACGCAGGGCCGCAATGATCGGTTCGAAGCTCTCGCGCAGCGCTTCGTGACGGTAAGGGGCGAACACCGGAGGGCGTTTCCCGGCTGCGGTGAACGTGCTCAGCTCGCCGGCCAGCGCCAGCAACGAGCGATACAATGCTTCCGGATGCAGCTGCGGCTGTGCAGCCCAGTGCGACAGCACCGGTTGCCAGCGGTTGACCACCTGCAGCAACAGGAAGTCGGCGATCTCGGCAGCTCCCCCACGGTCGCTGACTGCCACCCGCGACGCCAGCGCCTCACCGCGCTGATGCAGCAGTCCCAGCAATTCAACCAGGAAGGTTGCCAGTCGTGGCGATGACGCACTGGATGCAGCGCTTGGAATGAAGGTCTCATCCAGTACCACGCGGCGGTCGGCACGCGTTTCCACCACATGCGCCACCGCGATCCGGGCCAATCCTTCCTGTGGCTGCGACTCGGGCAACAGGCGGGCATTGAGTCCGCCGACCTCCATCAGCACGCGCTCCTCCACGCTTCCGGAGGCATCCAGCGCTTCACTTTCGCGCACCCGGTAGCGGTACAGCTGATCACCGGGCGATTCAGGACGTCCCACATCCACCTGCGATGCCAGGCGCAACGGCAGGGTCAGGTAGATCGTCTGGTCGCGACCGTTGGGATCGAGGTCGAGTGCGGCCGGCAGTGGGTCATCGGCTGGCATCGCGAACGGCGTGCCATCGGGGAACACCCCGCGCGCGCGGCGCAGGCCGAGCTTGCCGACCGCCAGCAGGTCACTCTCCAGTTCCAGTTCGGTGAAACCCCAGGCGCGTGACGGCGGCTGCGCGACGCGCAGGTCGATGTAGCGCTCCAGGTAGCGCTCCTGTTGCTGCAGGTGCTGTGGCCGCAGGAACAGCCCCTCGCTCCATACGACCTTGTTGTTCTGGGTCATCCGTGCGGCTCACAGGTGGCGGCGGGACACGGCGCATGCGTGGGCGATGCGCGAACACGCCACGATCCCATGCGCCAGCTGCCCGCGATTGTCGGCAGCAACACCGGTGTCGGCCCGACAATTCGTCTCAGCCCGGGCGTGGACCACCGCTGCTGCGACTGCTGCGATAGCGAGCCAGCTGCGTTTCATAGGCCCGCGCGAACTCATCGCCGAACAAGCGGCGGAAGCAGTCGTCCGGATCCTTGACCATGCGCTGGAAGTTCTCGCGATAGCGGTCCCAGTAGCGTCCCTTGCCAGCGAACGCCAGACGGCGACCATTGCCATCGGCCTCCTGCTCGATCCGGTCGGGACTGAAGTGGAACAGCATTGCCTCGTAAGCGGCGCGCATGCCAGCCAGCATGGCCATCTGGTGGCAGCGGATGTCATCGAAGGCATCATCGAACGCCGCAGCGCCGCTGAGGAACGCACCACCGGCGGGCGCCGACAGCTTCTGCATCGCCTCCTGCGTGGTGGCCGCGAACTTCAGCGGGTTGTTCTCCGAACGCTGGATCACGGTGACCGGAAGGCGGAAGGTGTTCTTGATTTCCGCACGGGCGCGCAGCACGTCCATCACCCCTTCCACCACGATCACAAACACCCGGTCCAGATCTTCCGGCATCGCTCCCCCCGGCGTGCGGGCGGGGGCAGCGGCGGGCACCGATGGCGCTGCCGCGCTGAAGTCTCCCAGGGTCAGATCCCAGTCGTCGGGCAACCGTTGCGTCGCCTGGACCGGTGCGGGCGGGCGGAAATGATCGTGGCTGGCAGCGGCGTGATGCCAGGCATCGGCATCGCTGCGCACCGCCGCCTGCACCACCGCACTGGATGGCAGCAGGCGCAGCGGATCCAGTTCGTCCGGTGGCGCCACCCCAAGGTCTTCCATGCCAGCCCCCACTGCCGCCGGGGTTGCCCCCGAGGCTCGTCCCCAGAGCACGTCGAAGGGATCCTCCAGCGCCGGCGCGTCCTCGCGTCGCGTGGGCGCAGCCACCACGACCTGGGTCAGGTCGGGATTGCCCGCGTCGGCGCCCACCAGCGGCATCGGCGACGGGCCGACGCTCTGCAGGCGGACGTCGATCTCGAAACTGTCCAGCTGCAGCCGGTCGCCGTCGCCAAGCGCTGCCGGTTCACCACGGACCAGCATCTGGCCGTTGAGCAGCAGTCCATTGGTGCTGCAGTCTTCGATGAAATACATGCCATTGAGGTAGCGCACCACTGCATGGGTGCGTGACACACCGGATGCCGGCAATACCCAGTCGCACTCGTCGGAACGGCCCAGGCTGCCACCGCCCTGCACGAAGACCATCTGTGCGGCGGGCCCGAACTGCGCGGCCTGCCGGCCGCTGACGGTCAGGATCAGATTGTGGATAGCATTCACAGGAACAAGGCTCCGGCTGCAACGCAAGCATCGTGGATGGAACAACGGGTCATCGCGTCGCTCCCAGCAACGCCAGCGCCTGTTCGGCATAGCCACGCCTGCGCTGCTCGAAGGCCTGCGGCTGCTCTGCGGCAAGCAATCCGAGCGCAGCGACGGCTGCCCGGGCCGCCAGGTGGTCGGGTGGCACTACCACCACCGGCTGCCCCGCCGGTGCCAGGCTGCCGTCGGCCCAACCGGCACTGGCGGCCAGCCAGGCACCGACGCTGCGGTAGCCTCCCGCATTGGCGAACTCGAAGGCGGCGCGGCGATTGCTTTCGCTGGGCTCACGCAGCCAGCGCTCGGCCAGCATGGCGCCGGCCCGCGCTTCCGGTGCCAGCGTTTCACCCCGCGCGCACTGGCACAGCCAGGCCACTACGTAGCGCTTGGGCAGGAGCCGGGCGGCCAGCTGCAACGCGGCCTGCACATGGCCAGCCTGCAGCAGTACCTGTACCGCCTGGGCGGACGGCAGTCCGGGCGCAAGCAACGCGCAGGCCTGCGCGTCGATCTGCATGTCCACGCAGGCCTGTGCGACGGTATCCAGGGGCGCGCTCATCCGATGGTGACCAGCGCAGCGGCCAGCTTGGCCAACGCGTCACCGGAGAGGGTCAGCATCGGCGCCTTCACCTCGGCCATCGCCCCACCCTGCACCTGCAGGGTCGCGTCGGAATGCATCTTCAGGCTGGCGCCCGCACCAATATCCATGCTGGCGCCCGCCTTGACGCGGACCTCGACGCCACCGTCGATCTCCACCGTGCTGTTGCCACCGATACGCACGTTGACGCCTTCGACCGCGATGTCACCGGCACTGTTCATCACGATGCGCGACGCCCCGGTGACCAGCTCGATCTCCTGGCCCGCCTCGAGCCGGAAACGCTGGCCAACATGGATGTGCGCGTGGGTCCCCACGTCCAGCGTGTCTTCGTTGTCGACCTTGATGCTGCGGTCGTGGCGGATCGTGGCACGTTGGTCGTGCTCGACGGTGAGGGTCTGGTCGTTGCCGATGGCGGCCTGCTGGTCATGGCCGACCTTCAGAATGCGATCGTTCTCCGCCTCCACGTGCAGGTCGCGCTGCGCATGCAGGCGCAGTTCCTCGGCGCCCTTGCGGTCCTCGAAGCAGATCTCGTTGTAGTCATCCGCTCCACCATCAGGATGGCTGCGGCTGCGGATGCCCGACCGCGTCCGCTGGTCCGGCAACGCATAGGGCGGCGCATGGTCTGCATTGAAGACGCTGCCGACGATGAGCGGCCGGTCCGGGTCACCTTCCAGGAACGCGACCAGCACTTCCTGCCCGGCACGCGGCAGGCTCTGCGCCCCCCACCCCTTGCCCGCCCAGGACGTCGCCACGCGTACCGGGCAGGAAACACGGCCGTGGCTGCGGGACGCCCGGCTCCAGTGGAAATGCACGTTCACCCGCCCCTGCGCATCCACGGCGATGTCTTCATCGCTGTCACCGGCCACGATGGCACTCTGCAGGCCGGCAATGCGCGGCCAGCGCGCATCGGCCAGCGAACGGTACGGCAGGCGGCTGTCGAGCACCTGCAACCGGCAGCGCAGGGATGGACCGGCAGCAGCCAGTGCCGATCCGGGTGCGGCCTCGACTACGTCAATCTCGCTGGCCACCACCAGGTACTGCCGGTTGCAGTCGGCCTGCGGGCAGCCTTCGAGTTCGAACAGATGGCCGGCACCCAGGTTCCAGGCGCGGGTGCGCCCATGCCACTGCGCGCGTGCAGCCTGCTCGGCCTCGACGCGCACCCGTGCCCGCTGCCGCCCCTGCGCAGCGCTCTGCTGACGACCATGACCGCGGTAGATGGCGCGCGTACCGGCGCCATCATCGTGATCGGCCTGTGCCTCCCCCAGCAGCACAGCACGTGGCTTCGCCGGATCGAACTCATCGAGCTGCCAGTGTGTAGGGCGCAGCTGGAACTGCTGCTGCCAGTCGGCCATGCCGGGCGCCCCCAGCGCCGGGGGCTCGCGCTCGGCCTGCCAGGGCAGGCGCTCGAACGGTGCCGCCGTGGCGTGGGCACCCAGGCCATCGGCCAGCACCAGTGTATGGCGATCGGCAGCATGCTCGAAGAAGTAGTACAGGCCTTCCTGCTGCAGAAGGCGATGGATGAAGTCCAGGCTGGGCTCATCGTACTGGACGCAGTAGTCGCGCACGGCAGGGTTTCCCGCCAGCTGCAGCCGCACATCGGTGCAACCGATCTCCGACAGCAGCGTGCGCACGATGTCGGCCGCCGATTGCCCTGCAAAGATGCGGCTGTCGTGCTGCTGGCCCAGCAGCCACAGGCGCGGCACCAGGGTGATCTCCAATGCAGTGAATCGCTCCTCCCCCACCTCGCGCTGCCCCAGCAGGGCGACGGCCGCGACGATGCCATGCAGATGGCGGCTGCCGTTGTCGTGCACCAGGCTGATACCGAACGGGGTGCCAAGCAGCCGGGAGGGATCCGGCGCATCTCCGCTGCACAGTGCCGACAGCACGTAGCGGTAGGGTTGACCGAGCGCCTCACGGCCCTGCAGCTGCTGGAAGCGCAGCCGCCCGCCCAGGTCCGACTGCAGGGAGATCGTGCGCGCCATGCCGGTCCACAGTGGAGAAGGTTCGTCCGGCCCGCGCAGGTGCTGGCCGGATCCGCGACCGGATGCTCCCATGCGTTGCCGGCGCGCAACCGGCATTTCGTCTCACCGGCCGAGGCTGGCCGGCTCTGGCGGGTCCTTCAACGCTCTCAGCGCTTCGTCGCGCACGCTGCGCTGCGAGGTGTTGAGGGTTGCCGGATCCCGTGCAATCACCGGATCGAGATAGTGCCGCTCGATGTCGGCCATCGCCTCGGTGGCGCGCATGCGCTTGAGCACGGCGTAGAGCCGCGACGCGCTCTCCGTCGTATGTGCGTCGAGCACGCCACGGCTGGACGCGCGCAGCTCCAATGCCTTGGCATGGGCATCGCGCGCGGCCGGCAAGCGGCCGGCACGGTTCTCGACCCGCCCCACCACGTCCCAGGTCGCCGAGATCAGGCGGTAGTCGTCCGGCATCAGCCGCTGGTTGCCTTCCAGCGCGGCATACGCCGCCTCGCGCGCCTCATCGTAGTGATCGGTGCTGGCCAGCATGCTGGCCAGCCCGCCCAGGGTGAACAGCGTGTCCGGATGCATCCGCCCAAGCGTGCGCGTGCGCTGCTGCAGCAGTTCGCGCTGCAGTTGCACGGCGCGCTCGAAGCGCTGCGGCTGATCCTGCTTGGCCAGCACCCGGATCAGCTCCGCCTTGGTCTGCAGGGCATCGGGATGGTCGGGCCCCAGCACGCGCTGCTGCTCGCCCAGCAGGTGCTCCATGAAGATCTGGGTCTGGGTGAACGCCGGCTCGGCCTGTGCCAGGCGCACCATGTTGAAGCCCTGCAGGGCCGCCGCGGCAAGCGTGTCAGGATGCTCGGAGCCGAGGCTGCGCTCGCGCCGCTGGCGCACTTCGCTGGCCAGCGCCAGCGAGTTCTCGTATTCGTTGAACGTATTCTGCAGGCGCGCCAGCATCAGCATCGCCGCCAGCGTGCGCGGTGCGTTGTCACCAAATCGCGCGCGGAATCGCGGCAGCAGCGGCTCCAGCCGCGCCAGGGCCTCTTCGCGGCGGGTCAGCTCGCTGAGCGTCGTCACCATGCCCAGCTCCAGTTCCAGCAGCGCGGGTGCATCCTTCTCCAGGCGCGGCGCCCACTCCGCGACCAGGGCCTGCTGCCGCTGCAGGGCCTTTTCCAGTTCTCCCTGCCCCGCCATCACCTGCGCCTGCTGTGCGCCTACGCGCAGCCACAGCGGGTTGTCCGGCGCCAGCTCCGGCCGCTGCAATGACAGGGCTTCGTCCAGCAGGCCGCGCGCCTCGACCAGATTGCCGCGGCGATACAGCGCGTCGGCAAGATCAGCCAGCGCCGACACCAGGCGCAGGCCACCCGCATGCTGCTCGCGCTGCACCGACAGCACCGACTGCAGCTCGCGCACCGCGGCCGGATAACGGCCGATCGAGATCAACACGCGGGCCAGTGATTGGCGCAGGTCCGCCGACAGGGAAGGATCATCGGCAAAGTCCTGCTGCAGGCGATCCAGTGCGTGGGCGACCACGTAGCGCTCCAGCAGGTCGCGGGCGATGTCCGACGCCGGAACCTTGGCCCGCAGCGCCTCCAGGTCCAGCGGCGCATCTGCTGAATCCTGCATCGCCCGCTGCATCGCTTCGCCGTTGGCCGCGGCCATCGCATGCCCCATCGCGTCGACGTCCACGCTCTGCAGCATCTCCTGCTGGAATTCGACCATGCGCTCCAGTTGCTGCTGGCGGTGACTGGCCACGGCCTGTTGGCTACGCGCCTGCTGCAGCGCCCACAGCGATGCCGCCAGGCCAACCACCACGCAGCCCAGGGTCAAGGCCGCCAGGACCACCGGCAACCGATGCCGCTGCAGGAACTTGCGGGCCACCAGCAACCGCTGCTGGCGTGACACCAACGGCGGAATGTTGCGACACCAGCGGTCGAGGTCGGCCAGCAGTGCCGATACACCGTCATAGCGCCCCGAGCGCTGCGGGTCGGTGGCACGACGCACGATGGCATCCAGGCCTTCCTCCAGAGCCCGCCGCAGTTCACGCCAGCTGCACTGGCAGGACGCCGCCAGCCCGGCCTGCGCCTCGACCGTCAGAGCGAGGAACACTGCCAACGGCGACAGCGGCTCCGGCATCCGCGCCGGTGGCCGTTGCCCGCACAGCAGCTCATGCAACATCGCGCCCAGCGAGTACACGTCACTGCGCGCGTCGATATCGATCTCCAGGCCGGTCTGCTCCGGACTCATGTAGCCCGGCGTGCCGCCGGACCAACGGTCGGTATCGTCATGGCTGCCGGCAATGGCGATGCCGAAGTCGATGATCTTCGGCTGCGGTGCGCCATCCACGGCACCCACCAGCACATTGCTCGGCTTCAGGTCGCGATGGATCACACCCTTCTGGTGTGCATGCTGCACGCCCTGGCAGACCTGCATCATCAGCCGCACCCGCAGGTCCAGCGGTGCGCGACGCTGGGCGCACCAGCGGTCGATGCCCTCGCCGTCGATGTACTCCATCACCAGGTAGGGACGTTCGTCCTCATGCATCCCCGCGTCATAGATCTGCGCGATCGCGGGGTGATGCATCTGCGCCTGCATCTGGCACTCGAACTCGAAGAACGCGCGGGTCTTCTCGTCCAACCCGGGATGGGCCATCATCTTGATGGCTACCTGCTGCTGGTAGGCGCCGTCGGCGCGATGGCCGAGGTAGACCCGGCCCATGCCACCGGTACCGATCATCGCATCCACCGCCCACGGGCCGCAGCGCGTCCCGGGTGGCAGGATCGGAGGTGGCTCTCGACCAATCTCGGAAACCGCCTGGCGCAGCGGCACCCGCAGCCGCACCGTGGCTTCGGCCTCCACCGCCAGCATCGCCTCCAGTTCACGACGCAATGGCGGATCATCCCCGACCTCGGCCTGCACGAACGCCGCGCGCGCCGCGCCACTCAGTGCGCTGGCCCGATGGAAGAGACTCTCCAGCTGGCGCCAGCGCTCCAGGCTCAGCACGACGACAACCGTGCCGCCAACCACACGCGCACGAAGCGCAGGTCGCGTTCGGCGGTGGGAATGGAAATGTCCAGCAGATTCGCCGTTTCGGCCACGGTCAGCCCGACCAGTTCGGTCATCGCGAACGCACGCGCCTTGCGCGCATCCAGCCTGGCCAGCTCATCGAACGCCTCGGCGATGCTGAGCAGGTCCACCGGTTGCACGCCGGGATCGACCAGCTTCACTGTCAGCGTGACCTGCTGCCCGCGCCGCTTGCCGCGATCGCGCATGCGCGCAAGGTCCACCAGAAGGTGGCGCATCTGCAACGATGCCACTGCATAGAAATGCCCGCGCGATGCGAAACCATGCTCGCGTGCCGACAGCCGCATCCAGGCCTCGTTGACCAGCTCGGTGGGCTGGAAGCCATCGGCCACGCCACGTGCCAGGCTGCGCACCGCGATCTGGTGCAGTTCGTCGTAGACCAGTCGCGCCAGCGTATCGCTGGCCGGTGCTTCGCCGTCCTGCCAGCGCGCAAGCAGGTGGGTGATGCCCTCGGCGGGCGGCAGCGTGTCATTCATGGCAATCCCTCGCTCGACGCCGGACGCGCCGCCATGCAGGGATGCATGGCGAAACGCTGCCCGCCCGCAACGAAGTGACGTCGCGCTGGCCGCTGGGGCGACAGTATCGGGAGGGCGGTCATCCGGGACGTAGCCGCGGATCCCCAGGCGCGGCGCGGTCGATCCTACGCGAGCAAAGCGTGTAGAAATAGTCAGGACGTAACGCATATAGGCTGAATTCTCCGACCGTGTGAAGGAGTATCAGGCGGCGATTCGTCTCACTTGAACGCGATGACGGAGATTTGGATCGACCTAAAGTGGTCACGCATCACAGAAGCCAGCTGTACGGGCGATCTCCATATGTCCCGGCGATCGTTGCATCGTCTGACCGGGATTGACCCGAAGCCTTTGGGAAATGTCCGCAGATGTCCTGATGGTGGCCTTCGAGCACCAGGTACTGGCGTGCTCAGCCCACCAGTACCGTGAAGCACCCGATTACGATCACACCGCCATGCGCGGTGCTGTCACCCAGGCGTGCCGCCGGTTGGCCCTTGATGAACACCTTCACCGAGCCTTTGATGATGCTGTCGGGCGGACCGACACAGATGCACAGATCACCCACCCGTGCGGCAGGCAGGCCACCGATCAGCACGGTTGGCGCACCGGGTGCCGTGATCGGGCCACCGACGTGGGGAACCACCCCGGTGACCATCGGGCAGGTGTGGAGATCGGTGAGGCGGGCGGCGGGTTGCATGGCTAGGCGTCCTCGACGCGAATGTGATTGGCGCAGGCACCATTGGTGAGAATGACCGAATGGTGTATTCCCGCTTGGCCCGGCTGGTCAGCCTACCCTGTAGTAGATTATTGGCCATCCTTCGCGCAATGCCTCTGAATCCAAAGCTTTTCCTTGAGCCGCCTTCTTGAGCACCGAGCTCAGCTCAACGACTTCCCAGTCCGCGCCAGGATTGTCGGCCTCATGCAGGAGGTCTTCGTAGTGATACAGAAGGCGCTGCTCCAGTTTCGACTCATTCTTCTGCACCGCGTACATCAGATGTCCTGAAGCGGTTGCTTCATCGGTTCGATTCTGTGCCTTTGAGTAGGTGACAACCTGGATCCTGTTTCGACTCACGTAGCAGATGGAGTTGACCAGGGTATTCACAGGATTCCACGACTTCACGCGCGATAGATAGTCCTCGACAAGCCCGAACACTCCCAGCTTGTTGAGCTTCCCCACTTCAGTGTCAAAAAGCTGACCATAGCTCAACTGATCGATTGCAGTGCTCATAAGCGTTCCACCGCAGAAGCGGCTTTCCGCCCACGTCTTACCGGCCTTCCTGTTTTTGACTAGGTGGTCCTTCACGAACTTCTCGGCGATGTTGTTGAAGGAGTTTTCTTTCTTGGCTGTCCCGTAGGAGACCACCACGCCTACACCCTCAATGACTCTATTCATGCCAGCGAGAACAGCGATGAAGCCTGCCACTCTTTCGTCCTCATTGTTCTGAACAATATCATTCTTGAACTTCGCAGATGAGGCATTGAGTAGTGCAGTGAAATCCGGATATACGCCGCCTCTCGGCCTCCACTGATGCGAGCCTTTGTAGGGTGCAAGAAGCGAACTGATCAATTTGATATTGCATGAAGTGGCGAGAGGCTTGATGGCCGTCACAATGTCGTCGGTGGTCAACCATCCACCATTGGCCGCGTTTTGCAGTCTATTCATGATGGTCATCGTATTTCGATCCTCCGAGGTTCGGCCATATTGTGGATGCGTGAAGGTCAGTGAAAGCAGTAGGAGAATCCGGAGGGGGCAGCGATGACCTTCACGCACCTGGCGAGATCCTTGCCTGATGCGGAAAGAAGGAACTCCCGACTGATCTCCGGCAACATCGAATTGGTCAATATCGCGTCGATCATCCGCCCACCCGTTTCGCCTTCGGTGCAACGGCTCACCACCAGCTCCACCACCGAGTCGTCGTACTCGAACGGAATGCGATAGCGTGCCTCCACCCGCTTCTTGATGCGGTTCAGCTGCAGCCGCACGATGCGGCCCAGCATGTCCGCGCTCAGCGGGTAGTACGGAATCGCCACCAGCCGCCCCAGCAGCGCCGGCGGAAACACCTTCAGCAGTGGCGCGCGCAATGCCTTGGCCATGCTTTCCGGGTCGGGAACCAGTTCCGGATCGGCGCACAGGCTGGCGATCAGTTCGGTGCCGGCGTTGCTGGTCAGCAGGATCAGCGTGTTGCGGAAGTCGATGCGGCGGCCTTCGCCGTCTTCCATCCAGCCCTTGTCGAACACCTGGAAGAACAGTTCGTGCACGTCCGGGTGCGCCTTCTCCACCTCGTCCAGCAGCACCACCGAGTACGGCTTGCGGCGCACTGCTTCGGTCAGCACACCACCCTCGCCATAACCCACATAGCCCGGCGGCGCCCCCTTCAGTGACGACACCGTATGTGCTTCCTGGTACTCGCTCATGTTGATGGTGATCAGGTTCTGCTCGCCGCCGTACAGCGCCTCGGCCAGCGCCAGCGCGGTTTCGGTCTTGCCCACGCCAGAGGTGCCCGCCAGCAGGAACACGCCGATCGGCTTGTCCGGGTTGTCCAGACCTGCACGGCTGGTCTGGATGCGCTTGGCGATCATCTCCATCGCATGGTCCTGGCCGATCACGCGTTGGCCAAGCAACTCCGGCAGTCGCAGGACGGTGTCGATCTCGTTGCGTGCCATGCGCCCGACCGGGATGCCGGTCCAGTCGGCCACCACCGCCGCCACCGCCTGGTGATCGACCGTCGGCAGGATCAGCGGGGCTTCGCCCTGCAGTGCCACCAGTTCGGCCTGTACCAGCTGCAGCCGTGCCAGCAGCACATCACGGTCGGGTGCCTGTACCGGTGCAGATGCCACCACGGCATCGCCATCAACCTGTGCCGCCGCAGCTTCCAGTGCACTGCCGGTACCCTCCACGGGCGCATGGCCACCACGCAGCTGCGCTCGCAGATCCAGCAGTTCATCGACCAGCGCTTTCTCGGCCTGCCAGCGCTGCTCCAGCCCGGACAGGCGCTGCTCCTCGTCGGCCAGTGCCTGCGCGCAGGTCGCGCCGCGCCCGGCCACCACGATGCCGATCGCGGATTCGCGGTCGATGATCGCCTGCTCGGTCTGCAGCGACTCAATCCGCCTGCGGCTGTCGTCCACCTCCGCTGGCACCGCGTGCAGGCTGACCGCCACGCGCGCGCACGCGGTGTCGAGCAGGCTGACCGACTTGTCCGGCAGCTGCCGCGCCGGGATGTAGCGATGGCTCAGCTTGACTGCAGCTTCCAGCGCTTCATCCAGGATCTGCACCTGGTGGTGCTTCTCCATCATGCTGGCCACGCCGCGCATCATCCGCACCGCACGCGCCTCGTCCGGCTCCTCCACCTGCACCGCCTGGAAACGCCGGGTCAGCGCAGGGTCCTTCTCGATGTACTTCTTGTACTCGGCCCAGGTGGTGGCGCCCACCGTGCGCAGCGTACCGCGCGCCAATGCCGGCTTCAGCAGGTTGGCGGCATCGCCGGTGCCGGCCGCGCCCCCGGCCCCCACCAGCGTGTGGGTCTCGTCCACGAACAGGATGATCGGCGCCGGGCTGGCCTGCACTTCGTCGATCACCGCACGCAGGCGCTGCTCGAACTCTCCCTTCATGCTGGCGCCAGCCTGCAGCAGGCCAACGTCCAGCGCGCGCAGCTGCACATCCTTCAGTGCGGGGGGCACGTCGCCGCGCGCAATGCGCTGGGCCAGGCCCTCGACCACCGCCGTCTTGCCGACCCCGGCTTCGCCGACCAGGATCGGGTTGTTCTGCCGCCGCCGCATCAGGATGTCGACCACCTGGCGGATCTCATCATCGCGACCGATGATCGGATCGAGCTTGCCATCGCGGGCCTGCGCGGTCAGGTCGGTGGTGAACCGCGCCAGCGCTTCCTGCTTGCCCAACGCGGCAGGTGCGATGGCGCCGCTGGCGTCGCCCGGTGCGGCGGCATTGCCCAGCGCGAAGCCATCGGTTGGTCGCTGCCCCTCTTCCGGCGAGCCCGCGATGATGCCGGCCAGGCCCTCGCTCAGCGCTTCCGGCTTCAGCCTGTCGAACTCGCGCGAGATCGCCGACAGCCCGCTGCGCAGGCTGCGGCTGGAAAGCATGCCCAGCAACAGGTATGCACTGCGCACCTGCGCTTCGCCGAAGCCCAGCGATGCCTGGATCCAGGCGCGTTCGACCGCCTCCTCCACCGCGCTGGACAGATCGGTGACACCACCCGCTCCGCGCGGCAGGCGCTCCAGCGCATCGGTGACGTCACGTGCCAGCCGTGCCGGGTCCAGCTGTGCATGGCGCACGATGCGGTGCAGGTCCGAGTCCTGCAGCTGCAGCAGCTGGTGCAGCCAGTGCACCAGCTCGACGTTGGGATTGCCGCGCAGCTTGCAGAACACGGTGGCGCTTTCGATGGCACGGTAGGCAAGCGGATTGAGCTTGCCGAACAGTGCGCTTCGGCGGATCTCGGTCATGGCAGGGGTCCAGGTCGGTCGGTGAAAGCCATCGCGGCGCGCGGATGCACGACCACGTCGTCGGCGTCGGTCGCGCTCCAGGCGCGCCGGCCCAGCCAGGTATCCAGGCCCAGGCGGCCACTGCGGGCCAGTCGCAGCGTCGGCACCTGGTCGGCGCGCAGCAGCAGCTGCACGTCCCAGGCCTGGGTGTCGCCACTGTGGCTGCGTACCAGTGCGGTCAGGCGTGGCAGCTGCGTGCCGCCGGGCAGCCAGGCGCGGAAGCTGGCGAGGTCAAGCGGGCCGATGCGCAGGCGGAAGCGATGCTGGCAACCGCGCACCTGCGCGCCCAGCACGGCACTCTGCCCCAGCCGGTTGCTGCGAACCCCCAGGTGCAGCTGCGCGTCCTCGGGCAGGCGCATCCATTCGGCGATGAATCCGATCACCTGTGCCGGCACCTGCAGCGCCGCTTCCGCCAGCGCGCGCAGGCTACCGGCATTGCGTGCCATCGGCAGCAGGTGCCCGGCGTGATGGCGGCGGAAGTCATCATCCAGCGCATCACGGCGCTGCAGTGCGGGGGATGCGATGCCGACCAACGCCCCCAGGTACAGGCGGAAGCGGTCGTCCTCGGGCCGGTCGGCCTGTACCACGGGTTGTGCATCGGCCCAGGCGCGGTAGAACACGCTCATGAGTCGGTGATGGAACAGGTCGGCGAACGCCACCAGGCTGTCATCGCGTGCGCTGCGCTGCCGCTGCAGCGCGTACTCGGTCAGGTGCAGCGGCAAGGGCCCGTTCGGTCCGAACAGGCCGAAGCCGAACATGCGCAACTGCGGTGGGCATGTGCTTGTTGCCGGAACCACCGCGTCCACATCGCGCGGAGCGAAGGCCAGGCTCGGTGCCTGCCGCAGCCGCAACGGATCGTCCTCCGGGCGCGTCGAGCGCCCCCAGCGCGGCAGGTGCGGGTGCGTCCGTTCCAGCAGGCGCAGCGCGGTGAACGCCTCGAACGCGTGCGGTGCCGCGGCCAGCGCCTGCAGCAGCGCCGCGCGCGCGTCTACAGCGCCAGCAGCGCGCCCGGTCTGGCCGTCCATCGGGCCACCTCATTGCGTTCAACGGTGCGCAGCACGGTTTCGGTGAAGGCATTGATCGAAACGTAGCGCGCGAAGAACTGGCGCATCACCGCCGCCAGCAGATAGGCTCCGGTGCCTTCGAAAGCAGCATCCTCGCAGGTCAGGGTGATCTCCAGCCCACGGCCGAAGGTGATCGGGCCGGGCACCGGAATGCGGCGCACGATCGATCGCGCTGACACGCCCCGCAGTCCCTCCAGCTGGCGCTGTGCTCCGGCGTCATGCGGATCGCAGTACAACGCCAGCATTTCGCGCAGCGCATCGGTACCACGCGCGTCACCGTCCTCGAACAGCGACAGGTAGTTCAGCTGCAGATGGCTGAGCAGCTTCCAGGCGCTCTCGCCACCGTCGCCGGCCGGGCGTGGACGGGTCGGTCCGGCCACGCAGCGGATCGCCGTGACCGGTGCACCGTCGTCCAGGCTGAAGTCGGTGCGTCCCTTGCCCACCGGCATCTGCAACGGCAGGTCACGGTTGCTGCACAGCAGCTGCAACCCCAGCTGGCGCAGCCGGCTGGGAAAGGGGCGATCGGCAGCATCGACCAGACTGATGAATACCTCGCTGCCCACATAGCTGGAGCGCGCCCCCTGCCGCCGCTGGCGGGCCGACAACTGGCGCGGTTCGCGGCGCAGCGTGTAGTACGCGCCTTGCGGATCGTGCCAGGTACGCGCCTGGTTGCCATAGAACGGTGCAAAGCGTTGCTCGGGGGACTGGCCGTCACCGTAGCCGTCCACGGCGGTGATGCTGTGCACTTCCAGGTCCAGCGGCCGGGTGCGATCGGGCAGCACATGGTATTCGTGGCGGCCAGGCGACAGATGCACGCGGTCGGCCGCCTGCGGAAACAGGTTGATGGCTGGTGTGCAGTACAGACGGACGTTGTCCACGCCCAGCGCGTTGTGCAGGCCAGGCTCACTGCGATCGAACAGGATCACGACCTCCAGCTGGGTGCCGATGGCCCGCTGCAGCACTGGCCTCAACCCGGTCAGTTCGACGAACAGGAACCGCTCCGGGCAGGCGAAGTACTCCTGCAGCAACCGGTAGCCGCCGAACGACCGGCCGTCATACGGCAGCAATGCCTGCGCGTCATCGAAACCGACCGGCTGCAGGGCCTCGGCAGGCTGCCAGTGGGCCGGACCTCCTGCGCGCAGCCAGCAGCCGCACGCGTTGCCCATCAGCTGCTCATACAGCCGCCGCGGCAGGCCGTCGGCGCCGGCGAGGAACAACGGCAGGCGGTCCAGCGACAACGTCTCCAGCGGCACGCCGGCCTGGGCCTGCAGGCGCAGGCGCAGGCCGGCACGCGCCGCACTGCCGGCGGGTACTGCGACTTCCGCTGCAGCCAGCGCCGCAGGGCTTTCGAAGTAGCGCGCTTCCACCAGCTGCAGGGGCCACAGTGTCACCTCGTGTGCGGTGCGGTACTCGCAGGCCGTACGCTCGCCGGCCACTGGCGTGGCAGCCAGGCGGCTGTGGCGGGGTACACGGTGGCCCGCGGCCAGCTTGGCGTCCTTCAGGTCCGGCTGCAGCTGCACGACCGCCATGGAGGGGACCGGCGCCAGGAAGTGCGGATACACCATCTCCAGCAGGTGCTGGGTGAACACCGGGAACTGCGCGTCCAGCTTCACCTGTACGCGCGCAGACAGGAAGGCGAAGCCTTCCAGCAGGCGCTCGACATAGGGATCGGCACACTCGATGCCATCCATGCCCAGGCGCCCGGCAATCTTGGGAAACTCGCGGGCAAACTCGGCACCCATGCCACGGATGTGCTGCAGCTCGCGGTTGTAGTGGCGGAGCAGGCGCGGATCCATCACGCATTGCCCTCGACCAGGTCCATGCGGCCGGTCTCCAGGTCCACTTCGGTCTTCAGGTAGAGATTGAGCGGGATCGGCTGTGCCCACATTTCCGAGCGGATGTCGAACACCAGCGAACGCCGGTCCATCCGCTGCGCATTGGCCTGCACCGTCACCTGTAGCGTGTGTGCAATCAGGCGCGGCTCGAAGGCGAGGAGGGCCTCGCGCAGCCGCCGCTGCAGCGCCGCGACATCCAGTCCGGCCAGCTCCAGCCCGGTCAGGTCCGGAATGCCGTAATTGAGCACCGAGCCGGCGACGTCGGGCGCGTCGTCCAGGCGCGTGCTGGCGGCCAGGTGCACGCTGTTGAGCAGCCACGACAGGTCGCGCATCACGCATTCGCGCAGCCGGCTGGCGGAGATCACCCGTTGATCGCGGCTCTCGTCGCGTTGCAGGGGGGCGTCGTCGGTCAAGCGGTCCAGCAGGGACGGTTGCAGGCGCTCGGTGGTGGTCAGCTCGGCCATCGGCGCATCTCAGTCCAGATGCTGCAGCCGCAGCTGCCGGATCTGCAGCAGAGGATGGTCACCGCCGTCGCTGGCCAGCATGCGCTGGCCACTGCCGATGCCGTGCTCGTCCCATTCACTGCGCCGGGCCAGCTGCAGGCCGCTGTCATCACCGGCTTCGCTGCCCGGGTAGCGCACCGGCAGGAACGCACGCAGGGCCGTCCCTTGCCGCAGGTGAAGTTCGGCCGCCGCCCAGACCAGGTCGCGCAGGTCTTCCGGAGGATCGATGCGCAGTTCAGCCAGGCCCTCCAGAGGCAGCCACGCGTAGCCGCTGGGGGTGATCACTTCCAGGCAGGGGCCGAAGCGCGGGTCGGCATCGGCGATCCATTCGAATGGCTGGCCATCACAGTCACCCGCGACTGCCGGTGCCTGCGAGAACGCCTGTTCGCGCAATTCGATGGCCGCGTCGACGTAGCCCTGCTGTTGCAGCTGCACGGCCTGCAGCAGCGATGCCAGCCAGGGCTGCGGCGTCCCCAGTACGGGCGGCAGGCGCGTGCCGGCGAATACCTCGGCGCGTACCTGCTCCGCACGCAGCAGCGCATGGCCTGCGCTGCCCAGCAGCGACAGGCTGGCATCGAGCTGCACGGCCGCCTGCAGCTGGGCCTCGGCCCGTTGCCACTGGCCGAGCACGGCCAGCAGCTGGAACAGGAACACACGTTCTGTGGCGACGGTCGGTGCGGCACGCACCCGTTCGCGCTGCACCTGCAGCGCGCCGCCCAGGTCACCGGCCCGCAGCAGGTCCACGGCCGGTGCGGAAGCGGAGGTGGGCGGCATGTTCATGCATCAGGCCTTGGCCACGGCCTGCATGTCGTAGGTGAAGGTCTTGGCCGCACCGTCGGCGGTGCCGTCGGGCTTCTGCGGCTGGAACCCGTACTGGAACTTGCCGAAGTGCAGGGTGACGTTCTCGGTCAGGCGGTCCTCGCCGCCGGAGCCGCCGGTGGAGACCGAAGTGATCAGCACGCCATTGGACAGGTGCAGGGTCACATAGTCGGTCTGCTCGCCGGTGGCGTTGGTCACGTACAACCACGCCTCCTCGATGCGTGCGCCGGTGCTGGCAGCCTGCAGCAGCGCGTTGGAGCTTTTGTCCACGTACTTGGTGATGGAGATGTCCTGCACGTGGGCCTTGCCTCCGGAACTGACGCCACCGCTGTGCAGGTCGCCGCTGTTGCTGACGCCCCACGACCAGGCCAGTACCGGAATCTCGTTCTTGTGCTTGGCATGGGTCGAGCCACCTTCGATGGTGACGCTGCCACCCTTGAACTTCAGATGCATGTCGAATGCCATGGAACTGCTCCTTCAATCGGCTGTCGAATCGGTTCGCCGGCCAGGGCCTGGCCAGCGCGGGAAGGGGAACGGGAAGATCAGGCCTTGGCCTGCGATGGCAGGCGCGAAACCAGCCGCAGCGAGACGGTCAGTCCTTCCAGCTGGTAGTGCGGTTTCAGGAAAAACTTGGAGGTGTAATAGCCGGGTGCACCTTCCACTTCCTCCACCACCACCTCGGCGGCGGCGAGCGGATGGCTGGCCTTGTACTCTTCGCTGGAGTTGGCCGGATCACCGTCAACGTAGTTGAGAATCCAGTTGCCCAGCCATTTCTGCATCTGCTCGCGGCTGGAGAACGAACCGATCTTGTCGCGCACGATGCACTTGAGGTAATGCGCGAAGCGGTTGCAGGCGAACATGTACGGCAGCCGGGCCGCCAGCGCTGCGTTGGCGGTGGCGTCGGGGTTGTCGTACTCGGCGGGCTTGTTCAACGACTGCGCACTGATGAAGGCTGCCATGTCGGAATTCTTGCGATGCACCAGGGGCATCAGCCCCAGCTTGTCCAGCTCGGCGGAGCGGCGGTCGGTGATCGCCACCTCGGTCGGGCATTTCATGTCCACGCCGCCATCGTCGGTCGGGAAGGTATGGGTGGGCAGGCCTTCCACCGCGCCACCGGACTCGATACCGCGGATCCTGGAGCACCAGCCGTACTGCTTGAACGAGCGGTTGATGTTGACCGCCATCGCATAGGCCGCGTTCTGCCACGTGTAACGGCTCGAATCGGCGCCGGAGGTGTCTTCCTCGAAATCGAACTCGTCCACCGGATCGGTGGCGGCGCCGTAGGGCAGGCGCGCCAGCGTGCGCGGCATCGCCAGCCCGATGTACTTGGAATCTTCCGAGTCGCGCAGCGAACGCCAGGCCGCGTAGTCGGGGGTGGTGAAGATCTTGGCCAGATCGCGCGGGTTGGCCAGTTCATCCCAGCCATCCATGCCCAGCAGGCGCGGTGCCGCCGCCGACAGGAACGGGGCATGTGCCGCCGACGCCACCTGGGCCATGCCGGCCAGCAGTTCGACGTCCTGCGGGCTCTGGTCGAAGTAGTAGTCGCCCACCAGGCAACCGTAGGGCTCCCCGCCCAGCTGGCCGTACTCGTGTTCGTACACCTTCTTGAAGATCGGGCTCTGGTCCCAGGCGGTGCCCTTGTAGCGCTTCAGGGTCTTGCCCAGTTCCTTCTTCGACACATTGAACACCCGGATCTTCAGCTGGGTGTCGGTCTCAGTGTTGTTGACCAGGTAGTGCAGGCCGCGCCAGGCGCCTTCCAGCTGCTGGAAGTCCGGGTGATGCAGGATCTGGTTCAGCTGTGCAGTCAGCGTGCGGTCGATCTCGGCGATGTAGGCCTTGATCGTCTGCGAGACATCGTCGCTGACGATGTCAGCACGGCTGAGCACCTGTTCGGCCAGCGTGCGCACCGCTGATTCCACTTCCTGCTGCGCACGGTCGCTCTTCGGCCGGAACTGCTTGTTCAGCAGTTCGGCGAAGCCGCCCGATTCCAGTGCGATGCCGGAATCGCTGCCGGCCTCGATCAATTGTTCGGTCGACATGGCTTACTCCCCGTCCTTGACGTCGCCGTTCGGCGCGGCAACCAGTGCCTGCAGCAGCGCCGGGTCACGGATCGCCTGCGCGATCAACGCCTCCGCACCGGCCTTGCCGTCCATGTAGGTATCCAGGTTCGCCAGCTGGGCGCGCGCCTGCAGCAGCTTGGCCAGCGGCTCGACGCGGCGCGCCACGGCGGCCGGCGAGAAGTCGTCCATGCTCTCGAAGGTGATGTCCACGCTCAGGCTGCCTTCGCCGGTCAAGGTGTTGGGCACGCTGAAGGCCACCCGCGGCTTCATCGACTGCAGGCGGCTGTCGAAGTTGTCGACATCGATCTCCAGTGCCTTGCGCTCCTCCAGCGACGGCAACTCGCCGGCATTGGCACCGGAGAGGTCGGACATCACGCCCATCACGAACGGCAGCTGTACCTTCTTCTGCGCCCCGTAGACCTCAACGTCGTACTCGATCTGCACCCGCGGTGCCCGATTGCGGGCAATGAACTTCTGGCTGTTCGCCATGGCCTGGCCTCCGATGGAAACGGGTCGTGCCGGGCGCCCACGGGCGTCGGCCTCGATGCCGGGCAAGTCTGCGAGGCCACCACGCGGGCCTCCCGACAATTCGTCTCAGCCCGCCATCGGCGGTTCATGGCGGGCCGATGATGGGTTTCCAGCGCAACTGTCGGTATCGACAGGACAGGCCCAGGGGATGGGCCGTGAAGACGCTGCCATGACACTCCAGCACTGCCCCTCGCTGGTCGGCGCACTCGCCGCCGACCTTGGTACCGCCGCTTTCGCTTCGATGCCGGCTGTGGCGGCATCGACCTCGCCGCCGTCCGACCCGCGGCTGCGGCGGATCCTCGATTTCATCGATGCGCACCTGGGTGAGTGCGAACTGGACGAGCGCATGATCCGTGACGCCTTCGCGCTCTCGCGGCCGACGTTGTACCGGTTGTTCCAGGCCTTGGGCGGAGTCGCCCGCTACATCCGCGAGCGGCGCCTGTGGCTGGCCTACCGCCACCTCGACCGTGACCCCTGCTGCAGCGTCACCTGGCTGCTGTATGAGGTGGGCTTCGCCTCGGAACGCCAGTTCCAGCGCGCCTTCCAGGCCCGCTATGGGATGTCGCCGGCCCAGTGGCGGCGTACCTGCCGCGGCCAGCCAGCGCGCCTTTCATGAGTGCGCCGGCAACGCCGGAAGTAGAGCCATGCCCTGCGTGGATGGCCGCTTGCGCGGCCCACAGAAGATGACGCCGGCGCGCATCCTGCGGCCGGCGTCGGGTCCCCTCCCCGGGAACGCTTGAATCAGTGGGTGTGGATCAGCGGATGACCAGCACCGGCAGGGTGCTGCGTGCCAGCACTTCGGCGGTCTGGCTGCCCAGCAGCACGCGGGTCACGCCACGACGGCCATGCGAGGTCATCACGATCAGGTCGCTGTTGCGCTCGGCAGCGGTCTCGATGATGCCGTCGGCCGCATAGCGGTCCAGCACGTGCACCGGATTGGCGGTGATGCCCTGCTCGGCCGCCTTGGCCAGCGCCGGCTGCAGCACCTTCTGTGCGCCTTCCTCGCGGTCGGCCTTGTACTCGGGGCTGTTCATGTAGCCCACGCTCCAGCCCATGGCGTCGTACATGCCGACGGCCCACGGCTCGGAAACGGTCACGATATCGACCTCGGCATTGAGGTCCTTGGCCAGCTCCAGGCCCTTGGCCAGGCCCTTGTCGGCCAGCTCGGATCCGTCGGTGGCAATCAGGATGCGCTTGTACATGGTGGGGCTCCGTAGCGATCTGCCGGATGGGAACGACACCATTGCACACCGGATGTGCAGGCCGCGCCTTGAGCAGGATCAATCCGGCGCCGCGCATTGGCGTGTGCACACCGTCACGTGGTCCGGGGGACAGGCTCGGCTCTACAACAATGTCGCTCAGGCGATCTGCACCACGCGTGCGTTCTGGCAGAGCGGATAGCTGCCCACGAATTCGGCAATCGCATCACGCATCGCTTCAAACGATTCGCCGTACATGTACAGCGCGGTCTCGGTCGGGCCCTGCCACCAGCTGCAGATCTCGCCCAGGCCGTCGATGTTCTCCGACAGCTGCTCGAACACGTGGTTGGAATCACACTGTTCGTAGACCTCGTCCGGCAGGTTCAGGCCATCCAGGTAGATGCCCAGCCCCTCGGTCACACCGAAGCTGCGGTCGGCCTCGCCCGCACCCTGCAGCTGCGAACCCTTCGGCGCACCCAGCTGCTCCAGCAGGTCGATCAGCTTCGGCACGCCGGCCGCATCGATCAGTGCCACTTCGATATCGCCGTACTCGACCTCACCGAGATCGGACATCGCGGTGCCGCCGCCAGTCAGCTCGCCCACCTGGGCCGCCTGCAGCAGCGCGTCGAGCGGATCCTCGAACAGTTCGTGGCGATGCTCCGGCTGCAGCCGGGCGTTCAACTTCACGGTGACGTGCAGCGTGGGTTCGGTCATGGGAGCGTTCCTGGAAGATGTCGCCGCCTATTGTAGAGCTGAGCCATGCTCAGCTGCTTCTGGTGGGAAAGAGCAGCCGAGCATGGGCTCGGCTCTACAGGAATTCCTGCCCCCCGACGGTGATCAGATCACCGTCAGGTTGGCATACGCCATCACCAGCCACTTGCTGCCGGCGTCGGCGAACTCGACCTGCACGCGGGCGTGGGCGCCGCTGCCTTCGTAGTCGGTCACCATGCCTTCGCCGAACTTGGGATGGGTAACCAGCGCGCCGAGCTTGACTGGCGGCGCCTCGATCGAGGCATGGCCCATCACCCGGCTCGCGCCCATCGAGGCCGGCCGCGAGACCTGCACCTTCGGCCGCACTTCGTGCAGCAGCTCGCGCGGAATCTCGCGCAGGAAACGCGACGGCAGGCTGTAGTTGTCCTGGCCGTGGATACGGCGCGACTCGGCATAGCTCAGCACCAGCTTCTGGCGCGCGCGGGTGATGCCCACGTAGGCCAGGCGGCGCTCTTCTTCCAGCCGCCCGCTTTCCTCCAGCGAACGTGCGCTGGGGAACAGGCCTTCTTCCAGGCCGGCCAGGAACACCAGCGGGAACTCCAGGCCCTTGGCCGAGTGCAGGGTCATCAGCTGCACGCCGTCCTCGCCCGCCTGCGCCTGGCCCTCACCGGCCTCCAGTGCGGCGTAGGCCAGGAACGCGACCAGCTCGTCCATGTCCTCGCCCACTTCCTCGATGTCGTCGGCGCGGCGCACGAAGCGCGAGGCCACCGAAACCAGTTCGTCGAGGTTGTCGGTACGCGATTCCGAGTCCAGCGCGTTGCGGCTTTCCTTGCTCCAGTGCTCACGCAGCTGCGAGCGGGCCAGCACGTGGTCGACGCGCTCGGCCAGGGTCATGTGCTGGGTCTGCGCCTGCAGCTCGTTGACCAGCACCAGGAAGCCGGCCAACGCATTGCGCGCGCGCGAGGCCAGCGCACTGCCCTGGGTGACCAGCATGGTCGCTTCCCACAGCGAAATACCCTGTGCGCGCGCCTCGCGGCGCACTTCGTCCAGCGTGCGGTCGCCGATGCCACGGGTGGGCGTGTTGACCGCGCGCTCGAAGGCTGCGTCATCGTTGCGGTTGGACAGCAGGCGCAGGTAGGCCAGCGCATCCTTGATTTCGGCTCGCTCGAAGAAGCGCATGCCGCCATACACGCGGTACGGCACCTGTTCGCTCAGCAGCGCCTCTTCCAGCGCGCGCGACTGCGCGTTGCTGCGGTAGAGCACGGCCACTTCGGTGTAGCTGCCACCGTCGCGCACCCATTGGCGGGCGCGCTCGACGATGTAGCGCGCCTCGTCCATCTCGTTGTACGCAGCGTACAGGTCGATCGGCTCGCCGTCGCCGCTATCGGTCCACAGCTGCTTGCCGATGCGATCGGGGTTGTGCGCGATCACCGCGTTGGCGGCACCGAGGATGTTGGCGGTGGAGCGGTAGTTCTGCTCCAGGCGGATGGTCTGCGCGCCCGGGAAATCGCGCAGGAAACCCTGCACGTTCTCGACCTTGGCACCGCGCCAGCCGTAGATGGCCTGGTCATCGTCGCCGACCACGAACACATGGCCGGAATCGCCGGCCAGCACGCGCACAAAGGCGTACTGGATGGCGTTGGTATCCTGGAATTCGTCCACCAGGATTTCGCGGAAGCGGGCGCGGTAATGCGACAGCAGCGCCGGGTTGTCGCGCAGCAGTTCATGCGCGCGCAGCAGCAGCTCGGCGAAGTCGACCAGGCCGGCGCGGTCGCAGCGCGCCTGGTACTCGATGTAGGCCTGGCGCATGGTTTCCAGCCACGCGTCGTGCGGTTCGGGCTGGATGTGCTGCGGGCGGCGGCCTTCGTCCTTCTGCGCGTTGATCCACCACGCGATCTGCTTGGCCGGGTACTTGCCGTCGTCCAGTTCCAGCGCCTGCACCACGCGCTTGACCAGCCGCAGCTGGTCGTCCGAATCCATCACCTGGAAGCCTTCGGGCAGCTTCGCGTCCTGCCAGTGCAGGCGCAGCAGGCGGTTGGCCAGGCCGTGGAAGGTACCGATCCACATGCCACGGCTGCCGTTGGGCAGCTGGGCGTCGATGCGGTGGCGCATTTCGCCGGCCGCCTTGTTGGTGAAGGTCACCGCGAAAATGCCGTGGGTCGGCACGCCATCGACTTCATGCAGCCAGGCGATGCGGTGGGTGAGTACGCGGGTCTTGCCGGAACCGGCACCGGCCAGCACCAGGTGGTGGCCGGGGGGAGCGGAGACGGCTTCGCGCTGGGCCGGGTTCAGGCCATCAAGCAGGTGGGAGACATCCATGCCCCCATTTTACGGCATCGCCGTCGCGCCTCCTGCGACCACCTGGGTGGCCAGTGCCTGCGCCTGCTGACGCAGTTCAGGCACCGCCAGGCTTTCCCACAGGCTGCCGATGCGCAGGCTGCCGAGCACGCCCAGCCGCGCCTGCGGCTGGCCACCGGCGGCGCGCAGGCGGTCGCCCGGCACCGTGCTGTCCAGGCCCAGCCCATGTGGGCCGGGGCGGGCAAGCCCATCGGCCTGCAATTGCTGCAGCAACGGGTTGCGCAACGCGCTGGCGCGGGTTTCGACGCCAGTGGCGTTGATCACGCCGCCGATCGTCCATTGCTGTTCATCGCCCGAGGCATCACGGCCGGACAGTTGCACGGCATCGCCTTCGCGCCAGACGCGTTGCAGGCGGGCGCGGTGAACGCGCAGCTGGCCGCTGTCGATCAACGACTGCAGCTGAACATCCACCTCTTCGGCAATGCGGTGGCGGTGCACATCCCAGTAGCGCACCACATGGCGCAGGAAACGGCGCTGGTCGGCCTCGTCGAGACTGCACCACAGCGCCTGCCCTTGTGGGCGGATGCGGTCCATCACGCCCTGCCACGGCAGGCCGTCGGCCTGCGCCTGGCGCGCAAACCCGCGCAGCGCGCGCAGGCGCTGGCGCAGGTTCATCGGCAGCAGCGTGGCCGGATCGAACGTGGGCAGCCCACCGTGCGCGTGCGGCAGCGGCAGCAGGCCATGGCGCGAGATCACATGCAGCGGGCCGGTATGGCCGGCGGCGACCAGCGCCAGCACGGTGTCGGCCATGCTCAGGCCGGAGCCGACAATGGCCACGGCCTGTTCGCCGGCCAGGGTACGCACACCGTCGTAGTCCCAGGCCTCGATCACGTCGTCGGCGGGCAGTGCCTCGGCACCGGCCACCGGCAGCGGGCGCATGCTGTTGCCAGTGGCCAGCACCGCCTGCGCGGCGTGCAGCATGTGGCCATCGCCGAGTGTCAGCCAGTAGCCGTGGTCATCCGGCTGCAGGCCCAGCACCGGCTGTGCGATCACCTGCAGCTGCGCCGGGCTGGCGGCCACGGCCTCCTGCAGCCGCTGCTCCAGGTAGGCGGCAAAGAAGTGGCGGCACACATAGCGCTCGCCAAGCGTCTCGCGCGCCTCGCCCGGGTAGGCGTTGGCCGCCATCAGGTAGTCGAGGAAATCGCCGGGCTGGTCGGCAAACGCACTCATCTTCGCCGCCGGCACGTTCAGCAGGTGCTCCGGCCACGGCGTGGCATAGGCGATGCCCTGGGCCAGCTGTGAAGCCGGTTCGAAAATGGCCAGCGCCAGCGGCGCCCGGGCCTGGCGCAGTACCTGGACTGCCACCAGCACGCCGGCCGCACCACCACCGATGATTGCCAGGTCCAGTTCGCCATTACGCGGTGAATCAGTCATGCACCGATTGTAGGCCATCGGCGATGACAGGCCGGGTTGCCGAAGTGGGCGGCCGGCATTGCCTCACATCAACGCATCGGCCAGCCGTGCGATGCCTTCGCGGCTGCGCCGCCACGTGGGGCGGCTGCGCCACTGCTGCAGGTCCAGCTGACGCGACTCGCGCAGGTAGCCGTCCTCGATCGCGCACAGCTGCTGCACCAGCGCGCGGTCGTAGCAGACCAGGCCGATTTCGGCATTCAGCGCGAATGAGCGGATGTCCATGTTGATCGAGCCGAGCACGGCGATGTCCTCGTCCACGCTCATGTGCTTGGCGTGCAGGAACTGCGGTTCGTACAGCGCGATGCGCACGCCACAGCGCAGCAGCTCGTCGTAGTAGGCCTCCTGCGCCCACGAGGTCAGCCGCTGGTTGTTGCTGGCCGACAGGATCAGCTGCACCTGCACGCCGGACAATGCGGCGATACGCAGCGCGCTCAACGTGGCCTCGTCGGGCACGAAATACGGGGTCACCATCACCAGCCGGCGCCGCGCCAGATGAATCAGCGCCGCAACCGCATCGCGCGCGTTGCTGTACGGGTAGGCCGGGCCGCTGGGCAGCAGCTGGGTGGCGATGTCGTCGCCGCATTCGGGCACATCGGTGATCACATCCAGGCGCTGGCCGGTCTCCATGTACCAGTCGCTGGCGAATACGGCTTCCAGATGCGCCACCGCCGGGCCGCGCACGCGCGCCACCAGCTCACGGTTCGGGTGGCCCGGCACGAACTGCGGGCCCGCCAGGTTCTGCGAACCAACATAGGCCACTTCGTTGTCGATCACTGCGATCTTGCGGTGGTTGCGCAGGTCCATGCGTCCGCTGCGGCGCCAGCGCAGGCCACCGGGCAGCATCGCGCGCACTTCGATGTCGCGCGCCTGCAGACGCTTGCGATAGGCACGCAGGCCACGCTTGGCGCCCACTGCGTCGAGCAGCACGCGGCACTGCACACCCCGTGCAGCCGCACGCTGCAGTGCCTCGACGATAGCCTCGCCCACCGCGTCGTCGAACATCAGGTAGTACAGCAGGTGCACCCGGTCTTCGGCCTGGTCGATGTCGGCGATCAGCGTGTGCAGCGATTCGTCGTAGTCGGTCAGCAGGTCGACGGCGTTGCCGTGCACCGGCATGAAATCGCCCTGGCGCTGCACCAGCGGCACGATTTCGGCGCTGGCGGTGTCCGGCTGCGGGGTCCAGCGCAGGCGATGCTGCAGCGCCTGTTCCTCGCGGATGACCTGCGAGGCCTCGGCCTGGCGGCGGATGCGCTCGCGCGACAGCCACGGGTGGCCGAACAGCAGGTACAGCGGCAGGCCCAGCAGCGGCACGAAGCCGACCAGCAGCAGCCAGCTGCGCGCCGCCCCCGGCGTGGTGCGGGTGGGGATCCAGCACAGTGCAACCAGCCGGATCAGCCAGTCGATCAGCAGTAGGTAGGAACCCAGCAACCACTCGAACAGCATCGTGTCGCCCGTCGGGAGGTGATGGGCCATTCTGCCCACCGGCCTTTGTAGAGTCGAGCCATGCTCGACTGCCTTTCGTTCCGACCGCAGAGCAGCCGAGCGTGGGCTCGGCTCTACAGAATGGCTCAGTGCCGCACCGGCACCTCGCACAGCTGGCGTACCGAATCGGCATGGCGGCGGCCGTTGAGCGCCATGCAGGCAATGGCCTGTGCGGCCCGCTCCAGCTGTGCCTCTGGAAGCGGCGACGGCGCACCGTTGGCCAGTGCCAGATGGTGATCGCACAGCAGCAGCGCCATGCCCTCGATGCCTTGCAACATGCGCTGCAGGCGCAGCCAGCCCAGTTCCAGGTCCTGGCGGTGTGATGGGGTGTTCATGCAACCTCCTTCAACGGATCTGGCCACCGTGAAGGTGGCGGACGATGCGTGGTTGCAATACCGGGAACGGTAGCCACCAAACCGGCGGGCGCGAGGCCCCCACGCACCGTCCGCCATAGAGGCAGATGGGTCGCCCGCCGTCGGCGGAGCTTTCCGGCAACGGCGGGCGAGTTTACTGGCTACCGATTCGACGGGATTGCAAGCCCGGCCACTGCAACCGCAGCGGCCAGCCATCATGGGCACGGCAGGGCCTGTCGTTCCAATCGATTTGAACCGCGCGAAGCGCCGGAGCCGGTAGGAACAATCACTTATCGCATTCAGCCCTTCGCACCGGACAGGACGCCATTGGCGACAGCCTGCGCAGGGAGTGCGGCAGTGCCGACCAAGGTCGGCACCCACCACAGCAATGCAGGAAGTACCCCCGAATGCCAGGCATGAAAAAACCCGCCACAAGGGCGGGTTTCTTCGCGGGGACCAGCAATCCGTGCGGATTACTTGATCTTGCCTTCCTTGTACAGGACGTGCTTGCGCACGACCGGATCGTACTTCAGGAATTCCATCTTCCCCGGGGTGTTCTTCTTGTTCTTGTCGGTCGTGTAGAAGTGGCCGGTACCGGCCGAGGAAATCATACGGACCTTATCGCGCTTGCCTGCCATGATGCTTTACTCCTCAGACCTTTTCGCCGCGCGCACGCAGCTCAGCCAGAACGGAATCAATGCCGTTCTTGTCGATGGTGCGCAGTGCATGCGCGGAAACACGAAGCTTGACCCAGCGGTTCTCGCTGGCCACCCAGAAACGGCGCTCGTGCAGATTCGGCAGGAAACGACGACGGGTCTTGTTGTTGGCGTGCGAGACGTTGTTACCCGTCTGCACTCGCTTGCCGGAAACCTGGCATACGCGGGACATTGCGCACCTCGATAGTAGTAGTTGTCAGCCCGTAGCCCGGGAGACGGCGGCCTCGATGGTTGCCCACCACACGTCAAGAGAATCAAAGGGTTACGCTGGCGTTGGGCGGCCGGGGACGTGCTCCCGGGGGCGCCGCCCGGTAGAAAACCGGACACAGCGAGCCGCGCATTATGCACGGGTTCAAGCACTTGCGCAAGTTACCCACAGGCTGGGGCTGAACCGGCAGGGCCGGGAGCCCGCCAACCGGCATACTGCTCAGGTTCACTGCGGAGCTTTCCATGCGGCTGCTGGCCCTGACCTACGGAACCGAAGGCGATACGCGTCCCCTGGCCATGCTCTGCCATGGGCTGATCGGCGCAGGCCACGAGGTGACACTGCTTGCCGATGGCGGCACCCTGGGCAGCGCGCAGGCACTGGATGTGCCCCATGCGGCTCTTGAAGGTGACATCCATGACGAAGTGGTCGCGCTGGTCTCACGTGGCAACGGTGTTGCCGCCGCCAGTAGCGGGCTGGCACGGATGGCGCTGCAGCATGTCAGCGGCTGGATGCGCCAGGCCGATGCCGCTGCCGAAGGCTGCGATGCGATTCTGACCGGTGGCCTGGCGGCCTTTGTCGGCATGAGCGTGGGCGAACGCCACGGAATGCCGGTCATCGGCACCGGCATGATCCCGCTGACCCCGACGCGGGCCTTCCGCTCTCCGTTCCTGCCACCGGGACGCTCGCCGGGCTGGTTGAGCCGCGCCAGCTATGGGCTGGTCAACGGCCTGATCTGGCGCCAGTTCCGTCGGCCGATCAACGCAGCCCGCGAGCAGCTGGGGCAATCGCCGCGCCGCTCGCTGTGGCCCGGCCTGCCGATGCTCTATGGCATCTCGCCGCAGCTGCTGCCGCCACCGGCGGATTGGCCGGCCGACCACATCGTCTGTGGCCAATGGCGCCTTCCTGATGCGCCCTGGATACCCCCGGCCGATCTGCAGGCCTTCCTCGATGCCGGCCCGGCGCCGGTGTATCTGGGCTTCGGCAGCATGACCGGCTTTGATCGCGAGCGCGTGTTGCCGGCCCTGCTGCAGGCGCTGGCGCCACGCCGGGTGCTGCTGTTTCCTGGCTGGGTGGGACTGCCTGCGATGCGCTTGCCCGATTCGGTCTTCGTACTGGGGCCGACTCCACACGAAGCGCTGTTCCCGCGTTGCGCATTCGCCATCCACCACGGTGGCAGCGGCACCACGCATTCGGCCTGCCGCGCAGGCATTCCCTCACTGGTAATGCCGTTCGCCGCAGATCAGTTCTTCTGGGCCGATCGCCTGTATCGGTTGGGCGTGGCGCCGGCGCCGCTGTCACCGAAGCGACTGGACTCAGCAACGCTGGCGGCAGCCGTCACCTTCGTTGAAACCGACGCAACACGCGCACACGCGGCGGCCCTGGGCGCGGCGATGCGCCATGAGGACGGGGTGGCCTGTGGCGTTGCAATGATCGAGCGCTGGTTGCGGCCGGCGTGACAGCGGCCAGGCCTCAGCGCAGGTGCGGAATCACCTGCGCCAGCAGATGGGCATCCTTCAATGCACCGTGCAGGCCGCGCGTCCCTGGAATGCGCAGGCGCTGCAGCACATCATCCAGCTTGTTGCTCTGGCCCGGCCAACGCCCGCGCGCCAGCTTCAGGCTGCAGGTGATGCGGCAGTGCTGGGCCAGCGTGGCGGGAATGCCGGCCAGGCGCAGCTCATTGTCGAGGAAGCCGACGTCGAATGTGGCGTTGTGCGCGACCATCTCGCTGCCGCGCAGGAATTCCAGCAGTTCGGCGGCCTTGCTGGAGAACAGGGGCTTGCCCACCAGCATCGCATCGCTGATGCCATGCACGCGCTGCGCACCCCAATCGACCCTGCGCTGCGGTTGCAGGTAGGTGTGGAACTGGCGCCCGGTGAGCTGGCCGTCGATCAGTTCGACGGCACCGATTTCGATCACCCGGTGCCCCAGGCGGTGGGAGATGCCGGTGGTTTCGGTATCCAGTGCAACGATGCGGCTCATGCGTGGCGATGTTTCCTGTTACGTGCGGTGGTGATTTTCGCACGCGACCGATGCACTCACCCCAGCGCTTCCACCACCCAATCAATGAACACCCGCAACCGCTGGCTCATGTGCCGGTTCGGCGGGAACATCACATGCATCGGCATCGGCGGCAGCTGCCAGTCCTCCAGTACCGGCAGCAGCTCGCCACGCGCCACGTGCGGTTCGGTCATGTAGCTGGGCAGCGCCACCACGCCGAGTCCGGCCAACGCAGCGGCCAGATAGGCGTTTCCGTCATCGAAGCCGACCGTATGGCGACCCTGCACTTCGATGCGCTCATCGCCGCGCTGTGCACTGAACACCCTGGCGCGGCCACTGCGTGGGCTGAGGAAGCCGACCATGTGATGGTCGGGCCCTTCCAGCGCGCGCGGATCGGTCGGCACACCGAAACGCTGCACATAGCCCGGGCTGGCATGGAAACCGATCGGCAACGCCGCCAGCGGCCGCGCCACCAGCGCCGGATCGGCCGGGGTACCGCCGCGGATCACGCAGTCGACGTTGTCGGCGATGACATCAACCTCGCGGTCGCTGACGCCGATATCCAGCTGGATCTCCGGGTAGCGCGCCTGGAAGTCCGGCAGCGCCGGCACCAGCCGCAGCCGCGCGTAGGGTCCGGGCACATCCACCCGCAGGCGGCCGCGCGGCTGGCTGGCTGCGTCGCCCAGCCCGCCCTCCACCTCTTCCAGCTCAGCCAGCAGGCGGGCGATGCGCGGGTAGTAGGCCGCACCATCGGCGGTGACGCTGACCCGGCGCGTGGTGCGGTTGAGCAGGCGCAGCCGCAGGTGTGCCTCCAGCTGCTGCACCAGCTGGGTGACCGTGGTGCGGCTGATCTGCAGCGTGCGCGCGGCGCGGGTGAAGCTGCCGGTTTCCACGACCCGGGCAAACGCCCGCATCGCCTCGAAACGGTCCATGGCGGGCCATGATTGTTTGGAATTGGCAATCAATCTAGGCTGATCATCGCGGTTTATCCAGACAGCACTGGCGCGGAGGATGGCGTTCTCTCCCACGGGATCTTCCCCATGTCACAGCGTGATGTCGTTTTCCCCGCCGGGCGCCAGGCCCTGTACGAGCGCAACCGCTACTCGCCGGCGATCCGGTCCAACGGTTTCCTGTTCGTTTCCGGCCAGGTCGGCAGCCGCGAGGACGGTTCGCCCGAGCCGGACTTCGAGACGCAGGTGCGCCGCGCCTTTGAGAATCTCAATGCGGTGTTGGCTGCTGCGGGCTGCACGTTCGATGACGTGATCGACGTGACCGTGTTCCTGGTCGATCCGGAGAAGAACTTCGAGAAGGCCTGGGCGATCGTGCCCGCGTACTGGGGCGAGGCGCCGCACCCGACCCTGACCGGCATCGGCGTGACCTGGCTGTATGGGTTCCAGTTCGAGATCAAGGTGATCGCGAAGCTGCCGTGACCCGGGTAGTGCCGGCCGCTGGCCGACAATGTGATGGGGATCGAAAGGCGTGCCGACCAAGGTCGGCACCCACCAGGACAGGAGGTCGACACCCACCAGGGCAGGATGCCCCCACGCCGGCCACCTGAACGGGAGATTCCGACGGATTCCCGAAACGCCCATTGATATTGTATCCGGCGAAAACCGCTTGCTAGCCTCCCCTCCATGCGCCGGATCTCCCGCCACCTCCGCTCGTACCTGCTGATGCTGCTGATGGCGGCATTCGTGGTCGTGCCGGTGGCCGACGTGCTGGCCTGTGCGGTCGAACCGCACCAGACCAGCACGGTGCATGTGGACAGCAGCGACAACGACGCCGACGGTAACAGCGACAGCAAGCACGCCGGTGCCTGCAGCCACAACCACTGCCACCACTCCAACCTGAGCCTGCCGGCCAGCACCCTCGCCGCCTTCGGTGCGCCACTGCCGGCGCGCTGGATGAGTGCGGGCGACGCGGCGACCTATGCGGTCGCCCAGGATGAATTGACGCGTCCACCCCGGGCGTGAGTTGAGCGCGTCCCGCGATTGCGGGCTCCCGTTTCACTCACAACCGGAATCCCCCTATGTCGATCCTGACACCTCGGTCGCCGCGCGCGGCCGGGCTGGTCGTCGCCGTGCTGCTGGGCCTGGCCCCGGCGGCATCGGTGATGGCGCAAGCCGCCCCTTCCTACGACGCCCTGCTTGAACGCCTGGACCAGCTGCCCGGCACCCGTGTGGGTGCGGCGCTGGCCGAGGCCGCCGACGCGCGCGCCGACCAGGCCCGTGCATTGCCCAACCCTTCCCTCTCCTACTCCGCTGAAAACGCCTGGGGCACCGGCTCCTATGGCGGCATGGGCAAGGCCGATACCGTGCTCACCTTGTCCCAGCCGCTGGAGGTCTGGGGCCAGCGTGGCGCGCGCGTCCGTGCGGCCCGGGCCGAAGCCCAGGCGGCCAACCTGCGTGGTGCCCAAAGCCGCAGCGACGTGGCCAGCCAGCTGGCGGTGGTCTACGCACAGGCGGAAAGTGCACTGCGCCGCTACACCCTGGCCGAAGAAGCACTGACCCTCACCCGCGCTGACGCCAACGCCGTCAACGCGTTGGTCAAGCAGGGCCGCGAACCGCAGCTGCGTGCGGTGCAGGCGCAGAGCGAGGTGGCCAACGCCAGCGCCGCGCTGGATGAAGCGCAGGCGTTCCGCGATGCCGCGCTGGCCCGCCTGGCCGGTGCTGCACTGCTGGATGCACCGGTGCAGTCGATCAACGACAGCCTGCTCGACCGTGCGCCGCCGCTACCGCGTGGCGCCACCGACGTGGCACTGGCGGTGCGCATCGCCGAAGCCGAAGCCGATGCGGCGGGCAAGCTGGTCGAGGTGGAGCGCAAGCGTGCCCTGCCCGACCTCAGTGTCACCGCCGCGCAGACCCGCTTCCGCGAGGGCGGCGAGCGTGCCTACAACCTCGGGGTCAGCCTCAGCATCCCGCTGTTCGACCGCAACCGCGGTGGCATCCGCGCCGCCAATGCCGACCAGCGCGCGGCCGAAGCGCGCCTGGACCAGCAGCGCCGCGACAGCGAGGCCGAGCGCCTCTCTGCGGTGGCCGGGTTGAAGGCCGCCAGTAGCCGTACCCGCGCCGCCGATGAAAGCGTGGTCGCCGCCGAAGAGGCGTATCGCCTGGCCCGCATTGGCTTCGACGCCGGACGCATCTCGCAGCTGGAACTGCGCAGCACGCGCAGCGCCCTCATCGCCGCCCGCGGCACCGCCGTGGATGCGCGCCTGTCGCGCGTCGCCGCGGAAATCGATCTTGCCCGCCTGGAAGGGCGCGCACCCTTTGTGGAGGCTCCATGACTCTCTCCCGTACTTTCCCGCTGATCGGCGGCGTGCTGCTGACCGTCCTGCTGGCTGGCTGCGCCGGCAACGCGCAGACGCCTGCCAATGAAACCCCCGCTGCGGCCAAGGCCGGCACCGACGATGGCCACGGCCATGCCGCCGGCAGCAAGGAAGCCAAGGCAGAAACCGCGAAGGCACCTGCTGACGCCGACGAAGGCGTGGTGCAGCTGACCCCGGAGCAGATCAAGGCCTCCGGTATCGAAGTGGTCGCGATCGGTCGCGGTGGCGGTGGCTCCACGCGCCTGTCCGGCCGGGTCGAACCGTCGGTCGGTGCACGCGCCTCGGTGGCGTCGACCGTGACCGGCCGCGTCGAGCGCGTGCTGGTCGCGCCGGGCACCGCGGTGAAGCAGAACCAGGCGCTGGCGATCGTGGTCAGCGGCGAAGCGGCGGTGTTCCGCGCCAATGCGCTGGCCGCAGCGGCCGAAGCCGAAGCCGCGCGGCTGGCCTATGGCCGCGACAAGGCCCTGGTCGACCAGGGCGTGGTCGCCCGCCAGGAGATGGAAGCCTCGCGTGCACGTTCGCTGGCGGCACAGGCCCAGGCTGCTGCCGCGCAGGCCCAGGCCGCCGCGAACGGTGCGCCCGATGCCAGCGGTCGCGTGCGCATCACCAGCCCGGTGGCCGGCATCGTCGGCAACGTGCAGGTCACGCCGGGCGGCGTGGTCGCCGCCGGCAGCGCGGTGGCCGACGTCGCCGACCCGACGATGAACGAGCTGGTGTTCACCGCACCGCCCGCGCTGGCCGCGCAGGTCACGCCCGGCATGAAGCTGGAAGTCAGCGTGCCGGGTGGCGGCTTCACCGCCACCGTCACCGGTTCGGCTGCCGATGTGCGCCAGCAGGGCGGCGTCGCGGTGATCCGTGCTACGCCGGTGGATGCGTCGCTGCCGCCGGCCGGTTCGCCGGTATCGGCCGTAGTGGTCACCGAAGGCCAGGACGGCTCGCTCAGCGTCCCGGCCGATGCAGTGCAGAACGTCGATGGCAGCAGCGCGGTGTTCGTCGCCGTCGAAGGTGGCTTCAAGGCGCAGCCGGTCCTGGCTGGGCGTCGCGCCGGCGACCGCATCGAGATCCTCGGTGGGCTGACCGGCAATGAGCGCATCGTCGGTGCCAACGCCTTCCTGCTCAAGGCCGAACTGGCCAAGGGCGAAGCCGAGCACGGCCACTGAGGAGGCGACCATGTTCAAGCTGATCATTGAAACAGCGGTGCGCCACCGCTGGCTGGTGGTGTTCATGGCGGCGCTGATCGCTGCGGTGGGCCTGTTCCAGCTGGGCAAGCTGCCGATCGACGCGGTGCCGGACATCACCAACCGCCAGGTGCAGATCAACACGGTGGCACCGGCGCTGACCCCGGAGCAGATCGAGCGGCAGGTGACCTACCCGCTGGAAACCGCGCTGGCCGGCATCCCCGGCCTGACCACCACGCGTTCACTGTCGCGCAATGGCTTCTCGCAGGTCACCGCGATCTTCACCGATGCGACCGACATCTACTTCGCGCGCCAGCAGGTGGCCGAACGCATGCGCGAAGCGGCCGATGACCTGCCCGATGGCGCATCGCCGATGCTGTCGCCGGTCACCACCGGCCTCGGCGAAGTGCTGATGTGGACGGTGGACTTCACCGCGTTCGATCCGGCCAAACTGGCCAAGCCCGATGAAGCGGGCTGGCAGGCCGGCGAGGTCTACCGCACGCCGGAAGGCAACCTGCTGCGTACACCCGAAGAACGTGCGACCTACCTGCGTACCGTGCAGGACTGGATCATCGCGCCGCAGATGCGTTCCAGCCCCGGGCTGGCCGGTGTCGATACGGTCGGCGGCTACGTCAAGGAATATGGCGTGCATCCGGACAGCGCGCGGCTGGCCGCGCATGGCCTCGGCCTGGCCGACCTGGTCACCGCGCTGCAGCGTTCCAACGTGCAGGCCGGCGCCGGTTTCGTGCAGCGTGCCGGCGAAGGCCTGGTGGTGCGTGCCGACGGCCTGGCGCTGACCACCGACGACCTGGCACAGGCGCCGGTCGCGACCCGCAATGGCGTGGTGGTGCGCGTGGCCGATGTGGCCGATGTTGACCTGAGCCGCGCGCCGCGCCTGGGTGCGGCCAGCCGCAATGGCCATGAAGCCGTGCTGGGTACCGCGCTGATGATCGCCGGTGGCAACAGCCGCACCGTGGCGCAGGCCGCTGCGGCGCGCCTGGAACAGGTGAACAAATCGCTGCCGGCCGACATCGTGGCGGCGCCGGTGCTGGACCGCAGCGTGCTGGTCAACTCCACCATCAAGACCGTGGCCAGGAACCTCACCGAGGGCGCACTGCTGGTGGTGGTGGTGCTGTTCCTGCTGCTGGGCAACCTGCGTGCGGCCACCATCACCGCGCTGGTGATTCCGCTGTCGTTCCTGTTCGCAGTGATCGGCATGAACCGCTTCGGGATCAGCGGCAACCTGATGAGCCTGGGTGCGCTGGACTTCGGCATCCTGGTGGACGGTGCGGTGATCGTAGTCGAGTCGACGCTGCTGATGCTGGGCCAGCGCCGCGCCGAGCTGGGCCGTGCATTGACCGCGATGGAGCGGCTGCGCGTGGCTGCCGATTCGGCGATGAAGATGGCGCGTCCAGCTGCGTTCGGACAGTTGATCATCCTGCTGGTGTTCGCGCCGATCCTCACCCTGGAAGGGGTGGAGGGCAAGACGTTCCACCCGATGGCGGCGACCTTCATGCTGGCCCTGGTCGGTGCCTTCATCTTCTCCTTCACCTTCGTGCCGGCGATGGCCGCGCTGCTGGTGCGCGAGCCGAAGGTGAAGGACGGCGATGCGCATGCCGAAGATGGCGAGCACGAGACGAAGCTGATCCGCGTGCTGCGTGCGCGCATCGAGCCGATGGTGCGCAAGGCCGTGGCGCATCCGCGCACGGTGCTGGCAGCTGCGGTGATGATGGTGGTGGTGGGCATCGGCGCGTTCTCGCTGCTGGGCCGCGAGTTCATGCCGACGCTGGACGAAGGCAACGTGGCGATGCAGGCCCTGCGCGTGCCGTCGACCTCGCTGGAGCAGTCGCTGGCGATGCAGCTGGCGCTGGAGAAAGCGATCGCCACGCAGCCGGAAGTGGAGACCGTGTTCTCGCGTACCGGTACCGCCGAGGCGGCCATCGACCCGATGCCGACCAACATCTCCGACAGCGTGATCGTGCTGAAGCCGCGCAAGGACTGGCCCGATCCGAAGCTGGCCAAGGACGCACTGGTGGCGCGCTTCGAAAAGCTGGCCGGGCAGCAGCTGGGCAACAGCTTCGAGTTCAGCCAGCCGATCGAACTGCGCTTCAACGAGCTGATTTCCGGCGTGCGTACCGACCTGGCGGTGATGATCTTCGGCGATGACTTCGGCCAGCTGCAGAAGGTGGCCGACCAGGTGGCGCTGAAGCTGCGTGCGGTGGACGGTGCCGCCGACGTGCGGGTGGAACAGATCTCCGGCCTGCCCACGCTGAACGTGGCCATCGACCACGTGGCGGCGGCGCAGTACGGGCTGACCGCGGCGGACGTGAGCGATGCACTGTCCACGGGTATCGGCGGTACCGCGGCCGGCAAGATCTTCGAAGGCGATCGCCGCTTCAACGTGGTGGTGCGCCTGGACGATGCCTCGCGCAACGATCCGGACCAGCTCGCTTCACTGCCGATCGCCACGCCATCGGGGCTGGTGATTCCGCTGTCGTCGATGGCGCGCATTACGGTCAGCGAAGGGCCGAACCAGATCAGCCGCAACAATGGCAGCCGCCGCGTGGTGGTGCAGGCCAACGTGCGTGGCCGCGACCTCGGCGGCTTCGTCGGCGAAGCGCAGGCCGCGGTGGCCGACGTGGCACTGCCGCCGGGTGCGTACCTGACCTGGGGTGGCCAGTTCGAGAACCTGCAGCGCGCGGAGAAGCGGCTGGCGACGGTGGTACCGGTGGTGTTCCTGCTGATCGGCAGCCTGCTGTTCATGGCCCTGCGCAGCGGCAAGGAAGCCATTCTGGTGTTCAGCTGCGTGCCGTTGGCGCTGGTCGGCGGCATCCTCGCGCTGCTGCTGCGGGGCATGCCGTTCTCGGTGTCGGCGGCGGTCGGCTTCATCGCCGTCTCCGGCGTGGCGACCTTGAATGGCCTGGTGCTGATGCAGGCGATCCGCGAACGCCTGGATGCCGGTGACCTGCCGCTGCAGGCGGCGATCAATGGTGCCTCCAGCCGCATCCGCGCGGTGCTGACCACGGCGCTGGTGGCGATCGTCGGCTTCATTCCGATGGCGATCGCGAGCGGTTCCGGCGCGGAAGTGCAGAAGCCGCTGGCGACGGTGGTGATCGGTGGCTTGATCACCGCCACCGTGCTGACCCTGCTGGTGCTGCCGACGTTTGCCGCGCGCGTGGCCAAGCCGCGGGCGGTGGGGTGAGGTGAGAGGGGGTCGGAGCCCTTTCCGGGGGAAAGGGATCCGACCCCGTGACAGGGTCGGATCCCCGCCCTTCGGGCGGGGCTCTGACCCGATCGCATCACGCTCGCCGGGCCTGGCCCCGCGCGACCACCCCGCAGTGTGGGAGCGCCGGGCCCGGCCCCGCGACGCCGCGGGGCCGGCCGACGTGCGGTCGGCGATGGCGGCCTGGATCTGCTGTTCCAGCACCGGCAGCGGCACCGAGCCCTGCTTCCGCAGGGTGTCGTGGAAGCCCTGGATGTCGAACTTGTCACCCAGGTCCTTCTCCGCCTGCGCGCGCAGGCGCACGATCGCGATCTCCCCCAGCTTGTAGCTCAGCGCCTGGCCCGGCCAGGTAATGTAGCGGTCCACTTCGGGGGTCACTTCATGCTCGCTCAGCGCGGTGTGGG
>NZ_JAUTXR010000009.1 GCF_030658505.1 Stenotrophomonas raiganjensis (SeqCode) | reverse complement strand
GGCGGGAGACGCCGTAAACCCGTCCATGGGGGCTTGGCCGCGGCATCCATGCCGCGGACACTCCCGCCACCGGACCCACCCCGCCTTCGACAGTTTTCCGCGAGCTGTTGCGAATGCCGATGGGGTCAGATCCGTTTTCCTTTGGAAAACGGATCTGACCCCGGAATTCCATTCGATATCTGACCAATGTGTCGACCAAGGTCGACACCCACCAACAGTCGCCGGAATCTGTCGAAGGCGGGGCGGTGTCGGATTGCGGGGTGTCCGCG
>NZ_JAUTXR010000061.1 GCF_030658505.1 Stenotrophomonas raiganjensis (SeqCode) | reverse complement strand
TCCACGAACTGCTCGATGTCTGCTGCCGCCTCCTGTCGAGTGGGGTATTTGGAGTAAAGCCATTCCCCTTTGAGGGTGGCAAAAACCCGCTCCACCACCGCGTTGTCCCAGCAGTTGCCCTTCCGGCTCATGCTCTGGGTGATGCTGTTGTCACGCAGGATTTCGGCCATGGCATGGCTGGTGTACTGCCGACCTTGATCCGAGTGGAAAAGTAGTCGCCCGTTGGGACGACGCTGTTTCAGCGCCCCGCGCAGGGCTCTGACGGCCAGCCAGGCATCCCCTTCGTGAGAGTGGGCCCAGCCCACGATCCGGCGGGCAAACAGATCCACCACGATGGCCAGATAGAGCCAGCCTTGCTGGGTCGGGATGTAGGTGATATCCCCTGCCCAGACCTGGTTGGGACCCTCCGGGTTGAATTGGCGTTCCAACACGTTGGGCGCCGTCAGTGCCTGCGGCCCCAGGCTGTGGTACTTGTGCCGCCGGTGCTGTCGCGCCCTGACGCCGGCTCGGCGCATCAGCGTCCGGGCGCGGTAGCGCCCCATGGGTAGGCCGCGGTTGGTCAGCTCCCTGGCCATCTTGCGAGAGCCACAGCTCCCCCGGTGGGACTGATGAATGCGACGAACCAGATCAACCTGGGCCAGCAGCGCCCGGTCAATCCGGGGCTCCCGGTGCAGCCAGGCGTAGTAGCTGCTACGGGGATAGTCCATCAACTGGCACACCAATCGGATCGGAGCGGCCTTCCCCAATTCCTGGATCACTTGTTCCGGTGATCGCTGTCCCGAATGAAGAAGGCGATGGATTTTTTTAGCAGGTCGCGTTCCTCCTTGAGCCTGCGATTCTGGGCCTCCAGCTCGGCGATTCTGACCTGGGCATCTACAGGCGGTGCCTCGGCCTGCGGGTCATGCTTTCGCCGCCATTGCTCGATCCAGCGCCTCAGCGCCGTCGGGCCGACATCCATCAGCTGGCAGACGTCCCTGACTGTCTGCCCCTCCACAACGACAAGGCGAACCGCCTCGTCCCTCATGCCCTGAGTGATCTTTTTTGCCATGGGTCTACCTTGATGCTCGAAATTGATCCTATCGAGTGTCCAAGTTGATTAGACCACCACAACCCGTCCTTGGGGGCTCGATGGCGCCATCCATGGCGCCAACGGTCCCGCCAGCCCACCCCGCCCCAGCCTTCTCGGCATTCCCGTGACGGACGGAAAGAGCGTTGGGTTTCCAGGTGGAAAGAGGGATCAGATCCGTTTTCCTGCGGAAAACGGATCTGATCCCGGAAGCAATGCAGCTGTTGTTCTTGCTCTTCTTTCTTCAATCCGGGGTGGACGCGCACGGAAACTGTCCGCGGCCGGGAGGGTGGGTTGCGCAGGGGCGTAAGCGCCATGGATGGCGCGCCCGAGCCTACAAGGACGTATTCACGGCGTCCCCTGCGCAGCCCACCCTCCCGGCCAACTCTCAGTAACCCAGCGCTTCGGCCGACCACCCCGAGGGGCTTCGCCGTTGGCTGATATCCAGATGCCCCGTAAACGAAAACGCCCCGGCGCGGGGCCAGGGCGTTCTCGTGCATCAGGTCATGCAGGCATCAGAATTCCTGCCAGTCCCCGTCGGCCAGTTCCGTGGCCATCGGGCGACCACCCGCGGTGTGGCGGGCGGGCGGAGCGGCCGGAGCCGGTGCTGCCGGTGCAGCAGCACGCGGGGCCGGGGCAGCAACGCGCGGCGGTGCAACCACGGTATCGGCTTCGTCGACCACGAAGATCGACACGGCCTCGCTGAGGTGGCCGGCCTGTTCTTCCATCGCCCGGGCGGCGGCGGTGGCTTCTTCCACCAGTGCAGCGTTCTGCTGGGTGGTTTCGTCCATCTGCACCACGGTCTGGTTGACCTGCTCGATGCCGGCACTCTGTTCCTGCGAGGCGGCGGAAATCTCGGCCATGATGTCGGTCACGCGCTGCACCGAGGCGACGATCTCGCCCATGGTCGCGCCGGCCTTGTGCACCAGTGCCGAGCCGTCGTTGACCTTGCCGACCGAGTCATCGATCAGGCCCTTGATCTCCTTGGCGGCAGCGGCCGAGCGCTGGGCGAGGGTGCGCACTTCGCTGGCGACCACGGCGAAGCCGCGGCCCTGTTCGCCGGCACGTGCGGCTTCGACCGCGGCGTTCAGTGCCAGGATGTTGGTCTGGAACGCGATGCCGTCGATGACCGAGATGATCTCGGCGATCTTCTTCGAGGAGGCTTCGATGGCCGACATGGTGGTAACCACCTGGCCGACCACTTCACCACCCTGCGAGGCGACGCCATGTGCGCCGATGGCGAGCTGGTTGGCCTGGCGGGCGTGCTCGGCGTTCTGGCGTACGGTGGAGGTCAGTTCCTCCATCGAAGCGGCGGTTTCCTCCAGGTTGGCGGCCTGCTGTTCGGTACGGCGCGACAGGTCGCTGTTGCCCGAGGCGATCTCGCCGGCGGCCGAGCTGATCGCGCGGCTGGACTGCTTGATGCGGGTGACGATTTCGCTCAGCTGGGCGGCGGTGGCGTTGGCGTCGTCGCGCATGCGGGCGAACACCCCCTGGTAGTCGCCATGCATGCGCACGGTCAGGTCACCCTGCGACAGCGCGGCAAGCAGGCCGGAGATCTGCTCGATGCTGCCAGCGTTGGCGTCGAGCAGGCCGTTGATCTGCTGGGCCAGCTGCAGGAAGAAGCCTTCCTTGTCGGTGGCGTCGATGCGGCCGGACAGGTCACCGGCCGCAGCCTGGGCGATCACGCGTGCCACTTCGGCTTCCACCTGCGCTTCCTGGGTGCGGTCGCGCCATTCCACCACGTAGCCGACGGTGTCACCGCCTTCATTGCGGATGGTTGACACCACCTGGGCGAACTGGGCATCGCCATACTGCATCGGGCGACGCGCGACACCGTGTGCCTTCAGGTTGCCCAGCAGGGTCTGGTCCATCTCACCACGGTGCTCGAGCACGGTGACCGGCTTGCCGATCAGCGAGGCCTGGGCGTCGAAGTCCGGCAGGTCGCGGCGCACTTCGTCCTGGTACTGGCTCAGGGTCTGCTGCAGGGCGCGGTTGCTGTAGACGATGGTGTTGCTGGTGTCGGTCAGGTAGACGCCGGTGGAGCTGTAGTCCAGCGCGGTACGGATGCGCAGGTTCTCGCGGGCGACGGCCTGGTCGGTTTCGATGCGCTCGCGCAGGTCGCGCTGCATGCGCTGCATGGCCTGCATCAGCTCGCCCACCTCGTCCTGGCGGCTGACGTCGATGTGGCCATCGAGCTTGCCGCCGGCGACGTCGTTGGCGACCGAAACGGCGCCGCGCACGCTGCCGACCAGGGCGCGGGCGAACAGCCAGACCAGCACCAGGCCGAGTGCGGCGCCGCCCAGCAGGGCGATCACGGTCAGCACGGCCGAGGCGGAATAGGTGGATTCAGCCTCTTCGCGCGAAGCGCGGGCAAGGCGGTTGTCTTCGGCGATCAGTGCTTCCAGCGCCGATGCGGCCTTGCGGTGCTTGGCGCGGGTTTCGCCGACGAAGGTATCGATGGCGTCGTCCGGCAGGTCCAGTTCCAGCATCTCGGTGACGCTGTCGTAGGAGGCCAGGGCGTCCTTCCACTCCTTGGCGAAGGTGTCGAAGAGCTTCTTCTGCTGTGCGTTGTCGACCAGCTTCGGATAGTCCTTGATCGACTTGTCCATGCTGGTACGCAGGTCGACGGCCTGCTTGCGCGCATCGGACTTGACGTCGTCGCTGGCGCGGATCAGCTGCTGGTAGGCGGCGTTGCGGTACTCACCCAGCATGCCCCGCATCTCGCCGGCCATGCGGATGCTCTCCATGCGTGAACCGGCCAACTCGGTGGTGACGTTGTTCAGCGAGTGCAGGCCGCGATAGGCGACGATGCCCTGCAGCAGCATCACCAGCAGGAGGACGCCGAAGGTCAACAGCAGCTTCGGCATCAGTTTCAGGTTGTTGATCCACGGCATGGGCGTTGCGAGCTCCTAAGGCAGACGCGCCCGGGCATCGGGCCCGGTTGCAGCAGAAACCACGCCGGCACCAGGTCCGGCGTGGTTCGACGGACAGCGGATTACTTGATGTTGGCCAGCTTCAGGCCAGCCGGCGAGCTGACCTCGATTTCCGCACGCGAGGCATCGCGCTGGATCTTGCCGATCACGCACACGGTCTTGCCTTCCAGGGTTTCCAGTGGGAAGGCGAACTTGCCGCGGTTTTCGCCGGCGATGCGGGCCGAGAAGGTGTGGCGCGGGAAGGCGCCGCCCATGTACAGGAAGGTCGGCTGGCCTTCGGAACCTTCAGCGTAGCGGGCCTTTTCGACCTTGCCGCAGACCATGCCGTCCTTGCCGACCGAACGCGGGGCCAGTTCCGGCGGGATCATGTCGGCCGACTGGGCGAACGCGGAGGAAGCGGTGGTGGCCAGGACAGCGGCCGAGACGAACGCAAGCAGGGACTTCATCGAGATGTATCTCCGGGGATGGTGATGGTCGTTCCGGTTCTGCGCGCTCCTGCGCGACCGGCTTCTGTCCCCCTATCGGCATCGCCAGGGGGAACTGAAGGGCTTTGTGACCAGAACGTGAAGCAGGTCCGCTGAGTCAGGCGGCAGCGTCCTCGGCGAGGGCGGCCTGGCCCATGTCGGCGCTGTCGAGCAGGGTCTCGATGTCCAGCAGGATCAGCATGCGGTCATCGTGGGTGCCAATGCCGGAGATGAAACGGGTATCGACCGCAGCGCCGAATTCCGGCGTCGGACGGATCTGCTCGGCCGACAGCGGGATGACGTCCGAGACGCTGTCGACCACGATGCCGACCACGCGGTCTTCGACGTTCAGCACGATCATCACGGTGAAGGCGTCGTAGCGCGCGTTGTCCAGGCGCAGCTTCAGGCGCAGGTCGATGACCGGCACGATGGTGCCGCGCAGGTTGATCACGCCCTTGATGTAGTCCGGGGCATCCGGCACGCGGGTGACCGCATCGTAGCCGCGGATTTCCTGCACCTTGAGGATGTCCACGCCGTAGTGCTCGGCACCGAGGGTGAAGCTGAGGAATTCGCCACCGGCGCTGGCGGCGGAGCTGGTCTTGTCGTTCATCGAGGGGTCCTGGTTCTGCCGGAAGTCCCGGTGTCAGGCTCGATATCGGCCCCACTGGGGGGGACTTTAGGTGCCGGGGGAAGGGCTTCCACGCAGTGGCGCGGATCTAGCGGGGTACTGGATCGGTAGTGCCGGCCGCTGGCCGGCAACGGCCGTTCCCGCGGTGCCTCCGGGTTGCCGGCCCGCGGCCGGCAGTACCCGTTGGTCGGGCCTCAGAGCTCGCCGTTGCGGCGGGCCTTCCGTTGGCGGTCGACACGGAAGATGTAGCGCTGGATGGCGCTGTCGGCGCCGCGCGGCAGGCTCTCGAAGCGCATGCCGATGCGCTTGACCTCGATGCCGTTGGGCTGGCGCTGCGGCAGCAGGTTGCAGACCACCAGTTCGATGTCCAGGTCGGGCCCCTCGGGCAGCGACAGTTGCGCCGGATAGCGCTTCTGTAGGCCGAACACGGCGCAATCGTTGGGGACGACCACGGCCAGGCCGCCACCGCTGATGTCCACCACCCGCATCGACAGCGCTTCGGCACGCGCTTCGCCGGGCGGCAGCAGCAACTGCGGCGAGTCGGTGACCGGGGTCTCCAGCCGGTACAGCTCGCGGCGCTGCAGGTGCACCAGTTCGTCCGGCAGCGGGGCACGGAAGGCGACGTGGCCGTCGTTGTCCACGCGCTGCAGTTCGTGCAGGCGGAAGCGCACCAGCACCCGTTCCAGCTGGGCAAAGCACAGCAGATGATCGGCCTGCTCGGCGGCGCGGTTGGACGCCTCCTGCGGGCTGCCATCAAGCAGCAGGGTGTCTTCGTCCTCGTCGAGATCGAGCAGTGCCGTCGGGAACGAGCGGTCGCGTCCGTCGATATGCGCATTGATCAGTGATCGCTGGTCGATCAGCGAGCGCAGCAGCTGGCGCAGCTGACGCGGATTGCGGACCAGGAAACGCTCGTCGGCGGCATCAGCCGCGTGGACATCATGCACTGCAGTGTCGTTGCCGTCGGACATGGAATCTACGGTCAGGGGCGGGCGCCAGCACGCGTTGGTGCGAGGCTCGATGGGGATATCGGCCTCTGCACCGGATTATGAAGTGAGAGATGCATCACTTTCCATGCGCAAGGGGTTGCGCACGGGGTCAGATCCCTCTTCCAGGGAAGAGGGATCCGACCCTGGGTGCATCAGAACTCCTGCCAGTCGCCGTCCGCGGCCAGCGCCGGCTGGGCTGCCGTGGAGCGCAACGATCGTGCCGGTGCCGGCTTTGCGGCCGGTGCGGCGGCTGCGACCCGGCGCGGCACCGGTGCCGCCAGCGGGCGTGCCGGAATGGCGGTCGTGCCCTGCGATGCCAGGCGGAAGCGGGCCACCGCTTCACCCAGCTGCACAGCCTGGTCTTCCATGGCGCGCGCGGCAGCGGTGGCTTCTTCCACCAGCGCGGCGTTCTGCTGGGTGGTTTCGTCCATCTGCACCACGGTCTGGTTGACCTGCTCGATGCCGGCGCTCTGTTCCTGCGAAGCCGCAGAGATCTCGGCCATGATGTCGGTCACCCGCTGC
>NZ_JAUTXR010000188.1 GCF_030658505.1 Stenotrophomonas raiganjensis (SeqCode) | reverse complement strand
TGGACTGCGGCGCCGGCCTGGGTGCGGCGACCCACATGACCGGTGCCGTCGCCTTCGCCGCGGTGGGCAAGGCGGTGGAAATGCTGCTGGAGCCGAAGAAGGTGAAGGCCGAGGTGGGGGAGGCCAACGCCGCCGCAGGATGGGCGTGGCGGCCGGCCTGGGCCCCCCACGACCATCATGCGTCGGCGTTGGCTTCAACCACATCGGCCTTCACCTTCTTCGGCTCCAGCAGCATTTCCAACGCCTTGCCCACCGCGGCGAAGGCGAAGGCACCGGTAATGTGGGTCGCCGCACCCAGGCCGGCGCCGCAGTCCAGCTTCAACGCCGCATCCGCACCCAGGTTCGGGCGAATGCCACAGACGCTGCCATCGGCCTGCGGATACTTCACGTTCTCCAGTGAGTACACCGCTGGCACGCCGAAATAGCGCTTGGCGTTCTTCGGGAAGTTGAACTCACTGCGCAGCTTCTTGCGGATCAGCGCCAGCATGGCGTCGTGCTCGGTGCGCGAAACATCGCGGATGCGCACCAGGGTGGGATCAGTACGGCCACCGGCGGCGCCGACGGTCAGCAGCGGCAGCTTGCGGCGACGGCACCAGGCAATCGTCTCGACCTTGACCCGGAAGCTGTCACAGGCATCGACCACCAGATCGAACCTCCGGTCCAGCAGCTCGGCCATGTTGGACACAGTCAGGAACGCTTGCACGGCATCGACCTCGATGTCCGGGTTGATCGCACGGCAGCGCTCCGCCATCGCCTCGGCCTTGTTGCGGCCGTAGTTGCCTTCCATCGCCGGCAGCTGCCGGTTGGTGTTGGACACGCAGATGTCGTCAGCATCGATCAGGGTCAGGTGACCGACCGCAGAGCGGGCCAGCGCTTCCACCACCCACGAGCCGACGCCGCCCATGCCCACCACCGCCACGCGGCTGCCCTGCAGGCGCTCGAGCGCACCCACGCCATACAGCCGTTCGATGCCGGCGAAGCGTTGTTTGACCTGTTCGTTCATGCGGCTATTTTAACGTGCACCTGCCGGCACCTGCAGCGCGCCGGCATCGAACCCACCGTTGCACGCCCGGAGAGCCCGCCATGAACGCCAGCCCGCCCCGCCGCCTGTCCACTGCCCATCGCTACCTGTTCGTGCTGTGCCTGGGCCTGCTGATCGGCCTGATCGCCACGGTGATGGTGGGCCGCGCCCTGCAGGCGCGCCGCGACCCATTTCCGGACAGCCTGATGCAGGTGATGCAGCGGCAGTCGCAGCTGCTGCAGCAGGCCCAGCAGCAGAACCGCTGCAGCCTGGCTGACAGCATGCCGCGGCTGCAGGCGCTGCGCCTGTTGTCCAATGACCTGGACCTGGCCTTTCCCGGGCTGAAGGACAGCGCGCAGTTCCAGCAGCACGCCAGCCAGCTGCGCGGCAACCTCAACGCCGCACTGGCCGCCCCGCCCAGTGACTGCAAGGCGCTGGCCCAGGTGGTGGAGACGCTGCAGGCCGACTGCCGTGCCTGCCACCAGGACTTCCGCTGAGCCGCATTCATCCTGCAGCCGGGCAAGGCACGCATGGTTGGCGCGTCGTTCACGTTCGAAAGGAGAGGATTCGTCCACCCTGCTGCATGACGCAGTACCACCCCAGACACCCGCCTTCACGGCCAGGAGACGCCCCATGAAGATCCAGCTCATCGCTGCCAGCGCCATCGCTACCCTCGCCCTGGCTGGCTGTGCCACCTCGCCCGGATATGGCGGTGGTGGTTACAACAACGGCTACAACAATGGCGGCTACGGCAACAACGGCGGTTACAACCAGGGCCGCTGCGCTGACTGCGGCATCGTCACCCGCATCAACACCGTGCCGTCGGGCCGCACCGCCCCCAGCGCGACCGGCGCGATCCTCGGCGGCATCGTGGGTGCCGTGGCCGGCCATGAGATCTCCGACCACACCGGTGGCAGCCGCGGCAACAAGAACATCGCCGCCGCCGCGGGCGCGGTCGGTGGCGCGCTGGCCGGCAACCAGATCCAGAAGAACGTCACCAGCGATACCTACGACATCAGCGTGCGCATGGACGATGGCCGCACCATCGTGGTCAACCAGCGCGACCTCGGCGGCATCCGCGAAAACACCTACGTGCGCGTGGTCAACGGCAAGGTCATCCTGCGCTGACCTGCGCCGGGCCGGCGGCAAAGAAAAAGGCCCGCTTGCGCGGGCCTTTTTCATGTGACGGCTTGCAGCGCGATCAGGTCGGCTGCACGGCGTCGGCCTGCAGGCCCTTCTGGCCCTGCACGACGGTGAAGGTGACCTTCTGGCCTTCCTTCAGGCTCTTGAAGCCCTGGGTCTGGATGGCACGGAAGTGCACGAACACGTCTTCGCCGTTTTCACGGCTGATGAAGCCGAAGCCCTTTGCATCGTTGAACCACTTGACGGTACCGGTCTCGCGATCAGACATCTCACTAACTCCCTGGTGACTCTCTCTTGTTGTTGGAAACGCCTGGTGGGCGGCTGACAAGCAAGGGGGAAGCGAGGTGCATCGATGCAGCGGATCGGGAAGATCTTGCTTCATCAGGCCACGATCCACGGTGACCTTGCCAAGCTCAGCGACTGCAACTTAACCCGCCCAAAACGAAAAAGCAACTGGCAAAATCTTTCACTGTCAACCCCAAAACGGCGACCATACGGGACAGCATGGGACTCTCATTCATCTTATATCTGCTAGCGGTCATTTTTGTCCTTGTCGGCATCGCCGGAATCATCCTGCCGGCCCTGCCCGGCATCCCGCTGGTGTTCATCGGACTGCTGCTGGCGGCCTGGGCGGACGGCTTCACCCACGTCGGCTGGCCGACCCTGGTCGCGCTGGGCGTACTGACCGTCCTCTCGCTGCTGGTGGACGTGCTGGCCACGGTGGTGGGTGCGCAGCGGGTCGGTGCCAGCCGCAAGGCACTGTGGGGTACGTTCGTCGGCAGCATCGTCGGCCTGTTCTTCATGCCGATCGGCCTCTTTGCAGGCCCCCTGATCGGCGCCCTGGCCGGCGAGTACTGGCACACCCGCGAACTGGGCCGCTCGACCAAGGTAGGCCTGGCCACCTGGCTCGGTATCCTGCTCGGCCTGGCGCTGAAACTGGCCGTGGTGATCGCGATGCTCGGCCTGTTCGCCTTCGCCTGGTTCCTGTAACCCGCACTGCCTTCACGCCGCGCGCACGCGGTGCCCGTGCATAAACCGTGGGGGCTGGCCGTGAACCGGTGCAGCCGCCACACTGTGCGATTCCCGTATTCACCTAAGGGCCTGCTGCAATGACCCTGTCTCCGCTGCTTCCCCGTCTCGCGCCGCTGGCGCTGGCCCTGGCCAGTGCGCCGCTGGCCGCGCAGGAGTTCGCGCCCAGCGCCGAAGCCTCGCCGGCCGCGTGCGCGGCGATTACCACCGATGCTGCCCGCCTGGCCTGTTATGACCGCCAGTTCGGCCGTACCCCGCAGGCCACTGCCGAGGCCGACGCTGCGGCCGAGGCGGCCGCGCAGGCCCGTCGCGAAGAACGCCAGACTGCACGCGTGAGCCAGGGCGAAGAGAAGCTGCGCGAGCGGGTCAGCGATCTGTTCCGTCCAGCAGCCCCTGACAGCGCACTGGCCAATGCTGGCCGCGGTTCGCTGCTGGACAGCCGCTGGGAACTGGCCGAGGACTCCAAGCTCGGTCCGTTCCAGCTGCGCGCCTACAAGCCGGTGTACCTGCTGCCGGCGTTCTGGACCAGCGATCGCAACACCACGCCGCATTCGCCGAACCCGGCCAACACGGTCACCACGCCGCAGGTGCTGGACAGTGCCGAGCTGAAGTTCCAGATCAGTTTCAAGACCAAGATCGCCGAGAACCTGTTCGGCGACAACGGCGACATCTGGGCCGGCTACACCCAGAGCTCGCGCTGGCAGGCCTACAACGGCGAGGATTCGCGCCCGTTCCGCGAAACCAATTACGAGCCGGAAGTGATGATGGTGTTCCGCAACGGCTACTCGATCGGTGGCTGGCGCGGGCGCATGACCGGCATCGCGCTGAACCACCAATCCAACGGCCGCGCCGACCCGCTTTCGCGCAGCTGGAACCGGGTGATGCTCAACATCGGCCTGGACCGCGAGAACTGGGCGCTGGTACTGCGCCCCTGGTACCGCATTCCCGAGACCCGCAGCGACGACAACAACCCGGACATCGAGGATTACATGGGCCGCGGTGATGCGACCCTGACCTGGAACCGCAACGGCCACGAAGTCTCGCTGATGGCGCGCCATTCGCTGCGCACCGGCAGCCGCTCGCACGGCGCGCTGCAGCTGGATTACGGCTTCCCGATCAGCAACCTGCTGCGCGGCCATGTGCAAGTCTTCGACGGCTATGGCGAAAGCCTGATCGACTACAACCACAAGGCCACCTACGTGGGCGTGGGCGTGTCCCTGCTGGAGTGGTTCTGATGGACGTGACGATCTGGCACAACCCGGCCTGCAGCAACTCGCGCGGCGCATTGAAGCTGATCCGCGATGCGGGCTTCGATCCGGAGGTGATCGAGTACCTGGGCAATCCACCCGATGTGACCACACTGCGCCAGGTGCTGGCCGAGTCCGGATTGAGCGCGCATGACCTGGTGCGCAGCAAGGAAGCACCGTTCACCGAACTGGACCTGGCAGGCGCCGACGAGGCCACCCTGCTGGCGGCGATGGCTGAACACCCACGGTTGATCAATCGCCCGGTGGTGCGCACCGCCAAGGGCACACGGCTGTGCCGCCCACCGGAAACGGTGCTGGAGATCCTGTAACCCGCACCGCTCTGGTAGAGCCGAGCATGGCTCGGCTCTACAAAACAGACTACCGCCAGTCGGTAATGCCTTCGCGGCGGTACACCTCGGCGAACGCTGGGTGCGCCTTCATCGACGTGGCGTGCGCCTTCAGTACCGGCCAGGTGTCGCTGGGTTTGGGCATGTTGCGCGACCAGCGCATCAGCATCACCAGCATGTAGTCGACCACGCAGGGCGTGGTGCCCAGCAGGTAGGGGCCATGCGCCTGCAGGTGCGTGGCGACATGCTGCCAGGCGGCCTCCAGGCGCTGCCGCGCCATTTCGCGGCTGGCCTCGACGTTCGCCTCGCCCGCCACCTCGTGCGGATAGAACCAGGCACGGTAGGCCGGCTGCAGCGTATTGGCACACCAGAACATCCAGCGGTAGGCATCGGCGCGCTGCGGCGTCCCCAGTGCGGGCAGCAGGTTGGCCTCCGGATGGCGGTCAGCCAGATACAGTGCGATCGCCGCCGCTTCGGTCAGTACCAGGCCATCGATCAGCAGCGTCGGCACCACACCGGCCGGATTCAGCGCCAGGTACTGCGCCGACTTATGCTCGCGCGCGTCGAAATCCAGCAGCACCAGATCGTGCTCGATGCCCAGCTCGATCAGCAGCCAGTGCACCACCAGCGCGGCGGTACTGGTTGAACCATACAGCGTGGTGCTCATGCGGAAGATCCTGTGCAGGTGGATCAGCCGATTATGCGCCCACGCGCGCAATCGTTGCTCAGCCGCAGCTGCTCATGCAGGAATCCCGGCGTTCGCCACAGGACATCATCGGCGCGCGCATCGTGCAGTCATGCGCCTTCAGTTCGCAGGCACGGCGCAGGTCGGGGTTGTCCACGTCCTTGCAGCGCTTGTCCGGCGCCGGCACCACCTGCTGCTCGCAGTTGCTCTGGCGGCTGCCGAGGGAGCCATTCTGCGCCATGCAGCTGCGATAGCCGGCCTGGCACTGCACACGGCACTGCGCGGAGGCGGGGAAATCCGCGCCTTCGTACGATGCCGGGGTGCTGCAACCGGCCAGGGCCAGCAGCACGCCTACCACGATGAACCGATGCAGGGCCATGGACACGTCCTGTGCGAGGGTGTTCCGACGGTAGCAGAACGACCGCTACCGGAACATCAGTATTTTTTGCCCACACAACAACGGCGCCACAGAGGCGCCGTTGTCTGGTCCGGGATGGAGGGCTTACTCCACCACCACCGGAATCTTGCCGATGCGGGCCTGCCATTCGCGCGGGCCGGTCTTGTGCACCGACTCGCCGGTGGAATCCACCGCCACGGTCACCGGCATGTCCTGCACGGTGAACTCGTAGATCGCTTCCATGCCCAGGTCGGCGAAACCGACCACCTTGGCGGCCTTGATCGCCTTGGACACCAGGTACGCCGAACCACCGACCGCCATCAGGTAGGCCGACTTGTGCTTCTTGATCGCTTCGATCGCGGCCGGGCCACGCTCGGCCTTGCCAACCATGCCCAGCAGGCCGGTCTGTGCCAGCACCTGCTCGGTGAACTTGTCCATGCGGGTGGCGGTGGTCGGGCCGGCCGGGCCCACCACTTCGTCACGCACCGGATCGACCGGGCCGACGTAGTAGATGAAGCGGCCCTTCAGATCGACCGGAAGCTCCTCGCCCTTGTTGAGCATGTCGACAATGCGCTTGTGTGCAGCGTCGCGGCCGGTCAGCAGCTTGCCGTTCAGCAGCAGGGTCTGGCCCGGCTTCCAGTTGGCCACGTCTTCCGGGGTGATCGTATCCAGGTCCACGCGGATGCCCTTGGACGCGTCGTAGGTCAGCTTCGGCCAGTCTTCCAGCGACGGCGGGTCCAGCATCACCGGGCCGCTGCCATCCAGGGTGAAGTGCGCATGGCGGGTGGCCGCGCAGTTCGGGATCATCGCCACCGGCAGGTTGGCCGCGTGGGTCGGGTAATCGTTGATCTTGATGTCGAGCACGGTGGTCAGGCCACCCAGGCCCTGCGCGCCAATACCCAGCGCGTTGACCTTCTCGTACAGCTCCAGGCGCAGCTCTTCGATGCGGTTGGACGCTCCACGGGCCTGCAGCTCGGTGATGTCGATCGGCTCCATCAGCGCTTCCTTGGCCAGCAGCATCGCCTTCTCGGCGGTGCCACCGATGCCGATGCCGAGCATGCCCGGCGGGCACCAGCCGGCGCCCATGGTCGGCACGGTCTTCAGCACCCAGTCGACGATCGAGTCGGACGGGTTGAGCATGGCGAACTTGGTCTTGGCTTCCGAACCACCGCCCTTGGCGGCGACGATCACGTCGACCGTGTTGCCCGGCACCACCTTGACGTTGACCACGCCCGGGGTGTTGTCCTTGGTGTTGATGCGCTTGCCGGCCGGATCAGCCAGCACCGAGGCACGCAGCTTGTTGTCCGGGTGCATGTAAGCGCGGCGCACGCCTTCGTTGGCCATGTCTTCCACGCCCATGGTGGCGTCGTCCCAACGCACGTCCATGCCGATTTCCAGGAACACGGTAACGATGCCGGTGTCCTGGCAGATCGGGCGGTGGCCTTCGGCGCACATCCGCGAGTTGATCAGGATCTGCGCCATCGCTTCCTTCGCGGCCGGCGACTCCTCGCGCTCGTAGGCGGCGGCAAGGTTCTTGATGTAGTCGACCGGGTGGTAGTACGAGATGTACTGCAGCGCGTCGGCGATGGACTGGATGAGGTCTTCCTGCTTGATCGATGTCACGACTTGCTCGCTTGCTGGAGGCTGGCGGGGGTAATCCCCGCATTTTACCCCCTCCCCCGGCCGCAGGGTGGTAGTGCCGGCCGCTGGCCTGCACTATCCACGCACACCCTCTGTCACGCCACGCGCCACTGCGGCGTCCTTGCCCACATGAACGCTGAAACCGCTTTCCAGACCCACCGTCCGCGCCTGATGGCGCTGGCCTACCGCCTGCTCGGCAGTCGCGCCGACGCCGAAGACGTGGTCCAGGATGCCTGGTTGCGCCGGTCCGGCGCCGACCCGGCGGCCGTCCGCGACCCCGAAGCCTGGCTGGTCACCACCACCACCCGGCTCGGCCTGGACCGGCTGCGCGCAGCCAAGCGCGAGCGCGTGCATTACGTCGGCCCGTGGCTGGCCGAGCCACTGGCGGTCACCCTGGAGCCCGACCCAGCGCCCGGCCCCGCCCAGCTGCATGCGTTTGCCGACGATGTCTCGGTGGCTTTCCTGACCCTGCTTGAACAGCTCGGCCCCGACGAACGCGCCGCCTTCCTGCTGAAGGAAGCCTTCGACCACGATTACCGTGAGATCGCCGAGCTGATCGGCCACAGCGAGGCCAACTGCCGCCAGCTGGTGCACCGTGCCCGGCAGCGCCTGCAGGCCGGACGACCGCGCTTCAACGCCGACGCCAGCCAGCATCGGCAGCTGCTGGCGCGCTTCATGGACGCTTCCCAGCGCGGCGACAGCGAGGCGATCCAGGCCCTGCTGCACGCCAACGCGCTGCTGGTCTCCGACGGCGGTGGCGTGGTTACCGCGGCGGTGCGGCCCCTGCTGGGCGCCGAACGCATCGGCCGCCTGTTCTGGGCCATCGCCCGCCGTGGCGCGGTGCATCCGGCGCAGCTGGGCTACGTCAACGGCGAGCCGGCAATCCTGCGCTTCCAGGGCGATCGCCTGCACTCGATCACCACCATCGAAGTGGTCGATGGCCGCATCGCCAACGTGTACAGCGTGTTGAATCCGGAAAAGTTGCCGGACGTTGTCACGCGCGGTGACGGTGCGGCGTCCTTGTAGTGAAAGGCGGCCATCGTGGCCGCCGTGGAGCCGAAAATGTCCGACCACGCCTCTCCCCGCGTCCCTTACACCCGCCTGGCCGCCGAAGCCTTCAAGGGCCTGCTGGCCACCAGCCAGGCGGTGCATGACAGCTCGATCGATCCGACCCTGATGGAACTGGTGTTCCTGCGCGTGTCGCAGCTCAACGGCTGCGGCTACTGCATGGACATGCACGGCACGGCGCTGCGCAAGGGCGGCATCGAGCCGCGCAAGCTGGACACCCTGCCGGCATGGCACGAGAGCCGCTTCTTCGACGAACGCGAGCGCGCGGCGCTGGGCTGGGCCGAGGCACTGACCCGGCTGACCGACGGCGCGCCGTCGCAGGCGGCGTTCGATGCACTGGCACCGCACTTCGATGAGAAGGGCATCAGCGACCTGAGCATGGGCATCGCGGTGATCAATGCCTGGAACCGGCTGGGCGCCGGGCTGCTGCCGCCACTGCCCTGAGCGCTTCGTTGACAGTGCCTGGACCGCCGGGCACTGTACCTGCCCCGCAGGAAGCATCCGAACGTCATGGCCGACGAAGCCCCCGACACGCCCAGCAAGGAGGCGCTGAAGGCGCTGACCCAGTACCGGGAGCGGGACACCGCGTCGCCCGAACTCCTGTCGACACTTGAACAGCATGGACTGTTGTGGCCCGTCGAACATCCGGGCCATGAGGCCCTCCAGGTGCGGATGTTCGCCGCCTATGCCCGCGCCGACCGCCAGCATGTGGCAGACAACTTCATCCTCGGTGTGCAGGAGAACCGCAGCGACCTGCGCGCCGGGCTGTCGGCGTATGCGTTCATGGTGAACTTCCCCAGGCATCAGGAGCAGCCACACCCCAGCCTGGCCTGTGCGGTCTGCGGCCAGGTCCGCGAAGGCAGATTCGACCCGACCAGCTGGGCGCGCGTCCGCCACAACATCGGGGTCGTGCTCGGTGGAAGCGTAAACGCCATCACCTTCCTGTTGGAACAACACAATCTGACGCCCAGACGGGCGCCCGGCGACATGAGCACACTGGTGGCACTGCTGCGGCTGCTGCACCACGAGAGCGACGCCAAGGACACCCCGTCGACCATCGTCAAACGCGTGCGCGCGCTGCCGGGCCTGAAACTGTCCGTCGAGCAGGCGCGTCACCTGCTGGATGCCCTGGGCCATGCCGGGCTGCTGCAGACCCCCGAGCATCCTGGCCTGGCGCAACGCTTCACCCGGGTCGGCCTGGCACCGCGCACCTCGCGCTCTTCGGACTGGAGCTATCCCGTCGATTTCTGGAAAGGCGCCTACGGCATCGACAGCGGGGCCCTGCGCTTCTGGTTCGCTCACCATCCTGCGCTGCTGGCTGCGCTGGACTGAGCGCGCAGGCGGCGCCGACGCGCTGCCCTGCCGGCGCATGGCAGGCATGCGCCCCGTTCATGCCTCCGCCACGCGCAGGGCGCGCACAATACGCACATGCCTGCTCCCCCCACCGCTGGCGCTGCCGCCGCGAAGAAACCCAGCCTGCGCCAGCGCTTCAGGGCGATGCGCAACCTGCCGCCGTTCCTGCGCATGGTCTGGAAGACCAGTCCCGCGCTCACCCTGGCCAGCCTGGGGCTGCGCCTGATCCGCGCGCTGCTGCCGGTGGCGATGCTGTACGTCGGCAAGCTGATCATCGACAGCGCCCTGCACCTGAGCCAGCACGACGCGGGCTTCCCGCCGCTGGGCGAAGCGCTGTCCAGCGGCGTGCTGAATCCGCTGCTGGGCCTGCTGGCGCTGGAATTCGGCCTGGCCATCGCCTCGGACCTGCTCGGCCGGCTGGTCAGCTACGCCGATGCCCTGCTCTCCGAGCTGTTCGCCAACGTCACCAGCATCCGGCTGATGGAACACGCGGCAACGCTGGATCTGGAGGACTTCGAGGACCCGGACCTGCAGGACAAGCTGGACCGTGCGCGGCGCCAGACCATGGGCCGGATGAACCTGATGAGCCAGCTGTTCGGCCAGGTCCAGGACGCAATCACCGTGGCCAGCCTCGCCGTCGGCCTGCTGGTGTATGCGCCGTGGCTGATCCTGCTGCTGGCGCTGGCGCTGGTGCCGGCCTTCATCGGTGAATCGCACTTCAACGCGGCCGGTTACAGCCTCAACTTCCAGTGGACGCCCGAGCGCCGCCAGCTCGACTACCTGCGCCAGCTCGGTGCCAGCGTGGAAACGGCCAAGGAAGTGAAGATCTACAACCTGCACCGCTTCCTGGTGGAACGCTACCGGCGCCTGTCGGTGGCGCTGTTCCAAGCCAACCGTGCACTGGCCCGGCGCCGCGCGTTCTGGGGCACGCTGCTGGCTGCGCTGGGCACGCTGGGGTATTACACCGCCTACGCCTACATTGCCTGGCGCACGGTGCGCGGCGATTTCTCGATTGGCGACCTGACCTTCCTTGCTGGCAGCTTCCTGCGCCTGCGCCAGCTGCTGGAAGGCTTGCTGATCGGCTTCTCGCAGGTGGCCAGCCAGGCGCTGTACCTGGACGACCTGTTCTCGTTCTTCCAGATCGAGCCGGAAATCCATTCGCGTGAAGGCGCCATACGCGTGCCGCAGCCGATCCGCCAGGGCTTCGTGTTCGAGAACGTCGGCTTCCGCTATCCCGATGCCGAACAGTGGGCGGTGCGCCACCTCGATTTCCAGCTGCAGGCCGGCGAAGTGCTGGCCCTGGTCGGCGAGAACGGCGCGGGCAAGACCACGCTGGTGAAACTGCTGGCACGGCTGTACGAACCGGACGAAGGCCGCATCCTGCTCGACGGCCGCGACCTGCGCGACTACGACCTGGACGACCTGCGCGCCAACCTCGGGGTGATCTTCCAGGACTTCGTGCGCTACAACCTCAGCGCCGGCGAGAACATCGGCGTCGGCCAGGTCGAGGCGATGGACGACCAGGCACGCATCGCCGATGCCGCGCGACGAGGCATGGCCGAGGAAGTGATCGACGACCTGCCCGGCGGCTACGACCAGCTGATCGGGCGCCGCTTCAAGCAGGGCGTGGACCTGTCCGGTGGCCAGTGGCAGAAGATCGCCATTGCCCGCGCATGGATGCGCAATGCGCAGGTGATGATCCTGGATGAGCCAACCGCGGCGCTGGATGCCCGCAGTGAGTTCGAGGTGTTCCAGCGGTTCAGGGAGCTGGCGGATAATCGTACGGCAGTACTGATTTCCCACCGCTTTTCCTCGGTACGCATGGCCGACCGCATCCTGGTGCTGGCCGATGGCCGGATCGAGGCCAGCGGCACCCATGCGCAGCTGATGGCGCAGGGCGGCCGCTACGCCGAGCTGTTCGAGCTGCAGGCGGCGGGTTACCGCTGAGAACGCCTCTCGTTCCGCCCAATGAGAACTTGTCTCATTTGAGATAGAATCACCCCTGACGACTTTCGATAGATACGCCCATGTCCTCCGCTTTCGGCGCCGAAACGGTGCTTGAGGTCCGTCACTGGACCGATGCCTACTTCAGTTTCACCACTACCCGCGACAGCGGCTTCCGCTTCGAGAACGGCCAGTTCGTGATGATCGGCCTGGAAACCGAGGCACGGCCGCTGCTGCGCGCCTATTCCATCGCCAGCGCCAACTGGGAAGAGCACCTGGAGTTCTTCAGCATCAAGGTGCAGGACGGCCCGCTGACCTCGCGCCTGCAGCACATCAAGCCGGGCGACAAGGTGCTGGTCGGCAAGAAGCCCACCGGCACCCTGCTGATCAGCGACCTGCACCCGGGCAGGAACCTGTACCTGCTGGGCACCGGTACCGGCATGGCACCGTGGCTGTCGGTCATCAAGGACCCGGAAACCTACGAGCGTTTCGAGAAGGTGATCCTGTGCCACGGCGTGCGCTACGAAAAGGACCTGGCCTACCGCGATTACTTCGAGAAGGAACTGCGTGAGCACGAATTCCTGGGCGAGATGATCGGCGACAAGCTGCTGTACTACCCGGCCGTCACCCGCGAGCCGTTCGCCAACCAGGGCCGCCTGACCCAGCTGATGGAAAGCGGCGAGATGCAGCGCTCCCTCGGCCTGCCGGAACTGAGCCCGGAGAACGACCGCGCGATGATCTGCGGCAGCCCGCAGATGCTGGCCGACCTTCGCAGCGTGCTCGACGCACGCGGTTTCCAGGTTTCGCCGCGCATCGGCCAGCCGGGCCACTACGTGTTCGAACGCGCGTTCGTCGAGAAGTAACCCATTGCATCTGTAGAGCCGAGCCCGCGCTCGGCTTGCGTGCAGCGCGCGCCCTCGGAGTCAGCCGGAAAAGCAGCCGAGCGTGGGCTCGGCTCTACAACAGCGCTTCGATCGCGCTGCGCAACTGCTCCGGCCTGGTGGTGGGCGCATGCCGCGACACCACTCGACCCTGGCGGTCGACCAGGAACTTGCTGAAATTCCACTTGATGCGGGCGCTACCCAGCAGGCCGCGCTTCTCGCGTGACAGCCATGCCCACAACGGATCAGCCCCCTCGCCGTTGACCTCGATCTTCTCCGACAGCGGAAAGCTGACCGGATAGTCCAGCGAACAGAACTGGCGGATCTGCGCGGCGTCACCGGGTTCCTGCGCGCCGAACTGGTTGCACGGGAAGCCGATCACCACCAGGCCGCGCTCGCGGTAGTCCTGCCACAGCTGCTCCAGCCCCGTGTACTGCGGGGTGAAGCCACAGCGGCTGGCGACATTGACCAGCAACAGCGGGTGACCCCGGTACCCGGCGAGGGCCTGTGGCTGGCCGTCGAGGTCGCGGAAGCTGAAATCGTAGGCAGTGGTCATGGCGGTGAACCGTGGGCGGTGAATGCATGGTACCCGCGCCCGGCCGCGGCAACATGCCTTTTGACACAAGTGCGGGCGCCGCCGGCCGGGTTACCCTCGGGCCCTTGTTTGCCTTACCGGAGTTCCTGCCTTGACCACCCGCCTTGCCCTTGCCGTGGCCATGTCCCTCGGCCTTGCCCTGCCCGCCTTCTCGGCCGGCGCCGCCACCCCGGCCGCCAGCAGCACCGCCCAGCAGGCCAATCCGTTCTTCGCCGAAAGCCCGCTGCCGCTGCACTTCCCGCAGTTCGACAAGATCAAGGACAGCGACTTCGCCCCGGCCTTCGACGCCGGCATGGCGCAGCAGCTGAAGGAAGTGGAGGCCATCGCCAACAACAAGGCCAAGCCGACCTTCGACAACACCATCATCGCCCTGGAAAAGAGCGGTGACATCCTCGATCGTGCGACCACCGTATTCTTCAGCCTGGTCGGTGCCGACACCAACGACACCCGCAAGAAGCTGCAGGCCGACTACTCGGCGAAGTTCGCCGCGCACAGCGATGCGATCGCGCTGAACGGCAAGCTGTTCGCCCGCATCCAGGCGCTGTATGACACCCGCAGCCAGCTGGGCCTGGACGCCGAAGGCGTGCGCCTGGTCGAGAAGTACTACGACAACTACGTGCGCGCCGGAGCCAAGCTGTCCGAGGCCGACAAGGCCAAGCTGAAGGAGATGAACGCCGAGCTGGCCAACCTGGGCACCAAGTTCAGCCAGAACGTGCAGTCGGAAGTGAACGCTTCGGCGATCACCGTCGACGACGTCAAGGAACTGGCCGGGCTGTCCAAGGAGCAGATCGCCGCCGCCGCCGAAGCCGCCAAGGCCCGCGGCCAGGAGGGCAAGTACGTGATCACCCTGCTCAACACCACCGGCCAGCCGCCGCTGACCAACCTGGCCAACCGCGCCCTGCGCCAGAAGATCTACGAAGCCTCGACCACCCGCGGCAGCCGCGGTGGCGAGTTCGACAACACTGCGCTGGTCTCGCGCATCATGCAGCTGCGTGCCGACAAGGCCAAGCTGATGGGCTTCCCGAACTTCGCCGCCTACAACCTGACCAACCAGACCGCCAAGACGCCCGAAGCGGTCAACGCGATGCTGGGCAAGCTGGCCCCGGCCGCGGTGGCCAACGCCAAGCGCGAAGCCGCCGACCTGCAGGCGATGATCGACAAGGAACAGAAGGCCGCGGGCAAACCGACCTTCCAGCTGGAGCCGTGGGACTGGGCCTTCTACAGCGAGAAGGTGCGCCAGGCCAAGTACAACTTCGACGAGTCGCAGCTGAAGCCGTACTTCGAACTGAAGAACGTGCTGGAGAACGGCGTGTTCTACGCCGCCGGCCAGGAATTCGGCCTGACCTTCAAGCAGCGCACCGACCTGCCGGTCTACCACGATGACGTCACCGTCTACGACGTGTTCGACGCCGACGGCAGCCAGCTGGCGATCTTCATCTTCGACCCGTATGCACGTGCCTCCAAGCGCGGTGGTGCATGGATGAATTCCTACGTCTCGCAGTCCAAGCTGACCGGCTTCAAGCCGGTGGTCGCCAACCACCTGAACATCCCGAAGCCGCCGGCCGGCCAGCCGACCCTGCTGACCTGGGACGAGGTGAACACCACGTTCCACGAGTTCGGCCATGCCCTGCACGGCATGTTCTCCAACGTGAAGTACCCGTACTTCTCGGGCACCTCGGTGCCGCGTGACTTCGTCGAGTTCCCCTCGCAGGTCAACGAGATGTGGTCGGACAACCCGGCCATCCTGAAGAACTACGCCAAGCACTACCAGAACGGTTCGGCCATGCCGCAGGCGCTGCTGGACAAGGTGCTGGCTGCGGCCAAGTTCAACCAGGGCTTTGCAACCACCGAATACCTGGGTGCGGCCATGCTGGACCAGAACTGGCACCAGATCGGCCCGGACCAGGTGCCGGCGGCCAAGGACGTGATGGCCTTCGAGCGCGCCGCGCTGGAGAAGGACGGCATCTACTACGCGCCGGTTCCGCCGCGTTACAAGACCCCGTACTTCAGCCACATCATGGGCGGCTACTCGGCCGGCTACTACGCCTACATCTGGTCGGAAGTGCTCGACGCCAACACCCAGAAGTGGTTCAAGGACAACGGCGGCCTGAGCCGCAAGAACGGCGACCACTTCCGTGCCACCCTGCTGTCCAAGGGCGGCAGCGTGGACGCGATGCAGCTGTTCCGCGATTTCGCCGGCCACGAGCCGCAGATCGAACCGCTGCTGGAAAAGCGCGGCCTGACCGGCGCGGGCAACTGATCGCCAGCGCAGTCGCCTGAAACGAAAACCGCCCGGGAGACCGGGCGGTTTTTTGTTGTGGCCGGGGTCAGAGCCCATTTGCCGACCGTCATCGCGGCGCCACGTAGCCGCCCGGTACGCCGTCCGGCGACAGCACCAGCTGCCACAGCTGCGCATGGCGGCAGCGGAAGGTCGCCATCGATCCGGCCAGGTAGAACCGCCACATCCGCCGGAAGTGTTCGTCGTAGCGCGTATCCAGCCGTGGCCATGCAGCTTCCACGTTGCGTCGCCAGGCCTGCAGGGTCAGATCGTAGTCGGTACCGAAGTTGTGCCAGTCCTCCAGCACGAAACGCCCTTCGAGCGCCTTGCTGATCTGCACCGCCGACGGCAGCATCGAATTGGGGAAAATGTAGCGCGCGATCCACGGATCGGTACGGTGCCGCGAGATGTTGGTGCCGATGGTGTGCAGCAGCAGCAACCCGCGCGGCGACAGGCAACGCCGGGCCACCTCGAAGAAGCTGGCGTAGTTCTTGTCGCCGACATGCTCGAACATGCCGATCGAGAAGATCGCATCGAATGGCTCGTCCAGTTCGCGGTAGTCCTGCAGGCGGATCTCGATCGGCAGCCCGGCACACAGTTCGCGCGCGAACTCAGCCTGCTCCTGCGAGATGGTCACGCCGACGCCGCTGACGCCATAGCGTTCGGCGGCGAACTTCAGTGCCTCCCCCCAGCCACAACCGATGTCCAGCACGCGCTGGCCCGGGCGCAGGCCCAGCTTGCGGCAGACCAGGTCCAGCTTGGCTTCCTGGGCAGCGTCGAGATCACCGGCGTTGCGCCAGTAGCCGCAGCTGTACACCAGGCGTTGGCCGAGCATGGCCTGGTAGAGATCGTTGCCGAGGTCATAGTGGCGGCGGCCGACTTCGTAGCTGCCCTGCCCGGCCTGCAGGTTGAACAGCCGCGCCTTCAGCGCATCGGCCACTTCGCGCCAGCCGTGCACCCGTTCGTCCAGGTGCGCCTGCATCAGGTGGACAAGGAACTCATCAAGGACGTTGGCATCCCACCAGCCCTCCATGTAGCTCTCGCCAAGGCCGAGCGAGCCGTGGCCCATGACCCGCGCGAAGAAGCGCGGGTCATGCACCTGGATGTCCTGTGGCTGGGTACCGCCGATGCGGACCCCGGCTTCCTGCAGCAGGCCGGCGACCCGCTCCTGCAACCCTGTATCCACGCCACCTCCTCGACTGCGGTCAACCGCGTGCGAACAGCTCCACGTAGTCCTTGGCCACGTGCGGCAACAGCACTGCCGCCGGTACATCGGCGGTCTGGGTGCCGTCCGAGTATGGACCCACCTGGTACGGCGGGAAAACAAAGCGCAGTGCGGTGATCTGCCCCTTGTCGTCGGTCAGCGGCTGGAACTGGCTGAAATTGTCGGCCTGCGGGCCGGTACCGTCGACGATCATGCGTGATGCGTTGCGCAGTGATTCCTGCAGCTGGGCCGGGTCCATGTCTTCGCCGCTGAGGCGGGTGGCCACGCGTTCGCGCAGCTGGTCGGCGACGAAATCGCTGATCGCCTTCCAGCCCTTGGCATCGGCCACCAGCTTTTCGGCGCTGAGCATCTGCTGATGCTGCGGCAGCCATACGAAGCGGGCCACCAGCGGTTCGCCGTGGGCACCACCGGTATAGCGGCTGCCATCGGCACTGACCACCACCAGCTGCGGCGTTTCCAACAGCTTCTCGAAGCTCAGCGACAGCTCGTAGGGCATGGTCGGCTTGTCGTTGCCGAGCCCGTCCAGCGCCTGCTGCAGGTCGCTGCGTGCGCTGGTGGCATAGTCCTGCAGCGCGCGCGCCAGGCCGGGGTAGCGGTCGATACCGGCCGGGTAGCTGATGCCCACCACTTCGCGCTCGTTGTTCTCGATCACGTCACGCAGGTCCAGCGGCGCTTCCGTGGCTGGCGTTTCGCCTGCGGCGGTCGCCTCGGCAGCGGGTGCCGCGTCGGTCGCCGGTGCCGGCTCGCTCTCACGCTGGCAACCGGCCAGCAACAGCACGCCCACCACGCCGGCCAGCACGCTGCCGTGCAGTGGCCGGTTGTTTCCAATCTTCATCGGGATCCCCTGTTCATGTTTGTACATCATCGCCCGCGGTGGCTGAAGCGTGGCCCGCTGGTGCTCAGCCAACGAGCAGGTCGTGATACTCCTCATGCCGCTGCAGGAAGGCCTCGGCGTACGAGCACGCCGGCACCACCTTGTATTTCTGCTCGCGGGCAAAACGCAGTGCCACACGGGTCAGCTCGCCGGCAATGCCACGGCCGGCAATCGGCTCGGGCACTTCGGTGTGGGTGATGACCATGCGCCTGCGCTTGATCTGGTAATCAAGCACCGCCAACTGTCCACGCACACGGGCGGTGAAGCGGTGGTTGGCCAGGTCGTGTTCGACCTCATAGGCCAGACCGGGGGGCGTGACCGAAGCCATGGAACTGTCTCCTGCGGCGACTGCGTGGATGGTGCGCAGCCGGGCGCCATGATCGCGTGAAGCCTGAACAGGGGCAAGTCCAGTCCGTTCACGTCAGTTTCCGACCCTCAAGCTGGAGGGCCGGCGGCCGCTATCGCCTGTGGAGGGGTCCAGCCAGGCTGGCACGGCCCTTGCGACCGTTGATCATGCGCACCACCGTGGAGGCCCCGATGCACCCCAGCGATCCCCATTCCGATACCGACCGCGCCCTGCTGGAGGGCCTGCTGCAACTGGCGGTGGAAGGGCAGACCGAAGAGCAGGATTTCCAGCGCATCGGCGAGGAAGTGTTCGCCCGCCTGCTGGACACCTACGGCCAGCAGACCGCAACCTGACCCCACCGGGGCGGATCGCTGCCGATCCGCCCCGCTCCCGCCATCAACCGCCGCCGAGGCGGAAGGTCGGGTTGGAGAGTTCGCGCAGGAAGTGGTTGAAGATGCTCGGCTGCATGGCCAGCATGAAGATCACGCCGAACGCGGCACCTGCCAGGTGGGCGCTGTGGTTGATGCGGTCACCACCGCGCTTGTCCATCCAGATGCTGTAGCCGACATAGAACGCGGCATAGATGATCGCCGGTGCCGGGATGAAGAACACCAGGATGATCGACCACGGCTTGATCAGGATGAAGGCGAACAGCACCGCCGACACCGCCCCGGACGCACCGAGGCTGAGGTAGTTCGGGTTCTTCTGGTTCTTCAGGTAGCTGGGCAGGATCGAGACCAGCAGCGCACCGATGTAGAACGCCGGGTAGGTCAGGTAGCTGCCGGTCAGCTGCACCATCACGCTCTCGATGAATCCCCCGAAGAAGAACAGGGTGATCATGTTGAAGATCAGGTGCGACCAGTCGGCGTGGATGAAGCCATAGGTCACCAGCCGGTCGTACTGGCGGTGACGGTCGATGGCCGGCGGCCACAGGATCAGGCGGTCGGCCAGCTTGCGGTTGTTGAACGCCATCCACGACAGGAGGGCGGTGATGGCGATCAACAGCAGATTGACAGGGGTCATGTCAGGCTCAGGCGCTACGGTAGTTGTCGACCATACGATAGCGTTTCGCGTACCAACCGAAGGCCAACGCCGCGACGAAGGCGAAACCGGCGAAGAAGAACATCAGGAATGCCGCCTCGCTCAGGCCCGTACTGGCGATCTTGTGGGTCACCGCATCGTTGCGCACAGCAGCGTTGGACAGCAGCACCCACAGGTTGCCGATGGTGGTGGTCAGGTTCCAGAAGCTCATTACCACGCCCTTCATCGCCTGCGGCGCCTGGCTGTAGGCGAACTCCAGGCCGGTGGCCGAGACCAGCACCTCACCGAAGGTGAGCAGCGCATACGGCAGCATCTGCCAGAAGATCGACATGGCATTGCCACCGTCCATCACCACCTGGATGCCGCCGACCACGATCCAGGCCAGGCCGCTGAAGGCGATGCCGGCGGTCATGCGGCGCAGCGCGGTCGGCTCGAAGCCGAAGCGGCGCAGGGCCGGGTACAGCACCAGGTTGTTGAACGGAATCAGGATCATTACCAGCAGCGGGTTCAGCGCCTGCATCTGCGAGGCGGTGAACCAGCTCGGCATCTGCATCTGCTGGCCCTGCAGGACCCAGGTCGAGGCCTTCTGGTCGAACAGCGAGAAGAACGGCGTGGTCAGGGCGAAGATCACCAGCACGCGCAGCACCGAGCGCACGCCTTCAACCGCTTCGGCCGGATGCTGGCCACGGGCGCGATCGAGCTGCATCCAGGTGCCACCGCCAATACCGGCCAGGATCGACACCAGCGCCAGGCACAGGCAGATGACGATGCCCAGCGAGCCAACCAGGCCGAACGAGGCCACTGCCAGCACCAGGCCGAGTACGGCGATCACCAGGCCCGGACGGCCCTGGCCGGCCACGCGCGTGGTCAGCGCGGTACGCACCACGTTGGCGAACGAATGCGGGTCCTTCGGCGGCAGCGGCACCAGCACGTAGCGCTTGCGGCCCAGCCAGAACACGAAGGTGGCGATGAACATCAGGATGCCCGGGATGCCGAACGCCCACTGCGGGCCCCAGTTCTTCAGCACCAGCGGGATCAGCAGCGAGGCGAACAGCGAGCCGAAGTTGATGATCCAGTAGAAGGCGTCGAAAACGATCTTGGCCAGGTGCTTGTTGCTCTGGTCGAACTGGTCGCCCATGAACGAGGCCACCAGCGGCTTGATGCCACCGGCACCCAGCGCGATCAGGCCCAGGCCGAGGAAGAAGCCCTCGCGGCTGTTCTCGAACAGCGCCAGGCACAGATGGCCGGCACAGTAGACCAGGCTGAACCAGAGAATGGTGTGGTACTTGCCGAAGAACCTGTCGGCCAGCCAGCCTCCGAGCAGCGGGAAGAAATACACGCCGATCATGAAGCTGTGCATGATGTCCTTGGCTTCACCGGCACGGCCTTCCGCAGTGATTTCCTGCAGCAGCAGCGAGGTGATCAGGAACTGCACCAGGATGTTGCGCATCCCGTAGAAACTGAACCGCTCGCAGGCCTCATTGCCGATGATGTACGGGATCTGGCGCGGCATCTTTCCCTGGCCGGCGATGGGGGCAACTGCGTCGTGGCTCATCCTGTAAGGCAATCCTGCAAAGCGAAAGGCGCAAGGTTACCGGAAGCGGGGCTTGCGAAGCACGCTGCAGGGCTGCATGACAACGTTGCCAATCCATGGCAGGCAACGTCACTACATGCCGGAAGTCACGGCACCTGCACGACAAAAGCGTAAACTTATCGTTATGCGCCCCCTCGCCCACGCCCGTCTCCTGCTCAGCTGTCTCGTGCTGCTGCTGGCGTTGCAGGCACAGGCGCGGCCGCAGGCACCGGCCGCCGCCAGCGGTGAGGCCGAGCCCCGGCAGCTGACCGTGGCCGCGCTGGAACTGCCCAGCCGCGATGATGCGCAGTGGAAGCAGCGCCGCGAACAGGTGGCGCACCTGCTCACCGAGCTGCAGCCGGACGTGATCTCCGTACAGCAGGTGCTGCAGCAGCAGGGCCGCAATCCGGCCTGCTGGCTGGCCAGCCGGCTGCGCTACAGCTGCGACTTCGTTACCGCCGATCCGCCCAGCCAGCCGTTGCGGCATGGCAACGCGATGCTGACCCGGCTGCCGGTCAGCGAGGATGGCGTGACCCTGCTGCACCCACCCGGAACCTTCAGCGCCGCCGGCATGATGCGGCTGAAGCTGGGCCAGGCGCTGGTCAACATCTATGTGGCACGGCTGCGCCCGGACCCGGACGAGGCCACTGCGCGCCAGCACCAGACCAGCGACCTGATGACCTGGATCGGCGCCACCGCCGAGGGCATGCCCAGCCTGATCGCCGGTGATTTCTCGGCAACCACCGTCGAGCTCGTGCGCAGTACCCCGGGGTTCCAGCCGGCCCGGCGCAATCCGGGCGGCCGCCCCGAGCCGCCGGCGGCCAGCGGCGGTGGCGCCAGTGGTCATGGCCTGGACGTGCTGTTCCAGGTCAAGCACTTCGGCGGCATCCGCCAGCAGCCGATCCTGCTGCCGGCCGACGGTGACCTGCCGGGCCTGCGTCTGGGCGTAATGGCCACCCTGCGCCTGCAGGGCGATACGGCCACGGCAGAATAGGTAGTGCCGGCCGCTGGCCGGCTCCGCGGGTACCACACGATTGCCGGCCAGCGGCCTGCACTACCGGATGACTCCTGCAACAGAAAAGGCCGGGGTTTCCCCCGGCCTTTCCAGTTCATCCAGTCACCGCGATCAGGCGATCGCTTCCTGGTAACGACGCTCGACTTCGTTCCAGTCGATGACGTTGAAGAACGCGCCGATGTATTCCGGACGACGGTTCTGGTACTTCAGGTAGTACGCGTGTTCCCACACGTCCAGGCCGAGGATGGGGGTATTGCCTTCCATCAGCGGACTGTCCTGGTTGCCGGTGCTCTCGACCACGACCTTCTTGTCCGGGGTCACGCTCAGCCACGCCCAGCCACTGCCGAAACGGGTCAGCGCCGCCTTGGTGAAGGCGTCCTTGAACTTGTCGAAGCCGCCCAGGTCCTTGTCGATGGCCTTGGCCACGTCGCCCACCGGGTTGCCGCCCGCGTTCGGTGCCATCACGGTCCAGAACAGCGAGTGGTTGGCATGGCCGCCACCGTTGTTGCGCACCGGGCCCTGCAGGTTCTCCGGCAGCGACTTGAGCTTCTTCACCAGTTCTTCGACCGGCAGGTCAGCGTACTCGGTGCCTTCCAGCGCCGCGTTGACGTTGTTGATGTAGGTCTGGTGATGCTTGGTGTGATGGATTTCCATCGTCGCCGCATCGATATGCGGTTCCAGCGCGTCGTAGGCGTAGGACAGCTTGGGCAGGGTATAGGCCATGATGCATCTCCTGATTGCGAGGGCACCCGACGGTGTCGGGCGTTGCGCGGTGAATGATGGGGACAGACCGCCAGATTACCAAGGGGGATGTAAAGGAAATTGCGTCCTGCCAGTGAGCGTGACGGCAATTGTTACGCACCGGTGACGCGCCGGCATCCTCATGCACCGTGCAGCGCGGGAGCGCTACAGTGCCTGCCACCACCTCTGCCCGTCCCTGCCCATGCGCAACCCCCGGCTGCTGATCACCGCCATCGCCCTGCTGCTGCTCGGCCTGGTCGCCAACCATTTCATGCAGCGTCCTCCGGCGCCACAGTTCGCACCGGACCTGCAGGGAACACCGACCGCGCGGGCGCCTGCCACGGCCACGCCCGGCCGGGACAACGGCCTGCCCGCGTTCCTGCCCACCGAAGCACGCCAGACCATCACCCTGATCCAGCGCGGCGGGCCGTTCCCGCACCGCCAGGACGGCAGCACCTTCGGCAACCGCGAACAGCAGTTGCCGCAGCGTCCGCGTGGCTATTACCGCGAATACACCGTCGACACCCCCGGCGCACGCACGCGTGGCACGCGCCGCATCGTCACCGGCGGCGATCCGCCGGAGGCGTGGTACTACACCGACGACCACTACGAATCATTCCGCAGCTTCACCGTCCCGGCCCAGGGAGCGCAGCAATGAGCCACGATGATTTCGGCCTCGGCCTGCATGACATCAACAACGCTGGCGTCTACGCCATCGACAGCGGGGACATCGGCGCACTCGCTGCTGCAATGCGCGACGCCGGACTGAAGGTGATCCGCATCGATCTGGAAAGCGTGGCCGACAAGCGCACCCTGCTGGCCCGGCTGGCCGCGCAGCTGGATTTCCCGGCGGGTTTCGGCGGCAACTGGGATGCACTGTCGGACAACCTGCGCGACCTGCAGTGGCTGCCGGCGAACGGCTACGCGTTGTTCCTGGCCGACGTGGATGCGCTGCGTGCCGCCACCCAGAAGGACTTCGACACCCTGCTGGATGTGATGGATGAGGCCAGCCGTGACTGGGTCGGTCGCGACGTGCCGTTCTGGGTGTTCCTGTCACAGAGCGCGTAAGGGCAACGCCCTGGTACAGTCCGACCTTGGTCGGCGCTTCTGTGCCAACCAAGGTCGGCACCCACCAAAGCACGCCAGCACGACCGCCACATCCCGCTGTGGGTCCAGCGAAAAGCCCCCTTGTTGTTCAAGGGCGCGCGCCAACGGCGCGGGGATAAGGGAACATGCGTGGACAACGGCAGCCGCTAGCGGCTGCCGTTGTCTTCCTGCAGTTCCTTCTTGAATGGAATGTCCGGTGGCGGCCGCGCCACCGCCGGCTGGTCCTGCATGTTCGGATTGGTAAGGCCACAGCCGCCACCGGCCTGCAGGATCGAGATCACGCAGGAGATCTTCGTCCCGGTGCCCGGCAACGGAATCTCCATCGACTTGATGCCTTTGCGCACCCATTCGGCCAGCAGTGATTCCTGCGGCACCCAGTACTTGTCGAACGAGGTCGGCGTGTAATCGTACGGTGGCCGCTTCAACCAGGTGCCGGACTGCGCGATGCGCTCCTTGCTCCAGCCATCATTGGCGCCACCGGGGGCGCCACGCTCGGCGTGACCGTCACCCTGCTGCCCCGGCACGCGCACGCTGCCATCGGCATTGAACAGGCCATTGCCCTTGCCGGCGGCACTGGCCTGGCTTGCACCCCTGCTGGCGCCGTCGAGGTTGCGGCTCGACGCGCCCCAGTCGTCGCCCTTGGCAGGCGTGGCCCAGTTGCCCGGGGTGGGAGCCGGACGCGCGCCGGCCTGGGCCGGTGTCGTGCTGGAGGCGGACGACCGTGGCGTGCTGCTGCCGGCCTGGCTTGCAGTGCCGGCCGCAGGCGCCGCCGTTGCCGCTGGCGCGCTGCCGCTGGACGTTGAAGGCGACGCCGCGGGTGCCGACGCAACTTCGCGCTCGCGTACCTGCACGTCACGGCCGGCAGGCGCACGCACGGTCGGCTCACGCCCGGCCACAGCAGCCATCCGTACCTGCGGATCGACCACGGTCTGCACTTCGCGCTCGCGCACCTGCACGTCGCGCTGCGGCACACGGACCTGTACATCAGCCGTGCGCAGCGGCTGCGACACCGCCGGTGCATCGACCGTACTGACTTCGCGCTCCTGCACCGGAATGTCACGCAGCTGCGGTGCCCGCACCGCGATCTTCGGCGCGCGCAGTGTGGCTGGGCTCGGCGGCGCCTGCACCGGCTGTACGCTGCGCTCGCGCACCGTCGGTGTGGTGTCGCGCGGCACGATGCTGACCTCAGTGCGCGGCACGCTGACCGGTGGCACCACGAAATCCGTACTGGCCTCGGCCACTTCGGTGGCCTGCACCGGTGACGGTGGCGGTGCCGCGACGGGCGCCGGCTCGGATTCGGCGGGTGGCGGTGGCACGCTGGCCGTCACCGCCGGAGCGGATGCGGACGCCGCTGCCGACGCGGACGCCGGACGCGGCTCAGGCGCCGTTGCGGCCCCTGCGTCCTGGCCAGCTGCAACCTGGCCCGACGGTGCAGCCGCCGCCACTTCGGCACCTGGCTGATCGCCGCCGCCCTCCTGGGTGGCGCGACCGACGAACTCCACCTGCACGCGCTCGCCTTCAGCGCCCTCCTCTTCCGGCGCCGTGGTACGGATCACCGCCACCCATAGCAGCAGCATGAAGAACAGCAGATGCAGCAGCGCACTGGCCAGGGCCGACGTCCAGCGCATCCAGCGCTGGTCACGCGGAGCAGCGTCCCAGTCCTGCCAGAACAACCGGCGCAGCGCCTGCCAGGGCGACAGACGCGGCACCTGACCCGGTGGCCCTGGCAACGGGCGCGGCAACAGCACTTCAATGATGTCGCGGGCATGCAAGGGCCGCGGCAATGGGCCTAGCGAGCGCAGCCACAACGCCCAGCCATACGGCAGGCGCGTGGTTTTCTCGAGGACGGCGCTGGGCTGCTGGCGGGCCAGCAGCAGGTTGATGAATTGCTCGGCCCGGGTCAGAGGCACGCGTCAGCGATCAGGCGGCGTTGCCGCGAGGGATATAGGGCGCGTGGCCACTGTCGTGGTCGGTCGCGTCGCGCACGGCGGTCACGCCCGGCACGCGGCCCATCAGGGTCTTCTCAATGCCCTGCTTGAGGGTCACGTCGGCCATGCCGCAGCCCTGGCAACCGCCACCGAAGCGCAGCAGCACCACGCCTTCGGCGGAGACTTCCTGCACGGCCACCTTGCCACCATGCGAGGCCAGCTGCGGATTGATTTCGTTTTCCACCACCCAGTGCACGCGCTCGACCAGCGAGGCGGCATCGCCGGGCGCTTCGCCCTTGATGCGCGGCGCCTTGATGGTCAGCTGCTGGGTACCGGCACTGCCGGCGACGATGTCGATCTCGGCGCCATCGAGCCAACCGACGCTGCCAGCATCAACGTAGAGCGTGAATCCATCGCAGTCCACCGCCCACTCGTCGCCGAGCAGGTCGGTCGGTTCGGCGAACTCCAGCCGGGCGTCGGCGCGCGGGGTGCCGGGATCGACCGCGCTCAAGCGCACGCCCATGCCGGGCACGCCCTCGCGTTCGATCAGCTTGCGGAAATGGGTCTGGGCAGTGTCGGAGATCTGGATCATCAGGCTATTCTAGCCAAGTAAGCGTCAGCCGCTCATTCGATTTATACACCGTCCGGCGCATTGTTCAGTCAACACGAGGTGGAGATTCCCATGGCCGACCTGATTCCACTGGCCCAGGCCCGTTGCGTGCCGCGCAAAGGCAGCGACCACAAGCTTGGCGAGGCCCGCCTGGCCGAACTGCTGCCGCAGATTCCCGGCTGGGAGCTGAGCGAGGGCGGCCAGGCCCTGACGCGCACCTTCCGCTTCAAGGATTACTACGCCACCATGGCCTTCGTGAACGCGCTGGCCTGGATCGCCCACCGCGAAGACCACCATCCGGACCTGGGCGTGCACTACGACCGCGCGGTCGTGCGCTTCTCCACCCATGACGTGGGTGGCCTGAGCGAGAACGACTTCATCTGCGCTGCAAAGACTTCGGCCCTGACGGAGCAACTGCCATGAACGTACGCTTGCTGAGCCTGTCCCTGATCGCTGCGACCGGCCTGGCCGGCTGTGGCGCGTCCGAGCCCCCCGCCCCGCCGCCGCCGCCGCCGACCGAAGTGGCCGCGGTGAAGACGCCACCGCCGCAGTACCCGCTTGAGCTGGCGTGCATGGGCGTGGGTGGCACCAGCACCTTCAAGGTCACCATTGGCACCGACGGCAAGCCAAGCGACGTGGCCCTGCTGACCGGTGCCGGCAACCCGCAGCTGGACGAACTGGCCAGGACCGCCGTGCAGGGCTGGCAGTTCAATGCCGCCACCCGCAACGGCCAGCCGGTGCCAGCCACGATCCAGGTGCCGGTCAGCTTCAACCCACCGCAGCCGAAGCCGGACCAGTGCTTCGCCATCGAAGAGCGCCTGCGCCGCGGCGGCTGATCACGCGCACCTCGACGAGGCCAGCCGACGCCCGCCTCGCCCCTACCGCCCCGGCCGTGCCCGGGGCGGTTGTCTGTTGACCAGGACCGCGTCGGTAGATGCTGCACATTCCCCCCGAAAACGTCTGGATCGCACTGGCGGTCACCCTCGCGGCCGGCCTGGCCACCGCCATTGGCAGTCTGCTGGTGCTGTTCTCGCGCCGGCCCAATCCGCGCCTGCTGGCATTCGGCCTGGCTTTCGCCGGCGGCGCGATGGTCTATGTGTCGCTGTCGGAAATCCTCAACAAGTCCATTGCCTCGTTCGCACTGGCCTATGGCGAGCGCACCGGCTTCACCTACGGCACCCTGGCGTTCCTGCTGGGCGTGATCGTGATCGTACTGATCGACCACTTCATTCCGAATCCACATGACAGCCTGGATAAGCAGGACCCCGCGTTCCGCGAGAACAGCCGCGAATACCTGAAGCGGGTTGCGCTGCTGACCTCGGTCGCGATCACCGCGCACAATTTCCCGGAGGGGTTGGCGACCTTCTTCGCCACGCTGGAAAGCCCGTCGGTGGGCATGCCGCTGGCCTTCGCCATCGCCATCCATAACATCCCGGAGGGCATCGCGATTGCGGTGCCGGTGTACTTCGCCACCCAGAACAAGTTCTATGCGTTCAGCGCCAGCCTGCTGTCCGGCCTGGCCGAGCCGGTGGGCGCAGTGCTGGGCTACTGGCTGCTGTCGGGGTCGCTGTCGCACGCCACGTTCGGCTGGGTGTTCGGGCTGATTGCCGGCGTGATGGTGTTCCTGGCCCTGGACGAACTGCTACCCGCCGCGAAGCGCTATGCCAAGGGCCACGAAACCGTGTACGGCCTGGTGGCGGGCATGGGCACGCTGGCGATCAGCCTGGTGTTGTTCAAGTGGTGAGGGGTTCCCGGCCAACGGGCTGAGCCCCCTCGCGGCTGGCGGAGCGAGATTCCGGGGTTGGGCCGGGCGAGACGGGTTTGCGGGGGACGCCGTAAACCCGTCCATGGGGGCTTGGGCGCGCCATCCATGGCGCTTGCACCCCCGCAAACCCACCTCGCCCGGCCTCTGACAGGCTATAGGCGCGCCAGCCGCGCAATGAAAGAATGAAAAGCGAAGCCCGCGCTGTGCGCGTGAGTCGAGCGTCGCTCGACTCTACAAGGGCTGCGTGCGGGTATGGGTCTACGCTGCGGCTGGCAGGTCCGCCTTGTAGCGAGCCGAGCACCGCAGGTCCGGTGAGGGCGAAGAGGCGCGGGTGTCTGAGCGCAGCGAGTTCCGCGCCGCCCCTCGGCGGACCGAGGAGCGCAGGGCACCGGCGCGCAGCGCCGGCTCGCGGATGGCGGCGTGTTCCTTTGGTTACTTTCTTTGCACGAGCAAAGAAAGTGACAAGCCCACTCATCGCAGGGAAGCGACGGCGCCGACCAAGCACCCGGCGCCGCCGAACTGCCGTCAGCGCAGGCGATCCAGCGCCTCGACCAGCTCATCGGCCAGCGGCGCGTTCAGCACATACGGGCTCTTGCCGTCGTCCAGCGCGAACTCCAGCGAGGCCGCGTGCAGGAACAGGCGCTTCAGCCCGATCTGCTCACGAAGCCGCTTGTTGACCGCCGGATCGCCGTACTTGTCGTCGCCGGCCACCGGATGCCCCAGGTGCTGGGCATGCACGCGGATCTGGTGGGTACGGCCGGTCTCGATGCGCACCTCGCAATAGGAATGGCCGCCGCGGCGCTCCAGCACCCGGAAGTGGCTGATCGATTCCTTGCCGATCGCGTTGACCTGCACATGGCGCTCGCCGCCCTGGCGCAGGCCGACATGCAGCGGCGCATCGACCGTCATCACCCCGTCGGGCATGCGCCCGGACAACAGGGTCAGGTAGCGCTTGCGGATGCCGGCGCCGTGGTCTTCACGCAGCAGCGCCTGCAGCTCGCTCAGCGCCGAGCGCTTCTTGGCCACGATCAGCAGGCCCGAGGTGTCGCGATCCAACCGGTGGACCAGCTCCAGGGTCTGCCCCGGGCGCAGGGCGCGCAGGGTCTCGATGGCGCCGAAGCTGATGCCGCTGCCGCCGTGGCTGGCCACACCGGTCGGCTTGTTCAGGGCCAGCAGGCGGGCATCCTCGAAGACGATGGCCTGCTCCAGGCGACGCATGAAGGCCTCCGGGGGACCGGCCTTGTCTCCCTCTTCGGTGAGACGGACCGGCGGCACGCGCACTTCATCGCCCGCCTCCAGCTTGCGCTCGGCCTTGGCACGGCCGCCGTTCACCCGCACCTGGCCACTGCGCACCAGCTTGTAGACCAGGCTGCGCGGGGCGCCTTTCAGCTGGCCGAGCAGGAAGTTGTCCAGGCGCTGGCCGGCGCGGTCGGCGGGAACGGTGATCATGCGCACGGAAGGCTTGTCGCCAGCGGGTTTGGTCGGGTCTTGGGCGGTCATCAGGCTGTTTATTCTGTTACACTCGGGGGGCGAGATAAGGGATTGATTTCGTTGGAAGTTACTCAGGGCCAGAAGCCCAGCTTCCGACGAATCCGGCACAGTGCGCGACCACCGCCCGCGGGGCGGCCATGTTAGCGGCTCACCGGCCTTCCCGGCCATCGCCGGATGCCTGACACGCAACCGTGCTGAACATGTCCCGCGTGGCGCTCCAGCCTGGCTGACAGCTGCCTGCGGCCCTGCAACACCCAAAAACCATAAGAGTGAAGCGCTCCCGCGGCCTGCCGTGGTGTCGTAGCGCTGGAAACCCAAGCTGCCCTCCCCGCGCTTGCGCGAATGGGCGGCGAGCCGTGTCCAGAGGCGAAACCCCATGGCGTTCCGCGCGGTAGCCGCTTGCGAGGAACGCAACAATGAAGCGAATGCTGATCAACGCCACGCAGGCTGAAGAGCTGCGTGTTGCCATCGTGGATGGCCAGTCGTTGTATGACATCGACATCGAACAGCCGTCGAAGGAACAGAAGAAGTCCAACATCTACAAGGGCCGGATCTTCCGCATCGAGCCCTCGCTGGAAGCCGCCTTCGTCGAGTACGGCGGTGGCCGCCATGGCTTCCTGCCGCTGAAGGAAATCTCCCGCGATTACTTCCAGGCCGGCGTCGACCACAACAAGGCCGGCATCCGCGAGCTGCTGAAGGAAGGCCAGGAGATCGTTGTCCAGGTCGACAAGGAAGAACGCGGCAACAAGGGCGCCGCCCTGACCACGTTCATCTCGCTGGCCGGCCGTTACATGGTGCTGATGCCGAACTCGCCCAGCGCCGGCGGTGTTTCCCGTCGCATCGAGGGCGAAGACCGTGCTGCCCTGAAGGACGCGCTGGACAAGCTCAACATCCCCGACGACATGGGCGTGATCATCCGCACCGCCGGCGTCGGCCGCGATGCCGAAGAGCTGCAGTGGGACCTGGACTACCTGCTCAACGTCTGGCGCGCCATCGCCGAAGCGGCGCTGAGCAAGCCGGCCCCGTTCCTGATCTACCAGGAATCGCGCCTGATCGTGCGCGCCCTGCGTGACTACCTGCGCGCCGACATCGGCGAGATCCTGGTGGACACCGAGGAGATGTACGAGCACGCCCGCGAGTTCATGCAGCAGGTGATGCCGCAGACCCTGCGCAAGCTCAAGCACTACAAGGACGACATCCCGCTGTTCAACCGCTTCCAGATCGAGTCGCAGATCGAAGGCGCCTACGAGCGCAACGTGCGCCTGCCGTCGGGCGGCTCGATCGTGGTCGACCAGACCGAAGCGCTGACCGCGGTCGACGTGAACTCCTCGCGCGCCACCAAGGGCAGCGACATCGAGGACACCGCGTTCCAGACCAACCTGGAAGCGGCCGAAGAAGTGGCCCGCCAGCTGCGCCTGCGCGACCTGGGCGGCCTGGTGGTGATCGATTTCATCGACATGGCCTCCAACAAGCACCAGCGCGAAGTCGAGAACCGCCTGGCCAACGCACTGAAGTACGACCGCGCCCGCGTCCAGGTCGGCCGCATCTCGCGCTTCGGCCTGCTGGAAATGAGTCGCCAGCGCCTGCGCCCGAGCCTGGGTGAATCCAGCCAGATCGTCTGCCCGCGCTGCGACGGCCACGGCCGCATGCGCAGCGTCGAGTCGCTGTCGCTGTCGATCATCCGCGTCGCCGAAGAGCATGCGATGAAGGAGAACACCGGGCAGGTGCTGGTGCAGGCTCCGGTGGAGATCGCCAATTACCTGCTGAACGAGAAGCGCAGCGCCCTGCGCGAGATCGAACAGCGTCACGAAGCGCCGATCGTGATCGTCGCCGACGAACAGCTGCACACCCCGCACTACACCGTCACCCGCCTGCGCGAGAACGAGCTGGGTGAAGAGAGCAACAAGCCCAGCTACCAGCGCGGCACCCCGCGCAAGCTGCCGGTGCACGCGCTGACCAAGGGCCAGCTGAACATCCCGCCGCCGGCGGTGACCCAGGTCAAGCACACCTCCCCCGCCCCGGTGCGCGCGGAAGTGGAACCGGCCGCAGTGGCCCCGGCTCCGATCGCTGCAGCGCCGGTGGCGCCGGCACCGAGCGGCGGCGTGATCGGTTGGCTCAAGCGCGTGTTCGGTGGCGAACCGGCACCGGCGCCGGCACCGACGGCTCCAACTGCCCGCCAGCAGCAGGACGGCGGCCGCAAGGACCGCAACAAGGATCGCAACAAGGACCGCAAGGACCGTCGCGATGACAACCGTGGCAACGGTGGCAACGGCAACGCGCAGCAGCAGAAGGATGGCGGCAACCGCAAGGATCGCGGCGAGCAGCGCAAGGACGGCCGCAACGGCAACAACGGCAATGCCCAGCAGCAGCCGCAGCAGGGCAAGCAGAAGGAGCCGCAGCAGAAGGACGGCCAGCAGCCGCAGCAGCAGAACAAGCCGCGCAACGAGCAGCAGGGCCAGAACCAGCCGAAGCTGAAGCAGCCGAAGCAGCCACGTCCGCAGCAGGACAGTGACAAGCCGGCCGAGAAGCCGCAGCGCAACGCCGCCGAGGCACCGGCCGAAGCCGTGACCGCGGCAGCAGCCGTGGCCGCCACCGCCGTCGCCGCCAATGTGGTGACCGCGCAGGAAGCCACTGCCCCGGTCGCGCCGCTGGCCGCCGCTTCGGTGGACGCCGCAGCACCGGTCGAGACCGCTGCCAGCGAGGCCGAGGTGATTGCGGTTGCCGGTGAAGAGGCTGCAACCGACGCCAATGGCGAGCTGGCAGGCGAAGGCGCGACCCGCCGTCGCCGCGGCCGTCGTGGTGGCCGTCGTCGTCGTCGCGGTGGCGCCGAGAACGCCGCCGGCAGCGATTCCCTGGGTGATGACCAGGACGATGGTGATGACGGTGATGACGCCGATGGCGCCGAGCCGAACATCGACAGCACTGCCGGCACTGCGCCGGTCGCTGCTGCACAGCCGGCCCGTTCGCAGCCGGAGTTCGACTTCGATGACGAAGCCGAGCCGGTCGCTGTCGAAGCCGAGAAGCCGGCCCGCGCTGCCGCCGCTGTTGTCGCCGCGCCGGTCGCGGTGGTGAGCAGCGCCGTGGTCGAGGCTGCCGCACCGATCACCGCCGAAGTGCCGGCGCCGGTCGAAACCGCAGCCAAGGCAGAGCCGGTGTCCTCGCCGGTGCAGACCAGCATGCTCGACGCCATCGACGCAGCAACCCCGGCGCAGCCGGTGGCCGCTGCTGCTCCGGCGATCGAAGCAAAGGCGGTCGCGGTTGAAGCAGCCCCGGTGATTGAGGTCGCTCCGGTGATCGAAGCGAAGCCGGCGGCAGTCGAGGCTGCACCCGTGGCTGAAGCCAAGCCCGCCGTTACCGAGGCTGCTCCGGTGGTTGAAGCCAAGCCGGTCGTGGAGCCCGTCGTGGTCGCCGAACAGCCGGTCGCCCCGGTAGTGGTGGAAGCCGCTCCGGTCGAAGCCGCTGCCCCGGTCGCCGAGGCGGTGGTGACGCCGTCGATCGACCCGGTCGCCGATGGCCACACCGACGCTGCCACCCAGGCCGCCGAAGCCAAGGCCGACGAAGAAGATGAAGAGGCGGCCAAGCGCACGCCGCCGGCGAACTGATCAATCGTTGATCGCGTGAAACGAAACGGCGGGGATCGATGATCCCCGCCGTTTCTGTTTGTGCCGTGCCGTGGTAGTTGCCGACCTTGGCCGGTGCTGTTGTTCGCGCCAACCAGGGTTGGCACCTACCGAAGCAGGTGTGCTCAGGGTTTCGGCGCGAACTGCAGGCGGGTCCACACGCCGTAGTGATCGGAGGCCCAGCGACCGCTGTCGTCGGGCTGGTCGAACAGGATCTTCGCCTCGCGCGCAACCATCGCGTCCTGCTGGAAGAAGATGTGATCAATCCGCGACGGTGCCTGGTAGTAGTGGCGGTTGAGCGTGCTGACCCCGGCCAGGTCGGTGTTGACGTGCACGCTGCCGTAGCTGTCACCGTAATGGCTGCGCAGCTCGCTCAGGTCACCGGCATCGACCAGGGCATTGAAGTCGCCCGCGATCACCACCGGCGCGCCCGCCGACGTCGTGCTGATGAAGCGCAGCAGGTCCTCGACCTGGCTGCGGCGGATGCGCTGGCCATGCTCGTCGCTGCGCTCGTTGAGGTGCGTGGCGTAGACGTTCACCGGCGTGCCATCGACATCGATGCGCAGGTGCGCAACCGTGCGGTAGTCGTCCAGCGGCTGCAGCAGATGATCCCCCTGGGCGAGAACCGGGCGCCGGGTCAGCACGGCATTGCCGTAGCGCTTGGGCGCACCGACCGGATCGGTGGACACGAACACGTAGGCGTAGCCGAGTTGGCTGGCCAGCCATTGCGCCTGGTTGCGCACGTTGCGGCGCTGGATCACCTCCTGCAGGGCAACCGCATCCGGCTGCAGGCGCTTGAGTTCGGCCAGGATGGTGCGGCGGCGGCTTGGCCAGTCCTCGCGGTCATGATGCAGGTTGAAGGTGACCATGCTCATGCCTGGCGCGGTGGCGACATCAGCCGCTGCCGCAGCGGCCGGCTCGGCCGCCATCACGGCGCCCGGCAACGCCAATGCAATTGCCAGCCCCAGAGCGCGCACCAACGTGCGTGCCCTTGCCCCCTGCTGCTTCATTGTTACTGCCCCTTGCGCTCGGCGCGGCGCACCGCGCTCGGTACATCGATCTCGACCCGCGCCGGCAGCTGGTGCACGTGCAGTTCCTTGTTGATCCATTCGGCCGCTTCGCCGTTGATGGTCGCCTCACCCGGATCACCGGCATACGGCCACGGCAGCACAACGCCACCGACCGGTGGCACCAAGCCTGGCTGCACCTCCAGCACCAGCTGCTTGTCGCTGCGCTGCAAGCGGTAGTTCAACTGGCCCTGCGGCGTGCGTAGTCCCTGCACGGCGATACCCTCGCCCTGCAGCCACGCGGCCGGCACACCCGCTGCCAGCACCAGCGCATCGTCCATGTCACGGTGGTAGGCGAACATGTCCAGCGCCGAACGCACGAAGTCCGAGGCGACCCACGCATGCGGCAGGTCGCCGACAAAGAACGGCTTGCGCGGCGTACGCGAAACCACTTCGGCCCACTGGTTCCAGGCCTGTGGTGCGCGGTCCTTGAAGAAGAACTCGGTGGCCTGCCAGGCGCGGTCGCGCCAGCCCAGGCGCACGAACGCGGCCACGTTGCGCCATTCGTAGGGGGTGTAATCCTTCCACTCCCGCTTGCCGTCGCGGCGCGCCACGAATTCCTTCCAGTAACGCTCGAAAGTCGCGTCCAGCGCCTGCTGCGGCAGCCGGTCCTGCTCGCCCCCCGGGGCCAGCGCGATGGTGGTCGAGGTCGCATCGAAATCGCCCAGCTCGGCCGATCCCGGCAGGTAGTCGATGTTGTGCTGCTGCATCGCCGTCAGCAGCGAGGCCTGCAGGTCATCGCGGAACTGGTCGCGCGATTCAGCGATCTGCATCGCCTCGACCTTGCCCAGCTGGGTCGCCAGCAGCGCTGCATCCTTGTAGCCGCGCAGTGCCCAGAAGTTGTCCCAGTACGAATGCATCGGCTTGGCCGAATAGCCTTCGTGGCTGATCGACGCCGGCATCATGCCGTAGAAGGCCGGGTTGCGCGCGCGGTTCTCCTCGGTGCGTTCGCTGGCGCGCAGCTGCTCCATGTAGGTATAGGCGCCCTGTACGTGCGGCCACATCAGCTCGACGAAGGTGCTGTCACCGGTATAGCGCCCATATTCGGCGATGCTGTAGATCAGCTCGCCGTGGCTGTCGTTCTCCGGTACCGGATCGCTGCCGCGCGCATCGACGCAGCACGGCACCTTGCCGTTCTCGAACTGATAAGGGGCATACCAGTTGATGTAGTCGCGCACCGCGTCGCTGCGGCCCATGCGCAGCAGGCCTTCTGAAATCATCGCGCCATCGCGGATCCAGCTGCGCGCGTACGAACGCGTGCCCGGCTGCAGGCGCGGACCGACGCGCGAGATCAGCATGTGCGCCACGGCCGTGCGCAGGGTGTCGACCAGCGGCTGGCCTGCAGCGGGTACCTGCAGCGAGACCACCCCCAGCTTCTGCCGCCACTGCTCGGCCACCTGCGCCTGCGCCTTGGCCACGTCCAGTGCTTTCGGCGTCCAGCCACCGGTCTGCGGCAGCACCACCGCCACCTCGCGGCTCTGCCCGGGCTCAAGCTTGATCGTATAGATCAACGCACCCGACGCCATGCCGGTGCTGTCCTTCACCGCGGTGGCGCCCGGGTACTTTCCGTCCGCCAGATGCATCGCATCAAGCTTGCCATCGAAGGTACTGGCAAAGCGCGCATCCGGCACCTGCAACGGATAGATGCGCGGCTCGCCGTTGACCCGCACCAGCTGCTCGCCGACCTCCAGTGCATCGATGCGGCTGAAGCCACCGACGGTATTGAGGAACTGGGTCGGTGGATTGACCTGCCACGGCCGGATCGCCAGTGCCAGGGTGTATTCGTGTGCGACCTTGTCCGGATTGCTCAGCCGGTAGCGGCCGATCAGCTGCGCACGCTCAGGCGTGCCCTGCACGAAGCCGGTCACTGCCAGACCGACCTTCTCATGCACCCAGTCGACGTTGGCGATCGGCAGGTAGTGATCCTGCAACGACTGGGTGATGGCCACCTTGGACCAGTCCAGCAGCTTGCCATCAAGGCGGATGAACGGCTCGATGCTGAAGCTGCCCTTGGCCGGCTCCAGCGCGCCATCCTCGCTGATCAGCGCCTGCTCCTGGCCGCCATCGAGGCCGAGCAGGGTCCAGTACGGCTGCTCGCCCACATAGGCACGCGGCAACGACCCGCGCGGCAGGTCAGCAGCCACCGAGGACAGGAATGCGTTCGGCGTGGCTGCGAAGGCCAGTGGCTTGAGCGCGATGTCACGGATGCCGTAGCGCCAGTTCGGGCCATCCTGCAGATCGAAGCGCACATAGCGTGCGTCGGTATCCGGCAGCGCCAGCCAATCGCGGCCACCGGCACCACTGGTGACCTCACGCACGGTGCGCCAGTCACGGCCGTCCTCGGAAGTGCGCACGGTGTAGCGCCGCGCCTCCAGGTTCGGCAGCCAGTCGATCACCGCACCGCCGATCTCACGGCTCTTGTGCAGGTCCAGGCTGATGGTCTGCTGCTTGACCCCGCCACTGATCCAGAACGTATCGCTCTTGCCGTCGATCATGCGGTCCTGCAGCGCGGTGGCGGTATCGGCGATCACCGACGGCACCAGCGCCGAATCATCCTGCGGCGGCAGGCCCTGCAGGGTCAGCTTGTCGAAGCACACCGTGCCGCGGCCGCCGACCTTGCTGTAGATGGTGAATTCGACCGCGGCGCTGCGCGCCATCTCCTTCTCCGGCGATGGCCCCCATGCCTTGTCGATCTGCCGACGCCGGTACTCGACCGGCGTCCACGCCTTGGGGAAGCTGTAGCCTGGCCGGTTGACCCACCAGACGTTGTCGCCGCTGGCGTCGATCAACTTGAACTGCAGGTCGTTGCCCGGTGAATCACCGCGCAGCTGGAAGCCGAAGCGGTAGTTGACCGGGTACTCGATGTTCAGCCCGCGACGGATGCCAACGTAGCCGGAGACATCGTGGAAGTCGTAATCCAGGCACAGCGCGCGACCACCGCCGGCACCGCTGACCGGCCGCAGCGAACCGCTGACCTGGTCGGACAGCACCAGCTTCCAGGCTGCGACGTCGTCGAAGTCGTCCAGCACCTTCGGTGCCGGCAGCGCCGGAGGTGCGGCGATCGCCAGGGAGGTCCACAACAGGCCCAGTCCAACGGCGATCGCTCGCTTCATCCCTTGACGCTCCCCAACAACAGACCTTGGATGTAGTACCGCTGCAGCACCAGGAACAGCGCCAGCACCGGGACCACGGTGACCACCGCGCCGGCCATCATCATTTCCACGTCCATGATGTGCTCGCGCGAGAGGGTGGCCAGCGCCACCGGCAAAGTGTAGTGCTCCTGGTCGGTCAGCACGATCAACGGCCACATGAAATCGTTCCATGCGCCCATGAACGTGAAGATCGCCAGCGTCACCAGCACCGGCTTGAGCATCGGCAGCACGATCTGGAAGAAGATGCGCAGCTCCCCTGCCCCGTCGATGCGCGCTGCTTCCAGCAGTTCGTCCGGAATCGAGCGCGCATACTGGCGCACCAGGAAGATGCCGAACACGCTGGCCAGCGCCGGCACGATCACGCCACCGAAGCTGTTGACCAGGCCCAGCTGCTTCATCAGCAGGAACAGCGGCAGCATCGCCACCTGCGCCGGGATCACCAGCGCCGCCATCAGCACCTGGAACAGGCGCTCGCGGCCGACGAAGTTGAGCTTGGCGAAGGCATAGCCGGCCATGGTGTTGAGCAGCAGCGAACCCACCGTGATGCCCAGCGAGACCAGCAGGCTGTTGGCGAAGTTGCCGCCCATGCCGGTACGCGCGAACAGCTCATGGTAGTTGTGCGTGGTGATGCTGGAAGGCAGCAGCGGTGGCGGGAAGTGGCTGGCCTCGCCCTGCGGCATGAACGAGACCGACACCATCCACAGCAGCGGCGCCAGGCTGACCAGGGCCAGCACCAGCAACGCGCCATTGATCATCCACGGGTACCAGCGCGACTGGCCGATTTCACGACTCATACCAACTGCCTCTTGCGGCCGAAACGCAGCATCACGGTGGTCACCGCCAGGATGATCAGGAACAGCAGGAACGCCACAGCCGAGGCGCGTCCCAGGTTCCACCACTTGAAGCCTTCCTCGAACATGAAATACAGCACGCTGACGGTGCTCTGCAGTGGGTCGCCGCGGGTCATCACGTAGGGCTCGGCGAACAGCTGGAAGTAGCCGGACACGGTGATCACCCCGACCACCAGCAGCACCGGGCCGAGCATCGGCAGGGTGATGTGCAGGAACTGTTTCCAGCGCGAGGCGCCGTCGATGCGCGCGGCCTCGTACAGGTCATGCGGGATCGCCTGCAGGCCAGCCAGGAAGATCACCATGTTGTAGCCGAAGTTCTTCCACACCGCGAACAGCATGATGGTCGGCATCGCCCAGTTGGGATCACCCAGCCAGTCGATCGGGCTGATGCCCAGATGCCCCAGCCCGTAGTTCACCAGGCCATAGCTGGTATGGAACAGGTAGCGCCAGATCACCGCCACCGCCACCAGCGTAGTCACCACCGGCGCGAACAGCGCAGTGCGGAACAGCGCCTTGAAGCGCGCGGCCGGCGCGTTCAGCAGCATCGCCGCACCCAGCGACACGCCAATCGACAACGGCACGCCGATCAGCACGAAGTAGGTGGTGTTCCACAGCGACTTCCAGAACATCGGCGTCTGCAGCAGGTCGATGTAGTTGCCGAGGCCGACGAAGCGCAGGTTGCTGCTGTCGGCCAGCGCGTACAGGTCGAAGTCGGTCACGCTCAGCGCCAGCGCCGAGGCCACCGGCAGGCCGAAGAACACACCCAGCACGATCAGCGAGGGACCGGCAAAGATCCAGCCGGCAAGTGAAGTACGTTTCATTGCGCGCTCCCGGCGGCCACGGCACTGCTCGATCGCGGCGACGGCACGCGCTGCTGCAGGCGTTGTTGTTCATGCATCCAGCGGCGCTTGGCCAGCACCTTGTCCACGCGCTGGTCCAGCTCTTCCACGGCCTTGTCCTGTGGCAGGCCACCACGCACCACCTTCTCGGTGACGATGCGCATTTCCTGCACGATGCGCTCCCATTCCAGCACCTTCGGTGTCGGCTTGACCCGCTCCAGCTGGTCGCGGAACGCGGCCGCCAGCGGATCGTTGGCCAGCGATGGTGCATTCCAGGCACTGCGGCGTGGCGGCAGGTCGCCGATGATCGAATGGAAGCGCGCCTGTATTTCCGGTCGCGACAGGAACTCGATCAGCTTCCAGGAGGCTTCCTTCTGCTGTGACTTGCGGAAGATCACCAGGCTGGTGCCACCGGCGATGCCCGCGCCCGGACCCTCCGGCCCCGGCAGCGCTGCGGTGCCCCACTGCCCTTCCAGTTCCTTCGGCTGCAGCTTCTTGAACTCGCGGATGTTCCATGGGCCGGAAATGTAGAAGACGTTGAAGCCGCGGAAAAACTCGTCCCAGACGTTGGAGATCTGCGTCTCGGACATCTTCGGCGCCCAGCCCTGCTCGAACATGTTGGCGTAGAACGCCAGGGTTCGGCGGAAGCCGGGGCTGGCGAAGTTGCCGCGGGTGTCATCATCGCGCAGCAGCGGATCGGGCTGCTGCAGTGCCAGCGACAGCTGCTGCTCGAACTCGTTGATCGGCATCAGCACCGCATAGCGGTTCGGGCCCTGCATGCGCTTGATCGCCGCCATCTGTTCGTCCCACTCCTGCCACGTGCGCGGCGGGTGGTCATAGCCGGCCTTGGCCAGCAGATCCTTGCGGTAGTAGATCAGGCGGGTGTCGACATACCACGGCACGCCCACCAGCTCGCCGTGGATCACGTTGGTATCCCAGATGCCCTGGAAATAGTCCTTCTCATCGACCACGGCCGAATGCTCGACGAACGGCTGCAGCGGTGTCAGCGCGTCGAGCTCGGCGAACTCCGGCACCCAGGTGTTACCCAGCTGGCACACGTCCGGCAGTCCATCGGCGGCAAACGCGGTCAGCAGTTTCTCGTGCGCAGCCGTCCACGGGATGTTCTGCACATCCACCTTGATGCCCGGATTCTCGGCCTCGAACTCATGGATCAGCTCACTGACCACCTCGGCTTCTCGCCCCATCGCCCAGAAGCGCACGGTGGTGGTGCCCGGCTCGGTACGGGCGCAGCCGGCCACGACCAGCGCGGCCAGGGCAGGCAGCGCCCAGCGGCGCAGGCGGTCGATCCAGTTCGGCATCGGGTTACTTGCCCTGGCCTGTGGTGCGGTTGGCATTGTTCTTCTGTTCCTGCGCGGCAGCCGCGCGTGATTCGGCGATACCCACCGCGCGTGCCGCCGCGGCCTTTTCGTCTTTCTGCAGTTCCAGCGGCTGGAACGCGCCTTCCGGCGCCAGCCAGCCACCGCTGAATCCGGCCCGTTCCAGGCCCTTGCGGATGTACGGGTTCTTCTTCATCACGTCCCAGACGAAGTCATCGCGGTAGTTGGCGATCATGGTCAGGATCGGGCCCTGGTCGATGGCGATGTAGTCGCTGGCGACCCAGCCGCGATCCGGCACCAGGCGGCCGGTCTTGATCGGAATGTCGTAGTTGAAGCTGGGATTGAACGAATCCAGGAAGCCGTAGCTGGAATAGATGTAGTCGCCAAAGCGCTTGTGCATCTCCAGCGTCGCCGGAATCACCTGCTCGGGCGCGAACACCACCGACGCGATCGCGGCGGTCGGGGCGATGGTGCCGTCGTCGAAGTTCTCGCGCAGGCCGGCGCCGCGCGAAGAGTAGTGGCGGAACTGGCGCTGCTCACCGCGGTAGTCCTGCGTAGTGTTCTGCGGCCCGTCGCTGGCGGTCAGGCCCCACACGTTCTCGCCATACTCCTTCCACTGCATCGGGTTGGCGATGGCGTACTCACGCTGGGCCAGCGCAGCCGAACGACTGTTGAGGAAGTAGGTGCTGCCGCGCTCGCGCATGTACGCGTCCTGGATGTCGCGGAAGTCGATCCAGACGTGGCTGTACTGGTGGCCGAACAGCGGGCCGAAGGACAGGTATTCCTGGCCCTGGTAGACACCCCAGTCGTTGTCGTAGGTCCGCGTCCACACCGTCCACGCGTCCGGGCTGACCGGGTGCGTCGGCGAACCCAGGGCAAGGATGTAGACCATCATCGCCTCGTTGTAGCCCATCCAGTCGTGGTCGATGAAGCCACTCTCCGGGAACCAGCCCATCGAGATCAGCGGAGCACGCTGCTGCAGCCACGGCCAGTCGACCTTCTTGTACAGCGTATCGGCGATCTGGCGGATTTCCTTCTCGCGCGGATCGTCGCCGTCGTAGTACGACTGCGCGAACAGCACGCCCATCATCAACAGCGCGGTATCCACCGAGGAAAGCTCGACCCAACTGTCGTAGCGACGGCCTTCCTGCATGTCCAGGAAGTGGTAGTAGAAGCCCTTGTAACCCGCCTTGCCGGTACGCTGCGGGCCCATCGGCACGTCGCGGAAGAATTTCAGGGTAGTCAGGGTGCGGTCGATCGCCTGGTTGCGGCTGACCCAGCCGTTCTCGATGCCGATCGGATACGCGGTCAGTGCGAAGCCGACCGAGGCGATGCTGGCGAACGGCCGCGACGGATAGCGGTCCGGGGTCAGGCCATTGATCTCGTTGGTGGTATCCCAGAAGAACTGGAAGGTGCGGCGCTCGATGTCATCGAACAGCGGCGGCAGCTCAGGTTTCATCGGCCGCGGCGGTGCATCGGCCTCGATCAGGATCACCGGCGGCCGCGGCTTTGCAGGCTCCTGCTGGGCCGGCTGGCAGGCGGCCACGGCCAGGCTCAACGCTGCGGCGGACAACAGATGACGTGCCTGCATGGCGCGATTTCTCCGGTGGTCTGATCGATGGGAAAGCATACCGTCCAATGATCTGAAATCGTTTACAAGGTGCGTTCTTAAAAAACCACGAAAAACGTGGTTTGACACCGCGATCATTGCCCATGCCGATGCCCCCTGACCGGCAGCGGCATGGGCAATGGACCGGCGCAGGGCCGGCCATCGCCGTTTTCACGCGCCCGATGCCGCCGGCGGAGCGGCGGCATCGGGGTCATGCATCCATCCGGGCTTAGAAGCGGAAGCCCACTTCGGCCTTGACCTGGCGCGGCGTACCGACGATGTCGCCGGTCTCGTTGTAGCTCACCAGCAGCTTGCCGTCGCTCTTCACGTAGTTCAGGTTGGAGAAGTTGTCAAAGTTGAGCACGTTGATGATGTCGATACGCGCATACAACTCGGTATCGCCGGCCAGCTTGAAGGTCTTGGTCGCCTGCAGGTCAAGCGACCGGTAGCCGAAGATCTTGCCGCCGAGCAGGAAGCGGCCATTGCCCCCCGGGTAGCCGGCGGCCGGGGTCGGCAGGCAGTTCGGGTTGCCGGCCTGTGCCACGCAGGACCAGTCGTTGCCCGCCACCGGGGTGGCCAAGGTCAGCTTGCCACCGAAGGTGATGCCCCAGAAGCCATCGTAGGAGCCCGTGACCACCAGACGGTGGCGCGGCGCGCCGTTGGACTTGATGTATGGGTATTCGCCGATGGTGCCGCGATCGAACGAGTAGTGCTCGTCAATGTTGCGGTTGTGACGCGCAGTGGTCCAGGTATAGGCAATCGAGGTACCCCAGCCGCTTTCCTTGGTGTACGGCTTCTGCGCCGACAGCAGGATCTGGGTAGCGCGGGTCTTGATGCCCTGCTGGCCAATGATCAGGCTGCCGAAGCCGGGGATGTTGCAACCCCACGGTTGGCCGTAGGTTGGCTTTTCGGCACCACACAGCATCTGGTTGTCGAAGAAGTTGCCGTTGCGGAAGCGATTGCCCAAGGTGTAGGCGAAGCCATCATAGGTCAGCGTGCGCGAGATGGTGGCGTCGGTCAGCCACTCCCCGATCTGGTTGCTCATGCCCAGGCTGAACTGGTCCGCGTAGGGCACCTTCAAGTTGTTGTTGAGCAGGTCCACTTCCAGGCCTTCGTTGCTGGTACTGCCCAGCAGGGCCTGCACGTTGCCGATGCCATTAAGCAGGTTCGGGTTCCAGTCGAAGCACGGGTTCTGCCCGTACAGGCAGGCTCCGCTGCGCGGGTCGCGGAAGTACACGGTCGGCTGCGGCAGGGCCAGCTTGGTGGTTTCCAACGCCAGGTAATCGAAAAGATCACGGTCGTAGGAACGACCGGCGCCACCATGGATCACATGCTGCTCGTCGGCATTGATGTCATACGAGAAGCCCAGCCGCGGCTGCCAGGCATCCTTGAATGCCTTGCGGTTGTGGCCGTTGCTGATGTAATCGTTGATGTTCAGGCCGCTCAACGCGAGCGTCTGCGCGTAGCTCTGCCCGGCCGGGCCATGCGGATCCTGCGCATTGAGCGCGCTGACCACTTCCGGCGGAGTCACGAAGTCCAGGTAGGTCGGGTTCTTCTCGTAGTCCCAACGCAGGCCCAGGTTCAACTGCAGGTGGTCGTTGACCTGCCAGTCGTCCTGAATGAACAAGCCGATCTGCGTGGTCTTCGAGCGTACTTCCGGCAACACGCCACTGACCCCAGTGATCGGCTTGGTGAATTGCGCCTTGTACGGCGTATCAATGCCGAATTCCGGGTTGCCCACGGTGTAGTAGAACTGCGGGTTGATCTGCTGCGCGTCGGAGGCGTACAGATTGATCTTCTTGTACTTGGCGCCCATCTTGATGGTGTGGTCGCCAGCCCACTCCAAGCCGTCCAGGGTCAAGTTGTCTTCGATCGACCAGCCCTTCTGGCCCTTCACCTGCGAGGCAAAGGCGCTGGCACCACCGATTTCCACAATGGTGCGTTCCTGCGGAGTGTTGCCGTCGATGTCACGGCCGTCCGGCGCGGTGTACACGTAGCCGTTGCCCAGAGTCAGCGGCAGCGGGTTGTTGAACGATTTCTCGTGGGTGACCATCAGCTCGTTGTAGAAGCGCTCACCGCTGTGATTCCAGCGCAGCGCGAAACGACGGTCTGTGTTGTCAGTGACCTTGCCATGTTCCTTGGACGTCTGGTCACTGAACTGCTGCTGGTTCTCGTCACGATCCTGGACTGTGAACTCGATGCGGTCGTTGTCGGTCGGCTCGACGTCGATCTTGGCGAAGATCAGGTCCTGCTTGAACGGCTGGCTGGCCGGGCCCAGGCCGGCGGCGGCCGCCGCCGGCAGCTGCGAGGCAGCGCTGGTGACCGCGCCATTCGGGGCAATGGTCACTGGCAGATCGAAACGCTTGGCTTCGTAGGTCACGAAGAAGTGGGCCTTGTCCTTGATGATCGGGCCGCCCAGCGCGAAGCCGTATTCCTTCTCCGCCGATTCTTCCTTGCTCTTTCCCGGCTGGCGTTCGGCCGGGGTCATCGCACGCATATTGTCGTTGGTGTAACGATAGAAGGTCTCGCCCTTGAACTCGTTTGTACCCGACTTGGTCGCGGCGGTGATCGCGGCGCTGGACACCTGGCCGTACTCGGCCTTGTAGTTGCCGGTGATGACCTTGTACTCGCCGATGGCCAGCTGCGGGAACGGGTTACCGGCACTGCCGGACTGGCCGGCCACGCCGCCGCCCTTGACGTAGCTCTTCTGGCCCACGCCGTCGATGTAGACGTTGGTGCCGTCAGCGTTGGTCGCGCCGCCGCGCAGCGAGGTGTTGCCCTTGGCGTCGCGGGTGAAGATCATGCCCGGCACCGCGTCGGCGAACTCCAGGAAGTTGCGCGAGACCTGCGGGGTGGTCTGGATCTGCTGCAGGCTGACGGTCTTGCCGACTTCGGACGTGCGCACTTCCTGCAGCAGGGTCGGCGCGACGACGGTGACAGTGTCCAGGTTGGTGGCTGCGGTCGCACCCGGGGTGCTGCTGGCCGCGCCGGCAAAGTTCAGCGTCGCGGTCGAAGCGACGGTGACGGTGACCTTCTGCGACTGGCCGTTGGCGACCACGTCATAGGTGCCCGGGTCCAGGCCCATCAGCGAGTAGCTGCCATCGGCACGGACGGTGCCGCGACGGACGGTGCCGGTGGCCACGTTGGTGGCGGTGACTTCGGCACCGGCCTGGGCGCCGGAAACCTGGCCGCGCAGGCTGGCATTGGCCGACTGCGCCATGACGTTCGGAGCAGCGGCCAGCATCAGGCAGCTGACCAGTGCAGTGCTCAGCAGCCGGCGTGCCGGCGTGCGGAAGGTGGTGTGCATCATCAACTCAATCTCCGGGTGGCGGTGACCGCTCGCGCGGTCCCTGCGATCAATCAAAAAAGAAGGAACGCCTCTGGCTTCAACGGCCCGATGGCGGAGTGGTGGAATCGCGAACTATCAAGCGGGGAACCAGGGTCTGCTTGTCCCCTGTCCCATCCGTGGAGGTGCCGTCCATCAACTGCATCAGGCGCGTCATGGCCCGATCGCCGAGTTCGGCGATGCTGACCTGCATGGTGGTCAGCGACGGGTGGACGAAACGCGCCAGTGGAATGTCATCGAAACCGGCCAGGGCGACGTCGGACGGAACGTGGACACCTGCCTGCGTGAACGCATACAGGCAACCCAGCGCCATCATGTCGTTGGCGGCGAACACGGCATCGGGCAGCGCTCCGGCTGCCAGCAACTCCTGACCGGCGCGATGGCCGGAAGCTTCGTCGAAATCACCGGGCAGCTCGATGCCTTCGGCGTCACTGCCGAAAGCCACCAGCGCGTCACGGAAGCCGCGCAGGCGCTCGCGCGCGTCGAAGTTGAGGTCCGGGCCAGAAATGAAAGCGATACGGCGGTGACCGGCGTCAAGCAGATGGCGGGTCATCGCCATCGCACCGGCATGGTCATCGATGCTCAGCACCGGGTGGTCCTGCCCGGGCAGATAGGTGTTGATCAACACCGTCGGCAACGACTGCGGCAGGTTGTCGGTCAGGAAGCCCGGGCTCTCCGCATAGGGCGAGAGCACCAGCAGGCCGTCAACGCGGCCGCGCATGGCACGCAGGGCCGCGCCCTGCTGTTCCTGGTCACCGTGGTAGCTGGACACCAGCAGGTGCTGGCGGCGGTTGCGGGCAACGTTGTCGATGCCGCGCATCAGCTCGGAGAAGAATTCGCCGTACAGGTCCGGCAGCACCACGCCCACCGTATTGGTGCGGCGGCTGCTCAGGCTGCGGGCGGCGGCGTGCGGGGTGTAACGCAGCCGTGCGGCCACCTCCAGCACAAGCTGGCGGACCGGTTCGGCGACATTTTCATGCCCGTTGAGCGCGCGGGAAACCGTGGCCACGGAGACCCGGGCTTCGCGTGCGACGTCTTTGATTGTGATAGCTGCCTTGTTCACGAAGCCGCCCTCCACGGCTTGGACCTACCAGCATTGGCGCGGAATGTAAGCGTTTCCATCTGGGCTTGTAAACAGTCCGTTAGGCGAATGTCCCGAAATGGACATGGAATTCTGTCCTGGGCGCGCCCCGGAGGGGACCCGCCAGGACAGTGCGGGACAAGGGCTCAGCCCTGTTCTGACGGGGTCTGTGCGCGGATGGACAACGCGTGGATATCGGTGTCCATCATCGACCCCAGCGCGGCATAGACCGCGCGGTGCCGGGCCAGCTGTCCCAGTCCGGCGAAGCGCTCACTGACCACGTGGACGTTGAAATGGCCGCGACCATCGCGTGCGCCGGCATGGCCAGCGTGGCGGTGGCTGTCATCCTCGATCTCCAGGATGCTCGGGGCCAGCGCCTGCTGCAGTGCGTCACGGATCCGCTCGATCCGCTCCGCGTTCACGGCAGGACCTTGCGGAAGGGGCGCACCTGGACGCGGGTGTAGACGCCGGCCGCCACGTAAGGGTCGGCATCGGCCCAGGCCTGGGCCTGTGGAAGCGACTCGAACTGCGCAATCACCACCGAACCACTGAAACCGGCCGGGCCCGGGTCTTCGCTGTCCACCGCCGGGCACGGGCCGGCCAGCAGCAGGCGCCCTTCGTCGCGCAGCGCGTGCAGCCGCGCCAGGTGTTCCGGCCGCGCCTGCAGCCGCTGCGCCAGCACATCCTGGCCGTCATAGCCTTCGATCACATACCACACCGGCATTTCCTCACTTGCGTTGTCGGGTGCGCAGATTCTAGCCAATGCGGCCCCTGCCCCGGCCCGGCTGGACACTGGCGCGACAAAGGCTTACCCTAGACTCCATTGCACGTGGCTGGATGCAGCAGCCCGTCGGTTTTTGCGGCCAACGCAGCCCCCGACGATCGTCCCGCTGCTTCAAACCGGACCACCTGGCCGGGCCACGTAGACGACCTCCCCGTAGTTTTGTCGCTGCCGTCTCCTGCGGCGCGTCCTGCTGTTTGATATGTGTGGAATCGCGCCGATCCCGGCGTGTCTGGTGCCCTGGGGCGCCGTGGCGTTGGCCCGGCGAACCCGGTGCCGCGACTGGTCCGTTGCAATCCTGATGTCCATTAGATGACTTCCGAACTCGCGCTCGACGCGAACCCGCCAACCCGGCCGCCCGCCCCCCAGCAGCAGGAAATGCCGCTGGCCGTGGTGCATGGGCAACCGGTCCTGCAGATTCCGCAGGACCTGTACATTCCGCCGGACGCGCTGGAAGTCATCCTGGATGCCTTCGAAGGCCCGCTGGACCTGCTGCTGTACCTGATCCGGCGCCAGAACCTGGACGTGCTGGACATTCCCGTGGCCGAGATCACCCGGCAGTACGTGGAATACATCACCGTGATGCGCGAACTGCGCTTCGAGCTGGCCGCCGAGTACCTGGTGATGGCCGCGATCCTGGCCGAAGTGAAGTCGCGCATGCTGCTGCCGCGCCCGGTCAGCGAAGACGGCGATGAGGCCGATCCGCGCGCCGAACTGGTGCGCCGGCTGCAGGAGTACGAACGCTTCAAGCAGGCCGCCGAGGACATCGACGCCCTGCCCCGCCAGGACCGCGACACCAGCGTGGCCCATGCCTTCATGCCCGAACGCGCTGCGGTGAAGCTGCCGCCACCGGTGGACCTGAAGGAAATGCTGCTGGCCCTGCACGACGTGCTCAAGCGCGCCGAGCTGTTCAGCGGCCACGCCATCAAGCGTGAAGCACTGAGCGTGCGGCAACGCATGGGCGAAGTGCTGGGGCGCCTGGAGGACGGCAAGTTCTATCGTTTTGAAGGGCTGTTCACCGCCGAAGAAGGCAAGCTGGGCGTGCTGGTCACGTTCCTGGCGGTGCTGGAACTGGCCAAGGAACAGCTGCTGGACATCGTCCAGGAAGAGCCGCTGGCGCCGATCTACGTGAAATCACTGGCCGCTGGCAATACCAATGCCCCGCTGCAGTTCAGCAGCGAGTTCGACGACAACGACGCCGCCAATGCAGACGAGTGAGCGCTGACTGCCGATGGATCAATTGCTGATCAACCGCATTGTCGAAGGTGCCCTGCTGGCCTCCAGCCAGCCGCTCACCCTGGCCCAGCTGAAGGACCTGTTCCCGGAAGAGGAACCGGCACCGCCGGGCAGCATCGAACGTGCGCTGGAACGCCTGCGCGAGGCCTGCGAAGGCCGCGGCGTGGAACTGGTCGAGGTCGCCTCCGGTTTCCGCTACCAGGTCACCGGCGAAGTGCATGGCTGGATCAGCCGGCTGTGGACCGAACGCAAGACCCGCTACACCCGTGCCACCCTGGAAACCCTGGCACTGATCGCCTACCGGCAGCCGATCACCCGCGGCGAGATCGAGCAGGTACGCGGCGTGGCGGTCAGCAGCAACATCATCCAGGCGCTGGAAGAACGCGAATGGATCCGCGTGGTCGGCCACCGCGACGTGCCCGGCAAGCCGGCCCTGTTCGGCACCACCAAAGGCTTCCTGGACTACTTCGGCCTGAAGCGGCTGGATGAGCTGCCGCCATTGTCGGAACTGAAGGACCTGGGCGAGCTGGAACCGCAGCTGGCGCTGGACCGCGATGCGCCGGCCGCCGCAGGCGCCGACGGTCCGGACATCTCGGCCGGCACAGATGGTGCTGCCGCGAACGATGACGCCGGCCTGGCCGGCAGTGACACCCCCGATTCCGCCGATGCAGCCCCTGCACCGGCCTCCGATGAGCAAGCACCTTCGCCCTTCGATGATGGGCACCCCGATTCCGCGCCGGGCGAGCGCGCGGTGCCAGTGAACGAACGCGAAGACAACGCCGTCGCGATGACGACCGTGGCTGTTGACCAAGCCGATTCCGAACCAGAGGCCGACCTCGAAACCGTCGGCCGGAGCAAAACTGATGAGTGACACCCCTCGCAAGCTGTCGTTGAACAAGCTCTCGCTCAAGCGTGAAGCCACCTCCGAACAGTTCAAGTTGGAAGAACGCCTGCACAAGGTGCTGGCCCAGGCCGGCCTTGGCTCGCGCCGCGCGCTGGAACAGCGCATCGCCGAAGGCCTGGTCAAGGTCAATGGCGAAGTCGCGCAGACCGGCATGTCGGTCAAGAGCGGCGACAGGATCGAGCTGGACGGCCGCGGCTTCGTCGCCACCGCCCTGGCCGAGCCGTCGCGCGTGCTGGTCTACAACAAGCCGGAAGGCGAAGTGACCACCCGCGAAGACCCCGAAGGCCGCCCGACCGTGTTCGAGTCGCTGCCGCCACTGAAGGGCGCGCGCTGGATCGCGATCGGCCGCCTGGACATCAACACCACCGGCCTGCTGCTGGCCACCACCGACGGTGAACTGGCCAACGCCATGATGCACCCGTCGTTCGAGGTCGAGCGCGAATACGTGGTGCGCGTGCGCGCGCCGGAAGGCGAGGAAAAGGTCTCCGACGCCATCGTCGACCGCCTCGCCCGTGGCGTTGCCCTGGAAGATGGCCCGGCCAAGTTCGACGAGATCGAACGCATCGGCGGCACCGACTCGCACGACTGGTTCCGCGTCGTGGTGAAGGAAGGCCGCAACCGTGAAGTGCGCCGCCTGTGGGAATCGCAGGGCTGCCAGGTCAGCCGCCTGAAGCGCACCCGCTACGGCAAGGTGAGCCTGCCGCGCGAACTGGCCCGTGGCCATTCGGTGGAACTGGGCACCGCCCAGGTGGAAGCCCTGCGTGCACAGCTGAAGCTGGAAGAAGGCGCACCGTCGGCACTGACCCTGCAGCCGGTGATCGGCCAGCGTCGCGCCGCCAAGACCACCGTGCGCGTGCGCGAAGGTGGCCGCGGCAACGCCTACGTCAACGGCCACAACACCGCCGATGAAGGTCGCGAGCTGCGCCGCTTCGACAACGTCCGCGAAGACCGCGGCCGTGGCCGCGGCGGCAAGGGTGGCGGCTTCAAGGGCGGCCTGACTGTCAGCGGTGAAGCGGCAGCAAAGCAGTCGCAGAAGCCGTTCAAGCAGCGCGCGCCGAAGAATGACCGTTCGCTGCCGGAAGGCAACCCGGCCGCGTTCCGCACCTGGTACGTGCCGGATGGCGTGAGCACCGGCCCGAGCGGCCACCGCAATGCCGGTCCGGGCGCACGTGGCCCGGGGGCCCGTGGTCCGGGCGCAGGCGGCCAGGGCCGTCCGTACGGCAAGCCGAAGGGGCCGGGCGCAGGCGCCGGTGGCGGCCAGGGCCGTGGCGGCTTCGGCGGTGAAGGCCGTGGCGGCGCAGGCGGCCAGGGTCGTCCGGCCGGTGCCGGCAACCGCTCGCAGGGCCAGGGCAACAAGCACCCGTACGGTCATCCGGGCAATGCCCCGAGCTTCCCGTCCGACCACGCCACCCCGGGCTTCAACCCGTATGGCAGCCCGAAGCCGGCACACGGCGCCCGTCCGGGCGGTCGCGGTCCGGGCGGTGGCAACAACCGTGGCCCGGGCGGTAACCGCGGCCCCGGCGGTCCGGGTGGCAACCGTGGCCCGGGTGGCCCCGGCGGCAACCGCGGTCCGGGCGGCCCGCGCCGCAGCGGCCCGCGCGGCGGCTGATCCACCGGCACGCCTGAAATGAAAAACCCCGGCGCAAGCCGGGGTTTTTCGTTGAAAAGGGGACGGAGGGGATTAAGTCGCTTTTGCCACGGCCTGTGTCGAAAGGGCGAAAGCGACTTAATCCCCTCCGTCCCCTGTTGCGTGGCGCTGGAACGCGGCGGGTGTGGTGCCGGTCATGCTGCGGAAGAAGGCGATGAACGGACTCTCGGCGGAGAAACCCGTGTCCTGCGCCACATGCGCGACGCGATGGCCAAGCAGCAGCAGCTCCATGGCCCGCATCAGGCGCCATTGCTGGCGCCAGGCCTGATAGCTCATGCCGGTATCACGCTGCATCAACCGGCCGACGGTACGCACGCTCAGGCCCGTGCGCGCGGCCAGCGCCCCCAGTTCGGGCGGCAGCTGTTCGGCCACCGGGAGGCACCGTGCGATCCGCGGATCACGAGGCAAAGGTAGGTCCATCGGCGCCACCGGCGCAGCAGCGATCTCCAGTACGCACAACGCCAGCTGGTGGTGCGCGCGCGGCGCCTGCCAGTCATGGTCGAATGGCGCCTGCGCGATCGGCTCCAGCAAGGCCTGCAGCAGCGGACCAACACTGATGATCGCCGGCTGTTGCGGCAACTGCGCCGACAACGCAGCGTCGAAGTACAGCGAACGGTAGTCGACCGCCTGGCGCATCTGTGCCCGATGAGTAAGCCCACCTGGAATCCAGGCTGCGCGTGACGGCGGCAGCAGGCTGATGCGATCTCCATAGGTCAGGCGCGTGCAGCCCTGCCGGGTGTAGAGCAGCTGCGCGCGTGCATGCTGGTGCCAACCCGAATCGTGGTCGGCCAGCGATGAGGCGATACCCAGTACCGGCGCGGCCCAGGCGTCGGCGTCGAAATGTGCATCGGGCTGCAACCACGCCATGTCCGATTTCAGATATTTACTGGCAGAACAGACAGAGTGCGCCATCGCGTCCGCAACCACAATGCGCGGCCCAGCCTCTGGAGCGTCCGCATGTCGCGTCGCCTGTTGTTGCTCACCATCGCGCTGCTGATGTTCCCTCAGCTGGCGCAGACCCTGTACAGCCCGGCACTGGCCGATCTGGCCGAGCGCTTCGCGCTGCCGCCCGCTGCCGCCAGCCAGGCGATGAGCCTGTACCTGTTCGGCTTCGCTGCGGGTGTGCTGCTGTGGGGGCGGCTCGCGGACCGCCTGGGCCGACGCCCGGCCATGCTGGCCGGCCTGGCCACCTTCTCAGTCGCCGCGCTGTTCGGCCTGCGGGCGAACAGTTTCGGGCAGGTGCTGCTGGTCCAGACATTGGCCGCGGTGGGTGCGGCCGCCGCTTCAGTGGTGACCCAGACCGTGCTGCGCGACCGCCTGCAGGGCCCCGCGCTGGCACAGGCGTTTTCCTGGATCGGCATGGCGCTGGCGTTGAGTCCGGCCATCGGCCTGGCACTGGGCAGCCTGCTGGTGACCGCGAATGGCTATGCCGGTGTCCAGGCCGGACTGTTGCTGATCGCTGCGCTGCTGATCGCCGGTACTGCAGCAGGCCTGCACGAGAGCCGTCCTGCACGGGCCGTGCAGGCGCCCTTGCTGCCGTTGCTGCGGCAACTGCTTTGCGACCGCTGGATCTGGTCACAGGCGCTGTTGGTGATGGCGTTCAACGTCGCCATGTACAGCTGGTACGCGCTGGGCCCGTTCGTATTCGAACGCCTGCACTGGCCGTTGTCTTGGTTCGGTGCCAGTGGCGCGGTACTGGCGCTGGGCTCGGCGCTCGGTGCCTGGGTGAATGGCCGCCTGCTGCGAGCCGGCGTGACACCCGCCATCCGTATCCGCCTCGCCGCAGCACTGCTGCTGGGCGGCGGCCTGTCGGCAGCGCTGCTGCAGGATCACCCCGCGCTGGTTGTGGCGATGGTACCGGTGGTGACCGGGTTCGGCCTCGCCATCCCCAACGTGCTCGGCCAGGCCCTGCGCGGCTATCCACACTGCCTCGGCAGTGCGGGCGCGCTGTTCGGCCTGCTCTACTACCTGCTGATCGGTGCGGCGATGGCGCTGGTCGGTGCACTGCAGCTGCTCGCACCGACCCTCATCGCGTGTGGCCTGCTGGCGCTGTGGCTGCAGCGGGGTCGGTCAGTTGACGGCGAACGCCCGGGACGTCCAGCGCGTCGGTGAAGAAACCGCTCCTGCGGCCATGCGGCCCCGGGTCCCTGCCCCGGGGCCAGGATCAGCGGACAACCGCTTACTGGACGTTGATCACTTCGTCCATCGGCGCCAAAAAGTTGCCGGCATTGTTGCGCGACGCCGAGATCACATAGGTTCCAGGCGTTGCGATGGTCGCGGTGCAATGTCGGATCGGCGTGGTGTTGCCACCGTCGAGATTGTCATTGGTACGGCACAGGAACTGGCCATTGGCATACACCGAGAAATTACTCGTTCCATCCACCTGGCCGCCCCCTGTGATGTAGATCTCCGAGGGCGAGCCCGCCACACGCGGCAAGGTCCCAATCTCGAACCGGGACGTCACGGGATGCGGCAACAGGCTTGGACAGGACACGACGATTCCGCTGTCGGACAGGCAGACTTCGGCGTGGGCGATGGCGGGCGCGGCGATGAGGGCCGCGAGCAGCACGGACGTTCTGAACTCCATTCAGCGTCTCCTATGATCCCAGCAGAATCGCTGGGATGTCCCTGTTATTCACTGCAGGGTTACTGCAGGATCAAGAAAACGTAAATGCCTGCGCGCCCACAGCCCCCGGATCACGGCGGGATCCCTTGTGGGCGGGGGCGTTGCACGCCTGCACAGGGGTTGCCACCCATCCCTTCCTGATGACTTCACGTCGATGCAGGATGTCCACCATCGCGCAGCACGTTTCCTGCCTGTCCCAACGTTCTCACCCCGGGTTAGGAATTGCTGCAAACGGGAAGTGTTGTGCATCACGCCCGGAATTCACATCCGGGTGCTGGCTATCGTGCGCGCTCCCCCCGCACAACGTAGAAACCCATGATCACCATCACCGCCGAACAGGCCCGCGCCAACGCCGCTGCCGCCAAGCGCCCGATCGAACAGTTCTACCGCGATCTCGACAACTCGATCCAGACCGGTTCGCAGAATGGTCGTCGCTACATCGTGTTCGGCTTCAGCCAGGTGATGGCCAGCGAACAGCTCATCGAAGACGTGAGCGCACAACTACTGAACAATGGTTTCGGTGTCGAACGTTTGCTGAGCGACACCGACCAGCACTACGTCCGCATCAGCTGGGACATTGCGGAGCCGCGCCGCCTCAACGCCGGCTGAGGGTGAAGGCGGTGCCGTCCACGCCCAGGTCCCAGCCCTTGCCGGTACCGGACAGGGCCAGCGAGATGTCCCCCTTGGTCATCACCTGCGCGTTGCTGGATTTCACCGCACCGGCGTGTGCACCCACCGAAGCATAGGTCCCCAGCAGTTCATTGAGGCTGACCGCGCCGGTGAAGCTGCCACGCCCGTTGGTGATCTTCGACTTGCCCACCGTCAGGCCGCCACCCTTCATCTGGATGCGCACCGGCATGCTGGCGCCGTTGCTGCAGGTGACCGTGCCATTGCCGGAGGCGGTCTTGTAGATCAGCGACCAGCCTGAGAGGTTGTAGCGCAGCTCGCAATCGAGGTTGCCGGCAGCGTGCGCGGCAGGGGCCAACGATGCGGCGGACAGGGCCAGCAGCAGGGCGAAGGACTTGTTCATGGCGGACTTCCAGTTCGGTCGGACTGGCGGCGAATCTAGCAGCGGGCGCGTGCACGTTGAATGCAGGCGCGCGCGCTGGTGCGGCGGCGTTCAGGCCGTCGCTCAGGCCCGTTCGTCCAGGTGGAAGGCATCGGCATCGAGCATCGCCGGGAAGCGCGCGCGGTGCGCGGCCAACGCCTCGGCCGAAATCGTGGTGGTCACCACCTGCTCGCGCTCGCGGATCTCCACCTGAGGCTGGCCAAGGAAGTCGATCACCGCGCTGTCACCGGCGTAGTGCAGCTGGTTGCCATCGACGCCAACACGATTCACCGCGGCCACGAAGCACAGGTTCTCGATCGCGCGCGCACGCAGCAGGGTCTTCCACGCATAGGCACGGGCCGACGGCCAGTTGGCGACGAAGATCTGCAGGTCGAAATCCAGCTGCTGCGGACGCTCGACGTTGTAGCGGTTGCGGCAGAACACCGGGAAACGCAGGTCGTAGCAGACCTGCGGATTGATCCGCCAGCCCTTCCATTCCACGCTCAGGCGGTCGCGGCCGGCGGCATAGCGTTCGTGTTCGCCGCCGTAGCGGAACAGGTGGCGCTTGTCGTAGAACTGCAGATTGCCATCGGGTGTGGCGAACAGCAGGCGGTTGTAGACCCCCTCGCCGTCGCGCAGCTGCACGCTGCCGATCACCGCGGCGTCCAAGGCCTTGGCCTGCTCGCGTACCCAGGCCACGGTCGGGCCATCCATGCCTTCGGCCTGGGCAATGGCCTCGTTGGAGAAGCCACTGGTGAAGGTCTCCGGCAGGATCACCAGGTCGGTAGTGCCGGCCAGCGGTGCCAGCAGCGCGCCGTAGTAGGCGCGGTTGCCGGCCGGGTCGTGCCAGCGGGTGTCGCCCTGGACGAGGGAAATGCGCAGGTCCTGCATGTTCACCCCTCCGCTCACAGCAGGCGCAGGCGTTCGATCGCCGCGTCCATGGTCGCTTCGTTCTTGGCGAAGCACAGGCGTACCAGGCGCTGGCCGGCCGGCGGGTTTTCGTAGAACGGCGACAGCGGGATGGCGGTGACGCCCTTCTCGATGGTCAGCCACTTCACGAACTCATGGTCCGGCAGGTCGCTGATGGCCGAGTAGTCGACCAACTGGAAGTAGCCGCCCGGCACCGGCAGCGCCTTCAGGCGGGTGCTGGCCAGCTGCTCGCGGAAGCGGTCGCGCTTGGCCTGGTAGAACGCGCCCAGCTCCAGGTGGTGTTCGGGCTCGTCGCGGATCATCGCGGCGAAGCCATACTGCGCCGGACCGAAGCTGGTGAAGGTGTTGTACTGGTGCACCTTGCGGAACTCGGCGGTCAGCGCCGGCGGCGCGATCGCATAGCCGATCTTCCAGCCGGTGCAGTGGTAGGTCTTGCCGAAGCTGGAGATGACGAACGCGCGCTCGCGCAGTTCCGGGTAGCGCAGCGCCGATTCATGGCGACGGCCGTCATAGATGATGTGCTCATACACTTCATCGGAGATCAGGTAGATCTGCGTGCCGCGCAGCAGCTCGGCCAGCGCCTGCATGTCCTGCGCCGACAGCATCGCGCCGGACGGATTGTGCGGGGTGTTGACGATCAGCATGCGGGTGCGCGGGGTGATCGCTGCACGCACGCGGTCCCAGTCGACCGCGAACGTCTGCGGATCGAGCGACACATGCACGGCCTTCGCACCGGCCAGGTCGATCGCCGGCTCGTAGCAGTCGTAGGCCGGGTCGAGCACGATCACTTCCTCGCCCGCACGCACCACGGCGTGGATGGCGTTGAAGATGGCCTCGGTACCGCCGCTGGTGACAGTGATCTCGCTGTCCGCATCGACCTGCGCGCCATAGCAGTCCAGCGCCTTCTGCGCGATGGCCTGGCGCAGCGGCGCCACGCCGGTCATCGGCGGGTACTGGTTCAGCCCGGCGGCCATCGCCCTGGCGGTCTCATCGATCAGGCGCTGCGGCGCGGAAAAGTCCGGAAAACCCTGGCCCAGGTTGACCGCGCCGTGTTCGGCGGCGAGCTGGGACATCACGGTGAAGATCGTGGTACCGACCTTGGGCAGCTTGGTGTTGGGTTGCATCGGCCTGGAGTCTGGGGGAACGAGGCCCAGAAGTGTACGAAATCCACGCTGCGACTGTGGGTTCAGCCGGCAGCGCCGGGTCATGCCCGGCGGCTTTTTGCATATGCCGTGCGGCCGACGGGCATGGCCCGGCGCTACCGGGGCAGCATTCACCGCTACAATTGCGACCGCACTCCGGCATGAAGACCCCTGCCCCTTGAACACCCCTGCATTGCTGGCCGCCAGCGGCCTGAGCTTCTCCCGCAATGACGAGCCGGTGTTCGGCCCGCTGGACTTCCATGTGGACGCCGGCGAAGCCCTGCTGGTGCAGGGTGGCAATGGCGCCGGCAAGACCACCCTGCTGCGCGTGCTGGCCGGCCTGGCCCGGCCTGGCGCCGGCCAGGTGCGGATCGACGGCAAGCCGGCCAGCAATGCCGAGCGAGCACGGTACGTGGCCTACCTCAGCCACCTGCCGGCCTTGAAGCCGGACCTGGATACGCTGGAGAACCTGCATTTCCTGTGTGGCCTGCACGGCCGCCGTGCGCGGCAGATGCCGGGCAACGCACTCGCCATCGTCGGCCTGGCCGGTTATGAGGACACCCTCGTTCGGCATCTGTCCGCCGGGCAGAAGCGGCGCCTGGCACTGGCGCGCATCTGGCTGTCGCCGGCGCCGCTGTGGCTGCTTGACGAACCCTACGCCAACCTCGACCTGGAGGGCATCACCCTGGTCAACCGGATGATTTCGGCGCACCTGCGCGCCGGTGGCGCGGCGCTGGTTACCACCCACGGCGCCTATGCCGCACCGCCGGTGCGCACCCGCCAGCTCGACCTTGGCGGTGCCGCATGATCGCGCCAGGCACCGAACCGGGCCTGTGGCAGACCGCGGGCGCCCTGCTCAAGCGTGACCTGCGCCTGCTCTGGCGCCGCCGCGGCGACGCGCTGCAGCCGCTGCTGTTCGCGGTGCTGGTGGTGGTGCTGTTCGCCCTTGCCCAGGGCCGCGAACCACAGCCGCTGGCCGCCACCGCCGGTGCGGTGCTGTGGTTGGCCGTGCTGCTGGCCGGCCAGCTGTCGCTGGATTCGCTGTTCCGTTCCGACGCCGAAGATGGCTCGCTGGAACAATGGCTGCTGGCGCCGGTGCCGCTGGCCTGGCTGGTGCTGGTGCGCGTGCTGCTGCACTGGGCCACCACTGCACTGCCGTTGATCGTGGTCAGCCCGCTGCTGGCGGAAATGCTGCATCTGCCGCATGACCAGCTGCCGATGTTGCTGGCATCGTTGCTGCTGGGAACACCGCTGCTGAGCCTGATCGGTGGCGTGGTCGCCGCGCTGACCGTAGGCATCCGGCGCTCTGGTATTCTCGTGGCGTTGCTGTCGTTGCCGCTGTATGTGCCGGTGCTGGTGTTCGGCGCAGGCAGCCTGGCGGCAGCCGGGCGCGGACAGGATCCGGTCGGTGCGCTGCTGATGCTGGGCGCCGGCCTGCTGGTCGCGCTGGTGCTGGCACCACTGGCCACTGCTGCTGCAATACGCATTTCTCTGAGTTGACCGAGCTGAGAGCCAATCCACCCCTGCTGGATAGCCGCCACGCATGAATCCGATTGTCCGCTGGTTCCACCAACTCGGTTCGCCTCCCACGTTCGACCGTTTCGCTGCCCGCTGGTCGCGGGTGTTCTACCTCGCGGCGGTGCCGGTGCTGCTGGTCGGCATGTGGCAGGCGCTGCTGGTAGTGCCGCCGGAAGCCAAGCAGCTGGACAGTTTCCGCATCCTCTACATCCACGTGCCCAGTGCCTGGATGAGCCTGTTCGTGTTCGCGCTGATGGCGCTGTATGCCGCCATCGCGCTGATCTGGCGGATCAAGGTCTGCGAGATCCTGGCCATGGCCTGCGCACCGATGGGTGCCGGTTTCACCCTGATCACCCTGCTGACCGGCAGCATCTGGGGCAAGGGCACCTGGGGCACCTGGTGGGACTGGGACCCGCGCATGACCAGCGAACTGGTACTGCTGTTCCTGTACCTGGGCGTGATCGGCCTGTACCACGCCATCGAGGACCGTCGCAGCGCCGCGCGCGCGGCCGGCCTGCTGGCCATCGTCGGTGTCAGCCTGCTGCCGGTGATCCGCTACTCGGTGGACTGGTGGGGCGGCCTGCACCAGCGCCAGTCGATCAACGTGTTCGGTGAATCGGCGATCAGCAGCGCAATGATCGCGCCGCTGTGGTGGATGGTGATCGGCACCAAGTTCTGGTTTGCCGGCTCGGTGCTGGCCAAGGCGCGCGCCGACAACCTCGACCGTGAGGCCGGCAAGGCCTGGGTCGGTAGCCGTGTCGATGCCGCGCGCCCGCCCCGGGAGGCGCAGCCATGACCCATCTGCCTTATGTGATCGGCGCCTACGCCGTGTTCGTGCTGGTACTCGGCGCCGATGCCATCGGTTCGTGGCTGCGCCTGCGCGTGGCGCGCCGGTTGGCACTGGCACGCCAGCAACGGCAGCAGGCCCGCGCCGGCAGGCAGGACGCAGCGGCGCCGCTACCAACGGAGCTGGAACGATGACGCCCGTACAACGCCGCCGCCTGGTCTGGGTGCTGCTGGCCCTGCTCGCCTCCGGCTTGGCCACCGCGCTGGTGGCGATGGCACTGGAGCGCAACATCGCCTACCTGTACACCCCCTCGGAAGTACTGCGCGGCGATGTCGATGCACAGTCGCGCTTCCGACTCGGCGGCATGGTGGTGAGAGGTTCCTTCGACCGCCCGGTCGGCTCGCTGGAAGCGCGTTTCGAGGTGACCGACGGCGATGCACAACTGGCGGTGACCACGTCGCGGATCCTGCCGGACATGTTCGCCGAAGGCACCGCGGTGGTCGCCAGTGGCCGCCTGCAGGACGGCGTGTTCGTCGCCGATGAGGTGCTGGCCAAGCACGATGAAAAGTACGTGCCGAAGGAAGTGGCCGACAAGATGGGCGATGCCCATCGCAGGCACGACGTGCCGGTGACGGCTCCCGAGGTGCGCTGAGTGCTGCCCGAACTGGGTCAGATCCTGCTGTTGTGTGCGTTGCTGGCCTCGCTGCTGCAGGCCGGCCTGCCGCTGGCCGGCGCGCATCGCGACAACAGGGCATGGATGGCGGTGGCGCGGCCGGCCGCGTTCGCACAGTTGCTGCTGTTGGCCGGCGCCTTCGCGGTGCTGACCGCCGCGTTCGTGCAGCAGGACTTCTCGGTGCGCTACGTGGCCGAGAACTCCAATTCGCTGCTGCCGATGATCTACCGCTATTCGGCGGTGTGGGGCGCCCACGAGGGCTCGCTGCTGATGTGGGCGCTGGTGCTGGCGCTGTGGACCGGCGCGGTGGCGCTGTTCTCGCGGCACCTGCCGGCACCGGTGCAGGCGCGCGTGCTGGCAGTGATGGGCGTGGTCAGCGTTGGCTTCCTCGCCTTCCTGATCTTCACCTCCAACCCGTTCCTGCGCTTGAACCCGGCGCCGCTGGAAGGCCGCGATCTCAATCCGCTGCTGCAGGACCCGGGGCTGATCATCCATCCGCCGATGCTGTACCTGGGCTACGTCGGCTTCGCGGTGCCCTTCGCATTCGCAGTGGCCGCGCTGCTGGAGGGCCGCGTCGACGCACGCTGGCTGCGCTGGACGCGGCCCTGGACCAACGTTGCCTGGGGCTTCCTGACCCTCGGCATCGCGCTGGGCAGCTGGTGGGCCTACTACGAGCTGGGCTGGGGCGGCTGGTGGTTCTGGGACCCGGTGGAGAACGCCAGTTTCATGCCGTGGCTGGTCGGCGCCGCGCTGATCCATTCGCAGGCCGTCACCGAAAAACGCGGCACCTTCGGCAGCTGGACCCTGCTGCTGGCGATCGCTGCGTTCGCGCTGTCGCTGCTGGGCACCTTCCTGGTGCGCTCGGGCGTGCTGACCAGCGTGCATTCGTTCGCCGCCGATCCGTCGCGCGGCCTGTTCATCCTGGTGTTCCTGTCGGTACTGGTCGGCGGCAGCCTGCTGCTGTACGCACTGCGCGCCAGCCAGTTGAGCGTGGACGCCGAAGACCCGCGCCGTGGCTTCACCGCCACCTCGCGCGAGACCCTGCTGCTGGCCAACAACCTGCTGCTGGCCACCGCCTGCGCGATGGTGCTGCTGGGCACGCTGTATCCGCTGCTGGCCGACGCGCTGTCGCTGGGCAAGATCTCGGTTGGGCCGCCCTACTTCGGCAGCCTGTTCCTGCTGTTGATGGCACCGATGGTGCTGCTGCTGCCGTTCGGCCCGCTGGTGAAGTGGCAACGCGACCAGCCCTCGCGCGCCTTCGCGTTGCTGGCACCGTGGCTGGGCCTGGCGGTGCTGCTGGGCGCGCTGGCCTGGTGGCGGGCACCGCAGAATGGCTGGAAAGCCGGCATCGGCGTGGCCGCAGCGGCGTGGGTCGGGCTCGGTACCGCGCGCTTCGTCTGGCAACGGCTGCGCGGCAATGGTCGCTTCACCGCCGAGATGCTCGGCATGATCGTCGCCCACGCCGGCATTGCGGTGTTCCTGGCCGGCGCACTGCTGGTCGAAGCGCTGAACGTGCAGCGTGAAGTGGCGCTGGCCCCCGGCCAGCAACTGGCGGTGGGCAGCTACGAGGTGCGCTTCGAGGGCGTGGACCATCGCGAAGGACCGAATTTCATCGCTGATCGAGGCCATCTGCGGGTGTTCCGCAACGGCCGCGAGCGGGCCCTGCTGCACCCGGAGAAGCGCCAGTACGCCAGCGGCGGCCAGGTGATGACCGAGGCCGGCATCGATGCACGCTTCGACGGCGATGTCTACGTGGCATTGGGCGAGCCGCTGGGCAACAATGCATGGGCGGTGCGGGTGCACATCAAGCCGTTCGTGCGCTGGATCTGGCTGGGCGCGCTGCTGATGGCCCTGGGCGGATTCATCACCGCCGCCGACCGCCGTTTCCGTCGTCCGTAGGAGTTCCCATGTCCGAGTCCCCCGCCCCGCGTCCCTCCCGCCCGCTGCCGCCGGTAGCCATCGTGATCGGCGTGCTGTTTTTCTTCGGCCTGCTCGGGCTGATGATCTACGGGGTGATGAAATCGGGTGACCCACAGCGCGACGTGCTGCCGTCGGCGCTGATCGACAAGCCGGCGCCGGCGTTCGCACTGCCGGTGCTGCACGACCCGGAAATGATCGTGCACAGCGATGATCTGCGCGGTGCGCCGTACCTGCTGAATGTATGGGGCAGCTGGTGCGCGGCCTGCCGCGAGGAACACCCGGTGCTGACCCGCTTCGCCGAAAGCAAGCGCGTGCGCGTGATCGGCTACAACTGGAAGGACGATCCCACCGATGCACTGCACTGGCTGGAACAGCTGGGCAACCCGTTCATGGTCGTGCTCAGCGATGTCGAAGGCCGCACCGCGATCGACTGGGGCGTGACCGCTGCACCGGAGACGTTCCTGGTCGATGGCAGTGGCATCGTGCGCTGGAAGTACAGTGGAGCGATGACCCAGCGCGTGGTCGACGAGAAGCTGATCCCAGCGCTGGAGAAGATCGAAAAGGCCCAGGGCAATGCCGGCAACACCCTGCATACGGCACCCTGAGCCCATGCGCTGGCTGCTGGGGCTGCTGTTCCTGATGCTGCCGCTGGCCGTGCTGGCCCAGCAGCCGCTGCACGACCCGCAGCCGCTGCAGTTCCGCGACGGCGCCGAAGAACGCCGCTTCCACGACCTGGCCGCGCAGCTGCGCTGCGTGCAATGCCAGAACCAGTCGCTGGCCGATTCCAACGCGCAGATTGCCCAGGACCTGCGCCGCGAGGTACTGCAGCTGATGCAGCAGGGCCACGACGATGCACAGATCAAGCAGTTCCTGGTGGCACGTTACGGTGATTTCGTGCTCTATCAACCGCCACTGCAGCCGGGCACCTGGTTGCTGTGGGGTGGTCCCCTGCTGATGCTCGGTGCGGGTGCTCTGGTGGTGCTGGGCATCGTCCGCCGCCGTGGCCGTACGGTTGGCGCCGCAGCGGCCGGCAAGGCCGATGAAGGAGACGGATGGTGAGCCATTGGCTGCCGATGCTGGCCGGTCTGGTTGCTGCGTTGATGGCAGCGCTGGTGCTGTGGCCGCTGCGCCACTCTGGCCGCCGCGGTTTCGTGGTCGGCGTATTCGCACTGGGCGTGGCCGGTGCCTGCCTGTACCTGCTGGTAGGTGATCCACGTGCCGCACAGATACAACCGACGCCTTCGGTAGCCACCCTGCGCGATGGCGTGCAGGCCCTGCAGGATGCACTGAAGCGTGACCCACAGCGGGCCGATGGCTGGGCGCTGCTTGGCCGGTCGCAAGCCGAACTGGGCAACGCCGCTGCCGCGGCGGACGCGTTCGCGCGGGCCGCCACTCTCGCCCCGGAAGACCCCGGCGTGCTGGTGGAAGCGGCGCAGGCACGTGCGCAGGCCGATGCCGGCAAGCAGTTCGATGACACGGCGATGGCCTGGCTGCAGCAGGCGCGTGCGCTGGCACCCGATGCCGAGCGTGCCAGCTGGCTGCTGGGGATCGCCCTGCGCCAGCGCGGAAAGAATGCCGAGGCCGCAGATGTGTGGAGCGGCCTGCTGCCACGGCTTGAGCCCGGCGCCGCGCAGGCGCTGCAGGCGCAGATCGCCATCGCCCGTGAAGCCGCCGGTCAACCGTCCGATGCAGCCGTTGCGGCGCCACCGGCGCTGTTGCAGGTGCGCGTGCAGTTGCCTGCGTTGAAGGGCACCGAGTGGCCGGCCAGCACCCAGGTATTCGTGCTGGCCCGCGCCGTGGGTGGACCGCCGATGCCGGTGGCCGCACGCAAGCTGCCCTTGGCCGGATTCCCGGCCACGGTCGGGCTGAGTGACGCTGACAGCCCGATGCCAACCGCACCGCTGTCGGCCCATCGCGAAGTGGAAGTGCTGGCACGCATCTCGCGCACCGGCAGCGCCAACCGCAGCGAGGATGACCTGCAGAGCGTACCGGTGAAGGTGAGCCTGCCCCACGACGGTGTTGTGGAGCTGCGCTTCCCGTAACGCGCCGCGGTAGTGCCGATGGAAACCAGCGTGTCGCCAGCTCCACATGCGGCCCCGCTAGAATGCCTGCATGACCGAATTCATCCCGCCCGGCACCCGCTTCCACGCCCTGCCCTCGCCCTTCCCGTTCAAGCGCGGCGGCGCCCTGCACGGCGCGCGCGTGGCCTATGAGACCTGGGGAACACTGGCGGCCGACGCCAGCAACGCGATCCTGATCGTGACCGGCCTCTCGCCGGATGCACACGCGGCAGCCAACGACGCCAACCCGGCAGCGGGCTGGTGGGAAGGCATGGTCGGACCCGGCAAGGCGATCGATACCGACCGCTGGTTCGTGGTCTGCGTGAACTCGCTGGGCAGCTGCAAGGGCTCGACCGGTCCGGCCTCGCTCAACCCGGCCACCGGCCAACCGTATCGTCTCGACTTCCCCGAGCTGTCGATCGAAGACGGCGCGCGCGCCGCGATCGAAGTCGTGCGCGCCTTGGGTATCCAACAGCTGGCCTGCGTGGTCGGCAATTCGATGGGCGGCATGACCGCGTTGGCCGTGCTGATGCTGCACCCGGGCATTGCGCGCAGCCACGTCAACATTTCCGGCAGCGCGCAGGCGCTGCCGTTCTCCATCGCGATCCGCTCGCTGCAGCGCGAAGCGATCCGCCTTGATCCACGCTGGAATGGTGGCCACTACGACGACGACGCGTATCCCGAGTCCGGCATGCGCATGGCGCGCAAGCTGGGCGTGATCACCTACCGTTCGGCACTGGAATGGGATGGCCGCTTTGGCCGCGTGCGGCTGGATTCGGACCAGACCGACGACGATCCGTTCGGCCTCGAATTCCAGGTGGAAAGCTACCTGGAAGGCCACGCACGACGCTTCGTGCGTTTCTTCGACCCCAACTGCTATCTGTACCTGAGCCGCTCGATGGACTGGTTCGACCTGGCCGAGTACGCCGATGGCGATGTGCTGGCCGGGCTGGCGAAGATCCGGGTGGAGAAGGCGCTGGCCATCGGCGCCAACACCGACATCCTGTTCCCGGTGCAGCAGCAGCAACAGGTCGCCGATGGCCTGCGTGCCGGGGGCGCTGACGCCCATTTCATCGGATTGGAGTCACCTCAGGGTCACGACGCCTTCCTGGTCGACTTCGATCGTTTCGGCCCCGCCGTGCGCGGCTTCCTCGACGCGCTGTAGTGGCTTGGCGGCGCAACCTGGCGCTCGCCGCGTTCGGCGCGTTGATCGCGCTGGTGGTCAGCGGTGTGCTGCCGCTGTGGCTGGGTGGCTGGTGCATGCTGGCCAGCGCGGTGTCGTTCGCGCTGTACGGCCAGGACAAGCGCGCGGCGCAGCGAAAGCAATGGCGCATTCCCGAACGCACCCTGCAACTGCTGGCCTTTGCCGGTGGCTGGCCGGGCGCGCTGCTGGGCCAGGCGCTGTTCCGACACAAGCACCGCAAGGCCGCATTCCAGTGGGTGTTCTGGTTGTGCGTGCTGGCCAACGTGGCCTCGATCGCGGTGATGCTGCGCGAGTTCTCGCGGTAACCGTTCGAATGGGTAATGCCGGCCGCTGGCCGGCAATTACGGGTCCGTATCAGGCGCCATGAGGTTGCCGGCCAGCGGCCGGCACTACCGGTTCACGCTTCCCGGACCAGAGCCCCGTCGCGCAACCGGTACTGCGCATCGACCACGCCTTCGGGCAGGTCGTCGTGGGTGATCATCAACAGGCTGCGCCCGTCCAGCAACCCGGAAAGGTCCTGCAACAGCGCGCGTGCGGTATCCACGTCCAGGCCTTCGGTCGGCTCGTCCAGCAGCAGGATCGGCGCATTGCGCAGCAGTGCACGGGCCAGCGCCAAGCGTCGCGCCTGGCCGGCCGACATCGTCGCGCCGTTCTCGCCCACCCAGGCCTGCAGGCCACCGTTGCGCTCGGCCCAGTCGCCCAGGCGAACGCGGCGCAGCACCGCCCACAACGCGGCGTCGCTGGCATCGGGATCACCCAAACGCAGGTTCTCCGCCACCGTGCCGGCAAACACCGGTGCGTTCTGCGGCAGCCACGCCAGCTGGCGATGCCAGTCGGCCTGGGCGAGGTCGCGCAGGTCGCGGCCACCGTAGGTGATTCGCCCCTGCTGCGGATCCCACAGCCGCAGCAGCAGGCTGGACAGCGTGGTCTTGCCACTGCCGCTGTCGCCGCGGATGGCGATGCGTTCGCCTGGTGCCAACGTCAGCTGCACAGCGGACAACACCGGACGCCCTGCGCCCGGCCACTGGAAATGCACATCGTCCCAATGCACGCGCGCGGCTTGCGGCACCGGTTGCGGCGCTGCGGGGTCCTCCACCGTCGGCGGCTGTTCGACGATGGCCTGCAACCGATCAGCCGCAATGCGCCCGGACTGCAGCGACTGCCAGGCCAGGCCCATGCCGGCCCACAGTTCGATCAACGCCACGGTCAGGAACACAAGGCCCGCCGCCATCTCCGGCGTGATGCGCTGCTGTTCTGCCGCGTGCAGTGCCAATGCCAGCATCGCGACCAGGCCCAACCCTGCGACCAGGCCATGCAGCGTCGATGCCGCGATCAAGCGCCAGCGACGACGCCGGTCGCGCGAGGCAAGCTGCTTGGCCGCTACCCGCACCTTCAACTGCCATGCCGCGTCGGCATGCAGCGCCGCCAGATCGCCCGCCCCCTCCAGCCCCTCAAAGGCGGCGGTCCGCAGCGCGGCACGATGCGCGGCACGGTCCGCCTCTTCGCCATCATGGCCACGCACGCCCAGCCACGGCACCCCGAAGGCAATCAACAGGGCCAGCACCGCCAGCAGTACCGCTGCCGAGGGCAGGATCAGCGCTGCCGAGGCGACCGCCACCAGGGACAGCGCACCCAGCGCCACCAGAGGCCCGATCGCACGCACCAGCAGGCCATCCACCTCGCCGATGTCCCCCAGCAGCCGCGCCAGCAGCTCGCCGGTACGCGTGGCCCCCAGCCGCGCCGGTGCCAGTGGCAGCGCGCGGCGGAAGAACCACACGCGCAGGTCGCGGGCGATGCGCAGCGTGGCGTCGTGGCCGACCAGCTTTTCGAAGTAGCGCGAGACGATGCGCGCCATGGTCAGGCCACGGATGCCGGCCGAGGGTGAGAAGAAATTGAAGCCCTGGCCGAGGCCGGCCGCACCGGCCAGCGCAGCCGCCGTGAGGAAACCACCGGACAGGCCGAGCAGCGCCGTGCCGGCCAGCATCGTGGTCCACAGCAGCAGCATGGTCAGCAACAAGCGCGGCCGGTGGCGCAGGAACACCGCGCGCAGCGAATCAGGTGAACGGCTCATGCGCGCACCGCCTGTGCCGGTTCCACCAGGCGGCCTTCCGGCAACAGCAGGCAACGGTCAGCCCACGCGATCACCGCTGGGCTGTGGGTGGCGACCACCACGCTGCGCCCGCGTGCATACGCGGCCAGGCTGCGCAGCAGGGCCGCTTCGGTATCGGCATCGAGGAAGGCGGTGGGCTCGTCCAGCAGCAGCACCTGCGGATCGCGCAGCAACAGGCGGGCCAGGCCGATGCGGCGGGCTTCGCCACCGGACAGGCCGAAGCCGCGCTCGCCGATCACCGTGTCCAGCCCCTGCGGCAGGCGCTGGGCAAACTGCAGGACCTGCGAGGCCTCGGCCACCGCGCGCAGCCGCGCATCGCTGGCACCGGGATCAGCCAGGCGCAGGTTGTCGGCGATGCTGCCGTGGAACAGGTACGGTCGCTGGCTGGCATAAGCCACCTGCACGCCGGGCCGCAACTGCAGCTTGCCGGCGCGCGGTGGCAACCAACCGGCCAGCGCCTCCAGCAGCGTGCTTTTGCCGGATCCGCTGGGGCCAACCAGGGCCAGGCGCTGGCCTGGCTCAAGCAGCACGTCAAGATCCTGCAGTACATCATGCGGTGCGCCCAGCGGGCGCAGCACCAGCCCCTGCGCCCGCAACGGCGGCATTGCGGCTTCGGCCGGTTCCACCGCCAACGGCGCAGCTTCGTTCTCGATCAGGCCCTGCTCATCGGGCAGCGACTGCAGCAGGCGCTCCACTTCGGCGGCAGCGGCCAGTGCGTTGGCACGATCATGGTAGTGCGCGGCCAACCGCCGCAGCGGCGCATAGAATTCCGGCGCCAGCAGCAGGCAGAACAGCCCTGCGCCCAGTGTCGGCACCACTGCATGCAGCGACATCATGCCCAGATAGCTCAGGCCCAGGTACAGCGCGACCATCGCCACGCTCACCGAGGCGAAGAATTCCAGCACCGTGGACGACAGGAACGCGATCCGCAGCACCTTCAGCGTACGCACGCGCACGCCTTCGGCGGCCGCCTCGATACCCTCCAGCTCGGCGTCACCGCGGCCATACAGGCGCAGCAGGCCCAGGCCCTTGATCCGGTCGGCGAAATGGCCGCTCATGCGCGCCAGCTCACCCAGCTGTGCGCGCCCGGCCGCTTCAGCGCCCCAGCCCACCAGCATCATGAAGAACGGCACCAGCGGCGCGGTGAACAGCAGGATCAGCGCCACCACCCAGTCGACCCAGGCGACCGCGGCCAGGATCAGCAGCGGCACCACCACCACTTCAGTGCGCACCGGCAGGAAGCCGCTGTAATAGCTCTCGATCGCATCGCCGTGATGCAGCATCAGTTCGCCCAGTTCGCCGGTGCGGCGCTGCCGCAGCCACAGTGGGCCGTGGCCCAGCAGGCGTGCGAACACGCGTTCGCGCAGTGCCAGGCGTGCGGCGTCGGCCACGTCACCGGCGGCGGCCTGGGTGGCGCTGCCCAGCAGGGTGCGCAGCACCAGGATCACCGCCAGTCCCGCCAGCACCGGTAGGCCCGATGCCAGCGGCGCGCGCTCCACCAGCACCTGCTGCACCAGCCAGGCGATGGCGGCAGCCTGGCCGATCAACAGTGCGCCGGACAGGCTGATGCACAGCGCGGCCAGACGCTGGCGGCCCCGGGCGGAGCGTGCCAGATCGGCCAGCCAGGCCGTGCGGACACGCCGCTGGCGGGCGGTTTCAGCTTCCGGGGACAGGCCGTCAGGGGTCGTTTCGGCAGCGCTCAAGAGGTCTTCACGGGCAACGGGGGAGACACGGCATTGTAGGCGCAGGCAATAGCCCGCCCCTGCGGCCGGCGGTCGCAGTCTTCATCAGGTTCGCATACGATCCCTTCGCACACCTGTTCATACATTGATCTGGATCAAGGCTGTTTGAAGTAGTCGGTCACATCATTCACGTCGTAGACCACCCTTCCCGCCACCTGCAACGGCACTATCCAACGAGGTAGCCAGGCCATGATTGATCAGACAGTCGTAGAACTGTCGCGGCTGCAATTCGCGCTGACCGCGATGTACCACTTCCTATTCGTACCGCTCACCCTCGGCCTGTCCTTCATGGTGGCCATCATGGAGAGCGTGTACGTGATGACCGGCAAGGAGATCTGGCGCAGGATGACCCTGTTCTGGGGCGTCCTGTTCGGCATCAACTTCGCCATGGGCGTCGCCACCGGCATCGTCATGGAGTTCCAGTTCGGCATGAACTGGTCCTACTACAGCCACTACGTGGGTGACATCTTCGGTGCGCCGCTGGCCATCGAAGGCCTGATGGCGTTCTTCCTGGAAGCCACCTTCGTCGGCCTGTTCTTCTTCGGCTGGAACCGCCTGACCAAGGTCAAGCACCTGATGGTGACCTGGCTGATGGCGCTGGGCACCAACCTGTCGGCGATCTGGATCCTGATCGCCAACGGCTGGATGCAGAACCCGACCGGCGCGGTGTTCAACCCGGAAACCATGCGCATGGAAGTGGTCGACTTCATGGCCGTGGTGTTCAACCCGGTGGCGCAGGCCAAGTTCGTGCACACCGTCAGCGCCGGTTACGTGACCGGTGCGGTGTTCGTGATGGCGATCAGCGCCCTGTTCCTGCTGCGCAACAAGCACAAGGACCTGGCCCGTCGTTCGTTCGCGGTGGCCGCAGCCTTCGGCCTGCTGTCGTCGCTGTCGGTGGTGGTGCTGGGTGACGAGAGCGGTTACGCCGCCAGCGAACACCAGAAGATGAAGCTGGCCGCGATCGAAGCGATGTGGGAGACCGAGCGCGCGCCGGCCGATTTCACCGCCTTCGGCATCCCGAACCAGGAAACCCACCAGAACGACTACGCGGTGAAGATCCCCTACCTGATGGGCCTGATCGCCACCCGTTCGTTGAACCAGCCGATTCCGGGCATCCTGGAATTGGTCGAGCGCGCCGAACACCGCGTGCGCGGCGGCCAGCTGGCCTACGGTGCGCTGGAACGCCTGCGTGCGAACAAGAACGACGTTGAAGCGCGCGAGATGTTCGACCGCCATTGGCAGGACCTGGGCCATGGCCTGCTGCTCAAGCGCTACCGCGATGACATCCTCAACGCCACCCCGCAGGAAATCTCGCAGGCGGCGATGGACACCGTGCCGCGCGTGATGCCGCTGTTCTGGACCTTCCGCGTGATGGCCGGCCTGGGCTTCTACCTGATCGCCTTCTTCGCACTGGCCTTCTACTACTCCTGCCGCAACAACTTCCAGGACAAGCGCTGGTTCCTGCGCCTGGCCCTGTGGACGCTGCCGGCACCGTGGATCGCGATCGAATGTGGCTGGTTCGTGGCCGAGTACGGTCGCCAGCCGTGGGCGGTCGACGGCGTGCTGCCGACCTTCTATGCGGCATCGGGCCTGGCCCTGCATGAAATCGTGCTGACCCTTGCCGGCTTCACCGCGATCTACACCGCGCTGATCGTGGTCGAGATCAAGCTGATGCTCAAGGCGATCCGCAAGGGTCCGGACGAGGTGCTGCCGTCGCTGCAGTCGCCCCAGCCGCATGCTTCCCACAATGCCTCGGCGCCGGCCGCCGGCCAGGCCTGAGGCAGGAGAACCAAGATGGATTTCATTCTTCTGGACTACACCACGCTGCGCGTGATCTGGTGGCTGCTGCTCGGCATCCTGCTGATCGGTTTCGCCGTGATGGATGGTTTCGACCTGGGCGTGGGCACCCTGCTGCCCTTCGTCGCCCGCAACGACGCCGAGCGCCGGCTGGTGATCAACACCATCGGCCCGGTATGGGAAGGCAATCAGGTGTGGCTGGTACTCGGTGGCGGTGCGATCTTCGCCGCCTGGCCGCCGCTGTACGCGGTCAGCTTCTCTGGGTTCTACCTGGCGATGTTCGTGATCCTGTTCGCCCTGATCCTGCGTCCGGTCGGCTTCAAGTTCCGCAGCAAGATGCCCAGCGAGCGCTGGCGCAACACCTGGGATTGGGCGCTGTTCATCGGCGGCTTCATCCCGGCGCTGATCATGGGCGTGGCGGTGGGCAACGTGCTGCTGGGCGTGCCGTTCCACTTCGATGACAGCATGCGCATCTTCTACACCGGCTCGTTCTTCGGCCTGCTGATGCCCTTCGCGCTGCTGGCCGGCCTGCTCAGCGTGTCGATGCTGGTCGCCCACGGTGCCGCCATGCTGGTGCTGAAGACCGACGGCCCGGTGGCCGAGCGTGCAGCCCGCTTCGGCAGCATCGCCGCGATCATCGCCTTCGTGCTCTTTGCGGTCGGCGGTGCCTGGGTGGCCTTCGGCCTGCCCGGTTACCAGATCACCTCGCAGGTGGTCACCGACGGCGCCACCAATCCGCTGCTGAAGACCGCCGAACTCGGCGCCGCCGGTGGCTGGATGCGCAACTACAGTGCGATGCCGGCCACGATCCTGGCCCCGCTGCTCGGCCTGGCCGGCCTGCTGGCCAGTGCGGTGCTGCTGCGTGCCCGTCGCGGCGGCCTGGCCTTCATCGCCTCCGGAGCGGCCATCGCCGGCATCATCCTGACCGTCGGCTTCGCCATCTTCCCGTTCCTGCTGCCGTCCTCGAGCCAGCCCACCTCCAGCCTGACCGTGTGGGATGCCTCGTCCAGCCACCTGACCCTGTGGATCATGCTGCTGGCCACGGCGGTGTTCCTGCCGATCATCATCGGTTACACCACCTGGGTGTACCGCGTGCTGAAGGGCAAGACCACCACCGAAGAGATGGGCAACAACCCGAACGCTTACTGAGTGCCGATGTGCCGGCCCAGGGTCGGCACATCCGCTGGACAAAGGAGACTGATCATGTGGTATTTCGCCTGGATTCTCGGTGCCGGCCTCGCCTCGACGGTGGCCATCCTCAACGGCATGTGGTTCGAAGCCCGCGAGCAGAACCGCATCGAGAAAGAAAATCGTCGCTGAGTTGTAAAAAAACCTTGCCGCCTTGGCCTTCACACGGTATCTTAGGCGGCTCCTTCGGGGTGTAGCTCAGTCTGGTAGAGCGCTACGTTCGGGACGTAGAGGTCGCAGGTTCGAATCCTGTCTCCCCGACCACTCATGTGGTCGCATTGAAGCCTGGTGAAGTCGTCCAGGCTTTTTTGTTCCCTGAAGTGGCACTGCTTCGGCAGTGTGAAGAAAACAGCATTTACCCCTTGCCGCCATCGGGGTGAATCGCTAGAATAGGCGGCTCCCTTCGGGGTGTAGCTCAGTCTGGTAGAGCGCTACGTTCGGGACGTAGAGGTCGCAGGTTCGAATCCTGTCTCCCCGACCACTTCGGTGGTCACCAAGAAGCCTGGAAGACGACAGTCCTCCGGGTTTTTTTGTGTCTGGCGCCTGGGGGCCCTGCCTGTGAAGCGCTGCAAGGGGCAAGGCAGCCGCCCTGCCCCGCCACACGGCCCGGAGTCAGCAGGGCCGCACGTTAAGGCTGGCATACAGGCCCAGCGCGCGACTGGCCTGGATCAGACCCTCCATCGCGCGACCGCCTGCGTCCTGGCCCGGCCCGCCATCCTGCTGCGCCCGCCATGGAACGCGCACGGATTGCCAGCCGGCGCCGTACGAGGCGACGCTGGCTGACAAGCGCAAACACGGCTGAGGCTCGAGTTTGCGGTGGTGGGCATTCGCACCATTGCGGTGATTCGTGCGGTTCCCGTCATTGTTGCGCGGGGTCTGTAGTGGTCCTGCATCCTGCTGGGCAAGCGCTTGGCAGGTGTCAGGTGTCACGCTGTCTGGGAAGTGACGCCCACTGGGCGCCTGCGCACAGCGCCAGCACAAGCACCAGCACGACAGATCGCGCACGCGGGGAGCATTCCGTGCGAAAACCGGAAATGGCCCTAGCCCTTGAGGCTCGGGTCCGTTACTGGCAACAGGTCATAGCTGGCCAGATCCATTTCGACGCGGTGTACCTTGTCCACCTGCGCGTCGTCAGTGGGGTCGAACATGCCTGGCACCGAGACAATGACCGTGCCCAGGCCATCGACCGCGTGGACCGCATGTGCGTCGGGGATCTGCGCGTGGGTGATCTGCGCAGGAACGAAGCCCATCCAGCCAAAGTAGCGACGGTGTTGGTACAAGCGCCGATCAAGCTGGTACGTCACCAGCCCCTTCTCGCGCGTCTGCGCTTTGACATCCGTACAGGCATAGAGGGGCTTGACTTCCTCCACCAGACCTATCATTGCATTCAGCATCAGATCTGGCACGGCTTCACCAAATTGTTCGATCCCAACAAGACGGAACTTATGGGAGCCCATTGTGGGATCCAAGCCGAGCACGACCAGACCTGGCATGCGCCAATCACGACCATTGTCTACGTTGGCCAGCAACAGTGAAGCGCCAAGCTCATTGAAATCCCCAAATCTTCCGCGATCCTTCTCGATATCCCGTTCCATCCTGGCGAGGATCGCACCGGTGTCCTCCAACGGTATTGACTTTCCCTTTGCGCTCGATGGCAGCGCATACCAGCGTTTCATCAACGGGTGTAGCGACGCAAGACGTTCTGTTGCCTGTACCGCCAAACCAAGTAACTGGTCGGGAGATCGGGACACAGGGTCCGTTCGCAAGTTTGCTTGGACACTGACAATCATCAAATCTCTCCACGGAATGGTATGTGCCTGCAAAGCATTGGATCGACATACTCCGCTGCAATGGCTGCGGCCATCGTTCGAGGTTGCATGAAGCACCACAGGAGCTTTGCTTGCCGACCTGCAACGCCGATGGCGCTGCGCTGCCTGTTCATCTGCAATCCCCAAGGCCTGAGAACTCCATGTTCCACAAACTCATATCTGGGAAGTCCTCTTTCATCAAAGAAATGCTCATACCTCCCCTTCGCCTCCACCACCGTGCAGTCCTTCAACCAGAACCCATCAAACTCGCAGGCGTTGAAATGCCACTCCTGCACGGTGCGTGAGAACCCATCGCGCTCAAGGTAATCAAACAACGTATCCACCGAGAATAGCCGCCGATCAGGATCCGCCTTGTCGGCAACCATGAAACCAAAGCGCAGCGGCGCCGAGCGCAGGTTGGCGATGTACAGCTGGTACTCGTAGTTGATCAGGTTGCTTTGGGTGACATAGCGCGGGGTGAGGGGCGGACCGATGAACCCCTCCTTCAGCAGGCACTCGTTGCACGCGGTCTCGTCAGGCATCTGCGAGCAGTCCACCTCCCGCGCCTTGGCCGTCGGCTCGGCGCGCGCATCCGGCTTGGCTTGACCGCGCACCCGCTGCTGGATGCCGTACACGGCATCGCGAATGCCATCGACCACGTCGCCGGTGGTCGGCCCTCCGTAGGGCTCCACCGGATTGCCGTCTTCATCTACGCCGCCGTTGCCGCCTGCCATGCCGGGCCCAAGCCAGGGCCGCGGACCGATGATTCTGGTGCCCATCGTTGCTCCTGGTGTCCTGCCAGATTCGACAGCAGATCGCCCGCTGCCAGATTCGGATCCTTCGCGGTACGCATCCACATGTCCGCGGCCGGGACGGCCCGCAAACCATGCGCCCACGCCACGTCCGCCTTCACCCAGCCCACCAGCACCGGCAGGTGGGCGATGCGCAGCACATAGGCTGCATGGTCATGGCTTCGCACCACGTCATCCATCAACGCGCCATCGCTCAGATGACCGACCCTGCCGGGGTACTCCTCGCGAATCTCCCGGCACAACAACGGGAAAAAAGTGGAGGGGTCAGGCAGGCGCAGCAAGGCCTCCTGTTCCTCGTTGATCTCAAACATCAACCAGTCTCCGCTGCATACAACGTGTCACGTTCCAGAGCGTAGCGCTGGCCCAGCATCTGGAAGCGCCACTGCCGCAGTGGACCCATCAGCTGCTTGCGCTGCTGCAGCGTGAAGACGCGCTGCAAGCGCAGGAACACGCGACCATCCCAGTAGCGCAGCAGTGCCATTTTGCCGCTGGGGCGGCGCAGGTCCAGGCAGGCTTCCAGGTGCTGGAACACCGCTTCAAATCCGGCGTCGCTGCTGAGCCAGGCCACGACCGGCTTGTCCAGTTCCAGCGCGCGCAACCATCCCTCCACCGGGGTCTGGTGCTGCGCAGGCAACTGGATCAGCCAGGGACCCAGGAAGGCGTGCGCCGCCTCGGGCTGGCGTGCCAACAGAGTCCGGTGCGTCAGGTCCTGCGCATACCAGGCCAGCGCCTTGGCCGTGTCGGTATAGGCCGCTGCATCGACAATGACGTATCGGTTCATTCAGCGCCCCAGGAAGGTCGCGCCGGAGCGCGAAGCGGCCACCAGGCACGCCTCGCACACAGGCGGCTTGCCGGATTGCGGCAGTACGGGCAATGGGGCCAGATCCGAGGCAGCAGCGGCGTGGCTGGCGCCGTCAGCCACGCCGCCTCCCCCGCCCATGTCCACATAGACCCGGGATTGCTTGCCGGCAATCAGCGAGCAGCCGCATGAGAGCCTGTCGCCATGGCGCGCGACGGGCTGGCCTTCAAACGTCAGCGTGATGTCGCCGCTGACGATGGTGGCCACGCGCTGGTGCTTGGGGCAGGTGGCTTTGTCGCCCACCCGCGCAACCGGCATGCCCTCGATGTCGGTAGCCGGCGATCCAGAGATGACCCTTCCACCGCCCGTGGTTGCATCACCCACCACAATCAACGTCCTTGCCACCCTGCAATCCTTCGGCCATGGAGGTGGCCTGAACCTAGCAACGCCCCTCACCCCCTGCACTTCGTCGCGGCGTCCATCACGGCGTGCACGCTGCGGCCAAAGGCGCACAGGAGCCCGCAGCGCAAGGGGTTGGCTGAATCACGGTGCCTGCCCAGGCCGCACCGGCCGCCCTCCCCCGGCTATGCGGATCGCGACAAATCGCGCCAACAGGACCTCACTTCGCCAGCCACGTACAATGGCGCCCTCCCCCACCCACCGCGTCGGCACAGACCGGCGTGGCGCTGCATGCCAAGACGCGGCGTGCGACACCTGCAAGGACCACCGATGAGTTCCTCCACTTCCGATTCGCCGTCGCTGCTGCACGGTCGCGTCCTCGCGTTCGCCGCGATCCTGTTGGCCGCGATCAACCTGCGCACCGCGGTCACCTCGATCACCCCGCTGCTGGACGTGCTCGGCCAGCAGTTCGGTTTCGGCACCACCATGACCGGCGTGCTGGGCATGCTGCCGACCGCCTCGTTCGCGCTGTTCGGCGTGGCCACGCCGGCGCTGGCGCGGCGCCTCGGGCTGGAGCGCACCACGCTGCTGGCGATGGTGATGGCGATGGCCGGACTTCTGCTGCGCTCCAGCGCCGGCAATGTCGGCACCCTGCTGTTCGGTTCAGTGGTGGCACTGGCTGGCATGGGCATCGGCAACGTGGTGGTGCCGCCGCTGGTGAAGCGCTATTTCGCCAACAAGGTCGGCACCATGAGCACGCTCTACATCAGCGTGCTGCAGCTGGGCACGATGCTGCCGGCGCTGCTGGCGGTGCCGGTGGCCAACGCCGCTGGCTGGCGCGTATCGCTGGGCATGTGGGCGCTGCTGGCGCTGGCCGCTGCGCTGCCGTGGCTGGTGCTGGCCAGGCGCGCGCCGAAGCCGCAGGCCGACGCCACCGATCCAACCGCGCAGCCGCACGGCAAGGTCTGGCGCACGTCGCTGGGCTGGAGCATGACGCTGATGTTCGGCATGACCTCACTGATGACTTATTCGATGTTCACCTGGCTGCCGCGCATCGTGGTCGAGGCCGGTGGCACGCCTGCGTTCGGTGGCGTAATGGTGGCGGTGTTCTCGGCACTGGGCCTGCTGCCGTCACTGGTCATTCCGTCGATGGCGGTACGCATGCAGAACCCGTTCCCGCTGGTGCTGATCGGCTTCTTCTCGTTCGTGATCGCCTTCGCCGGGCTGCTGCTGGCGCCGATGAAGGCTCCCTTGCTGTGGGCATGCCTGCTCGGCGTCGGCCCGTCCACCTTCCCGCTGGCGCTGACCCTGATCAACCTGCGCACCCGCACTCCGACCGGCTCGGCCGCTCTGTCCGGCTTCATGCAGGGCGTGGGCTACAGCTTCAGCTGCCTGGGTCCGTTCCTGGTCGGCTGGCTGCACACGGTCAGCGACGGCTGGACCCTCCCGTTCAGCTTCCTGTTCGGCTGCGCCACCCTGATGCTGTGCGCTTCGTGGGTGGCCTGCAAGCCGCGCAAGCTGGAAGATCTCTGGTAACCGGCCGGGGCCATCAGACGGCCCCGCCTACCGCTCGTCAGCCCGTTTGCGCATTTTGACGCCGGGCTGACAATTCCGGGCGGATAGTGCCCACGAATGCCCTTCCTTGCCGCGTGCCGGCATCGGGCATGGGGGCGGCAGCGCCGCCCAGGCCACCACTCGGTGTGCGGGGGACTCTCGTTTCAGACAAGACATTGCAGGTCGCTGTCCTGGTTCCGCCCATCCCTGCCGGATGGGAGTTCGCGAGGGGAGTGACGCAGGCCACGGCCATCCCAAAATCTGGCATGTGATGTGCGTCACATTTTTCAGGTTGTCTGGTTCGGAAGCCAAGGGGGTCCCCAATGGTTGTCCACCGCCGGCTGGCGCTCTGCGTCGGCCTTGCCTGCACCACCCTGGCCTGGGCCAGCAGCGCTGCCCCGCCCGACCGCGAGGCGGCCCTGGCCGAGATCGGCCGCTACCGCGACCAGGCCCGCTGGCTGGATGCCCTGGGCGCGATCGAGCGCGCCAGCCAGCAGCAGCCCAACGATGACCTGCTGTTCAAGCTGCGCGTGCTGACCCTGGGTGACATCGGCAACGCCTGGCGCGCGTGGGAGCTGTACCAGCAGCGCCCGCAGCTGTTCGACGAGGCCCAGAAGCAGCGCCTGGAAGGCGACTACCTGGCCAAGCTGGTGGTCTGGAGCCTGGCCTACAGCAGCAGCGAGGACAGCCGCCTGGAAGAGGCCGAATCGACCCTGGCCCGTATGCAGCGCTACTTCGGCGGCGAAGGCACGCCGCCCGCGCAGGCACCCCTGCGCATCCGCATGGACCGGCTGATCCTGCTCAACCGGCTGGGCCGCCATGCGCAGGCCCGCGAGGAAGCACGGGCACTGCAGGCCGAAGGCCACGCCCTGCCCGACTACGTGCTGCCCGCAGTGGGCGATTCGTTGATGGGCACCCTGCACCCGCAGGAAGCCATTCCGGTGCTGCAGGCAGCCGTGGCCGGCGACCCGACCCGCGATGCCTCGCATTCGGAGCTGGCCTATGCCTACCTGGAGAGCGAACAGCAGGAAAAGGCCATCGACCTGCTGCAGGCGTGGCGCGACAAGGAACCGGCGTGGCGCTGGAGCAATGGCAAATCACCGTACGCAAACTGGTCGCGCTACGAAGCCGACCTGAACCTGGCGATGGTGCGCGCCTACAGCGGCGATCTGCGCACCGCGCAGCACGATCTGGAATCGATGGTCGGCATCGCACCTGGCAACGGCGGTCTGCAGAGTGCACTGGGCAGTGTCTACATGATGCGCGGCTGGCCACGCAGGGCGTTGCAGCGCCAACAGATGGCACACGCACTGGACCCGCGTGACATCGAACCGCGGCTGGGCATGGAAGAGGCCTACGTCGCCCTGCAACGCGATGATCTGGCGCGGCCCCTGCACGATGACCTGATCGCGCGGTATCCCACCCAGCCCGCCGTCGAGCGCATGGACCAGGCCTGGCGCGCACATCGTGACTGGCAGCTGAAGGCGTGGACCGACATCGGCCACAGCTCCGGTGGCGGTGGCACCTCGCCACTGGGTAACAATGATCGCCACTACGGCGTGGAAGTGGAGACACCGATCCTCGATGACCGCTGGCGGCTGTTCGCCTTCGCCGACCGGCGTTCGACCGACTTCCAGGACCAGCGCATCGATCCGCTGTGGCTGGGCGCTGGCGTGCGCTACCGCTTCGGGCAGCTGGATGCGGAAGCAGCCGTCCTGCGCGCCAACGACCACATCGGCGATACCGGGCTGCGCGCCGGCGTCGGCTGGCAGTTCAACGACTACTGGCACGCCGGCCTGATGGCCGCGCGCAATGACCCTGAGGCCTCGATGCAGGCACGCGCGGCCGGCATCACCGCCGACAGCGTGAGCGCACAGGTGGACTACCGGCGCAGCGAGCTCACCCATTGGATGCTCGGTGCCAGCCGCTTCCGCTACGACGACGGCAACCATCGCGAACTGTTCAGCACCAGCATTGAACAGCGCCTGTTGACCCGCCCGCGCTGGCTGCTCGATGGCCTGGCCAGTGCCTATACCAGCCGCGGCAGCCGCGACGACGCGCCCTACTTCAATCCGAAGCGCGACCGCATGGTCGAGATCGGCCTGCGCATCGACCAGCAGCTGTGGCGCCACTACGAGCGCCACTTCCGGCACCGGCTGACCGTCTCGCTGGGTGACTACTGGCAGGACGGCTTCGGCAGTGCGCTGGTGCCGTCGGTGTCGTACATGCACGAATGGCAGCTCGGCCCGGGCCGCGTGTTCGAGTACGGCGTGCGCTGGTCGCGGCCGGTCTACGACGGCCATCGCGAGCGTCATATCGGCTTCGAAGCCGCACTGCGCTGGGGAGACTGACATGGCCTGCTTCCTGCGACTGATCGTGCTCCTGCTGCTGGCCGCCGCGCCTTCGGCCTTCGCGCAGCAGGCCGCGCACCTCGATGCGATCGACAATGGCCTGCTGATCCTCAGCTACCACGACATCCGCGACCAGGTCGCGGCCAAAGGCGATGCCGATACCTATGCGGTGAGCACGCAGAACTTCGCCGCACACCTGGACTGGCTCGGCGCGCATGGATATCACCCGGTCTCGCTGTCGCAGGTGATCGACGCTTCGCAGGGGCGGGCCACGCTACCACCGAAGCCTGTGCTGCTGACCTTCGATGACGGCCTGCGCAGCGTCTACGACAAGGCATTCCCATTGCTGCAGGCCTACCGTTACCCGGCGCTGGTGGCGGTAATCACCGACTACGTGGACATGGCACCGGGCCGCACCATCGACTACGGCTACCGTCCGTTCGGTCGCGATGACTTCGTCACCTGGGCGCAGCTGAAGCAGATGCACGACAGCGGCCTGATCGAAGTGGCCAGCCACACCGATGACCTGCACCACGGCGTGCTTGCCAATCCGCAGGGCAATTCCACGCCGGCCGTGGTCACCCGCATCTACAACCCGGCCACGCGCAGCTACGAGAGCGAGGCGCAGTACGAGCAGCGACTGCGTGCCGACCTCGGCCGCAGCGTGCAGCGCATCCAGCAGCATCTGGGCGTACGCCCGCGCGCCATCGTCTGGCCGTATGCTGCCTACAACCAGTTGAGCAACGACATCGCCGAGCAGCTGGGCATGCCGGTATCCTTCGATCTGGAAGGCCGCAGCACGCCGGTGGCCAGCGACCTGCACGGGCTGGCGCGATTGCTGGTGAGCGATAACCCGACGGTGGAAGGCCTGGCCTATGAGCTGCGCCGTGACGTCGCACTTGATGGCATCCGCGCCTTGCAGATCGATCTGGATGATGTCTACGACGCTGATCCGGCGCAGCAGGCACGCAACCTCGATGCGCTGATCGAACGGGTCAAGCGGATCTCGCCCACCCATGTCTACCTGCAGGCGTTCGCCGACCCGGATGGCAACAACACCGCCGACGCGCTGTACTTCCCGAACCGGCACATGCCAATGCGCGCGGACCTGTTCAGCCGCGTTGCATGGCAGTTGAAATCCCGCGCGGGGGTGAAGGTCTATGCGTGGCTGCCGGTGCTCGGCTTCGAGCTGCCGGACCCGGCGCAGCGCAAGGCACTGGCGATCCGCAACGGCGATGCCGACGGCATGTACCGGCTCGACTTCACCAACCCGAAAGCCCGCCAGATCATGCTCGATATCTACGAGGACCTGGCGGTCAACTCGTACTTCGAGGGCCTGCTGTTCCATGACGATGGCTACCTGCGCGATACCGAACTGCCGGCACTGGCGGCCGGCGGCGATGGCAGCGCGCGCACGCAGGCGCTGATCGACTTCACCCTGGCGCTGCGCGACAGCGCGCAACGCTGGCGCCCGAAGCTGGCAACCGTGCGCAACCTGTACGCCGAGCCGGTGCTGCGCCCGCAGAGCGAAGCCTGGTTCGCGCAGCGCCTGGACCTGTTCAACAAGGCCTATGACCAGACCGCGCTGATGGCGATGCCCTGGATGGAAGGGAGCAAGCACCCCGAGCGCTGGCTGGACCAGCTGCTGGCCGCAGTGCGCGCGCACGACCCTCAGCTCCAGCACACCCTGTTCGAGCTGCAGACCGTGGATTGGCGCAGTGGACAGCCGATTCCCGCCGAGCGCCTGCGTGCACAGATCCGCCAGCTGCAGGCGCAGGGCGTGCGCCACTTCGCCTGGTACCCGGATGACTTCATCGCCGACCAGCCCTCCACCCGCGATGCCCGCGCGGCGATGTCCGCCGGCAACTTCCCGTACCCGGAGAAGTGACATGGACATGCATCCGCTGCTGCAGGTCCTGTTCCAGTTCGCCTTCTATTACCCGATGGTGATGGCGTTCTTCTGGATGTCCGGTGGGCTGTACTACTACTTCCGGCGCGAGCGCCACTCGCGACCGCGCAATGATCCCCCGCTGATGGTCGATCCTCCGTTCGCCAGCCTGCTGATTCCCTGCCACAACGAGTCCGCAAACCTCGACGACACGCTCGGCGCGGCGCTGGCACAGCGCTATCCGGCCGACTATGAAGTGATCGCCATCGATGACGGCAGCAGCGACGACACCGGCGCACGGCTGGATGCACTGGCAGCCATGCACCCCCGCCTGCGCGTGCTGCACCTGGACCGCAACCTGGGCAAGGCCAATGCCCTGCGCATGGGCGCATTGGCCGCCCGTTCGGAGTACCTGGTGTGCATCGACGGCGACGCGATGCTGGAGGAGCACGCCCTGCACTGGATGGTCTGGCACCTGGTCAGTGGCAACCGGGTCGGTGCGGTCACCGGCAACCCACGCATCCGCAACCGTTCCACCCTGCTCGGCCGCCTGCAGGTGGCCGAGTTCTCTTCGATCATCGGCATGATCAAGCGCGCACAGCGGGTGTACGGACGCATCTTCACCATCTCCGGCGTGATCGCCGGATTCCGCCGTACCGCCCTGCACCAGGTGGGCTGGTGGTCGGATGACATGGTGACCGAGGACATCGACATCAGCTGGCGCCTGCAGCGCGCCCACTGGGACATCCGCTACGAGCCCAACGCGCTGTGCTTCATCCTGATGCCGGAAACGCTGAAGGGACTGTGGCGGCAACGGCTGCGCTGGGCGCAGGGCGGCGTGGAGGTGATGCTGCGCCATGCGCGCTCGCTGCTGCACTGGAAGGAGCGGCGCATGTGGGGCGTGCTGCTGGAGTACGTGCTGAGTGTGGTCTGGGCCTACACGATGCTGTTCATCGTGCTGCTGTGGGCACTGGGGAAGTTCATCGAGCTGCCGCCGCAGCTGCACATCGCCAGCCTGCTGCCGGAGTGGCATGGCGTGATCCTGGCCCTGGTCTGCCTGCTGCAGTTCGCCAGCAGCCTGATCATCGACCGTCGTTACGAAACGCAGATTGGACGCAACTACTTCTGGGTCATCTGGTACCCGATGGCGTACTGGCTGATCAGTCTTTCCACCACCCTGGTGGCGCTTCCCAAGACCCTGCTGCGCCGTCGCAGCAAGCGCGCCACCTGGACCAGCCCCGACCGGGGGATCCGATGAACGCACACCACCCATCCAACCGCTTCGACTCGCGGATGATCCGCAAGCCACACCACCAGCCGCGCTTCCAGCGCACCGCCTGGGGCTTTGTCACCCTGGCGTTCTGGGGGTTCTACTTCTACCTGTGGGCACCGCTGGTGACCCTGCTCTCGTGGTTGATCGGCGGCCAGTTGGCCTGGCAGCAGCTGTACGAACGGCAAAGCCAGTTCGATCCCTACGTGCTGGTGGCATTGCCGCTGATGCTGCTGGGCGCCAGCGTGCTGCTGATCGGCTGGGCCGAGTACAACCGCGCGCGCTTCCGGGGCCGCGAACGGCGCCTGCCGCGGCCGTTGGCCAGCCTCAACGAAGTGGCCGCCGATCTGGGCGCCAGCACGGGCCTGGCCGAACGCCTGGTCGGCTGCAAGGCCGCCACGTTGCACATGGATGACCACGCGCGGCCGATCGGCATCCGCCGCGAGGTGGTGTAGCCCGACAATCCGGTGGGTGCCGACCTTGGTCGGCACCGCGGCCTGCCGCGAAGAACATCCACGCATGGCGTGGATCCACTTATGTGCGCGTCTGCCCTTCGCCACGCACCACGAAACGTTCGACAGTGAGCGCTTCCAGCCCCATCGGGCCATAGGCATGCAGGCGCGTGGTGGAAATGCCGATTTCGCTGCCCAGGCCCAGCTGGCCACCATCGGAGAAGCGCGAGGACGCATTGACCATCACCACCGCAGAGCGCAGTGCATTGACGAAGCGCTCGGCATGGCTGGCGTCTTCGGTCGCGATCACTTCGGTATGGTCGGAGGTATGGCGGCGGATGTGCGCGATGGCCGCATCGAGGTCGTCGACCACACGTACTGCCAGTACCAGGTCGAGGAACTCGGCCGCGTAGTCATCCTCGGTGGCCGCCGCGCTGCCCGGCAGCAACGGTTGCGCCAGCGCGTCGGCGCGCAGCTGCACGCCGCGCTGGCCAAGCGCCTGCGCCACCCGCGGCAGGAACGATTCGGCGACGTCACGGTGTACCAGCAGCGTCTCCAGCGAGTTGCAGGCAGCCGGTCGGCTGCACTTGCCATCCACCAGCAGATCGATGGCCTTGCCAAGGTCGGCACTGGCATCCACGAACAGGTGGCAGACGCCCTTGTAGTGCTTGATCACCGGCACCCGTGCGTGTTCGGCGACGAAACGGATCAGGCCTTCGCCACCGCGCGGAATCGCCAGGTCGATCAGCTCATGCAACTGCAGCAGTTCCAGCATCGCCTCACGGCGCAGGTCGGTCAGCACGGTCACGGCGGCCGGCGGTACGCCGTTGGCCTTCATTGCGCCGGACAGCGCCTGCGCGATGGCGGTGTTGGAGTGAATCGCTTCGGAACCACCGCGCAGAATCACGCCGTTTCCCGCCTTCAGGCACAGCGCGGCGGCTTCGGCGGTCACGTTCGGGCGCGCCTCGTAGATCATCGCGATCACGCCAAGCGGCACGCGCACCTTCTGCACGCGGATGCCGTTGGGACGCACCTCATCGCGGGTGACCTGGCCGACGGGATCTGGCAATCCGGCCACTTCGCGCACGGCCTCGGCCATCGCGAACAGGCGCGGCGGGTCCAGCGCCAGGCGGTCCAGCATGGCACTGCCGACGCCCTTGTCGCGCGCAGCGGCAAGATCGCGCGCGTTGCCGGCCAGGATCAGCCCGGCGTTCACTTCCAGCGCCTGTGCCATCGCCAGCAGCAGCGCGCGCCGGGCATCACTGTCGAGACCGGCGACCACCTGGGCCGCGTCACGGCAGGCCCGCGCCTGCGCTTCGATGTCGCTCATCGGAATGTCCTTCAATGCAGTCATGGCAGCACCAGGTCATCGCGATGGACGACGCTGCCGCCGTAGTTGTAGCCGAGCACGGTCTGGATGTCGCGCGAATGGCGGCCAGCGATGCGGCGCACGTCGTCGGCCGCGTACTGGCTGACACCGCGGGCGATGCAGACACGGCCCTGTGGTGCATTCCAGCACACCTGCACCATATCGCCACGCCGGAACGCGCCCTCCGCACCGGTGATGCCACCGGGCAGCAGCGAGGCGCCCTTCTCGCGCATGGCCTGTGCCGCACCGGCATCGATCACGATCGCGCCTTCGGTCAGCGGTGCATGCCGCAGCCAGTGCTTGCGGGCCGCCTCGCGGCTGCGCGCGGCGTGGATGCGGGTGCCGAACAGGCGGTCCTGCGCCAGTGCACGCACCACGTCGCTGCTGCGGCCGTTGAAAAGGTAGGTCTCGATGCCGAGACGACCCGCCTTGGCCGCCGCCTCAAGCTTGGTGCGCATGCCGCCGGTACCGGCGCGCGAACCTGCGCCGCCGGCCATCGCCAGCACATCGTCACTCAGCTCCGGCACGTCGTGCAACGGCCGCGCATCGGCCACGGTGCGCGGGTCCGCGCTGTACAGTCCGTCGATGTCGGTGGCAATGAACAGCGCATCGGCATCGACCAGCGCCGCCACGGTGGCGGCCAGGTTGTCGTTGTCGCCGAGCTTGAGCTCGTCCACCGACACGGTATCGTTCTCGTTGACCACCGGCAACGCGCCCAATCGCAGCAGTTCGTTGAGGGTGGCGCGGGCGTTGAGGTAACGGCGACGGTTGCGCAGGTCGTCGTGGGTCAGCAGCACCTGCGCCACCGGGCGTTCGAAGAAGCGCTGCCAGAGCCCGATCAGCTGGGCCTGGCCAAGCGCCGCCAGGGCCTGCCGCGCCGCCATCGCTGCGCCCGGCTCATCGGCGCGCGGCAGGATCGCGCGCCCGGCCGCTACTGCGCCGGACGAGACGATCACCACCTCCCGCCCAGCCAGCACGTTGGCCGAGACGAACTGTGCCAGGCCCAGTGCGTGGCGTGGCGACAGGCCACCGCCATCGGCGGCGAGCAGGCTGCTGCCGACCTTCAGCACCGCGCGCCGCCACGGCGGCAGCGCCTGTTGCGGGAACGGCGAAGCGACGTTGGCAGCGTGCAGGGTCATCGGTCAGGCTCTCAGCGGGTATTCCATTCGTGCACGGTCAGGTCGGAGGCCTGCATCGTCACCAGCGGATCGGTGGCGACGATGGCCCGTGCCTGCGCCAGGCTGTCCACGTTGCACAGCACGTAGGCGCCACCGCTGCCATCGGCGAAGCCGCCGGTCAGCTGCAGCTTGCCCTGCGCCTGCAGCGCATCGAGGAAGTCACGGTGCGGCTGCACCGCTGCATCGTTGAAGTCCGGCCGGCGCATCGCCAGAACCAGGTAGACAGTGCCCGCCATCAGGACAGCGCCTGCCAGCGCGTGCGCAGTTCGTCCAGGCGAAGGTCGGCGGCCGAACCCGGCGACACGCGCGCCGCCAGGCTGCCTTCCGGCGTGCGCCCCTGCCCTGCACTGTCGGCACCGGCCGCAGCCGCCTTGTAGGCCTCGCGGAACGGCACGCCAGCCACGGCCGCTTCCACGGCAACGTCGGTGGCATACATGCCTGAATCAATCGCCGCGCGCAGCTTGTCGTCACGCCATTCCAGGTTGGCCAGCAGCGCCGGCAGCAGTTCCAGCGCGGCCAGGCCGCGGCCGAAACCGTGGAAGATGGCGCCCTTGGACGACTGCAGGTCACGGTGATAACCGGACGGCAGCGACAGCAGCTGTTCGATCTCGGTGCGTGCAGCGGCGACGCTGGCGTGGGTCGCACGCATCAGTTCGATCACGTCCGGGTTGCGCTTGTTGGGCATGATCGAACTGCCGGTGGTGTACTGCGCCGGCAATGCCACGAAACCGAATTCGGCGCTGGTGAACAGCGACAGATCCCAGGCAATGCGGCGCAGGTCCAGCGTGGCACCGCTGAGCGCTTCCAGCGCGGCCAGCTCGAACTTGCCGCGCGACAGCTGCGCGTAGATCGGCGAGATCTGCATCCGCGCAAAGCCCAGCGCGGCGGTGGTGTGCTCGCGGTCCAGCGGCAGGTTCACACCGTAGCCGGCAGCCGTGCCAAGCGGGTTGGCGTCGACCAGCGCATGGGTATCCCGGGCACGGATGGCGTTGTCGATGAAGGCCTCGGCCCATCCGGCCCACCACATGCCAGCCGAGGACACCACGGCGCGCTGGATATGGGTGTAGCCGGGAATCGGCAGGTCCTTCTCGGCCTGCGCACGGTCCAGCGCGACCTTGGCCACGTCGGCGCTGAGCTGCGCCACGCGCTGCAGCTTCTCCTTCAGCCAGAGGCGGGTGGCGACCAGGATCTGGTCATTGCGGCTGCGGCCGGTGTGGATCTTGCGGCCGGCATCGCCGAGGCGTTCGGTCAGGCGCGCTTCGATCGCCGAGTGGCCATCTTCGTACTGCGTGTCCAGCACGAAGCGGCCTTCGCGGAAGTCCTGCGCCAACACGTCGAGCTCGCGCAGCAGGCCGGCCAGTTCATCGGCGCTGAGGATGCCGATGTGCTGCAGGCCCTGCGCATGCGCGGCGCTGGCGGCGATGTCATGCAGGAAGAACTCGCGGTCGAGGATCACGTCGTCACCGGCGAGGAAGGTCTGGATCTGGGCGTCGACGGCGACGCCGGGCTTTTGCCAAAGAAGGTCTGCCATGAGGGCTCCGGAATACGTGTTCAGTGCGGGATCGACGTCAGTTCGTCGATGCCCAGCGCGAGGTTGAGGTTCTGCATGGCCTGGGTGGCCGCGCCCTTCAGCAGGTTGTCCAGGGTCGCCACCACCACCACCCGCTTGCCGCCCGGGGCCAGGGTGAAGCCACCGACCTGGGCACCGTGGCGGCCGGCGATGCGGCTGACCCACGGCGCTTCATCCACCACCTCGATCAGCGGTTCGCCCGCATAGGCCTGCTGGAAACGCTCGACGATCTGTTCGCGGGTCTGCACGCGGTTCAGCCACAGGTTGGCGGTGAGCGTGATGCCACGGAAATGCGGCGCGACGTGTGGCATGAATTCAACCGCCACGCCCAGCTGGACCGACACTTCGCGCTCGTGCACGTGGTTGGTCAGCGCATACGGCATCAGGTTGTCGGCCAGCAGTTCGACGTTGTTCTTGTCCGACGGCGTGGTGCCGGCGCCGGAATAGCCGGACACACCGAAGCACTGCGGCGGACCGGCCAGCAGGTCCAGCAGCGGATGCACCGCCAGCTGCATCGCCGTGGCATAGCAGCCCGGGTTGCTGATGTGCGTCTGGCCGTTGTAGCGGCCGCGGGTCAGCTCCGGCAGGCCGTAGTACCAGCTGTTGTCGAAGCGGTAGTCGGCCGACAGGTCGACGATGACGGTGTCCGGCTTCGCCGCGTCCAGTGCGGCCACGAACGGTGCGGCCAGGCCGTTGGGCAGGGCCAGGATCACCGCGTCCACGCCCTTGGCGGCCACGGCGTCAGCGTCCAGGTTCTCGTACTGCAGCTCGCCCTGGAATTCCGGATGGTGGTCGGACAGGCGCTGCCCGGCGCGTTCGCGCGAAGAGACGAAGGCCAGCTTCAGCCGCGGGTGGCCGGCCACCAGCTTGATCAGCTCGGCGCCGGTATGGCCACGGGCGCCGACGATGCCCAGGGTGAAAGTCGAATCGTTCATGCGTGGCTGTCCAGGCGGTGCTGCAGGTGGCGCTTCACGCCCTGCCATTCCGTATCGATGATGGAGAAGATGACCGTGTCGCGCGGCGTGCCGTCGGCATGCCGCTTGTGGTTGCGCAGCACGCCGTCCTGCTTGGCGCCGAGGCGGGCGATGGCGGTGCGCGAGGTGAAGTTGAACCAGCTGGTTTCCAGCACCAGGCTGATGCAGCCCATGGTTTCGAAGGCGTGCTGCAGCAGCAACAGCTTGGTTTCGGTGTTGACGCCGGTACGCTGCACGCGCGGTGCATACCAGGTGTAGCCGAGGCTGAGCTTGGGCACGCCGGCATCCAGGTCGTAGAAGCGCGTGGTACCCACGATGTCACCCGCCGCATCGAGGATCACCAACGGCAGCACCTTGCCTTCCACCTGCGCCTGCAGTGCGGCCTGCACATAGTGTTCGACCCGCTCCGGCGAAGGCACCTGGGTGTACCAGAGCTGGTCCAGGCCACTGCCCTCCACGGCGGCGCGCAGGCCAGGCACATGCTCGGGCTGCAGCGGTTGCAGTGTCACGTGCTGGCCGCGCAAGGTGGGAATCGTAGTCCAGTGATCGGAATGGTCCATCATTCAGCCCTGCAGGCTCGGGGCGCGCTTGGCGCAGTGATCGACGTAGGTGCGGATGCGGTCGATGCCATCGGCGCCGAACCAGAACACCTTCCAGTGGTCCTGCTTGTAGCAGCCGTCAGATTCGGCGTAGTAGAAGTGATTGATCGGGTTGCCGTGGCGCGAACGCCAGAACAGCTGCGGGGTCTCCTCCAGCATCACGTTCCAGACCGCACGACCCAGGCCTTCACCCTGCGCGTCGTCGAGCACTGCGAACTTGTCCAGGTACACGCCTTCGGCCTCGTCGGTGAGGATCACCGCGGTGCGGTAATTCTCGCTGACATAGGCGCGCAGCAGTCTGGTCTTCTCGAAGTAGTCCGGCACCAGGGTGCGGCCGAAGCTGGATTCGATCAGGCCCTTCAGGCGCGGCAGGTCCAGTTCGTTCCAGGCGGTGGCGCGCAGCACCTTCTCGCCCTTGCGCACCAGCGTGCCCGAGCCCTTGTGGGTGAACAGTTCCTTGGCCAGGTCGGCCGGGCGGGTGATCGACACCGACGACTCCAGCGGCAGCCGGTCGAGCAGGTCCTTGATCTGTTCGATCTTCACTTTCATGCCGCCGTGAATCCACGGCTGTGCAATCAGGTGGTCGTACTCGGTGGACAGGTTGATCGAATCGATCACGTTGCCGGCCTCATCCAGCAGGCCGCCGGTGCCGGTCAGGAAGATGATCTTGTACGGCTGCAGTTCCTGCACCAGCTCGTTGGCGGCGAAGTCGGCGTTGACGTTGAGGATCTGGCCACCGGCGGTTTCACCCAGGCTGGTGATGACCGGGATCGAGCCGGCACGCAGGCTGGCCTCGATCGGTGCCAGGTTGACCTTCTTCACCTCGCCGACCAGGCCGTAGGTGTCCACGTCCAGGTACTCGGCCTCGAACACGCCACCGGTGATCGAGGTGGCACGTGCACCGTTCTGCTGCAGGGCTTCGACCAGGCGCAGGTTGGACTGCTGGAATACCCGGCGCACGATCGCCAGCGCTTCCGGCGAGGTCACGCGCAGGCCGTTCACGGTCTGCTTCTCGATGCCGGCCGCCGACAGCTCGGCATCCAGCTGCGGGCCGGCACCGTGCAGCACGATCGGGGTCAGCCCGACTTCCTGCAGGAACGACAGCGAGGAGGTCAGTGCGTCGAGGTCGTCGCGCAGCACCGCGCCGCCGACCTTGACCACGGCGAAGCGCTTGGCGTCCAGCTGCGAGAAGCGCTTGAGGTACTGGCTGATCTCCTTCGCGCTGGCCATGCTGGAAAGCAGGCGCACGATGGTCTGGCGGGTCTGGCGGTGGGGCTGGAGGGCAGGAGACATTTCGGTTTCGTCACAGGCGGCGGTCGCCGCGTTGCAGTTCCGCCATGCCAGGGCACGGCGGCGTTGTGGGGTCGATCAGGCGCCGGCGGCGATGATCCGGTGCACGGCGTCGGTGTAGCGCTGCAGCTGGTCCAGCGTCACGAACTCATCGGCGGTGTGGGCCTGGGCAATGTCACCCGGGCCGAACACCATCGTGGTGTAGCCACCGGCCGAGAACAGCGACGCCTCGGTCCAGAAATCCACGGCATTGCCGATCGGCAGCTCCAGCGCATCGGCCACATCGCGGGCCAGCAGGCGGCGGTTCTCGGCCTCGGCGATGTCACCGGCCGGCAGGCTGGGGCCACGGAAGGTTTCGGTGAAGAGCGCAGCTTCCGGCTCGGCAAAACCGGCAAAGGTCGCCAGCAGCGCATCGATGTCCATCGACGGCAGCGGCCGGAAACCGAAGCGCAGTTCAGCAGCGGGCGCGATCATGTTGGCCTTGATGCCACCTTCGACGCGGCCGATGTTGAAGCGCAGGCCGGTCAGCCCACCGAAGCGCGCCGAAGCCAGCGATTCCACATGGTCCAGCGCGCGGTTGCCCCAGCGCATGGCCTGGTGCAGCGCGCTGGCAGCCGCATCCTGCTTGCCCGAGGCGTGCCCTGCCCGACCGGCGAACTGCATCAGCACCGAACTGATACCACGGTGCGCGAGCACCGCTTCGCTCATGGTCGGCTCGGCCACCAGCACCGCTTCGTACGGAATTCCCCGGGCCAGGAACGCAGCGATGCAGCGCGGGTCGTTGGCTTCCTCATCGCTGGAGAACAGGAACGCGGCGTCACCGCTGCTGGCGTTGGCAGCGGCCACCAGCGCGGCAGCCGCCCCCTTGATGTCGCACACGCCCAGACCGACCACGCGGTCGTCGAGGCGGCGCATCACGTGTGGATCGGCACTCCAGTGCGGCGAGTCCGGCACCGTGTCCAGGTGCACGTTGAACAGGTACTTCGGCCTACCACGCACCGCGTACAGGCTGACCGCGCCCGCGCCATGGTCGATCACCTCGACATTGAAGCCGGGCAGGTTCGCGCGCAGGTAATCGAAGATGCCACCGGTGGTGATCGCACGCGGCGGGTTGCGGGTGTCAAAGGACACCAGGGCCTGCAGATGCGAGATCGTCTGTTCAAGCATGAATCAACAATCCTGTGGAATTCCGCCGGGCATGGCCCGGCGCTACCGTGATGCGTCTGGTGGAGAGCCCCCTTCTTGTTGAAGGGGGCGCGCCGAAGGCGCGGGGTTAAGGTGAAATGCGTGGGCTCGTGCTCAAGTCAACCGCGGTTGACTTGAGCAAAGAGCGTCGAGCTCATGCCGAACAGCTTGATGAAGCCCTCCGCCTCTTCCACGCCCCAGTCCGCCGACTGCGCGTAGGTGGCGCCCTTGGTGTTGAGCAGGTGCGGCGACTTCACCGCCACCGCGTCAACGCGGCCACCACGGGTTTCCAGCACCACTTCACCGTTGACCTTGGCCTGCGAAGACTTCAGGAAGGCTTCGATGTCGGTCTTCAGCGGGTCGTGGTAGAAGCCTTCGTACACCAGCTCCACCCACTTGCGTGCGACGTCCGGCTTGAAGCGGTTCTGCTGCTTGGTCAGCACGGCATCTTCCAGCGCGCGGTGCGCGGCCAGCAGAGAGACCAGGCCCGGGGCCTCGAACACGATGCGGCCCTTCAGGCCGATCACGGTGTCGCCGGTGTACACGCCACGACCAACGCCATACGGGGCGAACAGCTTGTTGAGCTGGGCCAGGATCTGGTCGCCCGGCAGCGCCTTGCCGTTCAGTTCAACGGCTTCGCCTTCGACGAACTTCAGGGTGACGGTCAGGGCCTGTTCCGGCCACTCGCTGCGCGGCGAGCACCAGCCACGCGCCCCCTCGCCCGGGGCTTCCCAACGGTCGATCTCGCCGCCGGACATGGTCAGGCCCAGCAGGTTCTCGTTGATGGTGTAGGCCTGCTGCTTGGCACGCACGCCGAAGCCGCGCTCTTCCAGGTACTTCTGCTCGTAGGCGCGGGTCTGGGTGTGTTCCTTCTGGATCTCGCGGATCGGCGCGATGATCTGGTAGTCGCCCAGCGCCTTCACGGCCAGGTCGAAGCGGACCTGGTCGTTGCCCATGCCGGTGCAGCCGTGGGCGATGATGTTGGTGCCCAGCTCGGCGGCACGCTTCAGCGCGGCATCGACGATCAGGTAGCGGTCCGAGACCAGCAGCGGGTACTGGCCCTGGTAACCTTCGCCGGCCCACACGAACGGCTTGACGAAGCCTTCCCAGATGGCCGGGCCACCGTTGACGGTGACATGGCTGGCCACGCCCAGTTCGGCGGCGCGCTTCTCGATGAAATCACGCTCTTCATCATCGACGCCACCGGTGTCGGCGAACACGGTGTGCACGTTGTAGCCGCGCTCCTGCAGGTACGGCACGCAGAAGCTGGTATCCAGGCCGCCGGAGAAGGCGAGAACGACGTCTTTGTTGCTCATGGGGAAGGTATGTCCTGGTAGCGCCGGGCCGTGCCCGGCGGAAATGATTGAATCGGAAAAAATCAGCGCCCGGCCACCGCGGCCATGATCGCCTTCTGCACGTGCAGGCGGTTCTCGGCTTCGTTGATGGCGATGCACTGCGGCGAATCCATCACCGCATCGGTGGCTTTCACGTTGCGGCGCAGCGGCAGGCAATGGCTGAACACGCCGTTGTTGGTCAGTGCCATCTTCCGTTCGTCGACGATGAAGTGCTTGAACTGGTCGCGGATCGGCTTTTCCGGTTCCCAGTTGCCGAAGAACGGCAGCGCACCCCAGCTCTTGGCGTAAACCACGTCGGCGCCGGCGTAGGCGCTGTCGATGTCATGGCTGATCTTCAGCGAACCACCGCTCTCGGCCACGTTCTGCTCGGCCCAGCCCATGTAGCGGTCGTCGAGGATGTAGTCGGCGGTCGGGCACAGCAGGGTCACGTCCATGCCCATGCGGGTGGCGATGGTCAGCGCCGAATTGGCCACGGCGGTGTTCAGCGGCTTGGGGTGGTAGGTCCAGGTCAGCACGTACTTCTTGCCACGCAGGTCCTGGGTGCCGAAGTGCTCCTGCAGGGCCATGATGTGGGCCAGCTCCTGGCACGGATGGGTGATGGTCTCCATGTTGATGACCGGCACCGGCGAATACCTGGCGAAGCTGTTGAGGACGATGTCCTGGCGGTCGTAGGCCCAGTCGATGAACTTGGGGAACGCACGCACGGCGATGATGTCGCAGTAACGGCCCAGCACCTTGGCCACTTCAGCGATGTGCTCTTCGGTATCGCCGTCCATGACCGTGCCGAGGTTGAACTCGATCGGCCACGCATCCTTGCCCGGCTGCAGCACCACCGCGTGGGCGCCGAGCTGGAACGCGCCCAGTTCGAAGCTGGTGCGGGTGCGCATGGACGGGTTGAAGAACACCAGCGCGATCGACTTGCCCTTGAGCTGGTCGCCGAGCTTGTTGCGCTTGAACAGCGCGGCCTGGGTCAGCAGCGCGTCAAGTTCGCTGCGGCTCCAGTCCTGGGTGTTCAGGAAGTGCTTGGGGGACATCATCTTTCCTTGCGTGGCGGCGCCGGGTTCGACGCGGTGGAAGGGAAAAGCAGGAACCAAAGGTGGAGCGGGAAGGTTGCAGTTGAAGCTTTCAGAACGCGTAAACGAAAAAACCCAGCCGGCGGGCTGGGTTTTTTTCGGACGAACAGCAGAAAGCTCCGGTTACCCAGCGAGGATGTGGGGTTCCGGTCGACGCGCACGCGAGGTCATGCCAGACGCCTGTCGGGCTGCGCTGCTGTCGTGCTGGAAGTCGGTGAGCTTCATGGTCGACCATCTTTGCATGCGGCCGGGGCCGGCGCAAGGGGCCGGGGTCGCAGAATCAGGGATTGCCGGCCGCGCCCTGCTCGGGGCCGACCCAGGGGGTGATCGACACCCGGATCTTGAGCCGGTTGCCGGGGTCTTCGGGCAGCCGCGATCGGTACTTGGTGCCCTTGTAGACGTAATCCACGTCGTAGGCGATGGGCCGGCGGAATTCACGCCCCACCGGCACGATGCGGCAGTCGCGGGTCAGCATCGGGCCATTGTTGGCCGGCGCCGGGGCCGGCGTCTCGGTTCCGACCTCCTCAACGGCCTCCTCGTCGCTGCGCTTGAACATCGAGCGCACCGAATCCCAGAAGCGGCTGATCCGGCCCTTGTCCTCGACCGGCTCCTCGCCGGTCACGTTGACCGGGGCCAGGGTCCGGGTCGACACCGGCTCGCAGTGCTCCTCGGTGCGGGTCGCGCGCAGGGTCTGGAACACCGGCTCGACGTTCAGCACCTGCGCATAGTCGAACTTCACGTTCTCGACGATCACCACCCGGTTGCGCGGTTCGGCCTCCTGCGCCTGGGCCACGGCAGCCGTCGCCGACAGGCAGGCCAGGGTCAGCAACGCGGTGGATTTCATTGGCGACGGGAGCAAGGACACGGCAATAGTGTAGGCAGTGGCGAGCGCAAGGGGCTGAACATTACCCGTCCGCGCCGCTCCTGCCCACCCCACCCCGGGTGGGCCCGGCGTCCACCGGTGGCAACGGGTGCCCCCAAAGGGGGGCGACACGTTCTAAAATCACAGGCTTGTCCCCCAGCCACAGCCCCATGACCCTGCGCCTGCACAACAACCTGACTCGCCAGCTCGAACCGTTCACCCCGCTCGACCCGGCCTGTCCGACCCTGTATGTGTGCGGCCCCACGGTCTACAACTACGTGCACATCGGCAACGCCCGTGGCCCGGTGGTGTTCGGGGTGCTGGCCGACCTGCTGCGGCGCCGTTTCGGCGCGCTGCGCTACGCCCGCAACATCACCGACGTGGACGACAAGATCAACACCGCCGCGCGTGAGCAGGGCGTGCCGATCAGCACCATCACCGACAAGTTCGCCGCCGCCTACCGTGAAGACATGGCCGCGCTGGGCGTGGTGCCGCCGGACATCGAACCGGAAGTGACCGCACACATGCCGCAGATCATCACCATGATCGAGCAGCTGATCGCCAACGGGCATGCCTATGCCGCCGAGGGCCACGTGCTGTTCGCAGTGGCCAGCTTCGACGGCTACGGCAAGCTCTCGCGCCGTGACCCGGAAGAAATGCTGGCCGGTGCCCGTGTCGACGTGGCCCCGTACAAGCGCGACCCGGGTGACTTCGTGCTGTGGAAGCCGTCCAGCGACGACCTGCCCGGCTGGGAATCGCCGTGGGGCCGGGGTCGTCCGGGCTGGCATATCGAGTGCTCGGCGATGGCTGCGGCCCACCTGGGCGAGACCATCGACATCCACGCCGGCGGCGTCGACCTGCAGTTCCCGCACCACGAGAACGAGATCGCGCAGAGCGAATGCGCCCACGGCGGCAGGATCTTCGCCCGTTTCTGGCTGCACAACGGCATGCTCAATTTCGGCGGCGCCAAGATGAGCAAGTCGCTGGGCAACATCGAGCGCGTGCACGACCTGGTCCGCCAGCATCCGCCGGAGGCGCTGCGCCTGGCGCTGCTGTCGGCCCATTACCGGCAGCCGCTGGACTGGTCCGATGGCCTGATCGAGCAGTCGGTGCGCACCCTGGACCGCCTGTACGGCACCCTGCGCGAGCTGGCATCGGTCGAGGCCAGCGCCGTGATCCCGGCCACGGTCGAGGCGACCCTGGACGACGATCTCAACACTCCACAGGCGCTGGCCGAAGTGGCACGCATTGCTGCCGAGGCGCGTCGTGCCACCGATCCGGCCGAGCAGGCGCGCCTGAAGGGCGAGCTGCTCGGTGCCGGCCTGGCGCTGGGCCTGCTGCAGGCCGATCCGGCACAGTGGTTCGGCACCGCCGCCAGCAATGACGGCGACGATGCCCGCATCCAGGGCCTGATCGACGAGCGCGCCGCGGCCAAGAAGGCGCGCGACTTCGCCCGTGCCGACGCCATCCGCGACCAGCTGGCCGCCGAAGGCATCGTGCTGGATGACACCCCGCAGGGCGTTCGCTGGTCGCGCAAACGCGGCTGACCCACCCTGCCCCGTGGCCGGTCCGCCGGCCACGCCCCCACTGTAGAGACTGTTGTGACCGACTCCCCGTTCCCGCTTGAACCCACCGCTGCCGAGGCCCAGGCCGCCATCGCCGAGGAATTCGGCTTCTTCGGCGACTGGTCCGAGCGCTACCAGTACCTGATCGACCTCGGCCGCAAGCTGCCCGCCTTCCCGGACGAATGGAAGACCGAAGAGCACCGCCTGCTCGGCTGCCAGTCGATGGTCTGGATCGTGCCGGAAGGCAACGCGCAGTCGCTGCGCTTCCATGCCATCAGTGATTCGGCCATCGTTTCCGGTCTGATCTTCCTGGCCCTGCGCGTGTACTCCGGGCGCTCGGCGCAGGAGATCCTGGATACCGAGCCCAGCTACATCCAGGACATCGGCCTGGCCCGTCACCTCTCCCCCACCCGCAGCAACGGCGTGGCGGCGATGCTGGCCTTCATCCGCGAGACCGCGCAGGCCCAGCTGCAGCGCGACCCGTCGTGAGCGAGCCTGCCACGGCCGAAGACACCGCGCTGGGCCTGCTGTCCCGGCCCGGTTTCGCCAAGCTGCTGGCCTACCGCATCTTCGCGATGCTGTCCTACCAGGTGGTCGCGGTCACCGTCGGCTGGCACATCTACGAAGTCACCCGCAATCCGTTCTCGCTGGGCCTGGTCGGCCTGGCCGAGGTGCTGCCGTTCTTCTGCGTGGCGCCGTTCGCCGGCTATCTGGTCGACCACCTGCCACGGCGCCGGCTGGGCATGGTGGCCTGCTCCGGGTTGATCGCCACCGCGCTGGTGCTGACCGGGGTGGCCAAGGGATGGTTGCCGTTTGAAGGCGTGTGGCCAATCTATGCGGCCATTGCGCTGACCGGCATGGTCCGCGCCTTCCTGTCGCCGATCTACAACGCACTGTTCGCCCGCGTACTGGCCCGTGACCAGTTCGCACGCGGCGCGGGCCTGGGTGCAGTAGTGTTCCAGGCCGGCATGGTCGCCGGTCCGGCGCTGGGCGGCGTACTGGTTGGCCTCGGTGGCAAGGGCCTGTCCTATGCGGTGGCCACCGGTTTCGCACTGGTGGCGATGGCCTGCCTGGCCACGCTGAAGGTGGATGAGCCCGTGCACACCGGTCCTGCCGCGCCGATCTTCAAGAGCATCGCTGAAGGTGCGCGCTTCGTGGTCGGCAACCGGATCATGGTCGGCGCGATGGCGCTGGACATGTTCTCGGTGCTGCTGGGCGGCGTGGTGGCGATGCTGCCGGCCTTCCTGCACGAAATCCTGCACCACGGCCCGGAAGGCCTGGGCGTGCTGCGCGCGATGCCGGCGCTGGGTTCGGTGTGCGTGGGCCTGTGGCTGGCCCGCCACCCACTGCACCGCAATGCCGGCCGCGTGCTGCTGTTCGCGGTGGCCGGCTTCGGCCTGTGCGTGATCGGCTTCGGCCTGTCGCAGCACTTCTGGCTGTCGGCGCTGATCCTGCTGTTCTACGGGGCCTTCGACGGCGTCTCGGTGGTGATCCGCTCGACCATCCTGCAGCTGGCCACGCCAGAGGAAATGCGCGGGCGGGTATCGTCGATCAACGGCATCTTCATCAGTTCGTCCAACGAGCTGGGCGCGTTCTATGCCGGCACGATGGCCCGGTTGCTGGGGCTGGTGCCGGCGGTGGTGCTGGGTGGGTTCGCGGTGCTGAGCGTAGCCGGGGTCACTGCGTGGAAGAACCCGACGCTGCGGAAGTTGAATCTTCGCGACCTGCAGTGAGCCTGCGAACAGCGGATTCGGCGGCGCCGGGCGTTTGGCTGGCCACGTCACTTTCCCTCGATGAATGGGTTTGTCACTTTCTTTGCGCGCGCAAAGAAAGTAACCAAAGAAACGCGCCGCCATCCGCGAGCCGGTGCTTCGCACCGGTACCCTGCGCTCCTCGGTGAATCAGGGGACGGCGCCGAACTCGCTGCGCTCAAACAGCGGCGCCTCTTCGCCCCCGATTCCCCTGCGGTGCTCGGCTCGCTACAAGGCGGACCCAAGTCAACGGCCACAACTGCCCGTGCCAGCCACGGTCGCTTACCGACGATCCCCCAACAAAAAACCCGGCCGAAGCCGGGTTTTCTGCATGACCATACAACGAGCGGGAATCAGTCGCCCTGCTGCTTCTGCAGGTGCTCCCAACGCTCCTGGGCGTCGATGGTGCGCTCGGCGGTCAGGCGCGCTTCCAGGCGCTCCAGGCCGATTTCTTCGCCGGTATCGACGCAGTAACCGTAGTCGCCGGCTTCCAGGCGCTTCAGGGTGCTGTCGATCTTGCCGATCAGCTTGCGGTAGCGGTCGCGGGTACGCAGTTCCAGCGAGTTCTCGGTCTCGCGGGTCGCGCGCTCGGCTTCGTCGCCGATGTCACGCACTTCCTCGCGCAGGTTCTCGATGGTCTGCTTGGACTCTTCCACCAGGTCCGCGCGCCAGTTCTGCAGGCGCTGGCGGAAGTATTCCTGCTGCAGCGGGCTCATGTATTCCTCTTCCGAGGACGGCTTGTAGCCAGCCGGCAGGATCGGGCGGCCAGTGGCCTCGTCGGTCTTGTATTCGACCACCTTGTACTTGCTGCGCGGGGCCGGTGCCGCCGAGCGGGCGGCGACGGCCACGGCAACCTTGCCGACAGGGCGCGACACGGTCTTCGGGGCGGAATCGGATTTCACGGCGGTTTTGGCAGGCGATTTCGAAACGGGCACGGGATTCTTGGATTGCGGGGCCTTCGAAGCGACAGGAGCGGCGGCCGGGGCCGGCGTTGAGGCCGGTTGGGCTGCCGCCACTGCCACGGTCTTGGCCGGGACAGGCTTGGCCGGAGCCGGCTTGGCAGCAGGCTTCGGTGCGGACTTCACTACTGGGGCCGGGGTCGGCTTTACGGCCGGCGCGGCAACATTCTTGGCAACCTTCTTTACAGCGGCAGGCGTGGCAGCCGGTTTAGCCGCAGCGACCTTCTTTGCTACGGGCTTGGCGACCGGCTTGGCCGCAGCCTTCTTCACCACCGCCTTCGGCGCCGGCTTGGCTGCTGCCTTCTTCGCCACCGGCTTGGCGGCGACCTTCTTGACCGGCGCGGCCTTGCTGGCGGCCTTTTTCACCACCGCCGCCTTCTTGCTGGCAGCGGCAGGCTTGGCCTTGGCAGGCGCGGCGGCCTTCTTCGCCACCGGCTTGGTTGCCTTGGCCGGCGTTTTCTTTGCGGTGGCCTTCCTGGCCGCCGGTTGCGAGGACGATGCCTTGGTCGCCGGCTTGCTGGCCGGTTTCCTGGCAACGGGCTTTGCCGCCAACTTCTTCACAACAGGCTTGGCGGTTTTCTTGGCGGCCGTTGCGGCCTTCTTTGCAGTTTTTTTAGCAGCCACGAAACGCTCTTCCTTGGATTCCCCGGGGCCCGGGAAAGCGGGCCTTTATAGCCTACCCGACCCGCAGCAGCAACCTCGGCACCCTGCTCCATTCAGTCCTGGAGTCAAGGCGCCCAAGGGGCAGTCCGACGAACACGGACCGCCTTGCGCGGTACGGAACCTGGCCAGCACCCGAAGGTACTGGTACCGGTCGCAGGCCATCGGCGACATGCGACCAACGGCCCATCCTGCACAAATGCGGCCTTCATGCCAACTGGCATAAGATGACTGGGTGATCTCGCGCCTGCTCATCGCCCTGCTGCGCTTCTACAAGCGCTTCATCAGCCCCCTGCTGGGGCCGCGCTGCCGTTTCGTGCCGAGCTGTTCTGAATACGCGATGGACGCCATCTCCCGACACGGGCCGCTGCGCGGCAGCTGGCTGGCTGCGCGCCGGCTGGGCCGCTGCCATCCGTTCCACCCCGGCGGCTTCGATCCGGTGCCCGAATCCACCCACGCCCCCTCTTGCCGTTGCACAGGAAAACACTGACATGTCCTCCACCCTCATCACCAACGCCCGGATGGTCAACGAAGGCCGCACCTTCGACGGCGACCTGCGCATCGAGAACGGCCGCATCGCGCAGATCGGCAGCGGGTTGACGCCGCGCGACGGCGAGCAGGTGGTGGACGCGGCCGGGCGCTGGCTGCTGCCTGGCATGATCGATGACCAGGTGCACTTCCGCGAACCGGGCCTGACCCACAAGGGCGACATCGCCAGCGAATCGGCGGCCGCCGTGGCCGGTGGCCTGACCAGCTTCATGGACATGCCCAACACCAACCCGTCGACGCTGGATTCAACCATCCTGGAAGCCAAGTACGAGCTCGCGCGCGGCCGCGCCTGGGCCAACTATGGCTTCTACCACGGCGCCAGCAATGACAACCTCGACGCGATCCGTGCCCTGGATCCGAAGAAGGCCCCGGGCGTGAAGGTGTTCATGGGTGCTTCGACCGGCAACATGCTGGTGGACAACCCGGAAACGCTGGATGCGATCTTCCGCGAATGCCCGACCCCGATCATCACGCACTGCGAAGACACGCCGATGATCGATGCCAACCTCAAGGCCTTCCAGGAAAAGTACGGCGATGCGCTGACCCCTGACATGCATCCGGACATCCGTTCGCGCGAGGCCTGCATCAAGTCGACCCGCCTGGCGATGTCGCTGGCGCGCAAGCACGGCACCCGCCTGCATGTGCTGCACATTTCCACCGCCGATGAACTGGCACTGTTCGAGAAGGGCCCGCTGATCCGCGCCGACGGCAGCCGCAAGCAGATCACTGCCGAGACCTGCGTGCACTTCCTGCACTTCGCGCGCCCGGACTACGCGACCAAGGGCAACCTGATCAAGTGCAACCCGGCGATCAAGGAAGTGTCCGACCGCGAAGCGATCACCGCCGCGCTGGCCGATGACGTGCTGGACGTGCTGGCCACCGACCATGCGCCGCATACCTGGGAAGAAAAGCAGAAGCCCTACGCGCAGGCACCGTCGGGCCTGCCGCTGGTGCAGTACGCGCTGGTGGCCGCGCTGGAGCGGGTGCACGAAGGCAAGCTGACCCGCGAGCAGGTGGTGCAGAAGTTCGCACATGCGCCGGCGCAGCTGTTCGACGTGGAAGAACGCGGCTTCCTGCGCGAAGGCTACTTCGCCGACCTGGTGCTGGTGGAGGACGTGCCGTTCACCGTCAAGCGCGAGGACGTGCTGTCCAAGTGCGGCTGGTCGCCGTTTGAAGGCACCACCTTCCGTTCGCGCGTGGCCTCCACCTGGGTGAACGGCCAGCTGGTGTGGGACGGCAGCAACCTGGTGGGCGAGCCCGCCGGCCAGCGCATGACCTACGACCGCTGATGCGCGCGGCTCTCCTGACCGGGGCGCTGCTGCTGGCGGCGCCCCTGCTCTGCACATCTTCGGCCAACGCGCAGGATGCGATCGGCAGCCTGATCGACAGCCGCGTGGTATTCCCGGCCAGTGCGTCGCAGGGCGCGCTGGTGATCGGCAAGGTGCCCGCCGGCAGCCGCGTGCAGTACGCCGGCCGCCAGCTGCGGGTGAGCGGTTATGGCAGCGTGGTGTTCGGCATCGGCCGCGACGAGAAGGGTCCGCTGCACGTACAGGTGCAGCGCCCCGATGGTGGCAGCGAGACCGCGACCATTGCGGTGACGCCGCGCGACTGGCCGACCGAGCGGGTCAACGGCGTACCACCGAAGACGGTCAATCCGCCGCCGGCGATCGCCGAGCGGATCAAGCGCGAACAGGCGCAGGTGACTGCCGCCCGCGCCCGCGATGACGATCGTACCGACTTCACCCAGACCTTCATCTGGCCGGTGCAGGGCCGTATCAGCGGCCGCTTCGGCAATGCGCGCGTGTACAACGGACAGCCCGGTGCCGGCCATTCCGGCATGGACATCGCGGTGCCGACCGGCACCCCGGTGAAGGCGCCCGCCGCCGGCATCGTCACCTTCGCCGGCCCGGACCTGTACCTGACCGGCGGCACGCTGCTGCTCGACCACGGCTTCGGGGTCAGCTCCAACTTCCTGCACCTGTCGCGCATCGACGTGAAGGTCGGCGACCGTGTCGAGCAGGGCCAGGTGATCGCCGCCGTCGGCGCCACCGGCCGTGCCACCGGCCCGCACCTGCACTGGGGCATGAACTGGTTCGATACCCGTATCGACCCGCTGCTGGTGCTGGAGCGCAAGTAACAGTAGTGCCGGCCGCGGGCCGGCAACCCCATGATCTTCGCGGCGAATCTGGAGGCCGGCCAGCGGCCGGCGCTACCGTGATGTTTCGACGCATGGAAACAAGGAACGTTGCATGCCCGCTACGGGTGATATCCACGTCGTCCACAACGCCCGCC
>NZ_JAUTXR010000187.1 GCF_030658505.1 Stenotrophomonas raiganjensis (SeqCode) | reverse complement strand
TTATCGACGTTAAGGTGCGGGATGGGGATCGCTCGGCTCGTCTGTCGGCTGGTATCCGCAGATATCATGTTGACGGTCCCTCCACCCTGGCTCCTACATACCGCGTAGGAGCCAGGAGGAACATACAAGCCATGCTCGGCTCAGATCTCACAGATATCGAAATATTCGATTTCGATGGAGAGTCATCCACGCGTGGCGTGGATCGTGTCGACCAAGGTCGACACCTACCAACAGCAGCAGGAAACTGTCGAAGGCGGGGCACTGTGGGTTTGCGGGGTGTGAGCCGCATGGATGCGGCGACCAAGCCTACATGGACGTATTTACGGCGTCCCCGCAAACCCACAGTGCCCCGCCACCCCTCAGTAAACCCGCTGTTGCCGTTGCTCTGGCTCTGGCTCCGGCTCTGGCCTCTGCGGGTGCCGGGCGCAGCCCGGCCGTAAACCCCTTACTTCTTTGCGCGCGGCTGGTTCAGCGGTTCCATCGCACGGAAGCGCTGGCTGTACTCGTCGGTCAGCGTGCGTGCTTCCTGGCCGTTGCGCACGATGCTCGGGGTCAACAGCACGATCACCTCAGAGCGGCGGCTGGTGCGGCTCTTCTGCCCGAACAGCGCGCCGACCACCGGAATCCGGCTCAGCCCCGGAATACCGCTGCTGCCATCGGTCGCCGTATCGGTGATCAGGCCAGCCAGCATGATGGTGTCGCCACTCTGCACCGCCGCTTCGGTCGACAGCTTCTTGGTGGAAATACGCGGGTTGCAGTTGCGCTCCGTCGGATTGCAGTTGTCCGGCACGTTGGACGCGCTGCTCACCTCCTGCACGATGTCGAGGAACACGGTGCCGTCGCGGGTCACGCGCGGCCGCACCTTCAGGATCACGCCGGTGTCGATGTACTGCACCGAACTGTAGGTACCGGTGCCGATACCGGTGTTCACCGTGGTGGTGTTGATCGGCACCTTGTCACCTACGTTGAGCGTGGCCTCTGCATTGTTGCGCACGAACACCGACGGCGTCTGCAGCAGGCGTACGTCGGTGACCTTGTCCAGCGCACTGACCACCGCAGCGCCATTGTGGCCGGTGAACGCCCAGCCCAGCCCCTCGCCGGCGGTTGCGGCACCGGCGAAGCTGCTCCAAGAGCCGCCGGCAGCCGCTGGCAGGGTCACGCCACCCAATGCGCCGGTCAGCGCTCGCCCAGCCACAGCGTTGTCGAAGAACCAGTTCACGCCGTACTTCAGATCGCCATCCAGCGCGACCTCGGCCACCTGGGCTTCGATATGGACCTGCAGCGGCATCACGTCCAGCTTCTCGATCACCTCGCGGATCGAGCGCCAGGCCTGCGGGGTCGAACGCACCAGCAGCGTGTTGGTCTCCTCCACCGCCGAAACACCAACGCGGTCACCCTCCACTTCCAGGCTGACGCTGACGTTGCCGGACTGGCGCTGTGGCAGGTTCATGCTGCCATTGCCGGTACCGCTGGAACTGCCGCCCGTTGCCGAGCCGAAACTGCTGCTGTTGTCCGTGCCACGGTCGCCGTCGCTGCCCAGCTGCGACGGAATCGCGCCCGGTGCCAGCGATGCGGGGCTGGAACCACCGCGGTTGCCACTGCTGGCGAACGCTTCGCTGAGGCGCTCGGCCAGATCGCGTGCCTTGATGTAGCGCAGTTCGTAGGAGAACAGGCGCGCACTGCCTCCGGCGGTATCGATGCGGTCCAGCCACTGCTGGATCTGGTCCAGGTAACGCACCTGTGGGGTGATCACCAGCACGGCGTTGGCATTCTCCAGCGGCAGGAAGCGGAACATGCCGGCGCTGGGCGTCTTGCTCTCCTCACCGAACACCTTCTCAAGATCGGCAGCGACCTGCTCGGCCTTGCCCGACTGGATCGGAAACACGCCCACCGACATGCCCGACAACCAGTCGACGTCGAAGATCTCGACGGTGCGCATGTAGTTTTCCAGCTCGGCGCGGGTACCGCCGAGGGTGATCACATTGCGCCCGCTGTCGACATTGACGATGGCATTGGGCCGCGCATACGGCTCCAGCACCTTCTTCATCTCGGTGGCGGAGATGAACTGCAGCGGGATCACCCGCACCTCGAAGCCACGCGCACTGGCCGCCGGCGCCGTGCTCGGCGCGACCGTTCCGGCCAGCGCCTGGTCGGCGGCGACGATGTTGTAGCGGCCGCCGCTGTAGACCATGCGGGCGTTGTTCCAGCCCAGCACCATTTCCAGCAGGTTCAACGCCTGTGCCGGCGACACCGGCTTGGGCGTGGCCAGGGTGACGGTGCCCTGCACCCCCGGTGCAATCACGTAGTTCTGGCCCAGCATGTCGCCGAGGATGGCCTTGACCACCGCATGCACCGACTCACCTTCGAAGTTGAAGGTCGCTTCACCGGTACTGGCGCCATGCAATGCAGGTGCCGGCGCGCGGGCCGCTTCGCGGTTGATCATGGTACCGGTGCCACGGCGGATCACCGCCTGTGGAGCGCCCTGGGCATCACGGGCGGCATCGGCAGCGACCTCCGCCGCCTGGCCGGCCTCGGCGGTAGGCGGGAAGTTGCCCTTGCGCTGCACATGCGGCGCGGACACGGTGCTGCAGCCGACCAGCAGCGCGAGGGCAAAGGACCAGGGAAGGAAACGCAGGCTCATGCATTCACTCTATCGGTTGGTGCCGTCGCCCGGGGGCGGCGACGGTTGTTGCTGCTGTTGCTGCTGCAGCTGGCGGCGACGGGCCTGGATGCGTTCGCGGATGGCCTGCATCTGCGCTTCGCTGGGGCCGTTGTTGTTGGCAGGGGGAGCCGCGGCCGCCGTGGGTACGGGGCCCGCTGGCTGCGTCGACGGGCTGACCGTGGCCGGCGGGGGCACTGGCGGGCCACCTGCCGGGGGCGGCACCACGATCGCACCTGCCGGCGGTGCGCCGTTGGCGCCGCGCAGCACGGTCGGCGGTTCACCGCCCTGGCCGTTGAACACGGCCAGCTCCAGGACCTGGCTGCCGCCAGGACCGATCACGGTGGCCTGGCGCGGTTCAAGCCCCACCAGCTGCCAGCCGTCCACGGCGTCGCCATTGAGGCGCAGGCGCAGTGAACGGTTCTGTTCGGTGCTGAAGGTGGCCATGCCGAAGTCGCCTGTCAGCAACACGCCGGTCAGGCGCAACGCCGCACTGGCAGCCGGTTCGCTGCCCCCCAGAAGGTACGGTCGTGGCTTGCGGTCTTCGGCGAACAGCGGGCGTTCGCCGATCGCGCTGTAGCTGTCGGCGCTGGCCATGCGCTCGGCCGCCAGCGGCGGCAGGCTCGGCAATGGGGGTGCCGCATCGGCACCGCCATCGGCGCCAGGCAACTGGCTGCCGAGGCCGAAGCCGGTGGCCAGCCAGACCGCCGCCGCCCACCCGGCCAGGGCCAGCAGGAAGCCGGTGCGCAGGCTGATCTGCTCAAGTTTCATCGGCCACCTCCTGCCCCTCTTCCGGCGCAGCCGGTGCGGGTGCGGGTGCGGCCGATGGCGGTTGCGGTGCCGCGCCCGGCTCGGCCACCGGTGACGGAGCAGCACCATCGGCAGCAGCACCGGGCAGCAGGTAGCCGGCCAGTTCGAACGACACGTCCAGGCCGAGCCCCGATTCATTTGGCGACTGCTGGAAGCGCTGTGCGATCAGGTTGAGGTTGTCCACGAACAAGCGCGGGCTTCCCGTTTCCAGGCTGTGCAGCACGGTAGCCAGTTCGGCTACGCCACAGCGCAGGCGCACCTGCATGGCGACGCGCACGAACTCGGCGTCGCGCCGGTTGTCGGTAAGCGGCGTACGGTTGCTGATGGTGCAGCTGCGGTTGCCCGGGCTGGCCATCGCCACCGCGTCCTGCAGCTTGGCGCCCAGTGCCGCGGCGGCGGCTTCGGCGGTGGCCTCGCGCAGGAAGCCCGGCCGCTGCTGCAGGGCTTCGCGTGTGGCTCGCAGGCGCTGTTCAATCTGTGGCTGCTGCTGCAGCTGCGCCTGCACGCGCGACTCGCGCTCGCGCAGCGCCGCGACATCGGCATCGATCTCGCGCAGCGGCTGGGTGAACCAGGGGTGCACCAGCAGCAGGTAGGCCAGGCCCAGCACTGCCAGCAGCAGCGCCAGCGCCAGCCAGCGGTCACGGCGCGCGCTTGGCATCGGCATCGGCCGCCTCCCGGGTCGGGGCCACTGCCGGCAACGGCTGCAGCTCAGCAGTCATGGTGAAGCGGTCACGGCCACTGGCGGCGCCATCGGCCTGCAGCACGCCGGTCAGGTTGACCTTGCGCCATTGCGGCGCGTCCTGCAGCAGCTGCACCAGCTGCGACGCCTCGCGGCTGAGCCCGATCAACTGCAGGTTGTTGCTCTCGATGGCCAGCTTTTCCAGGTGGGTGCCCTCCGGCAGGCGCCGTGTCAGTTCGGTCCAGATCTCCACCGTGCCGGCGCGCTGGCTGCGCTGCTTTTCCAGGAACGCCGCGCCGTCGATCAGCGCCTGCAACTGGGCACGCTCGCTGGCCACGCCCCGTGCACTGCGTGCACTGCGTTCGACCTGCGCGCGCAGTTCATCGGCCGCCGCGCGGCGATTGTCGAGCAACTGCAGGCCGGCCAGCACCAGCATCACCAGCGCAGCCACCACCAGCAACACGTTCCAGCGCCGCATCGGATCGGCGCGCAGTTGGCGCTGTGCAGGAGGCAGCAGGTTCACCTGCAGCGTGGTGCCCTGCGCGTCGACCGCGTCCACACCGGCCAGCGCGTCGGCCCATTGGCCCACGTCATTGCGCCACGCCTCCAGCTGCCGCAACGGCCAAGCCACCAGTTCAACCTGCAGCTGGCCTTCACCGGCCGCACCGAGTTCACGTACGTCATAGCTGACCTGGCTGGATTCGAACGGTGTCTGCCGGTCGATCTCGAAGCCCACCACCGCGCGCAAGCGATCGGCCGCCGCTGCCGGCAGCCGCAGCTGTCGGCGCAGTACATCACCGGCCGGCAGCAGCCACACCCGTGGCAGGCTGCGCAGGCGTGCTTCCAGCACGCGATCCAGTTCGCCCGCGGACACCGGCCACGGCAGCCGCGCCACCGATTCGCGGCGCTCGCCCGCCTCACGCCAGACCTGCAGCTGGTCGCCTTCGCGCTGCAGCAGCAGGCGTGCCTGGGCCCAGCCCAGGGCCCACTGCCAGCGGGCCGGCACCCAGGCCAGCAGCGATTGCCGCCACCAGCGCAGGAAACGACCGGCGCCGGGGCCGATCCGGCCCTGCACCTGCCGCAGACTGTCCTGCCAAGCCGTCATCTTGCTGTCATTCCCTGCTCCCAGCGAAGCACTGTGTAGGACCGCCCGGGAACCCCGCCCGAGCCATTGCGTACCACTGCCTGCAGCACCGACCGGCGTCCACTAACGTCGGTGGCACGGGTCTCGATACTATAGGTGCCGCTGCTGCTGGCAAGGGTCGACCCACCGGCAGCGGAATCGGCAGCACGCTCCTGCTGCGCGCGTTGGGCCAGCACGGTATCCGCGTCCAGGCCCAAGGCCGTCAGCACCACGGCACTGGCGAACTGCGGATCCGGCCGTGCCTGCCGGCTGTACAGGGTCAGGTGCGGCAACATGGCCTGGTACAACGGGCCGCGCATGCCGAGTACCCGCTGCAGTTCGCCCAGTGTTTCGAAACGCTTGTTGCGCGGACCGTAGGGCAATCCTGCCGCCGCGTAGTCAGGCGCTTCGGCGCCTCCACCGGGCTGCAGCAGGCTGTCCTCGTCACGCCAGTCGACGATGGCACCGGCCAGCTGCCGCGCGGCTCCTTCGTCTTCGCCCAGCGCTTTGAGGAAGGCGGTCAGCAGGGTCACGTCGGCCAGGTTCAGGTTGATCTTGCCGTTCTCGTCCAGCACCGTGATCTCGATGCTGGCGTCATCGAACTGCCAGCGATAGGTACGCCCATCGGCGCGCCAGGGCGCCCGCTGCGGATCAGCGGACAGGCGCGTCAGCGCGTACTCCAGGCCCGCGCGCGCGCGCTCCTGGCCACGTGCATCGTCATCCAGGACCCGCTGCTGCAGGTGCTCGACACGCGCACTCAACGCGAAGGCACCGACCAGTGCGGTCATCAACGCAATCAGCCACAGCACCAGTACCAGTGCCGCACCGCGTGCCCGGCTCATCGCGCACCTCCGCTACCGCCGGCGCGCGGCGCCACCACCAGCGAGGGCCAGGGCGCACCCTTGGCCGGCACGATCCGGATCTCCACCAGCATCGGCAGGCGCCGGGTGTCGTCCCAGCGTGGCATCCAGTCAGTCACCTGGCCGGTGCTGGCATCGATGCCGCGATACCGCAGCTGCACCGACTTCAGGTTCTCCACCAGCACTTCCGGGGGGCGTGGCGGATTCTCAGTGATGCGCTCGCCTTCCTGCAGCAGCACCAGGTCCAGCAGCAGGCGTTGCTGGCCGTTGCGGCCATCGACCTGCAGCGCATGCAGGTACGGTCCGCCCCGACCGAGATAACCCGGCAGATCCGCGGCGAACAGCATGCGATCTTCTTCACCCTGGAAGAAGATCGGCTCGCGGGTGGGATCGGGTGCTTCAAGCGGCGTGCGCAGCGCAGCGGCCAGCTGCCGTCGCAACAGGGTCTCCACTGCACGCATGCGTTCGCTTTCGGCAGCGATCTGCTCCCCGCGCTGGCTGACTGCCATGGCCGAGCGCACGCTGGCAAACGCCAGCGCCAGGCCACCGGCCAACAGCACCGTCGCCAGCATCACTTCAACCAGGGTGAAACCTGCGGCGCGACGCTTCATCGCGCGTTCTCCAGGTCTGGCGGCAGCAGGCGCAGGCTGCGCCAGCGAAGCTGTTCGCGTTCGCTGTCGCCCCAGCGCACCTGCAGCTGCAGCTCGGCCAACCAGGGGGCACCCGGTGCCTGCGATTGCGCCTGCACCCCGTTTCCGGCCCGAGGCTCCACCCACGGTTGCACCTGCAGTTCCCAGTGGTAGCGCCCCTGCTCCCAGTCACCCTGCTGGCGGCCGACCTGCAGGGGCGAGGCAACACCGGCTTCGGCCAGCAGCGACTGCGCATGCAGCACTGCACGCGTGCGCAGCCCGGCCTCGCGCACCTGTTTCGCGCCGCCTGAGAGGCTGCCCAACAGCAGCGTCAGCGCCAACCCCAGCAGGGCGAAAGCGATGATCACTTCCAGCAGGGTGAAGCCACGCGCACGCCGCTTCATTGCGCCCGCCAGGGGCCGGAGCGGACTTCGCCGGTCAGCCAGCCGACATCGATGCGCCATTCGGCATCGTCACGCTGCAGCCGGATGCGGCCACCGCTGGAGCCACCATCGGGGTGGAACTCGATCACGCCCTGGCCTGGCGCGGTGGCCAGCTGCGCGGCGCCTTCGAACTGCACCTGCAGCTGCGCCGGCACGTCACCCTTGCGCTGGTTGGCACCTTCCCAGTGCCGCTTTGCCGGTTCGATGACGAAGCGCTGCGGCTCGCCGCGGGCGATGGCCTGCGCGCGCACCATGCGCAGCTGATTGGCAATGTCCTTGCCGGCGCTGCGCAGCTGCATGCCGGCGAAACCGCGCGACAGTCCTGCGGCGGTGATCAGCCCGATTGCGGCGATCAACGCGATCACCAGCAGCATTTCCAGCAACGACAGTCCCGCCGCGCGCCTGCCGTGCAGGCGCGGGCGTGGCAGCCGGCGCGGCAGGAATCGGATCATGCCCGGTTACGGCTGGTAGCGGATGTCAGCGTCGACACTGCTGCCGCCGGCCTTGCCATCCTTGCCCAGGCTGACCAGCTCGTACGGCTGCCCTTCGCCCGGCGCGCGGTACTCCAGCGCGTGGCCCCACGGGTCATTCAGGTCGGCCGGCTTGGCGTACGGGCCCAACCAGCCACCAACGCCGGCCGGTGCGGTCACCAGATCGTTGAGTGAACCCGGCAGCTTGCCGGTGTCGATCTGGTAGTTGTCGATCTTGGAGGCAACCGTCTGCACCTGTGCCTTGGCGATATTGGCCTTGCCACGATCGGCGCCCCCCAGCACGCGACTGGCGACCAGAGTCAGTACCGCGCCGATCAGCACGATGACGATGATGATTTCCAGCAGGCTCATGCCCGACTGGTTGCGCGCGGCGGTGAAGGAAAGGCGGATCGGTCGACGGGAAGCAATCATGGTCGGTCCTTTCAGTTGCGGAGTGTCGGGGTTGCGTAGGGATCCATCGTCAACCGATGGCATTGGTCAGGTCGTACAGCGGCACCAGCACGGCAACGATCACCGCACCGACCACCGAGGCCAGCACAAGGGTGATCGCCGGCACCATCGCGGCAAGCAGGCGATCGATGCGTCGCGCACTGTCCTGTTCGAACGTGTCGGCGGCCTTCAACAGCATGGTATCGAGGGCGCCGGATTCCTCGCCGACCTGGATCATCTGCAACGCCAGGCGCGGGAAACGCTTGCCACGTGACAGTGCCAGCGACAGGCCGGCGCCATTCTTCACTTCGTCTGCAGCCGCCTCGACATCGGCCGCCAGCGCGCGGTTGCCCAGTACGTTGCGGGCGATGCCCAGCGCGCCGAGCAGCGGCACGCCATTGCGCAGCAGGGTGCCCAGCGTGCGTGCCAGGCGCGCGGTCTCCAGTTCGCCCAGCAGGCGGCCGATGCCACGCCGCTGCAGCAGCCAGCCGTCCAGCGCCAGCCGGAAAGCCGGTTGCCGTGCCTTGCGCTCGAAGAACAGCGCTACCAACGCCGGCACCACCAGCAGCAGCACCCACCAGTCGCGCACGAACAGGCCCAGCTGCAGCACCGCGTTGGTGAACCACGGCAGCGCCACGTCCAGGCTCTCGTACATCTGCGCGAACTGCGGCACCACGTAGCCAAGCAGGAACAACAGCGCACCGCCCACCACCACCAGCAGGATCGCCGGGTAGACCAGCGCGTTGATGACCTTGCCCTGCAATGCGCGGCTGCGCTCGAGGTAGTCGGCCAGGCGTTGCAGGGTTTCATGCAGGCTGCCACCCGCTTCGCCGGCGCGCACCATGTTCACGTACAGGCGCGAGAACAGCCCATGCTGGCGCTCCAGTGCGGTCGACAGCGGCGCTCCGCCCCGCACTACATCGCGGATGTCGGTGATGGCGCGGCGCGAACGCTCGTCTTCCGGCAGGCCGAGCAGGATCGACAGTGCACGGTCCAGCGGCTGGCCGGCACCGAGCAGGGTCGCCAGCTGCTGGGTGAACTGCAGCAGCGCAGCGCCCTGCAACGGGCGCTGGCGCAGCAGGTTGCGCCAGCTGCTGCCGCCGATCACGCCGCCGTCGGCCAGCTGCGTCTCCATCGGCAGGTGCCCCTGGTCCTGCAGGCGCGCGATCAGTTCGGCCTCGCTGGCCGCTTCCATCTGCCCGTCGAAGACCTCGCCGTGCGGATTCAGTGCCTTGTAGCGGTAGTTCGGCATGTCAGCCCCAACGTCCTGCGCGCATCAGCTTTCCTCGGTCACGCGCAGCACTTCTTCGATGGTGGTCTGCCCGCTCAACGCCTTGGACAGGCCATCCTCGTACATGGTGCGCATGCCGGCCTCGCGGGCGATGCGCTCGATTTCGCCCATGCCGTCGCGGCGCATCACCGCACGCCGCAGCGCATCGTTCATCACCAGGAATTCCATGATGGTGGTGCGCCCCAGGTAGCCGGTCGGCGCCAGCGCCGAAGGCTTTGGACGGAACAGGTGGATCGGGCCCTGCGGCTGCAGGCGGCGCAGCTCGAAACGCTCGATCTCCTCCGGCGACGCTTCGTAGCGTTCGGCGTGGGTGGGTTCCAGCCGGCGTACCAGGCGCTGGGCGAGGATGCCGTTGATGGTCGAGGTCAGCAGGTAGTCCTCCACGCCCATGTCGAGCAGGCGGGTGATGCCGCCGGCCGCATTGTTGGTGTGCAGGGTGGACAGCACCAGGTGGCCGGTCAGCGCCGACTGGATCGCAATGCGCGCGGTTTCCAGATCGCGCATTTCGCCGATCATGATGATGTCCGGGTCCTGGCGCACGATGCTGCGCAGGGCGTTGGCGAAATCCAGCCCGATCTGCGGCTTGGCCTGGATCTGGTTGATGCCCTCGATCTGGTACTCGACCGGGTCTTCGACCGTGATGATCTTGACGTCGGCGGTGTTGAGCTGGCTCAACGCGGTGTACAGCGTGGTGGTCTTGCCCGAACCGGTCGGGCCGGTGACCAGCAGGATGCCGTGCGGCTGTTCCAGTACCTTGCGGAACTGCGGCAGGAACGCATCGGTGAACCCCAGCCTGTGGAAATCGAACACCACCGTTTCACGGTCGAGCAGGCGCATCACCACGCTTTCGCCATGCGCGGTCGGCACGGTGCTGACGCGCAGGTCCAGCTCCTTGCCCTGCACGCGCAGCATGATGCGGCCGTCCTGAGGCAGGCGGCGCTCGGCAATGTTGAGCCGGGCCATGATCTTGATGCGGCTGATCACCGCCGCAGTGAGGTTGGCCGGCGGGCTTTCGCCTTCCACCAGCACACCGTCGACGCGGTAGCGCACCTTCAGCCGGCTCTCGAATGGTTCGACATGGATATCCGAAGCGCGCAGTTCCACCGCACGCTGGATCACCAGGTTGACCAGGCGGATCACCGGCGCTTCCGAGGCCAGATCGCGCAGGTGCTCGATATCGTCGACCGCGCCGCCCTCGCCGTCTGCGGTTTCGACGATCGCGCCCATCGCGCTGCGGCCCTGGCCGAACCAGCGCTCGACCAGGTCGTCGATTTCCGCGCGCATGCCCAGCACCGGCGTCACCGGCACACCCAGCGCCAGCTGCACGGCCTGCAGCGGATAGGGATCGTGGGCGTCGGCCAGCCACAGCCTCACACCCTGTTCATCCAGCGCCAGCGGGCACACATGGAACTGCTTGAGGAAGCGCAGCGACAGCGGCAGGCCCTCGGCCAGGCCCTGCGGTGGTGCCTCCGGCAACTGCTTGCCCTCCAGCAGCGGCAGGCCCAGCACCTCGGCGCTGGCCTGTGCCTGGTCACGCTCGGAGACCAGTCCCAGCCGCACCAGCAGGCCCAACAGACTGCCACCGGATTCGGCATGCAGCGGCCGCGCCCGTGCCAGATCGCCGTCCTTCAGTCGGCCGCGCGCCAGCAGCGCATCCAGGATGCGACCTTCGGCGTCGTCAGTGGCGGTGGCAGCAAGCGCGTTCACATGACTCTCCTGTCAATCGGCCCGACTTTAGCAGTTAAGCCATGATTTACGCCGCATCTTGACCACCTTTCGTAAAAAGACGAAGCCCGTCACACAGGATGACGGGCTTCGACCGTTCAACTACGACACGACAGGCTTACTGCGTGGCGAGAATGCTCACGCCGTTGTAGGCCGCTTCACCCACCACCTTGATGTAGTAGGTGCCCGCCACCGGCTTGTTCACCCGCACCGTTTCGGACGTGCCGGGACGGGTCGACTTGCCGTCGTTGTCGCTGGCACTCGGCTCGCGCCCCTGGGCAATGTAGACCGAGACGTTGCCGGTACCACCGTAGGTGATCACGCTGAGCTGCTTGCCGGCGACAGCTTCGAAGCTGTACAGGCGGCTGCTGGCTGCAGCACCGCTCAGGCCACCGACCGCAGCCTTGTTGGTCAAAGGCGTCGCCGCCGGCCCGCAGTTCTCGGTGCACGGCTCTTCCAGTGCCTTGGCCAGCGCCGCCTTGGCGTCGAGGATACCGGTGCCGATCGGGGTGGCCGTCGGGATGGCGACCGGGAACGGACGCGCGGTTTCCTTCAGCAGGGTGCGCATGGCTGCCGGGGTCAACGGATCCTTGCCCTTGGCGATCAACGCGCTCTGCACCAGTGCGGCCACGGCGGCCACATGCGGCGAGGCCATCGAGGTACCGCCCATCCCCATGTAGCCCGGCGTGCCCGATTCCGGCGTCGTCGCCGCATTGGAGCCGGTCTGCCAGATGTAGCCGCCCGGGTTGCCGTCGACACTGCCGCCACCGCCCGGACCGGACAGGTCTACGCGGGTACCGTAGTTGGAGTAGTAGGTGATGCCACCGGTGATGCGGGTGGCACCCACGGTCACCACGCCTTCGCAGCTCGCCGGCTGGTACTTGGATGCGTTGTCGGCTTCATTGCCGGCGGCCACCACCACCGTGGTACCGCGCGAGATCGCGCCGTTGATCGCGTCCTGGTAGGTGCTGGCGCAGGCGCCACCGCCACCCAGGCTCATGTTGATGATCTCGGCCGGATTGGTGTTGGCCGGGATGCCGGTCACGGTACCGCCGGAGGCCCAGGTCACTGCATCAGCGATGTCGGACAGGTAGCCGCCACACTTGCCCAGCACGCGGACCGGCAGCACCTTGGCCTTGTAGGCGACACCGGCCATGCCGACGCCATTGTTGGTCTGCTCGGCCACGGTGCCAGCGACGTGCGTGCCGTGCCAGGAACTGTCCTCGGCCAGCGAGCCGTCGTAGCACTCGTTATCGTTCTCGACCCAGTCGCCGTAGTCCTGCGCACCCGGTACGCGATCATTGGTCGGACGGCGCGAGGTCTCCGCGTCGCTGATGAAGTCGTAGCCTTCCAGCAGATTGCCGACCAGGTCCGGATGCTGCGGCAGGATGCCGGTGTCGATCACCGCCACCACGATGCCCTCACCCTGCGAGACGTCCCACGCGGCCGGTGCATTGATGCCGCCGACCGCATTGTGCAGGTGCCACTGGTTCTGCTGGTAGAAGGGATCGTTCGGTACCAGTGCCGGTTGCACGTTGCCGGCACGCAGCTCGGTGCGGCGCAGCTTCACGTCCGCTTCGGCGTACTGCACGGCCGGATCGGCCTTCAGTTCCTTCAGCACGCGCTGCAGTTCGGCCGGTGCCAGGCGGCCCTGAAGGCGGATCACATCGGCGCCGACGCCCAGCCGGCGCACCACCTGCGGGCCCAGCGTGCTGGCACGCGCAGTACCGCCGGACAGGCTCGCGCGGGTCAGCGCCGACTGCACGGTGGACAGTTTGGCCGAACGGTCACCGGCTGCAGCGGTACCGGCACGATACTTGACGATGATGCGGTCGGTGCCCGGCTGGGCAGCACTTGCCTGGCGCACCGGTTCACGGGTCGGCAGTCCAGCGGCGTGGACGGCACCGACAGCGGTCATCGACAGCACGGCGGCGGCAAGCACATTGATGCGAAGGTTCTGCTTCTTGATCACGTCGAAATTCCTCTTCTGGGTCATGGATCGAACCAACACTGCGGCCATCATTCCTTGACGACTCCCGGCCGGCCCAGCCGGGATTGCCGTGACCTCCCCCCAGGCACTTTTGCAGGTTTGGCGCCGGCGTGGGTGGCCGCCGGCACAATGGCGTGGCTTACCAGCCGAAGCCGGCACCGACGCCGACCGAGCTGTCGTCACTGCTGAAGGCACCGCCGAACGTGACCGTGGCGCGATCGCTGATCGCACGCTGGTAGCCCAGCGACAATGCCGACTCGCCGCCCTGGAATCCGATGCCGACGCCGACCCGGTTCTGGGTGCGGATACCGGCGGCACTGGTAGCCATGTTGAGCATCGCGGCACTCATCGCGCCCTGGCGGTCGATGCGGCGATCCATGTGGCGCAGGCGTCCATCGATTTCGCCCTTGAACACATCGAAGCTGTCGGCGACGGCCTGCACGCGGCTGTCGGTGTAGCTGTTCGCCGTCGCCATGCCACGATCGAGCTGGCCCTTGTTGACTGCATCGGTGGCGGTGGTGCCGGCCGCCACGTTGGTGACCTGGCGCTCGTTGCCTTCGCTGCCCACCGAGACCGTGTTGGCACGATCGGCAACCGAGCCCTGGCCCAGCGCCACGGCGTTGGCAGCGGTGGCACTGGCGCCCTGGCCGATGGCGGTGGACGAAGCACCGCTGGCTACCGCGCCCTCGCCCATGGCGACGGCATTGAAGCCCGTCGCCGGGGTGCCCACCGGAATCCCTGCACCGGCGGCGGCGGCGGTCGGCGTGCCCTGCACGCGCGCGGTGCTGGCCGCTGCCGCATCGGCAGTCGCCGGTGCGTCGGCGACGCTGGCCCGTGCGGTTTCATCCAGCGAGGCACTCATCGAACGCAGGCTGGCCGTTCCCGAACGCGCGCCTCCGGCGGTGCGGCGATCGATCTCGCTGACCTTGCGGTCCAGCGCACCGAGCGCATCGCCGACATTGCTGTACGTCGCGCCCTGGATCACGTAGTTCGGCGCTACGAACACACCCTGCATGCCGACGCTGGCACCGCCGCCGAGGAAGCTGGCGGCATCGCTGAGCGACTGGAACAACTGCCCGCCATTGATGGCCTGGCGGCTGCCAGCGGCGATGCTGCCGGCACCGACGTTGTCGATGGTGGTGCCCTGGAAGCCGGACAGGGTCAGGCGGTCACGGCTGGCATCGTCGTAGCCGACTGCGCTGGCCGCCGTGGTTTCAACCGTCGCGATGCGCGAATCGAAATCACCGACCCGGGTTTCGACCGCGCCCACCCGCTGGTTGGTGACGTTGAGCTGCGAACCGGTGATGGCATCACTGCTGCCGGCGGCGACGCGGCCATCGGCCACGTTGACGATGCGGCGCGTGGCCGGACCATCGGTGCCATTGCCACCGCCCACCGACACCACGTTGGCATCAAGCGCACGCGAACCTGCGCCCAGTGCCACCGAGTTGGCACCGGATGCGCCGGCGCTGGTACCCAGCGCAAGTGCACCATTGCCGATCGCCATCGCATTGGCACCCAGTGCATTGCTGCGTGCACCACTGGCACTGGCCGCCGAACCGATCGCGGCGGCATCACTGCCGCTGGCACTGGCGGCACCGCTGCCAGTGGCCTTGATGTAGCGCGCCGTACCCTCAGCGGTCGCGGCGACGGCATCGAGCTGACCGCGGTTGACCGCATCGGTACGTTCGGTACCGGCAGCGACACGGGTGATCTGGCGATCACCGCTGGCACTGCCGACCGACACGGTGTTGGCACGATCAGCCACCGAGCCTGCGCCGAGTGCGATGCTGCCGGCCGCCGAAGCGTTGGCACTGACACCCACTGCGGTGGCATTGGCGCCGGTGGCCTTGCTGCCATAGCCAACCGCAGTGCCAAGACGACCACTGGCTTCGGCATAGCTGCCCAGCGCAGAGGCACCGTCAGCCGAGGCGTTGGCGCGGAACCCGCTGGCCTGCGACTGCGTGCCGCTGGCCGTGGCCTGCGCGCCGCTGGCGGTGCTGTAGGCGCCCTTGGCCTGGGCACCGGCACCGCTGGCGCTGGCGCCGAGTTCGCTGGCGCTGGCACCGCTGCCCACGGCCACGCTGTCGGCACCATTGGCCTGTGCGTTGTTGCCCAGTGCCGCCGCGTTGTTGCCGGTGGCCAATGCGTCGAAGCCCACCGCCGTGGCATTGGCGGCCACGGCATTGGCACCGCTGCCGAGCGCGGTAGCGCCGTTGCCGATGGCGTTGGCCGCGTTGCCCGCAGCCAGTGCATTGTCGCCGTCCACCAGTGCACCGGCCTCGCCATCGGCATTGCCGCTGGCCTGGAACTGGCGGCTGGTCTTGTCGGCGACGCTGGCAACCGCATCCAGCTGGCCCTTGTTCACCGCATCGGTGGCTTCGGTACCCGCTGCAACATGGGTCACCTGGCGCTCAGCGCCTGCCTTGCCGACGGCCACGGTATTGTCACGATCGGCCTTGGAGCCGGCACCCAGAGCGACACTGTTGCTGCCGTTGGCGGTGGCATTGGCACCCAGTGCGGTAGCGCTGCTGCCGGCCGCCCACGAGTTCCAGCCGATCGCGGTCGCGTAGTCTTCGGTGGCCCACGCACCCGCACCGAATGCCGCGGCGCCGGTGCCGCTGGCACGCGACGGGATCAAGCCGAAGAAGGTGCTGCCACCGATCGCCACGCTTTCTTCGCCACTGGCCTCGCTGGACTGGCCCACCGCGACGGCACCGGTACCGGCTGCAGCGGCACCGAAGCCGACTGCAGTGGTGTTGGCACCGCTGGCCGCCGAGCCGTAGCCCAGGGCGGTACCGAGGCGACCGCTTGCTTCGGCGTAGCCACCGACGGCCGTGGTGCCATCGGCAGAGGCCGCACTGCGGAAGCCGCTGGCCAGTGCCTGCGTACCACTGGCGTTGGCTTCGGTGCCGGTTGCGGTACTGTACGCACCGCTGGCCTGAGCACGCGCACCCACCGCGCTGGCGCCGAGCTCGCTGGCGCTGGCGCCGGTGCCAAGCGCAAGGCTGTCTTCGCCGGTGGCCTGTGCGGTACTGCCCAGTGCTGCGGCGTTGTTGCCGGTGGCCAGCGCATCGATGCCGACCGCCGTGGCGTTGGCTGCCAGTGCATTGGCGCCGCTGCCGAGTGCGGTGGCACCGTTGCCGATGGCGTTGGCCGCGTCACCGGCCGCCAGCGCGTTGTCGCCCTCGACCAGTGCACCGGTTTCACCATCGGCGTTGCCACTGGCCTGGAACTGCTTGCTGGTCTTTTCCGCTGCGGCGGCTACGGCGTCGAGCTGGTTCTTGTTGACCGCATCATTGCCCTGCGTGCCATCGGCCACGTTGGTGATCTGGCGGGTGTTGCCACCGCCGCCCACCGACACGGTATTGTCGCGATCCGCGATCGAATCGGCACCCAGCGCCACGCTGTTGGCGCCGCGCGATTCGGCGGCGTTGCCCAGCGCGGTGCTGTTGATGCCACCGGACCAGGCGCCGCCACCGACGGCGGTGGAGTAGTTGCCCGATGCTTCGGTGGCCAGCACACCGAACAGCGATCCGCCGACGGCGACGCTGTTGGTGCCGGTGGCCAGGCTGCCCTGGCCAGTGGCGGTGCTGTAGGCACCGGAGGCTTCCGAATCACCGCCCAGCGCCACGCTGTTGGAACCGGAAGCATTGGCGAAGTTGCCGAAGGCGGTGGCGTTGAACGCCGAAGCCTGGGCATAGCCACCGATGGCGGTGCTGTAGCCACCGGTCGCTTCAGCACCGATGCCGAATGCGGCCGAGGCAGTGCCGCTGGCAACGCTTTCGCTGCCCACTGCGGTCGCCGCATCGCCACTGGCGTTGCTGAAGTAGCCCACGGCCACGGCTTCTTCGCCGGACGCCTCGGACAGCACGCCACTGGCAGTGCTGCCCGCACCGCTGGCGATGCTGGCTGCACCGAACGCCGCGCTCTGCTCGCCGCTGGCCTCGCTTTCCGCACCCTGCGCGGTGGCGTACTCGCCGGTGGCCTGTGCGTTGGCACCGACGGCGCTGGCATTGGCCGCGGTCGCCAGCGCGTTGAAGCCGATCGCCTGCGCGTTGTTGGCCAGCGCATTGGCACCACTGCCGAGCGCGGTGGCGCCATTGCCGATGGCGTTGGCCGCATCACCGGCGGCCAGCGCGTTGTCACCTTCCACCAGCGCACCGGCCACATCGTCGCCGTTGCCGCTGGCCTGGAAGAAACGGCTGGTGGTTGTGGCGGTAGTCGCCACTGCATCCAGCTGTGCCTTGTTCACCGCATCGGTGGCCTGGGTGCCGGCGGCGACATTGGTGATCTGGCGCTCGTTGCCGGTATTGCCAACCGACACGGTGCGTGCGCGGTTGGCGACCGAGCCAGCGCCGAGTGCGACGCTATTGCTGGCACTGGCGTTGCTGCCCGCGCCCAGCGCGATCGCACTTTCACCGCCGGCCACCGTATTGGTGCCGATGGCGATGCTGTTGATGCTGTTGCCGAGGGCCTGGAAGCCAAGCGCCACGCTGTTGTCGCCATAGCCGAAGGCACCGCGGCCGACCGCAGTGGAGCTGGCACCGTTGGCCCAACTGTTGTAGCCGATGGAGGTTGCGCCACTTCCGCTGGCCCACGCCGCGTTGCCGAACGCCGAGGCATTGGTGGCAGTGGCCCATGCACCGGAACCGAAGGCGCTGGCACCACTGGCCGTGGCCCAGCTGTAGCCGCCAACAGCAGTGCTGTCGTCGCTGCTGGCGAATGCACTGTCACCGACCGCAACCGCATAACTGCCGGTTGCGCGCGACTTGCCACCGGCCGCGAAGCTGTTGTCGCCGCTGGCCTTGGCCGCATTGCCGAACGCGCTGCTTGCGGCACCGGTGGCCTGCGCGCCGCTACCAACCGCGGTGGCATCGGCAACCGCAGTCGTGCCGACCTGCTGTGCCTTGCCGTCGGCGCCGATGATCGGCTGGTTGTACTCATCGTAGGCCTGGCCAAGGCCACCGATGGCAACACCGCCGTTGCCGGTGGCGCTGCTGTTGCGACCCACCGCCACGCTGTCATCACCGATCGCCGACGCCGCTGCGCCATGTGCAACCGCGCCGGCACCGATCGCGTTGCTCGAGGAACCGGCCGCGACAGCCCCCTCACCCTCGGCCAGTGCGCCTGCATCGCTGTCTGCTTCCGGCTGGGCCTGGAAGAAGCGCGCGGTGCTGTCGGCGGTGCTGGCCACGGCATCCAGCTGCGCCTTGTTCACTGCGTCGGTGGCTTCACTGCCCGCGGCAACGCTGGTGATCTGCCGCTCGTTACCGGCGCTGCCGACCGCCACGCTGTTGGCACGCACGGCTTCGGAGTTCGCGCCCAGTGCAACGCTGTTGGCACCACGTGCGGTGGCGTAGTAGCCGACGGCGGTGCTCTGCGCGCCGCTGGCCCAGGTCTGCGCGCCGAGCGCGCTGGCATTCTCTCCCGGGGCATACGCGAAGTAGCCGACGGCGGTGGATTCCGCACCGGAGGCTTCGGTCAGGCTGCCGTTGGCCACCGCACGGTCGCCACTGGCGATGGCACCGGCACCGACGGCGGTCGCCGCTTCGCCGCTGGCCTGGGTCTGCACGAAGAAGCCCAAACCAGGAATCAGGTCGGCCGGGCCGCCGATGGCCACGCTGCTGGTACCGGTGGCGTTGCTCTGCGTACCCAGTGCGGTGGAGTAATCACCGATGGCATTGGCCACCGCACCAAACGCGGATGCCTGCGCGCCGGCCGCGTAGGCGCCGACGCCGTAGGACGACGCCGCAAATCCGCTGGCTTCGGCACTGGCGCCGACTGCGGTGCCACCGACGCCTGCACTGGTGGCGCCGGTTTCCACCGGCACGCCGCCACTGGTGATCAGCGGGTTGCCGTCGGCATCCACCGCAGCGCCACCCACGGCAACGCTGCCGGGACCGTTGGCCTGCGCGTTGTTGCCGAACGCGGCACTGTTCTGGCCCGACGCCAACGCGTTGTTGCCTACGGCGGTCGCGTTCTGCGCAACGGCGGTGGCGCCGGCACCGACCGCAGTGGCGCCGTTGCCGAGGGCGTTGGCGGCCTCGCCGGCGGCCAATGCATCGTCACCTTGAGCCAGTGCACCGGCATCGCTGTTGCTGCTGCCGGTGGCCTGGAAGCGCTTGGCGGTGGCATCGGCCACTGCGGCAACATCCTTCAACTGGCCGACGTTGACCGCATCGGTGTCCTCGGTGCCGGCGGCAACGCTGGTGATCTGGCGGGTCAGGCCGTATTCGGCGGCACCGACGGATACGGTATCGACACGGTCGGCCAGCGAGCCGGCGCCCAGCGCCACGCTGCCAGTAGCGACCGCGGCGGAATTGGAGCCCAACGCCGTGCTGTACTCACCGACCGCCGTGCTGAACGCACCGACGGCAATCGAGGCTTCGTTGGCGGCGGTGGCGCCGCGACCCAATGCAGTACTGCCGGGCCCCATCGCCACGGCACCGCCACCGACGGCGGTCGCACCGTCTGCGGTGGCTTCGGACAATGCACCCAGTGCCGTTGCTGCACCGTTCTCGCTGGCGGCATACGCACTGGCGCCGACGGCGGTATCGCCAAGGCCGAAGGCAGCCGCGCTCTGCCCGACCACGACGCTGGCATCACCGATGGCCAACGCGCCCTGGCCGAACGCGCTGGCACCGATGCCTGCGGCAATGGCTTGAGTGCCGATGGCGGTGGTGGCGTTGGCCAGCGACTGCGCACCGGCACCGGCCGCCAGTGCACCCTCGCCCTGGATCTTCGCCGCGTCGCTGTCATCACCTGCGCCGTCGGCCTTGAAATAGCGGTTTCCGTCTGCGGCAACGTCGGCCAGCGCGGCCTGCGTGGCGCGCGCCTGCGCATCCAGCTGCGCCTTGTTCACTGCGTCGGTCGCCTGGGTGCCTGCGGCGACGTTGGTGACCTGCCGTTCCTTGCCGGCATCACCGACGGAGACGGTGTTGGCGCGCGTGGCCCTGGAGCCCGCGCCCAGCGCAACGCTATTGGCCGCACTGGCACTGCTGTTGCTGCCGATCGCCACCGCATTGCTGCCCTTGGCCGTGGCCGAGCCTTCGATCAGGCACTTTTCGAGCAGCTTGCCGCTGAATGCCACGCAGGTGGCGCTACCGCCGATCTGCACCGACTGTGCCGCAGCGCTACCGCTCATGCCCAATCCGATTGCCAGGCCCAATGCCGCGGCCAGTGCGGCGGGCGTGGCCTGTGTCGCAGCGCGGCGCTGGTCGACGACCCCACCACTGCTGCTGTCGGAGGAGGCCAGTTCCGAGGCCACCACCAACTGACCCAATGCTTTGTTCCAGACCTTGCGATAAATCCGATTCATCGGTACGGCTCCTGATTGGACTGGTTTTGGGCAAAGCAACGCCACCGCTGGGCTTTCCGGCCCAACGTCCCCTGGGGGCGTTTATTCGCGTGATTTACTGCGGGGTATTGCCGAACGGCGCGCAGCGACAGAAAACCGAGCGCGTGCGCCAACCGGTTACTGCGAAATGAATGATTCTGAAACGGGGTTCAAGTGTTAACGGCAACTTTCCAAATCGTCAAGACTTTGACACGGCAAATCCTATTGCCGTGAAGCAGTTCACTATTTCACCTGTTTATAAAGCGATTTTGTTAGGCGCGCGTGACGGACCTCTGGCGCATGAAAATCCATGTAACTAGCGGGCAGGACAGGACTTTCACGCGCGCAAAGAAAAACCCGCCGGTCAGCGGCGGGTTTTTCCATACGCGATGGCATTGAGCCCTGCGCGATGCGGTGCGATCAACCGCACCACACCCGCGCGTTGCGGAACATGCGCATCCACGGCGAATCACCCTGCCACTCGGCCGGCGCCCAGCTCATGTTGAGTGCGCGCGGGGTGCGTTCCGGGTGCGGCATCATGATGGTGACGCGGCCATCGCTGCTGGTCAGGCCGGTGATGCCGTCCGGCGAACCGTTCGGGTTCAGCGGGTACTGGCTGGCGACACTGCCGTGGCCGTCGATGTAGCGCAGCGAAACACGGGCCGCCGCCTGGTCGACCGCATTGTCGAACACCGCCTGGCCTTCGCCATGCGCCACCGCCACCTGCAGGCGCGATCCGGCCATGCCGCGCAGCAGGATCGACGGCGATTCCACCACCTCCAGCAGCGCGGTGCGGGCCTCGAACTGCTCGCTGGCGTTGCGGCGGAACTGCGGCCAGTGCTCGGCGCCCGGAATGATGTTCTTCAGCTGGCTCATCATCTGGCAGCCGTTGCACACGCCCAGGGCGAAGCTGTCTTCGCGCGCGAAGAACGCCGCGAAGGCATCACGCAGTGCACTGCGTTCCAGGATCGAGGTTGCCCAGCCACGGCCGGCACCCAGCACGTCGCCGTAGCTGAAGCCGCCGCAGGCGACCAGGCCGGTGAACTCCTGCAATGCCACGCGGCCTTCGATCAGGTCGCTCATGTGCACGTCGAAGGCGCGGAAGCCGGCACGTTCGAAGGCGTTGGCCATTTCAATCTGGCCGTTGACGCCCTGCTCGCGCAGCACAGCCACGCGCGGACGCGCACCGGTGCTGATGAACGGCGCCGCTACGTCCTCGTTGAGATCGAAGCTGAGCTTCGGCTTCAGCCCCGGCGCGTTGAACGCGCGGGCGATCTCGCGCTCGGCATCGGCGTTGGCCGGATTGTCGCGGCGCTTCTGCATCGCGTGGGTGACCGACCACCAGGCGTCGAACAGCGCGTCCCAGCGCCACTCGGCCAGGTTCGCACCACCCAGCGACACGCGCACCACCGGAGCGGTGGTCGGCTTGGCGATGCGCTGCGCGCACTCGGTCAGTGCATGGCGTTCGACCAGATCGGCGAACGCAGCGCGGTCTTCGCGCGCGATCTGCACCACCGCACCCAGTTCTTCGTTGAACAGGCTGCGGAACGGATCATCGCCCCAGGCATCGAGAGTGATGTCCAGGCCCAGGCGAGAGGTGAAAGCCATCTCGCACAGTGCGGCGAAGGCTCCGCCGTCGCTGCGGTCATGGTAGGCCAGCAGCAGGCCGGCCTGGCGCGCATCGCGGATCAGCTCGAAGAAACCACGCAGGCGCTGCGGATCGTCCAGGTCCGGGGCGGCACCGGCGAAGGCCGGCAGATCGCCGTGGTCGGCATGCACCTGGGCCAGGATCGAACCACCCAGGCGCTGCTTGCCGGCACCCAGGCCGATCAGCCACAACTCGCTGTCCACCTCGCGGTCGAGCAGCGGGGTCAGCTGCTGGCGCACATCGGCCACCGGCGCGAATGCCGAGATCACCAGCGACACCGGCGACACACTCTTGTGCGCTTCGCCCTGGTCGTGCCACTGCGCCTGCATCGACAGCGAGTCCTTGCCCACCGGGATGCTGATGTCCAGCTGCGGGCACAGCTCCATGCCCACCGCCTTCACCGCGTCGTACAACAATGCGTCTTCGCCCGGGTGGCCGGCCGCGGCCATCCAGTTCGCCGACAGCTTGATCTCATCCAGCGCGTCGACCGGGGCCGCGCACAGGTTTGTCAGCGCTTCGCCCACGGCCATGCGTGCCGACGCAGCAGCGTCGAGCAGCGCCAGCGGGGTGCGCTCGCCGATCGACATCGCTTCGCCAGCCACGCCATCGAAGTCGGCCAGGGTGATCGCTACGTCGGCCACCGGCAGCTGCCACGGACCGACCATCTGTTCGCGCGCGGTCAGGCCGCCAACGCTGCGGTCACCGATGGTGACCAGGAAGTTCTTCGAAGCGACCGTCGGGTGCGCGAGCACGCGCAGACCCGCTTCCTGCAGGTCCAGGCCACCGGTCTTCAGCGCCGGCCAGCGCGGTGCCGGCGGGTGCGCGGTGTCGCGGTGCATCTTCGGCGGCTTGCCGAACAGCACGTCCATCGGCAGGTCGATCGGTGCATCGGCCGGGGTGTGGCCCGGCACGGCACCGTAGGCCACCACCAGGTGCTCTTCAGCGGTGGCCACGCCGACCGCAGCGAACGGGCAGCGCTCGCGCGCGCACAGCGCGGCGAACTCGGCCAGGCGCTCCTGGGCCACGCCCAGCACGTAGCGTTCCTGCGACTCGTTGCACCACAGCTGCATCGGCGACAGCGACGGATCATCGGTGGGCACCTTGCCCAGGTCGATGACACCGCCGACCTTGGAGTCGTGCAGCAGTTCGGGGATGGCATTGGACAGGCCACCGGCACCGACGTCGTGGAAGAACTTGATCGGGTTGTTGGCGCCCATCGCCACGCAGCGGTCGATGACCTCCTGGCAGCGGCGTTCCATTTCCGGGTTGTCGCGCTGCACGCTGGCGAAGTCCAGGTCCTCGGCGCTCTCGCCGGAGGCCACCGAACTGGCGGCGCCGCCGCCCAGGCCGATCAGCATCGCCGGGCCACCCAGCACGATCACCGCATCACCGGCCTGCAGCGGGATCTTGTCGACCTGCACGCGGTCGATCGCGCCGAGGCCACCGGCCAGCATGATCGGCTTGTCGTAGGCGCGCACCAGGTCGGCGCCTTCCGGCAGCTCGAAGCTGCGGAAGTAGCCGAGCAGGTTCGGGCGGCCGAACTCATTGTTGAACGCAGCGCCGCCAAGCGGGCCGTCGGTCATGATTTCCAGTGCCGGTGCCATGCGCGGGTTCAGCGCGCGCGGCGCTTCCCACGGCTGCGGCAATTCCGGAATGCGCAGGTGCGAGACCGAGAAACCGGTCAGGCCGGCCTTCGGCTTGCCGCCGCGGCCGGTCGCGCCTTCGTCGCGGATCTCGCCACCTGCGCCGGTCGATGCACCCGGGAACGGCGCGATCGCGGTCGGGTGGTTGTGCGTTTCCACCTTGATCTGGAAGGCGCTGGGCACCTGTGCTTCGCGGCGGTACTCGCCGCTGGCCGGATCGGGGCGATAGCGCGAGGCCGGATGGCCTTCGATCACCGCGGCATTGTCGCTGTACGCGCTGAGCGTGTGCTGCGGGGTCTGCTGGTGGGTGTTCTTGATCATCCGGAACAGCGAGCGGTCCTGTTCCTGGCCGTCGATGGTCCAGCTGGCGTTGAAGATCTTGTGGCGGCAGTGCTCGGAATTGGCCTGCGCGAACATCATCAGTTCCACGTCGGACGGCGACCGGCCCAGCGCGGTGAAGCGTTCGCGCAGGTAGTCGATCTCGTCCTGGGCCATGGCCAGGCCGAGGCGCTGGTTGGCGGCCTCCAGCTGCTCCACCGGCACGCGTTCCAGTTCGCCACGGGCCGGCGCCGAGAACAGCGCCTGGCCCTGTTCCACGGTCTCCAGCACCGACTGCGTCATCGGGTCGTGCAACGCCTTCGCCAGCGCCTGCTGCGCGGCGGCATCGGCCGGCCAGCCCTGCACATCGATGCGCAGGCCTCGCTCGACCCGGCTCACCGGCTGGCCAGCACCGCGGACCAGCTCGGTGGCCTTGCTCGACCACGGCGACAGCGTGCCCAGGCGCGGCACCACGATGCGGCTGACCGCGCCCTCGGCCACGGCTTCGGCCTGCGGCGCAGCTTCGAGGATGCGGCACAGGGTGGCGAGGTCGGGAGTGGCGCTGCCTTCGGGCTGCACGAAGTAGACGTGCCAGGCACCGCTGATGCGCAGGGAGGGAGCGATGGACTGCAGGCGGGATTCAAGACGTTCGCGGCGGAACGGCGACAGGGCGGGCGCGCCCTCGAGGACCATCATGTCCGGGGAACCGTAGTTGGGAAACGGGCCCGACATTGTACCGGAAGCGGGGGGTGGGCTTTGGCCGGGCGGCGCCCGGCACCCGCCGAGGCCAGGGCAACGGCAACAGCAACAGCAGCTGCCAAAGCAAAAGCAGGATTTCCGTGGGATGGCGGGGTGGGTCCGGTGGCAGGGGACGCCGTAAACCCATCCCTGGGGGCT
>NZ_JAUTXR010000186.1 GCF_030658505.1 Stenotrophomonas raiganjensis (SeqCode) | reverse complement strand
CGCGTCTGCTTATCCACCTTCGTGGCCAGATGGATGAAGTTCACCATCTCCAGCACGCCGGTCAGCGAGTTCAGGCGCACCACGTTGCGGCTGCTTTCCGCCGCTGCCTGCCAACGCTTGCGCATCGCCAGCGCGCCGTGGTGCAGCTCCAGGTCCCGAAGCGCGAACTGCATCGGCAGCGCGCTGCCCTTGGTTCGGTAGAACTGGATACGCTCCAGGAAGTAGCGCTTGCCCTGCTGGCCACTGCTCAGTTCTTCAGCCACCAGGCTGATGGCCTCATCCCGCTCCATCAACGATCGGGTCAGAAGCACGAACCGGACCAT
>NZ_JAUTXR010000185.1 GCF_030658505.1 Stenotrophomonas raiganjensis (SeqCode) | reverse complement strand
GTTTCAAACTGTTTTGATTTTTGTACGTCTGACCGATGTGTGCAGGTCGAAGGCGATGCGGGCAGGCCACTTCCGACGTCGGCTGACCGAGTTGTGCACGCCACGGACGATACGGCCAAGCCAAGTCTGACGTCGATAGACCGATGTGTCCAGGCTACAGACGATGTTGGCAAGCACATCCGACGTCGGCTGACCATTGTGTGCCGGCAACGGACGATGCGGCCAGGCCACGTTCGACGTCGGCAAACCGATGTGTGCATTCTACGAACGATGCTGGCAGGCCACGTCCGACGTCAACTAAGCGATGTGTGCAGGCCAAGGATGATAGTGGTAGCCCACGTCCGACATCGGCTGACCGTTGTGTGCAGGCCAA
>NZ_JAUTXR010000183.1 GCF_030658505.1 Stenotrophomonas raiganjensis (SeqCode) | reverse complement strand
GACAGCCACACCACGATGATCAACGGCATCGGCGTGCTCGGCTGGGGCGTGGGCGGCATCGAAGCCGAGGCGGCCATGCTCGGCCAGCCGTCGTCGATGCTGATCCCGCAGGTGGTCGGCTTCAAGCTGACCGGCAAGCTGCCCGAGGGCGCCACCGCCACCGACCTGGTGCTGACCGTCACCCAGATGCTGCGCAAGCTGGGCGTGGTCGGCAAGTTCGTCGAGTTCTACGGTGACGGCCTGCAGCACCTGCCGCTGGCCGACCGCGCCACCATCGGCAACATGGCCCCGGAATACGGCGCCACCTGCGGCATTTTCCCGATCGACGCCGAATCGCTGAACTACCTGCGCCTGTCCGGCCGCAGCGAAGAGCAGATCGCCCTTGTCGAGGCCTATGCCAAGGCGCAGGGCCTGTGGCACGACGCCAACAGTCCGCACGCCCGGTACAGCACCACGCTGGAACTGGACATGGGCACGGTGAAGCCGTCGCTGGCCGGCCCGAAGCGCCCACAGGACCGCGTGCTGCTGGAAGACGTTCAGAAGAACTACCGCGAAGCGCTGGTCGGCATGACCGCCAACCGCGACAAGCGCAGCGACGACGTGTCCTCGTTCGTCAACGAAGGCGGCGGCGCCGCCGTCGGCAACGAGCAGCTGGCCAAGGGCTTCGCCGACATCGAGATCGAAGGCCGCAAGGTGCGGCTGAAGGATGGCGCAGTGGTCATCGCGGCCATCACCTCCTGCACCAACACCTCCAACCCGGCGGTGATGATCGGTGCCGGCCTGCTCGCCCGCAATGCGGCCGCCAAGGGCCTGAACCGCCAGCCCTGGGTGAAGACCTCGCTCGGGCCGGGCTCGCGCGTGGTCACCGACTATCTGGAAAAGGCCGGCGTACTGAAGGAGCTGGAGAAGATCGGCTTCTACGTGGTCGGCTACGGCTGCACCACCTGCATCGGCAACTCCGGCCCGCTGCCGACCGAAGTCAGCGCCGGCATCGCCACCGGCGACCTGGTCGTTACCTCGGTGCTGTCGGGCAACCGCAACTTCGAGGGCCGCGTGCACCCCGAAGTGAAGATGAACTACCTGGCCAGCCCGCCGCTGGTGGTGGCCTATGCCATCGCCGGCACCACCGACATCGACCTGACCACCCAGCCGCTCGGTACCGGCAGCGATGGCCAGCCGGTGTTCCTGCGCGACATCTGGCCGAGCAACAAGGAAATCGGCGACGTCATCGCTGCCACCATCGGCCCGGAGATGTTCAAGCAGAACTACGCCGATGTGTTCAAGGGGGATACCCGCTGGAACACCATCGCTTCGCCGGACGGCAATCTGTACGAGTGGAGCGATGCCTCCACCTACATCAAGAACCCGCCGTACTTCGATGGCATGACCATGCAGACCGGCAGCATCGACGACGTCCATGGTGCACGCGTGATGGGCCTGTTCGGCGATTCGATCACCACCGACCACATCTCCCCGGCCGGCAACATCAAGAAGGACTCGCCGGCAGGCCGCTTCCTGCAGGAACGTGGCGTGCAGCCGGCCGACTTCAACAGCTACGGCAGCCGCCGAGGCAACGATGACGTGATGGTCCGCGGCACCTTCGCCAACATCCGCATCAAGAACCTGATGTTCGGTGGCGAGGAAGGTGGCAACACCCTGTACTACCCGGCCGGCGGTGGCCAGCCGGAAAAGCTGGCGATCTACGATGCGGCCATGAAGTACAAGGCCGACAAGGTGCCGCTGGTGGTGCTGGCCGGCAAGGAATACGGCACCGGCTCGTCGCGCGACTGGGCCGCCAAGGGCACCCTGCTGCTGGGGGTGAAGGCGGTCATCGCCGAAAGCTTCGAGCGCATCCACCGCTCCAACCTGGTCGGCATGGGCGTGCTGCCGCTGCAGTTCCGCAACGGCGAGAACGCGCAGTCGCTGGGCCTGGACGGCTCGGAAGTGATCGACATCACCGGCCTGCAGGACGGCGCCAGCAAGCGCGCCACGGTCACCGCGACCAAGGCCGATGGCACGAAAAAGACCTTCGAGGTGTCGGTGATGCTGCTGACCCCGAAGGAAGTCGAGTACTTCCGTCATGGCGGCCTGCTGCAGTACGTGCTGCGCCAGCTGGCCAGCAAGTAACGGCGCGGCTGCGCCCGATTGAGGAAAGGGCCGGATCCTTGCGGATCCGGCCCTTTGCGTTTGCGATGCCCCCTGTAGAGCCGAGCCTGCGCTCGGCTGGTTCTGCGCCAACAGCAGCCGAGCATGGGCTCGGCTCTACACAAGCACTCAGCGGCGCGGTGCGTCCGGGTCGGTACGCAGCGCCTTCAGCAGGCCCCACATGTAGAACGCCAGGGTGAACGAGAACGGCAGGCCGCACAGCACCACTGCGGTCTGCATCGCACTGAAGTTGCCGGCCAGCAGCAGGCCGACGCTGGCCACGGTGATGCCGACCGCCCAGAACACGCGCAGCCAGATCGGCGCGTCGTGACCGTCCTCGACGCCGTCATCGACACGACGGGTACACAGGTTGGCGATCATCAGCGTGCCCGAATCGACCGGGGTCAGGAACAGCACGAAGCCGATCACCACCGCGGCACCGGCCACGTACGGCGCAGCGGGCAGGTATTCCAGCAGCTTGAACAGCGTCATCGCCGCATCATGCTGGGCCACGTCACCCAGGATCGCCTGGCCGTGGTTGAGCACCAGGTCGATGGCGGTGTTGCCGAAGATCGACAGCCACGCCAGGGTGAAGCCGAGCGGGATCAGCAGCACGCCCATGATCACTTCGCGGATGGTGCGGCCACGCGAGATGCGCGCCACGAAAAGGCCGACGAACGGCGCCCAGGCAATCCACCACGCCCAGTAGAACAGCGTCCACGAGCCCATCCACTCACGGCCCTTCGGGTCGTTGAGGTACATGTCGAAGCTCTTGCGCACGAACGCGCCGAGGTAATCGCCGGTGTTCTGGATCAGGCCGTCGAACAGGTGCAGGGTCGGGCCGGTGACCAGCACGAACAGCAGCAGGCCGCACAGCAGGCGCACGTTGAGGTTGGACAGCCAGGCGATGCCCTTTTCCACGCCAGCAACCACGCCGATGGTAGCCACCACCATCATCACCAGCACGATCGCCACCAGCACCTGCGGCGTATCCGGGATGTGGAACAGGTAGACCAGGCCGGACTGCACCACCAGCGCACCGATGCCGAGGTTGGTGACCATCGAGATCAGCGTGGCCAGGATGCCGAAGCCATCCACCATGTCGCCGATACGGCCGTGGATGCGCTCACCGAAGATCGGGTACAGCGCCGAACGCAGCGCCAACGGCAGGTCACGGCGATAGGCGAAGTAGCCCAGCGCCACGCCGACCAGCGCATACAACGCCCAGCCATGCAGGCCCCAGTGCAGGAAGGTCAGCACCATCGCCTCGCGGCCAGCGGCCACCGTACCACCGGGCTGCCCGGGCGGGTTGAGGAAATGATCCAGCGGCTCGTAGGCGCCGTAATACAGCAGCGCGATGCCGATGCCGGCCGAGAACAGCATCGAGACCCAGGCGACGTAGCCGAAGGCCGGTGATTCCTCGTTGTGGCCCAGGCGGATGCGGCCATACGGCGAGAACGCCAGCCACAGCACGAAGCCCAGGCACAGCACGATCAGCAGCATGTACCACCAGCCGAACGCCGCCGAGACTTCGGCCTGCGCCCACTGCAGCCAGTGCTCGCTGCTTTCGGGATAGAGAACGGTGAGCAGCCCGAGGATGCCGATCGACACCGACGAGCTGAAGAAGACAAAACGGTTCAAGCGCAGGGGCGAACGCTTGGGATGAGCCAGGGAAGACATGGGGTCGTCTCATCAAGTCCGAGGGAGCACATGGGCGGGGCCGGACCGGTAAACCGGGCCCATGGCGTGGGGCGCGAGCGCATCCTAGGGTTTATTGATTGAACGTTCAATCAATAAAAAGCATAATGGCCGGCAGCCCGATCCTTCGGGTCGCAATCCGTGGAGAGACAATGCCGAAGAAAGGCGTGGAACCGGTACGGCGCGAACAGCTGATCCGGGCCACTTTCCAGACCATCGACGAGATCGGCATGGCCGATGCGACCGTCGCCACCATCGCGAAGAAGGCAGGGCTGTCCAGCGGCATCGTCGCCCACTACTTCGGCGACAAGGACGGCCTGCTCAATGCTGCGATGCGGCAGATCCTGCGCGAACTGAAGGACGCCGTCGCCCGCTACCGGGCCGACGCCGGCGACGACCCGCGCGAGCAACTGCGCGCCATCGTCGATGGCAACTTCGACGACAGCCAGATCAACGGCACCGCGATGCGCGTCTGGCTCACCTTCTGGGCCGCGAGCATGCACCAGCCGGAACTGGCCCGCCTGCAGCGCGCCAACGACCAGCGGCTGTTCTCCAACCTGTGCCACCAGTTCAACCGCCTGCTGCCCCACCCGCAGGCCCGCCTCGCCGCCCGCGGCCTGGCCGCGATGGTCGACGGCCTGTGGCTGCGCGGCAGCCTGGTCGGCGGCCAGTTCAACGCCGAGAAATCCCGGCGCATCGCTTACGGCTACATCGACTTCCAGTTGCAGGCTGTCGCGCTATAAGCGTTCCAGCACCCGCCCCCTTCCAAGGAGTACGCCCCATGACCACCCTGCCCGTCCAACAGCTCTACATTCACGGCCAGCGCGTCGACGCCACCAGCGGCAAGACTTTCAGGACCGTCAACCCCGCCACCGGTGACGTGATCGCTGAAGTACAGGTTGCCAGCCAGGCCGACGTCGAGCGTGCCGTGCAGAGCGCGGCCGAAGGCCAGAAGGTGTGGGCCGCGATGACCGCCATGGAGCGTTCGCGCATCCTGCGCCGCGCCGTCGAGATCCTGCGCGAGCGCAACGACGAGCTGGCACATCTGGAAACCCTGGATACCGGCAAGGCGCTGGCCGAGACCACCACCGTGGACATCGTCACCGGTGCCGACGTGGTCGAGTACTACGCCGGCCTGGCCACCGCCATCGAAGGCATCCAGCTGCCGCTGCGCGAGTCGAGCTTCTTCTACACCCGCCGCGAGCCGCTCGGCGTGGTCGCCGGCATCGGCGCCTGGAACTACCCGATCCAGATCGCCATGTGGAAGTCGGCCCCGGCCCTGGCCGCCGGCAACGCGATGGTGTTCAAGCCGTCGGAAGTGACCCCGCTGACCGCGATCCGGCTGGCCGAGATCTACACCGAAGCCGGCGTGCCGGCCGGCGTGTTCAACGTGGTGCAGGGCCCGGGCCGCGAGATTGGCCAGTGGCTGACCGAGCACCCGGTGATCGAAAAGATCTCCTTCACCGGCGGCGTCGCCACCGGCAAGAAGGTCATGGCCAGCGCCGCGTCCTCGTCGCTGAAGGAAGTGACCATGGAGCTGGGCGGCAAGTCGCCGCTGGTGATCTGCGATGACGCCGACCTCGACCGCGCCGCCGACATCGCGGTGATGGCCAATTTCTTCAGTTCCGGCCAGGTCTGCACCAACGGCACCCGCGTGTTCGTGCCGCGCAGCATGCTGGCCGCCTTCGAGGCCGCCGTGGTCGAGCGCGTCAAGCGCATCCGCATCGGCGACCCGATGGCCGCCGAGACCAACTTCGGCCCGCTGACCAGCTTCCCGCACATGGAAAACGTGCTGCGCTACATCGAGAGCGGCAAGGCCGAAGGCGCCCGGCTGCTGACCGGCGGTGGCCGTGCCACCGAAGGTGCGCTGGCCAAGGGTGCCTACGTGCTGCCGACCGTGTTCTCGGACTGCCGCGATGACATGACCATCGTCAAGGAAGAGATCTTCGGGCCGGTGATGAGCATCCTCGCCTACGACGACGAGGACGAAGTGGTGCGCCGCGCCAACGACACCACCTTCGGCCTGGCCGCCGGTGTGGTCAGCAAGGACGTCAGCCGCGCCCACCGCATCATCCACCGCCTGGAAGCCGGCATCTGCTGGATCAACACCTGGGGTGAATCGCCGGCCGAAATGCCGGTCGGCGGCTACAAGGAGTCCGGCGTCGGCCGCGAGAACGGTATCTCGACCCTCGGCCACTACACCCGCATCAAGTCGGTGCAGGTCGAGCTGGGCGACTACGCCAGCGTGTTCTGACCGGCGCAGCCTGCGCCCGCCCCATCGTCCGGCCACCGCGCCGATCCGACATTCCGCCGCGACGCCTGCATGCAGTGCGTCGCGGCCTGCAGGAGACACCCATGAGCACCCATAACGAGTACGACTACATCATCATCGGCGCCGGTTCGGCCGGCAACGTGCTGGCCACCCGCCTCACCGAAGATGCCGATGTCAGCGTGCTGCTGCTGGAAGCCGGTGGCCCGGACTACCGGCTCGACTTCCGTACCCAGATGCCGGCCGCGCTGGCCTTCCCGCTGCAGGGCAAGCGCTACAACTGGGCGTACAAGACCGATCCCGAGCCCTTCATGAACAACCGCCGCATGGACTGCGGCCGCGGCAAGGGCCTGGGCGGCTCGTCGCTGATCAACGGCATGTGCTACATCCGCGGCAACGCGATGGACTACGACAACTGGGCCAGCATGCCGGGCCTGGAAGACTGGACCTACCTGGACTGCCTGCCGTACTTCCGCAAGGCGGAGACCCGCGACATCGGTCCCAACGACTACCACGGTGGTGATGGCCCGCTGCGGGTGACCACCCCGAAGGCCGGCAACAACGAGCTGTTCGCTGCGATGGTCGAAGCCGGCGTGCAGGCCGGTTACCCGCGCACCGACGACCTCAACGGCTACCAGCAGGAAGGCTTCGGCCCGATGGACCGCACGGTGACCCCGAAGGGCCGTCGCTCCAGCACTGCCCGCGGCTACCTGGACCTGGCCAAGCCGCGCCCGAACCTGACCATCGTCACCCACGCGCTTACCGACCGCATCCTGTTCTCGGGCAAGCGTGCGGTGGGCGTGCAGTGGCTGCACAACGACCAGCCGCAGCGTGCCACCGCGCGCCGCGAAGTGCTGCTGTGTGGCGGTGCCATCGCCTCGCCGCAGATCCTGCAGCGTTCGGGCGTCGGCCCGGCCGACCTGCTGCGCAGCCTGGACATCGACCTGGTGCACCACCTGCCGGGCGTCGGCGCCAACCTGCAGGACCACCTGGAGATGTACCTGCAGTACGAGTGCAAGAAGCCGGTCTCGCTGGCACCGGCACTGAAGCTGTACAACCAGCCGGCGATCGGCGCCGAGTGGCTGTTCCTGGGCACCGGCATCGGCGCCAGCAACCAGTTCGAGGCCGGTGGCTTCATCCGCAGCGACGCCGAATTCGACTGGCCGAACCTGCAGTACCACTTCCTGCCGGTGGCGATCAATTACAACGGCTCCAACCCGATCAAGGCACACAGCTTCCAGATGCACGTCGGCTCGATGCGCTCGCCCAGCCGCGGCCGCATCCACGTGCGCTCGAAGGACCCGCGCGAACATCCGAGCATCCTGTTCAACTACATGTCGCACGAGCAGGACTGGCGCGAGTTCCGCGCGGCGATCCGCATCACCCGCGAGATCTTCGCGCAGCCGGCGCTGGCACCGTACAGCGGCCGCGAGATCTCGCCGGGCAGCGCGCTGCAGACCGACGCGCAGATCGATGCATTCGTCCGCGAGCATGCCGAGACCGCCTACCACCCGTCGTGCTCGAACAAGATGGGCCACGCCGATGATCCGATGGCGGTGGTCGATGGCCAGGGCCGCGTGCACGGCCTGGAAGGCCTGCGCATCGTCGATGCCTCGATCATGCCGCAGGTGGTGACCGGCAACCTCAACGCGCCGACCATCATGATGGCCGAGAAGCTGGCCGATGTGATCCGCGGCCGCACCCCGCTGGCCCGCAGCACCGCGCCGTACTACAAGGCCAACGGCGCACCGGTGCGCAAGCAGGGCTGACGCAGACGGCCCTTCGGCAGACCCACACCCCAAACCGGTAGGTGCCCACCTTGGTGGGCACACCTCCACAGCGCCCCCTCGCAATCCTGTGCCGACCAAGGTCGGCACCTACCGTTGCAGCCTCCGCGAACCCCTCTTCGCGTTTTCCCTACGGCGGGGTATGCTGCAATGACCGGCCGTTGTCGATACGCTCAGGGTCGGAACCTAATACATCACGATTCCTGGAGGGGGAATATGAGTCTGGATCGTCCCTGGCTGCAGAGCTATCCGAAAGGCGTTCCCGCCGAGATCGACGTCAATGAGTTCCATTCGGTAGCTTCGGTCTTCGACGCTTCCGTCGCGAAATTCCGCGACCGTCCGGCCTACTCCAGCTTCGGCAAGGTACTCACCTATGGCGAGACCGACGCGCTGGTCAATCAGTTCGCGGCCTACCTGCTGGGGGAGCTCAAGCTCAAGAAGGGTGACCGCGTCGCCCTGATGATGCCCAACTGCCTGCAGTACCCGGTCGCCACCTTCGGCGTGCTGCGCGCAGGCCTCACCGTGGTCAACGTCAATCCGCTGTACACCGCGCGCGAGCTCAAGCATCAGCTGGTCGACGCCGGCGTGACCGCGCTGGTCGTGGTCGACAACTTCGGCGACACCGTCGAGCAGGTCATCGCCGATACGCCGGTCAAGCACGTGATCACCACCGGCCTGGGCGACCTGCTCGGCGGCAAGGGCGTGATCGTCAACTTCGTGCTGAAGTACATCAAGAAGATGGTGCCCAACTACCACCTGAAGGGTGCGGTGCGCTTCAGGCAGGCGCTCAAGCTGGGCAGCCGGCACAGCCTGCCCAAGGTCGAGATCGACCACGACGACATTGCCTTCCTGCAGTACACCGGCGGCACCACCGGCGTCGCCAAGGGCGCGATGCTGACCAACCGCAACCTGATCGCCAACATGCAGCAGGCCTCGGCCTGGATCAGCGCGTCGGGCATCGAGATGGGCAAGGAGTGGATCATCACCGCCCTGCCGCTTTATCACATCTTCGCACTGACCGCGAACGGCCTGGTCTTCATGAAGTTCGGTGGCTGCAACCACCTGATCACCAACCCGCGCGACATGAAGGGCTTCGTCAAGGAGCTCAAGTCGGTGCGCTTCACCGCCATCACCGGCGTCAACACGCTGTTCAACGGCCTGCTCAACACACCCGGCTTCGACTCTGTCGACTTCTCCTCGCTGAAGGTCACCCTGGGCGGCGGCATGGCCGTGCAGCGCGCCGTGGCCGAGCGCTGGAAGAAGGTCACCGGCGTGACCCTGGTCGAGGCCTACGGCCTGACCGAGACCTCTCCGGCAGCCTGCATCAACCCGCTGACCCTCACCGAGTACAACGGCTCGATCGGCCTGCCGATCCCGTCCACCGATGCCTGCATCAAGGACGACAACAGTGCCATCCTGCCGCTGGGTGAAGTCGGCGAGCTCTGCATCAAGGGCCCGCAGGTGATGAAGGGCTACTGGCAGCGTCCGGAGGAAACCGCCAAGGCGGTCGACGCCGACGGCTGGCTGCACACCGGCGACATGGCGAAGATGGATGAACAGGGGTTCTTCTACATCGTCGACCGCAAGAAGGACATGATCCTGGTGTCCGGCTTCAATGTGTACCCGAACGAAGTCGAGGATGTGATCGCGATGATGCCGGGCGTGCTGGAAGTGGCCGCGGTCGGCGTTCCGGACGAGAAGTCCGGCGAAGTGGTGAAGGTGGTCATCGTCAAGAAGGACCCGAACCTGACCGCCGAGATGGTGAAGGAGCACGCCCGCGCCAACCTGACCGGCTACAAGCACCCCAGAATCGTTGAATTCCGAAAGGAGCTGCCGAAGACCAATGTCGGCAAGATTCTCCGTCGCGAACTGCGTGATACGCCCGCCCAGTAAGGGTTTGTGGCAGTTTGAAGGGTAGCGGGCCCGGGACGGAAACGTCCCGGGCCCTTTCGCATACGCCGCCACAGGGGCGGTGTAGCATCGCCGCGTGTGTGGACCGTTCGGCCCGCCGGCCACCCACTTCACTCTGCGGGCCGCATGCCGAGGACCCTTACATGAGCACCATTGAAAAGCTGCCTTCCAGCGGCTCGCGTTTCGCCACCATCCGTACCGAAGACAGCGCCGACGGCGCTGCCCACTGGCTGTTCATGCACGCCGATGCCGCCACCGGCGTCCGCCCCTGCTGCCGCAAGGACATGCTCGACGAGATGTGGAGCTACATGGCCGCCATCACCCAGAGCCCCGCCGAGCGCCACAGCGGCAAGCTGCGGCACTTCGTGCTGGCGTCCGATGCCGTCGCCTACAACCTGGGCGGTGACCTGGATCTGTTCACCCGCCTCATCCGCGAAGGCAACCGCGACCTGTTGCTGACCTACGCCCAGCGCTGCGTGGAAGGCGTGCACCACCTGCATACCGGGTTCGGCGGCGACGTCCGCTCGATCGCCCTGATCCAGGGGGACGCCCTCGGCGGTGGCCTGGAAATGGCACTGGCCTGCCACACCATCGTCGCCGAGGAAGGCAGCGGCCTGGGCCTGCCCGAGGTGCTGTTCGGCCTGTTCCCGGGCATGGGCGCCTATTCGTTCCTGTGCCGCCGGGTGTCGCCGCACCTGGCCGAGAAGATCATCCTCGATGGCCGGGTCTACAGTGCCGAGGAAATGCATGCGATGGGCGTGGTTGACGTGCTGGTGAAGAAGGGCGAAGGCCGCGCTGCGGTCGAAGACCTGATCCGCCAGCAGCAGCGGATCCCACAGTCCTACCTGGCCATGAACGCCGCACGCGGCATCGCCCAGGCCGTCAGCTACGACGAACTGCTGGAGATCACCAAGGTGTGGGTTGATTCCGCCCTCGCCCTTGGCGATCGCTCGCTGCGCACCATGGATCGCCTGATCAAGGCCCAGACCCGTCGCGCAAGCATCGACGCGGCCTGATTCCTCCCCTCCCCCAGAAGGGTTCAAGCCCGGTTGGCCACCGGGCTTTTTTTAGGGTGCCAATGGCATGGATCAGCGTGCTTCACCGTCATCGGCCGTGCCGCGCGCGCGGCGCTCCGCCCGCGCCTCCAGCGCACGCCGCCCCTCCTTGATCGCTTCCTGCAGAGTGCCCAGGCGCGAACGCCATTCAGCCTTCAGCTGCCAGTCCGCCATCCGCATCAGCTCGCCGGCGCGGTTGGCCGCGCGCATCAGCCCGAGGTTGCTGGCTACGCCCTTGATCGCGTGCGCCTGTTCGCGGAATACGTCCCATTGCGCGGCCTCGCCCGCCTGCCCGGCACTGCCCATGCAGGTCGCGGCGTCCTCCAGGCACTGGCGGATGAACTCGCGCTCGAATCCGTCGCCCATCCCCAGCGAAGCCAGCTCGTCCAGCACGCTGCTGTCGAGCACGCCATCCGGCAGGAGCGCGCCCGAGCGCATGACCGGCGCGGCCACCGTCTTCAGCTGGGCGTTGCTGGCAATCTCGGCAAGGGTATCGAGCAGGCGTACCGCCACCACCGGCTTGGCCAGGAAGGCATGCGCGCCCGCCTGCGTGCACCGCTGGATCGCCTCCGGCGTGACGTCGGCGCTGAGGACCAGCACCGGCGTGCGTGGGCCACCGCCAGCCTGCATCACCCGCAGTTCCTTCAGCATGTCCAGGCCGCTCATGCCCGGCATGTGCAGATCAACGATGACCGCATCGAACTCGCTGTCAGCCAGCGCGTCCAGTACCGCTTCGCCGCCGTCCACGCACAACACCCGATGCCCGGCCTTCTGCAGCAGCCGCTGCAGGACCATGCGATTGGCCTCGTGGTCGTCGGCCACCAGGATCTGCATGCTGCGCACGCGTGCCCGGTGGCGCAGGAACGGATCGGCGAAGGCGATCACGTTGCCTCCCGTCCCCACCTCCTCATCGCCGGCCAGGCTCGGCACAGCGCCCGGGACCCGCGGCTGTGGCGGCGCGAACGGCAGTTCGACCCAGAAGTGGCTGCCGCGTGGCGGATTCTCCAGGTAGCCGATGTCACCGTCCATTGCTTCGACCAGGCCCTTGGCGATGGTCGTGCCCAGGCCGGTGCCTTCGTGGCGGCGTGCCATGCTGACGTCGGCCTGCTCGAATGCATCGAACAGACGCATACGCATCGCCGGCGCCACGCCGATGCCGGTGTCGAGGATGTCGAAGCGCAGCCGCACCGCGCCGCTGGTGTCGGCATGCACCACGCCGACACGGATCTCGACCCGGCCGTTGTCGGTGAACTTGACTGCATTGCCGGCCAGGTTCAGCAGGATCTGCCGCAGGTGGCCCACATCACCACGCAGCTGCGGTGGCACGCCATCGGCAACCTTCACCCGGTAGTCCAGGCGCTTGGCCTTCGCCTGCGGCAGCAGGATCAGCCCGATCGCCTGGATCACGTCGGACAGCGCGAAGTCTTCCGCGACCACGCGCAGCTTGCCGGCCTCGATGGCAGAGATGTCCAGCACCTCCTCCACCAGCGCCAGCAGGCTGCGCGACGACGCCTGGATGGTGTTGAGGCACTCGCGCTGTTCCTCGTCCAGGCGCGTGGTCGCCAGCACTTCGGTCATGCCATTGAGTCCATTCAACGGTGTGCGGAACTCGTGGCTCATGTTGGCCAGGAAGCGGCTCTTGGCCTCGCTGGCACGACGCGCTTCGGCCATCGCCTCGGTCAACTGCCGAAGCAGTGTCGAGAAGTACAGGGGCACGGCTGCCAAACCGAGCCAGAGGCCGATCGCCAGGCGGAAGTTCTGCTCCCAGTACGGGGTCAGCAGCACCGTACAGCCGAAGCTGACCATCGCCATCGCCACCGCTACATACAGGTAGTGATTGCCGAAGCGCATGCCGTTGCCGACCGTCACCCACATCACCACGATGTAGACCCAGGCCAGCGGCTCGCCCATCTGCACCATGCCGGCGGCGATCAGCCCGTAGTCGGCCAGCATGCCCAGTACGCGACGCGGGTCGGAACGGGCCGGTCGCCACAGCAGCCAGCCGAACAGCATCAGCGACAGGCTCAGGCCGGTCAGCACGATCGCCAGCACGCCCGCGTACTGCTCATGTGGCAGGTCGTGGCGCGGTGCCGGCAACAATACGTAGGCCAGGATCAGGCTGATCAGGACAATGCGGACGATCTGCTGACCGTGTTCACTGTCCTGGCGTTGGGCCAGGCGCAGCCGCAGCTGCGACCACAGGCGTTTCACGCGCCCAGCCCCGGGCGCGCGGAGGCCATCGAATGCTCGGCGCAGATCTGGTCCAGCTGCTCACGGCCGCGCATCAGCGCGTCCACGCAACGCGGGTCGAACAGCCGGCCGCGCTGGGCATAGAGATAGGCCAGGGTGGCCTCCATCGTCCATGCTTCCTTGTAGGGGCGCGGCGAGATCAGGGCATCGAACACATCGGCGACGGCGACGATGCGCGCTTCCAGCGGGATCGCATCGCCGACCAATCCATCGGGGTAGCCGCTGCCGTCGTAACGCTCATGATGGCGCAGCGCGATCAATGCACCCACCTGGATGAAGCGGTTCTGGCTGCCACTGAGCAGCTCATGGCCGATACGCGGATGCCGGCGCATGATCGCCAGCTCCTCCTCGTTGAGCTTGCCCTGCTTGAGCAGCACCGCATCGGGGATGGCGATCTTGCCCATGTCGTGCAACGGCGCGGCCATCTCGATCAGCCTGACGTCATCCTCGGGCAGGCCAAGCTGCTCGGCGATCAATCCCGCAACGCGCGCCATGCGCTCCAGATAGGCACTGGTGCCGGATAGGCACTGGTGCCGGCATCACGGAACTCGATGGCCCGAGCCAATCGCGACAGGGTTTCGCGTTCGCGCTCCTCCACCTCGTGCATGCTGGCCAGCAGGCGCTGCTCCAGCGACAGCGCACGCTGCTTCACATTCTCGGTCTGCTGGCGCAGCTGCAGCAGGTTGTAACAGCGTGCGCGCAGCTCGCGCGGGCGGATCGGCTTGACCAGGAAATCGATGACACCCGCTTCCAGCGCGGCCTGCCGGATCGGCTCGTCGCCAACCACGGTGATCAGGATCACGGGGATATCGCGGTGCTTGGGCAGACGGCGGAAGCGACGGGCGAACTCCAGCCCGTCCATCTCCGGCATGCGGTAATCGAGCAGCAGCAGGTCGACCGGATGCGCCTCGCACCAGGCCAATGCGGTCAGCGGGTCACCGAAGTCATACACGCTCAGTTCCGGCGCGATATCCTCGATGACGTGGCGCAGCATCGTCCGGGCGGACGTCTGGTCGTCAACAATGACGATGTTCAACGCGTACTCTGCCTGGTTTCTCGACCATGCTGGATCATCAGCAGGCGAGGATACTCTGCCGCTGCGAACGCTCGCACCCTGCATCGGCCTGGCTCCCGTGTCATTCGTCCCGGTTCATGATCGTCGTCGCATTGTGAAGCGGACTCTCCACGATGCATCATCCCCCTGCCGCCGATCAAGCCACAACAGGCGTCAAGGTAGTGCATTAACGATACGCCGAGTGCGGGAGGCGTCAATCGCGCCGTCTCATTTCGCGACGGCGCGCACAATCGGGAGTCAGGAAAGCGACTTACTGCTCCGGACGCATGTACGGGAACAGCAGCACGTCGCGGATCGAGCTGCTGCCGGTCAGCAGCATCACCAGACGATCGACACCGATGCCGAGACCGCCGGTCGGGGCCATGCCGTACTCCAGCGCACGGATGTAGTCGGCGTCGTAGTGCATCGCCTCGTCGTCGCCGCCCTCCTTCGCCGCCACCTGGGCCTGGAAGCGCTGCGCCTGGTCTTCCGGATCGTTCAGTTCGGAGAAACCATTGGCCAGCTCCTTGCCGTTGACGAACAGCTCGAAGCGGTCGGTGTAGCCCGGATCATTGTCGTTGGCGCGGGCCAGCGGCGAGACCTCCACCGGATGGTCGGTGATGAAGGTCGGCTGGATCAGGGTGTGCTCGACGGTCGCTTCGAAGATCTCCAGCAGCAGCTTGCCCCAACCGTAGGACGGCTTGACGCGGATCTTCAAGCGCTCGCAATGGCGCAGCAGCGCATCGCGGTCAGTGCAGTCGGCCGCCGAGATTTCCGGGTTGTGGTGGCGCACCGCCTCGTCCATGCGCCAGCGGCGGAACGCCGGGCCCAGGTCGATCTTCGCGCCGTCCCACTCGACTTCGGTGCCGCCGTTGACAGCCTTGGCCACGTCGCGGATCACGCCTTCGGTCAGGTCCATGATTTCGTTGTACGTGGCATAGGCCTCGTACAGCTCCATCATGGTGAATTCCGGATTGTGGCGGGTGCTGACGCCTTCGTTGCGGAAGTTGCGGTTGATCTCGTACACGCGCTCCAGGCCGCCCACGGTCAGGCGCTTGAGGTACAGCTCCGGCGCCACGCGCAGGTACAGGTCCAGGTCCAGCGCGTTGTGGTGGGTGGTGAACGGCTTGGCCGCCGCGCCGCCGGGGATGTAATGCATCATCGGCGTCTCGACTTCCAGGAAATCGCGGTTGTCCAGCCACGCGCGCATGGCGCGGATGATCTTCGAGCGCTTGATGAACACCGCGCGTGACTCCGGGGTCACGATCAGGTCGACGTAACGCTGGCGGTAGCGCTGCTCGACGTCGGCCAGGCCGTGCCACTTGTCCGGCAGCGGGCGCAGCGACTTGGTCAGCAGGCGGATCGACTCGGCCTTGACCGACAGTTCGCCGGTCTTGGTACGGGTCAGGCCGCCTTCGACGGCGATGATGTCGCCCACGTCCCAACCCTTGAAGGCGGTGTAGGCATCGCCCAGCACGGCCCCCTGCAGGAACAGCTGGATCCGGCCGGACTCGTCCTGGATCTGCGCGAAACTGGCCTTGCCCATGATCCGCTTGGCCATCAGGCGGCCGGCCATCTTCACCTGGCGGCCGTTACCTTCCAGGGCCTCGGCGGTCCAGGTTTCAGCGTTGGCAAACTCCTCCTGCAGGCGGCCGGCGAAGTCCTCGCGACGGAAGTCGTTCGGGTACGCGATGCCCTGCCCACGCAGCGCTTTGAGTTTCTCACGGCGCTCGGCGATCAACTTGTTTTCGTCGACGGGGGGGGTATCGGTAGCTTCGCTCATGGATCTGCGGGAATCGTGTAGTGAGGGGGGATCTTGCACCCGGCACAGCCGGTTCCACAGCATACCAAAACCACCCCGCCCCAGCCGTGGGCCGGCCCGCCGCCCGGCAGCCGCCAACCCTGGCTGGCGCTCTGCATGTCGACCAAGGTCGACACCTGCCAGACCGGGCGGGGCCGGCGTCACCCGTTCCCGGGGAACGCCTGGCGCAGCTCGTCCACCAGCACCCGCTGGTTCTCCGAGTAGTCGATCGGCACCGACACCAGGTGCACCCCGCCCTCGCTGAACGCCGCCTCCAGCGTGGGAATGAACTGCTCGATCGCCGTCACCTCATGCCCCCTGCACCCGTAGGCCTCGGCGTACTTGACGAAATCCGGGTTGCTGAAGGTCATGCCGTAGTCGGTGAAGCCGTCCACCGCCTGCTTCCAGCGGATCATCCCGTAGGCGCCATCGTTGAGGATCAGCACCACCAGGTTCAGGCCCAGCCGGCGCGCGGTCTCCAGCTCCTGGCTGTTCATCATGAAACCACCATCGCCGCACACCGCCAGCACCCGTCGCTGCGGGTACAGGATCGAGGCCATGATCGCCGAAGGCAGGCCCGCGCCCATCGTCGCCAGCGCATTGTCCAGCAGCAGCGTGTTCGCCACCTGGGTGCGGTAGTTGCGGGCAAACCAGATCTTGTACATGCCGTTGTCCAAGGCCACGATGCCATCCGGCGGCATCACCTGGCGCACGTCGTGCACCAAGCGCTGTGGCGTGAAGCCGGCCTCCTCGGCACGGTCAGCCAGATGCTCGAGGATGGTCGCGCGCAACGGCAGCAGTGCGTCGGCGTTCGGCACTGCGCCTTCGATGCGGTCGGCCAGCTGGGTCAGCGAACGGCCGATATCGCCGATCACCTCCACCTGCGGGAAGTACACCTGCTCCACGGCCGCCTGCGAGTAGCCGATATGGATCACGGTCGGCCCACCCGGGCGCATCACGAACGGCGGCTTCTCGGTGACCTCGTGGCCAATGGTCACGATCACGTCGGCCTGATCGATGGCCATGTGCACGTAATCGCGCTCGGTCAGCGCGGCGGTGCCCATGTACAGGCCCGAGCCACCGGCCACCGCGCCTTTGCCCATCTGCGTGGTGAAGAACGGGATGCCGGCGCGCAGCACGAACGCCGACAGCGCCTCGCTGGACTGTGGCCGCGAGGCGGCCGAGGCGATCATCAGCAGCGGGCGCTTGGCGCTGCGGATGATCTCGGCCGCGCGATCCAGCGCCTCCGGGCTGGCAATCGGCCGGTCCACCGCGTGCGGGGGAATCAGTGCCACGCCCTCGACTTCATCGGCCGCGATGTCTTCCGGCAGCTCCAGCAGCACCGGTCCGGGGCGCTCTTCCTGGGCCACCCGGAATGCCTCGCGGACGATGGTCGGGATGGTGCGCGCCGAGACGATCTGCCGCGCCTGCTTGGTCAGCGGCTTCATCGTGCTGACGATGTCGACGATCTGGAAGCGCGCCTGCTTGCTGGCGACGATGCCCTTCTGGCCGGTGATCATGATCACCGGCCACGCGCCAAGGAGCGCATAGGCGGCACCGGTGGTGAAGTTGAGCGCGCCCGGGCCGAGCGTGGCCAGGCACACGCCCGGCTTGCCGGTGAGGCGGCCGTAGGTGGCGGCCATGAACACCGCCGCCTGCTCGTGGCGGGTGATGACCAGCTCGATGCTGGAATGGCGCAGCGACTCGACCACGTCGAGGTTCTCTTCGCCGGGGATGCCGAAAATACGCTCGACGCCTTCGTTCTCAAGCGCGGCGACGAGCAGGTCTGAACCCTTGGACATTGGAATGCCGTCCTTTTCGCTGGACTGGTGATGGATCGTTGCAGGAAGGTTGGAAGCAACGCGTCAATGCTTGTCGAACCACACGGTCTGCGCGTTGACGAACTCGCGGATGCCGAAGTGCGACAGCTCGCGGCCGAAACCGCTCTTCTTCACGCCACCGATCGGCACGCGCGGATCGGACGCGGAGAACCCGTTGACGAACACGCCTCCGGTCTGCAGCCGGCGCGCCAGCTGCATGGCCCGTGCACGATCGCCGGTCCACAGGTTGCCGCTGAGGCCGAACTCACTCTGGTTGGCCAGTTCCACCGCATGGTCGGCATCGCGGGCGCGGCTGATCGAGGCGACCGGCCCGAAGGTTTCGGTATCGAAGGCCTGCATGCCCGGCTCCACGCCGGCCAGTACGGTGGGGGCATAGAACGCGCCCGGACGATCCAGCTGGTGGCCGCCGACCAGCAGCTGCGCACCGGCTTCCACCGAAGCACGCACCTGCGCATCCAGCTGCTCCAGCAGGTCCTGGCGCGCCATCGGGCCGATGCGGTTCGCCGGGTCGCGGCCATCGCCGATTGTCAGCGCCTGCACCTTCTGGCAGAACTGCGCCACGAAACGGTCGTAGACCGCGTCTTCGACGATGATGCGCTTGCCGGCGATGCAGACCTGCCCGCTGTTCTGGAAGCGCGAGGCCACCGCCGCATCGACCGCGGCATCCAGGTCGGCATCGGCCAGCACGATGAACGGATCCGAGCCACCCAGTTCCAGCACCACCTTCTTCAGCGCTTGCCCGGCCTGGGCGGCGATGCTGCGGCCAGCGGCCACGCTGCCGGTCAGGGTCACCGCGGCGATACGGTCATCGGCGATCGCACGGCTGGTGCCCTCGCGGCTGATGTTGGCCGCGATGAATGTGCCCTCCGGCAAGCCGGCGTCACGCCAGGCCGCATCGAGCAGTTGCGCGGTACCGACGATGTTCTCGGCCGGCTTCAGCAGGAAGCCATTGCCGCCCATCAGGATCGGCACGGCAGCACGCATCACCTGCCAGTACGGGAAGTTCCACGGCATGATGCCCAGCACTACGCCCAGCGGCAGGTAGGACACGTAGGCCTTTTCGTCGGGGACCTGGGTCGGTTCGTCGCGCAGGAACTGCGCACCGTGGTCGGCATACCACTCGCACAGGACGGCACATTTTTCGATCTCGGCCAACGATTCGGCCTGGACCTTGCCCATTTCGGCAGTGGCCAGCGCGGCCAGCGTCCCGCGGTCGCGGCGCAGTACCGCGGCCATCGCACGCAGCACCTTCGCACGCTGTTCGAGGCTGCTGGTGCTCCAGGCGGCAAAGCCGGCCTGGCCGCGATCGAGGATCGCGTCCAGCTCGGCATCGCTGGCGAAGGGATGGCTGGCGATCTGCTGGCCGGTGGCCGGATCGCGGGAAATGGCAGTGGTGGGGGCAGCGGACATGCAGGTCTCCTGGTGTCTCGACAACGGGCGGCGGCCCGTCTCCTGCACAGGAATGTGGACCCGATTGGCGGAGGCAACAAGGCGTCTGCTTATCCTGTGACCTGCACTTACCTGCCTGAATGGGGTTATCGGCAGGGCTGCGCCCTGCACCCGCTGTAGTGCCGGCCGCTGGCCGGCAACTTCAACAGCAGAAGCGGGTTTCCTGCGATCTGTTGGAACGGATCTGACCCCATTCTCGTATATCGATATCTGACAGATGTGTCGACCAAGGTCGACACCTACCAACAGCCGCGCGGAAGCTGTCCAAGGTGGGGCGGTGTCGGAGTGCGGGGTGTCTGTCAGCCGCATGGATGCGGCTGCCAAGCCTACAGGGACGTACTTGCGGCGTCCCCGCGCTCCGACACCGCCCCGCCAACCGACGGAATCCCGCCTTGGCTTTGGCCGTTGCTGTTGCATTGAGCAGGTGCAGGGCGCAGCCCTGCCGAACAACCCTCTACCTACGCGGCAGGTAGGTCACCAGGGAAAGATCGTGCCGGCTCTCCGGCACCAGCGCCACGTACTGCAGGTCCAGCAACCCGCGCGTGGGATGGTTCAGCTTCTTCGCACCTTCGTCGAACCGGCGCACGTCGTGCTCCGGCCACCACTGGCGGAACTCCTCGCTGTGCGCGGCGATGTCCTCCACCAACGCCAGGAACGGCGCCTTGTCCGGCGCCTGCGCCATCGCCGCGCGGAACCCGGCCAGCAACCCGCGCGTCATCTCCTCCCAGTTGAGGATCAGCGTGCGGTACGGCGGGTACAGGAACATCAGCCGCAGCGTGTTGCGCTCATGCGGCGCCAGCTGGCTGTAGTCCACGAACAGATCGGCGATGGCCGGGTTCCAGGCCAGGATGTCGAAACGGGTGTTGCGCACGTAGGCGGGGATCGGCTGCATCGCCTCCACCAGCTGGCGCAGGCCGTCGGTGACACTCTCGTCCGGCGACTCCAGCGGCACACCGTAGCCGGACAGTGCGAACGCATAGGCGCGCTCGTCGTCGCTCAGGCGCAGCACCTGCGCCAGGCGCTCCAGCACCTCGGGCGAGGCACGCACTTCGCGGCCCTGCTCGATCCAGGTGTACCAGCTGACACTGACCCCGATCGCCAGCGCCACTTCCTCCCGCTTCAGGCCCGGAGTACGCCGGCGCCCGACCGGCAGGCCGAGCGTGGCGGGATCGACACGGGCGCGGCAGGCCTTGAGGAAGCCGCCGAGTTCCTTGCGTTCACTTTCGCTGCGCATCATCGCTACCGCCGTACCCGTTGTAGCGTCGAGCCATGCTCGACGCATCTGCTACTGCGCCAACAGCAGCCGAGCATGGGCTCGGCTCTACCGGAAGCGTGATCAGCCACCCTCGGCGTTGCGCACGAGGGTGACGACATCCGCGCAGGTGCGTCGATCAGGCATCAGCGCGCTTGGAGCCCACGGCCAGGCCGGCCTTCAGGCTGGCCTCGACGAACTCGTCCAGGTCGCCGTCGAGCACCTTCTGGGTGTCCGAACGTTCAATGCCGGTACGCAGGTCCTTGATACGGCTCTGGTCGAGCACGTAGTTGCGGATCTGGCTGCCCCAGCCGATGTCGGACTTGGTGGCTTCCACGGCGTCCTTTTCGGCGTTGCGCTTCTGGATCTCCAGCTCGTACAGCTTGGCGGCCAGCATCTTCATCGCGTTGTCGCGGTTCTGGTGCTGGCTGCGGCCGGTCTGGCAGGCCACGACGATGTTGGTCGGGATGTGCGTGATACGCACCGCCGACTCGGTCTTGTTCACGTGCTGGCCACCGGCACCGGACGAACGGTACACGTCGGTACGCAGGTCGGCCGGGTTGATGGTGATGTCGATGTTGTCATCGATTTCCGGCGACACGAACACCGAGGTGAAGCTGGTGTGGCGGCGGTTGTCCGAGTCGAACGGCGACTTGCGTACCAGGCGGTGCACGCCGGTCTCGGTCTTCAGCCAGCCATAGGCGTAATCGCCTTCCACGCGCAGGGTGGCCGACTTGATGCCGGCGACGTCGCCACCGGAGACTTCCATCAGCTCGGTCTTCCAGCCGCGCGATTCGCACCAGCGCAGGTACATGCGCAGCAGGATCTCGGCCCAGTCCTGGGCTTCGGTGCCGCCGGCACCGGCCTGGATGTCGACGAACGCCGCAGCATTGTCCATCTCGCCGGAGAACATGCGCTGGAACTCCAGCTTCTCGACGTGCGACTGGTGCTTGTCCAGGTCGGCGACCACGGCCAGCGCGGTGTCCTCGTCCTGTTCGGATTCGGCCAGCTCCAGCAGCTCGGTGGCATCGGCCAGGCCGTCAAGCACCGAGGCGATGCCGCCCACGGTCTTTTCCAGGCTGGAACGTTCGCGGCCCAGGTTCTGGGCGTACTCGGCGTTGTTCCAGACGTCGGGGCTTTCCAGCTCCCGCGTTACTTCTTCAAGACGCTCTTTCTTGGCGTCGTAGTCAAAGATACCCCCGAAGCGACAGCACGCGATCGGTCAGATCGGTGATGCGCTGGCGGACAGGATTCAGTTCGATCATGTCGGCGGTTATGCATTCAAAAGATGACTGCCAATGATACCGCAGGCGTCCACCCGGCGGCGAGGCAGGCCAGGGCCCGGCTGCGGCTGGACACGCGGCGGCCCGATCCCGGTAGACTTCCCCACCGCCGCGGGAACAGGGGCCACGCGGTCATTCCCAACCCAAGGAGCATCATTTCAATGACGATCATGCGTTCCACCCTGTGCCTGGCCGCCTGCCTGCTGGCCGCCAACGCCTCGGCCATCGACCTGAAGGGCCTGACCAGCACCGGCATGAAGGCCGGCAAGGCGCTGACCCTGTCCGACGCGGAAGTCTCGGCCGCCGCCGACCAGGCCTGCGCCTACATGGACAAGGACAACCAGGTGGTGGCCGGCAACGATCCGTACGCCCAGCGCCTGGCCAAGATCACCCAGGGCCTGGCCAACGAGGATGGCCTGAACCTGAACTTCAAGGTGTACCGCACGGCCGATGTCAACGCCTGGGCGATGGCCAACGGCTGCGTCCGCGTCTACACGGGCCTGATGGACATGGCCAGCGACGATGAAGTGCGTGGCGTGATCGGCCACGAAATCGGCCACGTCAAGCTGGGCCACAGCAAGACCAAGATGCGCACCGCCCTGCTCGCCTCGGCCGGCCGCGAAGGCCTGGCCGCGTCCGGCAACGGCAACCTGACCCAGCTCAGCCAGGGCCAGCTCGGCGAACTGGCCGAAGGCTTCATCAACGCGCAGTTCTCGCAGAAGGAAGAGAGCGCGGCCGATGAGTACGGCTACCAGTTCATGAAGCGCCACAGCTACGACCCGGCCGCCCTGGCCAGTATGTTCCGCAAGCTGTCCAGCGATGGCGGCCTGATGTCCTCGCACCCGGGCTCGGAAGCCCGCGCTGCGCGCATCGACGCGATGATCAAGAAGGACAAGAAGTAAGCCAGTGGCGGGCGGGCCGCAGGGTCCGTCCGCCCCTTCACCCGCTGGCCAGTGCCTCCCGGAGCAACGGCAACTGTCGCCTGCTGCACGGCACCTTGGCGCCATCGGCCATGTGAAGCAGTGCCTCGCCCCCATCCAGCGGCTCGATCGAGTTCAGCTGCCCCCGGTTGATCAGCCAGCTGCGATGCGGGCGCAGGAACACCGCCGGGTCCAGTCGCTGCTCCAGGACCGCCATGGTGATCCGCAGCGGGTAGTCGTGGCCGCGCACCCGCAGGTTCACGTAGTTGCCGGCGGCCTGGGCGTACTCCACATCCGCGGTCGCAACCAGGAATTCCTTGCCCAGCTTGCGCACCAGGAAGTGCTGCGGGCGCTCGACCGGCTCCACCGGTGGGCCGACATCGGGCTCGGCCAGCAGGCTCGCTTCGCCCTGGCGCTGGCGCCCGAACCAGGCCGCGGCATGCACCGCGATCACCAGCAGGCTGTACGTCTGCACGTCCTTGAAGAACTCATAGAACCACTGCGCCGGCCAGTCACCGTAGGTGTAGTGCTGGCCGACCAGCGCAAAAGCCAGCTTGCGCAGCAGCACCATCGCACCTACGTGCAGCAGCCACCAGGCAATACCTCCCAGCACATAGAAGCCAATACGGTACCGCCAGGTATCGGCATGCAACGGCCATCGCCGCGCGGCCCTGTGCAGCAGCACCAGCAGGCCCAGGCTGGCCAGCGCACTGCTGAACTCCTCGATCGAAATCGCCCCGGCCAGGAAGGACTGCTCATCACGCAACGCCCGCATCCACTTCGCCAGAACGTTGCCCGCTGCAGTGGACAGGAACAGCAGCGACCAGAACGCAGCGGCATTCATCGCGCGGGCCCGCACAGCAGTCACAGAAGCGGCCACGACCGCCGGATCACCATTTTCCATTCGCGCATTGTCACCGCTCCGGCCCCGGCCGCACCTGCCATTGGTCCCTGCAGGCCCACAACTGGTCCCTACGGCGCTGCCACAGCGCCCCAGCCAGTGGTGGGACATGCACTGCCGCCTGCACGGTGGGGCTTCCTTCTGCTGGCATCCACCATGCACCGTCGCCACGATCTGGACACCGTGCGCGTCGCCGCCTTTGCCCTGTTGATCCTGTACCACGCCGCCATGGCCTATGTCGGCGGTTGGGATTTCCACCTGAAAAGCGCCTACACCGCCGACTGGCTGCAATGGCCGATGATTGCGATGAACCGATGGCGGATGCCGCTGCTGTTTGCCATCAGCGGCATCGCGCTTGGCCTGTCCCTGCCCGGCCAGGGGCGGTTGCGGCACACCCTGCGTCGTTGCTGGCGCCTGCAGCTGCCCCTGCTGTTCGGTATCGTCGCAATCGTGTCCCTGCAGGCCTACTGCGAGGCGGTGGACAAGGGCGACGTTGCGCCGGGGCTGGCCCGGTTCCTGTGGCGCTACTGGCAGTTCCGGCCCTGGCCCGGCGCGCACTTCAGTGGCGCCGAATACGGCTTCACCTGGAACCACCTCTGGTACCTGGCCTACCTGCTGCCGTACACCGTCCTGGCCGTGGCGCTGGCCAGCCTGCTGCGGCCACTGCGCGGGGCGTTGCCGCGCTGGCAGCCGGGTGACCGCGTGCTGGGCGGCCTGCTGCTGGCGCTGCCGGTCGCGTGGCTGGCCTGGGCGCTGCTGGTGTTGATGCCACGCTGGCCGCCCACCCACGCCCTGTTGAACGACGTCTACGTGCACGCCGAATCGCTGCCCCTGTTCCTCGGCGGTTTTCTTGCTGCCCGCTGGCAGCGCGGCTGGGACCTGCTGGCGCGCGGTCGCCGCCTGACCCTGGCCCTGGCCCTGCTCGGGCTGTGCGTGGAGCTGGGTATCCGCGCGCTGTCCCGGCTGCCGCACGTGGGCGACCTGGAGCCCTGGGTGTTGGCGCTGCCGTGGGGCCAGACCGAACGCATCGGCCGCGCCCTTTATACGTGGTGCATGCTGCTGGCCCTGTTCGGCTGGGCGCGGGTACTGCTTTCGCGGCCGTGGCCGGGCCTGGCCTATTGCCGGGAAGCGGTGTTCAGCTGGTACATCCTGCACCAGACCGTGCTGATCGTGCTCCTGTATGCGTTGCGTCCGTTGCAGCTGGGCCCCTGGCTGGAGCCCGCGCTGCTTGTGGCCGGCACCGTTGGCGGCTGCCTGCTCATCCACGAGCTGCTCATCCGCCGCGTGCGCTGGCTGCGGCCCCTGTTCGGCCTGCGCGCCGATCCGCTATCGTCGGCGCCTGCCCGCGCCGTGACGGCGCATTGAGGACAACGGATGTTCCAGACACATTGGCACCTGTGGTTGCAGCAGACCTTCGACAGCGGCTGGATGCTGTCGCTGATGCAGTTCATCAGCCTGCTCGGTTACGAAATGGCCTATACCGCGCTGATCCTGGTGTGCGCCTTCGGAGCACGCCTGCGCGCCGGCCTGTGCGTGATGCTGGCGGTGCTGCTGATGGCCTGCGCCACCCACGCGATCAAGCAGGGTGCCGCACTGCCCCGCCCCACCGATGTGGATGCAGCAGTGCTGGACAAGGGCGAGCCGTCGCATCCGTTCGTGGTGGATGGCGGAGGCCACACCTTCTGGGCACTGCCGGACGCGCAGGCCACCGCAATGCTGCGGGCACAGCCCGACGCCGACTACGGCTTCAACAGTGGCCATGTCGGTGTGGCCACCGCCGCCTGCGTCGGCCTGTTGCTGGCCTTCGGCATCCGCCGCTGCTGGCTGCGCTGGGTCCTGGTGCCGGGCTGGCCACTGCTGATGGCGCTGTCACGGATGTACCTGGGCCGGCATTTCCTCGCCGACGTACTGGCCGGCTGGCTGATCGGCATCGCTGTAGCCGTGCTGGCGTGGCTGCTGATGCCGGAGCTGCGCGCGGCGCGACGTTGGCAGCTGCCCACCCTGCTGGGCCTGGCCGTGGCGCTGGCCTGGGCCTCGCTGTGGACACCGCTCGTGCCGCTGGGCGAAGCCGCACGCCTGCTCGCACTCGCACTGCTGGTGGCGTGGCTGCAGTGGGTCGGCTGGCCGGCCGACCCACAGGGCATCGTGCAGCGGGTGTTTCGGGTACTGGGCGTTGTGGTGGTCTACCTGCTGGCGCGGCCGCTCGTCGATTGGCTGGCGCAGAGGATTCCGTTGCCAGATACAGCGATCACCGCGTTGCTGTGGCATACCGTCGGCACGCTGCTGATCCTCGGTGGCGGCGTGGCGCTGGCGCGGTGGATTCCGCGGCAACGCTTCCCGAAGCCGAGCGGCATCCGTTAGGTCCACGCCATGCGCGGATCCAACGGTGCCGTGAGACAGTCACGCATGGCGCGGCGCTACTTCACCTCGAACTCGCCCACCAGCACGGTCTCGGCGCGGTCCTTCAGCCGCATCGTCACCATCTGGTCCTTCTGCTTCGGCGTGCCCCACTGGGTGGTCAGCCGCAGCATCAGCGTGGTCGCGCCGGTCACCAGCTGCTGGCGGCTGCCGAAGTAGTTTGCTTCCACCTTGTACTTGCCCGGCTTGGCGTTGCGCAGCGAGAACTGCTCGGGCCCATAGCCGCCGGTGAAGTCCTGCGACATCTGCCCACCCTGGTAGGTCAGGCGGTTGCCGTAGTACGCACGCTCGCCGTTCGGATCGGTCACCCACAGGTCCATGTCGCTGTTGTCGGCATCCCAGGACAGCACCACGCGCAGGTCCAGCGGCATCGCCTGCAGCAGGCGCGGGTCGATGCTGCGGGTGTCGAGCCTGGGCGTGCTGCGTGCAACCAGATTGGTCAGCTCATCCAGCGCGATCAGCGCGATGCCATCGAATCGGCTGTCCCACGGCCGCACCACCACCTGGTACAGCGGCGCCAGCGCCTGCTGCGGCTTTCCGGCGGCGGCCAACGCCAGGCCGAGGTCACGGAAGCTCTGAGGCTCTTCCTGGCCCATTGCCAGCACCTGCTCGAACACCGGCACCGCCAGCGCCGGGGCATCGGCCTGCATCAGCCGGTAGCCGAGCACGCGCAGCAGGTGGCGGTTGTCCAGGTCCATCTCGGCCAGGTTCGACAGCACACGCAGCGCCAGCTCGCGCTGGCCCTGCTCCAGCAGCAGGTCGGCCACGTCGAGGAAGAACCCACTGCTGTCGGCATGTGCCTCGCGTTCGGCCAGGTAGCGGTCGTAGAGCTGCGACGGCGGGCCCTGGCGCAGGCGCCGGGCAATGGCCGAGTCAGGCTGCCATGCCGCCAGCTGGATACCGAGCTGGCCATTGTTGGCGGCTGCCGAGGGTCCGGCAACGCCGCCCGCCACCTCGATCGAATCCAGCGCCTTGTTCGCTGCAGACACCGAGCGACGCGCGCGCGGGCTGCCGGCCTGCATGCGCTGCTCGGCTGCGGCGGCCATCGGTGCAGGCGCGGGAGGCGCCGCCGGTGCCGGCGCGGCCAACATCGCCACCGGCGCCGATTCCATCGCAGCGTCTGCGGCTGCGACTTCCAGGGCCCGGCCCTTCAATTGCGGCAGTGCGCCCTTCGGCCAGCGGCGGCTCCACCACTGCTGGCGCTCCTTCCAGCGTGCGGCAACCTCGTCCAGACGCAGGCGATCAGCTGCGGCGCGGTCGCTCACCTGGCGCGCGAAGCGGGCGTCGTACTCGGCGCGCAGTTTGCCCGCCGGGCGAATCGCGTAGCGCAGGTAGTCCTCCAGCGTTTCCAGCACGATCAGCGAGGTGTCCGGCCCGACCAGGCCGAACTGCTGCGACAGGCGCTGCATTGCCTCGCGGTTGCCACGACGGTCGGCCCCCAGCTGCTGCAGGCGCGCCTGCGCCCACAAGCCGGCGAGCAGTTCACCGTCGTCGCTCTTCTCCGTGGCCGGCAGCGCCAGCCACTCACCACCGCCAACGCGCACCCGCATTGGCACACCCTCCGCCGCCAGCCGCGCGTGCAGCCACAGCCAGCCTTCGGCTTCACTGCGGCGGTCAATCACCACGTCCTGCACGCCACGCCCGGCGTCGACCTGCACATCCAGCGGCGAAGACAGGAGTGCACGCGCGGCGGTATCGACGTCGGCTTCCAGGGCGACGAAGCGGCCACCGCGGGCTTCACTCCAGCTGCGCAGGCGCGTGCTGTCGGTGCGGGCACCGGCGCCGCTGACTGCAAACAGGCGCTGATCCGGCGCCATCGCTGGCAACTGTTCCGGCCCGTAGGTCAGCAGGCCGTCGCTGACCAGCAGGTACTCCTTCACGCTCGGCTGCGGTTGCCACTGCGCCAGCGCACTGGCACCGTCCGGGCGCACCGCCTGCAAAGCGGCGCGCAGCTCGCTCCAGTTGCCACCGCGGATGCGGAATCTGCGGACCGGCTCGGCGCGATCGCGCAGCACGGTCAGCGCGACCGTGCCATTGCCCATTGCAGCGAAGTAGCGGTCCAGCAGGGCAAACTCGCGAGCGCGATCGCGCTGGCCGGACGAACCCGAACCGTCCCACAGGAGGCCGACCTCGCTCGGCAGCATGCGGGGAGCGCTACTGATCGGCACCGGCAGCTGCGCCAGCAGATAGTGGCCGTCCTGCCACGGCGCCACCTGCACCAGCGGCTTGCGTTCGGCCGGCAGGGTCCATTGCAGCTGTGCCGGCAGCTGCGCGCCGCGACCCTGCCATTGCAGCTGGCCCGCCGTGATCTGGAACGGTGCGGTACCCACGGTCATCGCCCCGGGCGCCTGCACCTTGACGTCAACGGAGGCAGCACCTGCTGCGAACTGCAACGGCAATGTCCACCGCCAGCCCCGGCTGGAGAAGGCCAGCGGCTCGCGCAGCACCAGCTGCACGCGGCGACTGCCACCGGCCGGCAGCGGGTAGATGCGCAGGCGGAACTGGTTGCCCGCCGTCTGCTCCAGCAGGCCGGGGTCGACGCCACGGCGGGCGATCTCCTCGAAGACCTGGCGGCCGCGGTCCTTGGGCACCGGCACCGCCTCGCGCAGTTCGCCGCCGATATCCAGGGCGAACCCGGTGATCTGCTGGCCCTCGGCCAATGGGAACTGCAACTCTCCCTCCAGCACGCGCCGGTTCGGGTTGTGGAACTCCAGGGTGATGCGGGTCTGGGCGATGCCGGCCTGGATGTCACCTTCGATGCGGGCCTGGCGCAACGCGATGGGCTGCTCGGCGCCGGCAACCTGCAATAGCGGCACAGACCGGACGGGCCGGACGGCCTTGGTGGACTGCGCCTGGGCAACCCCAGCGACAGCGCAGAGCAGCAGGGCCAGTACGGATGGAATCACGCGGTGGACGAGGGGCATGGGACTGCTCCAGCGGGAGGTTGGACGGTTCAACGCGTGGCTGGGGCAAATGGGGTTGGATGGGGCGATGCCGTCGAAACAGGCCCTCACCCAAGACTCTCTACAATCCAATGGGAAGAGAGCCGAGCATGAGCGGAAACTCGCCTAACCCGAGACAATCCCCAAACGCCTCAACTCTGCGATCCCACCTGCCCAGTCTTCACGTCGCTTCCTTGGTGCGGCCAAAGGCACCACAAGCAACGCCTCCTCAGCAATCGACTCACCGAAGATGCCTAGTCTCGTGTGCGTCTCAGGGAACGCACTTGCGAACTGAGTTCCCAGCATATCGACCCCAGAGAAGTCCTGCTTCCGGACTATCACCTGAGTCTCCGGATCTCTCCGGATCAAAGCGAGAGGAACAGCTTTGCAGGCGAAGTCGACAAACCTCGCCCGACTGATGTCCAGAGCCCAGTCTACGCTTGAATAGAACGCCGCGCGCCGTTCCGCAAATTCCGCGAGAACTCCGGAATCCGTGCAGAACGCGGAGGGCTCGATATTGACTCTGATCTTCCCAATCTTCCCGACAAGGCACACCCTCCTATAGAAGCAGGACCAGAGCAGGAGAATTGGATTCACATCCAACCCTTCGACCTGGACATCCTCGAACACTGTCGGCCCGATCTCAGAGTTGATCACCTTGCAGTTCGAGACTCTGACATCGCGGACGGAACTCATCCTTGAAGGGCGCTTGGACAACGACATTCCGCAATTGTCAAAACTACTGTTTGCTATCCGCACCGCCTCGAAGACGCTACCACCGCAATCAACGCCATCTTGAATTCTTGATCATCAATATTTCGCACATCCAGGACCACCACAGAGACCAATGAAGGCACTGCACATGAAATAAATTAATGCACGCTTGCAGCGGCGCTTCAACGTCAGCACCGGATTGCGCAACGCGAGAGGTCGCCAACCGAGCGACCACGCCACCCAGGGCGTATGAGCACAGCGCTACAGCCACACCATAGCAGGCAGGGCAAGGCCAGGAACCAGAAGGCAAGAACGTCTTTAACCTGAGCGACGAACGAGGCCCATCAGGAAATCAAAGAATGATGGCGAAGAGAATTCGAACTCCCCGGTATTGTAGTCGTACCGCAGAACTGGATACTCCCCGCCTTTCAATCCTCCACGTGTATCGAAGTAGAAGGCTTCGTCCGAGTCTGGAACGAAAATCGGAATCAGGCCTTCTGGAGGAAAGCCGTTCTCCTCGACCAAGCGAGCGTTGTAGACAAGGTCGTCATCAGCCACGTCACGGATCTCCGCATCTGCGAGGCCGAAAACGGGATCTGGACCTACAAAAAGGTTGCCAAACTCACCAAGCCAAGCCTTGTAGGAAACTGGCAGAGCCAACCCAAGCTCCTTCTCTGCATTCTCCACAAGCTCCGGAGAAGCAGCACGACCAGGAAACACCCTTACCCGCGCTGATCGAGCGATCATCTCATCGAGGCGCTCAAAACAGGAACCCCAATCAGGACACACCAGGCCTCCCGGACCAATCAAGCGAAACAGAGATTCACGGCGCCAGCAACGCCCGAGAAATCAATCTTACCGGCACTGCGCGGCAGCTTTGCACTTTCGAAACCGCGCGTCAGCCAACCTCCAATTGCCGATGCAGCACAATCATCATCGACGGACGTTGCCTCGTCCTTTCCAACGCAGACAGCAAGCAGAACACTCTTTTTCTTGGCAGAGAATCTAACCGACGATGAAATCCCTTCCGGGCAATACTCTGTCAAACTGCCACTGATCCACAGTTCAACATCGATCGTCTCCAGACCATCAATAGACAGCTCTGCGAACGCGGACTTCAATCTAGCGCGTGCCTGGACGATCTCAGGTTGATACTTCACCCCCACCTCTGGCCCGCCCAACCTTCCGCTCAACGTCACTTCCATCTGTCCTCCATAGGTCTAGCTGCGACAACCGGAAGCAGCCGCAAGCCTCTTCGCCAAATCGTCCGCCATAGTCAAGGCGTTCTTCGCCGCCGAGGATAGCGCTGCACCGGGCTTGCTACCAGCCCAGCTCTCAAAGTTCCTGGGTCCCGGCAGCGCACTTGTCAACTCGCGTTCAAGATTGAGCATGTCTTGCCTCGTCCCTCGCGCCACCTCAATTACGTCCCAGTCACGCGGAATGGAATTCCCGTATCGAGCCCTCGGATTGGCCACTTCTTGAGTGATACCCCACTTCTGGAAAACACCGGACTCGTCGTACTGCGCATACAGAACTGAGGGTTTAGTTGACGTCTTTGAATTGCCATGAACACTCGGCTTCGGCTTTGGCTTCGGACCAGGCTTTCGTGCAAACTGGCCATTCTTTCGATGCTTGTTCCATAGCCCCAAAGGATCGACAAAACACAGCGCATTTGAACCAAACTCGTACACATTTACTACGCCGGAATCCAACCCGATTGGATCCTGAGAGATGTAGCCGCCAATCCAAGTGTCGTAGTAGCGATGACGGTTGTAATGAAGACCGGTTTCTTCGTCGTAGCACTGCCCGAGCAGGCGGAGAGATTGTTCCAACTTGCAGTTATCGGCGACAAATGCAGCGCCGAGGCTCGTGAATCGCGCTTGCCAGTGCAGGCCCCCATTCGTGTCCAGAATTCGAACGGCAGCTCCATTCGGGTCGAGTTGGTAAAGCAGTGCTACCGTCGTCGAATCTTCTTTCAGAGTTTCCTTAGATAGCTCTTCAACGTCAGCGACGGGACGCTCTCCAGAGCGATCTTCTACGGCCGGATCAGCGACATGCGATGAACAGTACTCTGCGCCCCCTTCCTTTGACATCTCTGCCAAGTCAGCTGTTGGCTCTCCCAGAACGAATTGGCCCAGCGCCCCAAACCCCTTACCTCCAATAGAGCCCATCAATGGCGCTCTTTTTCTGGGGACGTCGGCAGACTCAACTTTTGCTGGACCACCTGGCACAGTTCGCGCTGAGATTGGAAGCTCACCAGCACATCCCTCGGCTCGCTTCACAAGAAGTGCAAGAGGTTCAAACGTCCCTGGGTAGTACACATACTCCCGCACTCGCTCATGCAGCTTTTCCAACCGCCGCTGCCGGCGCCTCACCTCCACCAGGCTCGCCACATTCCCCACCCACACCGGCGCCGCCTCTTCGGCGTCATTAGCCTGCTGCACCTCACCCAGCAACGCGTCTCCATCCCAGAAGAACCACGTCGTCTGCGTCGAGTTGCGCTTGAACACCCGCCGCCCCAACGGGTCATAGCCGTAGTACGTTGACTGCCCGTTGCGGCGACTCTCGGCCAACCGATGGTTGGCATCCCAGATCAGCGTCAGGTCATCCGGCGCATCCCCATGCGGTACGCCCTTGCGAACCAGGTCGCCCGCCCGGTCAAACACGTAGTGCATGCCCTGGTAGGTGCCCTCGCGCGTCCAGGTGGTCAGGTCGTCATCGTCGCCGCCCACCACCTTGCGCGCCTGCACCTGCTTCACCTCGGTGCGCAGCCTGTCGCCGGCCGGGTCGTTGAAGTAGCGCTCGACCCTTCCCTTCGGGTCGATGTGCTGCAGCAGGCGCCCAATCGCGTCGTAGCGGTACTCGTCCACGCCTTGCGTGCTGTCGCTGCGACGGGTCAGGTTGCCACTGCGGTCATAGTCGTAGCGAGTCTCGAACAGCGGCGCGGCATCCTTCAGCACCGACTGCGAGGTCAGCAGGTTGCGGCTGTCATAGGTGAAGTCGCGCTGCAGATGCGGGCTCAGATGCTCGCGTGTCGTGCGTCCCAACGCGTCGCGTTCAATCGAGATCGGCGACTCGCCATTGATCGCCACCGACACCGTCTGGTCCCGCAGGTCGTAGCCAAACGCCACCCGGTTACCCGCCGATGTCTCGCGCAGGACCTCATTTCCCACTTCATCGTAGCCATAGCCGACACGGAAGCCATCCTGCAGTTCCTCCAGCAATTGCCCCAGCGGGTCATACCGGCGCTTCACCGTACGCGCCGGATTGCGCAGCTCGACAATCTGCCCCTGCACGTCGTAGACAAAGTGTTCCTGCACCTGCTGGCCAGGTTGGCGTACGTCGGGCAGCGTCTTGCGGGTGATGCGCCCGAGCTTGTCGGTGGTGAAGGCGATGCGCTGGCCCAGCGGATCCACGGTGGAGGTCAGTCGTCCGGCCGCGTCATAGGTATAGCACCGCGACTGCCCCCAGTAGTCCACCTCCTCGACGATGCGGCCCAGCGCATCGCGTACGAGCTGATAGGTCTCGCCGCGCTGGTTGATGACCGCGATGAGCTGCTCTTCGGTGTCGTAGCGGTACTCCACGCTGTGGCCATCGGCCTGCAGGCGCTTGCCGATCTGGCCGATGCCCACGTACTGCAGCCGCGTCTGCGCGCCCACTTCATCGGTGTAGCGCACCAGTTGATCTTCGGCATCGTACTCGCAGCGCACACCGTTCCCATCGGGGCCAGCAGTGGCCAACAGGCGTCCCTTCGCGTCGTACTCGTAGCGGCTGGTCTGTCCCAGCGGATCTACCTGGCGCAGCAGGTTGCCGAGCGGATCGTGCTCGAAGCGGCTCTCATGGCCGAGCGCATCAACGACCGCTGCCACCAGCCCATGACGGTCATAGCGCAGGCGTGTGACTGCCTGCCGCGCGTTGGTCTGCGACTCCAACTGTCCCCGTGCGTCGTACTCGAAGCGGGTGGTTGCACCCAATGGATCGGTCTGGCTGACCAGCAAGCCCTGGCCGTCATACGCCTGTTGCCAATCGAAACCATCCGGCGTCCGCAGCGACACCATATGGTCGTCCAGGTCGTACTCCATCTGGATCGACGTGCCATCGGCGCGGGTCAGGCAGACCAGGTTGCCATGCGCATCATAGGCAAACGCCGTGCGCAGCCCCTCGGGATCTGTCACCGCCACGGTCCGCCCGAAATCGTCGTACTCGAACAGCGTCACGCCATCGAGCGGATCGATCTCGCACAGCGGCATCTGGTTCTCGTCAAACTTGACCACGCTCAGGTGGCCCAGCGAGTCGGTTACCCGGGTCTCGCGCAGCAGCGCGTCGTACTCGAAGTGATAATCGTACAGGCCACCGTCGCCCCACGAATGCACCACCCTGCCCTGCGCGTCGAACGCGTAATGGAAGGACAGCCCAACGCGGTCGGTGTGCCGCACCATGCGGTGCTGCTCGTAGGCGAAGGTGCGCGGCGCGCCCAGCGCATCGACGGCCGCCAACAGATCACCCTCGCCACTGTAGCGGTAGCTCACCAGCGGATGCACCAGGCCGGTGGCCGGGTCATGCAGCGCCATGCGGTCGATGCGACCGTGCCGGGCCTCTACTTCGATGAAGCGGCCCTGCAGGTCACCGATGCCACTCTCGACGATGCGCACCAGATGGCCGTCGCGACGCTCGAACCGCCAGTGGTTGCCGTGCGCATCCTCGATGCGCTCGATCGGCCAGGACTGTGGATTGGGCAGCGCGCTCACGCCTGCAGGCAGTTCACCGCCGAACACATACCGCAGCCCGCTCTTGAAGCGCACCTGCCACTGCCCGCGCCGGCGCAGCAGGCGTGCGCCATCGACGAAGTCGAGGATCGCTCCGGCGTCGCCATCGGCCGGCGGCAGCTCAGGAAAGAAGGCGACCTGGTCCGGCCCGGACAGCCACACGCTGCCGTCGTCCAGCAGCTCCAGGCGGATGTCGGCCGGTGTCTGCCAGCCAGCCCCGCATTGGCCGGGCTCGCCCGCCCGGCGCGAGCCGTAGCTGCGCTGCCACGCGAATGGAAGCCGCCCGGGAATGTCGAAGTCCTGGTGGCTGACCACCACGCTGCCATCGCGGATATCCACCGGCTCCGCACGCAGCACCTTGCACTTCAGGAAGCCAGAGGGCAGATGGCCCCACTTGCCGCGCCGCCAGTTGGCGAACGCATCCATCTTCTTGCGGAAGAAGGCACTCTTGCGCAGCTTGCCCAGGCCGGCGAATGCGGCGCGGAACGCCAGCGCGGTCCATGACACCGTCGGCGGACCGCCCACGGTAACGCTGGTGGGAATGGCCACGTTCAAGCCGGTCGGCAGCGACATCGCGCGCAGCGGCTTCTTCGGCTTCTTCATCCGGAACGGGTTGATCATCCCGGCCAGGTTGCAGTCCAGCACTGGCATGGCCAGCCGCGAGAACGGCTCGCCATCGGCCGACACGGTACGACTGCCCATGAAGATTTCTTCGCCGTCGAACTGCGGGCCCATCGGCGCCGCCAGTGGCGGGCCCCACACCCCCAGCGGGATGTGGATATCCAGGCCGCCGGTCCCGGCGGTGCCACGATGCACACCGTTGACCTTGATGGTCGAGCCGATGAACGGGATGTAGTCGAACGGATCCAGCACCAGCCCAATGTGCGGGGTCGGCAACGGGCACGGCGGCACCGCGTACATGTGGATGTCGATGCCCAGCTGCGGATCGAAATGCTTGGCGGCGATGCTCACGGCAACACTCCTTGTTGCTTTACAAGGCGCGGAACAACGCGCGCAGGAACGCCTTTACTTCGTCACGGTACTCGGCGCTGATCCAGGTCACGACGATGATGCCCAGCACGATGGCCACCAGCATCACCACGGTCTTGTTCGACTTCATGCAACAGCCACTCCTGTAACGGTCGGGCCGGCTGCCGCGACGGGCGCCTGCAGCAGGCCACTGGGATCGGGCAACGGCTGCATCGCCGGTGGTTCGCTCCACACCGGTATCTCGTGATCGAGCGGGTGTTCGATGGCCGGCAGGCCGTTCCAGCCCGGGTCGAGGAAATCGCGGCCGACGGCCACGATCTTGCGGAAGAATTCGTCGCCGCCCTGGATCAACCGCTCGCGCTCCTGCTGGGCGCGGTGGAAACCACGCTCCAGCGCGGCATCCAGCTCCGCGTCGATGGCGTCCAATGCCGGCCGTGCGGGTCGCGGGCCGAGCGCGCGGCCCTGGGCATCGGCCTTTTCCAGCAGTCCGGTACTGGCCTGCAGGTAGTCGGTGGCTACCTGCTGCAGCGATTCGCAGCGGCGCGCATCCTGCAGCTGCAACAGGTCCCATAGCGCCTGCGGCAGCGTGGTGGCCTTGCGGTCGGCCGGCGCCAGCGGCTTGGCGATGCGGATCGCCTCCAGCAGCTGGGTGCGCGCCGCTTCGCGCTGGCCGGCCTGCAGCTGGCACCAGCCGGCCATGCGCTGGCCCTCCAGTGCGAACATCGGGTGTGGAATGCTCGCCGCTGACGCCGAGGCCTGCAGGTAGGTCTGTGCGGCGCGCTCCGGCTGCTTGGCTGCCAGCCAGCAGCCGGCCTCGCCAAACCAGCTCTGCATCACCAGTTCCGGTGCTGCCGGGTTGCCGCCCAGGCGCGCGCCCTCGGCCGCACTGCGAGCCTGCCGGTAGCTGTTGATCGCCTGCCCGTGATCGCCGTGCTTCAACCACGCACCAGCCACCATCATCTGCACCACCGACTGCTGGTCCTGCCAGCCGTGCCGCATCGCCAAGCCCTGTGCGCGTTCGGCACGGGCAACGACCTGCGACGGGCTTCCGCGCTCCAGCAACAGCATCAGGTCCGCCAGCAGCTGGCGGTACAGCACTTCCGGGCCGCGGCCACCGGACTGCGCAGCGGTATCGCGGGCAATGCCGAACATGTCGATCGGCGCAGTGACGATCCGTGCGACCTTGCCGTGGCGCTCCAGCAACGGCTGCCAGCGCGGATCCTCGTCGGTATCCACCAGCACCAGGCGCAGGCGCTGGCCAGGGCCGGCGGCCAGCGCGGCGTCCACCCAGCGTTCGAATCCCTCGCCCGGCACACAGCGCTCCGGTTCCAGCACCGCCGCCAGCAGGCGCAGGTGTTCGCCATGATGCTCGATGAAGCTCTCCAGCACCTCGACGACACCCTGTGCGCTGTCCGGATGCCCTTCGTGCGGGCCACGCCAGCCGAGCGTCACTTGCTGCGCACGCAGATCCTCCTGGCTGGCCAGGTAGCGGTCCAGCAGGTCCTGCTTGAGCTGCCGGCTGTAGCGGAAGCCGAGTTCGTACGCGGTATCGATGCGCAGGAAGTAGTCCGGCGTGTCGCGGCCGGCGTCGTGGCGCTGCATCTCGAAGAATGCGGCCAGCAGCCGGCTGGCCGCAGCCGGCAAGCGCCAGACCAGCAGGCGCCGGCTGCTGTCGGCGGTGGCTTCCAGCCAGGCATCGCGCAATGCATTCAGGCCGCGCAGCATGGGGGTGTCCTGCATCGTGTTTCTCCCGTGCGGCTCAGCAGTTGAGCTTGATCTCGCTGCCATTGACCGAAACACCGCCCGCGTCGATCACCACTTCCGAACCACCGGCGGTGATCTTGATCGCGCTGTCGGTGATCTCGATGACCGAGCCGCCGACCTTGCTGGTGAGCTTGACTGCCGACTCCAGGCTCATCACGCCGTCTGAGCCCTGGCTATGGGTTCCGCTGGCATCCTGGCTGAAGTTGCCGGTGACATCGATGACGCGCTCACCGACGTTGCTGTCGTCCACCTTGCCCTGCACCTTGCGCTTGTCCTGGCCGGTGATGGTCACTTCACGTGCTGCCTTCAGCGTCTCCGTGACCAGCCCGCCGACGGTGCGGCTGGAGGTGGAGGTCACCGTCTCGGTCCAGGTGCCGGTGCGCTGGCTGGTGTAGTTGCCGGTCAGCGTGGTCTTGAAATCGCCGGTGATGGTTTCGGTGTAGCCGGACGCCACGATCGTCTTGGTTTCGCCGCTCTCGTACTTCTCGGTGACTGCACCGGTCACGTTGGTGGTGCGGGTGCCGGTGACGCCCAGGGTGTCGGTGCCGGTGACGGTGATGCCGCGGTTGCCACCAACGCTGATGTCCTGGTTGGAGCCGACATCCATGCGGTGATTGACCGAGACGGAGGTGGACTTGTTGTTCTTGATGCTGGCGTTCTGATCGTTGAGCACGGTGGTGACCATGTCGCGCTGCGCGCGCATGTTCAGCAGCTCGCCACCGGCGCCATCGTGCATGGTGATCTCGTTCCAGCCGGCGCCCTTGACCGTCTTCGACTTCAGGCCACTGACCTCCATGCCGAACGGCGGCATGTTGTCTTCGTTGTAGACGCGGCCGGTGATGATCGGCCGGTCCGGGTCACCGTCGAGGAAGTCGACGATCACTTCCTGGCCAACGCGCGGTGGCGAGACACCGCCCATGTCGGCACCGGCCCAGGGGCTGGCGCTGCGGATCCAGCACGAGGCATTCTCGCGGCGATCCAGTTGCCGGTCCCAGTGGAACTGCACCTTGACCCGGCCATAGCGATCGGCATGCAGCTCTTCTCCCGGCGGGCCGACCACGGTCGCGGTCTGCGGGCCCGGCATGCGCGGCCAGGGCGTGCGCCGCAGCGGGCGGTACGGGATGCGCCGGCGCAGGACTTCCGCCTGCACTTCAACGCTGGGCGCTTCGGCGCTGCCGAAGTCGGCGGCGAAATTGTTGTGGCCTTCGCGCTGCACGCTGACCACGAAGAAACTGCGATCGGTGTCGTCACGGCCGATGAAATCCGGATGGCGCTGCAGTTCGAAGCAGGACCCGGCGTCGAGCTCACCGGCATTGCCGGCGCATTCGAACAGCTTGGTCGGCCAGGCCACCTCTTCATTGCGCACGGCCGCCAATGCCTGGCCGATGCGGCTGTTGGTGAAGCGTGCCGCGCCATCGTAGCGGTACTGCTCCAGCGGCGGCAGCAGGCCCAGCGGCACCTGGTTGCCCTGGTTGCCGTCCAGCGACTGGCTGGGCTGCTTGAAATCGAAACTGCGCAGGGTCTGCACGCTGGGCCCGACCCGTCGACGCGCGCCCCAGCGGTGCAGCCCGGTGCTGGCCAGCGTGCCTTGGTCGGACACGAAGGCGATCGGGCGCGGCTCACCGTGCACGGTGCTCAGCGTCGAATCATCACTGATCACCAGGGTGTGGCCTTCGTCATCGTGCACGAAGCTGTAGTACAGCCCCGCATCCTCCAGCAGGCGGCTGACAAAGGCGAAATCCGATTCGTTGTACTGCACGCAGTACGGCAACGGCGGCAGCTTGCCGGCGTTGAGGTCGTAGCGGAACTTCGCCAGCTGCGCGTAGCTGGCGAACACCTCTTCGATGATCTGCAGCACGTTCCGGTCCTGGAAGATGCGGCAGTTGCAGGTGTAGTCGAGGAAGGCGAACCAGGGCGCCAGCTCGGCGCGGTAGGCACTGAACTGTGCCTGCTGCCCGGTGCTGGCGAACTCGCGCACGTAGCCGTGCACGCTGCGATTGCCGAACTCATCGCCCAGCTGCAGGCGCAGCGGCTGCCCGACCAGCTGTTTCAGTTCCAGCCGTGGCTGGATCGAGAGCAGGTCGATACGGTAGGTGAACGGGTTCGACACCGCCTCGCTTCCCTCGAAGCGTTTGACCAGGAACGTGTCCGGGTCCAAGGCGGTTTCGACGCGGATCAGGCGTCGGTCCTGGTGCAGGCGCTGCAGCACAGCGCCGGGGAGCAGTGATTCGGCGTACATCGGGCGTTCCGTCGTCCCATGTTGGTCGTGGCCTGACTTTGCCATTGCCGTGTGACATGCGCCAGCTTTTTGACACATCCGCGGCTGGATAAGGAGATGAATTCATTAAGTATTTTCGAGACAGCGCGAATTCCATCACAGATCGGCACCCTCAGACCCTCTCATTCAGGCTGGTCGCGACGCGCATTGGTAGGCACCATGTGGCCCCGCCCATGTGTATGGACACCCATGCGTTCCTTCCTGTTTCCTGCACTGCTGTTCCTGGTCAGCCCTCTTGCAACCGGCGCTGCAGCTCCGGCAAAGAGCCTGTACTTCCAGCACCACGACTGGGTGGTGGCCTGTGACAACACCCTGACCTGCCGCGCCGCCGGTTATGCCACCGACGAAGACAGCCCCCTGAGCGTGCTGCTCATTCGCAGGGGCGGCCCCAACCAGGCGATACAGGGACGCCTGTCGCTGCAGCCGGAAGAAGGCCAGCCCCAGCCCAAGGGCCCGCTGCACCTGCGCATCCAGCAGCAGGATCTGGGTGTGCTGGCCCCCACCAAGGGCGAAGGCACGCATGGCTTGAATGCCGCGCAGACCAGCGCGCTGTTGTCCGCGCTGGTGCGCGATGGCGGGATCAGCGTGACCGATGGCGCCAGCCATCGCTGGTCGCTGTCGGACAAGGGTGCGGCAGCCGTGCTGCTGAAGATCGATGAGTATCAGGGTCGCCTCGGTACAGCCGGCGCAGTGATGCGCAAGGGTAGTACGCCTGAATCCAGCGTCCCCGCCGCCCTGCCGGTGCCGGTGGTGCGCAAGGCCGCTACCCAGGACTCGCCCCCGGACGATCCTGCGTTTGCACGACTGGCTGCTTCACCCGCCCTGCGCGCAGCCCTGCGCGCCACCCTGAACGACGACAGTTGCGAAGGCCTGCAGGAAACCGATGCCGATATTCCGCTGAGCAACTCGCCGCTGGAGGTCCGCCGCCTGGACGCACAGCACGTGCTGGTCAACGTGCCCTGCTGGCGAGCGGCCTACAACAGCGGCGATGGCTACTGGGTGGCCCGCCCACAGCCGCCGTTCCAGGCACAATGGGTGACCAGCGATGCGATCGACTACGACGATGGCCAGATCGTTGCCGCGCAGAAGGGCCGCGGCCTCGCTGACTGCATTTCCCACGCAGCCTGGACGTGGGACGGGACGAACTTCATCGCAACGTCGGAGGTGGCACCTGGGCTATGCCGGGGCGTGCCAGGGGGCACTTGGGAACTGCCGACGCTGGTAAGCGAGGTCCGCTGACGCCACAGAAAAAGGGGACGGAGGGAATCAAGTCGCTTGTGCCTTGTTTGCCACTTGCGACCTGATCCCCTCCGTCCCGTTTTTTCATGCGGGTAGGCAGTGCTCGACGATCAGCTGGATGGCGCTGCCGCCACGATAGTCATCGCAGGCCAGCCGGTAGGCGAGATGCACATGGCGGCCCGGCGCGTTTCCGTGCCAGCCGCCGAAGTGGATCGCGTTGATCGTGCCGGGTACCCCCGGCAGGCGCAGTTCCAGCTTCAGGTGGCGTTCCTTCAGGACGCGCCAGTTGGCCACTTCGAAGTGACCGTCGAACAGCGGTTCGGGGAAGCCCTGGCCCCACGGCCCGGCCAGGCGCAGCGCGTCGGCATGGCGATGGTCGAGCTCGTCGGCGGCCAGTTCGCCGTCGCTCAACACCTGCTGCTGCAGCGCCGCCGGGTCAAGCATCTCCAGCACCACACCGACGAACGCAGCTTTGAAGTCATCGACGTGATCAAGCCGCAGGCTGAGGCCGGCCGCCATGGCATGGCCACCGAAGCGTTCGATCAAGCCCGGATGACGCGCATCGACCAGCGCCAGTGCGTCACGGATGTGCAGGCCGGGAATCGAGCGGGCTGAGCCACGCAGGGTGTCGGCGCCCGGTTCGGCCGGGGCGAAGGCGATCACCGGCCGATGCAGGCGATCCTTCATCTTCGACGCGACCAGGCCGACCACGCCGGGATGCCAGTCGGCGTCGAACAGGCAGGCTGCCACCGGGCGCTGTCCGGCCATGTCCAGCACCACGCGGGTCAACGCCTGCTCAGCGTCGTCGGTCATCGACTGCTGCACCGCGCGGCGTTCTGAGTTGATCTGCTCCAGCGTCTGCGCGATCTCGCGCGCCTGGCGCGGGTCTTCGGTCAGCAGCAGCGCGATGCCCAATGCCATGTCTTCCAGCCGGCCCGCCGCGTTCAGGCGCGGGCCGAGTGCGAAGCCGATATCGGTGGCGGTCAGTCGCGCGGCATCACGGCCACTGGCTTCGATCAGCGCACGCAGGCCGACACAGCCCTGCCCAGCGCGCAGGCGGCGCAGGCCTGCGCTGACCAGCGCACGGTTGTTCGGGTCCAGCGCTACCAGGTCGGCAACGGTACCAACCGCCACCAGGTCCAGCAGCGTGGTCAGGTCTGGCCCTTTGCCATCGGCGAAGACGCCGGCCTCGCGCATCTGCCGGCGCAGCGCCATCAGCACGTAGAAGATCACGCCGACGCCGGCCAGCGACTTGCTGGGGAAGGCATCGCCGTCCAGATTCGGATCAACGATCACGTCGGCCGGCGGCAGCTGTGGACCCGGCAGATGGTGATCGGTGACCAGCACCTGCCAGCCACGCGCCTTGGCTGCAGTCACGCCCGCGTGGCAGGCAATGCCATGGTCGACCGTGACCAGCAGGTCCGGTTTCAGCTCAGCCAGTTCCTCGACCAGCGAGGGTGACAAGCCATAGCCGTGCACCATGCGGTTCGGCACCGCGTGGAAAACATGCTGCGCGCCCAGCATGCGCAGGCCACGCACGCCGACCGCACAGGCGGTGGCGCCATCGCAATCGAAATCGCCGACCACCAGGATCCGCTTGTCGTTGGCGATGGCCTCGACCAGCAGGCCCACTGCATCGTCGATGCCGGTCAGCAGCTCGGGCGCATGCAGGCTGCCCAGCTTCGGCAGCGCCAGTTCCGGGGTATGCGCGCCGCGTGCGGCGTACAGGCGTGCCAGCAACGGCAGCGTACCGTCCGGCCAGGCACCGGGCACCACCGCATCGCGGCGGCGGATCAGCGGTGTATCTGAGGACGGCAGCACAGCATCGGCGGCAAGGGACATCGGCATCGCCGGTTACGAAAGACAGGGGGATGATACCGCGCGCGGGAACGGCGGGTATTGGACGCTGCCGACGGTGGTCAGCGAGGTCCGTTGAGGCTGGCAGGGCTTCGCCCGTTACCTGCGGTAGTGCCGGCCGCTGGCCGGCAACCCCGGCAAACATCTGGGGTCGGATCAATCGTGAAGCTGGCGCGGCTTCTTCCAGAACTGCCAGCGCTGGCCACGGTCCAGCTGGAACTGCAGGCCGTCCTCGAAGTCCAGTACCAGCCGCTGCAGTTCGCCACGCTTGAGCGCCGCCAGCAACGGACGGATCGCGTCGTTGCCGAGCTGCTGCAGGGAACGCAGCTGGCGCAGATCAACCAGTGCATCCACCGCCTGCTCGCCATCCACGGCGACGCCCGCCGCCAGGGCCAGGCCCTGCAACAGCGCATCGCGGCTGCGCACCTGTGCGTGCGGCGTGCTGACCGACACCGGCATCACCCCACCGCCCCAGAACCACAGCGAATTGATCGGCTGTTGTCCCTGCGCAGCGCGTTGCTGGTTCCAGGAATGGTTGTGCAGCAGCACCTGCGCCTCGGTCATCAGCGCCCGCCAGCGACGGCCGCCCTGCCCGTCCGGCAGGTGCGAGAACAGGTCGTCGCCCAGCACCTCGTCCGGACTGTCGAAGTCGGGCAGCTCGCTGTCGATCGGTAGGCGCAGGTACCAGCGCGCCGGGTCCGGTGCGTCGAGGACGAATCCGGCATCGGCGAACAGCGGCTGCAGCACCGGCAGCAACGCCAGGCTGTCGGCCAGGGTCGGCCGCAGCGTTTCGCCGTAGGCCATCATCCGCGCGCCGTGCATGTCCGGCACCATGCAGGCTGGATCGGCACGCAGCCAGCTGGCGCCGGCGGCATCACCGACGTCACGCTGGCGGGTCAACGCGGCCACCGGCCAGTGCGGCGCGGCAACCGTGAAATGGCGCGTCAGTTGCGCACGTTCGCCCGGTGCGACCTGCACCGTCGTGGCACGCCCGAGCGCACGCGCCACATCGTCCGGCAGCGCAGCCGCGGCAAAGCGGCTGCGTGCAGGCAACAGCAGGGTCGCCGTCGCCACGCGGTCAGTCCACGTAGCTGACGCTGACGATCTCGTACTCGCGCTGGCCGGCCGGGGCGTCGATCACGATCGAATCACCTTCCAGCTTGCCGATCATCGCGCGCGCCACCGGCGAGGAAATCGCGATCAGGCCCTGCTTGATGTCCGCCTCCAGGTCACCGACGATCTGGTACTTCTTCTCTTCGTCGGTTTCCACGTCGGCCAGCGTCACGCTGGCGCCGAACACCACCTTGGAGCCGGCATTGAGCTTGCTCACGTCGATGATCTCGGCGTGCGACAGCTCGCCTTCAAGCTGCTTGATGCGGCCTTCGATGAAGCCCTGTTCCTCGCGCGCGGCGTGGTACTCGGCATTCTCCTTCAGGTCGCCATGCTCACGTGCTTCGGCGATGGCGGCGATCACCTTGGGGCGCTTGACCGACTTCAGGTGATCCAGTTCGTCGCGCAGCTTCTGCGCGCCCTTCATCGTGATGGGGGCTCTCATGCCTTCAACTCCTTGTGCAGCTCCTGCAGCGACCAGACGGGGCCGGTGCCACGGAATTCCAGTGAATCCACCAGCGCCTTGGCGCCGGCAATGGTGGTCGAGTAGGTGACGCGGTGCTGCAGCGCCTCGCGACGGATCGAGAACGAGTCGTTGATCGCCGAACGACCTTCGGTCGTGTTGACGATGTAGACGATCTCGCCGTTCTTGATCGAGTCGACGATGTGCGGACGGCCTTCGACCACCTTGTTGATGATCTCGCAGTCCATGCCGTGCTGCTGCAGCCACGCGGCGGTGCCACGGGTCGCGACCAGGCTGTAGCCACGCGCCAGCAGCGCCTTGGCCACCGGCAGCACGCGCTTCTTGTCCGGATCACGCACCGAGACGAAGGCCTTGCCGACCGGCGGTGCCTTGATGCCACCGGCTTCCTGCGCACGCGCGAAGGCGGCGTTGAAGGTGCGGCCCACGCCCATCACCTCACCGGTGGAGCGCATCTCCGGCCCGAGGATCGGGTCGACGCCCTGGAACTTGGCGAACGGGAAGATCGCTTCCTTCACCGAGTAGTAGTCCGGCACGATTTCCTTGGTCGCACCCTGCTCGGCCAGGGTCTTGCCGGCCATGCAGCGGGCGGCGATCTTCGCCAGCGCCATGCCGGTGGCCTTGGACACGAACGGCACGGTGCGCGAGGCACGCGGGTTCACCTCCAGCAGGTAGATGGTGTCGGCACCTTCGTCGCTGGTCTGGATCGCGAACTGGGTATTCATCAGGCCGACCACGTTCAGGGCCTTGGCCAGCTCCACCACCTGGCGGCGCAGCTCGGCCTGGGTTTCAGCCGACAGCGAGTACGGCGGCAGCGAGCAGGAGGAATCGCCCGAGTGCACGCCGGCCTCTTCGATGTGCTCCATCACGCCACCGATCAGGACGTTGCCATCCTTGTCGGCGATGATGTCGACGTCGCACTCGACGGCGTTGTCGAGGAAGCGGTCCAGCAGCACAGGCGAATCGTTGGACACCTTCACCGCGTCGCGCACGTAGCGGGCCAGATCGGCTTCGCCGTAGACGATTTCCATGGCACGGCCGCCCAGCACGTAGCTCGGGCGCACCACCAGCGGGTAGCCGATCTCGCGGGCCAGCAGCAGCGCTTCCTGGTCGTTGCGGGCGATGCGGTTCGGCGGCTGCTTCAGGCCCAGCTTGTCGACCAGCTGCTGGAAGCGCTCGCGGTCTTCGGCCAGGTCGATCGAATCCGGGCTGGTGCCGATCACCGGCACGCCGTTGGCTTCCAGCGCGCGCGCCAGCTTCAGCGGAGTCTGGCCGCCGTACTGCACGATCACGCCCTTCGGCTGTTCCAGTTCAACGATTTCCAGCACGTCTTCCAGGGTCAGCGGTTCGAAGTACAGGCGGTCGGAGGTGTCGTAGTCGGTCGACACGGTTTCCGGGTTGCAGTTGACCATGATGGTTTCATAACCATCCTCGCGCAGCGCCAGTGCCGCGTGCACGCAGCAGTAGTCGAACTCGATGCCCTGGCCGATGCGGTTCGGGCCACCGCCCAGGATCATGATCTTGTCGCGGTTGCTCGGCGCGGCCTCGCACTCGTCCTCGTAGGTCGAGTACAGGTAGGCGGTACCGGTGGAGAACTCACCGGCACAGGAGTCCACGCGCTTGTAGACCGGGCGCACCTTGTGCGCACGACGCAGCGCGCGGATGGCGGCTTCGTTGGTGCCGGTCAGCTGCGCCAGGCGCGCGTCGGAGAAGCCCGCGCGCTTCAGCTTGCGCAGGCGCGCAGCGTCCAGCGCATCGATGCCACCGGCAGCGACTTCAGCTTCGGCAGCGATGATTTCCTCGATCTGGTCCAGGAACCAGTGGTCGATGAACGACAGTGCGTAGATCTCTTCCACGCTCATGCCGGCGCGGAACGCATCGGCGACGAAGAACAGGCGCTCCGGGCCCGGGGCCTTCAGCTCGCGGCGCAGGGTCTGCAGGTCTTCTTCGTTGCTCAGGTCCAGGCCGGTCGGGTCGAAGCCGACCTTGCCGGTTTCCAGGCCACGCAGGGCCTTCTGCACCGACTCCTGGAAGGTACGGCCCATCGCCATCACCTCGCCCACCGACTTCATCTGGGTGGTCAGGCGTGCATCGGCGGCCGGGAACTTCTCGAAGGCGAAGCGCGGGATCTTGGTGACGACGTAGTCGATCGACGGCTCGAACGAGGCCGGGGTCAGGCCACCGGTGATTTCGTTCTTCAGTTCGTCCAGGGTGTAACCCACGGCCAGCTTGGCGGCGACCTTGGCGATCGGGAAGCCGGTGGCCTTGGAGGCCAGCGCCGAGGAACGCGACACGCGCGGGTTCATCTCGATGACGACCACGCGGCCGGTCTTCGGATTGATGCCGAACTGCACGTTCGAGCCACCGGTATCGACGCCGATCTTGCGCAGCACGGCGATGGAGGCATCGCGCAGGCGCTGGTATTCCTTGTCGGTCAGGGTCTGCGCCGGCGCCACAGTGATCGAGTCACCGGTGTGCACGCCCATCGGGTCCAGGTTCTCGATCGAGCAGACGATGATGCAGTTGTCCGCGGTATCGCGGACCACTTCCATCTCGAACTCCTTCCAGCCCAGCACCGACTCTTCCACCAGCACTTCGGTGGTCGGCGACAGTTCCAGGCCGCGGCTGACGATCTCGACCAGCTCTTCGCGGTTGTAGGCGATGCCGCCACCGCTGCCGCCCAGGGTGAAGCTGGGGCGGATGATGGTCGGGTAGCCGACGCGGGTCTGGATCTCCAGCGCCTCGTCCAGGGTATGGGCAACGGCGGCGGTCGGGCATTCCAGGCCGATCTCACCCATGGCCACGCGGAACAGCTCGCGGTCTTCGGCCATGCGGATCGCTTCGCGCTTGGCGCCGATCAGTTCGACGTTGTACTTCTCCAGCACGCCGTGGTCGGCCAGGTCCAGCGCGCAGTTCAGCGCGGTCTGGCCACCCATGGTCGGCAGCAGCGCATCGGGCTTCTCCTTGGCGATGATCTTCTCGACCGTCTGCCAGTTGATCGGCTCGATGTAGACGGCGTCGGCCATCTCCGGGTCGGTCATGATCGTGGCCGGGTTGCTGTTGACCAGCACCACGCGGTAACCCTCGTCACGCAGGGCCTTGCAGGCCTGGGCGCCGGAGTAATCGAACTCGCAGGCCTGGCCGATGACGATCGGGCCAGCGCCGATGATGAGGATGGTCTTGAGGTCAGTGCGCTTGGGCATTTTCTTCTCTAAGTCAGTACAGCGTGACAAGGGGGGTGATCGCACGCTGTCGATCAGGAATCTTGATCCGCAGCGCCGCGCCGGGGGCAGCAGCGATGCGGGGTTTACGGTCCATCGCGACGCCGCCGGGGGCCGGCGGCATACTGATCACGCCTTGGCCTGCTCCATCAGCACCACGAAGCGGTCGAACAGCGGACCGACATCGGTCGGGCCCGGCGACGCTTCCGGGTGGCCCTGGAAGGAGAACGCCGGCACGTCGGTGCGGGCCACGCCCTGGTTGGTGCCGTCGAACAGCGAGCGGTGGGTCACGCGCAGGGTCGGCGGCAGGGTCGCTTCATCGATCGCGAAACCGTGGTTCTGCGAGGTGATCATCACCCGGCCGCTGTCCAGGTCCTGCACCGGGTGGTTGGCACCGTGGTGGCCGTGGCCCATCTTCATGGTCTGCGCGCCCGAAGCCAGGCCCAGCAGCTGGTGGCCCAGGCAGATGCCGAAGGTCGGGATCTTCACATCGATGAAGGTCTTGATCGCGTCGATGGCGTAGTCGCACGGCTCCGGGTCACCCGGACCGTTGGACAGGAACACGCCGTCCGGCTTCAGCGCCAGCACTTCGGCGGCCGGGGTCTGCGCCGGCACCACGGTCACTTCGCAACCACGCTCGGCCAGCATGCGCAGGATGTTGGTCTTCACGCCGAAGTCGTAGGCCACGACCTTGAACTTCGCCGGCACGCTGACGAAGGCATTGGCGTCCAGGTCCAGCTGGCCCTCGGTCCAGGTGTAGGTCTTCTCGGTAGTGACGACCTTGGCCAGATCCATGCCCTTCAGCCCCGGGAACTTGCGGGCGGCTTCCAGTGCCTTTTCCACGTCGATGTCGCCGGCCATCAGCGCACCGTTCTGCGCGCCCTTCTCGCGCAGGATGCGGGTCAGCTTGCGGGTGTCGATGCCGGCGATGGCGACCACGCCACGCTGGATCAGCCAGTCCTGCAGCGACACCTGGCTGCGCCAGTTGCTGGGACGGCGGGGAACGTCGCGCACGATCAGGCCGGCCGACCACACCTTGGACGCTTCATTGTCCTGGTCGGTCATGCCGGTGTTGCCGATATGCGGATAGGTCAGCGTGACCATCTGCCGGGCGTAGGACGGGTCGGTCAGCACTTCCTGGTAACCGGTCATGGCGGTGTTGAACACCACCTCACCGACGGACAGGCCGGGCGCGCCTACGGATTCGCCCTCGAATACGGTGCCGTCTTCGAGGACGAGGATTGCGGCTTGGGTCACGGGAATCTCACTTTGGCTACCGAGGGGGCTGCCGAAGTCACGCCTGCGCTTCACGGAAATCCGGTTGCAAAAAAGCGCGGACGTACGGTCTGGGACCGGTCCGGCTTTCGTGATTCGGCGAGTGCGAATTGTAGCGCTGCCGGGGCGCTCGCGCCAGCAGTTATCGCTGTTCATGAACAGGCGATTGCGCATTCATTTCAATCCGGCGGCGTATGCGGCGCCCGCTGGTAGCGCCGGGCCATGCCCGGCGGAACCGACACCGACGCCGGGCACGGCCCGGCGCTACCGGTTAACGCGGCCCGTCCAGCAGATCCCGCACCCGGTAGCTGCCCGGGGCCCGCCCCTGCAGCTGGCGGGCGGCGAACAGGGCGCCGCGGGCGAAGATGTCGCGGTTGGTGGCCCGGTGCACCAGCTCGATGCGCTCGCCCAGCCCGGTGAACTGGACCAGGTGTTCACCGACGATATCGCCAGCGCGCAGGCTGGCGTAGTGCGGCTCCGCCCCGCCCCGCTGCGCGGCGGCCCCCAGAGTCAGCGCGGTGCCCGACGGCGCATCCTTCTTCTGGGTATGGTGCGATTCGACGATGTCGCAGTCCCAACCGGCCAGCGCCTGCGCCGCGCGCTCGACCAGCTCGTCCAGCACCGCCACGCCCAGGCTGAAGTTCGAGGCCCAGACCAGTGGGATCTTCGCCGCCGCCGCGTCCAGCGCCTGGCGCTGGGTGCTGGAGATGCCGGTGGTGCCCGAGACCAGGCCCGCGCCACGCTCCACGCACAGCGCCAGCATCGGATCGAAGCCCTCGGGCAGGCTGAAGTCGATCGCCACATCGAACACCGGCGCACCCGGCAATTCACTGGCGCCGAAGAACGGCACGCCGTCGACTACGCGCTGGGCCGGCGCGCGACCGGTCACGGCGGCTACGATCTGCAGGGTTTCGGGGTGTTCGGAGGCCAGCCGCAGCAGGGCCTGGCCCATGCGCCCGGAGGCACCGTGAATGAGCAATCGCAGGGGAGTCTGGTTCATGCCTGCAGGCTAGCGGCAGCACGCCCGCTCCGGCAAGCGCCATCGCTGCTACGCTGCATGCCCTTTCATGCAATGGATGGCAGCTCCCTCATGCAGATCAGCGAACAGCTGGTGCTGGTCACCGGTGCCGGGCGCGGACTTGGCCAGCACATCGCCCGCGCCTTCGCCGCGCAGGGCGCACGCGTCATCATCAACTACCACCGTAGCGAAAGCACTGCACGTGCACTGGCTGCCGAGCTGGGCGGACAGGCGATCGCGCTGCCGGCCGACGTCACCGAGCGCGGCCAGGTCGATGCGATGCTGCAGCAGGCACTGGCCCACTTCGGCCAAGGCATCACCACCGTGGTCAACAACGCGCTGGCAACGTTCTCGTTCAATGGCGATGCGCGCGACACCGCCGCCGACATCGGCTGGCCAGCCTTCCAGGCGCAGTTCGAGGGCAGCGTGCGCGGCGCACTGAACACCGTGCAGGCCGCCCTGCCTGGCATGCAGGCGCGCCGTTTCGGCCGCGTCATCAACATCGGCACCAACCTGTTCCAGAATCCGGTGGTGCCCTACCACGACTACACCGCGGCCAAGGCCGCGCTGCTGTCGCTGACCCGCACCCTGGCCGGCGACCTCGGCCCACACGGGATCACCGTGAACATGCTGTCCGGCGGCCTGCTGCGTACCACCGACGCCAGCGCCGCCACACCCGACGCGGTGTTCGACTACATCGCCACCAACACGCCGCTGCGCAGCGTCACCACCCCGGCCGAATTCGCCGATGCCGCGCTGTTCTTCGCGAGTCCGTGGTCACGCGCAGTGACCGGCCAGAATCTGGTGGTCGACGGCGGGCTGGTGCGGGACTGAGCCGATGCGCATTTCCGAGGTCAGCCGCCTGACCGGCGCCAGCGCCAAGGCCATCCGCCTGTACGAGGCGCGCGGACTGTTGCCGCCGGTGCCACGCGTGAATCGCTATCGCGACTACAGCGAACAGGACGTGGCCTGGGTGCAGCTGATCCGCCAGGCGCTGGCGCTGGGCATTACGCTGGCTGCGATCTCGCGCCTGCAGGGCCGCGACGGGCGGCTCGACTGGCCCGCGGTGCTGGCCCTGCTGGAACAGCAGCGCGCGCGCGTTGCCAGCGAGCGCGCGCGGCTGGCGCAGGTCGAGCGCGCCCTGCAACAGGTCAGCGACGAACTGCAGCAATGGCTGCTCTCCGGCAGCAGTGACTGCGTACTGGAACCCAGCGGCTGCGCGACCCAGGCTTGACTCTGCCCCTGGGGCAGACCGCAGCCTCGCGCACTTTCCATTGCCCGAGGTTGCCGTGTCCCGCTCCATCCTGATCCTGCTGGGCCATCCCGACCGCGACAGCCTGTGTGGCGCCCTCGCCCAGCTCTACGCCACGGCCGCCGCAAATGCCGGCCACCGGGTACGCCTGCTCGCGCTGGGGGAACTTGAATTCGATCCGGTGCTGCGCCACGGCTATCGCCAGGTCCAGCCGCTTGAACCCGATCTGCAGGATGCCGCCGACGCGATCAAGGCCTGCGACCACCTGGTGCTGGTCTACCCGACCTGGTGGGGCGGGATGCCCGCGCTGCTGAAGGGATTCTTCGACCGCGTCCTGCTGCCGGGGTATGCCTTCCGCTACCGGCGCGATTCGGTGTGGTGGGATCGCCTGCTGGCCGGTCGCAGCGCGCGGGTGATCACCACGCTGGACACACCGCTCTGGTATTACCGCTGGATCTACCGCGACCCGGGCATCACCCAGCTGCGCGCCCCGCTCCTGGAATTCTGCGGCATCCGCCCGGTACGGGTCAGCCGCCTTGGCGCGGTACGCAGCAGCACACCGGCGCAACGCAGCCGCTGGCTGGCACTGGCGAGCGAGCTGGGAGCGCGGGCCAACTAGAAGAGCGTGTGAACCAAGGTTCGCACCCACCTGCGACGCCCGTTGCGCGTGTCGCGTTTGCCAATTGACCGTCAGGCACTGCGCCTCAAGGCTGTGAGCCTTCTTCCGGCCCAGGCAACGCCCATGAAATCCTCGACCGTCTTCAGCAAGTGCGCCAGGAAGACCGGCTTTGCCGGGACGTCGACGACCCGCTACCGCTTGCTCGATGCCGCCCTGCTTGTCGTGAATCACCAGCGTGCCAGCGAAAGCCGGGGCTTCTATGTGAATGCTGGACTCTACTTTCCGGAGCTGCTCGAGTATCCCCTCGCGCCTGACGATCTTGAAACGGCTTTCCGGTACCGCTCCAGCATTCCCACGCCGCATGTCGATTGGCGGATCGAAGAAACGCCGGGCCTGCGCCGGACCTTCATCCAGCAGGATCTTGAAGATCTGCTGGAGGCCGGTAACCGCGACGGGCTGAAAGGCCTGCTGCTCGATGCCCTGGCTGACGTGGCGGGCTTCGCGGCAGCGCATGGAAACCGCGAATCGGTGCGGCGACTGAACCAGGACGGGAACTTCCGGGCGATCATCCGCAGAGAGGTTTGAATCCGGAGAGCGTGCGAACCAAGGTTCGCACCCACAGGGCGAAGCCCTCACCCACCGGCAGAAGGTTCGCACCCACCAGCGCAGGAAAAGCAGCGTCAGTGCTGCTTCGGCGGAGTCGGCCCGCAGCTGTCGCAACCACCACAGGCACCACCACCTGCAGTCGCCGGCGGCGCGATCTTCCGCCCCAGCGCCTGCAGCCAGGCAGCGCGGCCCGGCCTCATCAGGGCCAGCGCCAATGCGCCGCGCAGCTTGCGTACGGTACCGGGGAACTGCTTCTTCAGCACCACCCAGGCACTGACCAGCACGGCCACCGCGATGATCAGGTACTGGATCAGCAGGCCCGCATCCATCAGCCGCCTCCCAGCGCCTTGGTCACCTGGTAGGTGATCAGCGCCGCCACGTAAGCCGCCGCGAACAGGTAGAACGCGGCGAAGCCCATCTGCTTCCACGAGTTGGTTTCGCGCTTGATGGTGGCCAGCGTCGAGATGCACATCGGGGCGTAGATGTACCAGACCAGCAGCGACAGTGCGGTGGCCAGCGACCAGCCGTCGCTGATCAGCGGGGTCAACGCCTGGCTGGCGGCATCGTCATCGGCGGCCGACAGCGCGTACACCGTGGCCAGCGACGACACCGCCACTTCGCGCGCGGCCAGGCCCGGGATCAGCGCGATGCAGATCTGCCAGTTGAAGCCCAGCGGCGCGAAGAAGACCGCCATCGCATGGCCGATCTGGCCGGCGTAGCTGTAGTCGATGGCCGGCATCGTGGCGCCGGCCGGAGCCGCCGGGAACGACAGCAGCACCCACAGCAGGATGGTCAGCGCCAGGATGATGCCGCCGACGCGCTTGAGGAAGATCATGCCGCGCTCGTACAGGCCCACGGCCAGGTCGCGCACGTGCGGCAGGCGGTACGACGGCAGTTCCAGCATCAGCGGATGCTCGCTCTTGTCGCGGCGCCACTTCTTCATGATCCACGACATCGCCAGCGCGCTGAGGATGCCGGCGGCGTACAGGCCGAACAACACCAGGCCCTGTTGGTTGAACACGCCCCACACCGTCTTCTGCGGGATGAACGCACCGATCAGCAGTGCGTACACCGGCAGGCGCGCCGAACAGGTCATCAACGGCGCCACCAGGATCGTGGCCAGGCGATCGCGCGGGTCCTGGATGCTGCGCGTGGACATGATGCCCGGCACCGCGCACGCAAAGCTGGACAGCAGCGGGATGAACGAACGGCCGGACAGGCCGGCGGCGGCCATCATGCGGTCGAGCAGGAACGCCGCGCGCGGCAGGTAGCCGGATTCCTCCAGCACCAGGATGAAGAAGAACAGGATCAGGATCTGCGGCAGGAACACCACCACGCCACCGACACCGGCGATGATGCCGTCGGTCAGCAGGCTGGCCAGTGGTCCTTCCGGCAGCACGCTGCCGACAAACTCACCCAGCCAGGCAAAGCCGGCCTCGATGCCGTCCATCAACGGCGTCGCCCAGGCGTACACCGCCTGGAAGATCAGGAACATCACCACCGCCAGGCTGACCAGGCCGAACACCGGATGCAGCAGCCAGCGGTCCAGCGCGTCGTCGATCTTCGCGGTCCGTGCCGGCATGCGCACGGCCACCGACAGGATCTCGCGTACCTTGGCGTGGTAATCGATGCCGCCTTCCGGGCCGGGTACCGGTGCGTCCAGGTGCGGCACCATCGCATCGAGGCGCTCGACCAGGGCCTTGGCACCCTGCTTGCGCACCGCCACGGTCTCCACCACCGGTACGCCCAGTTCGCGCTCCAGTGCGGCCACATCCACCTGGATGCCGCGGCGCTGGGCCGCATCGACCATGTTCAGGGCAACCACCATCGGCTTGCCCAGCTCGCGCAGTTCCAGCGCGAAGCGCAGGTGCAGGCGCAGGTTGGTGGCGTCGATCACGCACAGCAGCACGTCCGGTGCGGCTTCCCCCGGGTAGAAGCCCCGGCACAGGTCGCGGGTGATCGCCTCGTCCAGGCTGGCCGGATGCAGGCTGTAGGCGCCCGGCAGGTCGAGCACGGCGAATTCGCGACCCGACGGCGCACGCAGGCGGCCTTCCTTGCGCTCGACGGTGACCCCGGTGTAGTTGGCAACCTTCTGCCGGCTGCCGGTCAGCTGGTTGAACAGCGCGGTCTTGCCACTGTTGGGGTTGCCGACCAGCGCGATGCGCAGGGGCGCAGTAGAGGCTGCAGCAGTCATACGCGTCGCTCCTGGCGGTTGGCGTCGATCACGACGCGCTTGGCCTCACTGATCCGCAGCGCGAACCGGGTGAACCCGACCTGCACCAGCAACGGTTCGCCACCGACCGGCCCCTTGGCCACCAGGCGCACTTCCTCGCCCTTCACGAAGCCCAGCTCGCGCAGGCGACGGGCAATGGCATCGTTGGCATGCAGGTCCTGCACGGACTCGACCACGGCCGAGGTGTGCAGCGGCAGTTCGGACAGCGTCATCTAGCGTGTTCTCTGCTGGATGTAAATGGTTCTCGATTCTAACATTCCCGCGCCGCGTCATGGCCCATGACCAATGGCCCGCTATGATCCATACAGGTATGGAGTGACCCTGGAATCCCATGAACGATGCTTTGCAGATCGAGCGCAGCGGCGCCGTCCTCACCCTCTGGCTGAACCGGCCGGAGCTGCACAACGCCTTTGACGCCGGCTTGATCGCCCGGCTGACCGCGGCCCTGGAAGCAGCCGGCCGCGATGACGCGGTCCGCGCGGTGGTGGTGGCCGGCCACGGCGCCTCCTTCTCGGCCGGCGCCGACATGCAGTGGATGCGCGGCATGGCCGCCGCCAGCGAGGCCGACAACCGCGAGGACTCGCTGGCCCTGGCACGGCTGATGCGCACCCTGGACGAGCTGCCCAAGCCGACCCTGGCCAGGGTCCACGGCGCGGCCTTCGGCGGCGGCGTCGGCCTGGTCGCCTGCTGCGACATCGCCATCGCCAGCACCTCGGCCCGCTTCGGCCTGACCGAAAGCCGCCTCGGCCTGCTGCCGGCGGTCATCTCGCCTTACGTGATCGAGGCCATCGGCCCGCGCCAGGCCCGCCGCTGGTTTGCCACCGGCGAGCACTTCGACGCCGATACCGCGCTGCGCATCGGCCTGGTCCACCAGCTGGTCGAGCCCGAACGCCTGGACGAAGCCCTGGAACGCCAGCTGGCCCTGCTCGACAAGGCCGGCCCGATCGCCTCGTCCACCGCCAAGCAGCTGGTGCGGCAGGTCCGCGACAGCCATGACCGCGACGCGCTGGATCGGGATAATGCCGCCCTGATCGCGCGCCTGCGGGTGTCCGCCGAGGGCCAGGAAGGCCTGGGCGCCTTCCTCGACAAGCGCGCCCCCCATTGGGTCACGGAAGCCTGAACATGCTCGATCATCTTGGTTTGACCAGCGCCGACCTGGCGCGCAGCAAGGCCTTCTTCCTGCAGGCACTGGCGCCGCTGCAGATCGGCGTGGTGATGGAAGTCACCGCCGAGCAGACAGGGGCACACGACCACGTCGGCTTCGGCAGCGACGGCAAGCCGTTCTTCTGGCTCGGCAATGCCGGCACCGCAAGTCACGGCGTGCACGTGGCGTTCGCCTGCGCCAGCCGCGCGCAGGTGGACGCCTTCCACGCCGCCGCGCTCGCCGCTGGCGGCCGCGACAACGGCGCCCCGGGCCTGCGCCCGTGGTACCACCCGGACTACTACGGCGCCTTCGTGCTTGACCCGGACGGCAACAACATCGAAGCGGTCTGCCACCGTCCGGCCGATGGGGCAGCCGCATGAGCGATTACGTCCGCATCGTCGAGGTCGGCCCGCGTGACGGCCTGCAGAACGAAAAGCAGTCGGTGTCCACCACCGACAAGATCGAACTGATCAACCGCCTGTCGGCCACCGGCCTGCGCAGCATCGAGGCGACCAGTTTCGTCAGCCCGAAGTGGATCCCGCAACTGGCCGACGCCGCCGAGGTCTATGCCGGCATCCAGCGCCGGCCGGGCGTGCACTACCCGGTACTGGTGCCGAACGAACAGGGCTACGACCGCGCCCGTGCGGTGGGCGTGGAGGAAGTGGCGGTGTTCACCGCCGCGTCCGAAGCCTTCAACCGCACCAACACCAATGCCGGCATCGACGAATCGCTGGCCCGGTTCGAGCCGATCCTGCGCCGCGCCGCCGCCGATGGCGTGCGCGTGCGCGGCTACGTCTCCACCGTGCTCGGGTGTCCCTACCAGGGCGAGGTGCCGTTGGCCGACGTGGTGCGGGTGGCGCGCGCCCTGCACCAGATGGGCTGTTACGAAATCTCGCTGGGCGACACCATCGGCGTCGGCACCCCGCGCAAGGCACGGGCGATGCTGCAGGCGGTCGCTGCCGAGATTCCGATGGACGCATTGGCCGTGCACTTCCACGACACCTACGGCCAGGCCATCGCCAACATCGCCACCTGCCTGGAGGAAGGCGTACGCGTGGTCGACAGCGCCGTGTCCGGCGCCGGTGGCTGCCCGTATGCCAAGGGTGCCAGCGGCAATGTCGCCAGCGAGGATGTGGTCTACCTGCTGCAGGGCCTGGGCCTGGACAGCGGCGTGGACCTGCCGGCACTGGCCGAGACCGGGCGCTGGCTGGCCGGCCTGCTCGGCCGCGCCACCGCCAGCCGCACCGGGCAGGCGCTGGCCGCCGCCGGGTGATCGCCGCACTGCGCCGCACTGCAGCGGCGGCGCAGTGCACAACGGCGACGGTCGCGGCTTCCGTTAGAATCGGCGGTTCTCAGAACCTGCAGGATCGTGCAATGCAGCTGTCTTCCGTACGTGCCGTGATCACTGGCGGCGTCTCCGGCCTCGGACTGGCCGTGGCCCAGCACCTCGTCGCCCAGGGCGGCAAGGTGGCCCTGTTCGACCTCAACGACGACAAGGGCGCCGCCGCCGTTGCCGATCTGGGTGCCGACAAGGCCCGCTATTTCAACGTCAACGTCAGCGACGAGGCCGCTGTCGCAGCCGCCATCGACCAGGCCCACGATTTCCTCGGCGGCCTGAACGTGGCGATGAACTGCGCCGGCATCCTCGGCGCCGGCCGCGTGCTGGGCAAAGAGGGCCCGATGCCGCTGGCCGGTTTCCAGGGCACGGTGATGGTCAACCTGGTCGGCAGCTTCAACGTCGCCAAGGCTGCGGCCAACCGCATGCAGCACAACGACGCCGGCACCGACGGCGAGCGCGGCGTCATCATCAACACCGCCAGCATCGCTGCCTATGAAGGCCAGATCGGCCAGGCCGCCTATGCCGCCAGCAAGGGCGGCGTGGTCTCGATGACGCTGCCGATGGCGCGCGAACTGTCGCGCTTCGGCATCCGCGTCAACACCATCGCTCCGGGCGTGTTCTGGACCCCGATGGTCGACGGCATGCCTGAAGCCGTGCAGCAGTCGCTGGCCGCCTCGATCCCGTTCCCGTCGCGCCTGGGCAAGCCGGAAGACTTCGCCAGCCTGGTCGGCTTCATCCTCGGCAACACCTACCTCAACGGCGAGACCATCCGCCTGGACGGCGCCACCCGCCTCGCTCCGAAGTGATTCCCCCCGGGCGCCGGGACGGCGCCCTCCCCCAACGACCTAGATCACCATGAAAGCCAACGACATCAAGAAGGGCAACGTCGTCGAGTACAACAACGGCGTGTACCAGATCCGCGACATCGAGCGCAGCTCGCCGCAGGGTCGCGGCGGCAACGTCCGCTTCCGCTTCATCATGTACAGCGTGCCGGGTGGCAACAAGCTCGATGCCAGCTTCGATGCCGACGACAACCTGGTCGAAGTCGAGCTGCTGCGCCGCCAGTCCACCTATTCGTACAAGGACGGCGATGCCTTCGTGTTCCTCGATGACGAGGACTACACCCCCTACACTCTCGACGCGGACGTGATCGGCGACGACGCCGGCTACATCACCGACGGCCTCACCGGCATCTACGTGCAGGTGATCGACGAGCAGCCGGTGGCGATTCAGCTGCCGGCCTCGGTGGTGCTGGAAGTGATCGAGACCCCGCCGGAACTGAAGGGCGGCACCGCCACCAAGCGCCCGAAGCCGGCCAAGCTCAACACCGGCATCGAAATCATGGTGCCGGAGTACATCGTCAACGGCGAACGCGTGCTGGTGAACACCGCCACCGGCGAATTCGCTGGCCGTGCCGACTAAGCGCCTTGCGCTGATCGGCTGCCTGTCCCTGCTTGCGGCGTGCTCGCCGCAGGCAGCGGACAACGCTACCGACGCCACGCCGGCCAAAGCGGCGGTGACGGCCGCACCTTCGGTGGAGGCACCAGCCGCCGTCGAGGCCACCGCCGAAGCCGAGCCCGCTACCAACCTGCCCTCGGGCGATGAGGGCCTGGACAAGGCACGTGTAGCCGCAGGCTGTGCGGTCCCAGGCGATGTGTACGACGTCGACGACGTGCGCATCTACTGTGCGATGCCGGCCGACGTGCAGGCCTTCCTCGCGCGCGAGAACACCTGCCAGCATTTCGCCGGCGAAGAGCCGTACGACGAAGAGCGTCGCCGCGAGCTGGAAGAGGCCAGCGCGAAGTACTGCGAGGGCCGCGAGAAGATCTTCACCGATCTGGTCGCGCGTCATCGAGGTGACTGCGCTGTCCGCGCAGCGCTGATCGGAATCAACACGCGCTATGACCTGGACTTCGATCTCGACCTGAAGCCCTGCGGGGGCTGACCCCTGGATGATAGAGCCGAGCGTGGGCTCGGCTCTACAGATGGCTTACGGCTGCTTCGCGCCGAAGTTGCCGCAACCGTGATACTGGCGGGTGCCGATGGTCAGGTTCACCTTGGCATCGAATGCCTCGCCACTCATGTCGTCCTGGCAGGTGGTGCGCTGGAAGCTGAGCTTGACGTCGGTGCCGTCGGACGCCTTGCCGCTCCAACCGTCGGCACCTTCGGTCGGCTTGGCCACGTCGAAGCGACGCTCGCCATAGTCGACTTCCACCTGCAGGCCAGGCGCGTCGCCATCAACGACCGCAAGCCAGCCGGGCTCATTGCCGGTGGCACGGAACGCGGCATTGCCGGCACTGCCATCGCCTTCGGCAGCCTCCACCGCGTGGCACTCACGGTCCGCTTCACCCTTCAGGCTCAGCAGGCCGTCATCGCTGCCCTTGGTCCAGAAGCTGTTGCCCTGGCCATCGCCATACCTGGCGCCGGATGCCGCGCGTTCGGAGGTCATGGCGAAGGTACGTTCGCCGATCACTACCGTGGCCGCATCCTCGCCATTGAACGTTGCGTCCACACTCAGATCACCGCACTGGTACGTGGTTTCGCTGCCGGTGGCAATGGCGGTACCGGCACCTGGCTGCGGCGTGGGCGGGACGGTGTCGGTGCCACCGGCAGCAGGCGCCTGCGCCGGCTGGCACGCAGCCAGGACCAACCCGAGGGAGGCCGCCAACAGACTGGGAACTACACGCATGGCTCGACTCCTTGTCGACACTACAGGAATGCTCGACCCTACCACCTCGCGGTGAGCAGGGCCTGAAAGCGGCCTGACCGCACTCACGCGACCAGCACCGCCATCGACAGCAACTGCGCGCCGCTGCCACCGGAGCTGCAGGTCCAGACCCGCAACAGGCGCAGTTTCAGTTCGCGCTCCCGGCCCTGCCGCCGCACCGCCAACCGCACGTCGCTGGACAACAGCGCAAGCCGACCGCACAGCAGCGTTTCCACCGCGTGCAGCTGCAGGCTGCGCACCTGCAGGGTTCCGGACAGCCAATCGCCCAGCCACGGCAGATCCTGCATGCGCCCGCCCTGCCCATCCATCATGAACAAGGCCGGCGATACCAGCGTGCTCAGCGTATCGTGGTCATCGTCCAGCAGCGCGTCGCACAGGCGCTGCTCCAGCGCCATCAACTGCAGTTCATGCAGGTCTTCAACGATATTCCGTTCCATCCACGGGTCCTTCCGGCATCGGCCGGCGCCTGCGCAGGCGCTGCGCGATCCACTGCCGCGCCCCCTGCACCACTACATAGAAGACCGGCACGAAGAACACCGCCAGCACGGTTGCGCTGACCATGCCACCGAACACGCCGGTTCCGATCGCCTGCTGGGTTTCCTTCGACGCGCCCCGCGCCAGCATCAGCGGCACCACGCCCAGTGCGAACGCCAGCGAGGTCATCACGATCGGCCGCAGGCGCAGCCGCGCCGCTTCCAGCGCCGCTTCCACCAAGCCGCGCCCCTGCTGCTGCAGCTGGCGGGCGAACTCGACGATGAGGATCGCATTCTTCGCCGACAGCCCGATCACGGTGATCATGCCGACCTTGAAGAACACATCGTTGGGCATGCCGCGCAACAGCACCGCCGCAACCGCGCCGAGCAGGCCCAGTGGCACCACCAGCATCACTGCCAGCGGAATCGACCAGCTTTCGTACAGTGCCGCCAGCACCAGGAACACCACCAGCATCGACAACAGCAGCAGCCACGGTGCCTGCGCCCCCGACTCGCGCTCCTGCAGCGACTGGCTGGTCCACTGCAGGGCGAAGCCGGACGGCAGCGCTTCGGCCAGCCGCTCCATCTCCGCCATCGCCTGGCCGGTCGATACGCCGGAAGCGGGTGCACCGGACAGGTTCAGTGCCGGGAAGCCGAGATAGCGCTGCAGCTGCAGCGGCGCCTCGGTCCAGTGCGGGGTCACCAGTTCGGACAATGCCACCATGCCGCCCTCGCTGTTGCGCACGTACAGCTTCAGCACGTCTTCCAGCTCCATCCGGTGCGACGCATCGGCCTGCAGGATCACCTGCTGCAGGCGCCCCTTGTTGGGGAAGTCGTTGACGTACTGAGAACCCATTGCCGCCGACAGCGTGCTGCTGATGTCAGCAAAGCCCACGCCCATCGCCTCGGCCTTGGCACGGTCGATATCCAGCCGCACGCTGGTGCCGGCCGGCAGGCCATCGGCGTGCACCTCAGACAGCAGCGGGCTGGCTTCAGCCAGTTTCAGCAGCTGCTGCAACGCCGCGCGCAGTTCGGCCTGGCTCTGCCCGGTACGGGCCTGCAGGGCCAGCGAGAATCCGGACGAACGTCCCAGGCTGTCGATCGCCGGCGGCATCACGCTCATCACCTCCCCCTCGGCGAGGGTCGCCATCGCCTTCTGTGCCGCCTCCACCTCACCCGCTGCGGTGGCACCGGCACGCTCGCCCCAGTCCTTCAGCATGGTGTAGGTCAGCGCCGCGCTCGGGCCCGAACCGGAGAAGCTGTAGCCGAGGATCGACTGGTTGGAACCGATGCCCGGACGCGAGGCCACATGCCGTTCGTAGGCTTCGACCACGGCCAGCGTACGCTCGGCCGTCGCCTCGGCCGGCAGCTGGATCGAGGTCATGAAATAGCCCTGGTCCTCTTCCGGCAGGAATGCGCCCGGCAGCCAGTGCAGGCCCAGCAGCAGCGCCGCCACCAACGCAGCGAACATGCCCATCACCCGCCCGCTGCGCTGCAGGACCGACGCCACGCCGCGCTGGTAGCGCCCGGTCATCTTCTCGAAGCCACGATTGAAGGCGCCGAACAGCCCGCCACGGCCATGATGGCCATGCGTGTTCTGGCGCAGCAGCGTCGCGCACAATGCCGGCGTCAGGCTCAGTGCCAGCAGCGCCGAGAACAGGATCGACACCGCCATCGCCACGGTGAACTGGCGGTAGATCGCACCCACCGAACCACTGGCCAACGCCATCGGGATGAACACGGCGGTCAACACCAGGGTGATGCCGATCACCGCACCGGTGAGCTCGCGCATCGCCTTGATGGTCGCCTCGCGGGGGGGCAGGCCTTCCTCGGCCATGATCCGTTCCACGCCTTCGACCACTACAATCGCGTCGTCGACAATGATGCCGATCGCCAGCACCATGCCGAACATGGTCAGCACGTTGATCGAAAAGCCCAGCGCCAGCATCACCGCAAACGTACCCAGCAATGCGATCGGCGCAACCAGTGCCGGAATCAACGTGTAGCGCCAGTTCTGCAGGAACAGGTACATCACCGCGAACACCAGCAGCATCGCTTCCAGCAGCGTCTGTACTACCTTCTGGATCGAGATCTTCACGAAAGGTGCGGTGTCGAACGGAATGCTCGACTCCACCCCGCGCGGCAGCAGTGGTGCCAGCTCGGCCAGGCGTTCGCGCACCGCAGATGCAGTCCGCACGGCATTCGCGCCGGGACGCAGCTGCACGCCGGCGGCGGTGGCCGGATGCCCATCCTCGCGGGTACCCCAGGCATAGCTCTGCGCGCCCAGTTCGACGCGGGCAACATCACCCAGCACGACGCGCGAGCCGTCGGCCCCAGCGCGCAGCACGATGGCCGCGAACTGCTCCGGTGTGGACAACTGGCCATCAGCACTGAGCGGCACGGTGATGCGCTGGCCCGGCACGCCGGGCGAATCGCCGATGCGCCCCGGTGAGATTTCCAGGTTCTGCTGCTCGATGGCGGCCGCCACGTCGCTCATGGTCAGGCCGTAGCCCGTCAGCCGGGTCGGGTCCAGCCACACCCGCATCGCCTGCTCGGCACCGAACAACTGCACGCGGCCGACGCCATCGATGCGGCGCAGCTCTTCGATGATGTTGCGTGCCATGAAGTCACCCAGCGCGGCCTCACTGACGCTGGCATCGGGCGAACGCAGGCCGACCAGCATCAGGAAGCCCGAATCGGCCGCCTCCACGAACAGGCCGTTCTGGCGCACGCTGCGCGGCAGGCGCGGTTCGATCGCCTTGATCCGGTTCTGTACGTCCACCTGCGCCAGCTCTGGATCGGTGCCGGGCCTGAAGGTGGCGGTGATCGACGCTTCGCCGGAGGTATCCACCGACGACTCGAAGTACAGCAGGTGCTTGACGCTGGACAGCTCGCGCTCGATCAGGCCGACCACCGCATCATTCAGCGTCTGCGGGCTGGCACCCGGATAGCTGGCATAGATGCTGACGCTGGGTGGCGCGACCGCCGGATAGCGCTCCACCGCCAGCCGCGGAATCGCCAGCACGCCGGCCAGGATGATGAAGATCGCCAGCACCCAGGCGAACACCGGGCGATCGATGAAGAAACGTGCCATGTTGGATTTTCCTGGAGGGACCGGCCCGGAACAGGCTCAGCCCTTGCTGCCGGCCTGCACGGCACCGGCGCCTGCGACCGGCAGCTGCCAGTCGCGCGCATCGACCACCACACCTTCCTGCAGGCGTTCCTGGCCCTCGACCACCACCTTCTCGCCCGCCTTCAGGCCAGAACGCACCAGCCACTGGCGATCCACGCTGCCGTCCACTTCCAGCGTGCGGATCACCGCTTTGCCATCACCGGCGATCACCCAGGCGTAAGCCTGGCCACCGGCGCTGCGCAGCACCGCCTGTTGCGGCACGGTCAGCGCGCTGGCCGGGGCACCACGTGGCACCTTCGCGCGCACATACATGCCGGGCAGCAGCTGGCGCTGCGGGTTGTCGACCAGGATGCGGAGGATCACATCGCCGGTTCGCGCATCCACGTTGACGCCGGAGAACAGCAGCTGGCCCCGTTCGGACAGCGGCTTGCCGGCCGCCCCGATGATCGTCACCGGCAGCTCTGAAGCGCCCGAGGCCCTGCGCTGCAGCGACTCCAGCTGGGCCGCGGGCTGGCGCACATCGACATAGACCTGGTCGATCTGCTGCACCACCGCCATCGGCTCGGCATCGGCGACACCGACCAGCGCACCTTCGGTCACCAGCGCCTGGTCGATTCGGCCGGCAATCGGCGCGCTGACCGTGGCATAGCGCAGGTCAAGCTGGCGACGGGCGAGAATCGCGCGTGCTTCATTCACCGCCGCACGCGCCTGTTCATACTCGGCGCTGGCGTCATCGCGATGCTGCTGGCTGACAGCCTGCGCGGCGGCCAATGCATGCAGACGTTGCGACTGCACGCGGCTGCGGCCCAGCGCCGCTTCACTGCGCTGCAGTGCGGCCAGCGCCGAATCGACATCGGCACGGAATGCGGCCGGGTCGATCTGGAACAGCGCCTGGCCGGCGCTCACTTCCGCGCCCTGGTCGAACAGCCGGCGCTGCACGATGCCGCCCACCTGCGCACGGATCTGCGCGGTGCGCACGGCGGCCACCCGGCCGGGCAGTTCGTCGTCACGCTGCACCACCTGCGGGCCGACGGTGACCACGCTGACACGCGGTGCGGCTTCGGGGGTGGCTTCGGGGGTGGAGCAGGCCGTCATGGCCAGGGCGAGGGCCGCGATCAGCGCGACCGGAGTCCTGAAGGTTCTCATTGCTGTGCACAATGCCGCGCAGGCGGCTGAAAGGTTCTGAAGAACGCAGTGTGCGTGGCGATGATGGGGTTTCGATGGAGGAACTGTGGAGATACGATGGAGGCAAGCACCTTAAGGCCCCGCCCCTGCATGCATGCCGCCCCTGCCCTCGCCGCCCTCGTCCTGATCGTCGAGGATGAGGCCGAGATCGCTGATATTCTCACCGCCTACCTGGAACGCGAAGGACTGCGCACGCTGCGCGCCGCCGATGGCCACAGCGCACTGGACCTGCATCGCAGCGCCCGCCCCGACCTGGTCCTGCTCGATGTGCAGCTGCCGCGCCTGGACGGCTGGAGCGTGCTGACCCAGCTGCGCCAGCGCGGCGAGACGCCGGTGATCATGCTGACCGCACTGGACCAGGACCTGGACAAGCTGACCGCGCTGCGCATGGGCGCCGATGACTACGTGGTCAAGCCGTTCAACCCGGCCGAGGTGGCGGCGCGCGTGCGCGCCGTGCTGCGGCGTACGCTGCGCGCTTCGCGCGTGGACGCGCCCACCGCGCTGCGCGTCGGCCCGCTGCTGATCGACTCGGCCACCCACGCCGTGCACGTCGAGGGCGAAGGCTACAGTCACGAAGTGCTGCTCACGCTGACCGAGTTCAAGCTGCTGCACTGCATGGCACTGGCGCCGACACGCATCTTCAGCCGCAGCGAGCTGATGCACGAATGCCTGCCGGAAAGCGAGGCGCTGGAGCGCACCGTCGACAGCCATGTCAGCAAGCTTCGCCGCAAGCTGGATGAGGTGGGCATGCTCAACGTGCCCGCCAGCGTGCGCGGCGTCGGCTACCGGTTGATGGCCGACCGCTGATGGGCCGCCTGCGCCGATCCGGGCTCAGCCGCCACATCATCGTCTCGATGTCGCTGATGGTGATCGGCGTCATCGTGATGATGATCCTGTCATCGTGGCTGCTGTATGCGGTACTGGTCGAGTTCTTCCCCGGCAGCACCGAGGAGCCGGAAAGCTGGCTGCCGACCGGGCCGGAACTGGCATGGATGGCGGGCGTGATCCTGACCGGACTGGCGCTGGCCATCGCCGCCTCGTTCCGTCTCGCCCACCGCATCCTGTCGCCGTTGAATTCGCTGGTGGACAGCGTGCGTGCGCTCGCGGGCGGCGACCTGGGTGCGCGCGCCAGTGTCGAGGAAAATTCGCCGGGCGAAGTGGCGACCCTGGTCGAGGACTTCAATGCGATGGCGCGCCGCCTGCAGCACATGGAGAGCGAGCGCGCGATGTGGCACGCCGCCATCGCCCATGAGCTGCGCACGCCGGTGACGATCCTGCGCGGCCGCCTGCAGGGGCTGGCCGAGGGCGTGTTCCAGCCGGACGAGTCGCAGTTCCGCAGCCTGCTGGCCCAGGTCGAAGGGCTGTCACGGCTGATCGAGGATCTGCGCGTGCTGAGCCTGTCCGACAACGCGCGGCTGGACGTGCGCCGCGCGCGCACCGACGTGGTGGCCGAGGTGCATTCGGTGATGACCCTGGTCGACCCGCAGTTCCGCACCGCCGGTTTCGTGCTGGAACTGGAAACCAGCCGCGAGGAACACAACGCGCACTGCGACCCGACCCGCCTGCGCCAGGCCCTGCTGGCGCTGCTGGAGAACGCGCGGCGCTATGCCAGCCCGGGCAAGGTGCGGATTGCCGTGCATGACACGCCCGGCCACGTGCAGGTGTCGATCGAGGACGAGGGCCCGGGCATCGACCCGGAACTGCACGCGGATATCTTCACCCCGTTCATGCGCGCCGATGGTTCGCGTTCGCGCCAGGGAGGTGGCAGCGGGCTTGGCCTGGCGGTGGTCAAGGCCATTGCCGATGCGCACGGCGGTCGCGTCTACTGCATCCCCGGCAGCACCGGCGGCAGCCGCTTCGTCATCGAACTGCCGCGCCAGTAGTCGTACCGGCAGCCTGCGTGCGCAGGTATGCACCGAGGGCGGCCAGATTGGCGTCGATCGCATCCATTTCCTCGCGCTGCCGGGTCGGCAGCTGCTGGCGCAGCTGGGCGCGCAATGCCTGCCACGCCGGCACCGCCTGTGCACTGGCCGTTGCCACGGCTTCGGACAGCAGCGCCTGCTCGTCGCCCAGCGGCAATCCATAGCCGCCGTCCTGCAGCAGCGTCCCCGGGCGCAGCCACTGCCCGCTCTGCTCCAGCAACCCCTGCAGGCTGCGGGTTTCAGTGCTGTCCGGTGCGGCCAGCAGCTGCCGCTTGAGCACATCGCGTGCGCGCAGCTCGGCGCGCCGCTGCGCGGCCTGTTCCAGCAGCAACAGCCCGGCACTGGCACGCAGGTCACCCTGCAGCAGCCACGGTGCCCGTCGCTGTGCAGGCAGCTTCAACCAGCCACGCACATCGCGCGCGGGCAAGGCCAACTGGGCCGCGGCCACTGCGAACAACTGCTGGTAGTGGTCGCGCGCCGAGGCGAAGTAGTAGCCCTGCGCCTGTGCTGCATTGCGGTCCGTCAGCACTCCCTCGTCGAGCACGCCCAGCCGCATCAGTCTGCGCTTCAGGCCGCGCGGACTCAGCTGGGCCAACCCGGCCTCGCCCACCCGCGGCACACCGGCCTGCAGCAGCTTGGCGGTTTCCACCGCGCAGTTGTTGCTGACGAAGTAATAGCGCCCGTCATAGCTCCAGTGCACCTGGGCGGTGCGCTCGAGCAGGCTGGCGATCTCATTGCGCTGCAGTCGCAGCGGCAGTGACTGCAGCCCGCGCAGCTCGACCTTGGTGTACTCGTCCACCACCTGCTGCAGCGGCAGCACGAACAGCCGCGACGGGTAGCCACCGGTCAAGCCGCGCCAGTTGGAAATCTGCACGTCACCAACGAAGGCGCGGAACGACAGCACGCGGTGATACTCAAGATCCAGCCGGCAGTCCGGCCCCGGTGCGCGCCCGGGCCGGCAGATCACCAGCCGCAGCATGCTGTGGCCCCAGCGGCTCATCGGCTGTGCACTGCCTTCGGCGAACAGATAGTCCACTGCGTACACGCGCGAGGGATCGAGCTGCAGCAGCGATGCCGCGCCCTCTTCCGCATCGGCCTGCAGCAAGGGCAATGTCGCCGCGCAGCGTGGCTGCGGCAGCGAAGGTGGCGTTCCGAAATGGGCCTGGTACCACTGCGCCAGTGCCGGGCGACGACAGCTGAACTCGGCGTCAAGCACGAAATGCTCGGCGTTCACCGCCAGGTACTCGGCCGGATCCTTCAGTTCATAGGCATCCGGGCTGCGGGCACGGAAATCGTTGCCGCCACGGCCGAGGTGCCAGGGTTTGCGCTGCCAGCCCGCGAGGTCACGCCATCGCGCGCTGCGCGACCAGCCCGCGCCGCTACGGTCTGCAACATGGGTCAGTTCGTGCACCAGGGCGCTGCGCCGGGCACGGCGGGCGCCGGGCGCACTGTCGCCCAGCAGGCTCCGGCGCAGCGCGATACGGCCAGCGAAGGTGCGGCCATGCACCTCGGCCGGCAGGTCATCCGTCCAGCGCACCCGTACCTGCGCCGGCAACGCAGCCAGCAGGCCGTCCGGCAACAGTGACTGCACGTCAGCCAGGGTCTGGCTGGCGAGCTGCTGCTGTGCCGGATCGAGACCGGACGGATCAAGCTGCAGTCGATCGGCTGCGTGCGCGACGTGGGCGATCAGCAGTAGAGCCACGCCATGCGTGGCTGCGTTCCGTGCAGATGTCATGGCGTTGCCGGCCAGCGGCCGGCACTACCCGAAGGTGGGATCAACGTGCCAGCAGCGAGCGGGCCAGTTCCAGGTCGCTCTGCTGTTGTGCGGCGGTGCTCTGCTCGCGCAGGTGGACCAGTGCGGCCTGCAGCCGTGCGCCCCGGATCTGGCCATCGCTGGCAACGAATGCAGCAGCATCATCACGTGCAGCCTGCACCACCTTGTCGTCGCCCGAACTGCTGGCCGAAGAGCCCGACGATGCACCGGTGGCGGAACCGGCCGAGGTGCCGGCGAAGCTGGAAGCGAAGCCGGCCAGCGGCAGGGACAGCAGGGCAAGCAGCAGGAGCGGACGGGTCATCGGTGCGGAGCCGGTTGTGAAGGTGCGTGGAGCGTAACGGGTACGTGAAGGATTTGCCCGGCTCAGGCGTCGAACAGCTTGCCGGGATTCAGCCGCGCTTCGGGATCGAACGCGCGTTTGACCGCCTTCATCAGCGCGATCTCGGCCGGGCCGCGGGTGCTGTCCAGGTAGCCCTTCTTGACCAGGCCGATGCCGTGCTCGGCCGAGATGCTGCCATCGAAGCGCGCCAGCACCTCCGCCAGCAGCTTGGTCACATGCTCGCACTGCGCCACGAAATCGGCGTCGCTGGTGTCCTCCGGCTTGAGCACATTGATGTGCAGGTTGCCGTCGCCAATATGGCCGAACCAGACCACGTCGAAATGCGGGTAGGCCTGCCCGATCAGTGCCTGGGTCTCGGCCAGAAACGCCGGCATCGCCGAGATCCGCACCGAGACGTCGTTCTTGTAGGGCGTGTAGCGCGCCAGCGATTCGGTGATGCCTTCGCGCAGGCGCCACAGCTGGGCAGCCTGGGCATCGCTGGCGCTGATCACACCGTCGCTGACCCAGCCGTTGCCCATGCAGTCCTCGAAGGCCGCCATCGCTGCGGCTTCCTGCGCTTCGTCGTTGGCGGCGAACTCGGTAACCACATAGTACGGATGCACTTCGTCGAACGGTGCCTGCGCGCCGTGCGCCAGCACATGCTCCAGCGCACGGTCGGTGAAGAATTCGAAGGCCTGCAGCTGCAGGCGCGCGCGGAAGGCGGCGAACACCTGCATCAGCACTTCAAAGCTGGGCACCGCCAGCAGCATCACGTTGCTTGCAGGCGGCGGGTCGGTCAGCTTCACCGTCGCTTCGACGATCACGCCCAGCGTGCCTTCCGAACCGATCAGCAGCTGGCGGAAGTCATAGCCACTGGAATTCTTGATCAGGCCCTTGTTGAGCTCGAGCAGTTCGCCACTGGCGGTAACCACCTTCAGCCCGGCGATCCACTCGCGGGTGTTGCCGTAGCGGATCACGCGGATGCCGCCGGCATTGGTGGCGATGTTGCCGCCGATCGTGCAGGAGCCGCGTGCAGCGAAATCCACCGGGTAGATCAGGCCATGGTCCAGCGCGGCGTTGTGCACGGCTTCCAGCGGCATGCCGGCCTGCACCACCAGGGTGCGATCGACTGCGTCGTAGGCCAGTGCCTTGTTCATCCGCTCCAGGCTGAGTACCAGCTCGCCGTTGGCCGCCACCGCGCCTCCCGAGAGGCCGGTGCGGCCGCCGGACGGCACCACCGCCATGCCCTCGGCGGCACTCCAGCGCATCACCGCCTGCACTTCCTCTACCGTGGCCGGCAGTGCGATCGCCAGCGGTGCCGGCGTCCAGCGCCGGGTCCAATCGCGCCCGTAATGCTCCAGGTCGGACGGTTCTGTCTTCAGCTTCAGGCCGGGACAGGCCTGCTGCAGCGAGGCAATGCGGGAATCGGTCATGACGGTCCAGCGCGGGGCGTGAAGAACGGGCAAGCGTGCCAGCGGCACGCGCCAGCGTCCAGCCCTGCAGGCAGGCAGATAGCTACGGATGCAACCAATTGCGCACTGCACCATGAGCGCTGCGATCTGGCATAGTGGTTGGCCCCTGTCCCACTGGCCGTGTCGCCCATGTCGCCGAAGAAGACCTCGTTCCCGAAGCAGGATATCCGCGTGCTGTTGCTGGAGGGGGTCAGCCAGACCGCCGTAGAGGTGTTCAGCGCCGCCGGCTACAGCCAGATCGAGGCACACACCAAGGCGCTGCCCGAGGACGAACTGAAGGCGCGCATCGCCGAGGCACATATTGTCGGCATCCGTTCGCGCACCCAGCTCAGCGCCGAGGTGCTGGCCGAGGCCAAGCGCCTGATCGCGGTGGGCTGCTTCTGCATCGGCACCAACCAGGTCGACCTGGACGCGGCCGAGCTGGCCGGCATCCCGGTGTTCAACGCGCCCTATTCCAACACGCGCAGCGTGGCCGAGCTGGTGATCGCCGAGGCGATCATGCTGACCCGCGGCATCCCGCAGAAGAACGCCGAATGCCATCGCGGCGGCTGGTCCAAGTCGGCCAGCGGCAGCCATGAGGTGCGTGGCAAGACCCTGGGCATCATCGGTTACGGCCACATCGGCACCCAGGTCGGCGTGCTGGCCGAATCGCTGGGCATGCAGGTGATCTTCCACGACGTGGAAACCAAACTGGCGCTGGGCAACGCCCGCGCCGCGGCCAGCCTGGACGACCTGCTGGCGCGCGCCGACATCGTCACCCTGCACGTGCCGGAGACGCCGTCCACGCAGTGGATGATCGGCAGCACCGAGCTGGCGAAGATGCGCAAGGGCGCGCACCTGATCAACGCCGCGCGTGGCACCGTGGTCGACATCGCCGCGCTGGATGCCGCACTGGCCAGTGAACACCTGGGCGGCGCCGCGCTGGACGTGTTCCCGGTCGAGCCGAAGGGCAACGGCGATATCTTCGAATCGCCACTGACCCGCCACGACAACGTGATCCTGACCCCGCACGTGGGCGGCAGCACGCTGGAAGCGCAGGACAACATCGGTGTGGAAGTGGCGGCCAAGCTGGTGCGCTACAGCGACAACGGCAGCACCCTGTCGGCGGTCAATTTCCCCGAAGTGACCCTGCCCGAGCATGCCGACAGCCTGCGCCTGCTGCACATCCACCAGAACGTGCCGGGCGTGCTGTCCAAGGTCAACGAGATCTTCTCGCGCCACAACGTCAACATCGACGGCCAGTTCCTGCGCACCGACCCGAAGGTGGGCTACGTGGTGATCGACATCACGGCCAGCGAGGAACAGGCCGCCGCCGTGCGCGACGAGCTGGCCGCGATTCCGGGCACGCTGCGTACGCGCATCCTGTACTGATCCTGGCACCGCGCCATCCACGCATGGCGTGATCTACTGGTAGCGCCGGGCCATGCCCGGCGGGCTCGTTCAACGCGCCAGCCAGCGGCGCGCCATGCGCTGCATCGATTCGTCCGAGTCAGGGTCCGCGGCGACTTCGGCCACCGGCCGCCAGGCCAGGTCCAGCGATTCCTCGCTGAGCACGAAGGCTTCGCCACCCAGCGCCCGGATCACGAAACGCACGTCGTAGTGCCAGTGTCCCGGCACGTCCTTGCGTTCCGGAATCCAATGCTTGTCCAGATCGAAGATGGCCGGATCTTCCAGCACCAGGCCGCTCAGGCCCGATTCTTCCTCCGCTTCCTTCAGCGCCACCTGGGCCAGGTCACGGTCGCCGTCGGCGTGGCCGCCCAGTTGCAGCCAGCGCTGCAGCTTGCGGTGATGGGTGAGCAGCAGGCGCTGGCCGTCGGCACTGACCAGCCAGCAGCTGGCGGTGAAGTGCCCAGCCAGCCGTTCGCGACGGAACGGATCTTCCGGATCGTCCAGCAATGTGCCGAATTCGGCAGCCAGTGCGTCGTGGGCGGGCTCACGGCGGGCATAGTCCCGCAGCAGGCCACGCAGGTGATCGTCAAGCACGGCAAGGGTTTCGGCGGTCTGGCGCATGAATGGGGGCGGCCTGGGAAAATACTGCTCATTATCGCCGTTCATTGTTGCGATTGCGCTTGTGCGTTGGCTTCAGCTTTGGCTAAGGTACAGCGGGCCGTTCGCGCGGCCTTCACCATTCCAGGGTTGCCGGCAACGTATCGGCGGCCCACCCCATCCGATCACTAGGAAGTACTGCATGCTGAAAGCTCTGTTGAGGGTCAAGCCGGTCCAACCGGCCGGGCACGTCGATGCCGGCGAACCCATCGAAGGCAGCCTGGATGGCGAAGCCACGCTGAAACGGACCCTCACGGCTAAACACCTCATCCTGCTTGGCGTGGGTGCGGTGATCGGCGCAGGTATCTTCGTGCTGACCGGCCAGGCCGCGGCCAACCACGCCGGCCCGGCGGTGATGCTGTCGTTCGTGCTGGCCGGTTTCGCCTGCGCCCTGGCGGGCCTGTGCTACGCCGAGTTCGCGGCGATGATGCCGGTCTCCGGCAGCGCCTATTCCTACTCCTACGCCACCCTCGGCGAAGGCATGGCCTGGTTCATCGGCTGGTGCCTGGTGCTGGAATACCTGTTCGCCTCGGCCTCGGTCGCGGTGGGCTGGTCGGCCTACCTGATCAGCTTCATCACCACCACGCTGCACATGCCGTTCCCGGATGCACTCAGTGCCGCGCCCATCGCCTGGACCGGCAGCGAGTTCATCGCCTCCGGCAAGCTGTTCAACCTGCCAGCGGTGCTGATCGTGGCAGCCGTGTCCGGCCTGCTGTACGTGGGCGTGACCCAGTCGGCGTTCGTCAATGCGATCATCGTGGCGATCAAGGTCACCGTCATCTGCCTGTTCATCGGCATCGGTGCGGCCCATATCGACCCCGCCAACTGGCAGCCGTTCATTCCGGAAAACACCGGCGTACCGGGTGAGTTCGGCTGGAGCGGCATCTTCCGCGCAGCCACCATCGTGTTCTTCGCCTACATCGGCTTCGACGCGGTTTCCACCGCCGCCGGCGAAACCAAGGATCCGCAGCGCAACATGCCGATCGGCCTGCTCGGCTCGCTGGCGGTGTGCACCATCGTCTACATCATCGTCTGCGCGGTGCTGACCGGCATGATGCCGTACCACCTGCTGGGCACCGACAAGCCGGTGGCCACCGCGCTGGAACCCTACCCGACCCTGTCCTGGCTGAAGACCCTGGTCGAGATCGGCGCCATCGCCGGCCTGTCCTCGGTGGTGCTGGTGATGATGATGGGCCAGACCCGCATCGCCTACACGATCTCCCGCGACGGCCTGCTGCCGAAGTTCTTCGGCAAGGTCCATGCCCGTTTCCGCACCCCGTACTGGGCCACGATCGTGGTCGGCGTGATCGCCGCCGCACTGGCGGGCCTGGTGCCGCTGAACGTGCTGGGCGAACTGGTGTCGATGGGCACCCTGCTGGCTTTCGCCACGGTCTGCATCGGCGTGCTGGTGCTGCGCTATACCAAGCCGGAGATCCACCGCCCGTTCCGCGTGCCGGCGGTGTGGATCATCTGCCCGCTTGGCGCCGCGGCCTGCCTGTTCCTGTTCTGGCAGGCGTTCGTGGTGCACTGGCACCTGTTCGTCGGCTGGACCGTGCTGGGCATGCTGATCTACCTCGGCTATGGCATGCGCAACAGCAAGCTGGCCAAGTCACCCTGATCCGCCTACGGGCCGGCCTCGCGCCGGCCCGTCCGTTTTCCCCGCGCGCCGGTCATGGCGCGCTTCGACAAGACCACCAGACATGTTCAAGCAACTGTGGGCCACCAAGCACCCGCATGCCGCCCATGAAGACGCCAACGGCCTGAGCCTGCGCCGCCACCTCGGCCCCTGGGGCCTGACCGCCCTCGGCATCGGTGCGGTGATCGGCGGCGGCATCTTCGTCATCACCGGCCAGGCCGCCGCCAACCACGCCGGCCCGGCCATCATGCTGTCCTTCGTGCTGGCCGCCATCTGCTGCGCCTTCTGCGCGCTGGCCTATGCCGAGTTCGCCTCGATGGTGCCGGTCTCCGGCAGCGCCTACACCTATACCTACGCTACTTTCGGCGAACTGTCGGCCTGGTTCATCGGCTGGATGCTGGTGCTGGAATACGGCGTCTCTGCGTCGGCGGTGGCGGTCAGCTGGACCGGCTACTTCCTCAGCCTGCTCAGCCAGTTCGACATCCATCTGCCCGCCGCGCTGGTCAGTGCGCCACTGGACGCACAGCTGCGCCCGACCGGCGCGATCGCCAACCTGCCGGCCGCAGCACTGGTGCTGCTGTTGACCTGGCTGTGCTACGTCGGCATCAGCAAGTCCTCGGCGATGAACATGGCGATGGTCGTGCTCAAGACCGGCCTCATCCTGCTGGTCATCGTGGTCGGCTGGAAGTACGTGGACACCAGCAACTGGACGCCGTTCATCCCCGCCAACGAAGGCCCCGGCAAGTACGGCATGGAAGGCGTGCTGCGTGGCGCGGCGATGGTGTTCTTCGCCTACATCGGCTTCGAGGCGGTCTCGGTGGCGGCACAGGAATCCAAGAATCCGCAGCGCGACATGCCGATCGGCATGATGCTGTCGCTGGTGGTCTGCACCGTGCTCTACATCGCGATGGCGGCGGTGATGACCGGCCTGGTGCCGTTCCAGCTGCTGGGTACCGACGAGCCGGTAGTGACTGCCGTGGCGGCGCACCCGCAGCTGGGCTGGCTGCGCTGGGTGGTCGAGGTCGGCGCGCTGGTCGGCCTGTCCTCGGTGGTGCTGGTGATGATCATCGGCCAGCCGCGCATCTTCATGATCATGGGGCGCGATGGCCTGCTGCCGCCGGTGTTCACCAGGATCCACCCGAAGTACCGCACCCCGCACATCAACACCGTGATCACCGGCATCGGCATCGCGCTGCTGGCGGCGCTGTTCCCGCTGGACATCCTCGGTGAGCTGACCTCGATGGGAACGCTGATTGCGTTCGCGGCGGTGTGTGCGGGCGTACTGATCCTGCGCCGCACCCAGCCGGACCTGCCGCGGCCGTTCCGCATGCCGATGGCGTGGCTGATCTGCAGCCTGGGCGTGCTGAGCTGCCTTGCCCTGCTGTCGGCGATGACGATGCACAACTGGATGCTGATGGGCGTCTGGACCTTCGTCGGTTTCGTGATCTATTTCTGCTACGGCTTCAGGCACAGCCGCCTGCGGGGTAGGTAAGGTTTTGCATTGCAGGGCCTGCGGCCCTGCACCCGCCTTTTAAGCCGGAGCAACGGCAAGAGCGGGACTGTGGGTTTGGCGGGGAGGCATGGGTTCGCGGGGGACGCCGCAAGTACGTCCATGTAGGCTTGGCAGCCGCATCCATGCGGCTGACACCCCCGCGAACCCATGCCTCCCCGCCCCTGACAGTCTCCCGGCGCGTCCGGTAGATCCACGCCATGCGTGGATGAATTCATCCGGGAAATGAATTTTCTCCGTTCGATGAATCCTCTGTAGAGCGGAGCCATGCTCCGCTCCGAGCAAGCGCAGCGCCGCGACCCGCTTTTCGCTCTTCCTTCTTCATTCCGTGGCTGGCGCGCACGGAAACTGTCCATGGCCGGGCGGGTGGGCTGTGCAAGGGAGGGGTTCACGGCGTCCCCTGCACGGCCCACCCGCCCGGCCAAAGCAAGAAATCCAGCCCCGCCTCCAGCCACGAGGGGCTCAGCCGTTGGCCGAATCCAGTAAAATCGCCGGCATGAACGCCCCCACCTTCCCCTACGACACCGCGCGCCTGAGCGAACTGGCCCAGCTGCTGATCGACAACGTCCGCGAACTGGCCCACGCCGGCTGGACCCCGGCCACCAGCAGCAACTTCTCCCACCGCCTGGACGACCGCCATGCCGCGATCACCGTCTCCGGCAAGGACAAGGGCCGCCTGATCGAGGACGACATCATGGTGGTGGACTTCAACGGCCTGGCTGTCGGCCGCCCGCTGCGCCCGTCCGCCGAGACCCTGCTGCACACCCAGCTGTACCGCCGTTTCCCGGAAATCGGCTGCGTGCTGCACACCCATTCGCCGGTGCAGACCGTCGCCTCGCGCCTGTACGCGCCGCAGGGCCACATCCGCCTGGAAGGCTACGAACTGCTGAAGGCCTTCGCCGGCAACAGCACCCACGAGATGGCCATCGACGTGCCGGTGTTCGCCAACACCCAGGACATGAACGTGCTTTCCAAGCAGGTCGATGACCTGCTCGACCGCCAGAACCTGTGGGGCTACCTGATCGACGGCCATGGCCTGTATGCCTGGGGCCGCGACATGGCCGAGGCGCGCCGCCACCTGGAAGCTTTCGAATTCCTGTTCCACTGTGACCTGGAACTGCGCAGGCTGCGCGGCTGAACCCGCGCGCAGGTGCAGATGCCGATCCGGAATCTGCCCCCCATCCCCACCCTGCTACCCTGTCTTCCCCCCGAGACGTTCAAGCTGCCGCCATGAGCCGACTGCGCATCTACGACGACACCCGCCCCGAATCGCCGCTGCTGGACACCCAGGACGGTGCGATCATCGCTGCCGAACTGCAGAAGATCGGCGTCACCTTCGAGCGCTGGCAGGCCACCGCACCGGTCGCACCGGGCGCCAGCCAGGAGGAAGTGTTCGCCGCCTACCGCGCCGACATCGACCGCCTGGTTGCCGAGCGCGGCTTCAAGAGCGTGGACGTGGCCTCGATCGCCCCGGACAACCCGAACCGCGCCGAGCTGCGCAAGAAGTTCCTCGACGAACACTTCCACAAGGAAGACGAGGTGCGCTTCTTCGTCGCAGGTTCCGGCCTGTTCACCCTGCACGTGGGTGACAAGGTCTATGAGATCGAGTGCGTGAAGGACGACCTGATCGCCGTGCCCGATGGCACCACCCATTGGTTCGACATGGGCGACGAGCCCAGCTTCGTGGCGATCCGCTTCTTCACCGAGCCGGATGGCTGGGTCGGTCACTTCACCGGCACCGACATCGCGCAGAAGTTCCCCCGTTACGTACCCACCCAGGCGTCCTGATCCATGCAGCCCCGCGTCATCCTGACCGACATCGAAGGCACCACCAGCAGCATCTCGTTCGTCAAGAACGTGCTGTTCCCCTATGCGCGCAAGGCGTTGCCCGCGTTCGTCGCCGAACATGGCCAGCAACCGGAGGTCCGTCGCTGGCTGGACGCGATCGCCACCGAGATCGGCGGTGCCTGCCAGGACAGTCTGGTGGCCGAGACGCTGCAGGGCTGGATCGACCAGGACCGCAAGCACACCGCACTGAAGGCGCTGCAGGGCCTGATCTGGGATGAAGGGTACCGCCGCGGGGACTACACCGCGCACTTCTATCCGGAGGTGGCGCCGGTGCTGAAGGGCTGGCATGCCTCCGGCCTGCCGCTGTACGTGTACTCCTCCGGTTCGGTGCCGGCACAGAAGCTGTTCTTCGGCTTCAGTGACGCCGGTGACCTCAGCCCGCTGGTGTCGGGCTGGTTCGATACCGAGATCGGCGGCAAGCGTGAGGCCGACAGCTACCGCCGCATCGTGCAGGCGATCGGCGTGCAGGCCGGCGAGATCCTGTTCCTGTCCGATGTGGTGGAAGAACTGGACGCTGCCCGCGAAGCCGGCCTGCAGACCCGCCTGATCGACCGCCTGGATGATTACCCGATGCCGCGCACCGGCCAGGCCGCCAACGGCCACGAACGGGTCGAGAATTTTCAGCAGATCCAGCTGTAAGGGTGTGCGGACCAACGGTCCGCACCCACCTCAACGGTCCGCACCCTCGCCGGGGCTGGCCCGGGCCCACCCGGCGGGGGGGGGGGCCAGGGGGTCGCGCCGGGCATTCCCCGGCGGCCACTCAGCGC
>NZ_JAUTXR010000180.1 GCF_030658505.1 Stenotrophomonas raiganjensis (SeqCode) | reverse complement strand
AACCAGAAATCCATCCACGCATGGCGTGGATCTGCCGTGTCGACCAAGGTCGACACCCACCAAGAGCAGCAGGAACCTGTCGAAGGCGGGGTGGGGCCGGTTGCGGGGGTGTCCGCGGCATGGATGCCGCGGTCAAGCCCCCACGGACGGGTTTACGGCGTCCCCCGCAACCGGCCCCATCCCGCCAACCCACGGAATGCCCGCTGTTGCTTTTGCTTCGGCTATTGCCGTTGCCGTTGCATCTGCGGGTGCCGGGCGGCAGCCCGGCCCAAGCCCCCCATCCACGCAGGTAGAATGCGCAGATGGCTCTCTCCCTGCTCAAGTCCCTCAAGCCGGTCGCTGGCCGCGCCCTGCAGATCGCCCTGAATCGCGCGCTGGCGCTGGATCCGGATACCCGCCATGCGCTGGCCAGCCTGGACGGCCGGCATATCGACCTGACCCTGGAAGCCCCCTCGCTGGCAATGCGCATCAGCGTCGACCGCGACCAGCTACGGGTTGGCCCGGTGGACGCGCAGGAAGCCGACCTGGCCGTGCGCAGCAGCCTGGCCGGCGTACTCGCGCAATTGCCGCTGCTGGCCAACGCACGCCGTGCCGACAACAACGGCAAGGGTCGCGTACGCGTTGCCGGTGACGCCGAACTGGCGCGCCGCCTGCAGCAGCTGGCCAAGGGCTTCGATCCGGACTGGCAGCAGCCGTTCGTCAGCGTGTTCGGTGAGGTACTGGGCGTGCAGGTGGCCAATACCCTGCGCAGTGCCCTGCAGCACGCGCGGCAGGGCGCGATCGACCTGGCCCACAGCGCCGCCGAATTCATCACCGAGGAATCGCGTGATGTGGTGCCGCGGGCCGAACTGGATGCCTTCCACGACGATGTGGACGTGCTGCGTGATGACGTCGAGCGTCTTGGCGCGCGCGTACAGCGCCTGCGGGGTGCCGCATGAAGGCCGTGCTGCGCGCCAGCCGCATCGGCCGGGTGATCCTGCGGTACCGCCTCGATGACCTGTTGCAGGGCACGCCCGCCGAGCGCTGGCTGGGCCTGGCCAAGCCGTTCGTGCCGCGTGCTTCGGCGGACATCGCCGCACAGTCGCGCGGTACACGTCTGCGCCTGGCGCTGCAGGACCTTGGCCCGATCTTCGTCAAGTTCGGCCAGATCCTGTCCACCCGCCGCGACCTGGTGCCGCCGGACGTGGCCAATGAGCTGACCCTGCTGCAGGACCGGGTCAAGCCGTTCGATGGCGGGACCGCCCGCCGCATCGTCGAGGACGCGCTTGGCCTGCCGGTCAGCGAGGCCTTCGCCAGTTTCGACACCGAACCGCTGGCTTCGGCCTCGATCGCCCAGGTGCACGCGGCGACGCTGGCCGATGGCCGCCAGGTGGTGGTCAAGGTGCTGCGCCCGGGCATCGAGAAGCAGATCGATGCCGACATCGCGCTGCTCAACTCGCTGGCTGCCCTGGTCGAGCGTACCCACCCGCGCGCCGACAAGATCCGTCCGCGCGAAGTGGTGGCCGAAGTCGAGAACACCCTGGCCGCCGAACTGGACCTGCAGCGCGAAGGCGCCAATGCCAGCGTGCTGCGCCGCTTCTGGGAGAACTCCGACGACCTGTACGTACCGGAAGTGATCTGGAGCCACACCGCCGAGCGCGCGCTGACCCTGGAACGCGTGTGGGGCATTCCGTCCGATGACATCGCCGCGCTGGACAAGGCCGGCATCGACCGCAAGGCGCTGGCCGCCAAGGGCGTGCGGGTGTTCTACACCCAGGTGTTCCGCGACAACTTCTTCCATGCCGACGCGCACGCCGGCAACATCTGGGTCGATACCGATCCGGCGCGCCGTGCCAACCCGCGCTTCATCGCGCTGGACTTCGGCATCATGGGCCAGCTCTCGCAGGAAGATCAGTACTACCTGGCCGAGAATTTCATGGCCATCTTCAACCGCGATTACCGCCGCATCGCCGAACTGCACGTGCAGGCGCGCTGGATGCCGGACCACGTGCGCATCGATGATCTGGAAGCAGCGGTGCGTTCGGTATGCGAACCGTACTTCACCCGCCCGTTGTCGCAGATCTCGCTGGCCGAAGTGCTGATGAAGCTGTTCCGCGTGGCGCAGCGCTACCAGCTGACGCTGCAGCCGCAGCTGATCCTGCTGCAGAAGACCCTGCTGAACATCGAGGGCGTCGGCCGCCAGCTCGATCCGCAGATCGACATCTGGGCGGTGGCCAAGCCGGTGCTGGCGAAGATCCTGCGCGAGCGCTACAGCCCGCGCCGGGTGGTGCGCGAGCTTGGCAAGCGCCTGCCGGAAATCATGACCCACGCGCCGGACATGCCGCGCCTGGTGCACGCCTGGCTGACCCAGCAGGTGGAAGGACGCCATGAGCTGGCGATGCGTTCGCGCGACCTGGTCGCGCTCGATGCCAGCCTGCAGCGCCTGCAGAAGCGCGCAGTGGGTGCGATCACCGGTGTCGGCCTGCTCGCCATCGCCGCACTGATGTACGTGTTGCAGCCACCGGGCTGGTACTGGGGTGACCTGCCGATGTGGAGCTGGTTGTCCGGGGTGGTCGGCGTGGTGGCGCTGGCCCGCGCGTGGTGGAAGTAGGCGCCATGCTGGAAGCACTGAAGGAAGAGCTGGCCCGCTTCGGCGCCGACAACGATGCCCGCGAAAGCGAGCGCGGCCGGCGCATGCTCAACATCACGCCGGACACCGGTGCGTTCCTGTCGGTGCTGGTGCGTTTCGGCAATGCGCGGCGGGTGCTGGAAATCGGTACCTCCAACGGCTATTCGACGCTGTGGCTGGCCGAAGCCGCCGCTGCCATCGACGGCCACGTGACCACGCTGGAGTTCGCCGGGGACAAGGTGGCGATGGCGCAGGCCACGTTCGCGCGCAGCGGGCTGGGCGAGCACATCGCGCTGGTTCACGGCGATGCCGGGCGGTGGTTGGCGCAGGCCGGCGACGCCAGCATCGATCTGCTGTTCCTGGATTCGGACCGTGGCCAGTACGCCGGCTGGTGGCCGCAGCTGCGCCGCGTGCTGCGGCCGGGTGGCCTGCTGGTGGTGGACAACGCCACCTCACATGCGGAAGAGATGCAACCGCTGCGCGTGCTGCTGGACGCCGATCCGGACTTCAGCAGCAGCCTGGTGCCGGTGGGCAACGGCGAACTGCTGGCCGTGCGCAACGCCTGACTGCTCTACAGAGGTAGGTGCCAACCTTGGTTGGCACGCTGTTGCCGGTCGCGCAGAGCAGCCGAGCATGGGCTCGGCTCTACAGAAGGCAGGCCCTTATAATCCCGCGGTGAGCACCGAACCTGACACCCTCGCCGCGGTCGAGACCGACACCGCGCCCCTGCAGCTGCTGCATCTGGATGAGCGCCTGGCCGTGGTCAACAAGCCTGCCGGGCTGATGGTCCACGACAGCAAGCTGGCCCGTGGCGAAGACGACTTCCTGGCCGACCGCCTGCGCGAGCAGCTGGGCCGCCCGATTTTCCTCGTGCATCGCCTGGACCGCGCCACCAGTGGCTGCCTGCTGCTGGCCTTCGACCGCGACACCGCCAGCGCGTTGGGCAAGGCGCTGATGGGCGGCGAAGTGCTGAAGGACTACCTGACCGTCTGCCGTGGCTGGCCGGCCGCGCTGTCCTGGCGCGTGGACCACGATCTCGATGGGGGCCCGGGCAAGCCGGTGAAGAAGCCGGCCATCACCGACTTCCAGCGCCTGGCCACCGGCGAGTTGTCGGTGCCGGTGGGCGAATTCACCAGCTCACGCTACGCATTGCTGCGCTGCCAGCCACAGACCGGGCGCTTCCGGCAGATCCGCCGGCATCTCAAGCACCTGTCGCACCACATGATCGGCGACACCAGCCACGGTGATGGGCGCCACAACCGCATCTTCCGCATGCAGGGCGTGCATCGCATGCTGCTGCATGCCGAACGCCTGCGCTTCCCGCACCCTGATGGCGGCATGGTGGACGTGCGTGCGCCGCTGGACCGCGGGTTCCAGAAGGCGTTGGACCTGTTCGGCTGGCACCAGGACCTGTAGAGCCGAGCCCACGCTCGGCTGCGCTTCACGGCGCTGCGCGCCGCCGCCCGAGCATGGGCTCGGGCGCTACGGAAATCCCGGTCACTTCTTTTCCGGCTCGTTGACGATCGCTTCCAGATCCTTCTGCAGGTCCGCGAACAGCGGCTGCATGCGTGCCTGGATCGCCACCATTACGTTCTGCATCAGCGCCGGGGTCTTGTCCAGCAGGCTCTGGCCGGCCGCGCTCTCATAGAACTCGGCCATCGCCAGCACGTCTTCCTTGCTGAAGGTCTTCTTGTACAGGTCCACGTACATCGGCCGCAGCTGCTGCCACGACAGGGCCTGGCGCAGGGTCTGGCTGGTCCGTGCCTGGATCCGCTTCAGCTGCTCCTGCTGCTGGGCGTTGAGCTGGCGCTGCGCGGCCACCTGCTGGAACTGCTGCTGCTGCATCGCCTCGATCTGCGGCAGCATGGTGTCGATCATGCTCTGCGCGCGCGAGGCCGACAGCAGGCGGTTGATGTCGCCATCGGTCGGCGGCGCAGCCAGGGCCGGAACGCTGGCCACGGCCAGCGCCAGCAGCAGGGCGGCGCGGCGCAGCAGGGACGGCAGGGCGGGTGCGGTGCGGGTCATGCGGGCTTCCTGCGGTACATGGGATCGCCAGCATACCCGCAGCCAAGGCGAAGGCGGCGTGTTCGGTACCTGATCGGCGGCATACGGGGCGCGATGCCGCACTCCGGTGCGTGCCTGCCGCTACAATGCGCGGATGGGCAGTGGACCGGTCACCATCAGCGCGCAGCTTGAAATCCCCGACGGCGAGATCGTCGAGCGGTTCGTGCGCGCCAGTGGCGCCGGTGGCCAGAACGTCAACAAGGTCTCCACCGCGGTGGAACTGCGTTTCGATGTGGCCAACTCGCCCTCGTTGCCCGAACCGTTGCGCACGCGCCTGCTGGCGCGGCGTGACCGGCGCATGACCGGCGAAGGCGTGCTGGTCATCGATGCGCAACGTTTCCGGACCCAGGATCGCAATCGCGAGGATGCGCGCGAGCGGCTGGCGGCCTTCATCCAGGCCGGGCTGAGCGTGCCCAAACCGCGCAAGGCCACCAAGCCGACCCTCGGGTCGAAACTGCGTCGTCTGGACGCCAAACGCGGGCGCGCGCAGATCAAGCGCGGGCGCTCATCACGTGACTGGGAGTGATTGCTTGAACAACCCGACTTCGTTGCTGCCGGCCGTACCGCCGCAGATGCCGCAGGTCAAACCCAACGCCTTCCTGCGCTGGCTGGCGCGCTGCACCCTGCGCATGGGTGGCTGGAAGGTGACCGGTACCCTGCCTGACATCCCCAGGCTGGTCTTCATCATCGCCCCGCACTCGTCCAACTGGGACGGCCTGTGGGGCATGGCGGCCAAGATCGCGCTGGGCATGAAGGTGAAGGTGCTGGGCAAGGCGTCGCTGTTCTGGTGGCCGCTGGGCCCGCTGCTGCACAAGCTGGGCGTGATTCCGCTCGATCGCAGCTCGCCGCAGGGCACGGTGGGCCAGGCCGTGGACCTGCTGCGCAACAACGAGAAGATGTGGTTCGCCATCACGCCCGAGGGCACCCGCAAGGCCGTGAAGGACTGGAAGGCCGGCTTCCTGAAGATCGCCCGGATGGCCGACGTGCCGATCCTGGCCGCGTATTTCCACTATCCGGAAAAGACCATCGGCATCGGCCCGCTGTTCACGCCCAGCGGCGATGACGCCGCCGACATGGCCGCCATCCGAGAGTTCTACCGGCCCTGGATCGGCAAGACCCGCGGCACGGTCTGAGCCGGCCGCAGGCCGCCGCATAGACGCCACGTCCGGCACATGCCGGGCGAGCGCGACAGGAGTAGGGTGGAGGGCTGGTATCCCGTACCGTCTGCCCAAGGAGCGTTTTACATGTCGCGTACCGTAGTCCTGGCCGCCGCCATCAGCCTGGCGCTGGCGGCCTGTTCCGGCAAGGAGTCCACCCCCGTGTCCGATGCCCAGAAAGCCCCGGCCCAGCAGCCGGCCGAAGCCTCCACCAACCCGCTGCTGAGCGCCAGCACGCTGCCGTTCCAGGCGCCGCAGTTCGACAAGATCAAGGACAGCGACTACCTGCCGGCCTTCGAAGAAGGCATGCGCCAGCACCTGGCCGACGTGCGCAAGATCGCCGACAGCAGCGAGCCGGCCACCTTCGACAACACCATCGTGGCGATGGAGCGCAGCGGCGAGACCCTGAACCGCGTGTCGCGCATCTTCTTCGGCCTGGTCCAGGCCGACACCAACGATGCGCGCCAGAAGATCCAGGAAGAGGTGGCGCCGAAGCTGGCTGCGCACCAGGACGAGATCAACCTCGATCCGAAGCTGTTCGCGCGCGTGAAGTCGATCTATGACCAGCGCGACACGCTGGAACTGGATCCGGTGCAGAAGCGCCTGGTCGAGCATTACTACGACGGGCTGGTGCGCGCTGGCGCACAGCTGTCCGACGCCGACAAGGCATCGCTGCGCAAGCTCAATGTGGAAGAGACCACCCTTTCCACCCAGTTCCATACCCGCCTGGTGGCTGCCACCGCCGCGGCCGCCGTGGTCGTCGACGACAAGGCCAAGCTGGCTGGCCTGGACGAGGATGCGATCAACAACGCCGCGGCCGCGGCCAAGGACCGCAAGCTGGATGGCAAGTTCCTGCTGCCGCTGCAGAACACCACCCAGCAGCCGGTACTCGGCTCGCTGAGCGATCGTGACCAGCGCGCCGCCGTGCTGAAGGCTTCGGAGACCCGTGCCGAGCGTGGCGATGCCAACGACACCCGGCAGACCGTGCAGCGCCTGGCCCAGCTGCGTGCGCAGAAGGCCAAGCTGCTCGGCTTCGACACCTTCGCCGACTACCAGCTGGGCGACCAGATGGCCAAGACCCCGGCTGCCGCGCTCAAACTGCTGACCGACACCGTGCCGGCGGCCACCGCCAAGGCCCGCGCCGAAGCCGGCGAGATCCAGAAGGTGATCGACGCGCAGAAGGGTGGTTTCCAGGTTGCCGCATCGGACTGGGACTTCTACGCCGAGCAGGTGCGCAAGGCCAAGTACGATCTGGACGAGTCGCAGATCAAGCCGTACTTCGAACTGGACAACGTGCTGCAGAACGGCGTCTTCTACGCCGCCACCCAGCTGTACGGCATCACCTTCAAGCCGCGCACCGACATTCCGACCTACAACCCGGACATGAAGGTGTACGAAGTGTTCGACAAGGACGGCACCTCGCTGGCCCTGTTCTACACCGACTACTTCAAGCGTGACAGCAAGTCCGGCGGCGCCTGGATGGATGTGTTCGTCGAGCAGGACGGACTGACCGGTGCCAAGCCGGTGGTCTACAACGTCTGCAACTTCACCAAGCCGGCCGCCGGCCAGCCTGCGCTGATCAGCTTCGACGACGTCACCACCATGTTCCATGAGTTCGGCCATGCGCTGCACGGCATGTTCTCGAACGTGAAGTACCCGTCGATCGCCGGCACCGCCACCTCGCGCGACTTCGTCGAGTTCCCGTCGCAGTTCAACGAGCACTGGGCGCTGGATCCGAAGGTGTTCGCCAACTACGCCAAGCATTACAAGACCGGCGAAGCGATGCCGCAGGAGCTGGTCGACAAGATCCTCAAGGCACGCAGCTTCAACCAGGGCTATGCGACCACCGAGTACCTGTCTGCCGCACTGCTGGACCTGGCCTGGCACACGCAGAAGGCCGATGCGCCGCTGCAGGATGTCGGCGCCTTTGAAGCCAGCGCGCTGAAGAAGTTCAAGGTCGACCTGCCGCAGGTGCCGCCGCGTTACCGCACCACCTACTTCGACCACATCTGGGGTGGCGGCTACTCGGCCGGTTACTACGCCTACTTCTGGGCGGAAGTGCTGGACCATGATGCCTACCAGTGGTTCACCGAACACGGTGGCCTGACCGCGGCCAATGGCCAGGAATTCCGCGACAAGATCCTCTCGCGCGGCAACAGCGTGGAGCTGTCGACCCTGTACCGCGATTTCCGCGGCAAGGACCCGTCGGTGGAACCGCTGCTGAAGTTCCGCGGGCTGAAGTAAGAAAGCGAAAACGGCGGGGGCAACCCCGCCGTTTTTCTTTGTGTAGAGCCGAGCCATGCGCGGCTGGTTTTTCCTGGAAATGCAGCCGAGCATGGGCTCGGCTCCACACCAGCGGGTTACGTCCCCACGTGCACCCGGTTGGCCTGCTCGGCCAACCCGAGGTGATCGAGCGCGATATCCAGCGCCAGCACATAGCTCTGTGCGCCGTACCCGGCAGCGATGCCCAACCGCTGGCCGACACCGGCAGGCAGGCATGGCTCGGCCACCGCGCCATCGTCATGCACTTCCACGTAGGCGTTGTGCAGGTACGGCAGCAGGCGCTGCAGGCGCAGGCTGTTGGCACATGCGCCCGGATCGAGCAACGTCACCTCGCCGCGACTGTGGTCGGCCACGCGCAGTGCATCCAGCAGTTCCTGTTCCGAACCACAGGCACGGATCGCCACGCTGGTGCCGGCGTCGATCGCACGATGCACCAATGACTTCAGGACCGGTGCCGGCAGCGGCATCGCGGTGCGGATCAGCGCACCGGCGGCTTCCGGGCCGCGGATGATGAAGATCGACATGGCTCAGCCCTCCTGCGCCAGGCGGCGGCCGACGATGGCCAGCGACAGCGGATACCCGGCCTGCTGGCTGCGCTGGTCGGCCACCACGGCGGCGGGCCCATGCTGCAGGCGCAGGCGCGTATCCAGGCCAAGCTCGCTGGGCGACTGCAGCTCGATGTACGGCGCCGGCAGCCGTTCCAGCGCCGCCTGCAACGCGCCGCCCTCGGCCTGCCATTGCGCGTCGTCGGCCACGCCGACATCCAGCAGCACCCAGTCGGCTGAACGCGCCTGCGGCTGGCACAGGCACTGGCGTACTTCGGACAGGCTGGCGCAGTCACTGCACAGCACGCGATGGCCGGCCAGCTGCGCCGGCAGCTGCGGGCGCGGCGCCGACGAAGACGCGTGGCGGATCACCAGGAGGGTCATACAACACCTTGCGGAATGCGCCCTGCGGCGCGGTGGGCACACGATGCGCGCGCTGGCCGTAAAGGTGCGATGCCCGTGGCCGCGCCGGCGCGTAAAACCTGCGTAACCCCGCATCGGTAGCGCCGGGCCGTGCCCGGCGAACGCGCCGCATCCCCGTTTCCATCGGCCGCCGGGCATGGCCCGGCGCTACCAGGAACCTCTCCCCCCATGTGTGGTCTGATGCATCTACCACCTACCCGGAGCCTGTCATGGATGCTGTTGCCCGCCCTCCCTTTTCCGAACGTGCGCTGGCCTGGCTGAGGAAGGAGGCATTGCCGCTGCTGGTGATGCTCGGCCTCTTGGCCGCCGCCCGCGACACCCTCGCCAACCACTATGTGGTGCCCAGTGGTTCGATGCAGCCGACCCTGCAGCCGGGCGACCGGGTGGTGGTGGACATGCGCGCCTACGGCCTGCGCCTGCCGTTCACCAGCACGGAACTGATGGCGACCGGCACCCCGCAGCGTGGCGAAGTGGCGGTGTTCGATTCGCCGGCCGATGGCACCCGGCTGATCAAGCGCGTGGCGGCGGTGGCCGGTGACCATGTGCAGATGCGCGAGGGCCACCTGAGCATCAATGGCCAGCCACTGCAGATCGCCGACCTGCAGGATGTGGAAGCCTTCGGCGAGCGCCATGCCCGCCTGGACCTGGACATGGGCGGCGGTCCGGACATCGCCGATCTGGTGGTACCGGCCGGCAAGGTGCTGGTGCTGGGCGACCACCGTGGCAACAGCTTCGATGGCCGCTTCTTCGGCTTCGTCGACGCCGACAAGGTCTACGGCCGCGCGGTGGCGGTGTACTACCGCCGCGGCGACGGTTTCGAGTGGCAGCGTCTCTAAGCTGAATCAATACGTCAGGCATATCAATCCTGACTTATCGGGTTATGGATCGACTGGATGGACGGGCCTAGTCTGGGCCCGTTCCCTCCCACGCCCGGCCGCCCCACCGGCCCATCGATCCCATGACTGGCGAAACCGCGGCGGCCCTCGAACGGCGCCCCCCCACTGTCGATCCTATCGCCGAGACCCGCATCCAGCAGGGCACGCCGGCCTTCCGTCGCACTGCGCTGGCGCTGTTCCTGGCCGGTTTCTCCACCTTCGGCCTGCTGTATACGGTGCAGCCACTGCTGCCCGAGTTCAGCCGCCACTTCGGCGTGTCTGCGGCTGGCAGCGCAATGTCGCTGTCGCTGACCACCGGCACCCTGGCGGTGGCGATGCTGCTGGCCGGGCTCCTCTCCGATGCGGTCGGCCGCCGCCCGCTGATGATCGCCGCGCTGCTCGCGTCCGCAACCTTGTCGCTCTGCACGGCGCTGGTGGACGACTGGACCACGTTGCTGGTGCTGCGCACCCTGCTTGGCCTGGCGCTGAGCGGCGTGCCGGCCGTGGCGATGACCTACCTGGTCGAGGAAATGGACAGCCGTGCGCTGGGCCTGGCGATGGGCCTGTACATCGGCGGCAATGCGATCGGTGGCATGAGCGGGCGCCTGCTGGCCGGCATCATCGCCGACCACTGGGGCTGGCGCTGGGGTATCGGCGTGGTCTCGATCATCGCCATCGCCAGCACCGTGCTGTTGTGGCTGCAGCTGCCGGCGTCGCGCCATTTCCACGCGCGACGCGATGGCCTGCGCCAGTTGCCGTCGCGCTGGCGCATGCTGTTCGCCGACCCGGGCCTGCCGTGGCTGTTCGCCACCTCGTTCGTGTTGATGGGCGTGTTCGTCACCCTCTACAACTACCTGGGCTACCACCTGCTGGCGCCGCCCTACCACCTCAGCCGGACCGTGGTTGGCCTGATCTTCAGTGTCTACCTGGTGGGCACCTTCAGTTCGGCGTGGATGGGCCAGCAGGCCACGCGCTACGGCCGCGGCCGCATCCTGTCGATCTCGTTCGCGCTGATCGGCGCCGGCATCGTGCTGCTGGCAATGCCGTGGCTGAGCGCGATGGCACTGGGTATCGCGCTGGTCACGTTCGGCTTCTTCGGTGGCCATTCGGTGGCGAGCAGCTGGGTCGGCAGCCGCGCTGGTGCGATGCGCGCGGAAGCCTCGGCGCTGTATCTGTTTGCCTACTACCTGGGTTCCAGCGTGCTGGGCGGTGTCGGTGGCCTGGCCTATGCGGCCTGGGACTGGCTTGGCGTGTGCGCGTTCGCGGCCGTGCTGACCCTGGTCGGCGGCGGCATCGTCTGGGCGTTGCAGCAGCGCGCGCCGCAGCCGGTCACGGCGTGAACCAACGCATACGGTAGTGCCGGCCGCTGGCCGGCAACCCCACTTGGCTTGGCATGCCACCTCACACAGGGTGGCGCGGCCCCCCCCGCCCCCCCACTACCGGGTGGGTTGCACGCTCACCCCTCGGCGAACGCCCCGCGCAGCAGCGCGGCGAAATTGCGGATCAGCGGCGTTACCCGTTCGCGATGCCACGCCAGCTGCACTTCCGAATGCGCACCGGCATCGGCCAGTGCCACGAAGCGCGATCCTTCCACCTGGATGTGATCGCACGACGACGGCAGGATCGCCGCGCCCAGGCCGGCAGCGGCCAGACTGATCAGCGTCGAGGCTTCACCCGCTTCCTGCACGATGCGTGGCGTGAATCCGGCCGCCGCACACAACGCGATCATGTGGTCATGGATGCCTGCGCCGGCACTGCGGCGGAAGGCCACGAACGGCTCCTGCGCGAAGTCGCGCAGCGACAGCGTGCCCTGCTTCGACAGTCTGCGCAGGGCGGGATGGTCGGCATGCACGATCAACGCCAGCGGATCGACGAACAGGCTGTGTGCCACCAGTTCCGGCGGCAGCGCACGCTTGCGGATGATGCCCACGTCCAGTGAACCATCGAGCAGTGCGTCGATCTGCTGCAGCGTGTTCATCTCGCTCAGCTGCAGCCGCACCTGCGGATACTGCTGGCGGTAATGCAGGATCGAACGCGGAATCTGCGGCGACAGCGGCGTGGCGCGGGTCAGACCGATGTGCAGTTCACCCTGCTCACCGCGCTGCGCACGCTGCACCTCGTCCACCGCCGTTTCCACCTGCTGCACGATGGCACGTGCGCGTTCCTGCAGCAGCTCACCGGCAGGCGTCAGCTGCACGCGGCGATGGCTGCGCACGAACAGGCGCGCGCCGATCAGTTCCTCCAGCTGCCGGATCTGCTGGCTGAGCGGCGGCTGCGACATGCCCAGCCGCTCGGCGGCCTGGCCGAAGTGCAGCGTATCGGCAACAGCGAGGAAGTAGCGCAGGTGGCGGAGTTCGATGGACATGGGGCCAGTTTATTCATCGTCAGCCGTAAATGGGGTCAGAGCCGGTTGCGCAGCAACGGGATCCGACCCCGAAAGATCGCGGGAATCTGTCAGAGGCGGGGCGGTGTGGGTGGGCAGGACCGTTGGCGCCATGGATGGCGCCATCGAGCCCCCATGGATGGGTTTACGGCGTGTCCTGCCCACCCACACCGCCCCGCCTTCCCATGCAATGCCCGCTTTTGACGTTGACGTTGACGTTGACGTTGCTTCGGCTTCGGCAGGTGCAGGGCGCAGTCCTGCCGAACACCCCTCACCGCTCTGAATGCCCGCTCTGGTCGTAATCGCGCGGACTGAACAACTCTGGCTGGATCAGCTCGATGAATGCCCGCGCCTGCGCCGACAATGCCTTGCCGCGCCGCACGATCACCCCGTAACTGCGCTCCGGGAACCAGCGCTTCATCGACCGCGCCGCCAGCCGCTCGCGGTCGGCCTCGTTCAGGCACAGTGCCGGCACGATCGAAATGCCCATGCCCATCGCCACGTACTGCTTGATCACTTCCCAGCCGCCCACTTCCAGGGCCACGGTATAAGCGATGCGGTGGCGCTGGAACACCTGGTCGACCAGCCGGTAGGTGATCTGCCGCTTCGGCGGCAGCACCAGCGGATAGCGCGCAATGTCGGCCAGCTCCAGCTCGCCCCCGCTGGCCAGCGGATGGTCATGCGGTGCGATCAGCACCTGTTCGAAGCGATAGGCCGGCGCGTAGCTGAGATCGGCCGGCACGTCGGTCATCGAACCGATCGCCAGGTCGGCGGCATCCTCGCGCAGCAGGTCGGTGCCGTCGGCACTGATCGCGTTGTGCAGGGTCAGGCGCACGTCCGGATGGTGCAGGCGGAAGCGTTCGACGATCTTCGGCAGCAGGTACAGGATGGTCGAGCTGTTGGCGGCGATGTTCAGCTCGCCCGCGTCCAGGCCGCGCACCTTGTCGCGGAACCGCGCCTCCAGCCCGTCCAGGTTCTCTACCAGGGGCTGCGCCATCTCGTACAGCAGCTGGCCCTCGCGGCTGGGCACCAAGCGCCGCCCGCTGCGCTCGAACAGCGGCACCCCCAGCTCCCGCTCCAACGCCTGCAACTGCAGGCTGATGGCCGGCTGGCTGACGAAAAGTGCCTCAGCCGCCCGTGAGACTGAGCCCAGGCGCACCGTCTGGCAGAACGCGCGCAGCGGCTTCAACCGGTCGGATTTGTAGGAAAAACGCGGACTTGGCGGGGCGCGTGTGCTCATCGTGTAACGAGTATTAGCACAATTTATGTAAAGCATTGCAAAAACTGTTTTGCCAAATACTCAGTCCCGGCGGCACCGTGGAGGCGTTCCCCCACCGCTGGAGTCGCCCCATGTCCGCCGTCGCTTCCGCTGTTCCCACCCCTGCCAGCAAGGCCACCCCCGGTATCGCCCTGGCGACCCGCGTGGCCGGGCAGGACACCGTGCTGCCGGCGCCGCTGCTGGCCCTGCTGGTGTCGCTGCACCGTGCGGTGGAACCGGGCCGGCAGGCACGGCTGCAGGCCCGCCGCGAGCGCCAGGCGTTCTTCGACCAGGGCGGCCTGCCGGACTTCCGCGAAGACACCATCGCCATCCGCAGCGGCGACTGGACCGTCGCGCCGCTGCCGACGGCGCTGCAGGACCGCCGCGTCGAGATCACCGGCCCGACCGACCCGAAGATGGTCATCAACGCGCTGAACTCCGGCGCCAAGGTGTTCATGGCCGACTTCGAGGATTCGACCTCGCCGACCTGGCGCAACCTGCTGGCGGGCCAGCAGTCGTTGGCTGCCGCAGTGCGTGGCGATCTGGAATACACCGCACCGGCATCCAACGGAAAGGCCGGCAAGCACTACACCCTGCGCCCGTACGACGAACAGGCCGTGCTGATCGTGCGCCCGCGTGGCTGGCACCTGGACGAGAAGCACGTACGCATCGACGGCCAGTTCATCGCCGGTGGCCTGTTCGACGCGGCGGTGTTCGCCTTCCACAACGCGCGCACCCTGCAGGCGAAGGATCGTGGCCCGTATTTCTACCTGCCCAAGCTGCAGAGCATGGAAGAGGCGGCGCTGTGGGAGACCGCGCTGTCGCACATCGAGGGCATGCTCGGCCTGCCGCACGGCCAGATCAAGGTGACCGTGCTGATCGAAACGCTACCCGCCGTGTTCGAGATGGACGAGATCCTGCACGCGTTGCGTGATCGCATCGTCGGCCTGAACTGCGGGCGCTGGGATTACATCTTCTCGTACCTGAAGACCTTCCGCCGCCACGCCGACCGCGTGCTGCCCGAACGCGGCCAGGTGACCATGACCCAGCCGTTCCTGAAGGCGTATTCGGAGCTGTTGATCCAGACCTGCCACCGCCGCGGTGCGCATGCGATGGGCGGCATGGCCGCGCAGATTCCGATCAACAACGATGCGGCCGCCAACGAGCAGGCGATGGCCCGGGTGCGCGCCGACAAGCTGCGCGAGGTCACCGCCGGCCATGACGGCACCTGGGTTGCGCACCCGGCGCTGATTCCGGTGGCGATGGCGATCTTCGACGAACACATGCCCGGAGCGAACCAGCACAGCGTGCTGCGCCAGGATGTGCGCGTCGGCCGCGACGAACTGATCGCGCGGCCGCCGGGCACCATCACCCGCGCCGGCTTCGAAGGCAACGTGGAAGTCTGCGTGCGTTACCTGGCGGCGTGGCTGGATGGCAACGGCTGCGTGCCGATCCATCACCTGATGGAGGACGCGGCCACCGCCGAGATCAGCCGCAGCCAGTTGTGGCAGTGGCTGCATACGCCGGGCCAGCAGCTGGACGATGGCACCGCGATCGACCAGGCCCTGCTGGATTCCACCCTCGCGCAGCTGCCGGCACGGCTGGGCGATACCGCCGCGCTGCCCGGTGGCGCACGCATCAGCGAGGCCATCGCCCTGCTCGGCGAACTGAGCCGCAGCGACGAACTGACCGATTTCCTGACCCTGCCGGCCTACGCGCGTATCGACTGATCGCCGCCCGCGTTTTCCGCCGTTTCCCTCCCCGCTGCACGCACGAACCGAACTGGAGAAAGACATGAGCAAGCTGCCCACTGCCGAACAGATCCAGCACGACTGGGATACCAACCCGCGTTGGGACGGCATCCAGCGCAACTACAGCGCTGCCGACGTGGTGCGCCTGCGCGGCACCGTCCACATCGAGCATTCGCTGGCCCGCCTGGGCGCGGAGAAGCTGTGGGCGTCGCTGCACGAGCGTGAATTCGTCAACGCGCTGGGCGCGCTGACCGGCAACCAGGCCATGCAGCAGGTCAAGGCTGGCCTGAAGGCGATCTACCTGTCCGGTTGGCAGGTAGCGGCCGACGCCAACCTGGCCGGCCAGATGTATCCGGACCAGTCGCTGTACCCGGCCGATTCGGTGCCGGCGGTGGTCAAGCGCATCAACAACACGCTGCTGCGTGCTGACCAGCTGCACCACGCCGAAGGCAAGGATGACATCGACTTCCTGCAGCCGATCGTGGCCGATGCCGAAGCCGGCTTCGGCGGCGTGCTCAATGCCTTCGAACTGATGAAGGCGATGATCGAGGCCGGTGCCGCCGGCGTGCACTTCGAAGACCAGCTGGCCTCGGTGAAGAAGTGTGGCCACATGGGCGGCAAGGTGCTGGTGCCGACCCGCGAGGCGATCGAGAAGCTCAACGCCGCGCGCCTGGCCGCCGACGTGCTGGGCGTGCCGACCCTGCTGGTGGCGCGTACCGACGCCGAAGCCGCGGATCTGCTGACCAGCGATATCGATGGCAACGACCGCCCGTTCACCACCGGCGAGCGCACCGTTGAAGGCTTCTACAAGACTCGCAATGGCCTGGACCAGGCGATCAGCCGTGGCCTGGCCTATGCACCGTATGCCGACCTGGTGTGGTGCGAGACCGGCAAGCCCGACCTGGAATTCGCACGCAGGTTCGCCGAGGCGATCCATGCGAAGTTCCCGGGCAAGCTGCTGGCCTACAACTGCTCGCCCAGCTTCAACTGGAAGAAGAACCTGGACGACGCCACCATCGCCAAGTTCCAGCGCGAACTGGGCAGCTACGGCTACAAGTTCCAGTTCATCACCCTGGCGGGTTTCCATGCGCTGAACTACGGCATGTTCAATCTGGCCCACGGCTACGCACGCCGCCAGATGAGCGCGTTCGTGGAACTGCAGGAAGCCGAATTCGAAGCGGCCGAGCGCGGCTTCACTGCGGTCAAGCATCAGCGTGAGGTCGGTACCGGCTATTTCGATGCGGTGACCCAGGCGATCCAGCAGGGCCAGTCCTCGACCACTGCGCTGACCGGTTCCACCGAGGAAGAGCAGTTCCACGGCGGGCGCAGCGAACGCGCCGCGTGATGCGATAGTGCCGGCCGCTGGCCGGCGACCACGTGATCCTTCGGGCACCACAGGGAAGCCGGCCTGCGGCCGGCTCTACCGAAGCCTCGAAATCCGATCAGGGTGGCCAGGGAAGGGCCAGGCAACGCCGGTCGGTCGGGGGACCTGCCGGCGTTGTTGTATCGCTGGAACAGCCGTGAACGCGGGCAGCGTCAATCCGGCGCACCCCGGTACCCCGCAACTTGGCCGAACGTCCGTGAAGACGGCCATCGGATTGATCCGGCAGGACTTTTGTGCGGACAGGCGTGCCCACAACGGGCCACCACGCATCTTCACATCGGAGAAGTGCGCTGGAAGGCTCAAAATGAGATAGGGCGCACACTTTAAAGCGGTGCTATGCTCCGCGGCTCACCAGGGGACGCTGGCGGCGGGTGCAGGGAATGACCGGCAGGGGTGCGGCCGAGAACAGTGATGTGACGTCAGGTATCGCCCGGGTGGCGATGGCCGAGATCGTGCATGCGCTGCTGTCCGCTGCCGAGGTCGCATTGTTCGCCAGATTCGCCCGTCCATGCAAGCTTCATGCCGGACAGTGGCTGTTCCAGCGTGGACATCGCGGCGAACGCATGTATGTGATCCTTGAAGGCCAGATCGAACTGGACTTCGGCGAGGACCTGGTGATCAAGACACTCGGGCAGCATGAGTTCTTCGGTGAGCTCGGCCTGCTGGTCGGTGACCACCTGCGCAGCGCCAGTGCGCGCGTGCTGGCCGATTGCGAAGTGCTGGAACTGGGCCCGGCGGATTTCCACCGCCTGGTCGAATCCGATCCCGGCCTGGTCGCCTATTTCCTGCGCCGCACGATCATGCGCGTGCTGACCAACGAACAGGCCCTGATCAGCCAGCTGCGCCGGCGCAATCATGATCTGGAAACCGCGCTGGACAACCTGTACATCACCACCCATCAGCTGACCCATACCCGCGAGCTGGTGCGCACCGATGAACTGACCGGCCTGCACAACCGCCGCGGCCTGACCCTGTACCTGCAGGAATGCCGCGCCGACGGTCACGGCCTGCCACAGGCGTTGCTGCTGATCGACTGTGACCGCTTCAAGCAGATCAACGACCGCCACGGCCACCAGGCCGGTGACCGCGTGCTGCAGAGCATGGGCAACATCCTGCGCTCGATGGCCGGTGAGCAGGACCTGGCCTGCCGGCTCGGCGGCGACGAGTTCTGCCTGATCCTGCGCCGTGGCAACCACGAGATCGTGCAGCACGCGGCCGAGTTCATCCTCAGCGCGGTGCATGGCTTGCTGGAACGCAGCCACGGCACGCCGCACGTCAGCCTGGTCAGCATCGGCGCCAGCCTGCTGACACCGGACGCAGGCTGGAGCGAGTGGTATGCCAGCGCGGATCGCGCGCTGTACCAGGCCAAGCGCGATGGCGGCAACTGCCTGCGCTGGGTCGCCGATTCCGAAAACGGACAATGAGCAGCAGAGGTGGCAATGGACGGCATCCCGGATTTCCTCCCGATGCAGAGCCCGCAGGTGCGGACGCTGCTGTTCACCGATCTGTGCGACTCGCTGCAGCTGGTCGAGCGGATCGGTGACATTGCCGCCGCTGAACTGTTCCAGCAGCATGACCGCCTGGTGCTGGGCCTGCAGCAGCGCTGGAATGGCCAGCTGATCGATCGGTCCGACGGACTGTTCATCCTGTTCGAACGCCCCATCGATGGCATCGGCTTCGCTCTTTCCTACCAGAACGCCGTCGATGCGCTGGGACGCGAGCGTGGCGTCGTCCTGCGCGCCCGCGCCGGCTTGCACGTGGGTGACGTCCTGCTGTGGAACAACAGTGTCGAAGCCGTTGCCCACGGCGCAAAGCCGGTGGAGGTGGAGGGCCTGGCCAAGCCGATGGCTGCGCGCCTGATGCAGCTGGCGTGGCCCGGGCAGGTTCTGCTGTCCTCGGCCGCCGAACAGATGGCACGTCGGGCGGTCAGCGAACTGCCCTGGACGGCCGATGAGCTGCGCTGGAAGGACCACGGGCACTGGCGCTTCAAGGGCATCGGCGAACGCCAGGAAGTATTCGAAGTGGGGCTGCGCGGCAGCGCGCCGCTACGGCGGCCGCGCTCGGGCGAGAAAGCGTGGCGGGATCTGCCGCTGTGGCGTCGCCCGGCCGCGCTGGTGACTGAAGCGGCGCTCATGCTGGCGTTGTGCGGTGTGCTGTGGACACTGTTGCGGCCAGCGCCGGCCATCGCCTTCGCCGAGCGTGACTGGGTGATCGTGGCCGCGGTGCACAACGCCACGGCCTATCCCCAGTTGGACAGCAGCCTGGAGCAGGCGCTGTACATCAGCCTGGGGCAGTCGCGTTTCGTCAACATCCTCAGCGAGCTGAAGGTGCGCGACACCCTGCAGCTGATGCAGCGCCCGCCGCAGGCGCGGCTGGACCGCAGGCTGGCCATCGAGGTGGCGTTGCGCGATGGGGTGCGTGCGGTATTGATCCCCAGCGTGCTGGAGCTCAACGGCAAGGTACGGGTCAGTGTCGAAGTCGTGGATCCGCGCAGCGGGCAGACCGTCTACACGCGCTATGCCGACGGCCGGGGGCTGGATTCGATCCTTGCCTCGACCGATCACGTGGTCGCCGCGCTGCGTACCGACCTTGGCGAAGCGCTGCGCGACGTCGGTGCTGACCAGCGACCGCTGCCTACCGTGGCTACCGCCAATCTGGATGCGCTGCATGCCTATGCCAAGGGCGTCGATGCGACGGCTGCTGCGCGCTACGACGATGCACTGATGTTCTTCGAGCAGGCGACCCGGCTGGATCCTGCCTTCGCCTTCGCCTACGTCGGGCAGATGAACATCCAGCATGCCAAGGGCAACCTGGAGCAGGCCGCGGCGCTGTACCAGAAGGCCGTCAGCCAGCGCGCGCACCTGACCGCGCGCGACCAGCTCTACCTGGATGCCTGGGCGGCCGATTTCGAAGGGGCGCCGCCGGCACGGATCGCCAACAAGTGGCGGATGCTGACCGAGTTGTATCCGGACGATCCGGCCGGCTGGATGAACTACGCCAAGATCCTCTACACCCAGGGGGACTACGACGGGGCGCTGGCCGCCGCGCAGCCATTGCTTGCCCGGCAGCATTCGCGCCGCGCGCTGGTGCTGGTGTTCGTTGCCCGCACGCAGATGGCCCGGGGCGAAACTGCGGCGGCCGAAGCAGCACTGCGCGGCGCCCGCCTGCACCCCGGCTGGAATGGTGATGCAATGGAGCCCCTGCTATCCGCGTTGTCCGGTGATTTCGATGGGGCCAATGCCGGTTTCGCGGCAATGACATCACCGGGCCCGGGCACGCGCATGCTGCGGGCAGCCGTGCTGGCGATGCAGGATCGCAGGACCGAGGCGGCCAGTGACATGCAGCAGGCCGCCGCCCAGTGCACGGTGGGTACCGGACTGTGCGACATCCTGGCATTGCAGGCACTGGCCTGGGATGAGCCGCCCGCCGGAGCACAGCAGCAGGCATACCTGCACGTTCTGGATCGCGCGCTGGCTGCGATCGATCGCACTCAACCGGCGCTCGCGCGCCGCAACGCGTTCATTGCCTTGGCCGCGGCCTACCATGCCGCGCGTGCCGGCCAGAACGCGGTGGTGGTGCAGCGGCGCGCGGCGCTGCAGGCCCTGCCCGAACGTGATGCAGACCCGCGCCTGCGTGAACTGTGGGACCTGCTGCAGGCGCGCCTGGCGCTGAACCAGGGGCAGGTAGCGCGCGCGCAGTCGCTGCTTGCCAGGCATCCCGACGCAAGCCTGTTCCAGTGGCGGGTCCTGCAGATCGACCTGGCCAACGCCAGCGGCGACCAGGCTGCTGCCCTGCGCCAGGCACACTGGCTGCAGCGCCATCGAGGCCTGGCATTTGCTGAAGATGTCGGCGACTACGCACTGCTTCCATTGAACGCGATGGATGTTCAACGGCTGGCGTCATCCGATACCGCAGCCGTGGCAAGCAAGGCCACGGCGCGCGTGCCCTGATGCGGGCTTACTGATCCAGGCCGGGCAGGCCGTCCTCGAACAGGAACGGCACGGTGAACGCGGCACGCACATCCAGCAACTGGCTCATGCGTGCAGCGGCGCCGGCGAACTCCGCCTTGCCGCCCAGCGAGGAGAGCGGCGCGCGGCACGCACGCACGGTTTCTTCGTCCGCACCCAGTGCGACCAGGGCCAGGCCCGGGTCCCGGGCAAACTCGGCCCGGAAGGCATCATCACTGGACAGGCGCTCCAGCAGCTGTTGGACAACGTCGGCGGAAAGAGGAGAAGCAGACATGGGACCGGCACCGGCAGAAAGGGAAAATGGAAGTATCGGCGGTGGGACTGCGAAGTTGATGGGTACGTGTACGTGCCACGCTATGATCGGCGCCCCGCACAGCCCTCGGACGCCATTGCGATGAGATTCCGTCGTTGCCGGACACTGTTCGTCGAACCCGTCGAACGCCCGACCTTCAACCTGGACGGACTGTTGGCCGGTGGTACCGGCGTGCAGCTGCAGCCGGTCCTGCAGGTGCGCGCGGCGCACCTGCCGTCGGTGCAGGTGATCGACGCGGAAAGCTGTGCCTGGTTGCTGGCCTGCAGTGCTGAGCAGTGGCAGCCATTGCCGGAGGCCACCGACGCCCGCAGCCGCGTGCTGTCACTGCTGCAGAAGGGCCTGCTGGTCAGCGATGATCCAGCCCATGCCGACGCCTGCGCTGCCGAGCAACGGCTGCGTGACAGCCAGTGGTGGCCGTTGTCGGCGTTGCACTACCAGCACTCGCGCTGGGACGGCGTGGACAGTGCCGGCGACATGCAGCGCAACCAGCTGGTGACCGCTCAGGACCTGGTGCGCAGCTTCGGTCCGCCGCCCGCCGAGGCACCCGCCCGCCGCCCCGGTGCGCAGCCGCTGCCGCGTTGCGACGACGATCCGATGCAGGCGCAGCTGCAGGCGCGTACCACCTGCCGCAACTACGACAGCGCCCGCCCGGTGCCGTTGCCGATGCTGGCCCGGTTGCTGCAGCAGGTGCTGATGGCGCAGGCGCAGGTGGAAACCGGGCCTGGCGTACGCTTCCTGAAGAAGAATGTGCCGTCCGCCGGCAGTCTGCACCCGCTGGAGGCGTACGTGGTGGCGCGCAATGTGGAAGGGCTGCCGCCAGGCCTCTATCACTACCATGCCACCGCCCACGAGCTGGGCCCGATGCCGGCACCGCCCGGCGATCTGGATCGTTTCTGCCAACGCTTGCTGGCGGGTCAGGACTGGTTCGCCAATGCGCAGGTGCAGCTGATCCTGACCTGCCGCTTCGAACGAACGTTCTGGAAGTACCGTGGCCATGCCAAGGCCTATCGGGCGATCACCCTGGATGCTGGCCATGTATCGCAGGCGATCTACAGCGCGGCGACCGCGCAGGGGCTGGGTGCCTTTGTCACTGCCGCGATCAACGAGGCCGAGGCCGAGCGGGTGCTGGGCCTGCAGCCGATGTCCGAGGGTGTACTGGCGGTTTGCGGTGTTGGCTGGCGTGCCGCCGAGCGGGTGACGGCGGAGCTGGACCCCCTTGGCCGCGCATGGCCGGCCGCGCATTGATCGACAACGCGCGGCCGTCCTCGGTCAGGTCGCTTCGAAGTCGACCAGCACCGCACCATCGCCGACCTGGTCGCCGGCCTTGGCGCGGTAGCCCTTCACCGTGCCGTCGGCCGGTGCCTGCAGGGTGTGCTCCATCTTCATCGCTTCCAGCACCACCAGCGGCGTGCCGCGCTTGACCTCGGCACCGGCAGCGACCAGCGTGGCCACGATCTTGCCGGGCATCGGCGCCAGCAGGCTGCCGGCATCGGCCACGGCGTGGTCCGATTCTCCGACAGGATCGTGCAGGGTGAAGCGATGCTGGCCATCGGCACCGAACAGATACAGTTGGTCGCCTTCGCGCAGCAGTGGCAGTGACCAGCGCCGTTCGCCCAGCTGCACCGACAGGCCCTGCGCGGTGGCCGTGCCGATCACCTGAAGCGGCGCAGCGTCATCGCACTGCACGCGCCAGCCATCGGCCTGTGCCCACACTTTCAGCGTGTGCCTGCGTTCGCCCTGCTGCAGCGGCAGCACGCGCGGTGCCGATGCGCCGAGGCGCCAGCCGTCCTGGGCCTGCCACGGCGAATGCGGGTCGCGTGCGTCGCAGGCTGCACCTGCAGTAGTGGCCACGGCGGCCACCGCCGCCAGCAGCCACAGCACATCATCGCTGTCACCCACCACGCTCAATGCGGCCTGCTCGCGCTCGATCAGCGCAGTATCCAGCTTGGCGCGGGTGAACGAATCGGTGTTCACCAGCCGGCGCAGGAAGCCGGCATTGGTGGTCACGCCCACCACCTGGCAGTCGGCCAGGGCCTGGCTCATGCGGCGCAGCGCTGCATCGCGGTCCACGTCCCAGACGATCAGCTTGGCGATCATCGGATCGTAGTACGGGGTGATGCTGTCACCTTCCTCGACGCCGGTATCCACGCGCACATGGGCCGACGGCGCCGGCAGGCGCAGGCGGCGCAGGGTGCCGGTGGAGGGCAGGAAGCCGCGGTCGGCATCTTCGGCGTACAGGCGCGCCTCGATGGCATGACCATGAATCGCCAGCTGATCCTGGCGCAGCGGCAGCGGCTGGCCCGAGGCCACGCGCAGCTGCCACTCCACCAGGTCGGTGCCGGTGATGTACTCGGTGACCGGATGCTCGACCTGCAGGCGGGTGTTCATTTCCATGAAGTAGAAATCGCCGTCCGGGCCGGCGATGAATTCCACCGTGCCGGCACCGACGTAGCCCACCGCGCGCGCGGCATCGACTGCCGCCTGGCCCATCGCCGCGCGCCGCTCGGCACTCATGCCCGGCGCGGGCGCTTCTTCCAGTACCTTCTGATGGCGGCGCTGCACCGAACAGTCGCGCTCGAACAGGTAGACCGCGTCACCGTGGCTGTCGCCGAACACCTGGATCTCGATGTGGCGCGGGCGCTCGACGTACTTCTCGACCAGCACATGGTCGTTGCCGAATGCCGAGGCGGCCTCGCGCTGGCAGCTGGCCAATGCATCGACGAAGTCCTCGCTGCGCTCGACCTTGCGCATGCCCTTGCCACCGCCGCCGGCGCTGGCCTTGATCAGCACCGGGTAGCCGATGGCGTCGGCCTGCGTACGCAGGAAATCCGGCGCCTGCTGGTCGCCGTGGTAACCCGGGGTGAGTGGCACACCGGCCTTGGCCATCAGTGCCTTGGCCGCGCTCTTGTCGCCCATCGCGCGGATCGCGCTGGCCGGTGGCCCGATGAAGGTGATGCCGGCCGCGGCGCAGGCATCGGCGAAGTCGGCGTTTTCGGACAGGAAGCCGTAGCCGGGGTGGATGGCCTGCGCGCCGGTCAGGCGTGCGGCCTCGAGCAGGGCATCGCCGCGCAGGTAGCTCTCGCGCGCGGCAGCCGGGCCGATGTGGATGGCTTCGTCGGCCAGCCGCACATGGCGCGCGTTGCGGTCGGCATCGGAATACACCGCCACGGTGGCGATGCCGAGGCGGCGGCAGGTGGCGATGACGCGGCAGGCGATTTCGCCGCGGTTGGCGATCAGGACTTTGGTGAACATGGCAACAGGCTTCATGGGAGCGTGCTCGGTCATGGCACGGGTTACATGCGGAACACGCCGAAGCGCGTCTGCTGCGGGGCGGCGTTGAGGCTGGCCGACAGTGCCAGCGCCAGCACCCGGCGGGTATCGGCCGGATCGATCACGCCGTCATCCCACAGGCGCGCGCTGGCGTAGTAAGGATGGCCCTGCTGCTCGAACTGGTCGCGGATGGGTGCCTTGAACGCATCCTCCTCCGCGGCCGGCCACTGGCCGCCCTTGGCTTCGATGCCATCGCGCTTGACCGTGGCCAGCACGCTGGCCGCCTGCTCGCCACCCATCACGCCGATGCGTGCGTTCGGCCACATCCACAGGAAGTTCGGCGAGTACGCGCGGCCGCACATGCCGTAGTTGCCGGCACCGAACGAACCGCCGATCACCACGGTGAACTTGGGAACCTTGGCGCAGGCCACGGCCATCACCAGCTTGGCGCCGTCCTTGGCGATGCCGCCCTGTTCGTACTTGCGGCCGACCATGAAGCCGGTGATGTTCTGCAGGAACACCAGCGGGATGTTGCGCTGGGTGCACAGCTCGATGAAGTGCGCGCCCTTCAGTGCCGACTCCGAGAACAGGATGCCGTTGTTGGCGATGATGCCGATCGGGTAGCCGTTCAGATGCGCGAACCCGGTCACCAGCGTTGCACCGTAGCGCGGCTTGAATTCATCGAAACGCGAACCATCGACCAGGCGTGCGATCACTTCGCGCACGTCATAGGGCTTGCGCGTATCAGCCGGAATCACGCCGTACAGTTCGTGTGCCGGCAGCAGCGGTTCTTCGCTGGCCTGCACCGCCAGCGCCGGTTCCGGCTTGCGCCAGTTCAACTGGGCGATGATCGCGCGCACCCGCGCCAGTGCCTGCAGATCGTTGTCGGCCATGTGGTCGGCCACGCCGGAAATGCGCGTGTGCACATCGGCACCGCCCAGTTCCTCGGCCGTGACCACTTCACCGGTGGCCGCCTTCACCAGCGGCGGGCCACCGAGGAAGATCGTGCCCTGCTCGCGCACGATCACGGTCTCGTCGCTCATTGCCGGCACATAGGCACCACCGGCGGTGCAGCTGCCCATCACGCAGGCGATCTGCGGAATGCCCTGCGCAGACAGGTTGGCCTGGTTGTAGAAGATGCGGCCGAAATGGTCGCGGTCGGGGAAGACTTCGTCCTGCAGCGGCAGGAACGCGCCACCGGAATCGACCAGGTAGATGCACGGCAGGTGGTTCTGCTCGGCGATCTCCTGCGCGCGCAGGTGCTTCTTCACCGTCATCGGGTAGTAGGTGCCGCCCTTGACCGTGGCGTCGTTGGCCACGATCACGCATTCCACGCCGCTTACGCGGCCGATGCCGGCCACCACGCCCGCAGCGGGCACGGCGTCTTCGTACATGCCGTGCGCGGCCAGCGGCGCGATTTCCAGGAAGGCGCTGCCGGGGTCGAGCAGGGCGTCGATGCGGTCACGCACCAGTAGCTTGCCGCGTGCGGTGTGCTTGGCACGCGCGGCGTCGCTGCCGCCCAGCGCGGTGCGGGCGAGGGTGGCATGCAGGTCATCGACCACGGCCTGCATGGCCGCGCGGTTGCTTTCAAACGTTTCGCTGCCCGGTTGCAGCTGGCTGTTCAGGACGGTCATCGCGTTGGCCTTACAGGGTGCGCTGGAACAGTTCGCGGCCGATCAGCATGCGGCGGATCTCCGAGGTGCCGGCGCCGATTTCATACAGCTTGGCATCGCGCCACAAGCGGCCGGTCGGGTATTCGTTGATGTAGCCGTTGCCGCCCAGGATCTGGATCGCCTGGCCGGTCAGCCAGGTGGCCTTCTCGGCGGCGTACAGGATGGCACCGGCGGCGTCCTGGCGGGTGGTGCGGCCCTGGTCGCAGGCCCGTGCCACGGCATAGACATAGGCGCGGCAGGCCCCCAGGCCTACGTACATGTCGGCGATCTTGGCCTGGATCAGCTGGAAGCTGCCGATCGGCTCGCCGAACTGGTGGCGCTCGTGCACGTACGGCATGACCACGTCCATGGCCGCGGCCATCAGGCCCAACGGGCCACCGGACAGCACCACGCGCTCGTAGTCCAGGCCGGACATCAGCACGCGCACGCCACCGCCGACCTGGCCCAGCACGTTCTCTTCAGGAATCTCGCAGTCCTGGAACACCAGCTCGCAGGTGGGCGAAGAACGCATGCCCAGCTTGTCCAGCTTCTGCGCGGTGGAGAAGCCCTTCATGCCTTTCTCGACCAGGAAGGCGGTGATGCCCTTGGCGCCGGCCTCCATGTCGGTCTTGGCGTAGACCACCAGCACGTCGGCATCCGGGCCGTTGGTGATCCACATCTTGTTGCCGTTGAGCACGTAGCGGTCGCCGCGCTTGTCCGCGCGCAGCTTCATCGACACCACGTCCGAACCGGCGCCCGGCTCGCTCATCGCCAGTGCACCGACCAGGCTGCCATTGCACAGGCCGGGCAGGAAGCGCTGCTTCTGTTCTTCGTTGCCGTTCTTGCGCAGCTGGTTCACGCACAGGTTGGAGTGCGCGCCATAGGACAGGCCGATGCCGCCGGAGGCGCGCGAGATTTCTTCCATCGCCACCACGTGGGCCAGGTAACCCATGCCGGTGCCGCCGTATGCTTCCTCCACGGTCAGGCCGAGCAGGCCCTGTTCGCCCAGCTTCGGCCACAGAGCCAGAGGGAACTGGTTGCTGGCATCGGCCTCGGCGGCCAGCGGTGCGACCTCGGCGGCGGCAAAATGGGCCACGCTCTGGCGCAGCAGGTCGATGTCTTCGCCAAGATCGAAGTTCAGGGATGGCACGTGCATTGTGGTGGCTCCACGGCGGGATGGCAGGAAATGGACGCACCCGGCGGGGGAGCGGGCGGCGGTCTGCAGGACCGCTGCCCGCACGGGCGATTGGACCCCAGCGTAGCGGGGTTCGGGTAAGAAGTGAATACGAATTCAAAAATTGAAAATAGAATCAGAACATGGCCTATAAACGCTCTGCATTGATGGAAGAACGCCTGGCCGGGGCCCGTGAAAGGATCCTGCTGGCCACCCGCGAGCTGGTCGCCACCGGTGGCTGGCGCAACGCCCCGGTGACCGCCGTAGCGACCCAGGCCGGGGTGTCCACCGGCCTGATCTACCGCCACTTCCCGTCCAAGGCCGAGTTGTTCGTGGAGGTGCTCAATGCCGCCGTGGCCCACGAGGTCGCGATCATGGAGCGCATCGCCAGCGGCCCGGAGGCGGCCAGCGAGCGGCTGCGGCTGGCGATCACCGCCTTCGTCCGCCGTGCCCTGGCCGGGCCGGGGCTGGCGCACGCCTTCATCGTCGAACCGGTCGACCCGGACGTGGAGGCCGAGCGCATGCGTGGCCGCCGTGCATTCGGCGACGTGTTCCTGCGGCTGGTGGAAGAAGGCGTGGCCGCCGGTGAGCTGCCGGCGCAGGACGCGCATGTGGCCGCCGCCTGCCTGGTGGGTGCCTTCACCGAAGCGATGGTCGGCCCGACCGCACCCAGCCGCGAAGCGCACCGCGACGAAGACGCGCTGGTGGATGCGATCTGCAGCTTCTGCCTGCGCGCGATCGGCGCCCCCGCAATCCGGTAGAGCCGGCCGCTGGCCGGCTGCTGTTGCCATCCTCGACCGTTGTTGCCGCGCTTCGCGCTCGCCGGGCACGGCCCGGCGCTACCCGCATGCGGCCACGGCCGCATGTTGCGCTGCACCAGCATCGACGCCTGTTGTCGCACGCAAAGTGCGTTCTATACTCGGTCCATCACGCAGTCGCTCAGCCGTGGTCCAACGACTATCAGCCAGGGGTAACGAAGAGTGCGGAATTACGATCTGGAGTTCCTGAAACGCTTCTCCATGGTGATCGCGCTGCTGGCGACCATCACCCTCGGCCTCATCCTCCTTGCCGCCTACATCCACACCCGGATTCCGCCCGAGGTGTCGCCGACTGCGGCCAAACGCACTGAACAACGCATTTCGCCCACCGGCGCGGTGTACGCCGGCAGCACTGGCGCCGCCGCGCAGGCTGCAGCCAAGGCGGCAGCACTGGCCAAGGCGGCGTCGCAGGTGGCCTATGGCGGCACCAAGGACGGCAAGGTCATCTTCGACAACCTGTGCACTGCCTGCCACACCACGGGTGTGGGCATGGCGCCAACGCTGGACCATTCGCACTGGGACAAGCGCATCGCGCAGGGCAAGGACACCCTCTACAAGCACGCCATCGAGGGCTATACCGGCCCCGACGGCGGCATCATGCCACCCAAGGGTGGCAACCCGGCGCTGACCGAGGAGCAGATCCACGCCACCGTGGACTGGATGCTGGGCAACCTGAAATAACCGCCGCAACGCGCCGCTTCCTGTAGAGCCGAGCCCACGCTCGGCTGCTCTGCGCACGGTGTGGCCAGGTACAGCCGATCACGGGCTCTGCTCTACAACGTCCCCTGCCACTGCCCCGGCTTTGCCCACCAAGGCTAAAACCCCGCCCGCAAGCGGGGTTTCGCATTTCAGGGTTAGTCTGTGCGCCCTCTTCCCTGGAATCGCCCGTCGATGCGCCGCCGTTACCTTGCTCTTGCCCTGTCCCTGCTGTTGCCGGCCAGCGCCTTTGCCCAGGCCCAGCCGCAGGCCGCACCGGCTACGACGCCCACTGCCGCGCGCAGCAGCGCCACCGTGGTGCTGACCGCCGCGCCGACCGACTGGCGTGCGCTGGATGGCCAGCGCGTGCGCATCGCCGCACCGCTGACCCTGGCCGGTACCGATGGCCTGGAGCGCTTCGGCCAGCTCACCGTGGCCTTCGATGGCCGCCTCTGGCAGCCGACCGAAGTGGCCGCGCCGGGCACTGCCGGCTATGAGCAGGTGATGGCCGACAACCTGCGCCGCCGCCTGGTGCTGGACGACGGCAGTGATGCCCGCGACCCCGCCAGCGTGCCCTACCTGCCGGGCAACCCGGTGCTGCGCACCGGCATGCAGCTGCGCAACGTGGAGGGTGTCGTGCACGTGGACGCGCAGGGGCGGCCGCGCCTGCAGGTCGAAGGTGTGCTGAAGCTGCCGGAGCTGAAGCGTCCGGCAGTTCCGACGGTGCCGGGCAGCCTGCACGTGGCGGCCTTCAACCTGGAGAATTTCTTCAATGGCGACGGCCAGGGCGGTGGCTTCCCGACCCTGCGCGGTGCGCGCACGCCGGATGAACACAAGGCGCAGGTGGCCAAGCTGGTCACCACGGTCAACGCGCTGGGCGCCGACGTCGCTGCACTGATGGAGCTGGAGAACGATGGCTACGGCCCGCAGTCGGCCATCGCCGAACTGGTCGATGCCCTCAACCGGGACCGCGGCGCGCAGGGCGACTGGCGCTTCGTCGATGCCGGCAACGGCCCCGGCGACAACCCGATCCGGGTCGGCATCATCTACCGCAGCAGCCGCCTGCAGCCGATCGGCAAGCCGGCCACGCTGACCGGCGGTCCGTTCGTCGAGCACAGCCGCGTGCCGCTGGCGCAGGCCTTCCAGGGCAAGCACGGCGCGCCGTTCGTGGTGGTGGCCAACCACTTCAAGTCGAAGGGTTGCCGCGACGCGACTGGTGCTGACGCCGACCGCAACGACAACCAGGGCTGCTGGAATGCGACCCGCGTGACCTCGGCGCAGCAGCTGCATGCCTGGCTGCAGACGGATCCAACCGGTACCGGCGCCAAGGACGCCGTGCTGCTGGGTGATTTCAATGCCTACGCGATGGAAGACCCGATCCGCACCCTGCATGACCTGGGCTGGCAGGACGCGTTCAAGGTCGCCAAGGTCGAGCATCCCTACAGCTACGTCTACAACGGCTACACCGGCCGCCTCGACCACGCACTGCTGAGCCCGGGCATGGCCAAGCGCCTGCGCGGTGCCGCCGAATGGCACAGCAACGCCGACGAGCAGGACGCCAGCGGCTACCAGGGCCGCAACGTGCAGGGCCCGTGGCGCAGCTCCGACCACGACCCGCTGTTGTTGGGTTTCGACAGATAAGGTTCGGCGGGGATCTGCTCTGGGAGGGACCTTGATCGGCACGGATCCTGCCGTTGCTTTTGATCTTCCAGTCCGTCTTCAAGCGAGCCGAGCATCGCAGGTGAATCAGGGGCGAAGAGGCGCCGATGTTTGAGCGCAGCGAGTTCGGCGCCGTCCCCTGGTTCATCGAGAAGCGCAGGGTACCGGTGCACAGCACCGGCTCGCGGCTGGCGGCGCGTTTCTTTTGGTTACTTTTCTTTTCGCGCGAAAAGAAAAGTGACATCCCACCGCGGGCGCGGAAATGGCCCGCCGCAACCAACGCTCACCCCCAGGCGATCAGTCCGATCGCCAGCACCGCCAGCGCCAGGCCGGCGCGGTTCCACTTCGTGGTCGCCTCGCCGAAGGCGAACACGCCCACCAGCGCACCCAGCACCACCACGCCGATGTTCATGCCGGCGAACACGGTGGCCGGGCTCTGCGGCATTGCCTGGTGCGCATGCACATAGAAAAGAATGTTGCCGCCATTGAGCAGGCCCAGCAGCGCGCCGGCGCCGAGGTTGCGCCAGGCCAACCGGCTGCGGTCACTGAAATGCCGCCACAGCTGCAGCGCCAGCATCAGCCCGAAGGCCACGCTGAAACTGGCCAGTACCGCCGCCATCGACGGCGTGCCGGACAGCGCCACCTGCTTGAGCAGCACGTCCACCACCGCGAAGCCGCCCCATACGCCCAGCAGCCAGCCCCAGCCACCGGGTGAGGACGCCACCGCCGGTCCGCGCGGGCGCAGGCTGATCGCCACCATCGCCAGCAGGCCCAGGCCGAGTCCGGCCAGCTTCCACGGCGTTGCGGTCTGGCCGAAGAACAGGAAGGCCGCCGCCAGTGACAGCAGCAGCGACAAGCGCTGCGCCACATCGCTGCGGACGATGCCGGCCACCGCGACCGCGCGGCCCAGCACCAGGAAGATCGAGGGCAGCACCACCGCCAGTGCCAGCAAGGACAGCCACGGCGCATGCGGTGCGCGCAGTGCATCCAGCGGCGGCTGCAGCACCACCGCCGTCATTGTCGCGGCCACCAGATAGTTCCAGGTGACCATCTGCGCGACATCCAGCTGGCGGCGTCCGGCCACCTTCAGCAACACCGAAACCAGCACACTGCAGATCACGGCCAAAGACAGGTAGAGCATGGGGCGGGCACAGGGCAGGGGCGGGGGACGGTATCATGGTGCCATGCACAAGCCTTCGTTCCCCGTCGCCCCCGGCGAAACCGCCTGCCTCGAACTGGACGGCCCGGCCGGCCCGCTGGAAGTGGTCGTTGACCTGCCCAAGGCCGATGTGCCGGTGCAGCCGATCGTGGCCATCGTCTGCCATCCGCTGTCCACCGAGGGCGGCACCCTGCACAACAAGGTGGTCACCATGACCGCCACCACCCTGCGCGAGCTGGGCATCGCCACGGTGCGCTTCAACTTCCGCAGCGTGGGTGGTTCGGCCGGTGAGTTCGACCATGGCGTGGGCGAGCAGGACGACCTGAAGGCCGTCGCCGCCTGGGTGCGCAGCCAGCGTCCGGACGACCGCCTGTGGCTGGCCGGTTTCAGCTTCGGCGCGTTCGTTTCACTGAAGGCCGCGGCCGAGTTGCAGCCGGAAGCGCTGATCTCGATCGCGCCGCCGGCCGGCCGCTGGGACTTCGACGGCATCGCACCGCCGGCCCGTTGGCTGGTGATCCAGGGCGAGCAGGACGAGATCGTCGACCCGCAGGCCGTTTATCAGTGGCTGGACACGCTGGATGCCCCGCATGAGCTGGTGCGCATGCCCGAGACCAGCCACTTCTTCCACCGCAAGCTGATCGATCTGCGCGGCGCGCTGACCCACGGCGTCAAGCATTGGCTGGGCGCAGCGGCATGAGTGCAACCGAGTTGACCCCGTCGCAGCGGTACGCGGAAGGGGTCGCCCGAGGCGGCTGGCAGAACGACCCGGCCCAGCATGCGGCGCTGGCCGAGCTGGACCGCATCCACCTGGGCCTGCTGGACAGCGCCGAGGACGGCTGGCTGGACCGCCTGTCCTCGTTCTGGAAGAAGCCCGAGCCAGTGAAGGGCCTGTACTTCTGGGGCGGCGTCGGCCGCGGCAAGACCTTCCTGGTCGACCTGTTCTACGACGGCCTGCCGATCAGGCAGAAGTACCGCACGCACTTCCACCGCTTCATGCGCAGCGTCCATGAGCGCCTGCGCGAGCACCAGGGCCAGAGCGACCCGCTGGCGAAGATCGCCCAGGAATGGCGCAGCAACCTGCGCGTGCTGGTGCTGGATGAATTCTTCGTCACCGACATCGGCGATGCGATGCTGCTGGCGCGGTTGCTGGAGCGCCTGTTCGCCGAGGGCGTGACCCTGGTCACCACCTCCAACACGGCGGTGGAGAACCTGTACCTCAACGGCCTGCAGCGCGAGAGCTTCCTGCCGGCCATCGGCCTGCTGCAGCGCTTCTGCGTCGAGCTTTACGCCGAGGGCACCGAGGATTACCGCATGCGCGCGCTGACCCGCTCGCCGGTGTACCGCGCGCCGCTGGCGGCTGACAGCGATGAGTGGCTGGCCACGCGCTGGAATGAGCTGAGCGGTGGTCAGCCGGCCAAGGCCGGCAACATCGAGATCGAGGGTCGCAAGATTCCGGTGCGCGGCCGCGGCAAGAGCATCGCCTGGTTCGATTTCGCGGCGCTGTGCGAGGGCCCGCGGGGGCCGTCGGATTACATCGAGATCGCGCACGAGTTCAACACGGTGCTGCTGGGTGGCATCCCTGCCTTCGACCGTTTGAACGAAGATGCCGCGCGCCGCTTCGTCAACCTGATCGACGAGCTGTACGACCGCCACGTCAACCTGGTCTGCACCGCCAGCACCTCGCCGATCGAGCTGTATACCGGCCAGCGCCTGCAGGGCGCCTTCGAGCGCACCGCCTCGCGCCTGATCGAGATGCAGAGCGCCGAATACTTGGGTACCCCGCACCGGGCGTGAGGGTAGTGCCGTTTGTAGAGCCGAGCCCACGCTCGGCTGCTTTTGAATGATGTGCCGAAAAGAAGCCGAGCGTGGGCTCGGCTCTACAGCAGCGCCGCGCGGTTATCGGGAGGGTGTCACGGCATTCCCGCGCGGCCGCTCGTCCGGCCCGGCCGACACATGCAGCCCCGAGCCGTTGCCGTGCTCCACCCGCACGCTCTCGCCGTGTTCCAGCAGCCGTAGCGGCTGGCCCTGGTAACGCACTTCCAGCGCATCGTGGGCGTCTGCCAGTGACTGCACCAGCGGGCACAGTGCCATCGCCCTGGCCTCCAGCTGCTGGCTGCGCGCTTCCATGCGGCGGTCGACTTCGGCATCGAGGCGATCGGCGCGCCGCTCCATGGCCCCGGCGCGGCCGGTGAACACCTGCCACAGCACGCTGCGGGTCATCGACGTAGCCATCGTCTCGGCCATCTGCTCGATGTGCGCGTCGAAGCCATCGCCGAACGTGTCCTGCTCCCAGTAGCCGCGGCCGAGGCTGGCCTCGATCCAGTCCTGCATCTCGCCGCGCATCGCCCGCATCTGGCGGTTGCGGGACTTGCCGGTGATCGCTTCGAAGGCGGCGTCCAGCGCATCGAAGGTGACCCCGGAGACCTCATGGGCCAGCGCGGTGGCCGCCGGCATCAGCTGGCGGGCGCCGGCCTCCATCTGGCGCAGGCGTGCGGCATCGGCGGCACTGACCGGCACCATCGTGCCGTCCAGGCTCAGCTCGCCGTCGTGGAACACCACTTCATGCGGCGCCTGCGGGCCATGCCGCAGCCAGATGCCGCCGCTGTCCACCAGCACGTCGTAGTCGGTATGGATGCCGCACTGGTCCGAACGCAGGTCCGGCCCTTCGGCGGCCAGCGTCGGAGGGGCGGAAAGCGCGGCAAGCAGGGCCAGCGCGGGCAGTCGCAGGCGCATCGGAACATCCTTCTCCGGAACCGGAGGAACAGCATCGGCTGCTCGTGCGCGGGCGTCACCGGCCGGAAGTCACCCGTCCACCGCATTCCCACCGGCTGCCCACCACCTATCCACAGGGTTGTCCCTAGCCAGCTTCATCACTGTCATGTGAAGCTGTCATTGTTCCGTTTGCGCGGTGCGTTGTGCCACCGCCGTGACGCCTTTCGGGCTTGACTGCGCAGCCCGTTCCGGCAGGTCTGAAGCGTCTGATCCGGGCGCCGATGGCACGATCCTTGCGGCGCAAGGGATTGCCGAATTTCACTACATTTGGCGTTGACGGACCCCATTACCCCCACTATCTTGTGGCCGTCGGTCGCAGCAACCCCAATTTCCGGGGTTGCCCGGGGTACCCATCCGCGATCGTCAACGGCAGTGGCTGGCGCAGGGTCTCATTCCCTGCGACGCCGTCCTGCCATCCTGGGCCGTCATGTCCCGGGCCTGCGTCACCCCGATGCATCGAGCACCCCCAATCACGCCAAGAGGACATACGCCGTGAGCACCGAATCCAGCGCCACCATCGAGAAGGAAAGCGAGTTCCTGTTGACGTCGCCGCCGACGGCCAACGCGATGAGTGTGACCAAGCGCAACGGGACCACCGAGCTGGTGGACCTGAACAAGATCGTGCGCGCGGTGCAGCGTTCCTCCGAAGGCCTGCACGCCGTCGATCCGATGCGCGTGGCCACCCGCACCATTTCCGGCCTGTACAACGGCGCCACCACCCGCGAGCTGGACGAACTGTCCATCCGCACCGCCGCCCTGCTGATCGGTGAAGAGCCCGAGTACGGCCGCCTCGCTGCGCGCCTGCTGGCCAACTACATCGCCAAGGAAGTCTCGGGCCAGGAAATCTACGCCTTCTCGCAGTCGGTCAGCCGGGGCCATGAAGTCGGCCTGATCAACGACCGCCTGCTGAACTTCGTGCAGACCAATGCACGCAAGCTCAACGACGCCATCGACGGCGCGCTGGACCTGAACTTCGATTACTTCGGCCTGCGTACCCTGTACGACCGTTACCTGCTGCGCCATCCGCACACCCGCAAGGTGATCGAGACCCCGCAGCAGTTCTTCCTGCGCATCGCCAGCGCGCTGAGCGAGGACGTGTCCGAGACCCTGGCGCTGTACAAGCGCATGGGCAACCTGGACTACCTGCCGTCCAGCCCGACCCTGTTCAATTCCGGCACCACCCACGAGCAGCTGTCCTCGTGCTTCCTGCTGGACTCGCCGCAGGACTCGCTGGAGTCGATCTACTCCAAGTACGGCGACATCGCCCAGCTGTCGAAGTTCTCCGGCGGCATCGGCGTCAGCTACACCCGCGTGCGTTCGCGCGGTTCGCTGATCAAGTCGACCAACGGCCACTCCAACGGCATCGTGCCGTGGCTGAAGACCATGGATTCGTCCGTGGCCGCAGTGAACCAGGGCGGCAAGCGCAAGGGCGCGGCCTGCGTGTACCTGGAAACCTGGCACGCCGACATCGAGGACTTCCTCGAGCTGCGTGACAACACCGGTGACGAAGCCCGCCGCGCGCACAACCTGAACCTGGCCAACTGGGTGCCGGACCTGTTCATGAAGCGCGTCGAAGCCGACCAGGAATGGTCGCTGTTCGATCCGCGCGTCGTGCCGGAGTTCACCGACCTGTTCGGCGAAGCCTTCGAGGCCGCCTACCTGCAGGCCGAAGCCCAGGGCAAGGCCAACCGCACCATCTCTGCCCGCAAGCTGTACGCCCGCATGATGCGTACGCTGGCCGAGACCGGCAACGGCTGGATGACCTTCAAGGACAAGTGCAACCGCGCCAGCAACCAGACCCTGCGTCCGGGCAACGTGATCCACCTGTCCAACCTGTGCACCGAAATCCTGGAAGTCACCTCCAACGATGAAACTGCGGTGTGCAACCTGGGTTCGATCAACCTGGGCAACCACTTCGACGAGCACAACGAGTTCGATTTCGAGAAGCTGGCCGAGACCGTGCGCCTGGCCGTGCGCCAGCTCGACCGCGTCATCGACCTGAACTTCTACCCGATCGAAACCGCCCGCCGCGCGAACCTGCGCTGGCGTCCGGTCGGCCTGGGCTGCATGGGCCTGCAGGACGTGTTCTTCCGCAAGCGCCTGCCGTTCGACAGCGCCGAAGCCCGCGCCCTGTCGAAGAAGATCGCCGAAGCGATCTACTTCCACGCGCTGGAAACCTCCTGCGAGCTGGCCCAGGAACGTGGCAAGCACCCGTCGTTCAACGACACCCGCGCCGCCAGTGGCGAACTGCAGTTCGACGCCTGGAACGTGGTGCCGGAAGACACCGCACGCTGGGACGCCCTGCGCGCCCGCATCAAGGAACACGGCCTGCGCAATTCGCTGATGATCGCGATTGCGCCGACCGCGACCATCGCCTCGATCGCCGGCTGCTACGAGTGCGTCGAGCCGCAGGTGTCCAACCTGTTCAAGCGCGAGACCCTGTCCGGTGACTTCCTGCAGGTCAACCGCTACCTGGTCAACGAGCTGAAGAAGCTGGGCCTGTGGACGCCGGAAATGCGCGATGCCATCAAGCTGGCCGAAGGTTCCATCGCCGGCGTGGCGCAGATCCCGGAAACCCTGCGCGAGGTCTACCGCACCGCGTGGGAACTGCCGATGCGTTCGCTGATCGACATGGCCGCCGAGCGTGGCGCCTTCATCGACCAGTCGGCCTCGCTCAACCTGTTCATGGAAAGCCCGAACATCGGCGCAATGTCCTCCATGTACATGTACGCCTGGAAGCAGGGCATCAAGACCACCTACTACCTGCGTTCGCGCCCGGCCACCAAGATCGCCAAGACCACGGTCAGCGCCGCGGCCCCGGCCAAGGTATTCAGCCCGGACGAAGCCATCGCCTGCTCGCTGGAAAACCCGGAAGCCTGCGAGGCTTGCCAGTAAAAAAGAAGGGCCCCGAGTTACAGCTCGGGGCCCTTCTGATGCTTCACAAAACATCCAACGCTTGGTCAGGGTGTTCTTGCTCTGCTACTTCGTCTAGGAAGTGCGCCAACTATACCTTTTCTGCAATTGGAAAAGGTTAGATGCAGATCAAGATTCGAGACCAAGCCCCCTGAACCGTTAAGAGGCTTGATCATGAGTAGAAATACTAAAACTAGCTCCGCTTCGGCTGCCTCGCTGGCGGCACGTACTCTCAACAATGGAAGCTCGTCTGGGCTTGAGCGATCTCTCGCAGGCTCGGTATTGGCTCAGCGTGGGACTGCCAGTCAGACCGGGGCTCGAATGGAAGAGCGTGCGGGCCGCGCACTGAACAACGAGCGATCGTCTGCCACCACGCGTACGTTGGCAGCCAGCTTGGTGTCACAGTCGAATAAGGCTCGATAGCAAGAACTGGCTGGGCTACTTCAGGTAGCCCAGCCCTTCTAGAGAGCTTAGTCATTGATTGTGCAAACAGTCTCAGTACGATTCCAAGGAGTTAGCTAATGCAAGACCCTCGAATCAGTTTGAACAAGCTTGGCGAATACATGACGGCGCCGACCCCCTCGCGACGTAAACGTATTGTTTCAGATCAGCAGACACCGCAGCCTTTTATTGCTGCACGCTACAAGGATGCACGAGAGGCGATTGTTGATTTCATCGTCTCGGGCATGAGTGATCGTACCGGGTTGTTGTCGCTGGCTTCTCAGCTTCGCAAGAGTAAAGAGGGATCTGAGTTTGCTATCAATGATCGAATCGCCTCCGCCGATGCTATTGAGAGCTTCATTCAGGCTGTCGATCAAATTGATCTGGGCAATTGCGTTGCCGTGTCGATGCCCGGCACGATCTCCCAGGGCATGACGATCGCAGGTGTGTATGTATCTGTACGGCCTGATATCTATCTGCGGAACTGGTTGACTGGCGAGATTGAAGGAGCTCTCAAACTTCATTTCCCTAAAACTTCGCCTTTGACCTCAGCCGGCGCGGAGTACGTTGCCACCGCCATGCGCGTTTACATGCAGCTCGAGCAAGGCAATTCGCATGTGGATCACCGCAAGTGTTACGTCGTTGACGTGCCGACAGCGTCCGTGACCGTTGCGCCTAAAGCTCATGTCCGGAAGATGAAGGACATTCAGGCGGCGTGCGAGGAAATTGCGATCCGGTGGTTCAGCGGATCAGCTGCAGCGTAGTTTTCGACTAGTATTGGACCATTCGCCGGGCCACCTTGGCCCGGCAGAAATTGACGAGATATAGAAATGACATCAACCACCCCCAAGCAGATGCTGCTCGATCCCGGTTTTGAACTGACCCTGCGCCCGATGCGCTACCCGCAGTTCTATGACATGTACCGGAATGCGATCAAGAACACCTGGACGGTGGAAGAGATCAACTTCCAGATCGACATCACCGACCTGCACAGCAAGATGTCGCCGGGCGAGCGCCACCTGATCCACCGCCTGGTCGCGTTCTTCGCCACCGGCGACTCGATCGTGTCCAACAACCTGGTGCTGAACCTGTACCAGCACTTGAATGCGCCCGAAGCGCGCATGTACCTGTCGCGCCAGCTGTATGAAGAAGCGCTGCACGTGCAGTTCTACCTGACCCTGCTCGACAACTACCTGCCGGACCCGGAAGAGCGCGCCAAGGCGTTCTCGGCGGTGGAGAACATCGACTCGATCAAGAAGAAGGCCGATTTCTGCTTCAAGTGGATCGACTCGATCCAGAGCCTGACCCGTATCGAGACCCGCGAACAGCGCCGCCAGTTCCTGCTCAACCAGATCTGCTTCGCGGCCTGCATCGAAGGCCTGTTCTTCTTCGCTGCGTTCGCCTACGTGTACTACTTCCGTTCGCGCGGCCTGCTGCCGGGCCTGGCCTCGGGCACCAACTGGGTGTTCCGCGACGAAAGTGCGCACATGGAGTTCGCCTTCGAGTCGGTGCGCGTGGTGCGTGAGGAAGAACCGGACCTGTTCGACGACGAGATGAAGCAGCAGGTCTACGACATGCTGGCCGAAGCCATCGAATGCGAAGTGCAGTTCGCCGAGGACGTGCTGTCCGGCGGCGTGGCCGGCATCTCGACCCGCGACATGCGCCAGTACCTGCAGCACTGTGCCGACCAGCACTTCGCCAAGCTGGGCATGGAAAAGAAGTACAACGTGCGCAACCCGCTGCCGTTCATGGAGCTGCAGGACGTGCAGGAGCTGACCAACTTCTTCGAACGCCGCGTCTCGGCCTACCAGGTCGGCGTGCAGGGCGAAGTCGCCTTCGACATGAACTTCTGATCGAACCGGTCAGGCCTGTCGCAATGAGAAACCCCGGCCAGCGCCGGGGTTTTTTGTGCTTGCCGCGCTCGCCGGGCAGGGTCCGGCGCCACCGACCGGCCTATCACGCGGGCCAGTGCAGAGTCGCGCCGTGCTCGACCCACGCGCACAGCGCGCAAGGGCATAATCTGCATTGATGGTCGATCATGGCCCCGTGTCGACTCTGCTGGAGTACAGGATGTTGATCGTCGAAAGCGAATTTCTGAATGGCCATCTTGCCGCGCTAAGGGACGAATTCCATCCATTCGTCGCGGCAATGGAACCGGCACTTTCGGCGTGCAGGGACAAGGTCGTTGATTGGAAGTACTCCGTGGGCGAGGCCTTGGAGCTTGTTCCCTATGAGCATCTTGTTCCCAGCGTTCTGAAGACGAACGGACGCGTGCTTCGTGAGCCGACGCCGAAGGAATTGAACTCAAAGCGCCTGGTGAAGCATGGGCTTGATGAAGGCGGGATGCCGATCATCGAGATCCGCCGGTTGGATACGGATGTTGAACGCTTTGGGGAGCTGGTTAGATTCATCAGCGGCGACCTGATCGTGAGCTGTCACCTTTTCGACAATGAGAAGCACTGCAACAGGTTGACGTCACTGACCAGAGTGATCAGGGACAGCGATGCCGTCCACTACGTATCTGCGAACCCGCCTCATCATTGGGCAGTGAGATCCGACCTGCTGCTTGGCAGCAGGATCTCCAGAAGTTCAATCATGGCGACAAGCTGGTACAAGCAAATCGACTATGACTTCGTGTACGGCTCATCAGGAAGGCTTGATGCAATCCTGATCGGTGACCACATGCATTGGTCGGCCGAGTAAGTCCGTAGTGATGGGGCAAGCGTCCCGCCGGCCGCTACCGCCGCCCTTCCACCACCATCCGCACCGCCAGCCCGGCCAGTACCGTGCCCATCAGCCATCGCTGCACCACCTGCCAGGTCGGGCGCGCGGCCAGGAAGCCGGCGATGCTGCCAGCGGTCAGCGCGATGATGCCGTTCACGGTCACACTCACCGCGATCTGGGTGGAACCCAGCACGATCGACTGCATCAGCACGCTGCCTTCGCCGTCCGGATGCAGGAACTGCGGCAGCAGTGACAGGTACATCACCGCCACTTTCGGGTTCAGCAGATTGGTCAGCAAGCCCATGGTGAACAACTTGCGCGGGCTGTCCTGCGGCAGGTCACGCACTGCAAACGGCGAACGGCCGCCGGGCTTGAGTGCCTGCCAGGCCAGGTACAGCAGGTACAGCGCGCCACCGATGCGCAGCGCGTCGTAGGCGAACGGCACAGTCATCAGCAGGGCGGTGATGCCCAGTGCCGCGCACAGCATGTAGAAGACAAAGCCCAACGCCACCCCACCCAGCGAGATCAGCCCGGCCATCGGTCCCTGGCAGATCGAACGCGAGATGACGTAGATCATGTTCGGCCCGGGCGTGAGCACCATGGCCAGTGAAACCAGCGCAAAGGCCAGCAGGTCGGAAGTGGCGGGCATGGGCGGTCCTGGCAGTGGGCGTGGCGCAGTGTAACGCCTGCCGCAGGCGCGGCCTGCGCAGGCACCGCTGCCGGGTGACCGTTGCACGTGCATTCCGATGGCCATCACGCCGGTCGCTTAGAATCCGCAGCACCCCACACCGAAGCACCCCCATGACCCCGATCCCCGAGACCGTGCCGCCCACCGAAGTGCGCATGGCCGAAATCGTCTTTCCCAATCACACCAACCACCTTGGCACCCTGTTCGGTGGCCAGGCGCTGGCATGGATGGACAAGGCCGCCTTCCTGGCCGCTGCCCGCTACTCGCGCCGTACCGTGGTGACCGCGCGCAGTGACCAGGTCGATTTCAAGCTGCCGATCCGCATCGGCCAGATGGTGGAAACCATCGGCCGCATCGTCGAAGTCGGTCGCAGCTCGATGAAGGTCGAGGTGGAGCTGGTCGCCGAAGACCTGCACAGCGGCGAGCGCAAGCTGTGTACCCGCGGCCACTTCGTGATGATCGCGCTGGACGAGGAAGGCCACCCGATCGCGGTGCCGCCGCTGCCGGCCGGCTGAGCCGGCCCAGCTGGCGCTTGCAGGGGCGCTGCGGCGCCCCCATCTGGCAGCCATGACCCCGCCGCTGACCGACTTCATCGACCGCGCCCAGCGCCTGTTCGTGCTGACCGGCGCCGGCTGCAGCACCGCCTCGGGCATTCCCGATTACCGCGACACCGACGGCCAGTGGAAACGCACGCCGCCGGTGACCTACCAGGCGTTCATGGGCGAGGCGGCCACCCGCCAGCGCTACTGGGCGCGCAGCCTGCTGGGTTGGCCGCGCTTCGGCCTGGCCCGACCCAACGATACCCACCAGGCCCTGGCCGCATTGGAAAGCCGGGGCAAGCTTCAGGTGCTGCTGACCCAGAACGTGGACGGCCTGCACCAGCGCGCCGGCAGCCGCAACGTGATCGACCTGCATGGCCGCCTGGACCGGGTGCGCTGCATGGGCTGCGAGCGCCGTAGCGGCCGCGAGTACTTCCAGCAGCGCCTGCTGGACGCCAATCCCGGCTGGGACGCGCTGGAGGCCGGCATCGCGCCCGATGGTGATGCCGATCTGGAGACCGATTTCTCCAGCTTCGTAGTGCCCGATTGCCCGTCCTGCGGCGGCCTGCTGAAGCCGGACGTGGTGTTCTTCGGTGAAAACGTGCCGCGCGAACGCGTGGCGGCGGTGCACGACCACCTGCAGCAGGCCGACGCCGTGCTGGTGGTGGGCTCGTCGCTGATGGTCTATTCCGGCTTCCGCTTCGTGCAGGCGGCCGCGAAGGCAGGGTTGCCGGTGGCGGCGCTGAACCGTGGCCGGACCCGCGCCGACGACCTGCTGCAGTTCAAGGATGAGCGCGATTGCGCCGAAGCGTTGGCCGGGCTCGTTATCGGGTAGCGCCCCCGCGAAACAGCGATCCATCCAGGCGGTTGATTCGCAGGCCGTGCGGCGGTGCAATACGCCCCCTCCATCCGCCTGTCCCCCGCATCGCCGTGACCCAGCTGTTTTCGCCGATCTCGTTCGGCCCCCTGACCCTGTCCAACCGCATCGTCATCGCGCCGATGTGCCAGTACTCCGCCGAAGACGGCCGTGCCAGCGACTGGCACGCCATGCACCTGGGCAACCTGGCGCAGTCCGGCGCCGGCCTGCTGATCCTGGAAGCCACGGCGGTCGAGCCGCGCGGCCGCATCAGCTGGGCCGACCTGGGCCTGTGGGACGACGGCACCGAGGCCGCGCTGGCGCAGGTGCTGGCCAGTGTCCGCCGCTGGTCGCCGATGCCGCTCGGCATCCAGCTCGGCCACGCCGGTCGCAAGGCCTCGGTGAAGCGCCCGTGGGACGGCGGCGGACAGCTGCCGGCTGACGATGCCCGTGGCTGGGCCACGGTGGCGCCGTCGCCGCTGCCGTTCCATGCCGCCGATCCGGCGCCGCAGGAACTGGATGAGGCCGGCATTGCCGAAGTCGTCGCTGCCTTCGCCGCCAGTGCGGTGCGTGCCGAGCGCCTGGGCTTCGAACTGATCGAGCTGCATGCCGCGCATGGCTACCTGCTGCACCAGTTCCTGTCGCCGCTGAGCAATCGCCGCACCGATGGCTACGGTGGCTCGCTGCCGAACCGCCTGCGCCTGCTGGTGGAAGTATTCGACGCCGTGCGTGCGGCGGTATCGGACAAGGTCGCTGTGGGCGTGCGCATCTCCGCCAGCGACTGGGTCGACGGCGGCTGGGACCTGGTGCAGAGCGAGGCGCTGGCGCAGGTGATGGACGCGCGCGGCTGCAACTTCCTGCACGTTTCCAGCGGTGGCCTGGACGAGCGCCAGAAGATCACTGTCGGCCCGGGTTACCAGGTGCCGTTCGCAGCGGCGATCAAGGCCAAGGTGCGCATGCCGGTCATCGCGGTGGGCATGATCACCGAACCGGAGCAGGCCGAATCGATCCTGCGCCATCGCCATGCCGATGCGGTAGCGCTGGCACGCGGCATCCTCTACGACCCGCGCTGGCCGTGGCACGCCGCTGCGGCACTGCGCGACAGCGTGGAACCGGCGCCGCAGTACCTGCGCTGCGAGCCGCGCGATGCGCGCGGCGTGTTCAAGGCGCGCTGAAGCTCACACCCGCCAGGCCGGCGCCATGCCGGCCTGCAGGTGCTCGAACAGCGCGCGGATCTTGGCGGTGAAGTCGCGGCGGTCGCTGACGCAGAAATAGACCTCCATCGGTTCAGGGCGCCACGCGGTGTCGGCGCCGAATACCGCCTGCAGGCGGCCATCGCGGAGGTAGGGCTCGGCCACGAACGCAGCCAATCGAGTGATGCCGGCACCGGCCACCGCCAGCGTCGCCAACGCATCGATGTCATCGCAGACCATGCTAGGCGGCAGCGCAGCGTCCACGCGCTGGCCGTCCTTCAGCAGGCCCCAGCGCAATGGCCGGCCATCGGTGGGGAAGCGGTGCAGCAGCCCACGATGGCCGCCCAGGTCGGACGGCTGCCGTGGGGTGCCGTGCGTCTTCAGGTAGGCCGGCGAGGCGCAGAACACGAACGGTACGCGCGCCAGCTGCCGTGCGACCACGCCGTCCTCCAGCTGTGCGCCGATGCGGATGCTGGCATCTACGGCTTCAGGGCCATGTTGCACGGCACGGTCGGTCAGGCGCAGTTCCAGCTGCAGTTGCGGGTAGCGTTGCTGCAGTGGCGGCAGCAACGGCGCCAGTACGTGGCGGCCGAACGCGCTGCTGCTGGCGATGCGCAGCGGTCCGGCCGGCTCGATGTCACCGGAGGTGACCATCGCCTGCGCGCGTGCGAGGTCGGCTTCGATGTGGCGCACCTGCGCCAGGTACAGCGCGCCGGCCTCGCTGAGCGCCAGCTGGCGTGTACTCCGGTTCAGCAACCGTACGCCCAGATGCGCCTCCAGCCGGTTGATGTTCTGGCCGACTGCGGTGGCGCTGATGCCAAGGATGCGGGCCGCGGCGGCAATGCTGCCGGTCTCTGCGGTGCGGGTGAAGCTGCGGATCAGTTGCAACAGGTTCATGACCGACCAGCTTGCCACGGGGAAGGCCAAGTATCGCTTGGGACTGAACCAAGCAGGTCGGTTGCATCGGTGACCATCGATCCGCCGGGCAGGGCACTGCCCTACACTCGGGCGATGCGCCCCGATTCCATCCTCACCCTGTCCTGTCCCGACCGTACCGGCATCGTCTACCGCGTATCCGGCCTGCTGTTCGACCACGGCTGCAACATTCTCGACGCCCAGCAGTTCGGCGACGAGGAGAGCGGCCGCTTCTTCCTGCGCGTGCATTTCGACCGCGATGCCGGACTGCCGCTGGAGACCGTGCACGCCGCGATGGCCACGCTCGCCGCCGGTTTCGGCATGGACTGGCAGCTACATGACGGCCGCCGCCGCGCACGCCTGCTGGTGCTGGTCAGCAAACAGGGGCACTGCCTCAACGACCTGCTGTTCCGTGCCCACAGCGGCCAGTTGAAGGTCGACATCGCCGCGGTGGCCTCCAACCACGCCGACTTCGCCCCGCTGGCGGCGTCCTACCAGGTCCCGTTCCACCACCTGCCGGTGACCGCCGATACACGTGCGGTGCAGGAGCAGCAGATCATCGACCTGGTCGAGCGCGAGCGCATCGACCTGGTGGTGCTGGCGCGCTACATGCAGATCCTGTCGCCCACGCTCTGCCGCGCGCTGGCCGGCCGTGCGATCAACATCCACCACAGCTTCCTGCCCAGCTTCAAGGGCGCGCAGCCGTACCACCAGGCGCACGCGCGCGGGGTCAAGATCATCGGCGCCACCGCCCACTACGTCACCGAGGATCTGGACGAAGGCCCGATCATCGAACAGGACGTAGCCCGCGTGGACCACGCGATGGCACCGCGCGAACTGGTGCGGCTGGGCAGCGATACCGAATCGCTGGTGCTGGCACGCGCCGTGCGCCGCCATGTGGAGCACCGCATCCTGCTCAACGGGCACCGCACGGTGGTGTTCCGCTAACGTTCCATCTGATCCGTATCCGCCGGGCATGGCCCGGCGCTACCCATGGGCGCGATCCGGTAGCGCCGGGCCATGCCCGGCGGTCGCCCATCAGGTGACCGCGATCCCCGCCTTGCCCAGCGCCTCGCGCACCATCGCGTCGTTGGCCTCGGTCACCGGTTTGGTCAGCTCCCACAGGAACTTCACCCGGAAGCCGGATTTCACCGCGTCCTGTGCGCTCCACAGCACGCAGTAGTCGCGTGCCAGGCCGCACACGTGCACTTCGCGGATGCGGCGCTCATGCAGCCAGCCGGCCAGGCCGGTGGCCGGGCGCTCGCCATCGGGGCCGTGGTTCTCGCGGAAGGCGCTGTATGAATCCACCTGTGGGCGGGTGCCCTTGCGCAGGATCAGGTCGGCCGCGGTCCAGTCCACGCCCGGGTGCAGTGCGGCGCCATCGCTGCCCTGCACGCAATGGTCAGGCCACAGGGTCTGTGGCTGCGCATGCAGCAGGATGGTCTCGAACGGTCGCTTGCCGGGATGCTGGCTGGCGAACGAGGCGTGGTTGGCCGGGTGCCAGTCCTGTGTCGCCACGACAGTGCGGTAGCGGCGCTGCGCCAGCAGGCCGGCAAGCGGTGCCACCAGCGCATCGCCCTGGTCGCAGGCCAGCGCGCCGCCCGGCATGAAGTCCGGCTGCAGGTCGATCACCAGCAGGGCGACGTCGGCGGGCAGGGCAGTCATGGCAGATCCACTACAACAGAAGGGGCGACCAGCGTGGCCGCCCCCTGGCTGCACGTCAATCGCCCTGCGGCGCCTCAGCGTCCTGCCCGTAGTACAGCAGGCCGATCTTGATCCGCTCGCGGCCGTTCTCGCGGCGGTGGCGGTTGGCATCGCGCAGCGAGTACACGCAACCGCAGTATTCCTGCTGGTAGAACTGCTCGCGCTTGCTGATCTCGATCATGCGGCTGGCACCGCCGCCCTTGCGCCAGTTGTAGTCCCAGTACTGCAGGCCTTCATAGCGCGACGCGGCGCGGATGCCGCAGTCATTGATCTGCGCCATGTTCTTCCAGCGCGAGATGCCCAGCGACGAGCTGATGGTGTCGTAGCCGTGTTCATGCGCGTACAGCGCGGTGCGCTCGAAACGCATGTCGAAGCACATCGTGCAGCGGATGCCGCGCTCGGGCTCGTTTTCCATGCCGCGCGCACGGCTGAACCAGTTGTCGGTGTCGTAGTCGCAGTCGATGAAGGGAATGCCATGCTGCTCGGCGAAGCGGATGTTCTCCTGCTTGCGCAGCTCGTATTCTTTCACCGGGTGGATGTTGGGGTTGTAGAAGAAGATCGCGTAGTCGATCCCGGAGGCGGTGATCGCCTCCATCACTTCGCCGGAGCAGGGCGCGCAGCACGAATGCAGCAGCAGGCGCTTGCCGTCGGCGGGCAGGGTCAGGGTGGGGCGTTGGAGCTCGGTCATCGTCAGGTACCGCATGGAGCGCCGGCAACGGCGGTGGTCCATGCATCAGCGCGTGGGTGAACGGGTCTGGCCGGATACCGTGAACAGGACGCGCGCGGCCACGCCGCCTGCGCGTGCAGGCGGGCGATGGCCCCGGCACCCTCCCCGCGGAGAGTCCAGGTCGAATCAGGGGACGGTCGTGTCCCCCGGCCGGGGCCGGTATTCGGGCTGATGGACACGGGCCGCAGCCCACCTACTCCCTGCCGCTTCCCAGGCGCGAGCCCAGTGCTGTTGGCAGGATTCGTTTCCATTCACCGCTGCGGGGCAGCTCCGGAATGGGCGCGCGAGGCGCCTTCACCGGATTCCCGTTTAAACCCCTCCCCGCGCCGCAGCGATGGGAGGGATACCTTCGGCGTGTGCAAGGTGGACCTGTTGGTGGCGCCGGTCAAGAGCGCAGGGGTCAGAGCCCGCTGCGCTGCAATGGGATCCGACCCCGGTCGGGATGCACCTTCAATGCCCCACGGCCGCTCGCGTGCGGATGTCGTCCAGCCGCTGGTCGTGCAGCAGGCGGCCGTTCTCCCACACGGTCACCATTGCGTCCTCGAAGCCGTCCGGCAGGGTGTCGTCGCCGTTGGCCGGCAGTGGCACCGTATGCAGGCTGCCATCGTCCAGGCGGCGCAGCAGGCGCATGCGGCCACGCTTGCTGGCCTTGCCGGCGTCGGTGACCGGATCCTTGTAGACGTCGATCCACTCACCCTCGACCCGTGCCGCCGAGCACTTCAGCGCGAACTTCTGCGTATCGCGGTCCAGCCGCTGCAGCAGTGCACCGCCCATGCCGAAGGCCACGTTGTCGGCAGCGTAGCCGTCGTCGGTGGTGCGCTGCAGGATCGCGCGGATGGTGTCCGGATTGATGCCATCGCCCTGGATCACTCGCACATGGTTGAGCACGCGATAGCCCTTGCCGTTGAGGCTGTGGCCGAAGGCTTCATCCAGCCGGCGCAGGCTTTCGGCCACCACCTCCACCGGGTCACCCGAGTCGGGACGGATGACCAGGGTGGCGCCCGACGCGATCACGTCATCGCGCAGGGTGGTGCCCCAGTGTTCGCTGATCGCGCGGTAGATGTCATAGCTGTCCGACACCACCGCCACGATCGAACCGGGCTTGCCGAACTGGCGCAGCATGTTGCGATAGGCGTCCACCTCGCGTTCGCGGCCCCAACTGGTGATGGTGCTGTGCTCGGCGGCCGGAATCGAATAGCCGGCCATCGGCGCGTGGTAGTGCGCGCGTGCCAGGCACAGCGCCGACACGGTATCGGTGCCGAGGAAGTTGACCAGGTGCGCGGCACCGCCCAACGCGGCCGATTCCAGGCTCGATACACCGCGCGCGCCGAAGTCGTGCAGCTTGAACGGCAGCTGCCCCTGCGGGTCGTCGCTGGTCTGCTGCAGGAACGCGGCGATGGTCTGCCGTGCGTGCCAGCTGATGGTGGCCACGGTGACCGGATACCACACGCGCAGCAGCAGCGTTTCCAGATACGACGGCACCCAGAACGCAGCCGGATCGGTCGACTCGATGGTCATCAGTGCCTGGTGGGTGGGCACCACGCTGCCCTCGGGAACGGCGCGGATGCGCACCGGCAGGTGGCCGCCAAGCCGGTCGACGATATCGCGCCAGCCGGCCTCGTTGAACGGTTCGCCATGGGCGGCGAATACCGCAGCAGCGTCGTCGATGTCGGCGTGGGTGACCGGTCGTGCCAGCGCGTCCTTGAGGATCGCCTGCAGGCCGAAGAACACCGTGCGATCGTGCAGGCCGCCACGTGATTCGACGTAGAAGAACGTGGCATCGGTACCCGGCGGGTACTGCAGCCAATGGCTGGCCTTGTAGCTGTCGGTGTTGAGGAGAAGATTATCGAGGTAGTGCATGACGGAAGCTCCTTCGCGTCGAGTGACACCAGCGGTCTATCCGCCAGTGGGGAGGCCGGGCCTGTCAGCCGCGGCCGAGGAAATACTCCAGGATGTGCAGGTGGTCTTCGAACAGCTGCGGGCCCATGTCCAGGGCTTCACTCACCGGTATCCAGCGCGCCTTGTCGGCGTCGTCGCCACCGCGCACCGGCGGCAGGTCACCGGCCGGGAATTCGAAGTGGAAACCGTGGGTGATGGTGCGGCCGCGCTGGCTGCGGTCGGGGTGGTCGAAGACTTGCTGGCCCTTCAGCGACCCCTTCAGCACCGGCAGCGGAATCTTCAGCCGGGTTTCCTCGCGCAGTTCGCGCAGGCAGCTGTCGAGCAGGCTCTGTTCCTGGCCGACGAAGCCGCCGGGCAGCGCCCACAGCCCCTTGCCGGGTTCCGAGCGGCGACGCACCAGCAGCACGTGGCCCGAATGCACCACCACCGCATCGGTGGTGACGAAGGTGGGCGCGTAGGGCGCATCCTTCCAGGCGGCCTTGTACTGTTCGATGAAGCGGTACTCGGCCACCAGCTGGCCATAGGCAGGCGCGCTTTTGCGGAACGCTTCAAGCATGTCGTACACCGGCGCCGGCACATTGCCACGCAGCATCAGCAGCGCGCCGTGGAAGTCGACGTCGCCGGCTTCGAACAGGTAGCGCCGCAGCTCGGTGGCCGACAGGGTGGCGGTGTGCTGCACGTCCACCAGCGGCCACTGCGGGAACTCGCGCAGGTAGTAGCTGGACGCGTCCTTGTCCATGCCGATCAGGCCTACCTTCGCATCGGCGGCGGCGCCGTCGTTGCGCAGGGCGTCAGCCACCTGGCGCTGCACGTTGGCGATCCACTGCGCTTCGTTGTACAGGTGGTCACGCAGCGGGCGGATCAGCAGGCGGTCGGTGTGGCCATCGAGGGCGGCCTGGATCATCACGGCACGTTCGGCCACGGTCCAGGGATTGCGCAGGCTGCGGGGGGTATCGGCAGAGCCGACCAGGAAGATCAGCTTGCGGGCCCGGCTCAGGGCCAGGCGGGCAACGGCGGCGTGGCCGTTGTGGAAGGGCTCGAATCGCCCGATGAAGACGAGATAGTCGAATTCCATGAGAATCCCTCATGTCGTTGTGGCAGCCGCGGGTCTGTCCCTTGGCTTGCTGCAGATGCTACGCCGATGGCGGGGCGGGTCAAGCCTGCAGCCGTGCTTTCTGCTGAACGGCGCATCGCGTGCGCGGACTGCGCCGTTGTTCTCAGGCCCTGAGAAGCCTCTGCGCCATACTGGCATCCACGCGGCGGACGGCATGCTCGGGGGCAAGACAGTGGCGGACAAGTACTGCGATCTGGTCATGAAAGGCGGCATCACCAGCGGCATCGTGTACCCCAATGCGGTACTGGCGCTGGCGCGCGGGTATCGCTTCAAGAGCATCGGCGGCACTTCGGCCGGCGCCATCGCCGCCGCCGTGGCGGCTGCGGCGGCCTGCGGTGATCGTCGCCAGCAGGCCGGCGAGCACCTGCCCGGCGATGCAGGCTATGGCGGGTTGTCGGCGGTGTCGGCGCAGCTGTCGCGGCGCGGCTTCATCTACAGCCTGTTCCAGCCCGCACGCGGCGCACGCGCGGCCTATCGCCTGCTGGTGGTGCTGACCGGCAATGCCAGCCTGCCGCACAAGCTGCTGTGCCTGGCCGTTGCCGTGTTCGAGATCGCGCCGCTGGAAGTGCTGGTGTCGCTGGCGCTGCTGCTCGGCCTGGGCTGGTGGGGCGGTGGTTGGAGCGGCGTGGCGGCCACGCTGCTGCCGTCGCTGCTGTGTGCGTACGGTGCAGGTGTGGCCGGTGCCGCGCTTCGTGTGGCACGCGTGGCGCGACGCAACCTGCTGGGCCTGTGCAGCGGCCTCGGCCGCGATGCACGCACACCGGCACTGACCGAGTGGCTGCACGAATGCCTGCAGCAGTTGTCCGGCAAGCCGCTGGATGCACCGCTCACCTTCGCCGACCTGCACGACGCGCCGCGCTATGCCGGCGAACCGGACAGCCCGCATGCGATCAGCCTGCAGATGATCACCACCTGCGTGTCGCACAACGAGCCGCGCACGCTGCCGCTGGGCGGCGCGCAGTTCTGGTTCCTGCGCGAGGAATTCGAGCAGCTGTTCCCGGCCAGCGTGGTGCAGTGGCTGGTGACGCAGGCCGGCCCGCCGCTGGAGGTGGAAGGGCGGCAGTACTACCACCTGCCGCCGGGCCCGAAGCTGCCGGTGCTGGTGGCCACGCGCATGAGCCTGAGCTTCCCGCTGCTGATCAGCGCGGTGCCGCTGCATGAACCCTCACGCCGCGAACGACGCTGCGAGCCGACCGCGCCGGCGGCCGACCCCGAGCACAACGTGGCCGACAGCATGGAAGGGCTGACCAGCGCCGGGCAGGCTTGCGGCCCGGTGATCACCGCCTTCCGCATCTGCTGGTTCTCCGATGGTGGCATCAGCAGCAATTTCCCGATCCATCTGTTCGATGCCGCGTTGCCGCGCTGGCCTACCTTCGCCATCAATCTGGTCTACCCGCAGCACGCCGAAGAGGTGAACCACGGCAGCAATGGCCGCCAGTCGCTGGAGCACGCGGTGTTCCTGCCCACCGAGAACCGACACGGCTGGCAGCGCACCTACCAGTCGATCGCCACACCGCTGGCGGCCGCCGAGCTGGGCCGCTTCCTGTTCGCGGTGGTGGCGACCATGCAGAACTGGCGCGATCTGCTGCAGGCGCGTGCGCCGGGCTACCGTGACCGCATCGTGCACGTCAGCCTGCAGGGCGACGAAGGTGGCATGAACCTGGACATGCCGCAGGAAGTGCTGACCCGCATCGCCGACAAGGGCAGCCTGGCCGGTGCGCGCTTCTGTTCGTTCTCGTTCGAGAACCACTACTGGATCCGCTGGCGCAACCTGGCCTCGGCCTACCAGCGCTACACGCTGGAAGTAGCGCGTACCGATGACCCGGCGCAGCAGGTACTGGCCTATCGTGCGGCGTATTCGATGGTTGCCCGCGGCGAACCGGCACCGCCGTCGTACAAGCTGGGCTCGGACGACAAGCGTCGCGGCTCGCAGCAGCTGTGGGCGCAGATGGTCGAGCAGGGCCGCACCTGGGAAGACCTTGGCCCGGACCTGACCGACGGCGCACCACGCCCGCTGCCGCAGATGAAGGTGACGCCGATCTACTGATCCGATCCTCGGTGGATCCACGCCGTGCGTGGATGAATGCCCATCGAAATCGAATATTTCGAACCTTCATCGAAGAACATCCACCCATGGCATGGATCTACCGTGTCGACCAAGGTCGATACCTACCCACAGCAGCAAAGATGCCGTTTCGACAGCTCGCGGAGATCTGTCGAAGGCGGGGTGGGTCCGGTGGCGGGGGTGTCCGCGGCATGGATGCCGCGGCCAAGCCCCCAAGGACGGTTCTACGGCGTCCCCCGCCACCGGACCCACCCCGCCATCCCACGGAAAGCCCGCTGTTGCTTTGCTGTTGCCTTGGATTGAAGCAGGTGCAGGGCGCAGCCCTGCCGAACCAACCCTATCGCCCCGGCAACTGCGCGAACGCGCGCTGCATGCAGTCCTCGCGCGGGCACACCCGGCAGCCCGGCCCGATCGACACCGAATTGCCCGGGCTCTGCACATCCAGCCCCAGCGAATACACCAGCCGTTCGGCATGCTGCAGATCGCAGCCCAGCGCCACCGCGAAGGTCTTGCGCGGCTGCCCATGCCCGACCGGCCCGCTGCTGACCTGCCGCGCCAGCCAGAAATGACGCCGCCCGTCGGGCATGCGCGCGGTCTGGGTGAGGATGCGGCCGGGCTGGTTGAACGCCTCGTACACGATCCACAGCGGGCACGACCCTCCTACCTGCGAGAAATGGAAATCGGTGGCCGAATGACGCTTGGAGACGTTGCCGGCGCGATCCACGCGGATGAAGAAGAACGGCAGCCCGGGCGCACTGCGCCGCGCCAGCGTGCTCAGCCGGTGGCAGACCGCCTCGAAGCCGACGCCGAACTGATGCGCAAGCAGCTCGATGTCGTAGCTGCTGGCTTCGGCGGCGCGCAGGAAGCGCATGTACGGCATCACCAAGGCGCCAGCGAAGTAGTTCGACAGGCCGATGCGCGCCTGCGCGATGCGCGCCTCATCGCTGAAACCGGCACGCGCCACCACCGCATCGATCTGCGGCAGGTAGCCGTGCAGGGCCAGTTCGGCGGCCATCTGGAACGCCTGCTGGCCGGGCTCCAGGTAATCGGGCAGCCACAGCCGCCGCGCACCGGCATCGTATTGCCGCTTTTCGCGCCCGGCCTGCAGTGCGGCCACTTCCACCAGCACGCCATGACGGTCGGCCAGCAGCTGGCGCAGCCGCGGTGCCACATGCCCAGGCGACAGCCCCCATTCGGCGAACAGCTGCTCGGCCAGCTCGTCCAGCTCGGGAATGTGGTTGTGCATGCGATTGAAGAATTCACGTACCTGGTCGCCGGCCGGCAGGGTGCTGCCAGCACCCGGCTCGCCCAGCTGGAACTCCAGCGCGGCGGCATGCTCGCGCAGCGCCAGGTGGCGACGGTGCAGGTCCAGCAGCGCGCGGCTGACCTGCGGCAGGTTGCCAGCGAGGGCGCGTAGCTCGGTCGCGCTCACTTCGGCCAGGCCCAGGTCGCGCAGGGTTTCGCCCAGCGCTTCCTGCAATGCGGCGGGTTCATCTTCGTCGAACAACGAGGAAACGTCGCCCAACACCTCACCCAGCTTCTTCTGCACCGCCGGCGTCAGTGGGCGCTTGTTGCGCTCGATCTGGTTCAGGTAGCTGGCCGACAGCCCCAGCGCCCGTGCCAGGTCGGCCTGGCTGTAGCCGCGCTGCTCGCGCAGCCGCAGCAGGCGCAGGCCAAGTTGTCGCTGGGGGGCTGAATAATTCACAGAATTAACATGAATCGTCTGGCGTGTTGGCCAGATTAAGCGGATTCAGGCCGGAAATCGAGGTGGGTGCTGTGAATAATGCCAAGCATCTTTCGCACCCTGTGGGATTGTCGTCATGACTGTTGCAGCGCCCCGTATCCGCATGCTGATCGATGGCCAGTTCGTTGAATCGGCCACTTCCCACTGGCAGGACGTGATCAATCCGGCCACCCAGGACGTGCTGGCCAAGGTGCCGTTCGCCACCACCGGCGAAGTGGACGCCGCCGTCGCCGCCGCCAAGGAAGCCTTCAAGACCTGGCGCAAGACCCCGATCGGCACCCGTGCGCGCATCTTCCTGAAGTACCAGCAGCTGATCCGCGAGAACATGAGCGAGCTGGCCCACATCCTCACCGCCGAACAGGGCAAGACCCTGCCGGACGCCGAAGGCGATGTGTTCCGCGGCCTGGAAGTGGTCGAGCACGCCGCCGCCATCGGCAACCTGCAGCTGGGCGAGCTGGCCAACAACGTGGCCAATGGCGTGGACACCTACACGATCATGCAGCCGCTGGGCGTGTGCGCCGGCATCACCCCGTTCAACTTCCCGGCGATGATCCCGCTGTGGATGTTCCCGATGGCGATCGCCACCGGCAACACCTTCATCCTCAAGCCCTCCGAGCAGGACCCGATGGTCACCATGCGCCTGGTCGAGCTTGCCCTGGAAGCCGGTATTCCGAAGGGCGTGCTGAACGTCGTCCACGGTGGCGAGGACGTGGTCAACGCGATCTGCGACCACCCGGACATCAAGGCCGTGTCGTTCGTCGGTTCCACCCGCGTCGGCACCCACGTCTACAACCGCGCCTCGCTGGCCGGCAAGCGCGTGCAGTGCATGATGGGCGCCAAGAACCACGCCGTGGTGCTGCCCGACGCCAACAAGGAGCAGACCCTCAACGCGATGGTCGGTGCTGCATTCGGTGCCGCTGGCCAGCGTTGCATGGCCGCCTCCACCCTGGTGCTGGTGGGTGAAGCACGCAACTGGGTGCAGGACCTGGTGGCCAAGGCCAAGACCCTGAAGGTCAGCGGCGGCACCGTCGCCGGTACCGACGTCGGTCCGGTCATTTCCTGCGGCGCCCGCGAGCGCGTGGAAGGCCTGATCGCCTCGGGCGTGGAGCAGGGCGCCCAGCTGGTGCTCGACGGCCGCAACCCGCAGGTCGATGGCTTCGAGAAGGGCAACTTCGTCGGCCCGACCATCTTTGCCGGTGTCACCACCGACATGCGCATCTACCAGGAAGAAATCTTCGGGCCGGTGCTGGTCATCCTCGAAGCGGAAACGCTGGAAGACGCCATCGCGATGGTCAACAGCAACCCGAACGGCAACGGCACCGCACTGTTCACCCAGTCCGGCGCGGCCGCCCGCAAGTTCCAGGAAGACATCGACGTCGGCCAGGTCGGCATCAACGTGCCGATCCCGGTGCCGGTGCCGCTGTTCTCGTTCACCGGTTCGCGCGCCTCCAAGCTGGGCGACCTGGGCCCGTACGGCAAGCAGGTGGTGCTGTTCTACACCCAGACCAAGACGGTCACCGCGCGCTGGTTCGATGACGAGACGCTCAGCCACGGCGTCAACACCACGATCAGCCTGAAGTAACGGCAGGAGCAGCCATGAGCCACTCGATGACGACGGAACTGGAAGAAGCGCAGCAGGCGTACCGCGAGGCCGCGCGCGACTTCGCACAGGCCGAACTGGCGCCGCACGCCGCGCGATGGGATGCGGAGGGCATCTTTCCGCGCGAGGCGATCGCCAAGGCCGGTGAACTGGGCTTCTGCGGCCTGTACATGGACCCGGAAGTGGGCGGCAGCGGCCTGAGCCGACTGGACGCCGCCGTCGTCATCGAGGAGCTCGCCAACGTCGATCCGTCGACCGCGGCCTACATCAGCATCCACAACATGGCCTCGTGGATGGTGTCCACGTGGGGCCAGCCGGCACTGCGCGATGCGTGGGGCAATGACCTATCCTCGGGCAACAAGCTGGCCTCGTACTGCCTGACCGAACCGGGAGCCGGTTCCGATGCGGCCTCGCTGAAGACCACCGCCGTGCGCGACGGTGATCATTACGTGCTGAACGGCTCGAAGGCCTTCATCTCCGGCGCCGGTGCCACCGAACTGCTGGTGGTGATGGCACGTACCGGCGGTGCCGGCGCCGGCGGCGTCAGCGCCATTGCAGTGCCGTCGGATCTGCCGGGCATCAGCTTCGGCCGCAAGGAAGAGAAGATGGGCTGGAACAGCCAGCCCACCCGTGGCATCACCTTCGAAAACGTCCGCGTGCCGGTCAGCCATCTTCTGGGAGAGGAAGGCGGTGGCTTCAAGCTGGCGATGAAGGGGCTGGATGGTGGCCGCATCAACATCGCCGCCTGCTCGCTGGGTGCTGCGCAGGGCGCATTGGATGCCGCGCGCCGCTACATGGGCGAGCGCCGCCAGTTCGGCAAGGCGCTGGCCGAGTTCCAGGCGCTGCAGTTCAAGCTGGCCGACATGGTCACCCAGCTGGTGGCCGCGCGGCAGATGGTGCACACCGCCGCACGCAAGCTCGATGCCGGTGCCAGCGATGCCAATGTGTGGTGCGCGATGGCAAAGCGTTTCGCCACCGATGCCGGTTTCAACGTCTGCAACGAAGCGCTGCAGATCCACGGGGGCTACGGCTACATCCGCGAGTACCCGATAGAGCGCCTGCTGCGTGACTGCCGCGTGCACCAGATCCTGGAAGGCACCAACGAGATCATGCGGGTGATCGTTGCCCGTCACCTGCTCAACACCGAAGAGGAACTGCGATGAAGGATTGGCGTACCCAGGAGCACGTGGGCCTGAAGGTCGAGGTGGATGGCCACACCGCCGTGGTCACCCTGAACAACCCGCCGGCGCATACCTGGACCGTGCACAGCCTGTCGGCGCTGCGCGACCTGGTGGGCGCGCTCAACGCGGACCGCGACATCTACGCGCTGGTGATCACCGGTGACGGCGAGAAGTTCTTCTCCGCCGGTGCCGATCTCAACCAGTTCGCCTCCGGCGACAAGGCCGCTGCACGTGAAGCGGCTCGCCGCTTCGGTGAAGCCTTCGAGGCGCTGTCCGGTTTCCGTGGCGTGTCGATCGCCGCGATCAACGGCTACGCGATGGGCGGTGGCCTGGAATGCGCGCTGGCCTGTGACCTGCGCATCATCGAAGACCATGCCCAGGTCGCGCTGCCAGAGGCCACCGTCGGCCTGCTGCCGTGCGCCGGTGGCACCCAGAACCTGCCGCGCCTGGTGGGCGAGGGCTGGGCCAAGCGCATGATCCTGCTGGGCGAGCGCATCAACGCCGAGACCGCGCTGCGCATTGGCCTGGCCGAAGAAAAGGTCGGCAAGGGCGAAGCCAAGGCGCTGGCGCTGGAATGGGCGAAGAAGGCCGGCAAGCAGAGCCCGACCAGCATCGCCGCCTGCAAGACCCTGGTGCAGGCCACCCGCACCGGCACCCACGCTTCGGCGCTGGTGGCCGAACGCGAAGCCTTCGTCGATCTGTTCGACACCGCCGACCAGGTCGAGGGCGTGACCGCCTTCCTGGAAAAGCGCGCTGCGCAGTGGAAGAACGCATGAGCACCGACACCGCTGCCGACGACGCACCGGTGCTGTTCGAAGAGCGCGCAGCCGGCAACGGCGCGCGCATCGGCATCGCTACGCTCAACGCGCCGCGCACGCTCAATGGTTTCTCGCTGCCGATGGCGCACCTGCTGCTGAAGCAGCTCAATGCCTGGGCCGACGACGATGGCATCGCCCTGGTGGTGCTGCAGGGCGCCGGCGAGAAGGCGTTCTGCGCCGGCGGCGACCTGCACAGCCTGTACAAGAGCATGGTCGCCTTCCGCGACGGCGGCCGCAGCGACATCCGCGAGAATGGCTACGCCGCCGAGTTCTTCGACGTTGAATACCGCGTCGATTACCTCATCCACACCTACGCCAAGCCGATCCTGTGCTGGGGCCACGGCATCGTGATGGGTGGCGGCATCGGCCTGATGTCCGGGGCCAGCCACCGCGTGGTCAGCGAACGCTCCAAGCTGGCCTTCCCGGAAATCACCGTCGGCCTGTTCCCCGATGTCGGTGGCAGCTGGCTGCTGCCGCGCGTGCCGGGCAAGGGCGGCCTGTTCCTGGCCCTGACCGGCGCGCTGCTCAATCCGGGCGATGCCATCTATGCCGGCCTGGCCGATGTGCACGTGGCTGAAGAACGCCGCAGCGCGGTGTTTGATGCGCTGCTGCAGGTGGCCTGGTCCAGCAACGCCGCACACAACCACGAACGCCTGACCCATCTGCTGCAGTCGCATGCCAGCGATGCCGCCACCGGTCCGCTGTTGGCCAATGCGGCGCAGGTCGATGCGTTGTGCGAAGGCGATGATTTGCCGGCCATCGTGGCGCGCATTGCCGGCCTGCAGACCGACGATGCCTGGTTGCAGGCCGCACAGAAAACGCTCGCCGCCGGGGCACCTGGGTCAGCACGGTTGTCGTACGAGCTGCAGCGCCGCAGTGCCGGCCAGGATCTGGCCGCAATCTACCGCCTGGAGTACATCGTCGCCCTGCATTGCGCCGCCCATGGTGATTTCGCCGAAGGCATCCGCGCGCTGCTGATCGACAAGGACCGCAATCCGCAGTGGAACCCGGCCACCCTGGCCGAGGCCACCGCCGCGTGGGCCGACACCTTCTTCGCTTCCCCCTGGGCCGCTGCCGCGCATCCGCTGGCCGACCTGGGCACTCCCCTTGTTGAAAGGAGCCTTGCATGAGCCGCATTGCATTCATCGGGTTGGGCAACATGGGTGGCCCGATGGCCGCCAATCTGGTCAAGAACGGCCACACCGTGCGCGTGTTCGATCTGGTCCCGGCCGCGGTGCAGGCCGCCGTCGATGCCGGTGCCAGCGCTGCGTCGTCGGCACGCGACACCCTGGCCGACGCCGAAGTGGTGATCTCGATGCTGCCGGCCAGCCGTCACGTCGAAGGCGTGTACCTGGGCGATGACGGCATCCTCGCCGCGATCCCGGCCGGTGCACTGGTCATCGACTGCAGCACGATCGCCCCGGCCAGCGCGCGCAAGGTTTCCGAAGCGGCCGCCGCGCGTGGCCTGCAGATGATCGACGCGCCGGTGTCCGGCGGTACCGCCGGTGCACAGGCCGGCACCCTGACCTTCATCGTCGGTGGCGAAGAGGATGCGCTGGAGCGCGCGCGTCCGGTGTTGCAGGCGATGGGCAAGAACATCTTCCACGTCGGCGCCAGCGGTGCTGGCCAGGTGGCCAAGCTGTGCAACAACATGGCGCTGGGCGTGATCATGGCGGTCACCGGTGAAGCCATCGCGCTGGGTGTTGCGCACGGGCTGGACCCGAAGGTGCTGTCGCAGATGATGGCGGTCAGCACCGGCCGCAGCTGGGCTACCGAAGTGTGCAACCCGTGGCCGGGCGTGCTGGAAAATGCGCCGGCCTCGCGCGGTTACAGCGGCGGTTTCGGCAGCGATCTGATGCTGAAGGACATGGGCCTGGCGGTGGAAGCGGCGATGAGTGTCGGCGCCTCGATCCCGCTGGGCGAAGTGGCCCGCAACCTGTACTCGATGAACCACCAGGCCGGCCGCGGCAAGCTGGATTTCTCCAGCGTCGTGCAGCTCATTACGAGCGAGAAGTGACCTGGTAATGCCGGCCGCTGGCCGGCAACCTCATGCCCCCACGTGGGACAACGAAGGTGGGATGGGCGGATGCCCGGTTTCGACCGGCATCCGCCCATTTTTATTTGACAATCCATTTTGTTCAGGATCTTATGTGTCCTAAGTCCCGGGACGCGGGACATGCTGGGATGGGCTCATGATGAAAGGTCAAGATGTCGTTCTGCTTCTAAGGCTCATCAGCCTTTGGAAGGCTGACGCGGGTAGCCAACTACGCCTCCGATCCAGGAACTGGCAGGGGTGGGAGCATGCGCAACATGAAGACTGGCATTGGGACCACAGTAGACCCGGATTCGAGAATCACTGGCGCGGGCTCTTCACCGTTAGGCAGCTGGCAGGTGACACAGGCATCAGCAAGAGCCAAGTTGGCTTGGCTCTGAATCGATGCCTCGACAATGGGCTTGCCTTTCTTGATCGAAGGACAGAGCTCCCGAAGACAAATGTGCCAGCTCTTCTGGGGGTGTTGGTGCACGCTTCCAGATTCATTTTTCCCGTCCGCCCTGGGCTGATTACCAGGGGAATCGCAACTGCAATGAGCGCCCCTGTCCTCGCGGAACATCTGGCGACAGTTGGTGAGCACTTGCTTGTCTGGCCGAGCGTGACAGGAAGTAGTCATGGGCAGTCAATCGAACCGCTTATTCCTACGGTCCCTCATGCTGTTAAATCGGATCCCCTGCTCTACGCGATGCTTGCGTTGACAGATTCGTTGAGAGTGGGGTTGCCCCGAGAACGGGCAATTGCGGAAGATCAACTGGCATCAATCATGAATCTACCCGAAAAGGCGAGGCTTTGAACCAGTGAACCAGTATGCGGTGCAGGATCACAGGCAAATGATTGAAAAGGTGGCCAAGGCGCTCGGGAGCGAACTTCGGTCAAAAGTCGCATTCATTGGTGGATCAACTACGGGACTACAACTTACAGACCCACTGGCGATGCATAACATCAGGCACACCAAGGATGTAGATCTTATAGTGCCAGTTATCGGACGAGTGGATTGGCAGCTTCTGCAGGAGAAATTGAGGGCGCAGGGATTTCACGACAAGCTGCATGAGCAAACTCCGGTCTGCGCCCTCTTCCTCGGCGATCTGAGGGTCGACTTCATGCCGTATGACGCCGAGATTCTTGGATTCTCGAATCAATGGTACGAACGAGCGCTGGCTGCCGCACAGCCAGTCCTGGTTGGCGAAACCGAGATTCGCCTTGTAACGCCGGAGTACTTCCTGGCGACGAAATTGGACGCGTACAAGGGTAGGGGAAATGGCGATGTATGGTCGAGTACTGACATTGAGGACGTGATCACCTTGTTTCAAGGCCGAGCGGAGCTCGTACAAGAGGTAGCGGACGCCCCAGAAGATGTGCGGGATTTCATCAGGGCTGAAATCGGTGCGCTGCTGGCATGTGATGGTCTGCAGTACGCAGTCGAAAGCGCCGCAAGTGATCGGGCAGTACGTGATCTCATCTACTCAAGAATGGAGAAGGTAGTTGAGTAATGGGACAAGGTGGCCCGTTTGGACCAGCCGAAGGGGGCTCGAGCGAGAATGGAATCACGATGCTGGTGGGCTATCTATCGTTGGTAACCGAGCAATCGCGGTCATAGTAGATGAATTCACGTCGTCACCTTCCCGAGGAAGGATGGCACGTGAACTCGTCCGCCGGCTATTGCAGTCATGGTATGGGGCACCCACAGTCGTTGGCGCAGATGTATCACTGATGATGCAGTCGGTCCACACAGAACTGCGGCATCAGTACAGGGAATCGATGGCTGCCTACGGAGTTCTGTTGACTGAGAAGGGAAGTCAGGCCGCCTCCGTCCTGGTAGCTGGAGACTGTCGAATTGGCTCGCTGAGAGATAAGGGGGTGATCTGGTTAACGCGTCCCCATACCAAGGAAGAAACGTTGATTCAGATGGGAGAGAAGCCAGCTCCCGGAGACCGATCAACAGTCACGCGCTGCTTCAAGCCCCGTCGCTGGATGGAGCCAGAAACAGTGACTCTGGAGCAGAACGACGATATGACATGGGCCATCTCCACCGACGGCTACAGTTCAACCACACAGGTTGGTGATCCATTTCAGTCTGATGATGATGCCAGTTGCATCATCTTTTCCTGGGCTGGAATCGGAGAGCCCGATACGACAGATGGCAACTGGTACACGGTTCCTGGTTGAAAGCCGCACAAATCGCCGGATCGGAGCTCGGAATAGCATCCGATCCGACGAACTTAGCTTTGTGAGTTGACCTAATCAGGCAACGACCAGCGTCACGTCGATGTTGCCGTGGGTGGCGTTGGAGTACGGGCACACGATGTGCGCCTTCTGCACCAGCGCTTCCAGCTGCTCGCGCTGCACGCCCGGAGCGCTGATGGTCAGCTCGGCTTCGATGCCGAAGCCGGTCGGGATCTGGCCGATGCCGACCTTGCCGGTCACGGTGGTGTCGGCCGGCAGCGCGACCTTGGCCTGGCCGGCCACGAACTTCAGCGCGCCCAGGAAGCAGGCCGAGTAGCCGGCGGCGAACAACTGCTCCGGGTTGGTGCCCGGGCCACCGGCGCCGCCCAGCTCGCGCGGGGTCGACAGCTGGATGTCCAGCACGTTGTCGGAGGAGACGGAACGGCCTTCACGGCCGCCGGTGGAGGTGGCCTGGGCGGTGTACAGAACCTTTTCGATGGACATCGGGATGCTCCTGGTCGGTGGGTGGGTGTTGCGTTGGAGCCTACTTTGCCCGGTTTTCGCGTACGCTGGGTTGCAAGGCGTACGAAAAACTTGATCGATCGTCCTGCTGGCCTAGATCGTCCACTCGCGGTCGGTGGTGAACATGATGGTCAGCCAGCGGTCCGGCGAAGCCTCGCCCAGCGCATCGCCGATCTCATCACGCAGCTGGTCCCATTCCACCAGGGGCCGCGGCGGGTCGTTTTCCGGCACCACGAAGAACAGCTCGATCTGCTCGCCTCGCCCCACCTGCGCCACGTAGCTGCGGTGCTCGACGAAGCCATGCTTGGCCACGATCGCGCGTGCCACCGCATCCACATGCGCCTGCAGTTCCGGCGGGGTGACCAGCAGAATGCCGGCCAGCGCCCGGCGCACGGTGCCGAGCGGGGCGATCATCACCAGCACGCAGACGAAGGCGAGGATGGCCGGGTCGATGTAGGGCCCGACCCACGCCAGCGACGTGCCCTGCACCAGCACGCCACCGAGGAAGGCCAGCAGATAGCAGGCCGACATGCTGGCCGCGATCACCCAGTTCTTCGCGTCCAGCGCAATGAATTCCGAGCCGATGCGGCGGTTGGCGCGCAGGATGAACCAGGCCAGCGCGCCTTCGCCCACGATCGACAGCCCGGCGAAGGCGATGGCTGGGCCGAGCGCGATGTGGCGGCCCCCGGACATCAGCGCGTCCACTGCATTGACCAGGGCATACAGCGCCGCGCCGATCATCAGCGTGCCGCTCACCCCCAGCACGATCGGCTCCAGGTGCCAGAAGCCCATGGTGAAGCGCTGGTTGAGCCGCGACTGCAGGGCGTCAGTGCTGGTGGACAGCGCAATCAACCGCGCCACCAGCAGCGACAGCCAGGTCATGACCACATCGATCAGGCCGTAGATGCCGTCGAAAATGATCAGTGAGGAATTGGCCAGCAGGCCGAATACGACTGCGGCGGCAGCCAGCAGCAGTGAGGCGGCGATCGACAGGCGCAGCACGCCCTGTTCGGTGGTGGGGTCGAAGAACTGCGGGCGATCGGTAGCCATGACCCGATTGTAGAGCGGAGCCATGCTCCGCTGCCTTTGGCGGCCGACCGCGCTACCTTCATGCAGCCGCTTCCCGTAGACTGCGCCCCTCCGACGTACCGACACCCGCCTGCAGTGATCACGCCACCCTGACCGTTGCCGCACATCGGCAGCCGGCCCGCCCGGCTCAGGAACCCGTGTCTTTCCACTGCAGCGCCATGCGGCCACGCCCGCCTGCGCGCGGAGCTTTCCCATGCAAACGTCCTATCCCCTGCGCCAGCAATGGCTCGGCAACGTCCGTGGCGACCTGTTGTCCGGCATCGTCGTCGCTCTGGCCCTGATTCCCGAGGCCATCGCCTTCTCGCTCATTGCCGGCGTCGACCCCAAGGTCGGCCTGCATGCCTGCAGTACCTGTTCGCCGCCAGCATCCTGGCCGGCTTGCTGCAGGTGCTGGCAGGGGTGTTCAAACTGGGTTCGCTGATGCGCTTCGTCTTGCGCTCGGTCATCACCGGCCTCCGCCGCGCAGGCTTCACTACCCGTACGTCCCACCCGAGCGAGTGGTACTGCGTGCTGGGTACGCGTCCCGCCTTCGTGGTGCTGCAACTGAAGGATGGCCGTCGGCTGGCGGGATACCCCCAAGGAATGGCCGATCAGCCCCGCTGCGGGACAGTTCTACATGCAGATGCCGGCCTGGCTCGTGGATGCGGATCCACCGGATGAAGGTGCCGATCCAGCAGCGGATCCCGTGGCCAGCCCCGCCATGGTCGAGCTTCCGCAGCTCGATGGCATATTGATTCACGCGGTGGATGTGCAGTGGGTCGAGATTCTCCAGGAGACAGACGATGGCTAAGTTGAGGAAGGGTTCCAATCCACCATTGGACCAGCTGGTCGTATCCATGGAGAACGCGAACCCCAAGCTCCCCGAGGGCAGGAGGCGTCCGCCTCCGCCACCCAGCCCGCCTGCCGGAACCGGGCCCAACCGGCGCTCGCCGCGCGGCTGACCGGGCGCATTCAGCCGCGCGGTGTAAACTATTGATCTCACTGGCAATGCCAGTCTCCACGATCAACGCCCCGATGACGTCCGCCACCGCCCGTTACGCCGATTCCCTGCGCCTGTCCGTTGCCCCGATGATGGACTGGACGGACCGCCACTGCCGCGTGTTCCATCGCGTGCTGGCGCCGGGTGCGCGCCTGTACACGGAAATGGTGCACGCCAACGCGGTCATCCACGGCGACCGCGAGCGCCTGCTCGGCTTCGACCGCTGCGAGCAGCCACTGGCGCTGCAGCTGGGCGGCAGCGATCCGGCCCTGCTGGCGCAAGCCGCACGCATCGCTGCCGAGTGGGGCTACGACGAGGTCAACCTCAACTGCGGCTGCCCGTCCGACCGCGTGCAGGCCGGGCGCTTCGGCGCGTGCCTGATGCGCGAGCCGGTGCTGGTGGCCGAGTGCGTGGCGGCCATGGTCGACGCGGTCGAGATTCCGGTGACGGTGAAATGCCGCCTGGGCGTGGACGAGGACAGCGACTACGACGTTTTTGCCAGCTTCGTCGACCGCCAGGTCGCCGCGGGTGCGGCGATGGTGGTGGTGCATGCGCGCAACGCGTGGCTGAAGGGGCTGTCGCCGAAGGAGAACCGCGAGGTTCCGCCGTTGAAGTACGACTGGGCCTACCGCCTGAAGCAGGAGCGGCCGGCGCTGCCGGTAGTGCTCAATGGCGGCCTGGCCAGCCTCGAAGCCGTGCAGGCGCAGGCCGCGCACGTCGATGGCGTGATGCTGGGCCGCGCGGCCTACCACGACCCCTACCTGCTGCATCAGCTGGAGGCGCTGCACACTGGTTCCCCACTGCAGGCCCGTGGTGATCTGCTGCGCGCGCTGCGTCCCTACGTGGAAGCGCGGCTGGCCGAAGGCCTGGCGCTGAAGCACATCACCCGCCACCTGCTCGGTCTGTTCCACGGCCAGCCGGGTGGTCGCGCATTCCGCCAGGTGTTGAGCGAGGGCGCGCACCGCGCGGGCGCCGACTGGAGCCTGGTCGAACAGGCGCTGTCTGTCACCGAACGCGAAGCCGATCGCGCCGCAGCGTGACCGCAGTCACATTCCTGACTTGACAAGGGGCGGCGATTCGTCCCGAATGTTCACTTAGCTGAACAACACGGGCGCTGGGCCGGAAAAGTTCAGACCGGATTCACTGCCCCAAACCAAGAATTTGCAAAGGATTTGTAAAACGCCGGGTCCCGAATCCGGCACCCGGATTTACGACTTTTGAACGAATCGCCGTGCTCGGCTAGGATCGCATCGATGTCTTCCGCTCCCTTCCATTGCCGCATTGCCCTGGCCACCTGCGTGGTGCTGTCGGCTGCGCCGCTGTCTTCGGCGCTGGCGCAACAGCCGCCGCGTGGCGAGCAGGCGCGGGCGGAAATGATGGAGCGGGGCGAGCGCGGCAACCGTGGCGACGAGCGTTCGCTGTCCGATGCCGTGCGCCGCGTGCAGCGCACCACCGGCGGTCACATCCTCGGCGCCGAGCGTGTGCCGTTCGATGGTCGTGACATCAACCGGGTGAAGTACATGGACGACCGGGGCCGGGTCCGCTACATGGACGACCCTGCCCCGTCGCGTTCACAGCCGCGCACGCCGCGGTCGGATATGTCATCACTACGCGGCGATAACCCCTGAACAGGGATAGTCGTCGCTATACAACCCGTACCCCACAGGCCTCCGGGCCACACCCAGGACACTAGGGAGAGTTCATGCGTATCCTTCTGGTCGAAGACGAAGCCCCGCTGCGTGAGACCCTGGCAGCCCGGCTCAAGCGCGAAGGCTTTGCCGTCGATGCTGCGCAGGACGGCGAGGAAGGCCTCTACATGGGGCGCGAAGTCCCGTTCGATGTCGGCATCATCGACCTCGGCCTGCCCAAGATGTCGGGCATGGAGCTGATCAAGGCCCTGCGTGACGAAGGCAAGAAGTTCCCGGTGCTGATCCTGACCGCGCGTTCGAGCTGGCAGGACAAGGTCGAGGGCCTGAAGCAGGGCGCCGACGACTATCTGGTCAAGCCGTTCCACGTCGAAGAACTGCTGGCCCGCGTCAACGCGCTGCTGCGCCGCGCCGCCGGCTGGAGCAAGCCGACCCTGGAATGCGGTCCGGTTGCGCTGGATCTCGCCGCCCAGACCGTCAGCGTCGCCGGCAGCAATGTCGACCTGACCAGCTACGAGTACAAGGTGCTGGAGTACCTGATGATGCACGCCGGTGAACTGGTCTCCAAGGCCGACCTCACCGAGCACATCTACCAGCAGGACTTCGACCGCGACTCGAACGTGCTGGAGGTCTTCATCGGCCGCCTGCGCAAGAAGCTGGACCCGGATGGCGAACTGAAGCCGATCGAGACCGTGCGCGGCCGCGGCTACCGTTTCGCGATTCCGCGCAACGAGGGCTGAGCCGGCTCACCCTGGCGATAACACGATGTCCGGCCGTCTGTGGTTCTTCCGACGCTGGCGGCCGCGCTCACTGCAGGCGCGCCAGATGTTCGCCGCGTCCGTGGGCCTGGTCGCGTTCCTGGCGCTGGCCGGTTACGCGCTCGACGCCGCCTTCGCCGACACGGCGAAGGCGAACCTGCGTGAGCGCCTGAAGAACTACGCCACCGCCTACGCGGCCGGCATCGACTTCACCCGCGACCGCTCGCTGTACATCCGCGAGCAGCCGCCGGATTCGCGCTTCGACGTGCCGGGCAGCGGCCTGTACCTGCAGGTGGTGATGCCGCACGGCAAGGGCAACTCGATGTCTGCCGAAGGTCCGATGCTGCCCACAGTCGGCGGCGGCCTGCTGGCGCCGCGCCAGGAAGTGTTCGAAGGCCCGCTGCCGATGATCCAGATCGATGGCAGCCAGGGCTCGGTGTACCGCTATGGCCTGGGCCTGGTGTGGGACGCCGACGCCGACCCCGCCACCGAATTCCCGTACACCATCTACGTGATGGAAGACTCGCGCGCACTGGGCGCGCAGCTGCGGGTGTTCCGCAGCCGGGTCTGGTTCTACCTGGGCGGCATCGGCCTGATCCTGCTGCTGCTGCAGACGGTCATCCTGCAGTGGAGCCTGCGCCCGCTGCGCCGCGTGATCACCGAGCTGACCAAGGTGCAGCGCGGCGAGACCGAGCGCATGAGCGAACGCCACCCGCGCGAGCTGGAACCGCTGACCGACAGCATCAACGCCTTCATCGAAAGCGAGCGCGAGAACCTGGAGCGCCAGCGCAATACCCTGGCCGACCTGGCGCACAGCCTGAAGACGCCGATCGCGGTGCTGCGCACGCAGATGGACAGCGGCGCCGGCGATGGCGCGCTGCGCGAGGAACTGGACGTGCAGCTGCAGCGCATGAACAACCTGGTCTCGTACCAGCTGGCACGCGCGGCGTCGTCGGGCCACAAGCTGTTCTCCGCCCCGCTGCCGATCGAATCCAACGCCGAGGAAATCGTGCGGGGCCTGGAAAAGGTCTACGCCGCGAAGGGGGTGCTGTGCGAATTCGACATCGATCCGGCCGCGCGCTTCCACGGCGAACCGGGTGACCTGCAGGAACTGCTCGGCAACCTGTTGGAGAACGCGTTCAAGTGGGCCAACCGCCGCGTACTGCTGACCGCGCAGCCGTTGCCGGCCCCGAATGCGCGCCGCGCCGGCCTGCTGCTGGCCGTGGACGACGATGGCCCGGGCATTGCCCCGGACGACATCGGCAAGGTGCTGCAGCGTGGCGTGCGTGGTGACGAGCGCGTGCAGGGCCACGGCATCGGCCTGTCGATCGTGCAGGACCTGATCAAGGATTACCGCGGCGAGCTGGCCGTCGGCCGCTCCAGCGAACTGGGTGGCGCCCGCTTCGAAGTGCGCCTGCCGCCGGGGCCGTAAACCGCGCGTTCCCGTCCGCCGGGCATCGCCCGTGCGCATTACCGGTAGCGCCGGGCCATGCCCGGCGAACGAATCACCCCACCATCTTCGGCGGCTCGCCATAGAACCGCCGCAGCTGTGCGGCCACTTCCGGCAGCGCCTGCTGCAGCAGGTCCGGCGCGGAGAAGTGGTACTCGCTGGCTACCGCGAAGAATTCCTCCGGTGCCTCGGCCGCATACGGATCGATCAGCGTCTCTTTGCCCGCATCCACCTGCGCGCAGAACGCATCGTACGCGCGCTGGAAGGTGCCGGCCCATTCGCGCTGCCATGCGCGCGGCAGCGGCGGCGTGCCGTCCATTGCGCCATCCAGCGCGTCCAGCTTGTGCACCATCTCATGCACGGCCACGCAGTAGCCCTCGTGCGGCGCAGCCAGGTCGGCCTGCACATCGGCCCAGGACAGGATCAACGGACCGCTGTCCCACGACTCGCCAATCAGCTCGTCATCCCATTCGTGCAGTACGCCGGCGGCATCCATGTGGCTGCGGTGCACGCGGAACGCATCCGGGTAGACGATCAGCTGCGACCAGCCTTGCAGGCCCACTTCGCCGAACTCCAGCAGCGGCAGGCAGCACAGCGCGGCCAACAGTACGCCATCGCCGGCCTGCAACTGCAGCTCGCCGATCGGAGTAATGGTCTTCTCGTGCAGGAAGCGCGTGGCCAGTACGCGCAATTGCGCACGGCGCTCGTCATCCAGGCCGTGCAGCCAGACCGCGCGGCGGCAAGCCTCATCCCACAGTGCATCGTCGATCGGCCGCGGCGCAGGCCGCAGCCACTGCAGCAACGACTTGATCAGCGGAACATTCCCGGCAGGTAGCTGTGCCACTTCGGTGCGCGGATGCGCTGCAGCACGTCGTCGTCGCTGCCACCGCCGCCGGTGCTGGTGGCACTGTTGGTCGCCGGGCGCACCGCTGCAGGCTTGGTGGTGGCAGCCGAGGCGGTCGCGGTCGGCGCGCGCTGCGAGGCGGCGTCACCGTTGGACGACACGCAGGCGCCGCGGCTGTCGTCCAGCGCTGCTGTCGCAGACGCCGCGAAGGGCATCATCAGCAGGATCAGGCAATGGGCATAACGGCGCATTGACGACATCCACGTTAAGGGAAGGTGAGTTCCCGATTCTAGCCCGAACCCGGCGCCCCGTTGGAAGCCCCTGCGGAACCCAGCGTGGCGGGCGTCGCTGGCGGCTTTCCCGCATAATTCCTTCCTGACTTCGTGGAAGCTGCCGTGGACGATCGCCAATTGCTGGCCAAACTCGCTGCCGGTCGCCTGTCCGGCGACGCCCTGGCCCGTGAGCTGGGCCAGACCCGGGCGGCGATTTGGAAGCGGATTCAAGGACTTAGGGCTGCCGGTGTAGACGTTGAGGGGCGTGCCGGCGAAGGCTACGGCCTGACCCGCCCGGTCGACCTGCTGGACCCGGACGCGATCCGCGCCGGCCTGCCGGCCGCGGTGCTGCCGCTGCTGCACGACCTGCAGGTGGCCTGGACGGTGGACTCGACCAACGCCGAATTGCTGCGTTGCAGCGCGCCCCAGCGCGGGGTCAGCGTCCTGCTGGCCGAGCGCCAGACCGGCGGCCGCGGCCGTCGTGGCCGCAGCTGGGCCTCGCCGTTGGCCGCGCATATCTACCTCTCGGTGCTGCGCCTGTTCTCCGGTGGACTCGGCCGTCTGGCCGGGCTCAGCCTGGTGGCCGGTATTGCCGTGGCCGAGGCGCTGCATGACCTGGGCTACACCCAGGCCCAGCTGAAGTGGCCGAACGACCTGATCGTCGATGGCAAGCGCAAGCTGGTCGGCCTGCTGGCCGAGGGCGGTGGAGAGTACGCCGGCCCGGCGCGCGCGGTGATCGGCATCGGCATCAACACCCACATGCCGCCGTCGTTCGCTGAGCAGATCACCCAGCCGTGGGTGGATCTGGATACCCTGGCCGGCAAGCCTGTGGACCGCAACGTGGTGGTCGCCGCGGTACTCGCGCGCCTGCTGCCGGCACTGGAAGAATTCGACCGCGAAGGGCTGGCCCCGTTCCTGCCGCGCTACGCCGCCTTCGACATGCTGGCCGGCCGCGAAGTACGGGTGGAACTGGAGGGACAGTGGCAGCACGGCACCGCACTTGGCCTGGCCGATGACGGCGCGCTGCGCGTGCACATCGATGGCCAGGAACGCCTGCTGCACGCCGGCGAAGTCAGCGTGAGGGCGGCATGAGCGATTGGTTGTTCGACCTGGGCAACTCGCGCTTCAAGTTCGCGCCGTTGCAGGGTGAACGTGCCGGTGACGTGCAGGCCTGGGCGCATGGTGCCGAAGGCATGGCCGGGCAGCCGCCGCACAGCCTGCCCAGCGGCCGCACCGCGTTCGTGGCCAGCGTGGCCGCGCCGTCCCTGACCAGCGCCATGCTGGACCAGCTGCAGCGCCGCTTCGAGCACGTGCACGTGGTGCGTACCAGCGCCGAATGCGCCGGTGTGCGCATTGCCTATGCCAAGCCCGAAAAATTCGGTGTGGACCGCTTCCTGGCCCTGCTGGCTGCGGCCAAGGCGCAGCGCCCGGTGCTGGTGGTCGGGGTGGGCACCGCACTGACGATCGATCTGCTCGACGCCGACGGCCAGCACCACGGTGGCCGCATTTCCGCATCGCCCACCACCATGCGCGAAGCGCTGCACGCGCGTGCGGTGCAGCTGCCCGCTACCGGCGGCGACTACAGTGAATTCGCCAACGACACCGCCGATGCGTTGGCCTCCGGCTGCGATGGCGCCGCCGTGGCGCTGATCGAACGCAGCGCGCAGCAGGCACAAGCGCGGCTGGGCGTGGCACCGTCGCTGCTGGTGCATGGTGGTGGCGCACCAGCGCTGCTGCCGCTGCTGCCTGGCGCCGACTACCACCCTTCGCTGGTGCTGGATGGCCTCGCCCGCTGGGCGGTGCACCAGCCCGCAGGCTAGTATCCGCGCATGCTGACCCGTGCCCTGATCGTCGTACTGGCCATCCTCAATCTTGGCGTCGCCTGCTGGTGGCTGCTGCGCGAAGCGCCGCAACCGCCTGCGCCGCCGCCGCAACCGGCTGGCGTGGCCGAGCTGCGCTGGGTGCCCGGTGGCGTGGATGCCAATGCCGCAGCCGAGGCCACCGCTGCCGCCCCGACCGCGCCGCTGGTGGAGCGCGAACCGGCGGCGAAAACGGCCGTGTCGGCGACGCCTGCGCCGGCGGTGCCGGCCAAGCCGGACGTTGCCAAGCCGCAGACGGCCGAGGCTGCGCCTGCCGCTGCATCGATTGCCGCCGCTGCCAAGCCGGTAACACTACCTGCGCCCGTACCGGCACCGGAAAAGCCCGCAGCTTCGCCTGCGGCTGCCGAGCCGCCGCGCTGCGTCGCGCTGGGCCCGTTCGCAGACCGTGCCGCTGCGACCAGTGCACAGGGCAAGGCCGGTACCGTGCTCAGCCAGGTACGGCTGCGCGAACAGCCTGCTGCCAGCGGCGGAGCCCGCTACCGCGTGCTGTTGCCGGCCGCCGCCAATCGCGACGAGGCGCAGGCCACGGTCAAGCGTATCGTGGCTGCCGGCCTGAGCGACTACTACATCATCAGCCAGGGCGAGGACATCAACGCCGTGGCGCTGGGCCAGTACCGCAACCGCGAAGGTGCCGAGCGCCGCATGGCAGCGGTGCAGGCCGCCGGCTTCCAACCGCGCCTGGTGGCCAGCGGCGACGCCGGCCAATGGTGGCTGGAAGGGCAGCTGTCGGTGGGCACGCAGCCGGCCCAGGCCCAGCAGCGCAGCGGGGCGGCGCAGAGCCGGTCGCTGGAATGCGCACGATTGCGCTAGAATCCCCCGGACCGCGGCGCTGCCGCTGGTGCACCACCCATGCCGCTTTAGCTCAGTTGGTAGAGCAACTGTCTTGTAAACAGTAGGTCATCCGTTCGATTCGGATAAGCGGCACCACTCTGCCGGCAAGGTGGGCAGCACGACCGGCAGGAACGTCACCTGAGCCGGCGGCGCCTAGCCCAATGGATGCCGGAACGATTCCCTCTTCAACCGGGAAAACACCGTGAATGCCCCATCGTCCAGTCGTGAACTGGCGAAGAACTCGCGTCGGTCCAGATAGCCGGGCGTGTCGCCCATCGGTACCTCGACGCGGCTTCCGTTGCTGCGGTCGATAATCTCGCAGTACCAGGTTTCACCGCATGCACGGCCCAGCACGCGATGCACGCGTACCGCATGCGTGGTGGAGCGCTGGCTCAGCTTCTTGACCAGCGCCCGGTGGGTGAATCCGCTTTCCAGGGTCTGCACGCGCGCCGCTTCAATATGCTCTCTGACTGTATCAGCGCCGGGCAGGCTGAGTAGTACGTCAGTGAGTGCTTCCAACAGCGCCTCGTCCTTGCCGTGTGCGTCCAAGGCTTCGAATCGTGCGAAGTCGAAATCCTCGATGTAACGCGAGGTCGTGCCCAGCATTCCGTCGAAAATCTCATCCTCGCCACGAGGTCCGAAGCCGATCGCTATCTTGCTGCTGCGATTCAACTCAATGTCGGGCAGGAATGCCATGAATACCTCGGCCACATGGTGTGCGGTGTGCCGGAAGGGCGCCGCGCCGGGCGGTTGCACGGCCAAACAGGTTGCACTCAGGTCAAGCTGGCGGAGTTTCATTGACTGCGTCCGATGCAGTGAGATTGAGATTGTAGGACGCCGTGTCAGGTGCAGCGCAACTGCGTCGCTGCACGTTGTTCTGCCCCGGGTTTGGATCACTACAGCCTTCCGGAAGCGTTCGAGTCCGTATATCGCTCCCTCCTGGGTTCGCGGGCCCGGCCGCTGGCGCACCTCGCATGCCGCTTCAGCACGGTAGATGGAGCAAGTGCCTGTAAACAGCAGGCCATCGGTTCGATTCGGACAAGCGCGCCATCCTCGGATGTGCTTGCCGGGACACGGTCATCGGGACGGGATCTGATTCAGGCATGGCCACGGTAGGGCATGAAACGCCGTTCGGCGCGATAGAACCCCAATCCCCTGTCGCTTCTGTAGCCTGAGTCGATCATCAGATCGGCCAGGCCTGCCGAAATCAGTAGATCCCCGGACTGTGCCTCCCTGGCGATCCGGCCCATTACAGGGGGCGCATCGAGAAACCAGGTCTGATTGAAGTAGAGGATGTTGCCCTCATCGTCGCGCTCGGCTTCAGAGCGGGCGTGGTCGATGGCTTCGACGCTCCTGGAAGCGTTGACGATATAGAACCGTTGATCGACATCCTGATGGTCGGCCACCAGGCGCCGGGGTTGGATGAGCTCGATGTCAGTGGGCGCCTGGGCGTCCAGAAAGTCCGCCAGACGCTCCGATACCAAGGGAATGCCGCCCAGCAGCCACAGGCAGTCATGCTGCAGCAGCTTCTGCACGCTGCACTGGAAGAACACGGGTGGCCTGTCCATCGTTTGCGGATAAGGCTGCCCCTCCAGCAGGGCGAGGTAGTCGAAGTTGGAGCAGGACGCCTCATAGGAGCCGATGCGGGCGTCATAGGCGCCAATCAGCTTCTCGTTGTAGTGGATCGGGGTCTTCCAGCTCAGGATCATCTGTTGTTCCCGCCCCCTACAGGGGCTCGTTCGGGCAATAGCCCTCGGGTAAACGTACTAGCAGGACAACGGCATCGTTGCTTCTGCGGCAATGCCATGCATTGCCCACACACGGGGCCGGGTCAATCCGCTTCACTCTGGCTCCGCCATCAATTTCCTGTTGAAGGAATCCTTCTGTTCCCGATGGTTGGTGTAGCCGAGGGTCTTCTCGCTCAGGATCCTGGCAACAGTGTCGACATCGGGCCTGATGCCGTTGCTGTGCAAGGCGGAATGGATGATTGGAACCGGATAGGAGTAGCGCTCGGGCCTGGCAAGCACATCGTTCACCAGCCTGGGGCTGAGGTCGAAGAGGTTGGAGATGATCGGCAAGTCGGTTTCCAGGAGCCTCTGGAGCAGGCTGCGGCAGGTACGTTCAACGCCTTGCTCCGTGACAGGCAGTAGGGGACAGGCCTCGCGCTCGCTGACGGTTGACATGCAATACACCAGTTTCGCGTTTGCCAGGTTGGATGGATAAGGCGGATCGATGCGTTCGAGCTCCATCTGCAGGATCGGATGCTCGGCATAGACGAGGGTTTCGTAGCTCCTGGTGTTGGCCAGATACTCGAAATGCAGGATTGCAACGGCCCCCGACCGATGCTTGATTACGATCTTGTTCTTGCTGACCACCAGCCCGGGATGGCCTGCCAGCTCGGCTTTCAGATGAGCTTTGAGCGCATTCTCAAATGTGTTGCGCAGTTCCTTCAAAGAGCGTTCCATCGTTCCTGGTCCTGGGGGCGATTGATGGGCTGCGGTGGGAGTATTGAACCAAACGTACTTCGACGCGCGCACCGTAGGACGCACGCGGTGGACGCAATCATCCCGTAAACACCACCATCGCGCGAATCAGTCTCGTGCGGCTGCAGCCCAAACAGAACAGATATGAGGTTTGGAATGGCTGTGCTCATCCCAGCAGCGGCCTGTTTGATTTGACGGCCGGGGAAGGGACGTTGGGTACCTGCGCGCCGGGGCCCCGGTATTCCGCTTTACGGAGCCCCTCGCTCCTGCAACGCCACATACTCCGCCAGCCCCCGGCAGGCCAGCATCAGCCCCTCGCGCGCACCGTCGCCGATATCGTCTTTCTCTTCCCCATCCACGCGAACGCGCTCGGTAGCGTGATACAGCTCCAGCAGCGACACCAGACCCACGGCGGCGCGGTCCCTGCGTGCGGCGGCCACGGCGTGGCCGGGCGTGTTGGAAGGCCCCTGCCACGGCTGTCCATCGGCGGCATCTCCGGCCTGGATGCGGCGCAGGCAGACGGGCAGGTTGATGGGCGCGGGCGCATCGTTGGCGGCGGCAAAGGCGGCTTCCAGCGGCTGCGCCAGTTCGAGCGGCAGATGCAGGGCGGCGTCGCCCAGCGTGGCGGTCAGATACGGGTAGAGCGTCTTGGACATGCGGGCATCCTCGTCAGGCACAGAGGCGCCGCCACGAGAGGGTGGCGGGCGATGCGTGGTTTCCAATCCCGGGACTGAATGAGCCGGTGGGCACAAGGCCCCCACGCACCGCCCGCCGTCGATCGGCGAACGGATTGCCAGCCGGCGCCGCTTTCGGGAAGGCGACGCCGGCTGGCAAGCGTATACAGCTTTCAGTCTTCGGGTTGGAAATCCCGGCCACCCGCTGCAGGTGGCGATTCATCATGCGTGTGCAAACTCACCGCCTACCAGTCGATTGTTTCGATGGCATCGGGTGATCTGAAAGGAAAAATGAATTATCGCGATTGGCCTGTTCCCGCCACTGCGATGCCGAAAGCGACATATCGCGCAATGCAATCATCCGCTGGAAATCGGTAGGCGTCGGCGCTGTTGCAAGGCGTGGAACCGCCTGCCAAGTAAAGCTGGCTTAACAGCCCGGGTAGAGCGCCACGGCCACCATAGCAAACACACCCCACAAAACGCGCGCCTGGATATTGATTCTCCTCACACACAGCTCCGGGCATCCCACTGCATACTGCGGGCACACACCCTTCGGGACCCGCCCATGCGTCGCCATGCCCTGCCGCTCACCGTCGCACTGTTGTCCACCGCCTTCGCAGCCCCGGCCCTGGCCGCGGTACCGTTCTTCAACGCCAGTTGCCCGGGCGGCATCGACGTGCACGCCGACGAAGGCGGCCCGGTCTACGTGCAGGGCCGCGAGGCGGCGCTGAAGCGCTTCAACGACCGCTATTTCGAAGCACGCGATGCCAGCAGCGGCATCACCCTGTCGATCAGCGGCAATGATGACGGTACGCCGCAGGTCAGCTACACCGGTCGTGGCGGTGCCAACGGCATCTGCCAGGTCAGTGCCAGCGGAACGCCCGCACCGTCTGAACATCGCGACCACCGTCGCCACGATGACGACATTGACGCGGCGCTGCCGCGCGAAGCCACCTGCGAATCCACCGGCCAGCAGCAGGTGGCGTGCGATCTGAATACCCGAGGCAATGTGGAAATCGTGCGCCAGCTCAGCCACACCCGCTGCGAGCAGGGAAAGAACTGGGGCCTGTCGCGGCACTCGGTGTGGGTCAATGGCGGCTGCCGCGCGGTGTTCCGCAATGTGTCTTCGGTGGCCAGCCCCGCGCCGGCAGGCGATACCGCGCTGGGCGCCTGCAATATGCGCAAGGGGGCGCAGGGCGCATTGGTCACCCAGATGCCGGTGGGCAACGAGTATCAGGAACTGATCGTCGACTACCCCGATGGCCGCTTCCTGTGCATGATGCGCAACAACGGCCAGGTGCAGAGCCTGACGCCGGTTCGCCGCCGCGGAAACTGAGCGCGTGGGTGTAGATCCGGCGTCAGCCGCTGGACCTGTACAGCAGCACCCACGCCAGCATCAGAGCGAACACGCCGATGACGGTCAGGCCGAACCACAGCGCGGCCACCTTCACGTTGCCGATCAACGCCGCCAGCATACGGTGCAGTTCGCTTTTCAGAATCGGGTATTCCGCGTGCGCCTTGCGCAGGCGCTGCCAGCCCAGCCCGAGGAACAGCAGAAACGAGAAGGGCGTCAGCAGCAGCGTCGCCTGCATCAGCCAGCCGTTCGGCGACGCATCGATCGAGCTGCTCAACAGAAGTGCAAGAACGGCGATGGGCAACACCACCATGAAAAAGCGTGGCCAGGCGGTGTTGATGAAGGGCGACATCGCAATCTTCCATCAGGGACGGTCGGGTCCGCGCGGCATCATGCCATGCCAATGCACTGCTGCACCGCCGCGAGTGGTGTCACACAGCTCTGGCTAGACTGTGCTTCTTTTTCCCCCGCAGGAGGCATCCATGGCCCATCCCATTTCCGTTTCCCTGATCGGCGTTCCCACCGACGTGGGTGCGGGCCATCGTGGTGCCCGGCTGGGACCGGAAGCGCTGCGCGTGGCCGGCCTGCCAGAGGCGCTGGAAGCGCGCGGCGTGGACGTGCGTGACCTGGGCAACCTGGATGGCCCGCGCAACCCGTGGACCGCGCCGGTGGAAGGCTATCGCCATCTGGATGAGGTGGTCGCGTGGAACCACGCGCTGATGGAAGCCAGCTACGCCGAGCTGCAGGCCGGGCGCATGCCGATCATGCTCGGCGGCGACCACTGCCTGGGCATCGGCTCGATCACTGCCGTGGCGCGCTGGTGCCGCGAACAGGGCAAGACCCTGCGGGTGCTGTGGCTGGACGCGCATTCGGACTTCAACACCAGCGATGTGACCCCGTCGGGCAACATCCACGGCATGCCGGTGGCCTGCCTGTGCGGGCTCGGCCCGGATGCGCTGACCCGCCTGGGCGGCAGCGCACCGGCGATCACCCCGGCGCAGATGCACCAGATCGGCATCCGCTCGGTGGACCCGGAAGAGAAGCGCCTGATCAAGACCCACAAGGTGGATGTCTATGACATGCGCTACATCGACGAGAACGGCATGAAGCGTGCCGTGGAAGCGGCGCTGGCCGGCATCGACGAGAACACCCACCTGCATGTCAGCTTCGATGTCGACTTCCTCGACCCGAGCATCGCGCCGGGCGTGGGCACCACGGTGCCGGGCGGGGTGAACTACCGCGAGGCGCAGCTGGTGATGGAAATGATTGCCGACACCGGGCGCATGGGTTCGCTGGACATCGTCGAGCTCAACCCCTTGCTGGACAAGCAGAATGCCACCGCCGAACTGGCCGTGGACCTGGTCGAAAGCCTGTTCGGCAAGTCCACCCTGATGCGTGATTGACGTCTTCGCCTGAACGGATCGTCGATCCGTTCACACCCGCTCCACGCCACTGCCGCCAGATTGCACTTCACGCGGCGGCAGTGGGCATTGGTGCCCTCCCGCCGAGCGACAGAACCCCATCCGCGAATGAAGCGGTGTAGCGGCGAACCCAAGGAGAAGCCCATGAAGCGCGTAGTTGCCCTGATGCTGTTGTCGATGTTCTCGGTGGCCCTGCTGGCCGGTTGCAACACCGTGGCCGGTGCCGGCAAGGACGTGCAGAAGGCCGGTGAGAAGGTTGAGGACGCCGCCAAGGGCAAGTGAGCCCGGCGCGGATTGGAAAGCGAAAAGGCCGGGAATCTTCCCGGCCTTTTTTGTGTGCGCCGTTCGCCGCATGGCTGTCGAAGTGGAGTGAACCATTCAAGCAGGTGAGCATGTATTTCATTGCCGGTTGACCGGTATTCAACGGATGCCACGCCAAGCTGGAGCCACGGTAAGAACGCCGTTGCAACCAAGGACTCCCAGCAATGAACAAAGACATCATTTCCGGCAAGTGGTCGCAGCTGAAGGGCAAGGCCCAGGCCAAGTGGGGCGATCTGACCAATGACGACTTCGATGTGGCCGAAGGCAATGCCGAGTATCTGGCCGGCCGCCTGCAGGAACGTTATGGCTGGGCCAAGGACCGCGCGGAGAAGGAAGTGCGTGAGTTCCAGGACGCGGTGAGCAAGGACTACCCGGACTACAAGTAAGCGCTTCGGTTTCCCCCACAACACGACGCCCGCACCGTGAGGTTGCGGGCGTCGTGCTGTCTGGGCGGGACGATCAGCGTGCGGGCGGGTCCGGCACGTAGCGGTTGGGGAAGGCCTGCGGTTCGCGCGGCAGGCGCGACGGTGAATCCAGCAGGATGCCGCGTGCGCGCAGGTTGCGCGCGCTGTCGTAGCGCAGCTGCAGCACCTGGGCCGGGCTGCGGCTGGCGCGCTCGAAGTCGGTGTCGCGGACGGAGGACTGTTCGCGTGCGCCGTGGCCGGTGCCCAGTGCCGGGGCCTGCGACTTGCCGGCGTAGCCTTCGATGCGGCTGGTACTGGCGCTTGCATCGGCGGCGGCTTCGGCCTGCGCGGCCGGTGCCGGCAGCGGTTGGGCGCGGCGCAGGATCGGCTCCGGGCGCCAGCGGCGGGCTTCCTCGAACACCGCGACGCCGACCACGCCGATGTTGTCCGGGCGGCCGGTGCGGCTGGCATAGCTGCCGCTGGGGCTGCTGAACACGAACTGCGCCACTTCGTCCTGGCTCTTGCGCCAGCCGGTGATGTCGGCGCGCTGGCCGGGATTGAGCACGTAGCCGGTCTGCGAGGGATCGGCATCCTCGCCGGAGATGGCGTTGACGCCGTCCACCGACAGCACCACCAGTACCCGGCGCGGGCTGTCGTTGTACAGGCGCACGGCATAGCGGTGGCCGCGCTCGCCGGCCACCCAGCGCTGGCCCTCGGCCGGGTAACTGCGCAGTTCGGTGCCACGGTCGCGGTCGACCAGGGCCATGCGCACGGGGCCGCCCTCGTACACCGGCGGCGGCAGGGGAGCCGGGCGGAAGCCGGCCAGGGGCAGGATCAGCAGCAGGGGCAGCAGGCGTTTCATCGGGCGTCTCCAGCGGGGTTGGGTGAACGAACGCGCCGCAGGCCCTGACGGGGTTGACCGTTGGCACGGTAAACTGGCCCCGTTCATCGAAGGTTTCCCCCACGCAGTCATGACGACCCGAGTCCTTACCGGCATCACCCCCTCCGGCACGCCCCACCTGGGCAACTACGTTGGCGCCATCCGTCCGGCCATCGCGGCCAGCCGCGCGCCGGGGATCGAGAGCTTCTTCTTCCTGGCCGACCTGCACAGCCTGATCAAGTCGCAGGACCCGCAGCGCACCCAGCGCGCGACCCTGGAGATCGCGGCCAGCTGGCTGGCCTGCGGCCTGGACCCGGAACACGTGTGGTTCTACCGCCAGAGCGACATCCGCGAGACGACGGAGCTGATGTGGTTCCTGACCGCCATCGCCAGCAAGGGCATCCTCAACCGTGCGCACGCCTACAAGGCGGCAGTGGACAAGAACCGCGAGGAAGGCGTGGACGAGGACGCAGGCGTCAGCGCCGGCCTGTTCATGTACCCGGTGCTGATGGCCGCCGACATCCTGATCTTCAAGGCCAACCAGGTACCGGTGGGCCGTGACCAGATCCAGCACATCGAGATGGCGCGCGATTTCGCCCAGCGCTTCAACCACGTGTACGGCAAGGAGTACTTCCCGCTGCCGGACGTGGTGATCGACGAGCAGGTGGCGACGCTGGCGGGCCTGGATGGCCGCAAGATGAGCAAGAGCTACCACAACACCATTCCGCTGTTCGTGCCGCGCGAGGAGCTGAAGAAGCTGGTGTTCTCGATCCTGACCGATTCGCGCGCACCGGGCGAACCGAAGGATACCGAAGGCTCGGCGCTGTTCCAGATGTACCAGGCGTTCGCCACCCCGGAACAGACCGCTGAATTCGCCAAGGCGTTCGCCGCTGGCATCAGCTGGGGCGATGCCAAGCAGCAGCTGTTCGAACGCATCGACAGCGAGCTGTCGCCGCTGCGCGAGCGCTACAACGCGCTGATGGCCGAGCCGGAGAAGATCGAAGCGCTGCTCAAGCGCCGTGGCCAGCAGCTGCGCGAACAGCTGGCGGCACCGCTGCTGGACGAGCTGCGCCATGCGGTGGGCCTGCGCGACCTGTCCAGCGCCGGCGACATCGCCAGCGAGGATGCCGGCGTGGCCCGCGTGGCACCGCCGCTGTTCAAGCAGTACCGCGAAAAGGACGGCCGTTTCTACTTCAAGCTGACCGCCGGTGACGGCACGCTGCTGATCCAGAGCAATGGCTTCGATTCGCCGCGTGACGCCGGCCAGCTGATCGCCGTGATCAAGCAGGCCGAGCAGGGCGACCAGCTGCAGAGCGAACTGTTCAAGCTGGAAGCCGAGGTGGACGCGGTGCTGGCTGCCCTGGCCGTGCTGCGCGAGGAGTGATGGATGTAGAGCCGAGCCGACGCTCGGCTTTGCTTTTGTAGAGTCGAGCCGAGCATGGGCTCGGCTCTACAGGGCAGCCCGCCACCCATGGCATGATGTCCGCGCGCCTCCGGCGCGATGACATGGAGTCTGCGATGGCCTGGTTGTCGCTGCTGCTGTTCCTGCCCTGGTTCCTGCTGCTGGGCAGCCTGTACTGGTTGTTCCCGCGCCAGCCGCGCACCGCGCGGCGGCGCCTGTTCGATGGCACCACCTTGGTATTGGCGTTCGCCCTGAGCATCGTGTCGATGCTGTGGGGGCACCACATCGGCGTGGTGCAGCCCGGCGCCGGCCCGATCTGGCCGCAGGTACTGGCGGTGCTGTATGCCTACGGCGCGTTCCTGGCCGTGCTGGTGCTGGCGTTGCTGCTGCGGCCGAGGTACCTGGCCCGGTAACCATGCTCGACTGCACGCGCCCTCTGTAGAGCCGAGCCCATGCTCGGCTGATGTCTGGCAGAAAGGCAGCCGAGCGTGGGCTCGGCTCTACAGAATTGCCCCCTCCGACCAAAGCCGCATCGAACCAGAACCGCCCGCGCGCCTACCATGGGCGTCTGTTCCCGATTCTGCCAGGTACGTGCCGATGACCGCCGACCCCAGCATCCACACCATCGATACCGGCTTCCAACGCCCAGACTTCGATGCGGCTTACCTGATCGTTGAAAACGGCCGCGCCGCGTTCGTCGACTGCGGCACCGGCCTGTCGGTGCCGGCCATGCTGCGGGCGCTGGCCGACGCCGGCCTGGGCGTGGACGCGGTGGACTGGTTGCTGCTCACGCACGTGCACCTGGACCATGCCGGTGGTGCGGGCCTGCTGATGCAGCAGCTGCCCAACGCAAGGGCCGTGCTGCACCCGCGTGGTGCACCGCACATGATCGACCCGACCCGGCTGATTGCTGGCGCGACGGCGGTCTATGGCGCCGAAGAGATCGCACGTAGCTATGGCCGCATCGAGGCGATTCCGGAACAGCGTGTCGTGGTGGCCGAAGACGGCCACCGCATCGACCTGGCCGGCCGCGAGCTGGTGCTGCTGCATACGCCCGGCCACGCGCTGCACCACTACTGCGTGTGGGATGCGCGCAGCCACAGCTGGTTCACCGGCGATACCTTCGGCATTTCCTACCGCGAACTGGACAGCGCGCAGGGCGCTTTCATCTTCCCCACCTCGTCGCCGGTGCAGTTCGACCCGGAGGCGATGAAGGCCTCGATCCGGCGGATGCTGGGTTACGCGCCGCAGGCGATGTACCTGACCCACTATGGGCGCGTGGAGCAGGTGGAAAAACTGGCAGGGGATCTGTTCGAGCAGATTGATGCGATGGCCACCATCGGCCGCCAGTGCGATGGCCGACCGGACCGCCACCGTTGCCTGCTGGCCGCATTGCAGGCGCTGTACCTGGAGCGCGCGCAGCAGCACGGCTGTGCGCTGGACCAGGCGGCGGTGGCCGACGTGCTGGCGATGGACATCGAACTCAACGCGCAGGGCCTGGCGTGCTGGCTGGACCGCATCCGTCGGTAGACCCACGCCATGCGCCGATGACCCGACCCAACGCTGCACCGCGATGTCACGACCACGTTACACTCTGGTGACTTCCAAGCTAGCCGTGGTACTGCCGTGAATCCGATGCGCGTGTTGCTGCTGTCGTCCTGCCTGTTTGTCGGTGGCCTGGCCCATGCGGCCAATGACCTGCCGGGTGGCGGCATCGATCCGCAGGCACTGTCGCGCCACGTGCGTGTACTGGCGTCGGACGAATTCGAGGGCCGCGCGCCGGCCACCGAGGGCGAAGAGCGCACGGTGCAGTACCTGATCGAGCAGTTCCGCAGCTACGGCCTGCAGCCGGGTGGCGTGGACGGCAGCTGGGTGCAGCCGGTGCCGCTGGTGCGCGCGCAGCTGGAGGGCGCACCAGCGGCCAGCCTGTCGTTGAAGCAGGGCAAGCGCGCGCTGGCCAACGGCGTGGACGTGACCCTGCAGAGCCTGCAGCCGCGCAAGCGCGTGCAGATCAAGGACGCGCCGCTGGTGTTCGTCGGCTACGGCATCGACGCGCCGGAGCGCCACTGGAACGACTACAAGGACGTGGACCTGCACGGCAAGATCGCCGTGGTGCTGATCAACGACGCCGATTTCGAAGCCGATGCGCCGGGTGCGTTCGACGGCAAGGCGGTGACCTATTACGGCCGCTGGACCTACAAGTTCGAGGAGGCTGCACGCCGCGGTGCCGAAGGCGTGCTGATCGTGCACGAAACCGCACCGGCCGCCTACGGCTGGGCCACGGTGAAGAGCTCGGGCACTTCGCCGCTGTTCGACATCGAGCGCAGCCAGGCCGAAGCGATGGCACAGCACACGCCGCTGCGTGGCTGGATGCAGCGCGAGCTGGCCGAGGCGATCTTTGCCGACGCTGGCCTCGACTTCGATGCCGAGAAGCGCAAGGCGATGCGCGCCGACTTCCACCCGGTGGCACTGGACAACGCGAAGCTGAGCGTGGATTTCGCGCTCAAGCGCGAGCAGGTGGTGACCCGCAACGTGGTGGCCAAGCTGCCCGGTGGCGAGCATGGCGACGAGGCGGTGATTTTCTCCGCGCACTGGGATGCCTTCGGCATCGGCCAGCCCGACGCCAAGGGGGACCGCATCCGCCGCGGTGCGATCGACAACGCCACCGGCGTGGCCACGGTGCTGGAGCTGGGCCGGGTGTTCGCCGCCGGCCCGCAGCCGCAGCGCACGCTGTACTTCGTGGCCCTGACCGCTGAAGAGAAGGGCCTGCTGGGCGCCAGCTATTACGCTGCACACCCGCTGGCGCCGCTGGACAAGACCGCTGCCGTGTTGAACATCGAAATGTTCAGCCCGGATGGCCCGACCCGCGACATTGCGTCGTGGGGCAAGGGCCGCGTATCGCTGGAAGGCGATCTGGAGCGCGTGGCCAAGGCCCGCGGCCGCAGCTACAGCCCGGATCCGAACCTGGAGGCCGGCTTCTTCTACCGTGCCGATCACTTCGCCTTCGCCCGCCTGGGCGTGCCGGCGATCACCATCGGCCCGGGGCTGGACAAGCTGGAAGGTGGCGTTGAAGCCGGCCGCGCGCTGCGCGAAAAGTACTTCGCCGACTGCTATCACCAGGCGTGCGATGCCTGGACCCCGAGCTGGGACCCGAGCGGCCATGCCGCCGACACCCTGCTGGTCTACGACCTGGGCGCCGAGCTGGCCAACAGCCGCCGCTGGCCGACGTGGGAAAAGGAATCGGAGTTCCGCAGTGCGCGTGACAAGAGCGAAGCGGCCCGCCGCTGAGGTAGTGCCGGCCACTGGCCGGCAACTTCCTGCTCTTTCCGGAGGTTCATGAGGTTGCCGGCCAGCGGCCGGCACTACCGTCGCCGGCGCAGCAGCTTCCATGCGCCCCAGCCGCCGGCAGCGAGCGCTGCCAGATAGCACGCCACCATCGTGCGCAGGCCAACCAGGGGCGCCGGACTGACGCCGCGATGCAGGCGCAGGTGCAGCGAGCTGTGGCCGCTGCCCAGGTCCACCGCCAGCTGCAGCGTGAGCGCGGCGCAGAACACCAGCAAGGCGATTCCGAAACCGATGCGCGGCCACGTGGCCTGCGCGTTGGGGCGGCGCAGCAGCCAGGCCAGTGTGGTGGCTGCTGCCAGCACCGCCGCGATCCACATCAGCGGCGAGGCGGGAGACGCAGCGGCCACCGGCAGTGCACCGGTGGCCGCGATCATGGCAACGCGCTTACCTGCGGGTGCCGTCGAGCCAGTTCGGGCCCTTGTTGGTGAGGAAGAACACATAGACCACCAACGATACCGCGATCGTCGCGGTGACGTAGATGGCGAACCAGTCGACATGGCCGGTCTTCAGCGCGCCCTGGTACAGCAGCGGGGCGGTGCCACCGAACAGCGAGTTGGCCAGTGCATAGCCCAGGCCCACGCCCAGTGCGCGTACGTGGGTGGGGAACAGTTCGGCCTTCACCACCGCGTTGATGGAGGTGTAGCCGGTGAGGATGACGAAGGCCAGCGCCAGGGTCAGGAACGCCAGGGTGGCATCATGCTGGTGCGGCAGCTGGGTGATCAGGTACCAGCTGTACACCACGCCGCCGACGCCGAAGAACACCAGCAGGGTCTTGCGGCCGATGATGTCCGACAGCCAGCCACCGACCGGCTGCAGCACCATCAGGAACGCCAGCACGCCCAGGTTGATCAGGGTGCCGGTCATCGGGTCGTTGCCGGCGAAGGCGCTCTGGATCATCTTCGGGCCGTTCACCGAATACGTGTAGAAGGCCACGGTGCCACCGGCGGTGATCAGGAAGCACAGCAGCAGCGGCCGCCACTGGTGCACGAACAACTCGTACATCGAGCCGGACTTCTGTGCCTTGCCTTCGCGCGCGGCCTCGATCGACGACTCCGACAGCGACTCGTCCATGCCCCGGCGCAGCCAGAACACCACCACCGCGGCGATGCCGCCGATGCCGAAGGCGATGCGCCAGCCCCACTCGGAGATTTCCGGCTTGCCCCAGAAGGTCAGCATCAGCAGCAGGGTCAGCTGGGCCAGCACATGGCCACCGACCAGGGTGACGTAGTGGAACGAGGACAGGAAGCCGCGGCGGCCGGGAATCGCGGCCTCGGACATGTAGGTGGCGCTGGCGCCGTACTCGCCGCCGGTGGCGAAGCCCTGCAGCAGGCGTGCGAACAGCAGGATGACTGCGGCCCAGATGCCGATGCTGGCGGCGGTGGGGGTGATGGCGATCAGGAACGAGCACAGCGCCATCAGCGTGACCGAGACGGTCAGCGCCAACCGACGGCCGTGGCGGTCGGCGAAGCGGCCGAAGAACCAGGCACCGATCGGGCGCATCAGGAAGGTCGCGGCGAAGATCGCCCACACGTACATCGTGGAGTTCTTGTCGTCCGGTGAGAAGAACTGCGATTCGAAGTACACGGCGAACACCGAGTACACGTAGACGTCATACCACTCCACCAGGTTGCCGGCGGAGCCTTTGAGGGTGTTGGAGATCGACCGCCGCAGGGCGGCGCGGTCGTTCGCGGGTACGGCGGGTTGGGACGTGGTGCTCATCTGGGTGGGAATCCTCGATGCGGCGCGTCCGTGCGCAGGGAAAACGGCGCCCGGCCTTGGGGCGGCGCGGCCGGGCAGCCCTCTTGGTACTGCATCGGCCGTCAATACGGGGTAGCAGACCAGAGCAGGGTGCATGGATGGATGACAGCGTGCCACCGTCTGGGGTGCCGGACCATACTCAAAACGTCCTAGAATCCGCCTTCCCCCGGCTCCCTGGTGTGTCATGTCGGCTCCCCCCCCTTCGTCTGCGGCTGCCCCCCGGGGTGGCCTTGTCGCGCTGGCATTGCTACTGGTCTACGTGGTCTGGGGCTCGACCTACCTGGGCATCGCCAAGGCCCTGCACGGTGGCGCACTGCCGCTGACGATGGTCTCCGGCAGCCGGTTCATCATTGCCGGCGGCCTGATGTTCCTCGCGCTGCGCCTGTTCTGGAAGCTGCCAAACCCGACGCTGCGGCAGTGGCGCAACCTGGCGGTGATGGGCGTGACCATGCTGGTGCTGGGCAACGGCATGGTGGTGCTGGCCGAGCGTGAGGTGTCCTCGGGCCTGGCCGCCACTGCGGTGGCCTCGGTGCCGCTGTGGATGGCGCTGTTCTCGGCGCTGCGCGGGCAACATGCCAGCCGTGGTGAGTGGCTGGGCATCGCCATCGGCTTCCTGGGCGTGGTCTGGCTCAATGCCGGCAGCAGCCTGACCGCCTCGCCGACCGGGCTGGTGCTGCTGTTGATCGCACCGGTTGGCTGGGCGTTCGGCTCGGTGTGGGCACGCGGCCTGGACCTGCCAGGCCCGTTCATGACCGCGGCCGGGCAGATGGTCTGCGGTGGCGTGCTGCTGGTGCTGATCGGCCTGGTGGTCGGCGAGCGCCCGACCACGCTGCCCGACACCGGTGGCCTGCTGGCGATGGCCTACCTGTGCGTGTTCGGCTCCATCGTCGCGTTCACCGCCTACGTGTGGCTGCTGCAGAACGTGCGCCCGGCGCTGGCCGGCAGCTATGCCTACGTCAATCCGGTGATCGCGGTGCTGCTGGGCGCACTGCTCAACGGTGAACGGTTCGGCTGGCGCGACCTGCTGGCGATGGTGGTGATTCTTCTGGGTGTGGTGGTGCTGACAATGGCAAGGACGAGAAAGAAATGAGCATGGACGAGAAAGAACAACGCCGGGGCCTGCTGGTCACCGCCTCCACCTTCGTGATCTGGGGCCTGGTGCCGGTCTATTGGCACCTGCTCAACGAGGTACCCTCGTTCCAGATCATCGCCCACCGCATCATCTGGAGCACCGTGCTGGTGCTGGGCTGGCTGTTGATCAGCGCGCGCCTGGGCTGGTGGCGGAAGATCGCCGCACAGCCGCGCGCGCTGCCGATCCTGCTGGTGTCGAGCCTGACCATCGCGTTCAACTGGGGCCTGTACATCTGGGCGGTCAACGCCGGCCATGTGATCGAGACAAGCCTGGGCTACTTCATCAACCCGCTGGTGAACGTGCTGCTGGGCGTGCTGGTGCTGAAGGAGCGCCTGCGCCGCCTGCAATGGGTGGCGGTGGCGATGGCAGCGGTGGGCGTGGCCTGGCTGACCATCGACGCGGGGACGCCACCGTGGATCGCGCTGGGCCTGGCCTGTTCGTTCGGCCTGTATGGCCTGCTGCGCAAGCTGGTCTCGGTCGATCCGGTGGCCGGCCTGGGCGTGGAGAGCATGTACCTGTTCCTGCCGGCGCTGGCGTTTGCGATCTGGGCCGAGAACGGCCACGGCGGCGCGTTCTTCCACGGTTGGGGCTGGCGCAACGACCTGCTGCTGATCTTCGGCGGCGCCGTCACCGCAGTACCGCTGATCGGCTTCGCCTACGGCGTGAAGCGCATTCCGCTGTCGCTGGTCGGCATCCTGCAGTACATCGCGCCGAGCCTGCAGTTGCTGCTGGGCGTGTTCTTCTTCCATGAAGCGTTCGACACCGCCAAGGCGATCGGCTTTGCCGCGATCTGGGCCGGCCTGGTGCTGTTCGTCGGCGACAACATCCGCACGATGCGGGCCAAGCGGTAGCCCCGGCGGGGCTCCGACCCCGCCTTCCAAAAAAAAAGAGCGGCGCCCCGAGGGGCGCCGCTCTGCTTCCATCCACAGCCAGGAGAGAGAGATGGCTGTGGCGGGAACGCGGTTGCAGGCTTAGAAGCGCTGCTGGTACTTCATGTACATGAAACGACCGATGTCGAAGCCACCGTAGTAGGTGAAGCTGCTGTTCGGCTGGCTGTACATGATCGGACCCTGGTGGTTGAACACGTTGTTCACGCCCAGCGACACGGTGCCATCCCACGGCAGGTTGTAACGCACCTGCAGGTCGTGGAAGGTGTTGGAGCCCACCTTGTTGGTCGGCGACGCACTGGTGTACGACGAGCTGAAGCCCGGCAGGTTGCACTCGTCCAGGTACGAGCACTTCTCCTTCATGCTGGAGTAGTAGCGCGCGGTCCAGCCGATGCCGAGGTCGCCGTACTGCCAATCCAGGTTGAAGGTCGAGCGGACGCGGAAGTCACCGCCCCAGCTGGTGCGCTGCTCCACCGGCGTGGTCGCAGCGTTGTCGTTGCGCTGCTTCAGGTAGTCGGTGTAGGTGGTGTTCCAGTTGACGGCGAACTGGCCGAACGTGGTTTCCGGCAGGCGGTAACGCACGTTGATGTCATAGCCGGCGGTCTCGCGGAAACCGGCATTGACCAGCGAACGGTCCAGGCTGTTGACCTGGCCATTGCTGCCACGGGTGAAGCGGCCACAGGCGGCGTCCGAACCCTGCACATAGCACTGCTCGAGAATGCTGTTGGCGGTCTCGGAGACGATGGCGTTGTTGATGCGGATCTTCCACCAGTCGAGGCTGACATCCAGGCCGGCCACGAAGTCCGGGCTGTACACCAGGCCCACGGTCCAGGTCTTGGCGGTTTCCGGCTTCAGCGCTGCGTTGGAACCCGAGTTGAAGTCGACGGTCGACTGCTGGCCCGGCTTGGTGGCAACGGTGCCATCGCTGTTGAGCTGGCGGAAGTTGGCCGGCACCTTCAGCGCCTGGCAACGGGCAGCAACGGTCGGGCTGGTGGCCGCAGTACCGAACGAGGTATCGCACGGATCGGCGAACGAATCGCGGGTGCTGACGGTACCGCCGTACAGGTCATCCACGGTCGGCGCACGGAAGCCGGTGCCATAGGTTGCGCGGACCAGCAGGCTGTCGATCGGCTTCCACTTCAGGCCGAACTTGCTGTTGGTGGTCGAACCGAAGTTGTTGTAGTCCGAGTAGCGGCCGGCCACGTCCAGCGACAGTTCGCGGGCGAACGGCAGGTCGGCCAGCAGCGGCACCTGCAGCTCCAGGTAGACTTCGTTCAGCGAGTAGTCGCCACGGGTCGGCTGGCCGGTGGTGCCGGCGATCTCGCCCTTCTGCACCCGCATGTCCGGGGTGTAGCTGGCTTCTTCGCTGCGATGCTCGAAGCCCATCGCACCCATGATGTCGCCGGCCGGCAGGGTGAACAGCGAACCGGAGATGTTGGCGCTGGCGACCTTGGTGGTGCTCTTCATCTTGTCGACGAAGCGGGCGAACAGGTAGTCCTGCACGTCCTGGTTGCTCAGCGAGCCCGGGCCGGTGTAACCCATCGGTGCAGCCGGGTTCCACGGCACGCAGCCGGCGATCACCGCACCCGGTGAACCGCAGCGGGCCACGCTGCCATCCATGAAGGACGGGCCGACGGCCTGGTTGACGTGCGGCTGGTACATGCTGCCGGTACCAATGCGCTCGCCTTCATTGCGGTTGTACATGTAGCTGACGTTCCAGTCCCAGTACCGCGAACCGGTTTCGAAGCTGCCTTCCAGGCCGATGCTGGCACGCTTGGTTTCCAGATTGTTCTCGGTGCCGCGCGGCAGCTCTTCGGAGCGGTGTGCGAACAGCACGTCCTGGCCCCACAGGTTGAACGTGCTGTCCTTGGACAGCGCAGCACGGCTACCGTTGCGTGCCTGCGCGGCACTGACCGAGTACGGGTAACCGGCCAGGTGCTTGGTCGATTCGCGCTTGCTGTACAGCGCGTCGGCGACGATGCGCAGGTTGTCGGTGATCGAGAAGCCACCGTTGGCGAACACCGAGGTGCGCTCCAGGCCGGTCAGCAGGCTCATGTTGCTCTTGCTGTTGGCACCATCGGCCGGATCCGGCGCATGGAAGTTGCCCTTCTGGCTCGGATCACCGCCCGGGCCCACCGTCAGGTTCTTGCCACCGACGGTGACGTAGCCCCACGGGGTGTTGCCATTCAGGTTGTCGGTCGGGTGGCGCGGGCCATTCGGATAGCGGCTGAACTCGCGATCCTTGCCCAGCACCTCGTCTTCCTTGGTGCGTTCGGCACCCACGGTGAACCAGCCGCGGTCGAAGGTCTTGCCGAAGGTTGCGCTGTATGCGCGCTTCTGGCCGTCACCCTGGCCGTACTGGCCGACATAGACGCTGGCTTCGCCACCGTCGAAGTTCTTGCGGGTGATGATGTTGACCACGCCGGCGATGGCGTCCGAGCCGTACAGCGCGGACGCGCCATCGGTCAGCACTTCCACGCGCTCGACGATGGCCGACGGAATCGAGGCCAGGTCGGAGTAGCCGCCGGCGCTGACGCCCATGCGGCGGCCGTCGATCAGCACCAGGCTGCGTTCCGGGCCGAGGTTGCGCAGGCTGACGTACATGCCGCCGAAGTCGCGCGAGGAGGTCAGCGAAGACGCGCGGCTCATGCTCGGCGAACCTGCGGTGGGAATGTCCTGCAGGATGTCGGCGACGTTGACGTAGCCTTTCTTCTCGATCTCGGCGCGGTTGAGCGCGATCACCGGCTGTGCGGTCTCGACACTGGCCTGGCGGATGCGCGAGCCGGTGATTTCGATGCGGTCGAGGGTGGTGGTGGCGTCGCCGGTGCTCTGTGCGAAGGCGGGGGTGGTGCAGCTGGCGGCCAGCGCGATGACGATCGCGTTGCGCAGCGGAGTGGTTTTCAGGGACATCCGTGACATCTCGTGTTTCAGAAAAAACATGCGCCCGTTCTGTGGGCGCGTGGGGTGCTGCAAACCAACGTGGGGGGCGCGATTCTAGAATGTTTCCATTCGTAACTGTTTGTCTCTGCGCCACGGATGTGCGCGAAAATGAATCGCAACCAACAATCCACAGATGCGCTGTGCGCAGCGTCACGCGCGCTGCGTTTGCGATGGGCAGAGGCATCGATAGCGGCGGATCTTCTGCAATCTGTAGCGGAGCGTGTACGCACGCCTCCATCCACGCATCGCGTGGATCTTGCACCCAGAGCGGGTCAGATCCTTTCGCTTGGCGAAGGGATCTGACCCCACCAACGAAAAAGGGACGGAGCCTTCGCTCCGTCCCTCTTCAAGATGCGCAGTCTGCCGCTGCGTGATGCTCAGGTTTCGCGCAGCGCCGTGGTGATCGGCAATCGTGCCGCGCGCAGCGCCGGGAACAGGCCACCGACCAGGCCGATGCCCAGCGCCCATTTCAGGCCGGTCCACAGCAGTTCCGGCGACACATGGAACTTGAACACCACCGCGCTGAAGTTGCTGCCGATGGTGGACACGCTGTAGCCATTGAACAGCAGCCACGCGACCGCACAGCCGAGCAGGCCGCCGAGCAGCGCCAGCAGCATCGTTTCCAGCATCACAGCGGTCACCACCGGCAGGCCGCGGAAGCCGATCGCGCGCATGGTGGCAATCTCGCGCGCGCGCGTGGCAACAGCGGCATACATGGTGTTGAGCGCGCCGAAGACCGCACCCACCGCCATGATCGTGCCGATCACCTTGCCGAGGATGTCGATCAGCTTGGTCAGCCCGCCGCCCTGCTTGCTGTAGTAGACACGGGTGGTTTCCACGTCCAGTTTCAGGCGCGGGTCGGCGGCGACCGCTGCCTTGAACTGTTCGAAGCCGGCCTTGCCATCGGTACGCACGCTGATCGACTGCCAGGCGCTGCGCTGGTAGGTGGTGGCCAGCGTATCGGCGTCGGTCCACAGCTCCGAATCGTGCGCATCGCCGGTGGCGAACACGCCGACCACGGTCCAGGTCTGGTTGCCCAGGGTCAGCGTCCTGCCCACGTCCATGTCGCGGAACTGGCCCTTGGCACCCTGGCCGACCACGATCTCGCGCAGGCCGGCTGCGAACTTGCGGCCTTCGATGATCTTGACCTTGTCATGCACGGCCCAGGCCTGCGGACCAACGCCGCGGAACTGCGCGTTGACGTCGGTGCCGTCGGACTTCGACACCAGGTTGACCACCTGCGACAGCTCCGGTGACAGCAGCGGCCGGCCTTCGGCATCGCGGCTGATGCCGGGCAGGGTGGACAGCGTGGGTACCTGCTCGCGGGTGATGACCGAGTTGGTTTCGGCCTGCGAGCCGCCACGCAGCACGATGGCGGTGGTGTCATCACCGGTGTTGTTGAGCGTGGCCTGGAAGCCTTCGCCCATCGCCAGCATCGCCACCAGCACGCCGACCACGCCAGCGATGCCGACCACGATCACCGAGGACGCGCCCCAGCGCTGCGGCAGGCTGGCCACGCCGATGCGGGTGGCGGCCAGTGCCAGTCGCCCACCGCGGGTCAGCAGCAGCCACAGTGCCACCAGCACGGCCACCGCCAGCACGCCGATCCATGGCAGGCTGATCCACAGCGCCAGGCCGATCACCAGCAGCAGCACCGTCAAGGCGTTGCCCAGCCACTTCTTGAGTTTGCTCTTGAACATGTCGGTGTCCTCTTCAGCGGCCGGCCAGTGCGTCGACGATCTTCAGGCGCTTGGCACGCAGCGCCGGCAACAGGCCGACGATGATGCCGATCACCACGATCAGGCCCAGCCCCATCAGCCAGGTCGGCGTCGGTACGTGCGGTGGCAGCATGCCCATGCTCTTTGGACCGATCGCCGGCAGGATCAGCGCGGCCAGGCCCATGCCGATCAGGCCGCCGAGGCCGATCAGCAGCACCGACTCCACCATCACCAGGGTCAGCACGGTGCTGTCCTTGAAGCCCAGCGTCTTCAGCGTGGCCAGCTCCGGCACGCGCTCGCGCACCGCCTGCGCCATGGTGTTGCCGGTCAACAGCAGCAAGGTGAAGAACACCGCGCCCATGATCGAGGTGACGATCATGCCGATATCCGCGAACTGCTTGACGAAGGCCTGCTGGAACGCCGACTCGGTCTGGGTTTTGGTCTCGTGGTCGGAGTTGGCCGAAATCGCATCGATCGCCTGCGCCACCCGCGAGGACTGGTCCGGGTTGTCCAGCGTCACCGTGTACCAGCTCACCTGGTTCTTGATGTAGTCGTTGGATTCATCGAAGTACTTCCAGTTCATCATCAACTGGCGTTCTTCGTTTGCGGCCAACGCCCGGTCCTTGGAGCGGTAGATGCCCTTCAGTTCCAGCGGCCAGTCGTTGCTGCCGCCACGCGGGAAGATCGTGGCCTGCAACGGGATGGTGTCGCCGACCTTCCAGCCGAACTGCTTGGCCAGGGTTTCGCCGACGATGGCGCCGGTGCGGGTCTGCTTCCAGTCTTCCAGCTGCGCGGGATCGACCTGCAGTTCGCGGTAGACATCGAAGTAGTTGGGTGACACCGAGAAGTTGGGGAAGAAGTTCTTCGGATCCTGGTAGATGCCGCCGAACCACATGCCATAGGCCACGTCGCGCACGCCCGCCACCTGGCGGATCTGCGTTTCCAGGCGGATCGGCAGCGATTGGGTGATCGACAGCCGCGAAGCGACCACCAGCCGGTTGGCACCTTCCACGCTGCCACCGGAGGTGAATGCCACGCGCACTGAATCGAGCATGCCGAACAGCAGGAACGCGGCCACCACCGACAGCAGCGTCAACAACGTACGGGTGCGGCTGCGGAACAGCTGCGCCCATACCAACGAGAAGTATTTCATCGCCGTGGCCTCCGTCAGTGGGCCAGCGGCGCGTCGGCCAGCTCGCCCTTGTCCAGGTGCACCGTATGCGTGGCGTACTCGGCGGCCTTCGGGTCATGGGTGACCATGATGATGGTCTTGCCGTGCTCGCGGTTGAGCTGCTGCAACAGGCCGAGGATTTCCTCGGCCGATTGGCGGTCAAGGTCGCCGGTCGGTTCGTCGCAGATCAGGAAGGTCGGATCGGAGACGATCGCGCGGGCAATCGCCACGCGCTGCTGCTGGCCGCCGGACAGTTCATTCGGCCGGTGGTTGCGGCGGTCGGCCAGGCCGACCAGGGTCAACGCGATCTCGGCGTTGCGGCGACGCTGCGCGGCGTTGAGGTGGGTCAGCAGCAGCGGCAGTTCCACGTTCTTCTGCGCGGTCAGCATCGGCATCAGGTTGTAGAACTGGAACACGAAGCCGACATGGTGGCTGCGCCAGGTCGACAGCTGGCCACCACTCATCTGGTCGATGCGTTCGCCTTCGATGCTGATCTCGCCGCCGCTGGGATTGTCCAGGCCACCGATCAGGTTGAGCAGGGTGGTCTTGCCCGAGCCGGACGGGCCCATCAGCGCGACGAAGTCGCCGCTGGCGATGTCCAGGTCGATGCCGTGCAGCACCTGCACTTTCTCGGGGCCACGCTGGTAGGTCTTGGCGATGTTGCGCAGTGAAACCAGGGTCGACATGGGTAGTTCTCCACGGAAGGCGGGAAACGGGGAAGCGCCACGGCGGGGGCCGCAGGCGTGCGTCGAGCGGTGCTGCAGGCGGCGCTCGTGGGCGCCAAGCCGTTACTGCGCTTGTTTCTGTTGCACCTTGGTGCCATCACGCAGGGTGTCCGGCGGGTTCACCACCACCGACTCACCCGCGCTGACGCCCTTGAGGATCTGGCGGTCCTTGCCCATCGCCTGGCCGGCCTCGACCGTGCGCTGCTGCACGCGGTTCTGGTCGCCCAGCACGAAGGCCACCGAGGCGCCCTCGCGCTGGACCACGGCGCCCGCCGGCACGCGCACGCCCTGCGGTTTTGCGGCCGTTTCCGGCTGCGCCTGCTCCAGGAAGCTGACCCGTACGCCCATCTCCGGCACGATGCGCGGGTCCTTCACCTTCAGCGCCACGCGTACCTTCACCGTGGCCTTGCCGCGGTCGGCGGTGGGGATGATGGCGATCACCTCGCCGGGAATCTTCCACTCCGGATAGGCGTTGAGCGTGGCTTCCACCGGCATCTTCGGCTGCACGCGGCCGATGAAGGCCTCGCCGACCTCGACTTCGATCTCCAGCGAATCCATGTCGACGATGGTGCCGATGCCGGTACGGGTGAAACCGCCGCCCGCCGACAGCGGCGAGACGATTTCGCCCGGCTGCGCTGCCTTGGCGGTGACGACGCCGGAGAACGGCGCGCGCACCACGTTGTTGTCCACGCCGAGGTCGGCGATGGCCAGCTGGTCGTGCGCCACCTTGACGTTGCGCTGCGCGGTGTCCAGCTGGGCACGCAGGCTGTCGCGCTGGGCCACGGCCTGGTCGTACTGCGAGCGCGACACCAGCTGCTGGCCGACCAGGGCCTGCAGGCGGCTGGCTTCGGCGGCCGCCTGTTTCTGCTGTGCTTCCAGACCGGCGACCTGGCTGCGCGCCGCCTGCAGCTGCGAGGCATACAGGCTGCGCTGGGCATCGGCATCGATCGGGTCCAGCGTGGCCATGACCTGGCCCTGCTCCACCCGCATGCCTTCCTCGATCATCACCTCGCGCACCTTGCCGGTGATCTTGGCCGAGACCGTGGCCATGCGCCGGGCGACCACGTAGCCGCTGGCATCGAGCACCGAACTGCTGGCGCTGCCCTGCTGGATGGCTACCGCAGGGGCGGTTTCCACCTCCACGGCCGAGGTGCGACCGAACAGCGCGAAGGCGCCGGCGGCCAGCAGGACGGCAATCACGCCAATCGTGATCCACAGCCAGCGGCGGCTACCGCCATTGCCACCGGAGGCAGGTGGCGGCGACTTGCGGTCGATACGGAGTTCCTTCAACAGCTCGGCAGAAGCGTTCATTCGTTCCATCACAGGCGTTCGGGCGGGTGTGGCCGGAAGGGCGGACAGCGGCGGTTCCGGCGGTGGAGCGTGCGGCACAGCATGAAGGCAGGCACAGCGATGACGGCAGTGACAGCTGTCATCCGATGACATTGACGGCGGCAACTGCGAAATGTGACCACGCCGGCACAGGATGGCAACGTCCCCGCTACCGGTACCGCCCATGGATCCGATCACCCCGTCGCTGGCCCTCCGCAACGGTGCCGCCAAGCGTACCGTGATCTGCGCCCCGTTGCGCCAGCGCCGCGCGGCGGCCGAGCGTGCCCCCTGCGCGCACCCGGCTGAACTGGCATGATCGGCGGCGATCGCCCCCGCCTGGAACCTCCCGTGCCACCGAGCTGGCTTGCCTCCCTGCTGCGCCCTGCGCCGGATTCGGCGGTGGCCGACAACCTGCGCCGTGGCAAACCGGCCTGGGCCGATGCCATCCACCTGCTGTGGACGATCTGGGTGTTCATGACGCCGGTGTTCAGCGGCGGCTTCACCCTGCGCTGGGTGGTGCTGACCCTGGCCAGCTACCCGCTGTTCCTGCTGCTGTATGCGCGCCTGCTGTTGTCGCCGCGCCACCACGCACCGCGCTACGCGTTGGCGATGGTGGCGCTGGCCACCGTGCTGGTGCCCTGGTATCCGTCGGGCATCAGCTACTTCATTTTCGGTTGCGTGATGCTGCGCGTCTGCGGGCGGGGCAGCTGGTGGTTGTATCTGCTGCAGTTGGCCGGGTTGAATGCGGTGTTCTGCACAGCGGCCATGCTGGCGCATTACCCCTGGCAGAGCCTGGTCTGGATCCCGGCCGTATCGTTCATCATCGGCATGGTGGTGAACGTGGAAGCGGTGAACAAGGACAAGGACGCTGCACTGCAGCTTTCGCAGGACGAGGTGCGGCGGCTGGCGGCCACCGCCGAGCGCGAGCGCATCGGTCGTGACCTGCATGACCTGCTCGGCCACACCCTGTCGCTGATCACGTTGAAACTGGAGTTGGCCCGCAAGCTGCACGACCGTGGCGATGCGCGCGCACGGCAGGAGATCGGCGAAGCTGAGGACATTGCGCGCGAAGCGCTGGCGCAGGTACGCAGCGCGGTCACCGGCATCCGTGCCAGTGACCTGGCCGGCGAGCTGGCGTCGGCGCGGTTGCTGCTGGAGTGCCAGCAGGTACACCTTCAATACGCACCACCACCGGCGATGCCGGTGGATGTCGAACGCGGGCTGGCGCTGGTGCTGCGCGAGGCCGCGACCAATATCGTGCGCCATGCACAGGCGACACAGGCACGGGTCGAATTCATGCAGGAGGGGCGCATGCTGGCGATGCAGATCCGCGACGATGGTCGTGGTGGCGTGCAGGCCGAAGGCAATGGATTGTGCGGCATGCGCGAACGCGTAGCGGCCCTGGCTGGAAGCCTGCAGGTGCAGTCCGCAAGGGGTGAGGGCACGGTATTGACCGTACGCGTGCCGTTGGCCGCCGCGACCACGCCGTTGCCGCCGGGAACGGCGCCGCTGCTGGCGCAGGATGGTGCCGCATGATCCGCATCCTGCTGGCCGAAGACCAGGCGATGGTGCGCGGTGCATTGTCGGCGCTGCTGGGCCTGGAGCCGGACATCGAGGTGCTGGGCAGCGCTGCCGACGGCGAGGCCGCGTGGCGCATGCTGCAGCAGCTGCAGCCGGACATCCTGGTCACTGACATCGAAATGCCCGGCCTGTCCGGGCTGGAACTGGCCCAGCGCATCGCTCGCCACGAATTGCCGATCAAGGTGGTGATCGTGACCACCTTCGCCCGTGCCGGTTTCCTGCGCCGCGCGCTGGAAGCGGGTGTGCTGGGCTACCTGCTGAAGGACGCACCCGCCGAGAACCTGGCCGAGGCATTGCGCAAGGTGAAGCAGGGCATCCGCGCGATCGACCCGCAGCTGGCACTGGACGCATGGTCGCAGGCCGACCCGCTGACCGACCGTGAGCGCCGCGTGCTGCGGCTGGCGGGCGAGGGCCGCACCGCCAGCGAGATCGCCGAACAGCTGGGGCTGTCGCACGGCACGGTGCGCAATTATCTGTCCGAGTGCATCGGCAAGCTGGGCGTGGCCAACCGGATCGAGGCGTACCGACTGGCGCGGCAGAAGGGGTGGTTGTAGGGGCGTCCTGCTGTTCCCGGTGATGTCATTTCCGCGACCGCGGAGGGGTGTCACTTTCTTTGCGCGCAAAGAAAGTAACCAAAGAAACGCTCCGCCGGTCGCGAGCCGGCGTGCTTCGCACGCCGGTGCCCTGCGCTCCTCGGTCCGTCGAGGGACGGCGCGGGAACTCGCTGCGCTCAGACACCCGCACCTCTTCGCCCTCGCCGGACCTGCGGTGCTCGGCTCGCTCAAGGCGGACTTGAAGGGCAAGATCAACAACAAGAGCATTCACGCGCGGCGTGGATCTACGGGGTGCAGCTTTTGCCTTTGACGTCGGGTCCGCCTTTCAGCGAGCCGAGCATCGCAGGGGAATCAGGGGCGTAGAGGCGCCGATGTCTGAGCGCAGCGAGTTCGGCGCCGTCCCCTGATTCGCCGAGAAGCGCAGGGCACCGGTGCGCAGCACCGGCTCGCGATCTGGCGGCGTGTTTCTTTGGTTACTTTCTTTGCACGAGCAAAGAAAGTGACACCCACCCGCGGTCGCGGAAATGACATCACCGGGAACGCCCGGCGAACCCGATCAATCCTTCCCGCGCGCCATCGCCTGGAACACCCCATCACGGCGCACCCACAAGTGGAACAGCGCCGCACCGACGTGCATCAGCACCGTGGCGAACAACACATAGGCCAGCAGGCTGTGCGCGTTACGCAACGCGGCATACAGCGCCGGGGTGTGCGGCACGATCGGCGGCAGGTGCAGGCTACCCCACAGCACGATCGGATAACCGCCGGCCGACAGCATCGCCCAGCCGATCAACGGCATCGCCAGCATCAGCGCGTACAGCATCCAGTGCGAGGCCTTGGCCGCCACCCCCTGCCAGACCGGCAGGTCGGCAGGCAGCGCCGGTGGGCGATGGCGCAGCCGGTTGTACAGGCGCAGCAGCACCAGCAGCAGGATCGCGATGCCCAGTGGGCGGTGCAGGTCGATCAGCACCGGACGCAGGTGCAGCGAGGCGACCATGGTCACGCCGATGAACAGCATGGCGACGATCATCAGCGCCATGGACCAGTGCAGCACCCGCGCCAGCAGGTTGAAATGGCCGTTGCCGGTGCTCATCGTGCGGCCTCCTTCGGTGGCTCGACGTTGCCGCTGGCGCGCTCGCGTTCGCGGCGGTTGAAGGACTGCGAATACACCGCTGAGCGGGCGGCCAGGATCGGATCGTCACTGCCGCGTACACCGCTGGGCAGGATCAACGGATCGAAATTGATCTGGCCGCAGGCGCCTTCTTCCTGCGACTGCATGCGGTCCAGGCTGAGTACGCCGGCCACCACCTGGTCGCGCGACTCGGGCCACGGCATCGACGGATCATCGATGGCATCGTCGGGTTCGGCGGTGCTGACGACCAGGTTCCAGCGCACCGGGCCGCTGGCCAGGCGCTGCTGCAGTTCCTGGCTGAGGAAATCGACGCTGGCCTGCTTGCGGGTTTCCGCATCCATCTCCACCACCGGCGCCTGAGGCTGCCAGCGCCAGCGCACCGCGCGCTTCTGGCCCTGCGCATTGGTGAACCAGAAACTGTTGACGCTGTTGAAGGTAGTGTCGGCCCAACTGCTGGTCCACGGTGCCGTCTTCGCCCACTGCTGGAATGCCTGCGCACTGGGGTATTTCGCCAGCACTGCCGCCATCTTCTGCGGGTCCGGCTTGCCGGTGGCCGGGTCGGGAATGGAGGCACGCGTCTGCTCGTAGAACGCCTCGGCCGTGGGCACTGCGAAGAACGGGAAGCTGTTCATCGCCATGCGCCATTCCTGGCCATCATCGCTGACCATCTGCACCGCCAGGCTGCGCACGCGTGCGGTGTTGTCGGCACCGTAGGGGTCGCCGCCACCGATCGACAGGCGGCCCATCACCGGCACACGGCGCTGCGAGAACACCCGGGCACTGGACAGGGTGGGCGCCTGCGCACTGGGTTCGAACCAACCGCTCACACACACGCCCTTGCTGTGTGCACGGCGGAACCCGGGGTGGGCCGGGCCGGTGGCTTCGATGGTGTCGGTGAAGCGCTGTGCGGTCAGGCGGCCGCCAATCCAGCCGGCCAGCCAGGCGAATGCCAGCACGACCGTACCCAGGATGAGCGCGATCAGCGCGATCCAGAGCAGGGGGGAATGCTTGCGCGGTGCGCCCGGCGTCTGGCCGGCACGGGTGTAGCCGAAGAGCGACATGGTCGGAGTCCTGCCTTCACGGAGCGTGTGGGTGGTCGACCCACACATCCTCGCAGAACCCGGCCAGGGCCGAAATTCAATTTTTCGTCAGATTTGCCGGGGACGGCGTGCCAACCAACGGTCGGTACCCACCCGGTCAGCTGTAACGCTGTTTCAGCATCGCCCACGCCGAACGCAGCGCCAGCGCTTCGCCACCGGCCGGACGGCCCGGGCGTTCGCCGTCGTTCCAGGCGTACACGTCCAGGTGCGCCCAGCGCTGGCCATCTTCCAGGAAGCGTTCCAGGTACAGCGCGGCGGTGACCGAGCCGGCCATGCGCGAACCGGCGTTGGCCAGATCGGCGATGCCGCTGCTCAGATAGCGCAGGTAGGGGCGCCACAGTGGCATGCGCCAGACCGGGTCGCGGGTTGCGTCGCCCGCCTGCAGCCACTGCTGCGCCACCGTGTCGTCGTTGCTGAAGAGTGCCGGCAGATCCGGGCCCAGCGCGATGCGTGCGGCACCGGTGAGGGTGGCGAAGTCCAGCACCAGGTCCGGCTTCTGTTCACCGGCGAAGGTCAGTGCGTCGCACAGGATCACGCGGCCTTCGGCGTCGGTGTTGTCGATCTCCACGCTCAGGCCCTTGCGGGTGGCGATGACTTCGCCCGGACGGAATGCATCCGGACCGATCGCGTTTTCGACCGCCGGCACCAGCAGGGTCAAGCGCACCGGCAAGCCGCGTGCCATTACCAGGCCAGCCAGGGCCAGTGCGTGTGCCGCGCCGCCCATGTCCTTCTTCATGTTGCGCATGCCGTCGGCCGGCTTGATGTCCAGGCCGCCGGTATCGAAGCAGACGCCCTTGCCGACCAGCACCAGCGCCGGATCGGCGTCCTTGCCCCAGCGCAGCACCACCAGGCGCGGCGCGCGGTGCGAGGCACGCCCCACGGCGTGGATGGCCGGGAAGTTCTGCTTCAGCAGTTCGTCGCCGGTGATCGCCTCGACCTGCGCGCCGTGCGCATCGGCCAGGGCGCGCGCGGCGTCTTCCAGCTGCTGCGGGCCCATGTCTTCGGTCGGGGTGTTGACCCAGTCACGCACGCGCAGGCTGGCGGCAATCAGGTCGGCCACCTCGCCGGACGGTGCAGCCACCAGCTGCGCCGGTGCACGGTGGCGCTTGCGGTAACGGTCGAAGCGGTAACTGCCCAGGCCCCAGCCCAGCTGCAGCAGCGCCAGTTCGGCGGCCGGCAGTTCGCTGGCCAGCTGCCACACGCTGCCTTCCGGCAGGGCGTGCGGCGCATGCGAGTAGCTGTAGGCATCGGCGCGATCACCCACACCGATCACCGCGCCGGCCAGGCCATCGGCACCGGGCAGCAGCGCCGTGGTGAAGGCGCCGGCGGTGAAACCCTGCGAGGCCAGCCAGGCCTGGGTCGCGGCCGGCTGCCCGTCCTTCCAGGCGGTGAACTGCTCGCGGTCCAGCACGTACAGCGGCAGCGCCGCGGCGGCGTCGGTGGTGAAACCAGTGATCTCGCTCATGCGTCAGATGCTCCGGGGTGGGGCGGCGTCGAGGTTGGCGTCCAACCAGTCAGCCAGGCCGGTGAGGGTGTCGAACTGCAGGTCCGGCTGCAGCTGCGGATGGTTCCAGGTGGCGGCTTCGCGGTTGATCCAGCAGCCGCGAAGCCCGGCGGAGATTGCTCCGGCCACGTCCATCTCTGCGTGGTCGCCGACATGCAGTACCTGTGCCGGCGCCACACCCAGGCGGGCGCAGGCGGCGTGGAAGATGCTGGCTTCGGGCTTGGCTGCGCCGTGTTCGCGCGCGCCCAGCTGGAAGGCGAAATGATGGGCCAGGCCGATCCGCTCCAGGTCGGCGTTGCCATTGCTCAGCGCCGCCACCGGTACCCGCGCGGCAATCCGCGCCAGCGCGTCGATCGCATCGGGGTAGCACTCGACCTGGTTGCGTGCGGCGTAGAACACCTCGTACGCCGGCTCCAGCAGATCCAGGCTGGCGCCGCTGGTGTGCAGCGCCTCGTACAGGGTCAGCCGGCGCAGTGCGCTCAGGTCGTGGTGGAGGTGCGGATGGGCGTGATACAGGCGCTCGCGCAGTTCGCGCATCGCCGCCACCGGATACATCTCGGCGGTGGCGGGGCTGTGTTCACGCATCCACGCGTGCAGGACCAGGTCGATGCGGGCGCCGATCGGAGCGAACGGCCACAGCGTGTCGTCAAGGTCGAGGGTGATGGCTTGGACGGGGAAATTCACCCCACCATTCTACGCCTGCCGGCACTGGCTTTCATTCCAGCAGCCGTGCCCAGCCCTGCATGCCGTCCAGCCGTGCCAGCACCAGCTTGATGCACACCAGCAGCGGCACGGCCAGCAGCAGCCCGATCATGCCCCAGGCCCAGCCGAACACCATCAACGCCAGGATCAGCACCAGCGGCGACAGTTTCATGCGCCGGCCCAGCACGATCGGGGTCACCATCTGCCCTTCCAGGGTGTGCAGGGCCAGGTAGGCGGCGGCTGGCAGCAGCGCCTGCACCGGATCGCGGAATTCAACGAAGCCCATCAGCAGCATCAGCGCCACGCCGATCAGCGGCCCCACGTACGGGGCGAAATTCAGCAGTGCGGCCACCGTTCCCCACAGCAGTGCTTCCTGCAGGCTGATGCCGAACAGCATCAGGATACCGGCGAACACCAGCCCGACCAGGGTGTTGATCACGCTGATGGTCAGCACGTAGCGCGAAACCTCGCGCTCGATCGACCGCAGGATGTCGGTGGTGAAGCGTTGCTGCTGGCGGCTGGGGAACAGGGCGATGGCCGCGCGCTGCAGGCTCTGCCCGTAGATCATGAAGAACAGGGTCAGCAGCACTACCGCCAGTACCGAAGCCGCCAACCGTGGCGCGCGGGTCAGCATGCGGTACGGGTCGTCCATCTGGGTGCGGATCACCTGCACCTTGCGGTTGCTGTCGCCGCCAGCGACACGCGCGAAGTTCTCCGCCGCCTGGTTGGCCTGCTGCACCGGCTTGGTCAGGTCCTGCACCTGGCGGGCGACCTTGCGCAGCTGCTGCGGTGCTTCCTGTGCCCATTCCATCGCCGGGCCGATCAGCTGCACCGCCAGCGAACCGGTCACGCCCAGGCCGGCGCCGAGGATCAGCAGTGCGCCCAGCGCACGCGGAATCCACAGTTTCTGCAGCAGGCGCAGGATCGGGTTGCCGACCAGTGCGAAGAACATCGCCAGCAGCACCGGCAGGATGATGTCCTGCGCAGCCCACAGCGTGTAGCCCACCGCCAGGGTCGCCAGCACCACCAGCGACATCGGCCCGCGCGGGCGCGAAGGGGGCGGCAGAGGCGCTTCCGCATCCTGCGGATCGGCCGGTGACGGGGACAGGAGGGACTCGCTCATCGACGCAGCAACCAGGAAGGGGAGCGCATTATCCGCCGGCCGTGATCGGCGCGGCGGATTCCGTGGATCAACGTTCGGACAGCTCGGTGGCCGCTTCGGCCGGCCGCGGTTCGCGCGGTTCCGGTTCTGCGGCAGGCCGTGGCGCCGGCCGTTCGTTTGATGCCGACGTTGCCGCCTGCGCCTGTTCGCTGGCATCGTCCGCCTCTTCGGCCGCGTCGTCGGCCGTGGCCGCGGCCTGCGCCGCCATCGCCGTGGCGAACGCGGCCTGCGCGCTGGCAAACAGGTTCGAGACCGAACCCACCATCTGCAGCCAGCGGGCACCGTTGACCTTGCCGGGTACTTCCAGCTTGCCGGCAATGAAGCCACCGGCCAGGCCGACCACCACGATGCGCAGCGGTGACCAGCCCTGTCGCCAGACCTGGCTGAGCGTGGACCAGTGGTCCTGGGTTTCAACCAGGCGCACGGTCACCACCTGTTCGCAGCGTTTCACCCGCCGTTGCAGCGCACCGAACTTCATGGCTTGCCCTCTGGCAGCTGCACCTCGGCATCGGGATCGTCTTCGCTGGGCTCGTCGAACAGGCCCAGGCGGGACAGCTGGCGCCGGGTGGCGTGCATGCCGGTGTGGTGGAAGAAGTAGGACACCCGCCAGATCGCATAGCCCGTGACGGCCAGGCTCAGCAGCGAGGTGATCAGCAGGGCCTGCAGCCAGCTCAGGCCCCAGCTCTGCAGCAGGGCGATGAGGGTGGCGGCCATCAGCAGCCAAGCCGAGGCACCGAACACGATCGCCACGCCGGCCCAGGCCAGCGCACGGCCGAAGGCACTGCGTGCCAGCGCGAAGTCGGCTGAGGCCAACCGGCGCAGCGAACGCAGCGAATGCTTGGCCGAATCGGCAGCGGCACGACCGGCCGCGCCGACCTGGCGGATGCTCTCATCCAGCGGCGGGGTGGCCGCCGGATCAGGGGCTTGCGCGTTGTCTTCGCTCACGCCGCGGCTTACTTGTCGCTGCTGCCGCGGGCCAGCTTGGCGATGATCCAGCCGGCAGCGAAGGCGACGCCGAACGAGGCCAGCGGACGCTCACGGATCAGCTCGGCGGCGCTGTCGATCAGGTCCTTGCCCTTGTCCATCAGGGCGTCGACCTGTTCCTTGGCAGCGGCACCACCGAACTCGGCGGCGGCCAGGCCGGACAGCGCGCTGTCGGACAGTTCGGCCTTGACGTTGGCCTTGCCGATGCGCAGTTCGTCGGTCGCGGCACCGGTTGCGCCCTTGATCGCACCGCCGGCGGCCGTGGCGGCCTGCTTCAGGTGGGAACCGGCTTCACCCAGGTGTTCCTTCAGGTTCTCGGTATTGGTGGGGCTCATCGAATCACTCCTGTTGCGATGGGGGAACGGGTGTCGGCAGTGCCGACCTGGACGGACAGCAATAGCATTGCCGGGGTATAGGAGGTGTTACGGCAGGGCGATCAGCGCATCACGAGCTGGCCCTGCTGCTGGCCATTGTTGCGCAGTACGCGCACGACCAGCGTTGGCGGGCGCTGCTGGAAATTGGCGCGCCAGCTGGCGAGGTCGGCGAATTCACCCACCGTTGCATCGGTGATGATGTCGCCCTGCTGCAGGCCGTTGGTGGCGGCGCGGCTGCCGCGCTTGACCTCGCTGACCAGTACGCCGCCAACGCCCGATTGGCGCAGCGACTCCGGCAGGTCGACGAAGGTCGCCCCGGTCAGGCGCGGGTCCAGGCTCTCGCCGGTGACCGCGCGCGCCTGTTCCTTCAGCGTTGCCTTGATCTGCAGCGGCTTGCCTTCGCGGCGCACGTCCAGCGTCAGCGGGCTGCCGACCGCGGCCAGGCCTTCCACGTTGTGCAGGGCTTCAGCGCTGTCCACGCGTTGGCCGTTGGCCGAGACCACCACATCGCCCGGCTTCAGCCCGGCTGCGGCAGCGGCCGAACCGGCCAGTACCCGGGTGATCAGCGCACCACGGGTTTCACCCAGGCCCAGCCCCTGCGCGATCTGTGCGGTCAGGTTCTGGCTCTCCACGCCCAGTGTGCCACGCACCACCACACCGTGCTTGACCAGCTGGTCGACCACGCTGCGCGCCAGGTTGGACGGAATCGCCAGGCCCAGGCCGATGTTGCCGGCCATGCTGCCCTGTGGGTTGAAGCTGGCGGTGTTGATGCCGACCAGCTGGCCCTGCAGGTCGACCAGCGCACCACCGGAATTGCCCGGGTTGATCGACGCATCGGTCTGGATGAAGTTCTGGTAGCCCAGCCCGCGGATGCCGCTGCGGCCCACCGCCGAGACGATGCCCGAGGTGACCGTCTGGCTGAAGCCGAACGGGTTGCCGATCGCCACCACGAAGTCGCCCACCCGCAGCTGGTCGCTGTTGCCGAGCTTGATGTCGGTCAGGTTCTGCGCCGGGATGCGGATCAGTGCGATGTCGGTATCGCGGTCCGAACCGAGGAACTCCGCCTTGACCGTGCGCCCGTCGGCCAGTGTCACCTGCACGTCATCGGCGTTGTCGATGACATGGTGGTTGGTCAGTACCAGGCCTTCCTTGGCGTCGATGATCACGCCGGAGCCGAGCGACTCGTTGATGCGTTCCTGCGGAATGTCCGGGAACAGGCGGCGGAAGAACGGGTCATTGAAGAAGGGGTTGCGCACGCGCACCACCTGCTTGGTGTTGACGCTGACCACCGCCGGCATCGCCTTTTCCAGCATCGGTGCCAGCGACGGCACCGCCTGCCCGGCTACCGAGGCCGGCAGTGCGGCGCTGGTCGGCAAGACCGCTGGCAGCGGTGCGGCATCGGCCCGGTTGTCCAGGTGCGCATTGATGCCGGTGGCAACGAAGCCACCGAAGGCGGCGGCGATTGCGAGCGTGAGCAGGGTGGGAAGCGGTCGCATGGGAGTCGGTTCGCTGGCGTGGGTGGGGGCGGTTCGGCCCTACGGTAAAACAAGCTGAATGAGTGTGTCGCGATCTGGATAAATGCGCCATGAAAACCGGTTGCCCGGAGCGCCGACCGCGCGCGCCGCGAATGAGCCGTTGGCGACAGCGCGATCCGTGCGCCACGCACCGTGGATACGCGCCCGGGCGTGGCGCGATACAGGCCGGTACTTGCGCAGTTCTGCGCATCCCGGTGCCGCGATGCGCCATATCGCACGCCTTCGGCTGCAATTGAGCAGGCGCATGCGACGAACGTTTCCGCCCGCCGTGACCTTGCGGCGCAGCACTGAAAAGAAGGGGTTTCGTGCACGACGGCAGCGTTGATGAGGGTGGTGGGCTACACCATTGCCGTCGCATCAGATGCGATTGCGGGCGCATGCCCCGTTCCACGATCGTCAATGTCGGTATAGCATCGCCCCGTTTTGATACTTAAGGCCCCCAGGAGGGCAACATGAGCAACGGTAATGGTGTGTCGGTCGTGACCGACGCCGTCGAGAACGTGAAAGAAACCGCCACCAACGTCGGCGAGACCATCGCCCACGCCGCCGAAGACGCCGTGAAGTCGGTCAAGAAGACCGTCAAGCGCGCTACCAAGGCTGCCGGTACCCGCGTTGCCAAGGCCAAGAAGGCTGTGGCCAAGGTCGAGAAGACCGTTGCCAAGAAGGCCGAGAAGGCTGCCAAGTCGGTCGGCAAGACTGTTGCCAGCGCCAAGAAGAAGCTGGAAGCCGCCAAGAAGAACGCCAAGGCCGAAGCTGCTGCCCTGAAGAAGGAAGTGGCGAAGAAGAAGGCGGCTGCGGGCAAGGCCGTGACCAAGAAGGCCGCCGCTGCCAAGAAGACCACCAAGGCCGCCACCAAGGCTGCCGGCAAGAAGGTCGCTACCGTGAAGAAGGCCGCCACCAAGAAGGCTGCTGTCGCGAAGAAGACCGTTGCCAAGAAGACTGCGGCCGCCAAGAAGGTTGTCGGCAAGAAGGTCGCCACCGCCAAGAAGGCTGTGGCCAAGAAGACCGTCGCCGCCAAGAAGGCCGTGGCTGCGAAGAAGGTTGTCGGCAAGAAGGTTGCCGCCACCAAGAAGGTTGCCGGCAAGAAGGCTGTGGCTGCGAAGAAGGTTGTTGGCAAGAAGGCTGCCGTCGCCAAGAAGGCCGTTGCCAAGAAGACCACTGCTGCCAAGAAGGTTGTCGGCAAGAAGGTTGCCGCGACCCGCAAGACCGTGGCCAAGAAGGCTGCACCGCTGAAGAAGGTCGCCGCCAAGAAGGCGCCGGCCAAGAAGGCTGCCGCGAAGAAGGCACCGGCCAAGGCCGTGCGCAAGGTCGCCAAGCGCAAGTAATCGCGCCGTGATCGAAGGCCCTGCCACCCACCGGGTGGTGGGGCCTTTCGCGTTTCTGGGACACCGCCTGGGGCAAGATGCAGGATCTTCCTGCTGGAGCCCCGGCATGCGCGGTATCGACTTCAGTTCCTGGCAGGGCGTGTTGTCCACATTGGCGGGCCTGGTCCTGATCACCCTGCTGGGCGTGGGCATCCGCCTGCTGGTGATGCAGACCCTGCAGCAGCGCCGCGAGCGCGAGAACCGGCAGATCAATGAACGGCTGCGTACGTTGATGGCGGCCTACAAGACCCTGGGCGGTTCGTTCACCGGCGAACTGGGCGTGGATCCCAGCCACCGCCGCGACCTGCGCCAGCGTGAAGCGGCCGAAGGCCCTGCCGAACCGCGTTCGGATCGAACGCGCCGCATCCGCGATGCCGTCGAGGCCGCGCTGTCGGACATCCTGCTGCTGGGCACCGACGATCAGGTGCGGCTGGCCGCGCGCGCGGCCAACGAGCTGGCACAGGGTCGGCCGGTGCATACCCACGAACTGGTGGTCTCACTGCGCGACTTCGTGCGCGAAGCACTGGACCTGGCACCGATCCCTGCCGATCTGCAGATTCCCCCGCAGGGGCCGACCCGGCCCGGTGCCAGCGGTGGCGGCAAAGGTCGCAACGATGGCGATGCCAAGAGTGGTCGTGGTGCTGGTGGTGGCGGTATGGGAGCTGGCATGGGCGGCATGGGCGGCATGGGCCTCGGCGCCGGCGCCGCACTGGGCGCCGGCCATGCCTCCACCCGCGATGAAACGGACGCACGCTGAGCACGTCCCCCCGGTTCAGCGCGTCAGTTCGTAGATTGGCACGAAACCGCCGTAGATCATCCGCGCGCCGTCGAACGGCATCGGATTCTTCGCCGGATCAAACCGCGGGTCTTCCATCATCTTCTTCATGCCGGCGTCGCGGGTCGGCTTGTCGGGCCATTCGATCCAGGAAAACACCACCGTTTCATCCGGCGTGGCCTTCACTGCGCCGAAAAAGTCGGTGCTCTTGCCGTGGGGGACATCGTCACCCCAGCACTCGACCACGCGCAGTGCCCCGTACTCGATGAAAACGGGATCACCTGTGCGTGCGTGGGCGAGGAACTTCTCCTTGTTGGCGGTGGGCACCGCCAGGACGAACCCATCGATGTAGCTCATTGCCTGCCTCCGGATGGACCGTGCCGCATGCACGGCCTTCAAGTACCCGACGAACCAGGGCGTCGTGGATCGACAGCCCGCATGCGCCTGTTCAGCCCGGACCGCCGGGCAGCGGCAACCTCCTGTTGCAATCGTCAATGGAGACAACTGCACGCGCGCCGCGCGCGTATGCCAGAGATAGCCTGAATCAAGCCCAAAAATTCAGCAATGCGAAGACCGCTGTTTTCAGGGAGCGTTGTGTCGAATAACGGAGAATTTACATTCCCGATGCGATGGCGCCCTGGCGCTGCTGCACACCATAAGAAAGTAAAGGTGTACCCCCATGAAGAATTCGCTGATTGCTCTGGCTCTGGCCGCTGCCCTGCCGTTCACCGCCTCGGCTGCTGAGAACCTGTCGTACAACTATGCCGAAGCCGACTACGCCAAGACCGACATCGACGCGTTCAAGGCCGACGGTTGGGGCGTGAAGGGTTCGTACGGCTTCCTGCCGAACTTCCACGCTTTCGGCGAGTACAGCCGCCAGGAAATCGACCACACCAACGTCAAGCTGGACCAGTGGAAGATCGGTGCCGGCTACAACGTTGAAATCGCTCCGACCACCGACTTCGTTGCCCGCGTTGCCTACCAGAAGCGCGACCAGAAGCACGGCCTGGACTTCAACGGCTACAGCGCTGAAGCCGGTATCCGCACCGCCTTCGGTGCCCACGCCGAAGTCTACGGCATGGTCGGCTACGAAGACTTCTCGAAGAAGCACGGCATCAATCCGGAAGGCCAGTGGTACGGCCGCCTGGGTGGCCAGGTCAAGCTGAACCAGAACTGGGGCCTGAACGGCGAGCTGAAGATGAACCGCGACGGCGACAAGGAATACACCGTCGGCCCGCGCTTCAGCTGGTAATTGCTTCCTCGGCGCGCTTGCGCGCTGGAGATGCCTCGACAGGCCCGGCCCATGCCGGGCCTGTTGCGTTTGCGGCCGGGCAAGCGCCATCGAGCCGCTTCGCGCCGCAGCGGCGGCATTGCAATGAATTGAATTCCGCGCGCGCCCGGTCGGCCCTAGGGTGAAGGGACTCTCCCGCCGGATCGCAACGATGCACACGTTTCCGTCGCCTCGCGACTCCCCCTGCCGCCTGTTGCTGCTGGATCCGCATCCGCTTCTGCGGCGTGGCGTACAGGAACTTCTGGCCCAGCACACGGGCCTGCATGTCGCTGGAAGCTACGGCTGCAGCGACGAACTGCTGCAGCGGCTGCACACGCATGCGCACGCAGCCGACCTGCTGATCGTCGATGCGCTGCCGCCGGGTGACAGGGGCCAAGGCCTGGAACTGCTGCGGCATGTTGCGCAACGCTGGCCGGCCCTGCCGATCCCGGTGCTGTCGGCGCACTGCAACGCAGGCGTCGTGGCCAAGGCCCTGCAGGCGGGCGCGCGCGGCTTCCTGTCCAAGGCCTGCGCACCGCAGATGCTGCTGAGGGCGATGAGCGTGGTTGCCCGCGGTGGGCGCTTCGTGGCCCCTGAACTGCGTGCGCAGTTGAACTTGTCCCGCCGGCATCGCCAGCACGCGATGCGCCTTCCGCGACTGAGTGCGCGCGAACGAACCATACTGCGATGGGTGCTGCACGGGTGCAGCACCGGCGAGATGGCTCGCCGCACGGGTCGCGCAGCCAGCACCATCAGCACGCAGAAACGCGCGGCATATCGCAAGCTGGGCATCCGCAACGATGGCGATCTGTTCCGCTTCCGCCATCTGATGGACGCCGATTGAGGAGGTTTACTCGCCCTGGTACTGCTTTTCTTCCACCAGCGCCGAGCCGGCCACGCGGTTGATCTCGTTCTTCACCTGCACGCGCTCACCATTGGTGCCGTACACGCCGCGCGCCAGCTGGATGAAGGCATCGTCGAACACCTGGGCCGCTTCCTTGTCGCGCAGCTGGTCCTGGATGTCCCACATGCGCTCGTTGATCGCCTTCAGCTGCTGCTTCAGCGCGTCCAACGCCGGCTGCGCCTGCAGCTGCTGCTGCAGCAACGGCAACAGGCCATCCAGTTCGGTGCGCACGTTGGCCAGCTTGGCAGCATCATCGATGCGCTCGGCCTTGATCTCGAGAATGGTGATCTTGTCGATCAGCTCGCCGATCGATACCGGGGTCAGGATGGCGTCCACGTGGTTGGTTCCTGGAAACGAGGCGCCATGATACCGCGCTGGCGACGCGCGGCCCGTGCTGCAGGATTTACGCCGAATTTGCGCGGTCGGCCGCGCAGCACCCTCGATCCGTTACGGCCAGGCGCTCGACACTGCCGTCCCGGCGGCGCGGCCGCCTTCGACGAGGACATCAGTGCAGTGAACAGCAAGGGGATGATGGCGGCCGTTGTGGCCGCGCTGGCAGGGCTGCTCGGCATCGGCAGTGCGCAGGCACAGGTGCAGGTCAGTGGTAGTGCAGCGTTGACCAGCGACTACGTGTGGCGTGGCAGCTCGCAGAGCGATGGCGACCCGGCGGTGCAGGCTGGCGCGAAGGTCTCGATCCCATCGGGCTGGTATGCCAGCGCGTGGGGTTCCAGCGTTTCGTTCAAACCAGACAATGGCGCGCGCAGCGAGTTCGACGTGGTCGCCGGCTGGTCCGGTGCGCTGGCCCCGGACTGGACGCTGGATGCGAATCTGACCCGCTACCTGTACCCGGGCACCGGCCGTGCATTGGACTGGACCGAACTCAGCGCCACGCTGGCCTGGAAGCAGCGTGCCTGGCTGCAGGTAGCGCATTCCAGCGATGCACTGGCCGGCGGCCATCGCGGCACCTATGCCCAGCTGGGTGTGCGCGTGCCGCTGCACGAGCGCTTCCGCCTGGAAGCGGCGGTGGGCCAGTATTGGCTGGCCACCGCGCAGGGGCCTGACTACCTGCATGGCCAGCTCAGTGCCGTCGCCACGCTGACGCCTGCATGGGAGCTGCGTGCCACCGTGCATGGCACCGACAGCGCAGCCAAGCGCTTGTTCCCCGGCAATGCCGGCGGGCGTTGGGAACTGGCGCTGCAGGGCAGCTTCTAGTTCGACGCCGCCGCCTGGCGCGTGCGCAGCGCGCCGGGCAGCCACAGCAGCAGGGCCAGCACGGCCACTGCGGCACCCGCCACGCAGACGCCGGTCCAACCGTAGCGCTGGTAGACCTGCGCCGACAGCAGCGAACCCAGCGAACCGCCAATGAAATAGCCGGTCATGTAGCCGGCATTGAGCCGATTGCGTGCCGCAGGCTGCAGCGCATAGATCAGGTTCTGGTTGCTCACATGCAGCAGCTGCGCGGCCAGGTCCAGCACCACCACGCCAACCAGCAGTGCCCACAGCGAGTGCGCTGACAGCCCCAGTGGCAGCCACGACAGGAGCAACAGCACCAGCGCGATGGCGGTGGCACGACCGGTCTGGCCACGGTCGGACATGCGCCCGGCCAGGCCCGCAGCCAGCGTGCCGGCGGCACCGACCAGCCCGAACAGGCCGATGGTGGCGTCGCTGTAGGCGTAAGGCGGCTGCGCCAGCAGGAACGCGAGCGGGGTCCAGAAGATCGCGAACATGGCGAAGCTGCAGGCACCCAGCAGGGTGCGCTGGCGCAGCACCGGTTCCTGCACGAACAGCACGCCGATCGAGCGCAGCAAGGCGAAATAGCCGAGGCCGGCGCTGTGGTGGAATCGCGGCAGGCCGCGCTGCAATGCCAGTGCGGTCAGCACCAGGGTGCCGGCAGCGATCGCATACACCAGGCGCCAGTCGCCCAGGCTGGAAAGCAGGCCGGCCACGGTACGCGCCAGCAGGATGCCCAGCAGCAGGCCACTCATCAATGTGCCGACCACGCGGCCACGATGTTCCGGCGCGGCCAGCGTGGCCGCGAACGGCACCAGCACCTGGGCGACCACCGAGAACAGGCCGGTGATCGCGGTCCCCACCAGCAACCAGGTCAGTGACGGTGCGCAGGCACTGATCACCAGGCCACCGGCCGACAGCAGGCTCATTACCACGATCAGGCGGCGGCGCTCGAACAGGTCACCCAGCGGCACCAGCAGGATCAGCCCGGCGGCATAGCTCAGCTGTGCGGCAGTAACCACCATGCCGACCTGGCCGAACGGCACGCCGAAGGCATCGGCGATGGTGTGCAGCAGCGGCTGCGCATAGTAGTTGCTGGCCACGGCCACGCCGGTGGCGACCGACATCAGCAGCACCTGCCAGCGGTGCAGAGGGGGGAGGGACGGGCTCACGCGGTGTTCCAGGAAGCGGGGTGCACAGTGTCCGCCTGCTGCGATCATGATGGAAATGAATCATCATCATCCATGTCATCTGAAAACAAGATAGCTGGATGAACCTCAAGCAGCTCGAATTTGCCGTCGCCCTGGCCGAGGAGGGCAACTTCACCCGTGCCGCCGAGCGCTGCCACGTGGTGCAGTCTGCGCTCAGCCACCAGATTGCCCATCTGGAACAGGAACTGGGCACGCCGCTGTTCGAGCGCCTGCCGCGCCAGGTGCGTCCGACCGCTGCTGGCGAGGCGCTGCTGGTGCATGCGCGCCAGGTACTGGCCAGCCTGCGCCATCTGCGCGCCGATGTGGCCGCCGTCACGGGCGAAGTCCGTGGCCTGCTGGCGATCGGGCAGATTTCTTCGCTGACCGATATCGATGTGGTGGCGATGCTGGCGGCCTTCCAGCAGGTGCATCCGCAGGTGGAGTTCCAGCTGCGGGTGGAGAAGAGCGAGGTCTTGATCGCGCAGGTGCAGTCACGCGAGCTGGACGTAGCACTGGTCGGGCTGGCGCCTTCTGCGGCCCTCGACGGCGTCTGTCACCAGATGCTGCAGGAAGAGGATCTGGTGGCAGTGCTGGCGCCGTCGCACCGGTTGGCCAAACGCAAGCGGCTGCCCTTGGCCGAACTGAAGGATGAGGCATTGGTCGACTTCCCGCGCGGCACCGGTGCGCGCCGGCAGACCGATGATGCGTTCGCCGCCGCGGGCCTGCCGCACACGGTGCGCTTCGAGGTCAACCTGATGGAACTGGTCGAGCGCTTCGTCCGTCATGGCCTGGCGGTCGGCATCGTACCGGCATTGATCGCCGACGGTTTTGAAGGGGTGGTGCAGATTCCCCTGCAGCCCACCCCCACCCGGCGCGTGCATCTGGTCTGGCAGCGGGTAGCGACGCCGGCAGCGCGCGCGTTCGTCGAAGCCGTGCTCAGCCGCGCAGGCGCAGGCTCAGGCCCTTGAGGAAATTGCGCAGCATCTGGTCCAGGCAGCGCCGGTAGTTGGCGTGGCCGGGCTGGCGGAACAGCGCGCCCACTTCCGACTTGGACACGGTGAAACCGGCACTGGCGAAGATGTCCATCAGGTCAACGTCGCGCAGCTGGAATGCGACGCGCAGCTTCTTCAGCACCAGGTTGTTGTCGATGCGGGTCTCCACCGCGCGCTGCGGCTGGCTCTCATCACGACCACGCAGATGCACGATCAGGCCGTCGAGGAAGTGCGCCAGCGCGCTGTCGCTCATCGCCTCGAAGCCGGCTTCATCCTCGCGGCGCAGCCAGGCTTTCACCTGTTCGGTATCCACGGCAAAGGCCGGGTCGGCCATCTGGCACAGGGTCACCACATGGTGGTCGCCCAGGTCCAGGGAGTAGCGCACGCTGCGCAGTACATCGTTGTTGATCATGGCCCATTGTACCGGCCCCCCTGCGGGCGGGGTCGGATCCCTTCGCGAAGCAAAGGAATCCGGCTCCGGATCTGGCCGATCCGGCAACACAGCGGCTGGCCGACGATGCCAGAATGGGGGTCTGGTTTCCCTTGGAGTTGCCTGATGACCCGCACCGTCCTGATTACCGGCGCCACGTCCGGCTTCGGCGCCGCCGCCGTCCACCGCTTCGCCCAGGCGGGCTGGAAGGTGATCGCCACCGGTCGCCGCGGCGAGCGCCTGCAGCCGCTGGTCGACCGCTACGGCAAGGACGTGGTACATGCCGCGGCCTTCGACATCCGCGATCCGGTGGCGATGGAGGCCGCGCTGCTGGCACTGCCGCCCGCCTTCGGCGAGATCGATCTGCTGGTCAACAACGCCGGCCTGGCGCAGGGCACCGCGCCGGCGCAGAGCGCCAGGCTGTCGGACTGGACCACGATGATCGACACCAACATCACCGCGCTGGTGACTCTGACCCATCGCCTGCTGCCGCAGCTGGTGGAACGCAAGGGCGCGATCATCAACATCTCGTCGGTGGCCGGCGTCTACCCGTATCCGGGCGGCAACGCCTACGGCGGCACCAAGGCCTTTGTCAGCCAGTTCTCGCTGGGACTGCGGTCCGACCTGCACGGCACCGGCGTGCGGGTGACCACGATCGAGCCGGGCATGGCCGAAACCGAATTCACCGTGGTGCGTACGCACGGCGACCAGGCCGCGTCGGACAAGCTGTACAGCGGCGCCAACCCGATGACCGCCGAGGACATCGCCGAACAGATCTTCTGGGTGGCCACGCTGCCGCCGCACCTGAACATCAACCGCCTGGAGCTGATGCCGGTCAGCCAGTCGTTTGCAGGCTTCCAGGTTGCCCGCGAGGGCTGACCTGCGGCCTGCAGAGCCGAGCGGGGAGGAACATACAAGCCCATGCTCGGCTGCTGTTCTCGCCATTGCCAACGCAAAAAAAAAGCCGGGCAATGCCCGGCTTTTTCCATTTGGATCCGACAGATCACTGTGCCTTGATCGCCATCGCCTGCAGGCCGGTGCCATCCAGCTTCTGCTTGGCTTCGGACAGTTCGCCGGCGCTGCCATACGGCCCCATGCGCACGCGGTACACGGTCTTGCCGTTGATCTGCGCCGATTCCACGCGCGCGGCCAGGCCCATCATTGCCAGCTTGGCCTTGGTTGCTTCGGCATCGCCGGAGGCACCGAAGGCACCCGCCTGCAGGATATAGCGGGCGTTGTCGGCAGCCGCCGGTGCGGCGGCGGCCGGGACAGCAGCCGTTGCCGGTGCGGTTTCCGCACGCGCTGCCGGCGTGGCAGCGGCGGTGCTGGTCGAGGCCGGGGCCGTGCTGGCCGGCGGCGTTGCCGCGGCCGGGCGCTCGCTCAGCGGTGCCGGCAGCGGACGGCTGGTGGCGGTCACCTGCGCGGTGCTGGCCACGCTGGCGTTTGCCGTCGGTGCAGGGGCGGCGGTGGCTGCGGCCGGCGGTACCGGCTTGCCTTCCAGTGCGGCCTGCGCGCGCTGCGCTTCGGCCTTGGCCCGGCGCTGGTCCTCGGCGCGCGCGCTGGCGGCCAGTTCGGCGTCGGACATTTCAACTTCCTTGCCCGGCAGCAGGGTGTAGAAGTCGTACTGGGTGGCGGCCGGCTTTTCCGGTTCAGCCGGCTTCGGCGTGGCCGGCTGTGCGGCGGGCTGGGTGCCGACATCGCTGTCGGCATCAGCGACCGGGGCCGGTTGCGCGTTCGGGTTCGGCTGCGGACCGGCGCGCAGGAAACCATCACCTTCGCCCTTGAACAGGTTCGGCGCCGCCAGGAACACCACGGCCGCGATTGCCACACCGGCCACCAGCCACACCCATCCGGGTGTGCCCTGGCTGCCGCTGTTGCGTCGTGCCTGGCTTTTGCCGCGTCGTGCTGCCATGTGTACTGCGTCTCCTGATGCTTACATTTTTTCCGGGGCACTGACGCCCAGGAGGTCGAGGCCGTTGGCCAGCACCTGGCGTGCCGCGCAGGCCAGGGTCAGCTTGGCGTTGCGGTCGGCGGTGTCGTCCACCAGCACTGGCGTCCCGTGATACCACGTGTGGAACGCGTGCGCCAATTCACGCAGGTACTGCGCCACCAGGTGCGGCTCCAGCGCCACGCCGGCCGCTTCCACCACTTCCGGATACCGCGAGATCTCGTTCATCAGCAACAGCGAGGCATCGTCGGCCAGGCGGCCAAGGTTGGCCAGCCCGTTGCCCTGTTCGTACACCAGGCCCTTCTCCTGTGCCTGGCGCAGCAGGCTGCAGACGCGGGCGTGGGCGTACTGGACGTAGAACACCGGGTTGTCGTTGCTCTGCTGGCGGGCCAGGTCGATGTCGAAGGTCAGCTGCGAATCAGGCTTGCGCGCGATCAGGAACCAACGGGTGGCATCGCGGCCGGCTTCCTCGATCAGGTCGCGCAGGGTGAAGTAGCTGCCGGCACGCTTGGACAGCTTCACTTCCTCGCCGCCGCGCATGACGGTGACCATCTGGTGCAGCACGTATTCCGGCCAGCCCTGCGGGATGCCCACTTCCATCGCCTGCAGGCCGGCGCGCACGCGCGCCAGCGAGCCGTGGTGGTCGGCGCCCAGCTCGGTGATCGCGCGCTCGTAGCCACGCTGCCACTTGGACAGGTGGTAGGCCACGTCCGGTACGAAGTAGGTGAAGGTGCCGTCGGACTTGCGCATCACGCGGTCCTTGTCGTCACCGAAGTCGGTGCTGCGCAGCCACAGCGCGCCGCCCTCCTCGTAGGTGTGGCCCGACGCCTGCAGCTTGGCGACCGCTTCAGCGACCTTGCCGTCGGCGTACAGCGAGCTTTCCAGGAAGTAGATGTCGAAGTCGACGCCGAACGCGGCCAGGTCCAGGTTCTGCTCGTTGCGCAGGTAAGCCACGGCGAAGCGGCGGATCGCCTGCATGTCGTCCGGATCCTTGGCGCCAACCACGGTGCTGCCTTCCAGATCAACGCTGGCGCCGGCCATGTAGGCGCGGGCGACGTCGGCGATGTATTCACCGCGGTAGCCACCTTCCGGCCAGCCGTCCTGGTCCGGCGCGATGCCCTTGATCCGTGCCTGGGTGGACAGCGCCAGGTTCTCGATCTGCACGCCGGCGTCGTTGTAGTAGAACTCGCGCTTGGCGTTCCAGCCGTTGGCATCGAGCACGCGTGCCACGCAGTCGCCGATCGCCGCCGCGCGGCCGTGGCCGACATGCAGCGGGCCGGTCGGGTTGGCCGACACGTACTCGACGCCCACCGTGCGGCCGTTGCCGGACAGGTTGCGGCCGTAGTCGTGGGCTTCCTTGATGACCGAGGCGGTTTCGCGCTGGTACGCGGCCGGGGCCAGGTGGAAGTTGATGAAGCCGGGGCCGGCGATCTCGACCTTGCTGACGTCCTCGCTGCGCGGCAGCGCCTCGACCAGTGCCTGTGCCAGTGCGCGCGGATTGCTGCGCGCGGCCTTGGCCAGCAGCATCGCGGCGTTGGTGGCGAAGTCGCCGTGGTCGCGGGTCTTCGGGCGCTCGACCACGAAGTCCGGCGGCAGGGAGTCGGCGGGCAGGGTGCCATTGGCGCGCAAGGCTTCGATGCCTTGGCTGATCAGGGCGCGGAGGAGATTTTTCACGAGGCCTGCTGTGAGAATGAGCGGCGGAATCGCCCATTTTAGCGCAGATACCAGCGGCCACGCTGACCGAAACCTGCCTGTGGGGGCCACCGGTGGCCCGTGGCTGGCGCAGGCTCAGCCGAACAGGCGGGGCTGGGGCGGTGACAGCAGGCCCCGTTCAGCAAACGAAACGGGACGGCCCTCGCCGACCACGAAGTGGTCCAGCAGGCGCACATCCACCAGCGCCAGTGCCCGCTGCAGTTCATCGGTGATGCGGGTATCGGCGCCGGAGGGTTCCGGGTCGCCGGAGGGGTGGTTGTGGCTGAGGATCACCGCCGCCGCATTGTGCAGCAGGGCGCGGCGCACCACCTCGCGGGGGTAGACCGGGGCGGCGTTGATGGTGCCGTGGAACAGTTCCTCGCAGGCGATCAGGCGGTGACGGTTGTCCAGGAACAGGGCCATGAAGATTTCCCGCGCCTGCCCGCGCAGGCGGTGCTGCAGATAGCGGCCGACCGCTGCGGGGTTGTTGCCGACCGCTTCGCCGTGTTCCAGCTCGGCCGCCAGGTAGCGGTGGGCCAGCTCCAGCCCGGCGGCCAGCGTGCAGCTGCGTGCCGGGCCGAGGCCGGGCAGGCGGGCCAGGTCACCCGCGGAGCGGTCCAGCAGCACCCGCAACGGGCCATGCGCCTGCAGCAGGTCGCGCGCGGTCTGAACTGCATCGCGCCCGCCGAATCCGGAGCCGAGGAACAACGCCAGCAGTTCGGCGTCGGAAAGTGCGGTTGGCCCACGGGCGATCAGCTTTTCGCGGGGGCGTTCCTGTTCGGGCCAGTCATGGATGGGCATGCCTGCATCATTACCAGCCGGGGTGGCGGCTCCCATCGGGGCACACCGCAATTCAGGGTCGGGCGATGCCTCACCCGCGCCGGGTCTGCAGGTAATCGAACAGTTCCTGGTTGTTCTGCAGGCCCAGCTTGCGCTTGGCTTCGGCCTTCTGCCGGCTGATCGTCTTCGGGCTGCGCCCGCAGCGTTCGGCGACGGCATTCACGTTCAGTCCGGCTGCCAGCAGATCCAGTACTTCCTGCTCGCGCGCCGACAGTGGCGCCGGTTCGCGCGGGAACAGCAGGTCGCGGGCCTGCAGGTGGTGGCGCAGCTGCTGGGAAACGAACACCTGGCCGGCCAGTGCCGCGGTCAGTGCCTGCGGCAGTTCATTGAAATCGGCGCATTTGTCGACCAGGCCGCTGATGCCCTCGCGCAGCAGACCATCAAGCAGTCCGGGATGGCGAGCACCGGTCAGCACTACCACCGGCAGCCCGGGATGGCGCGCGTGCAGTGCGTCGATCAGTTCCGGGCCATCCGGGCCGTCCCCCGGCATGGACAGATCGGTCAGCACTGCATCGCAGCCATGGCGCTCCAGCAGCTGCAGCAGTTCCGTGCCGTCGCTGGCGCTGCCGACGATCTCCATCAGGTGGGCCTGCAGCACGATGCGGATGCCGTGCAGGACCACGGGATGGTCGTCGGCAATGATGATGCGCGGGTGCACGAGGCTCCTCGGGGATCGGACGGACCACTGCGAACAGCGGCCAACGCCTGATTCTGCAAAAGCGCAAGGGCGAAGAGGTATAGGAAAGGTCCGAAACCGACGCCGGGTAAATGCCCCGGTCAAGCGCAGCGTGCTCCATCTGCTGATAGCTGTCCGCTATGTGCACCCTGCACCGGGACATTACCGACCATCGGGTAAGCTAGCGCCCTCGTTTGCACAGGAATTCCAGGTGGCTGACTCCCCCAACGCTTCCCCCGCGCCGGCCCGCGCGCTGGAAGGTCAGAAACTGCTGTTGTGCGTCGGAGGCGGGATCGCGGCCTACAAGGCCCTGGAGCTGGTGCGGCGCCTGCGCGACGCCGGTGCCCAGGTGCAGGTGGCGATGACCGCCGGTGCCCAGCAGTTCGTCACTCCGCTCAGTTTCCAGGCCCTGTCCGGGCAGCCGACCCGCACCACGCTGTGGGACAGCGCCGCCGAGCAGGCCATGGGCCACATCGAGCTGGCCCGCTGGGCCGATCGCATCGTGGTCGCCCCGGGTACCGCCGATCTGCTGGCCCGCTTGGCCCAGGGCCATGCCGATGACCTGGTCAGCACCCTGTGCCTGGCCAGTACCGCGCCGCTGACGGTCTGCCCGGCGATGAACCATCGCATGTGGCTGCATCCGGCCACCCAGGCCAACATCGCACTGCTGCGCCAGCGTGGTGCTCAGGTGATCGGCCCGGTCGACGGTCCGCTGGCCGAGGGTGAATCGGGTCCCGGTCGCCTGGCCGAGCCGGGCGACATCGTTGCCGCGCTGGCTGCCCACGGAAGTGCGGCGGCAGCGGTTGCCGCGCCGGAAACCCGCGCGCTGCAGGGCCTGCGCCTGCTGATCAGTGCTGGCCCGACCTATGAAGACATCGACCCGGTGCGCTATGTCGGCAACCGCAGCAGCGGCAAGATGGGCTTCGCCCTGGCCGCCGCCGCTGCGGCGATGGGCGCCCAGGTGGTGCTGGTCAGTGGCCCGGTGCAGCTGCCGACGCCGCCCGGTGTGCAGCGCGTGGACGTGCGCTCGGCCGCGCAGATGCGCGATGCCGTGCTGAAGTCGTTGCCGGCCGACATCTATATCGGTGCCGCCGCGGTGTCTGACTACACGCCGCGCCAGGTGGCCGCGCAGAAGCTGAAGAAGACTGCCGACAGCCAGTCGCTGGTGATCGAGCTGGTGCGCACGCCGGACATCCTGGCCGAAGTCGCTGCGCAGACGCAGTCGCTGAAACTGGTGGTCGGCTTTGCCGCCGAGACCCACGACGTGGAGAAATACGCGCGTGGCAAGCTGGTCGACAAACGCCTGGACCTGGTGATCGCCAACCAGGTCGGCATCAGCGGCGGCGGTTTCGAGAGTGACAACAACGCCGCCACAGCCTTCTGGCAGGACGGTGAACAGGTATTCCCGGCCACCTCCAAGCGCGAGCTGGCCGAACAACTGCTGGCGCTGATCGCGCGGAGACTCCAGGCATGACCCAGGCTTTCACTTCCCAACCGCTGCAGGTCAAGCTGCTCGATCCGCGTTTCGGCGACAGCTGGCCGCTGCCGGCCTACGCGACCGAAGCCAGCGCCGGCATGGATCTGCGCGCCGCGCTGGATACCGCGCTGACCCTGCAGCCGGGCGACACGGCGCTGGTGCCGAGCGGCCTGGCCATTCATATCGCCGATCCGAACCTGTGTGCGGTGATCCTGCCGCGTTCCGGGCTGGGCCATCGCCACGGCATCGTGCTCGGCAACGGTACCGGCCTGATCGACGCCGACTACCAGGGCCCGCTGCTGATCAGCGTCTGGAACCGTGGCCGCGAGGCCTTCACCATCGAGCCGGGCGATCGCATCGCGCAGCTGGTGGTGGTGCCGATTGCCCGCGTCAGCCTGCAGGTGGTGGATACTTTCACCGACAGCGTGCGGGGAACGGGTGGATTCGGCCATACCGGGGTGCGTTGACGGGGGACATCGATGAGCGGCATCGGGGAAGGACAGCGGGGACGGTCGTTGGGACGCAGCGCGCCACTACTGGGGGTGCTGCTGGTCCTGCTGGCCGGCTGGTTTGGATGGAGCGCGGTGCAGCAATGGCGCCAGGAGGCCAATGGCCAGGCGCTGGAATCGGCGCGTGACCAGGCCGTGCAGGGCCTTCAGGAGGCCGCTGCAGGCCAGCTGAAGCAGCTGCAGCAGCAGCTGAAGAACGAACGCGTGCAACAGGCGTTGCAGGCCGGCGATGGCGCCGCCGCGGCCCTGGCCGTGCGCGAGAGCTGGACCGGCGTGGAGCAGGTGGACGTGCTGACCGCCGATCTGGCCACTGCCTACGCCGACCCGGCCACCTTCGGCTATGCCCGGTTGGCGCTGCTGGAGGCGGCATTGGCCGAGGCCAAGCCCAGCCTGCGCGTGGTCCGTGATGGCGGTGGCAATCGCCTCGGCCTGGCCGCTCCCGTGCAGTTGGGCAGCCTGGGCCCGGCGGTCCTCTACGTTCGCCAGCCGTTGTTGCGGCTGACCTCGCCGCTGGACCAGGTGAGCGCGCCGTCGGCGGGCTTCCTCGGCCTGCGCCAGGGCGCGCATGACCTCGTCGCCCAAGGCGATGCCAGCCTGGCCGAGAGCGCCGAGGCACTGGCACGGCCGGTCGCCGGTACGCCGCTGCGGCTGGTCGCCGCCGTGCCCAATGTCGAGGCCGGCCCCCTCGGCCTGGGATCGTTGGCCAGCGCCATCGTCGCACTCCTGCTCGCCTTCATTGCCGTACTGCTGGTGGTTGGCCGCGGTCGCCTGCCGAAGACCCTGCCGCTGCCGCGCCGTGCCGCCGTGGCGGACGCCGATCATGGCCCGACCCTGAGCGAAAGCCTGCAGATGGCGCCGCCGCCGGTGGCCAGCACCGCCAGCGAGCACAGCGCGCCGCCCCCGCCGCCTCCGGTCCCGGCCGAGGAGCTGGCTGCCGGCATTTTCCGCGCTTACGACATCCGCGGCGTGGTCGGCAGCGAACTGACGCCGAAGATCGCTGCGCTGATCGGCCAGGCCATCGGCACCGTGGCCCTGGAACAGGGCCTGCGCGAGGTGGTGGTTGGCCGTGATGGCCGCCTGTCCGGGCCGGAGCTGGCCGCAGGCCTGGCCGAGGGCCTGCGTCGGGCCGGTTGTGCGGTGATCGACATCGGCCTGGCACCGACGCCGCTGGTGTACTACGCCGCCTTCCACCTGCGTACCGGCACCTGCGTGGCAGTCACTGGCAGCCACAACCCGCCCGAGTACAACGGTTTCAAGGTGGTCATCGGCGGCGAGACGCTGTCCGGCGATGCCATCACCGATCTCTACCAGCGCATCATTGAAGGCCGGCTGGTGCAGGCCGCCGAACCGGGCGATTACCAGCAGCGCGATGTCAGCGCTGACTACATCCAGCGCATTGCCGACGACGTGCAGCTGGACCGCCCGTTGAAGGTCGTGGCCGATGCCGGCAACGGCGTGGCCGGCGCGCTCGCGCCGCAGCTGCTGGAAGCGATCGGTGCGGAAGTCATCCCGCTGTACTGCGATGTCGACGGCAGCTTCCCCAACCATCATCCCGACCCCAGCGAGCCGGCGAACCTGGAAGACCTGGTGCAGACGGTCAAGCGCTTCGGTGCCGATCTCGGCGTCGCTTTCGATGGCGACGGCGACCGCCTGGGCGTGGTCACCGGGGAAGGCAGCATCATCTATGCCGATCGCCTGCTGATGCTGTTCGCCGCCGACGTGCTGATGCGCAACCCTGGCGCGATGGTGATCTACGACGTGAAGTGCACCGGCAAGCTGTCCGACCACGTGCTGCGCAATGGTGGCAGTCCATTGATGTGGAAGACCGGGCACTCGCTGATGAAGGCGAAGATGCGCGAAACCGATGCGGAACTGGCCGGCGAAATGAGCGGCCATTTCTTCTTCAAGGAGCGCTGGTTCGGTTTCGACGACGGCCTGTATGCTGCCGCGCGATTGCTGGAGATCCTGGCCCAGCGCGAGGAAACCCCGGACGAGGTACTGGCCGAGCTGCCGGAGATGGTGGCGACGCCGGAACTGAAGGTGCCGGTGGCCGAAGGTACGCCACACGCGCTGGTGGCGATGCTGGTGGCAGCAGCGCAGTCGCCGGACAACCCGTACGTGGGTGGGCGGCTGTCGACCATCGATGGCCTGCGCGTGGACTTCCCCGATGGTTGGGGCCTGGTGCGTGCCTCCAACACCACGCCGGTGCTGGTGCTGCGCTTCGAGGGCAACGACGAGGCGGCGCTGGAACGCATCCAGGCGCTGTTCCGCAGCCAGCTGCAGCCGGTGCTGGGCGACACCCCGCTGGGGTTCTGAGGTGGGGCCGGGCTGCGCCCGGCACCCGCCGAATCAACATCAACATCAAAGCGGGCATTCCGTGGGATGGCGGGGCGGTGTCGGAGTGCGGGGACGCTGCAAGTACGTCCCTGTAAGCTCGGTCGCCGCTTGCTCGTGTGCGCTGTCCTGCGCACACGGCAAGACCGGGGTTGGGCGTCCTGCCCAACCCGCCCGAGGCATGCCTCGGGCCCATGCGGCTGACACCCCGCACTCCGACACCGCCCCACCTCTGACAGATTCCGGCGGCTGTTGGTAGGTGTCGACCTTGGTCGACACAATAGATCCACGCCATGCGTGGATTCTTTTCGATTCCAATTCGAAATATTCGATTCCGATGGAGATTCATCCACGCATGGCGTGGATCTACAGCAGATCGCGAGAATCTGTCGAAGGCGGGGTGGGGCCGGTTGCGGGGGCGTGAGCGCCATGGATGGCGCGACCGAGCCTCCATGGACGGATTAACGGCGTCCCCCGCAACCGGACCCGCCCCGCCATCCCACGGGGTGCCCGCTGTTGCTGTTGCAGTTGCAGTTGCTTCAGATTTTTGGCAGGTGCAGGGCTGCAAGCCCTGCCGACCAACACCCTGCTTACGAACGGCTGACGTGACGCTCATGCGCCATGCGCGAGGCTGTCCGCTTGCTGTTCGAGCGGAGGTAGCAACGGTGCACTGGCAAAGCGTACAGGCCTACGCATGGCCGTTGGGATTGGCAGCAGTAGTGGGCGGCATCGGCGCGTGGCTGATCCTGTGGATCCATCATCGGCTGAAAGGGCGTGATCGCCGGCGCGCGCGCATCGGTCGCGTGCTCGGCCTGCCGATGGCGACTGCGTGGCCACTGCTGCTGTTGATCCCCGCGCTGCAGGCCACGCCGCTGCAGGACCCCGTGCTGGGCAATCTGCAGCATGTGCTGCACATCGCGCTGACCACCTGCTTCATCTGGTTGCTGGTGCGTGCGGTGGCGGCGGGTGAGCGCGCGATCCTGCGCAGCCATCCCATCGATGTCTCCGACAACCTGGAGGCACGCCGCATCCAGACGCAGACGCGGGTGCTCAGTCGCGTGCTGATGGGCGGCATCATCGTGCTCGGCGCCTCGCTGGTGCTGTTGACCTTTCCGATGGTGCAGAAGATCGGCACGGCTCTGCTGGCCTCGGCGGGTCTGATCGGCCTGGTGGCCGGCATCGCGGCCAAGCCGGTGTTCGGCAATCTGATCGCTGGCCTGCAGATCGCAGTGACGCAGCCGATCCGGCTGGATGACGTGGTGATCGTCGAGGGCGAGTGGGGCCGCATCGAGGAGATCGGCAGCAGCTATGTGGTGGTGCGTATCTGGGATGAGCGGCGGATGGTGGTGCCGCTGACCTGGTTCATCGAGAACCCATTCCAGAACTGGACGCGGCGCAGCGCTGACCTGCTCGGCACCGCGTTCCTGTGGTTGGACTACCGTGCGCCGATTGCGGCGATCCGTGCTGAGCTGGAACGCATCTGCCAGGGCGAAGCGCTGTGGGATGGCCGGGTCTGCGTGACCCAGGTGACCGAGACCAGCGAGCGTGGGATCCAGGTGCGGCTGCTGGTCAGCGCGCGCAGCTCCGGTGATGCCTTTGACCTGCGTTGCCTGGTGCGCGAGCGCATGCTCGATTTCCTCGCGCGTGAGCATCCGCAGTCGCTGCCGCAGGTGCGTGCGCGGTTGCAACACGAAGACGAGCTGGACATGCCGCGCGGCCCACGTGCACGCACTGCGGATGTGCGGTCGCCGGGTGCGGAGGATGGTGAGGCGGCGATCGTGCCGGCGGAGGCTCGTGATCGGTAGTGCCGGCCGCTGGCTGGCAACGTCGGGATGATCGAGCTGCCGGCCAGCGGCCGGCACTACCGGAGGTCAGGATCCCCCGGCGTCACGGGCGATCAAGGCTCGCTGGCGTCGATCAGCGTGTCGGTATCGAAGTGTGGCGGTCGGCGTGCACGGGTCCGCTGCTCGTAGGCGTAGGCCATTTCGATCAGCTTCGGTTCGCTCCAGGCGGTGCCCATGAACAGCAGGCCGACCGGCAGGCCATCGATCTGGCCCATCGGGACGGTCAGGCTGGGGTAACCGGCCACGGCAGCGGCGCTGTAGCTCTCGCCGGGGAAGTCGTCGCCTTCGCTGCGGATCGGCCACGCCACGCCGGTGGTGGGGGCGACCAGCGCATCGAGCTGGTGGGTGGCGAGGGCAGCGTCGATGCCTTCCGGGCCGGCCAGGCGGCGCGCATCGCTGCGTGCGCGGATATAGGCGGGATCGGCCAGGCCGGCGGTGGCATCGGCTTCCACCAGCAGCTCCTGCCCGAACAGGCCCAGTTCCTGCTTGCTGTGCGCCTGGTTGAAGGCGATCAGTTCAGCCAGGCTGCGCAGCGGTGCCTGGTGGGTGCTGAAGTAGCGCTCCAGCCCGGCCTTGAATTCGTACAGCAGCAGCGTGCGCTCGGCCTCGGCCCAGGCGCCCTGGTTGGGCAGCTCCACCGGCACCACGACCGCGCCGGCGCGACGCAGCTCGGTGGCGGCCTGTTCGATCAGCGGCGGCATGCCCCGGTACTTCAGCAGTGGCGTCTGCAGCAGGCCGATGCGCTTGCCGCGCAGGCCCTGCGGGTCCAAGCGCGCGGTGTAGTCGTAGACCGCACGGCCGGGCATGGTCGCGGTGGCCGGGTCGGCATCATCGCGGCCGGCGATCGCGGTCAGCACGGCGGCAGCGTCGGCGACACTGCGTGCCATCGGCCCGGCGGTGTCCTGGCTGAAGGAGATCGGGATGATGCCGTCGCGGCTGACCAGGCCGACGGTCGGCTTCAGCCCAACGACGCCGTTGATCGCGGCCGGGCAGACGATGCTGCCGTCGGTCTCGGTGCCGATTGCCACGCTGGCCAGGTTGGCAGCCACGGCCACCGCGCTGCCGCTGCTGGAGCCGCACGGCGAATGGCTGATGCGGTAGGGGTTGCGGGTCTGGCCGCCACGCGCGCTCCAGCCGGAGATTGAATCATTACCGCGGAAGTTGGCCCATTCGCTGAGGTTGGTCTTGCCCAGCACCACCGCACCGGCATCGCGCAGCCGGCGTACCAGGTAGGCGTCGTCCGGGCGGAAGCCCTGCAGGGCCAGCGAGCCGGCACTGGTGGCCATCGGCGCAGCGTTGATGTTGTCCTTCAGCAGCAGCGGGATGCCGTGCAGCGGCCCGCGCAGGCGCCCATCGCGGCGCTCGCGGTCGCGCTCGGCAGCTTCCTTCAGCGCGTCGGGGTTGAGCTCGATCACCGCGCGCAGGCGCGGCCCGGTGCGGTCCAGCGCGGCGATACGCTGCAGGTAGGCCTGGGTCAGGGTGGTGCTGTCCAGATCGCCGGCGATCATCCGCGCCTGCAGGTCGACGACATCGGTTTCGGCGTACGGGAACGGCACGTTGCGGCTCGCAGGTTCGGCCGCATGCGCGCTGGGCGTGGCCGGGCTGCAGCCAGCCGAAAGCAGCGCAGGCAGCGCAGCGAGCAGGCAGGTCAGCAGAGGCGGCAAGGACGGGCGCATGGGGCGGCTTGGTCGGCTCCAACCCCCAGTGTAGCCGCTGCTCAGCGGTGGCGCTTGCGCAGGTCGCGGGCGAGGACGTAGACCACGATCAGGTTGATCGCCAGGATCGTCCATGACGGCCAGCCGGGATGGCGGATGATCGCGAAGATGTCGAAAGGCAGGTACAGGGCAGCGGTCAGGCAGCCCAGCCAGGAGGCCCAGGCCTTGGCCCGCCACAGGCCCCAGGCTTCGACCAGGTGCAGCAGGCCGTAGCCGATCATCCCCGCCGCGGCCAGGTGGACCGCGTCGGGGCTGATCATGTGCAGCAGCGAGGGCAGGGTGCCGTGGTCCGGATCCAGGCTGAAACGCCGGATCAGGGCCATGATGCCGTGCCGCAGCGGCTGCGGTCCGAGCACTTCCAGCCCGGTGGCAGCCAACAGTGCCAGCATCGCCTTGCTCGCTTCAAGCAGGGCGATGACATGGAGACCCGGATGCCGGTGTGGATCCGGGTTGTAGCCGCTCTGGTTCACGGGGTGCTGGCTCAGCCGCCGCGCGAAGCCTTCTTGCGGTCGCTTTCGGTCAGGAACTTCTTGCGCAGGCGGATCTCCTTCGGGGTGATCTCGACCAGCTCGTCGTCTTCGATGAAGTCCAGGGCCTGTTCCAGCGAGTACTTGATCGCCGGGGTCAGCTGGATCGCATCGTCCTTGCCCGAAGCGCGCATGTTGGTCAGCGGCTTGGTCTTGATCGCGTTGACGGTCAGGTCGTTGTCCTTGGAGTGGATGCCGACCAGCTGACCTTCATACACGTTGTCGCCTTCAGCAGCGAACAGCTTGCCGCGCTCCTGCAGCGGGCCCAGCGAGTAGGCCGGCGTGGTGCCCGGCGCATTGGCGATCATCACGCCGTTGATGCGCTTGGCGATCGCGCCCTGTTCCTTCGGACCGTAGTGGTCGAACACGTGGAACAGCAGGCCCGAACCCTGGGTGAGGGTCTTGAACTCGTTCTGGAAGCCGATCAGGCCACGGGCCGGGATCGAGTATTCCAGGCGCACACGGCCCTTGCCGTCCGATTCCATGTTCTTCAGCTGGCCCTTGCGGGTGCCCAGCTTTTCCATCACGCCGCCCTGGTGGATTTCTTCGATGTCCACCACCAGCTGCTCGATCGGCTCCATCATCTGGCCGTCGATTTCCTTGATGATCACTTCCGGGCGCGACACGGCCAGCTCGTAGCCCTCACGGCGCATGTTCTCGATCAGCACCGAAAGGTGCAGTTCGCCACGGCCGGAGACCAGGAACTTGTCGGCGTCTTCCAGCTGTTCGACCTTCAGGGCCACGTTGTGGACCTTTTCACGGTCCAGGCGGTCCTTGATCTGGCGGCTGGTCAGGAACTTGCCACCGGACAGGTCCTTGTTGCCGGCGAACGGCGAGTTGTTGACCTGGAAGGTCATCGAGATGGTCGGCTCGTCGACCGTCAGCGCAGGCAGCGCTTCCGGGAAGTCCGGTGCGCAGATGGTGTCGGAGATGGTCAGCTCCTGGATGCCGGAGATGGCCACGATGTCGCCGGCCTCGGCCGAATCCTGCTCGATGCGCTCCAGGCCCATGAAGCCCAGCACCTGCAGCACCTTGCCGTTGCGCTTCTTGCCTTCACGGTCGATGACCGCGACCTGCATGTTCTTCTTCAGGGTGCCGCGCTGGATGCGGCCGATGCCGATCACGCCCACGAAGTTGTTGTAGTCCAGCTGGCTGATGCGCATCTGGAACGGGCCTTCCGGGTCCACTTCCGGACGCGGCGCGTGCTGCATGATCGCTTCGTACAGCGGGGTCATGTCGCCGTCACGCACGGTGTCTTCCAGGCCGGCATAGCCGTTCAGGCCCGAGGCGTAGACGATCGGGAAGTCCAGCTGCTCGTTGGTGGCGCCGAGCTTGTCGAACAGGTCGAAGACCTGGTCGATCACCCATTCCGGACGGGCGCCCGGACGGTCGACCTTGTTGACCACGACGATCGGCTTGAAGCCCATCGCGAAGGCCTTCTGGGTCACGAAGCGGGTCTGCGGCATCGGGCCGTCCATCGCATCGACCAGGATCAGCACGGTGTCGACCATCGACAGCACGCGCTCGACCTCACCGCCGAAGTCGGCGTGGCCGGGGGTATCGACGATGTTGATCCGGTTCTTGATGCCGGTCTTCTTGTCTTCCCAGGTGATGGCGGTGTTCTTGGCCAGGATGGTGATGCCGCGTTCCTTTTCCTGGTCGTTGCTGTCCATCACGCGCTCGGCGAGGACGGTGCGCTCGGACAGGGTGCCGGACTGCTTCAGCAGCTGGTCGACCAGGGTGGTCTTGCCATGGTCGACGTGGGCGACGATGGCGATGTTGCGAAGATTTTCGATGGACATACGAAAGGGGGCCAGTCGGCGCCGGATTTGGAAAAAGAAGTCCAACATTATACGTCGAACTTGACGATTCGCGAAAAGGTGGATTTCACGCCCGTCACGGGCCCCATTCAGCTGGCCGTCCACGGCGCCGGCCGAGGCCGCCTGGCCAGCGCGGCAGGGCACCCCGTCCGGTGGCTGAAGCCCGGATCTGCGCCCATGGTCGAAGCCGCCGCCACCACGAGGCAGGTGTAAACTAGGTGGCTAGACGCGTTCCCCTCTGCATCAAGGATCTTCATGTCCCTCATCGCCACTTTCGACACCACCCAGGGCCCGATCAAGGTCGAGCTGTTCGCCGACAAGGCGCCGCTGACCGTGGCCAACTTCGTGAACCTGGTCAAGCACGGTTTCTATGACGGCCTGATCTTCCACCGCGTGATCGCCGACTTCATGATCCAGGGCGGCTGCCCGCAGGGCCGTGGCACCGGCGGCCCGGGCTACAAGTTCGAAGACGAGAAGAATGGCGTGAAGCACGAGGTCGGCTCGCTGTCGATGGCCAACGCCGGCCCGAACACCAACGGCAGCCAGTTCTTCATCACCCACATCAAGACCGATTGGCTGGATGGCCGCCACACCGTCTTCGGCAAGGTCCTGGAAGGCCAGGCCATCGTCGATTCGGTCAAGCAGGGCGACGTGATCCATTCGATCACCCTGGAAGGCGACGTCGACGCCGTGCTGGCCGCCCAGGCCGAGCGCGTCGCGGAGTGGAACAAGCACCTCGCCGCCTGATCCCCCTTCGAAACGGCCACCCACGGGTGGCCGTTTCCCTGTTCCCCGCCGCCCGCCAGGCCTGCGTGGCCACGCCCGCGGCGTCCCATCAAACGCTTGCAAGCAAGAGGAAACCCCCATGAAAGCACCCGTTCGTGTTGCCGTGACCGGCGCCGCCGGCCAGATCGGTTATGCCCTGCTGTTCCGCATCGCCTCCGGCGAAATGCTGGGCAAGGACCAGCCGGTCATCCTGCAGCTGCTGGAACTGCCGGTCGACAAGGCCCAGGCCGCCCTGAAGGGCGTGATGATGGAGCTGGAAGACTGCGCCTTCCCGCTGCTGGCCGGCATGGTCGGCACCGATGATGCCGAAGTCGCGTTCAAGGACGCCGACATCGCCCTGCTGGTCGGCGCACGTCCGCGGGGCCCGGGCATGGAGCGCAAGGACCTGCTGCTGGAGAACGCCAAGATCTTCACCGCCCAGGGCGCCGCGCTGAACAAGGTCGCCAGCCGTGACGTGAAGGTGCTGGTGGTCGGCAACCCGGCCAACACCAATGCCTACATCGCCATGAAGTCGGCGCCGGACCTGAAGCCGGAAAACTTCACCGCCATGCTGCGCCTGGACCACAACCGCGCCCTGAGCCAGCTGTCGGCCAAGCTCGGCAAGCCGGTCGGTGGCATGGAGAAGCTGGTCGTGTGGGGCAACCACAGCCCGACCATGTACCCGGACTACCGTTTCGCCACCGCCGATGGTGCGTCGATCGCCGATGCGATCAACGACCAGGAGTGGAACGCCAACACCTTCATCCCGACCGTCGGCAAGCGCGGCGCGGCGATCATCGAAGCCCGCGGCTCGTCCTCGGCTGCTTCGGCCGCCAACGCAGCGATCGACCACGTGCGTGACTGGGTGCTGGGCAGCAATGGCAAGTGGGTCACCATGGGCGTGCCGTCCGACGGTTCCTACGGCATTCCGGAAGGCGTGATCTTCGGCTTCGCGGTCACCACCGAGAACGGCAAGTACACCCTGGTCAAGGATCTGCCGATCGACGACTTCAGCCAGAAGTACATCGACAAGACCCTGGCCGAGCTGGAAGAAGAGCGCGCCGGCGTCGCCCACCTGCTGGGCTGATGCAGGCGGTACCGGCTCGATCCGGTACCTCTTCCATCAAGGTGGGTACCGATCGTTGGTCGGTGCGCTCACCGTAGATAACGGGGAGGCTTCGGCTTCCCCGTTTTCATTTGGAGTTCCTGGAACCACATGATCCACCTGCACTACATCGACGACGCGCTGCTGGTGGCTGAAAAGCCCGCCGGCCTGCTGTCCGTGCCCGGCCGCAGCGCCGAGAACCAGGACTGCGTGGTCGCGCGCCTGCAGGCGCTGTACCCGGATGCCTTGACCGTGCACCGCCTGGACCAGGTGACCTCCGGGCTGCTGCTGCATGCGCGAGGGAAGGACATGCAGGCGGCGTTGTCGATGCAGTTCGAGCAGCGCCGGGTTGGCAAGCGCTACGAGGCCGTCGTGCAGGGCGTGATCGAAGGTGAGGCTGGCGACGTGGACCTGCCGCTGATCGTGGACTGGCCGAACCGGCCGAAGCAGATGATCGATCACGAACGCGGCAAGCCGGCGCTGACGCGTTGGCGCGTGCTGGCGCGTGATGTTGAAGCACAGTGCACCCGCGTGGAGCTGGAGCCGATCACTGGCCGCAGCCATCAGTTGCGCCTGCACATGGCCAGCCTCGGCCATCCCATCGTCGGTGATGTGCTGTATGACGCCGCGCCGGCGCCACGCGTGCACCTGCATGCGCGCAGCCTGCGGTTCACCCATCCGGTGACGGGCGAAGCACTCGCGTTCGAGTCCGCGACTCCGTTCTAGGGGTTCGGCAGGGCTTGCAGCCCTGCACCCGCAGAATCAACGTCAACGTCAAAAGCGGGCTATACGTGGGTTGGTGGGACGGTGTCGGAGTGCGGGGACGCCGCAAGTACGTCCCTGTAGGCTTGGCAGCCGCATCCATGCGGCTGACACCCCGCACTCCGACACCGCCCCACCTTCGACAGGTTCACTCGGCTGTTGGTAACGGTGGCCGTTGTTCCGCGCAGCTGTTGGTAGGTATCGGCCTTGGTCGACACGGTCTTTCTGTCAGATATCGAATGAATCATCCACGCATGGCGTGGATCTACCGTGTCGACCAAGGTCGACACCGATCAGAACAATATGCCGTTCCGACAGATCGCGGAATCTGTCGAAGGCGGGGTGGGTCCGGTGGCGGGAGTGTCCGCGGCATGGATGCCGCGGCCAAGCCCCCATGGACGGGTTTACGGCGTCTCCCGCCACCGGACCCACCCCGCCATCCCCCAGTAAGCCAGCTTCTGCTGTTGCTTCGGCTTCTGCGGGTGCAGGGCTGCAAGCCCTGCAGAACAAAACCCCACCCCCTACCAAGGTAGGGCGGCCCGCGCGGCAGCGCCGGACTATCCTCGAACCCATGACTTTGTCTGGGAGGGCTGCGTCATGAACTACGAGGAAACCTACCGTCGCTCGATCGACGAGCCGGAGGCCTTCTGGGGCGAGGAAGCCAAGCGCATCCATTGGCACAAACCGCCGCAGCAGGTGCTTGACTACAGCAACCCGCCATTCCGGCGCTGGTTCGTCGGCGGCGAAACCAATCTCTGCTACAACGCGGTCGATCGCCACCTGGCCGAGCGCGCCGACCAGCTCGCACTGGTTGCGATTTCCACCGAAACCAACAGCACCCGCGAGATCACCTATCGCCAGCTGTACCGCGAAGTGAATGACTTCGCCGCGGTGCTCAAGCACCTCGGTGTCGGCCACGGCGACCGCGTGGTGATCTACATGCCGAACATGGCCGAGGCCGTGTTCGCGATGCTGGCCTGTGCGCGCATCGGTGCGGTGCATTCGGTGGTGTTCGGAGGCTTCGCCGCGCACAACCTGGCGCTGCGCATTGACGACGCCAAGCCGAAGCTGCTGATCGCGGCCGATGCCGGCATGCGCGGTGGCAAGCTGATTCCCTACAAGCCGATGGTTGACGCCGCCTGCGCCGAAGCCATGTCGCCACCACCGCACGTGCTGATCGTGTCGCGCGGGCTGGATGCCGCCGAACCACGCGTGCCAGGTCGCGACGTGGACTACGCCACGCTGCGTACGCAGGTCGGTGAGGTCGACGTGCCGGTGCAATGGCTGGAAGCGAGTGAGCCGAGCTACCTGCTGTACACCTCCGGCACCACCGGCAAGCCGAAGGGCGTGCAGCGCGATGTCGGTGGCTACGCGGTGGCGATGGCGCAGTCGATGGAGACCGTGTTCGACTGCAAGCCGGGCCAGGTGATGTTCTCCACGTCCGATGTCGGCTGGGCCGTGGGCCACTCCTACAACGTGTACGGTCCGCTGATCGGTGGCTGCACCTCGTTGCTGTACGAAGGGCTGCCGACGAATCCGGACCCGGGCATCTGGTGGGCGCTGTGCGAGCAGTACAACGTGCGCACGATGTTCTCGTCACCCACCGCCATCCGCGTGCTGAAAAAACACGACGCGGACTTCATCCATCGCCACGACCTGCGCGCGCTGAAGTACCTGTTCCTGGCCGGCGAGCCGCTGGACGAACCGACCGCGCACTGGATCAGCGAAGCGCTCGGCAAGCCGATCATCGACAACTATTGGCAGACCGAGACCGGCTGGCCGGCGCTGACGCTGCTGCCAGGCCTGGAGATGAAGCCGGTGCGCTTCGGCTCACCCGGATTCCCCAATCTCGGTTACCGGATGAAGGTGATCGACGAGAACACCGGTGAGGAAGTCGCGCCGGGGCAGAAGGGCGTGCTGGTGGTGTCGCCGCCGTTGCCGCCGGGCTGCATGAGCACGGTGTGGAATGATGACAGCCGCTTCCTGCAGAGCTACTTCAGCCACTTCAAGGAACTGCTGTACAGCTCGCTTGACTGGGCGATCCGCGATGACGATGGCTACACCTTCATCCTGGGGCGCACTGACGATGTGATCAACGTGGCTGGGCATCGGCTGGGCACGCGCGAGATCGAGGAGGCCATTTCCAGTCATCCGCGCGTGGCCGAGGCGGCGGTGATCGGGGTCAAGGACGAACTGAAGGGGCAGGTGCCGCTGGTGTTCGTCACCCTCAAGCAGGGCCTGAATGGCGAGGACCCGGCGCCGGTGGTGGCCGAGATGATGGCCACGGTGACGACTTCGCTTGGTGCGGTGGCGCGCCCGGCGCATGTGCACGTGGTCAATGCGCTGCCCAAGACCCGCTCGGGCAAGCTGCTGCGGCGTTCATTGCAGGCACTGGCCGAGCAGCGCGACCCGGGTGACCTGTCGACGCTGGACGACCCCGGTGCGCTGGAGGAGATCCGCCGCGCGCTGGGCCGCTGAGCCGGTAGTGCCGGCCGCCGGCCGGCACCCCCCTCAGTCCCGAGGTTGCCGGCCAGCGGCCGGCACTACCCCGTGCACTTGCGCTAAGCTCGGCCTGTCATCGACCTGCAACAGGCGGCGCGCGCCGGGGAAGGCGCGTGCCGTCCGGGGATGGCACAAAGGGGAGCGTGCCCGCAAGGGCGCGCTGGCATGGCGCATCAAGGGAGGGGGATGCAATGGCATTGCTGCACGCCAAGACGGCTGCTGGCCGTCAGGAAATCGAGGACCGTGGCCGGCGCCTGCCGGCGGCACTGCGCTCAATCCTGCTGATGGTCGATGGCCATCGCGACGACACCGAACTGCGCGGCCTGTTCGAAGGCCTGCGCGCACCGGCCGATGCACTGGAGCAGCTGGCGGCGCAGGGCCTGATCGAAGTGATCGGCGGCAGTGCTGAATCCGTGCCGGCGCGCGGCATCAGTACCGGCCGCGAACAGGACCCGGCGTTGTACCAGCAACTGTACGACGCGATGAGCGAAGCCGTTCGTCGCCATCTCGGCCTGAAGGGCTATTTCATGCAGCTGAAGATCGAACGCTGCGCCGATGCACTGGCGTTGGAGCGCCTGTGTCCGGAATTGCTGGCGGCGGTGGGCAAGGCGCGCAGCCCGGCGCTGGCGCAGCGCTGGTGGCAGGAAACCCAGGCGGCCGTGGTGAACGCTGGCAAAGAGGTCGTGCAGGCTTGAGCCACCGCGTAAAGTGATCGGTTCACTTTCCCACAAGGAGTCCCGCGTGCAGGACGACCACGACGACACCGATACCCCCGGCTGGGACGCGATCAATGCGGCGCTGGCGCCACTGTATGCCGGGCAGAAGCCGCGTCACTACGGTACCGCGCTTCCGTACACGCTGGGCGGCCAGGATCCGCTCGATGGCATCAGTGTGTACTGGGCGGATGCGCCGGTACCGCATTGGCACTACGTCACCTATGGATTCTCCGAGCTGTACACCAAGGAGAGCAGTGATGCCGCCGCCAGCGGCTATGGTTTCGAGCTGACCTTCCGCCTCGCTGCCGAAGCCGGTGAGAACGCCGGGAGCACGCCGCCGGTGTGGCCGATGAACCTGCTGCAGAATCTGGCGCGCTATGTGTTCGGCAGTGGCAACGTGTTCGAGGATGGCCATCACCTCAATGCCAATGGCCCGATTGCGCTGGAGACCAATACCCGGCTGTGCCATCTGGCCTTCATTGCCGACCCGCAGTTGCCTGCGCGCGGCACCGCCAATGGCCACCTGCAGTTCCTGCAGCTGGTCGGGCTGACCGATGAGGAGATGGAAGCGGTCAAGCGCTGGTCGACGCGCGGCGTGCTGCAGGCGCTGCAGCCGGCGATGCCGCTGTGGATCAGCGACCTGCATCGCGGCAACCTGCTGCAGGATCCGGCACTGGCCACACAGGTGCAGGCGGGCAGCGAGCGCGAGGGCTCCAGCACCGGCATGCTGTTCATCGAGACGTTGGACTGGCGGCAGGAGGCCGGCGTCACCACGCTGGTGCTCGGCGCGGGCCAGGTCGCCAGCGTGTGCGAACTGCTGCCGCTGCGCCTGCGCCACGGCAAATCGCTGGAACTGGTCAGCCGCGAGCGGCAGTGGGAGTTCATTCCGGCCGCGCGCGGTGAAACCGGCGAGGTATCGGACGACAGCGCGCGCTGGGCACTGGACGAGGCGGGGCTGCGCGCCCTGGCCGGCGTGCGTGCCGAGCGTGGCATCTACCCGGTGGCCGGGGCGCTGCGCATCGACGTGGTGCCGACCTACCTGCGCGATGCCAAGGGTGAGGTGATCCGCCAGATCGGTTGATCACCCCGTTGGAGCCGAGGGGGGCAGAGCCGCCTGCTGCGCAGACGGATCCGCCCCCCGCTTGGTGGCCGGTGGCGTCAGGCCAGGCCTTCAGCCTTCAGTACGGCCTGCACGCCGGCATCGGCGTCCATGCGCGCCTTGTAGGCGGCCAGGTTGTCCAGGCCGGACAGGTCGACCTTGGTGCCGGCGGCCCAGCGCAGGGTGATGTAGAAGTACGGGTCAGCGAAGCTGCGGAAGCCGGCCAGCCAGGGCTTGTCGGCCAGCTGCCTGTCGGCGGTCTCGAACAGGCCACGCAGGCGCTTGTGCGCGGCGGCGCGGATCGCGTCGTACTGGCCTTCGTCGGCAATGAACTTGCCCGGCGCGAACAGCGGTGAGAAGGCCGGATGCACGTCGGAATTGACGAAGGCCAGCCAGCGGGTGGCTTCGGCGCGCTGGCGCGGGCTGCCATCACCGCCGAGGCCGGCCTGCGGGAAGCTGTCGGCGATGTAGCCCATGATCGCAGCGTTCTGCAGCAGCACGAAGTCGCCGTCGACCAGCGCGGGGACGGCACCGGCCGGATTGATCTTGAGGAATTCCGGACCCTTCAGGGTGTCCTTGTTCAGCAGTTCAACCTCGAACGGCTGGCCGGTCCACTGCAGGGCGATGTGGTCGGCGGTGGAACAGGCACCGGGCTTGCTGTACAGCTTCATGGGAACTCCAGGTGATGCGGGCGGGAAACGCCCACTATCCCAGAGCCTGGCGGCGGGCGGCAATGCTGCCGCCGGCACGGATCGTTACGACTGGCGCGGCTTGAGGTTCTGCACCTTGTAGAAGGTGTGATCGCCGATGGTGGCCACCTGGTAGGCATTGCGCCAGTTCGGGCTGGCGATGGACAGCGCCGCGAAGTGGCTGGCGCCGGGCACGATCTCGCGGCGCTCGCCGGCCGGCAGCGCCCAGTTGCGCTCGGCGTCGAAAGCCACGTTCATGGCCTCGCTCCAGGCCGCGTCGTTGCCCAGCTGGGTGCCGGGGGAAACGATGGTCGGTGCGAACTGCTTGCGTGCGGTAACCACCTGGCACATCGAATCGCCCCACAGGCCACTGTCGAGACGGCGCAGGGCGACCTCGGCGACGGCCTGCTGGCCACGCAGGGTCTGGTCGCGGGCTTCCAGGTAAACGGTGGTGCTCAAACACAATGAATCTGCGGCCGGCTGCGGCAGCAACTGCGACAGCCAGAGAATCCAGGCCAGTTTCATATAACTCCTTGCTCCGTATGGGCCGCACCCTCCGGTTCCGGCCGCGGGGGCGACAGGAGGCGGGGTACGACTTGGCGTCATGGGGAGGCGGCCATCGGGGCCGCCCCGTGGGCAGCCCCAAAAGAAACGATCAGTACCGATCGAGGGGGCTGCGCCGGCTCACCGGAAACTGGCTGGTGAGCGGAAAGATGGCGCAAGGTAGGGGGGCATAGCCGAACGCTTCGTGAACCGCTCGGCTTGACATTCAGGTTCGGGAGAGGTGACGGAAATCACATTCCGTCCCCCATTCAGGCACGGATCAAAGCGTAGCGGCGACGCGACTGCCCTGATCGATGGCCCGTTTTGCATCGAGTTCGGCGGCCACATCGGCACCGCCGATCAGTTGCGCGTTGATGCCTGCCGCCTGCAGTTCGGCCTGCAGCGCACGGTTCGGTTCCTGTCCGGCGCAGATCACCACGTGATCGACCGGCAGCAGCTGTTCACTGCCTTCAACGCGGATGCGCAGGCCTTCATCGTCCACGCCCAGGTACTCGACACCGCCGAGCATGCGCACGCCCTTGGCCTTCAGCGTGGCGCGATGGATCCAGCCGGTGGTCTTGCCCAGCCGCGCGCCGGGCTTGCCCGGGCTGCGCTGCAGCAGCCACAGCCGGCGCGGCGACGCCTCGGCCTGCGGCCGGGCCAGCGAGCCGCGCGCTTCGAAACGGGCGTCCACGCCCCATTCGGCCATCCAGCGCTGCGGGTCCAGCGAGGGCGACTCGCCGGCATGGCTGAGGAACTCGCCGACGTCGAAGCCGATGCCGCCGGCGCCGATGATCGCCGCATTGGCGCCCACCGTGACCCGGCCCAGCAGCACGTCCAGGTAGCTGACCACCTTGGCGTGGTCCGCGCCGGGGAAGTCGACCTTGCGCGGCGTGATGCCGGTGGCCAGCACCACCTCGTCGAAGCCGGCCAGGCGGGCTGCGTCGGCACGGGTGCCCAGGTGCAGCTGCACACCGGTTTCGGCCAGCTTGTGGCGGAAGTAGCGCAGCGTCTCGTGGAACTCTTCCTTGCCAGGGATGCGCTTGGCCACGTTGAACTGGCCGCCGATCTCATCGTTGGCATCGAACAGGGTGACCTGGTGGCCGCGCTCTGCGGCCACCGTGGCACAGGCCAGCCCGGCCGGGCCGGCACCGACCACGGCGACCTTCTTCGGGGCCTGGGTGGGGTGGTAGACCAGCTCGGTCTCATGTGCGGCGCGCGGGTTGACCAGGCAGCTGGCCAGCTTGTTCTCGAACACGTGGTCCAGGCAGGCCTGGTTGCAGGCGATGCAGGTGTTGATCGCCTCGGCGCGGCCGGTACGGGCCTTGTTCGGCCAGTGCGGATCGGCCAGCAGCGGGCGTGCCAGCGACACCATGTCGGCGCCACCGGCGGCCAGGATGCGCTCGGCGACGTCGGGCATGTTGATGCGGTTGGTGGCTACCAGGGGCACCTTCACATGCGGCTTGAGCTTGGCCGTGACGCCGGCGAATGCAGCCCGCGGCACCGAGGTGGCGATGGTCGGGATGCGCGCCTCGTGCCAGCCGATGCCGGAATTGATGATCGTCGCGCCGGCGGCCTCGATGGCCTGTGCCTGCTGCACGATCTCTTCCCAGTTGCTGCCGTCTTCCACCAGGTCGACCAGCGACAGGCGATAGATGATGATGAAGTCCGGGCCGCAGGCCTCGCGGATGCGGCGCACGATCTCGACCGCGAAGCGCATGCGTTGGCGCGCGTCGCCGCCCCAGGCATCAGTGCGCTTGTTGGTGCGCGGGGCGATGAACTCGTTGATGAGGTAACCCTCCGAGCCCATCACTTCCACGCCATCGTAGCCCGCCTCGCGGGCCAGCTTGGCGCTGCGTGCGTAGTCGGCGATGTGCCGCTCGACGCCACTGGCTGACAGCGCACGCGGGGTAAACGGGTTGATCGGCGCCTTCAGCTTCGACGGTGCCACCGACAACGGGTGGTAGGCGTAGCGGCCGGCGTGCAGCAGCTGCAGGCAGATCTTCGCGCCGTGCTGGTGCGCGGCGGCGGTGAGCTGCCGGTGCGGGCGTACTTCCCAGGGCCACGACAGCTTGCCGCCGAACGGCTTCAGCCAGCCGACCACGTTCGGCGCGAAGCCACCGGTGACGATCAGGCCAACGCCGCCTTCGGCACGCTCGGCGAAGTAGGCCGCCAGCCGTGGGAAGTCGCGGGCGCGATCTTCCAGGCCGGTGTGCATCGAGCCCATCAGGACGCGGTTGCGCAGCTGGGTGAAGCCCAGGTCCAGCGGGGCGAACAGATGGGGATAGGCGCTTTCGTTGGCTGGCGACATGGTCGATACGCTTGCGTACGGAAGCGCGAAGCGTGCCGTGAAACGGCGGCTGGGGCAAGGGGCGCCTGGCGCGCCTGCGGCGCTGCCCCCGAACTCCGGGGGCGATAGAGCCGGCCGCTGGCCGGCATCCCTGCCAGCTCAGGGCGATTGCGGTTGCCGGGCAGTGGCCGGCACAACCGGGCCGCGACCGATCCCGAACCAGCCCAGCGTCACCCCGCACAGCGGGCCGATCAGCAGCGCGAAAGCCAGCGTGCCGAGGCCGACATTGCCGCCCAGCCACCAGCCCAGCAGCAACACGCTGCCCTCGATCAGGCTGCGCACCTTCCAGATCGGCCAGCCGGTGCGGGCGTGCAGCCCGGTCATCAGGCCATCACGCGGGCCGGGGCCCAGCTTGGCGCCGATGTAGAGGCCGGTGGCCAGTGCAACCAGCAGCATGCCGGCACAGAACATCGCCAGCTGCCAGCCCAGGCCGACGGCCGGCGGCAACAGCCACAGGCCGAACTGCGCGGAGGGGCCGATCAGCATGACGTTGAGGACGGTGCCGATGCCCGGCTTCTGTCGCAGCGGCCACCACAGCAGCAGCACCAGCGCACCGATCACGTTGGTGGCCAGGCCGAACGACAGCGGGGTCTGCGCGGCGATGCCCTGTGACAGCACATCCCAGGGCGCCACGCCGATGGCGGCACGGATCATCAGTGACGCGCCGAAGCCATACAGGAACAGGCCGGCGATCAGTTGCAGCAGGCGCAGCGGAAGGGCAGTGGGCATGGGGTACTCGGGGGGAGGGGAATCTGTCCCCACCGTAAATCCGATCTGGTCATTTCCATAGATACAGATGCCGGCCAATCCGCTGCTACAGGCAACGTCGATCCTGCAGGTGTGGCTGTTCTGCAAGGCCGGGCCCGTGCTCGGCTGAACATCGGCGTTCCAGCCTGGCTCAATCGTCCCAGCCCGCCAGTGCCAGCTTGCCAAGCGTGCGTCCGCTGGCCAGGCGCTGATGGGCGATCTCCAGATTCGCTGCGTTGATCGTGCCCAGCGTTTCGCTGAGGGTGCCACGCAGCTGGCCTGCGTCGAGCATGCTGGCCGCGCGGCTGAGGATGCGGTGCTGCTCGATGCAGTCGGCGGTGGCGAAGCGCGAGCGCGCGAACATGAACTCCCAGTGGATGCCGATGCACTTGGCCTTGTAGGGATCACCGATGCGCAGCGCGCCGCGCGGTTCGACGATCAGGCCGACATGGCCCTGCGGTGCCAGCAGCTGGCCCAGTTCATCCCAGTAGTGGTCGGTGTCGGCCAGGTTGAGGGCGACCTGTACCGTGTCCACGCCCAACGCCTGCAACTGAGGCCGCAGTGGCTGGCTGTGGTCGACCACGTGCTGGGCCCCCATCTGCCGGCACCAGTTGGAAGAAGACTCGCGGGAGGCGGTGGCGATCACCTCGAAGCCGGCATGGCGGGCCAGCTGGATCGCCATCGATCCGACGCCCCCCGCACCGCCGATCACCAGCAGGCGCTGGCCGGCATGACGGCGGTCATCCAACTGCAACGGCATGCGCTGGAACAGCAGTTCCCATGCGGTGAGCGTGGTCAGCGGCAGGGCGGCGGCCTCAGCGAAATCCAGCGTGGTCGGCTTGCGTGCGACCAGGCGTTCATCCACCCAATGGTACTGCGCATTGCAGCCTGGGCGAGTGACGTCGCCGGCGTAATAGACCTCGTCACCGGAGGCGAACAGGCTGGCCTCTTCGCCGATTGCCTCGACCACGCCCGACGCGTCCCAGCCGAGCACGCGGGGTACCTCGAGCGTGGCCGGATCAGTGGCCGCGCGCTGTTTGCCATCGACCGGATTGACCGAGACCGCTTCGACCCGGATCAGCAGGTCGCGACCCTGCGGAGGCAGCGGCGGGGGCAGGTGGACATCGCGCAGTGCAGGGGCGGATTCACGACTCAGGGCGACGGCTTTCATCTCGGCTCCGGCTGGGTTCGTGAGTCCATCATAAGGTTCCTCACCTTTCCGCAAACAGGCTGAACCGTCCGATGCGGCGCGTTGCGCAATATGTCGTTTTCTCCACCTAAACCCCGTCAAACCCTTGCAGCGTGAGGGTCTTGCGGATTTTCATCATCCTGTATAGGGTTTCAACGTCGGACCGGTGGACGGTCGGGCGCAACACTTCACATGTTACGGGACTGTTAACATGGCCTTCACCCGCCTGAGCATAATGTTCGCGGCGGTGGCGTGCTGAATCGGCTGTCGTACATCGACGCACTTGTGCTGGCCCATGCCTCTACCGGTTTCATACCCCCGAAATAGGAGCTGTACTCAATGAACAAGAAGATCCTTACTGCCGCGCTGCTGGGCGGCCTGGCTTTTGCCCAGGCAGCTTCGGCGCAGGAGTTCGATGACCGCTGGTACCTGACCGGTTCGGCCGGCTTCAACTTCCAGGACAGCGACCGTCTGACCAATGACGCTCCGTTCGTGACCCTGGGCCTGGGCAAGTTCATCAGCCCGAACTGGTCGCTGGACGGTGAGCTGAACTATCAGAACCCGAACTTCGATTCGAACAAGGACCTGAACTGGTCGCAGTACGGCGTCTCGCTGGACCTGCGTCGCCACTTCATCAAGGAAGGCCGCGGCTGGAACCCGTACATCGTCGGTGGCCTGGGCTACCAGAAGTCGGAAGAAGAGTACCCGGCGCTGAATGCCAATGGTCCGCGCCAGCGTAAGGACGGCAACGTTGCCGCCAAGCTGGGCGTCGGCCTGCAGACCACCTTCGAAAAGCGCGTTGCTGTCCGCGCCGAAGTGGCCTACCGCGCTGACTTCGACGACCAGAGCGTTGCCGCTCCGAAGGAAGACTGGTTCGGTGACGTGCTGGCTTCGGTCGGCGTCGTGATCCCGCTGGGCCCGGCTCCGGTCGCGGCTGCTCCGGCTCCGGCTCCGGTTGCCCCGAGCTGCGCCGACCTGGATGACGACGGCGACGGCGTCAACAACTGCGACGACAAGTGCCCGAACTCGCAGCCGGGTCAGACCATCGGTCCGGACGGTTGCCCGGTGCCGGTCTCCATCGACCTGAAGGGCGTCAACTTCGACTTCGACAAGTCGAACCTGCGTCCGGACGCCGTGGCGATCCTGAGCGAAGCCACCGAGATCCTGAAGCGTTACCCGGATCTGCGCGTTGAAGTCGCCGGTCACACCGACTCGAAGGGTACCGACGCTTACAACCAGAAGCTGTCGGAGCGTCGTGCTACCGCCGTGTACAACTACCTGACCAAGAACGGCGTTGACGCCGGTCGCCTGGTCGGCCCGATCGGCTACGGCGAGAGCCGTCCGATTGCTCCGAACACCAACCCGGATGGTTCGGACAACCCGGAAGGTCGCGCCAAGAACCGTCGTACCGAGCTGAACGTCCAGAACTAAGTTCTGACGCTCTGCCAGTAGGACACAGCAGGACCCGGCTTCGGCCGGGTCTTGTTGTTTCTGCGGCCCGGAAACCGGGTATCTACCGATACGCAGGCAACCGTTCGTCGGCTTTTTGTCCGCAAAACCAATGAGTTGCCGTATTCATTGAAAGTGGCGCTTGAAAGCTGTCGCGGCATTGCTAAACTCGCCGCGTCACTTCCTTTCCTGGATGCCCTTCATGCTGCGCTCTGCATCGGCCGCCGTCCTGGCGCTGGCCCTGGTTCCCGCCGCCCACGCTGCGGTCGATTGCTCGGTCAACAGCAGCGCCTCGCCGCTGCCATTGCCGGCCACGACCATCGCGCCGGTGGCCGACGAGCTGTACATCCGTGGCAACCAGCTGGGCATGCCGGCCGGTGTGCTGAGCAGCAACTACGATCCGTCGCAGTCGCTGGACCAGGTGCTGCAGCGCCTGCGCATCGATGGTTGCCAGAACATCGCCAAGGCCATTCCGAGCGCCCCGGCGGTGAAGCCGAACGATCCGGCGGCCTACAAGCCGCAGACTGAATTCGACAACACGCCCTGGCGCTTCGACATGAGCCAGAACGGCAAGCGCATGACCGCCGAAGAGTTCGACGCCTGGATGAAGGCGCGTGGCGTGCGCGTGGTCAAGGCGCGTCCGGCCCCGGCCGCCACCCCGGCTGCGGCCGAAGCACCGGCTGAGACCAAGCCGGTCGACAAGAAGTAAGCGCCGCGGGGAGCAGAGGCTTGCGCTCGCGCCGCCCACCTGCCGCCCCCGCCGCCCGCTCCCACGCACCGCGTGGGCGTGCGATTCCCGCTGCCACAGCCGCCGGTGTCCGTCATGGCCTGGCGCGCGTGCTGTCCAAGGCCGGCATCTGCTCGCGCAGCGAGGCCGCGCGCTGGATTGCCGACGGTCGCGTGCGCGTCTCTGGCCGCATCGTGCGGGACCCGGAGTTTCCGATTGCGCAGCCGGTGCCGCCGATCGAGGTGGACGGGCAGCCGATGGGCGCGCCGCAGCGCCTGTACCTGATGCTCAACAAACCGCGCGGCGTGGTGACCACCGCGCAGGACGAGCGCGGCCGCGACACCGTCTATCGCTGCTTTGATGGTGCCGGCCTGCCGTGGGTCGCCCCGGTCGGGCGGTTGGACAAGGCCAGCGAGGGGCTGTTGTTGTTCAGCAACGATCCGCAATGGGCGGCAGGCCTGACCGATCCACAGACCGGCCCGGACAAGACCTATCACGTGCAGGTCGATCGCCTGCCCGATGACGCCACGCTGGCGGCACTGCAGGCGGGTGTGGAGGACGAGGGCGAGTTCCTCGTTGCCCAGGCTGTGCGCGTGCTGCGCAGCGGTGACAAGACCGCGTGGCTGGAGGTGGTTCTCGACGAGGGCCGCAACCGCCATATCCGCCGCCTCTTGGCGGCCTTCGACCTGCAGGTGCTGCGCCTGGTCCGGGTTGCGATCGCCGAGCTGCAGCTCGGCGATCTCGGCAAGGGACAGTGGCGGGTGCTGGAGGTCAGCGACCTGCAGCGGCTGGGGGCCGCTGCAACGGGCTGATCATCGCCCGCGGCCGGCGGCTGCCGGCCACCGTTCCAGGCGTAGGGGGCGCCTGGTGTTGAATTTCCCGAACGGAGCCTGCCCATGTACCACCCGACCCTCAATCAAACCCTGCGCTGTGCAGGCCTGCTGCTGCCGATGGTGCTGCTGACCGCATGCGGCGGCCACAAGAAAGTGGCCAAGGCGGAAACCCCTGCCGAGACCCCGGTGGTGGAAGTGAAGACCCCGGAGCTGGACGGTCGCGGCAGCTACCGCTTCCTGATGAGCAACGGCGACAAGAAGATGACTGCCGACGAGTTCGATGCCTGGATGAAGGCCAATGGCATCCGCGTTGCCAAGGGCAATGGCCAGGACGCTGCCGCCAAGCCGGTGGTGGTGGCCAGCAAGGACGAGCCGAAGGGCAAGAAGAAAAAGAAATGACGCGCGTCGCGCGTCATTTCGGTAGCGCCGGGCCGTGCCCGGCGAGCGCATAGCACGGCTATCGGGAAACCGCCGGGCATGGCCCGGCGCTACCCGTGGGGATCCGACCCCGGGGCGATCAGCCCTTGATCACGCCCAGCTCGACACCGATGCGGGTGAACGCATCGATCGCGCGGTCCAGCTGTTCGCGGGTATGCGCGGCGCTGATCTGGGTGCGGATGCGGGCCTGGCCCTTGGGCACCACCGGGAAGAAGAAGCCGATCGCGTAGATGCCTTCTTCCAGCAGGCGCTCGGCGAACTTCTGCGCCAGCGGTGCGTCGTACAGCATCACCGGGCTGATCGGATGCACGCCGGGCTTCACGTCGAAGCCGGCGGCGACCATCTTTTCGCGGAAGTGGCGGGTGTTCTCCACCAGGGTGTCGCGCAGGTCATCGGCGGCGGCCAGCATCTCGAATGCCTTGATGCCGGCGGCGACCACGTGCGGTGGCAGCGAGTTGGAGAACAGGTACGGGCGCGAACGCTGGCGCAGCAGTTCGATCACCTCGGCGCTGGCGCAGGTGAAGCCGCCCAGCGCACCGCCCATGGCCTTGCCCAGGGTGCCGGTGATGATGTCGATCTTCTCCAGCACGCCCTTCACTTCGGCCGAGCCGCGGCCCGTGGCACCGAGGAAGCCGGTGGCATGGCACTCATCGATGTGCACCAGCGCGTTGTACTTCTTCGCCAGCGCGGTGATCTCGTCCAGCGGCGCGATGAAGCCGTCCATCGAGAACACGCCGTCGGTGGTGATCAGCTTGGTTTTGCAGCCGGCGGCATCGGCGGCCTGCAGCTGCGCTTCCAGATCGGCCATGTCGCAGTTGGCGTAGCGGAAGCGCTTGGCCTTGCACAGGCGCACGCCATCGATGATCGAGGCATGGTTCAGCGCGTCGGAAATGATTGCGTCGTTCTCGCCGAGCAGCGGCTCGAACAGGCCGCCGTTGGCGTCGAAGCAGGCGGCGTACAGGATGGTGTCCTGCTTGCCGAAGAAGTCGGCGATCTGCTTCTCCAGCTGCTTGTGCAGGTCCTGGGTGCCGCAGATGAAGCGCACCGAGGCCATGCCGAAGCCGTGGGTATCCAGCGCATCCTTGGCGGCCTGGATCAGGTCCGGGTGATCGGCCAGGCCCAGGTAGTTGTTGGCGCAGAAGTTCAGCACCTTGCGGCCATCGTCGAGAGTGATCTCCGCAGACTGCGGGCTGGTGATGATCCGCTCGGACTTGAACAGGCCTTGGGCGCGGATGGCGTCCAGTTCCTCGGCGTAGTGGCGGGTCAGGGCGGAGGAGGCGTCGGTCATGGCGTGGGCACGGCTCAGCACGGGGAAACCGCTGATTCTACCGGGCAACGACGCTCAACGACCGGGCCGGGCAGGGCACCGCCACGGGCGGCACATGTTGCATCGCAATAGCAAACGGGTTAAAAATTCGTGAACCGTGCCTGTCTGGCGCCGGTTGCCCGCTCCCCCTTCCCGCCCCCGCCACCCTCGGAGACGCCCATGAAGCACGCCCGTGCCTGCCTCGCCATTGCCGCCGCCCTGACCCTCGCGCCGTTCGCCGCCAGCGCCCAGGACAACGAATCGCCCTACAGCTGGAACGTCACCGCCGTGTCGGACTACCTGTTCCGTGGCGTGTCGCAGACCGACGAGAAGCCGACCCTGCAGGCGGGCTTCACCTACACCTCGTCGGTTGGCCTGTACGCCGGCGTCTGGGGTTCGGGCGTGGACTTCGGCCCGGGTGATCCGAACACCGAGGTCGACTACCAGATCGGCTACGGCGTGGACGTCACCCCGCGCGTCAATTTCGATGTGCTGCTGAACCGCTACACCTACATCGGTGCCAGCCACCAGAACTACAACGAGCTGGTCACCACCACCACGCTGGACGAGACCTACAAGCTGACCGTGGCCTACACCAACGACCAGTGGAACAGTGGCACCGACGGCTGGTACTACGGTGTCGGCGGCCAGTGGGGCCTGCCGCAGGACTTCACGCTGAGCGCCAATGTCGGCCGCAGCAGCTTCGAGAAGGGCCTGGCCAAGGACTACACCGACTGGAACGTCGGCGTCAGCCGCCAGTTCGGCCTGTTCAACGTCGGCCTGGGCTACTACGGCACCGACAGCAACGGCCGCGAGAACTCGGGCAAGCTGGCGCACAGCCGCGTGCTGCTGACCGTGGCGATCGGCAAGTAACCCGTGCTTCGGCAGGTGCCAGGCTTGCCTGGCACGCTTTACGAAAAAGGCGCCCATCGGGCGCCTTTTTCAGTTTCAAGGTGTACCGAGCAAGCTCGGTAGCCACCATTCGCGCGTGGAACTGAGGATCAGTTCCAGCTCAGCACGACCTTGCCGGCCTTGCCTTCTTCCATCAGGTCGAAGCCCTTCTGGAAGTCGTCGATCGGCAGCTGGTGGGTCATCACCTTGCCGAGCGGGAAGCCGGACAGCACCAGCTGGGTCATCTTGTACCAGGTCTCGTACATCTTGCGGCCGTAGATGCCCTGCACGGTCAGGCCCTTGAAGATGATCTTGTCCCAGTCGCAGCCGGCGCCCTTGGGCATGATGCCGAGCATGGCGATCTTGCCGCCGTGGTACATGCAATCGAGCATGTCGTTGAACGCACGCGGGTTGCCGCTCATTTCCAGGCCCACATCGAAGCCCTCCATGTGCAGTTCCTTCATCACGTCCTTCAGCGACTGGTTGGCGACGTTGACCACGCGGGTCGCGCCCATGTCGGCGGCCAGCTTCAGGCGGAAGTCGTTGACGTCGGTCACCACCACGTTGCGCGCGCCGATGTGCTTGCAGATGCCAGCGGCGATGATGCCGATCGGGCCGGCACCGGTGATCAGCACGTCCTCGCCGATCACGTCGAATTCCAGCGCGCAGTGTGCGGCGTTGCCGTAGGGGTCGAAGAACGCGGCCAGCTCCGACGGGATCTGGTCCGGGATCGGCCACAGGTTGCTGGCCGGCATGACCATGTACTCGGCGAACGCGCCGTTGACGTTGACGCCGATGCCGACGGTGTTCGGGCACAGGTGCGGGCGACCACCACGGCAGTTGCGGCAGTGGCCGCAGACGATATGACCTTCAGCCGAGACGCGCTGGCCGATTTCATAGCCGGTCACCGCCGAGCCGAGCGCGGCGATGCGGCCGACGAACTCGTGGCCGATGGTCAGGCCCGGCTTGATGGTGCGCTGGCTCCACTCGTCCCACAGGTAGATGTGCAGGTCGGTACCGCAGATCGCGGTCTTTTCCAGCTTGATCAGGACCTCGTTCGGGCCCGGGGTCGGCACCGGAACTTCTTCCAGCCAGATGCCCTTGGCCGCTTCGCGCTTGACCAGGGCTTTCATCGTTTGCTGCGCCATCGGGTGGAACTCATCAGGGGGAAACCGCGGATTATAGAGGCCCGCGCGGATTTCCCATGTTGCGCTGCGGGTGCAGTGGCGGAACGAAAGGCGTGCGCCGGCGGGCGTTTCGAACGTACTGGGAACAGCGGCGCCTCCCTGATCCGGGAAAGGGGGCGTGGTCACCCTGGCCGGGACACGCAAAAGCCCATCCATGGCGCCAACGGTCCCGTCCAGGGTGACCACGCCCCCTCTGGACGATTTCCGTGTGCGCGACCGACGTGCGCGTGGCAGAGCAAGAAGCAGGCCCATGACTTCCGGGGTTCGGGCCGGGGCAGGGCGGCGGGCTACAATCGAGGGTTCCACTACCAGGGGCCGCTCCATGCGCTCGAACCTGCTTGCATTCTCCATCGTCGCCAGCCTTGGGCTGGCCCAGGTCGCCCATGCCGCTGAAGGCATGTGGGTGCCGCAGCAGCTGCCGGAAATCGCCGGTCCGCTGCAGAAGGCTGGCCTCAAGCTGTCCCCGGAGCAGCTGTCCAATCTCACCGGTGACCCGATGGGCGCCGTCGTCGCCCTCGGTGGCTGCACCGCCAGCTTCGTGTCGCCGCAGGGCCTGGTGGTCACCAACCACCACTGCGCCTACGGTGCGATCCAGCTCAATTCGACCGCCGAGAAGAACCTGATCAAGGACGGCTTCAACGCGCCCAAGCACAGCGATGAACTGAGTGCCGGCCCGAACGCCCGCGTCTTCGTGCTGGACCAGATCACCGACGTCACCGCGCAGGCCAAGGCCGCCATTGCCGCCGCCGGCAACGACCCGCTGGCCCGCAGCCGCGCGCTGGACGCCTTCGACAAGGCCCAGGTCGCCGCGTGTGAAGCCGAGGACGGCTTCCGCTGCCGCCTGTACACCTTCTCCGGCGGCAACACCTACCGCCTGTTCCGCAACATGGAAATCAAGGACGTGCGCCTGGTCTACGCGCCCCCGGGCAGCGTCGGCAAGTACGGCGGCGACGTCGACAACTGGATGTGGCCGCGCCACACCGGCGACTTCTCGTTCTACCGCGCCTACGTCGGCAAGGACGGCAAGCCGGCGGCGTTCTCGGCCGACAACGTGCCGTACCAGCCCAAGCACTTCCTGAAGTTCACCGACCAGCCGCTGGGCGCCGGTGACTTCGTGATGGTGGCCGGCTACCCGGGCCGCACCAACCGCTATGCGCTGGCCGGTGAGTTCAACGAAACCGCCAGCTGGACCTACCCGACCATCGCCCGCCACTACAACGCGGTGCTGAAGATGATCGACGAGGCCGGCAAGGCCGACGCCGACGTCAAGGTGAAGTACGCTGCCACCGCGGCCAGCATGAACAACGTGGCCAAGAACTACACGGGCCAGCTGGAAGGCTTCAAGCGCATCGACGCTGCTGGCCAGAAGCAGGCTGAAGAAGCTGCCGTGCTGGCCTGGCTGAAGAAGCAGGGTGCCGCCGGCAAGCCGGCCCTGGCGGCGCACGCACAGCTGGTCAAGCATCTGGACACCAGCAAGGCCACCCGCGAACGTGACCTGTTCGTCGGCCAGTTCAACAACACCCAGGCGGTCAGCGCCGCCATCGGCCTGTACCGCCTGTCGATCGAGCGTGCCAAGCCGGACGCCGAGCGTGAGGTCGGCTACCAGCAGCGCGACCTGCCGACCCTGGAAGGCGGCCTGAAGCAGATGGACCGCCGCTACGTGGCGAAGATGGACCAGCAGCTGCAGACCTACTGGCTGGACCAGTACGTCGCCCTGCCGGCCGCACAGCGCAACAATGACGTGCTGAACACCTGGCTGGGCGGCAGCGATGCCAACGCGGTCAAGGCGCTGGTCAGCAAGCTGTCGGGCACCGAGCTGGGCAGCCTGGATGCGCGCCTGAAGTGGTTCAAGGCCGACCGCGCTGCGTTTGAAGCCAGCACGGATCCGGCCATCCAGTACGCGGTGGCGATCATGCCGTCGTTGCTGAAGCAGGAAGAGCAGAAGAAGATCCGCGAAGGCGAATCGCTGACCGCGCGCCCGCTGTACCTGCAGGCACTGGCCGACTACAAGAAGAGCCAGGGCGAGTTCGTGTACCCGGATGCCAACCTGTCGCTGCGCATCACCTTCGGCAACGTGATGGGCTATGAGCCCAAGGACGGCGTGGCCTACACCCCGTTCACCACGCTGGAAGGCATCGTCGCCAAGGACACCGGCGTCGATCCGTTCGATGCGCCCAAGGCGCTGCTGGATGCGGTCAAGTCCAAACGCTACGGCGGCCTGGAAGACAAGCGCATCGGCTCGGTGCCGGTGAACTTCCTGTCCAACCTGGACATCACCGGTGGCAACTCCGGTTCGCCGGTGCTGGACGCCAACGGCAAGCTGGTCGGCCTGGCCTTCGACGGCAACTGGGAATCGGTCAGCTCCAACTGGGTGTTCGACCCGGTGATGACCCGCATGATCTCGGTCGACAGCCGCTACATGCAGTGGATCATGCAGGAAGTGGCGCCGGCACCGGAGCTGCTGAAGGAACTGAACCTGGCGAAATAAGATCCGCCGTCCCCGCGCGAGCGGGGACCGCCGGTTGTAGCGCCGAGCCATGCTCGGCGGGAAGAGCCAGGAAACCCCGAAACCCCGCGACCCATGTCGCGGGGTTTTTTCATGCCCGGCCCGGCCGGGTGCGCCGAACAGGTATCATCCCTGTTCCGCGTACTTCACAGAATGTGAACGAAATGCGGAAACCTCCTCCCCCCAGGACCTCTTGCACGCATGCGCATCCTGCTTGCCCGTCACGGCGAAACGCCGTGGAACGCCGAAGGCCGCTACCAGGGCCAGATCGATATTCCGCTCTCGCCGATCGGTGAAGCCCAGGCCCAGGCACTGGGTGCCCGCCTGGCCTCGGTGGACATCACCCGTGCCGTCGCCTCGCCGCTGTCGCGCGCGCAGCGCACCGCGCAGCTGGCGCTCGGCGCCGCCCGTGCCGACATGCTGCTGACCGAGCCGGAGCTGCAGGAAATCGCCCACGGTGAGTGGGAAGGCCTGCTGGCCAGCGAAATCAACGAAAAGGATCCGTCGCGCCTGCAGGCCTGGCGCGAGGAACCCGATACCGTGCTGATGCCCGGTGGCGAATCGCTGCGCCTGGTGCTGGAGCGCAGCTGGCGTGGTCTGGCCCGCGCCACCGAAGGTCTCGGCGAGCACGACACCCTGCTGGTGGTTGCGCACGATGCGGTCAACCGCGTGATTCTGTGCAAGGTGCTGGGCCTGCCGATTTCGCGCCTGTGGACCTTCCGCCAGGCACCGACCACGCTCAACCTGCTTGAAGGCCCCGACCTGGACAACCTGGAGGTGGTGCGCCTGAACGACTGCGCCCACCACACGCCGTTCTTCGGCGAAGCCAAGCACCGCGCTCTCTGATCCATCCCCTCGCATCAACTGCTCCTGCTGGAACCGCTGCCGTGACGAACACCCCGACCACCCTGGCCGACTGGCTGGACTACATTGAACGCCAGCACCCGGCGAGCATCGACATGGGCCTGGAGCGCGTGCGCGCCGTGGCCACGGCGATGGGACTGGGCGCGCCGGCCAAGCGCACCATCGTGGTCGGTGGCACCAACGGCAAGGGCTCCACCGTGGCCTTCATCGAGGCCATCGCGCGCGCCGCCGGCTGGAAGGTCGGTGCTTATACCTCGCCGCACCTGCTGCGCTACAACGAGCGCGTGCGCATCGACGGCCAGGACGTGGACGATGCTGCGCTGGTGGCTGCGTTCAATGCCATCGAGGCGGCGCGCGGCGAGACCACGCTGACCTATTTCGAGTACGGCACGCTGGCTGCGCTGCAGCTGTTCGCCGACGCCGGACTGGACCTGGCGGTGCTGGAAGTGGGCCTGGGCGGTCGCCTGGATGCGGTCAACATCATCGACGCCGACGTGGCGGTGATCACCACGGTGGACATCGACCATGCCGAGTGGCTGGGCGAGGACCGCGAGGCGATCGGGACCGAGAAGGCCGGCATCATCCGCGGCTGGAAGCCGGTGATCCTGGGCGAGACCGATCCACCGTCGAGCGTGCTGCGCCGTGCCTACCTGGTCGGCGCCAACGCGATCCGTGGCGGCAGCGATTATTTCTACGAGCCGATCGATGCCCAGCGCTGGCGCTGGCGCGATGTCGGCCTGCGCATGGAACTGCCGACCCCGGCGCTGGCCGGCCCGATCCAGCTGGCCAATGCGGGTGCCGCCATCGCCGCGTTGCGCGCGCTGGACAAGCCGGTGCCGCGCGCGGCGTGGGCCGCCGGTGTCGCAGCGGCACGCATTTCCGGCCGGCTGCAGGCATTCGAGCGCGACGGCGTGCAGATCCGCGTGGACGTAGGCCACAATCCGCAGGCCGCCGGCCAGCTGGCGCGCGCGTTGAAGGCCGAGGTCTCGGCTGGCCGCACCCTGGCGGTGTACGCCGCGTTGCAGGACAAGGACGCGGTGGGCGTGGTGCAGGCACTGCAGGAGGTGGTGGGCGAGTGGACCCTGGCCGGGCTGGACGGCCCGCGCGGTCAGAGTGCGGCGCAGTTGCGGGCGCGCCTGGCAGATACGGCTGCCGCCAACGCACAGCAGGCCGACAGCGTCGAACGGGCGCTGGCGCAGGTGCTGGCGCAGGCCGAGCGTGGGGATCGCGTGCTGGTGTTCGGCTCCTTCCATACCGCCGCCGCCGCCCTGCAATGGCTGCAGAGCGACGCCTGATCCGCGTTCAGCCAATGCCGACGCCGGCCGGTCCGGCACCCGTATAATCGATGGCACTCTCCGGACAGTTGCCTGCCTCACGTGGATACGCCTCTGAAACAGCGTCTGATTGGTGCCATCGTGCTGGTGGCACTGGCCGTGATCTTCCTGCCGATGCTGGTCAAGGGACCCGCACCGGACAGCGGTGTCGCCAATGTGCCGATCGCGGCACCGGATGCGCCGGCCGATGGCCAGTTCGAAACCCGTGAGCTGCCCCTGGTGGCTCCGGCGGGCGGTGCCACCGGTCTGCAGACCGGACAGGCCAAGCCGGTGCAGGAGGCCGCCGCGCCGGCCACGCCGCCGACCGTCGATACCTCGCCGGCGGTTGCCGCCGGCAACTATGCGGTGACCTTTGGTGCTTACGGCAGCAAGGCCGATGCCGACGCGGTGATCGCCTACCTGAAGCGCTCGCAGCTGCCGGGCTTCGCCGAAACGGCCACCATCAATGGCCGCCAGGCTTGGCGCGTGCGCGTTGGACCGTACGCCGACCGCGCCCAGGCCGAAGCCGCCCGGCTGCAGGCGGTGAAGATCCGTGCCGACGTGAAGGCGGAAGTCATCGCCCTGGATGCACCAGCCGGCAACAATGCCGCCGTTGCCACCACGCCGGCCGCGGCTGCACCGAGTGCCAGCACCCCGGCCGCGGTCGCCGCGCCGTCGGCCACTGGCAATCCCGTTCGCAGCGAAAGCCTGCCGCCAAGCACGCCTGCCGCCCCCACCCCCCCGGCCGCCAAGCCGGAAACGCCGAAGCCCGCGCCGAAGCCCGAGGCACCGAAGCCTGAGCCGAAGCCGGACACCACGGCCAGCAAGCCGGCCACGGCCCCGGCCACGCCCGCCGCACCGGCGGCCAGTGGCGTCGGCTTTGCCGTGCAGCTGGGTGCGTTCGGCCAGGCCAATGATGCCAATGCCCTGCGCGACAAGGTCCGTGCCGCAGGCTTCAGCGCTTTCGTCGAGCAGGTGCGCACCGAAAAGGGCACCCTGCATCGCGTCCGCGTCGGGCCGGTGGCCAACCGCGCCGATGCCGAGCAGCTGAAGGCGCAGGTCGCCGCCAAGGTCGGCGTGGCCGGCATGGTCCGACCGCACCCGTGATCCAGCGTGTCACCCGCCGCTGTCACTGGCAGGAGCGGGCCGCGTGATCGACATCGTGCTGGGCGTGCTGATCGGCGCCTCCGTGCTGTTCGGTTTCATCCGTGGCTTCGTGGGAACGGTGATTGCCCTGGTGTCGTGGCTGCTGGCCGGTTGGATGGCCTTCACATTCGGCAACGAGGCTTCGCACTGGTGGGCGGCGCCGCAGCCGCCTGGAACCGGTCATTACCTGGCCGGATACCTCGGTGTCTTCGTTCTGACCGTGGTGGTGGTTGGGTTGGTCGGCCTGCTGCTGAAAGCGGCGATCAAGCTGACCCTGCTGGGGGGCGTCGACCGCCTGCTGGGCGGCACCCTGGGCCTGGTGCGCGGGGTGTTCTTCGCCAGCATCCTGCTGCTGCTGGCCGGTTTCACTGCGCTGCCGGGCGAACCGGCCTGGCAGCAGTCGCAACTGCGGCCGTTGCTGCAGCCGGCGGTGGCGTGGATGCAGGCCCAGCTGCCGCATCTGGACACCGTGCTGCCGCAGTCGCTGCCTTTGGAGGCCCTGCTGCCCGAGCGCCTGCCCTTGCCTCTGGACGAGATCACCCCATCTTCGCAACAGGAGTTGGGCAAGCCGGCGGCGACAGGCGATAATGGTGTCCTCAACCAGGTAGTGGCGGGCGGCGGATGGCCGCGGCCCGTGGAGATGGAGCAGGAGCCCGCACGGGCCTCCACACTGCCCAGCAACATCGAGCCGGCGCCCGTGCGCCCGGCCCGGCCCGCGCCAGCCGCGGACGGAATCCACGGCCAGATACGGCCACCTTCCCTGTAACTGGGCACAGCCCAGCGGAGACCTCGCATCATGTGTGGCATCGTCGGAATCGTCGGCAACCAGAACGTCGCCGGGCAGTTGTATGACGGCTTGACCGTTCTCCAGCATCGCGGCCAGGATGCGGCGGGCATCGCCACGGCCAATGGCAGCCGCCTGCGGGTGCAGAAGGCCACCGGTCTGGTCCGCGATGTGTTTGATGCCCGCACCATGTCCACCCTGGAAGGCAGCGTCGGTATCGCCCATGTGCGATATCCCACCGCGGGCTCGGAAGGCATGGACGAGGCACAGCCGTTCTACGTGAATTCGCCGTATGGCATCGCACTGGCCCACAACGGCAACCTGATCAACACCGAGGCGCTGCGCCAGCAGGTGTTTGAGCAGGACCGCCGCAACGTCAACACCGATTCGGACAGCGAAGTGCTGTTGAACGTGTTCGCTTACGAACTGGAGCAGCAGCGCCAGCTCAGCCCGGAGGCCGCGATCCGCGCGGTGGCCGGCGTGCACCGCCGCTGCAAGGGTGGCTACGCGGTGGTCAGCGTGGTGCTGGGCCTGGGCCTGGTCGCCTTCCGCGACCCGCATGGCATCCGTCCGCTGGTGCTGGGCAAGCGCAGCCACGCCGAGGGCGATGAATACATCGTTGCCTCCGAATCGGCCGCGCTGGATGTGCTGGGCTTCCAGCGCATACGCGACGTGCAGCCGGGCGAAGCGCTGGTGATCACCGCGCGTGGCGAGCTGTTCTCCGAGATCTGCGCCGAACCGGCCGAGCACACCCCGTGCATCTTCGAGTACGTGTACTTCGCGCGCCCGGATTCGATGATCGACAACGTCTCGGTGCACAAGGCGCGCATGCGCATGGGCATCAAGCTGGGCGAGAAGATCCTGCGCCTGCGCCCGGACCACGACATCGACACCATCATCCCGATCCCGGATACCTCGCGCGATGCCGCGCTGGAGATCTCCAACGTGCTCGGGGTGAAGTACCGCGAAGGCTTCATCAAGAACCGCTACATCGGCCGTACCTTCATCATGCCGGGGCAGGGGGAGCGGGTGAAGTCGGTGCGCCGCAAGCTCAACCCGATCCACCTGGAATTCCGTAACCGCGTGGTGCTGCTGGTGGACGACTCGATCGTGCGTGGCACCACCAGCCAGCAGATCGTGCAGATGGCCCGTGATGCGGGCGCGCGCAAGGTCTACCTGGCCAGCGCGGCACCGCCGGTGCGCTACCCGAACATCTACGGCATCGACATGCCGGCCGCCGAAGAGCTGGTCGCGCACAACCGCACCGTGGAAGAGATCGAAGCCCACCTGGGCTGCGACTGGCTGATCTACCAGGACCTGGAAGACATGGAAGCGGCGGTGAGCGAGGGCAACCCGGCGCTGCGCAGCTTCGATTCGTCCTGCTTCAACGGCCACTACCCGACCGGTATCGAGCCGGGTTACTTCGAACGTATCCAGCAACTGCGTTCGGACGATGCCAAGCACAAGCGCCGCGCCTGAGGATCAGGCGTGGTTGATGTGCCCGACGTTGGAGGCGACCTGCTGCGCGCAGCGCAGCAGTGCCTGGCCGAAGCCGACCCGCTGCGCAAGGTCGCGCTGACCCAGGCGTATGCGGCTGCGTTCCGTGCCGGTCGCCTGAAGGTAGCCGCCGATGCGCCGCCGCCGGAGCCGATCTGCATGCCGGGCCGGCCGGCGCAGCTGGTGCTGGTGCATCCGCGCGAAGTACCGCGGCGCGGACTGGGCGGCGTGGAAGGGCGAGCGGCCTTCATCCACGCCATCGCCCACATCGAACTCAACGCGATCGACCTGGCCTGGGATGCGGTGTACCGCTTCCGCGGCCTGCCGCCGGCGTTCCATGCCGACTGGGTCAGCTGTGCCGACGACGAATCGCGGCACTTCATGCTGCTGCGCGAGCGCCTGCAAGCACACGGCCACGATTACGCCGACTTCCCCGCGCACAACGGCCTGTGGGAAATGTGCGAAAAGACCGCGCATGATGGCCTGGCGCGCATGGCGCTGGTGCCGCGCGTGCTGGAAGCGCGCGGCCTGGACGTCACCCCGGGAATGATCGAGAAGCTGCGCAATGTCGGCGATGGCGAAACCGCCGATGTGCTGGAAGTGATCCTGCGCGAGGAAGTAGCGCACGTCGCGGCCGGTTCGCGCTGGTATCGCTGGTACTGCGACCGCGCCGGTGTCGAGCCGCGCGCGCGCTTCAAGGAACTGCTGGTGGAGTACGCCGGCGGCTATCTGCATGGGCCGTTCAACATGGAAGCGCGCCTGCTGGCTGGCTTCGACGCCGACGAGCTCGCCAACCTGGTTGAACAGGCCGGCTGAGAAAAAGGGGACGGAGGGGATTAAGTCGTTTGTGCCACAAACGACTTAATCCCCTCCGTCCCCTCTTTTTATGCGTTCGGCAGCACCACGCGCTTGCCATCCGCTGTCGGCCGGTTGATGTAGAACAGGCCGGGACCCGGCCGGTAGGGCAGTTCGCTGACGCCGGCATCGGCGGCGTAGGTGAGTGCGGTATCGCCCAACGCATCGAAATTCCAGTGCGCGGACTGCATCAGGTAATGCCTGCGCAGCAGCGCCTCCTGGGTCTGGCTCAATGCCTGCCCGGCCACCAGCCGCCGTGCGATCGGCTGCAGGGCCGATGGCAGTTCCCAGCCGGGAACCTCGGCGGCGTTGGCAACCCATTGCACACCCGCACCCATCGCATGCTGCTGCATGACCTGCAGCGCGATCAGCTGGTAGCGCCAGTCGATGCGCCGGCGCAGCACCACCGCTGCGGTGACGTACAGCACGGGCGACAGCAGTACGCTGCGGCTGCCGGCACGGCGCTGCTGCTGCCACTGGTGCCAGACATCCACCCAGATCTCGTTCTCGTCCACACCCAGTTGCTGCCGCCAGCGTTCGGCATCGGCCTGCGCTTCCGCATGGACCGTGGTGGCCTGCAGCATCGCCAACGGGGGGATCTGGTAGTCGGCAACGGCAGGGCGACGCAGTTGTTGGCGGCGTGGACGGCTGAGCAGCTTCGGGCCTTCCTCCCGTTGGTTGTAGCCCCCCCCGATGTTGGCATGTACGCCGGGCAGGGCAGTCTCGGTGAACGGTGGCGCCACGCTGGTCAGCGGATAGTGCTGGCGGTGTTCGTCGCGCGCGGTCAACTGCACGACGTGTGCGGCGATGCCGCTGCGCAGGGCAAGTTGCGGTTGTTCCTCGGCGCGGCCACCACTGACTGCAACCACCGTGTCGAACAGACCGATGAAACGCAGTACCGGCTGGGCAGGGGCGAAGTCCACTGCACAGGCCAGCCCGGACGACTGCAGCAGTTGCCGCCAACGGCCGGCATCCCAGCCCTGCAGCTGGTTGGCAATGTCACGCGCCGAGGCAGCACCGCGAGAGAAACCGAACAGGTCCAGCTGCACGCGGTGCAGCGGCTGCCGCCAGTGCGTGGACAGCTCGGCAAGTGCCGCCGGCAGTAGCACCTGCAGCGCGCGCTTTACTTTCGCGCGAACGCCGCTGGCGCCGATACCGAAGGCCAATCCGATCAGATCGTCATCGGCATCATCGCGGGTGCCCACGCCTTCCACGTAGACCGACAGCGACGGCCTGGCCAACGCCCCGCGGCGGCTGTCCGGGTACAGCTGCTGCAGGCGCGCGATGTTGGTCAGGCCGTTGTCGTAGCTGCTGGTCAGCCGGCTCTGGTAGGTCGAATCGTCATCCGCACGCAGTTGCGCTGGGCGCGGTTGTGGCAGCTGCGGCCGACCACGCGCCAGGTTGTGGGCGTTGTTGCGGGTGCCATCGAAGAACAGGCCGATCCGCAGCATGCCGACATCTTCGTCCGTGTCCTGCGATGGTGCCATGTGCATTCCCCGTCGTGGCTGCGTCACGGTAGCGCGAAAGCGATGTATTGGCGAAGTGTAGTGACGCTTTTGACCTTACTTAACGCAGATGCGGTCGATCACAGTTCCTGATTTTCATTCCCATCTTCTATTGAATTCACACGACCCGTGCAGGCCATATGGCCAGACCCGGCAAACCCGGGCGTGCTGCATCAACGCTGTTCACATCACTCAAGGAGCGACGCAATGTTGTCCAGATCGATTGGCAAAGCGGCAGGTGGCCTGGTGTTGGGTTTGTCGGTGGCGGCGGCCGCGCATGCGGCACCGTTGTTCGAACCGGTGACGGTCATCAGCCGAGCATCGGCAAACAGTGAGCCTGCGCTCGGCAAGCTGCTGGCCTCCCCGTCCACGGCGACGGTACAGGAAGTGCGTGTCGACGCTGCGGCTACGGCGCAGCCCCAGCTGGAATTCGAACTGCTCGGCCAGCGCGTACAGGCGCTGCGCAGCAAGGTCGAAGCACTGCCGGATGGCGGCAGCATCTGGTACGGCCATTTCAGCTCGCCGTCCGACCGGCTGACGGCCGCCACCTCCAATGGCCAGGACGATCCGGGCAATTCGTTGATCCTGGTGCGTTCGGGCAACACCATCACCGGCTCGATCCGCAAGGACGGCAAGCTGTACCGCCTGCGCCCGCTGGGCAACCGCCACGTACTGGTGGAAGTGGATGAATCGCGGATGCCGGCCGACCATCCGGCCGACTACAACCAGTTGCCGAAGATCCCGATGGGCGACAACGATCGCATCGGCATCGCGCAGGCTTCGTCCGGTACGCCGGCGACCATCCGTGTGCTGGTGGTGGCGACCAATGCAGCAGTCACCGCCTATGGTGGCAACATGCAGTCGCTGGTGCAGCTGGCGGTGGCCGAATCCAACCAGGGCTACGTCAACAGCAACGTCGGCATCACCATGCAGCTGGCCGGCTACGAGACCACCAGCTACACCGAGTCGGGCAGCTTCGACACCGACCTGGCACGCTTCCGTGGCACCAGTGATGGCTACATGGACAGCATCCACACCAGCCGCAACAACACCGCGGCCGACGTCGGCGTGCTGCTGATCAACAATTCGGCGTACTGTGGCCTGGCCTCGGGCATCGGCTCGACCGCTTCGACCGCGTTCGCTGCGGTGTATTGGGATTGCGCGACCGGCTACTACTCGTTCGCACACGAGATCGGCCATCTGCAGAGCGCACGGCATGACATCGCCACCGACCCGAGCACGTCGCCCTACGCCTATGGCCACGGCTACCGCTATGAGCCGTCCAGCGGCACCGGCTGGCGCACCATCATGGCCTACAACTGCACCCGCAGTTGCCCGCGCCTGAACTACTGGTCCAACCCGAACATCAGCTACAACGGCATCCCGATGGGCAATGCCAGTACCGCTGACAACCAGCGCGTGCTGGTCAACACCAAGGCCACCATCGCGGCCTTCCGCTGAGGCCAGGCGCCGGCCAAGGTCGGCGTCTACCCGGGCGCGTGCACCGGCTCGGGTAGATGCCAACCTTGGTTGGCCCCCTGCGATCCATCAATCGCGGGCAAGCGTATCCAGCGACCAGCCGTTGGCATCCACACGCAGTACCGAACCCTGTTCGTACCAGTCACCCAGCACGATACGGGTGCAATCGCGCCCGCCGGCCTGCAGCACGTGGATCGCTGGGCGGTGCGTATGTCCATGGATCATGGTGTCCACGCCGTGCCGCACGAAGGTGGCATCGACTTCGGCCGGCGCTACGTCGGTGACGGTTTCGAACTGCGCACGATCACCCTGCTTCATTTCCGACTGGCGGGCCTGGCTGGCTTCGCGCGCCTTCTGCGCGAATGCGATGCGTGCGGCCAGTGGCTGCGACAGGAACTGTGCCTGGAACGCCGGGTCGCGCGTCTGTGCGCGGAACTGCTGGTAGGGAATGTCGTCGGTGCACAGCAGGTCACCGTGCTGCAGCAGCACCGGGCGGCCGTACAGCTCGATCACGCACGGGTCGGGCAGGATGCGCAGGCCGGCGCGGCGTGCGTAGTCCTCGCCGAGCAGGAAGTCGCGGTTGCCGCGGATGAAGTACACCGGTACGCCGCTGCCGGACAGCACCTTCAACGCATCGGCCACCGCATCGGCGGCGGGCGAGGGCGTGTCGTCGCCGATCCAGGCCTCGAACAGGTCGCCCAGGATGTACAGCGCGTCGGCGCCGGGCGCCTGCTCGCGCAGGAAGCGCAGGAACAGGTCGGTGATCTCCGGACGGCTGGGGTCCAGGTGCAGGTCGGAAATGAACAACGTGGTCATGCCCGCATTCTAGGGCATCAACGATGACGGTAGCGCCGCCGGCATCGTCGGGGGTCAGATCCCTTTCCGGAGAACAGGGATCTGACCCCGGGGCGCTACACCGGCAGCGGCAACCAGGCCAGGCTGGCCGAGGCCAGCACGGTGGCGATGCCGGTGGCGGCAAGTACGTCGGAGGGATAGTGCAGCCCGAGGACCACGCGCGACAGCGCGACGCCGACGGTGAACGGCACCAGCAGCGGCGCCAGCCACGGGTAGTAGGCCAGTGCGACGATGGTGAACGACACCGCGTGCAGGGTGTGGCCGGAGGGGAAGCTGAACTCGTCCAGCGGTGCCACCCAGGCGCGGATGCGCAGGTCGGCCGCATACGGACGCGGGCGCCGTGTCCAGCGCTTGAGACCCTTGTACAGCAGCAGCGCGGCCAGGCCGGTGGCGGCCATGTGCACCGATGCACGCAGGCCGTCGAAGCCATCGATCAGTACCAGCGCCCCCATCAGTACATACCAGAACACGCCATCGCCGAGCCGGCTGATGATCGCGAACAGGCGGCGCACGTGGCGGCGCCGACAGTAGTGGTTGGCCCGACGGCACAGGCGTGCTTCGCGGTCGGCCAGCAGCTCAAGCCGCGTGGTGCGCATGGCCGCTCCTCCGCGACAGGGCCAGTTCGGCCAGCAGTGCATCGAACTCTGCCACCACCTGCTGCGGATGCAGGCGCTTCATCGCGCGCGCGGCGTTGCCACCCAGCATCCGGCGCTGCTCGTCATCGGCGGCCAGTTGCACGGCCGCTTCGATGAACTGCTCGTCACTGTCCACGGCCGCGCCATTCTCACCGCTGCGCAGGTATTCGCGCGCAGCGCCGTAGTCGAAGGCCACGGTGGCCACGCCACTGGCCATGCTTTCCAGAGTCACGTTGCCGAACGTCTCGCTGCGGCTGGGGAACAGGAACAGATCGCCGCTGGCGAAATGCCGGGCAAGCGCGTCACCGCGCTGGATGCCACAGAAGATGAAGTCGGGGTTTTCATGCGCCAGCTTCTCGCGGGCCGGACCATCGCCCACCCACACGAAGCGGGCCTTCGGGCGGATCTGCTGCAAGTGACGGAAGGCTTTCACGGCCAGGCCGAGGTTCTTTTCTGCAGCAATGCGGCCGACATAGATGGCCACCAGGCCATTGCCATCCACCCCCCATTCCTCGCGCAGCGCAGGATCACGCCGGTTCGGATCGAACTGCTGGCTGTCGACCGCACGCGCCAGCAGGCGCACGCGTTCGAAGCCCTGCTCGCCGAGGAACTGCTGCAGCTCGCGGGTGGGCACCAGGGTTGCATCGGCCTGGTTGTGGAAACGGCGCATCCAGCGCATCGCGGCGGCCTGCAGCCAGGCCACGCCGTAGTCGGGCAGGTATTCGTCGAAGCGGGTGTGGAAGCCACTGGCGACCGGAATGCCGAGACGCCGCGCGGTGCGCACGGCCGACCAGCCCAGCGGGCCTTCAGTGGCGACGTACACGGCATCCGGGCGCTGCTGCTGCCAATGGCGGCCGAGGCGGATCGGCGCCGGCAGGCCGAAGCGCAGGCCGGGGTAGCGAGGTAGGGCGGCGCCGGGAACCAGCAGGGTGCCTGGTGCGGAGTCCAGCGATTCACTGGACTGGCGCGGCCGTATCAGGTCGATTTCATGACCAGAGTTGCGCAGTCCCTGCTCCAGGCCCTGCACGGTGAGGGCAACGCCGTTCACTTCCGGCGGATAGGTCTCGGTGACGATGGCATAGCGCATGGCGGGCCTCCGGGTTTCCGGCATGCTCGGCCCTGGCGATGTAGCCGATATGACCGCTTTGCGACCGCCCGATGACGTAGCGTGCCGGCCCCCAGCCGTGCATGGACGCGCTCCATGCCGCGGCGAGGCGCGCCACCCCTGTCAACCTGGCTCAGGCCACGAACGGCCGGAACTGGATGCCCAGCCCGGCGATGCCGTCGGTCTCGCCGATCAGGTCGGCGCGCAGCAGCGGGCGGGCATCGATGAAGGCCTGCGGCACGATCAGCGACAGGCGGTTGTCGTCGGCGGTCAGTTCCAGGACCGGCAGCGGTGCGTCCTCATGGGCACGGTTGAGCAGCACCGCCAGGCGCAGCAGGGCGGCCAACCGGCGTGCGGTCAGCAGCAGGCGCTCGGGCAGGGCGTCAAAGGCGGTCTTGGTCACGCTGCGGCGATGGCTGCGCACCAGCGCGGCCAGCATCTGCTGCTCCTGCCGGGAGAAGCCGGCGATGTCCGAGTGCTCCAGCACGTAGCTGCCATGCACGTGGTAACCGCTGTGGGCGATCATCAGGCCCAGCTCATGCAGGCGCGCAGCCCAGCCGAGCATGCGCGCGTCGTCGGCATCAAGCCTCCAGCGCTCCTGCACCTGCTCCAGCAGTGACAGCGCGGTGTCCTGCACGCGGTCGGCCTGCACCGTATCGATGCCATAGCGCTGGCTGAGCGCCGCCACCGATTCGTCGCGCAGGTCGTTCTCGCCGGCGCGGCCGACGATGTCGTACAGGATGCCTTCCCGCATCGCCGCCTTGCTGACCAGCAGCTTCTGCAGGCCCAGTGCCTGGAAGGCGGCTTCGAGTACCAGGATGCCACCGGCGATGATCGGGCGGCGGTCGCTGGACAGCCCCGGCAGCTGGATGTCGTCGATCTTCTTGGCTTTCAGCAGTTCATCGCGCAGCTGTGGCAGGGCCTCGGCGGTGATCGCGCCCTTGCTCAGCTTCATCGTCGCGCAGATCTCGCTGATCGCTTTGTGCGTGCCGGACGAGCCCAGGGCTTCCTGCCAGCCCAGCGCGCGGTACTTGCTGGCGAACGGCTGGAACTCGCGGCCGATCTCGGCCAGCGCGTCCTTCCAGCGCTTCTTGCTCAGCTTGCCACCCGGGAAGAAACGACGGGTACTGGCAATGCAGCCGGCCTGCAGGCTCTCGCGCTCCAGGGTCTGCATGCCCATGCCGATGATGAACTCCGTGGAGCCGCCGCCGATGTCGATGACCAGCCGGCGCTGGCCGGGCTTGGGCGGTTGCGCGTGGGCCACGCCAAGGTAGATCAGGCGCGCCTCCTCGCGTCCGCTGACCACTTCAATGGCATGCCCCAGCGCCGTCTCGGCGGGAACCAGGAACGATTGCGGCGAGCGCAGCTGACGCACGGTGTTGGTGGCCAGCGCACGTACCCGGTGCGGCGGCACATTGCGGATGCGCTGGCCGAAACGGGCCAGGCATTCCAGCGCACGTTGGCGTGCAGCGGAGGAGAGGCCTCCCTTGCCATCCAGGCCATCGGCCATGCGCACCGTCTCGCGCAGGCGGTCGATCACCCGCAGCTGGCCGAGCGTGTAGCGCGCGATGACCATGTGGAAACTATTGGAGCCAAGGTCGATGGCGGCCAGCAGGTCGCCATCCTGCAATGCGGGCGGAGTCGTGGTGGTGTGCGGCATGGACGAATGTTAGCCGAAGGGGCGGTGTGCTCGTCACCGCGCGGCCTTCACATTTTGGAAGAGGGGAGTGCGGCAGGGCTGCGCCCTGCACCCGCCGAATCAACGGCAACAGCAACAGCAACAGCAACAGCGGGCTCTCCGTGGGATGGCGGGGTGGGTCCGATGGCAGGGGACGCCGTGAACCCGTCCATGGGGGCTTGGTCGCCGCATCCATGCGGCTCACACCCCTGCCACCGGCTCCATCCCGCCTTCGACAGTTCTCTGCGATCTGCTGGACGGCACGGGGTCGGATCCCGTTGCTGCGCAACGGGCTCTGACCCCGGTGTTCTGCATGAACGCTGCTGTGCCGACCACGGTCGGCACCCATCGGGTCAGAGTCCCTGCATCAATGCCATCTGCGCAGAGTGCGGGGCTTCGTCGTGGGCCGGTGCGCGCTTGTGGTAGACGCCATCGGCGTCCAGTTCCCAGGCGTTGAGGTTGTCGTCCAGGTAGTTCTGCAGCACCTCGCGATAGACCCGCTTGGCCAGTTCAGGGTCCAGGATCGGGAAGCAGGTTTCCACCCGGCGCAGCAGATTGCGTTCCAGCCAGTCGGCGCTGGCGCAGTACATCTCCGGCGCGCCATCGTTGCCGAACCAGTAGACGCGGCTGTGCTCCAGGAACCGGCCGACGATCGAGCGCACGCGGATGTTGTCCGACACGCCCGGCACGCCCGGGCGCAGGGTGCAGGCGCCGCGGATGATCAGGTCGATCTGAACGCCGGCCTGAGACGCAGCGTACAGCGCGCGCACCACCTGCGGTTCGTTCAGTGCGTTCATCTTGGCGATGATCCGCGCCGGGCGGCCGGCGGCAGCAATGCGCGTCTCGCGCTCGATGCGGCCGAGGATGCCGGTGTGCAGGGTGAAGGGCGACTGCAGCAGGCGCTTGAGCTTCATCTTCGAGGCCAGCCCGGACAGCTGCTGGAACAGCAGGTGCACGTCGTTGCCGATGTCCGGATCGGCGGTGATCAGGCTGATGTCGGTATACGCGCGGGCGGTGCCGCTGTGGTAGTTGCCGGTACCCAGGTGCACGTAGCGGCGCAGCTTGCGGCCCTCGCGGCGCACGATCAGCAGCATCTTGGCGTGGGTCTTGTAGCCGACCACGCCGTACACCACCTGCACGCCGGCTTCCTGCAGGCGATCGGCCAGGCCGAGGTTGGCTTCTTCGTCGAAGCGGGCGCGCAGTTCGACCACCACGGTCACGTCCTTGCCGTTGCGCGCGGCCTGGATCAGCGCATCGACGATCAGTGAATCCTTGCCGGTGCGGTACAGGGTCTGCTTGATCGCCAGCACGTTCGGATCGATCGCCGCCTGCCGGATCAGGTCCAGCACCGCGGTGAAAGCGTCGAACGGATGATGCAGCAGCAGGTCCTGGCGCGCCGTGGTCTCGAAGATACCGTCACTGTCGCGCAGGGTGCGCGGGGTCATCGGCGGGTACTTCAGGTCCGGCTGCGCGATCAGGTCGTACAACTGGATGATGCGGTTGAGGTTGACCGGGCCGTCGATGCGGTACACCGCGTTCTCGGTCAGGCCGAAATTCTGCAGCAGGGTGCGCACGATCTCGCGTGGCATGTCGTGGGCGATTTCCAGCCGCACCGCCGGCCGGTAGCCGCGGTCGACCAGCTCGTCGCGCAGCGCCAGCGCCAGGTTTTCCACTTCCTCCTCGTCCACCACCAGCTCGGAGTTGCGGGTGACGCGGAACTGGTAGGCGCCCTGGACTTCCATGCCCGGGAACAGTTCATCGACGAAGGTCGACAGCACCGACGACAGGAACACGAAGTTCTGCGGCCCGCCGAGCTTTTCCGGCAGCTGGATGATGCGTGGCAGCGAGCGCGGCGCGCGCACGATGGCCAGGTGGCCGGCGCGGCCGAACGCATCGGTGCCCTTCAGCACCACCACGATGTTCAGCGACTTGTTGAGGATCTTCGGGAACGGATGCACCGGGTCCAGGCCCAGCGGCGAAAGCACCGGCATGATCTCGTTGCGGAAGTAGGCGCGCAGCCAGCGCTTCTGGCGGTCGGTCCAGGAGTGGCGGCCGAGCACGCCGATGCCGGCCTCCATCAGCGCCGGCCGCAGCGTCTCGTTCCAGCAGCGGTACTGCTGGTCCACCAGCTCCGCGGCGCGGTCATGGATGGCGCTCAGGATGGCCTGCGGGCTCATCCCGTCCGGTGCCGGCGGCAGGCCGAATTCCTGCGCGTGGCGCACGGCAGCGGCACGGATCTCGAAGAATTCGTCCAGGTTGGTGCAGGAGATGCACATGAAGCGCAGGCGTTCCAGCAGCGGTACCTGCGGGTCCATCGCCTGGGCCAGTACGCGGAAGTTGAAATCCAGCTGCGACAGCTCGCGGTTGATGTACAGCGCCGGGTCACGCAACGGATCGTTGTCCGGGCTCACGGGGAGGGGGAGGGATCCGAGGCTGCTCATGGCGTCATTCTTCGATGGAAGTCAGGGGGGCGGACTCGCGCGGGCGCACGTGGTCGGCATCGAAATGGCAGGAGAACACCGAGCCCTTGCCGACCTCGCTTTCAATCTCCAGCCGCGCGTGGTGCAGGCCGAGGATGTGCTTGACGATGGACAGGCCCAGCCCGGTGCCGCCGCTCTCGCGCGAGCGGCTGCTGGACACACGGTAGAAACGTTCGGTCAGGCGCGGCAGGTGGGTGGCCGGAATGCCGTAGCCGGAATCGCGCACCGCCAGCACCGCGCCATCGCCTTCGCGGCGGAATTCCACGGCGATGCGGCCACCGGCCGGCGTATAGCGCACCGCGTTGGTGACCAGGTTCGAGAACGCGCTGTGCAGCTCCTTGGTGGAACCCTGCAGGTCGACGCCGGCCAGATCGTCGATGCTGATCTGGTGGCGGCCCTGGCTGTGCGCTTCGGCCTCGCGGCGTAGTGTGGCCAGCATCGGCTGCATGGCGACGGTCTCTTCCTCGCTGTGCTCCTGCGATTCCAGCCGCGACAGGGTCAGCAGGTCTTCCACCAGCTGGGCCATGCGCTGGCTCTGCTTGCGCATTTCTTCCAGCATCGGACCGGTGCCCGGGAAATCCTCCGGGTCCATCATGTCCAGGTAGCCGTGGACCACGGTAAGGGGCGTGCGCAGCTCGTGTGAAACGTTGGCGACGAAGTCGCGGCGCACCTGTTCCAGGCGCAGCAGCTTGCTGACGTCACGGGCGATCAGCAGCCAGTAGTCCGACGAATAGGGAATCAGGCGCAGGTTCAGGCGGATCGCCGGGTCGACCGGCGAGGGCACGTCCAGGATCGGTTCGGCATTGCGGCCACCGGCCAGCCAGTGCGCCAGCGGCATCGGCTGCAGGCGCTCGACCAGCGCCTCGCCAAGGTCGCCGGGATGATGCAGGCCGAGCAGGGCGGTGGCCGCTTCGTTGAACCACTGCACGCGCTGGCTGTTGCGGTCCAGCACCACCACCGCGTCGGGCAGCGCGGCGGCTGCGGCGCGGTAGCTGCGCAGCATGTCCAGCAGGCGGCGCTTGCGCACGCGCATTTCCACCTGGTTGCGGTACAGCAGGCGGTCCAGCTCGTTCCAGACGCCGGTGCCTTCCTCGGCGGTATCCCAAGCGCTGGCGTGCGGTCAGGCGGCGCAGCACGCTGCGCAGGCGCCAGTAATGCCAGGCGAGGGTGGCCAGCGCGCCCAACGCGATGCACAACCACAGGTGGCCCGTGAACCACCCCACCAGTCCGGCGAACAGCAGTACCGCGGCAACGGTGGCCAGGGTCTTCAACCAGGCAGAGCGGATGTGGCGGGGCATTGCGATCTCGTCGTTGAGGTGCGGCGGTTCACTGGGGTGAACCGAGGGTTATAGCAGAGTTGCCGGCACCGGCACCCGCGGGTGCGCGGCGCCGGCACGACGAGACTCAGGTGGCAGTAGAGAAGCGATAGCCGGCGCCGCGCACGGTCTGCACCATGTTCTCGGCGTTGAACGGTTCCAGCGTCTTGCGCAGGCGGCGGATGTTCACGTCGATGGTGCGCTCCTCCACGTACACGCTGCCGCCCCACACATGGTCCAGCAGCTGCGCGCGGGTGTAGACGCGCTCCGGGTGGGTCATGAAGAAGTGCAGCAGGCGATATTCGGTGGGGCCGATCGGCACGGGCTGGTCGTTGGCGAACACGCGGTGGGCGGCGCCGTCGATGCGGATCGGGCCGACCGCCACGCTGCCGTCTTCGTCGTCCTCGCGGGCGCGGCGCATGACTGCACGGATGCGGGCCAGCAGTTCGCGCGCCGAGAACGGCTTGACCACATAGTCGTCGACACCGGCTTCGAGGCCGCCAACGCGGTCGTTCTCTTCGCCGCGGGCGGTCAGCATGATGATCGGCACTTCACGGGTCAGCGTTTCCTTGCGCCAGCGGCGGGCCAGGTCCAGGCCGCTGGTGCCGGGCAGCATCCAGTCCAGCAGGATCAGGTCCGGAACCCGGTCGGCGATCGCGGTCTGGGCCTCACGGGCATCGCCGGCGTGGACCGGTTCGTAATCGCCCTTGCGGAGGGCGAAGGCGACCATTTCACGGATCGCGGGCTCGTCGTCGACGATCAGGATGCGTTTCTGCACGAGGACACCGTAGGGCTCGGTTACTGGAGTGGTGCCAGTAGACTACGGTTTGATGACATGTTTGTGACTGCCTGGCCGGAACCGGTCGGGATTGCCATCGACCGGTCATGCAGCGCTCAGCGGCGGTCCAGGTCCGGGTCCTGCACGCCCTGGCGGCGCAGCTCCAGTACGGTGGGGGTGATCGCTTCGATGCGAGCATCCACCCGTGCCCGGCCGACATAGTCCAGTGCCGGGTTGCGCTTGAGCGCCTGCAGCTGCATCAGCGACTGCTCTGGACGGCCGCTGAGGAAGGCGGCCTCGGCATAGGCTTCGCTGGCGCGCACGCTGTCACCGGCCAGCTCGCTGGCGCGGGCGTAGCGCTGCTGGAAGACTGGATCGTTACCACTTTGCGACAGCAGGGGCCGCAGCATCGCCTGTGCCCGTTGGCCGGCCTCGCGGCTGCCCTGTTCGTTCAGGATCTCGGCGTAGGTCAGCGCCACCGGGCGGCTGTTGGGGTGCTCGCGCAGCAGCTGTTCGAAGCGGCTGTTGGCCTGGGCGGCCTGGCCGGCGCGTGACTCGGCCTCGCCCAGGCCCAGCGCCAGCCAAAGGTTGTCCGGACGGGTCTGCAGCAGGCCCGCCAGGGTCTGCCGCGCCTGCGCGGCGCCGCTGCGGCCGCCGCGCATGATGGCCAGGGCCTGGCCATAGCGCTGGGCCTCATTGAGTCCGTCCTTCTGCCGCTTGGCCATGTCGGCGTACTCGCGTTCCAGCTCGGCGGTGGAATCGGCGCTCAGCACGCGCAGGCGCTCGCGCGCCCACTCGAAGTCGCCACTGGCACCGCGGGTGAGCTGGCCCATCGGGATGCGCAGCACGCTGCTGGGCAGCAGTGGGTTGTTGCCGCGCAGCAACGGCTCGGCCAGGCTCGGGTCGGCCGGGTCCACGCGTTCCTTGCGCTCGCCGCTGGGGGTGCTGGTGGTCAGCAGCACCGTGTCTTTCTTCATCTGCTCGGCGCGGGCCTTGGCCTCGCTGATGCGGGTGATGTTGACCGGGTGCGTGCGCAGGAACTCGGGCACGCTGTAGCCGCCCTCGTTGCCACGCATGGCCGCTGACATCCGCTCGAAGAAGCCGGCCATGGCATCCACGTCGTAGCCGCTGCGCGCCAGGGTGCGGATGCCGAGGCGGTCGGCCTCGGACTCGTTGGATCGGGTGTAGTTGATCTGCCGCTGTTGCATCAGGCCCATGCCCGAGCTGATCGCGGCCATCGTCGCATTGCCGGACGACGTGCTGTTGCTGGCCTGGGCGGCCACCACCGCTGCCAGCATGCCGAGCAGGATCGGGATCTGGTCGCGCTGGGCGCGCTCGACTCCGCGCAGCACGTGCTGCTGGGTAACGTGGGCGATTTCGTGGGACAGCACCGCCGCCACTTCGTCCTCGCGCTCGGCGGTCAGCACCAGCCCGGCGTTGACCCCGATGTAGCCCCCCAGCGTGGCAAAGGCGTTGATCTGGCGGTCCTTCATCACGAAGAACGTGTAAGGCTGGCGTGGCTGGTCGCTGTTGGAGCCGAGCCGGGTGCCCATGGTCTGCAGCCAGTCGTTGACCAGCGGGTCGTCCAGCAGATAGCCGTAGTTGCGCAGCTCGCGCAGCATCATCGCGCCGTACTCGGCCTGGCGGGCCGGGGTCAGCAGCTCGCCGGCCGAGGAGCCGATGTCGGGCAGCTTCTCCTGGGCCTGGGCCAGCGGCATGGCCAGGGCCAGGGTGACGGCGGTAGTCAGCAGCAGGGCTCGCAAGCAGAAGGTCCTCGGGCGGGGCGCGCCAAGCGTGGCAGGGCGGGGGGCAACCATTCGTTAATCCACAGTGTTGCGGCCGTGGCGTGGAAATTCCAGCGCACCGGTACCATATGTAGACCGTCGATCCATCGTGGAGTTTCCCGTGACAGCCCAGACCGCCGGCGGTGCCCCCGCCATCACCATCTATTCCACCGCCGTCTGCCCGTACTGCGTGGCCGCCAAGAACTTCCTGAAGAGCAAGGGCCAGCAGTGGACCGAGGTCCGCATCGACCTGGACCCGGCCGAGCGCGAGAAGATGATGGCGCTGACCCGCCGCACCAGCGTGCCGCAGATCTTCGTCGGTGACGTCCATGTCGGCGGCTACGACGACATGATGGCCCTGCACCGTGAAGGCAAGCTCGAGCCGCTGCTGGCCGGGCAGGGCCAGGCATGAGCGCGGCCGACGACGGCAGCAAGGACCGCATCGCCGAGTTCACCGACTTCCGCAAGCGCATGAACGAGCGCATCCTGGGCGAGCCCAACCAGGTGGTGCGACGCTTCTTCGCGCTCGATACGCAGACCTACCAGGCCGGCGCGCTGGACGTGAAGACCAAGGAGCTGCTGGGCCTGGTGGCCTCGATGGTGCTGCGTTGCGACGACTGCATCAGCTACCACGTGGCCCAGTGCAAGGACGCCGGAGTGACCCGTGAGGAGTTCTTCGAGACCTTCTCGGTCGGCCTGGTGGTGGGGGGCTCCATCGTGATCCCGCACTTGCGCCGCGCGGTCGACTTCCTCGACCAGCTCGAAGGCGGCGCGGCCGCCCCGGCAGCCCACGAGCACTGAGGTAGCGCCGGGCCAGGCCCGGCGGAAGCCTGAACGAAAAGCCGCCGGGCATGGCCCGGCGCTACTGGATCACGGCCGCGCGCCGGGGCCTTTCCCGCGATCCAACCGCCCAGGAGCCCCTTCTTGTTGAAGGGGCGCGCCGACAGGCGGGGGTAGAGGAGAAATGCGCGGGCAATTATGCCTTTGCCGGGGTCAGGACCATGGTCTACTTGGGTAGCCGGGCCCGGCTAAGGCATAATTGCCGGTGAAACTTCCTTTGCGCCGGCGTTTCCGGGCACGTCCGGACGGCGTTTTTCCCCCTGTTCGGAACATCGATCAATGACGCAGAAAATTACGGTCATCCGCGGCGACGGCATTGGCCCGGAAATCATGGACGCCACCCTGTTCGTGCTCGACCAGCTCAACGCTGGCCTGGAATACGAAGACGCCGATGCCGGCCTGGTGGCCCTGGAAAAGCACGGCGATCTGATGCCGGCGGTGACCCTGGAATCGATCGCGCGCAACAAGGTCGCGCTGAAGAGCCCGCTGACCACCCCGGTCGGTGGTGGCTTCACCTCGATCAACGTCAGCCTGCGCCGCCACTTCGACCTGTACGCCAACGTGCGTCCGGCCCACACCTTCCCGAACACCAAGTCGCGTTTCGACAACGTCGACCTGATCACCGTGCGTGAGAACACCGAAGGTGCCTACCTGGCCGAAGGCCAGGAAGTGTCCGCCGATGGCGAGACCGCCTTCTCCGGCACCCGCATCACCCGCAAGGGCTCCGAGCGCATCGTGCGCTACGCCTTCGAGCTGGCCAAGAGCACCGGCCGCAAGAAGGTCACCGCCGTGCACAAGGCCAACATCATCAAGTCGACCTCGGGCCTGTTCCTGAACGTCGCTCGTGAAGTGGCCGCGCAGTACCCGGAGATCGAGTTCCAGGAAATGATCGTCGACAACTGCTGCATGCAGCTGGTGATGCGTCCGGAACAGTTCGATGTGATCGTCACCACCAACCTGTTCGGCGACATCATCTCCGACCTGTGCGCCGGTCTGGTCGGCGGCCTGGGCCTGGCCCCGGGTGCCAACATCGGCAAGGACGCGGCGATCTTCGAAGCCGTGCACGGCACCGCACCGGACATCGCTGGCCAGGGCAAGGCCAATCCGTGCGCGCTGCTGCTGGCGGCCGCGCAGATGCTGGACCACGTTGGCCAGCCGGAAAATGCCGAGCGCCTGCGCAAGGCCATCGTGGCGACCATGGAAGCCAAGGATTCGCTGACCGGCGACCTGGGCGGCACCGGCACCACCATGAGCTTCGCCAAGGCCATCGCCAGCCGCCTGTAAGCGGCCGGCCGACCTCGGTTGGATCCACAGCGGGGCGCCTTCGGGCGCCCCGTTGCGTTGTGGGCTGACCGGGTAGATCCCGGCCATGCGCGGATGACGGGGCCCTTTGCTCCACGGCCACCGCTGGGGTGGCTCCACAGGGGTTGTCTGTGCGTGTATCGCACAGATCATGTGTCAATCATTGGCTGGTTTGTGCGTCATCCGCTCGGCATCCTGTGCCCACTTTCCACCGCACAGGAGCTTGGACATGAACCTCACCGCCTTTGGGCTGGCCAGCCTGATCGGCATGGCCGCCACCGCCCCGGTCGCCGCCGCCGAGCCGGCCCATCCCACCATCCGCCACATGGCCGGCGCGCCGGTCGCGACCTCGCTGGATGCGGCGAAGACCGCCGTGCTGGTGATCGACTTCCAGAACGAATACTTCGATGCCAGCGCCGCGCCGGGCTTTGCCGGTGGCCGCATGGTCATTCCTGATGGCGTGGCCGCACTGCGCCAGGCGAAGCGGGTGGTCGAATTCGCCGATGCTCATGGCATCCGGGTGATCCACGTGCAGCATGTGCTCCCGGCGGGTGCGCCGCTGTTCGCACAGGGCAGCGTCAATGCCGCCTTCCACCGCGACCTGCAGCCGCGCAAGGGGGAGGCCGTGGTGCAGAAGGACAACGTCAGCGTGTTCGCTGGCGCCTCGGCGGCCGTGCTCGACAAGATGCTGAAGAATGCGGGCATCGACACCCTGATCGTCACCGGCCTGCAGACCCATGCCTGCGTGGCCGGTGCTGCGCGCGACGCGGCGGCGGCGCCGCGCGGCTATCGGGTGATCGTGTCGTCCGATGCCAGCGCCAGCCGTGACCTGGACCTGGCCGGCGGCCAGCGCATCGGCCATCGCGCGCTGCATGAAGCCTCTCTGGCCCAGATCGAGGACACTTTCGGCGATGTCATGACGACTGACGCGATCCTGGCACTGCCGGTGCGCAAGGCTGGCGACGGCGCTTGATAAGCTGGCGGGGCCCGCATGCCGCGGGCCCCGCCACTGGAGCTGCCCGCCGATGGATCACTTCGCCGCCCTGCGTGCGCTGCGCGCCATCGTCGACGCGGGTAGTTTCACTGCGGCCGCCGAACGTCTGGGGACCACCCACTCGGCGATGTCGCGGCAATTGCGGCAGTTGGAAGAACACCTGCAGGTGCGCCTGCTCGATCGCAACAGCCGTCGGCTGTCGTTGACCGAGGCCGGGCGCGATTACTACCGTGAGGCGGCAACGCTGCTGGACCGCCTGCAGGAAGCCGACGATCGTGCCCGTGCCGGGCAGGCGCAACCCAGCGGCAGCGTACGGATCAGCGTGCCGCAGGTAGTGGCCAGCCAGGAGCTGCCGCACTGGCTGCCGTCGTTCCTGCAGCGTTACCCGCAGGTCACGCTGGACCTGTCGGCGGATGATCAGCTGGTCGATGTGGTGGGTGGTGGTTTCGACCTGGCCCTGCGCATCGCGGCTTCATTGCCGGACAGCCAGCTGGTCGCGCGCGAACTGGCCAGCTGCCCGCGCATCCTGGTCGCCGCACCGGCCTACCTGGCGCGCTACGGCCTGCCGCGGCAGGCAGCGGACCTGGCACAGCACACGCTGCTGGGTTTCAGTCCCAAGGCGTCAATGCCGCCCTGGCAGTTGCAGGGGCCGCGCGGCGCAACCGCGAACATCGAAGCCGGGCAGCGCCTGCGCGTGGATGCCACGCCCGCACTGTACGCCGCCGCGCTGGCCGGCATGGGCATCAGCCTGTTCACCGCGCTGACCGTGCAGGAGGACCTGCGTGCGGGTCGCCTGATCCGCGTGCTGCCGGCCTGGCATGCCGGGCAACGACGCTACTTCGCGCTGTACCCGCATGCGCGTGCGCTGGCGCCGAAGGTGCGTGCGCTGGTCGAGCATCTCGCGGCGCACTACGCTGCACAGGTGAGCGCGGCAGGGTAGTCGCGCGGTTGCAGCCGAGGTGGTGATGGAGTCGGTGTATCTGCTGGTCGCGCTCGGCGCGATCGTCGCCGGATTCGTGCAGGGCCTGTCCGGATTCGCCTTTGGCATGGTGGCGATGTCGTTCTGGGCGTGGGGGCTGGAGCCGCGACTGGCAGCGACGCTGTCGGTGTTTGGTGCACTGGTCGGGCAGCTGGTCGCTGTGTTCACCGTGCGTCGCGGGTTCAACCTGCGCGTGCTGCTGCCGTTCGTGCTGGGTGGCCTGGCAGGCATTCCGCTGGGTGTGATGGTGCTGCCGCAGCTGGACATGGACTGGTTCAAGGCGCTGCTCGGCGGCTTCCTGGCGCTGTGGTGCCCGGTGATGCTGATGGTGCGCTCGTTGCCGCCGATCAGCGTCGGCGGCCGTTTCGGGGACGCGATGGCTGGCATGGCCGGTGGCGTGCTCAGTGGCATCGGTGGTTTCGCTGGACCGGTTCCGACGCTGTGGAGCACCCTGCGTGGCTTCGGCAAGGACGAGCAGCGTGCGGTCATCCAGAACTTCAATCTGGCGATGCTGGCGGTGACCATGGCCACCTACGTCGGCAGCGGCCTGGTGAGCCGGCAGATGCTGCCGTACTTCGCCATCGTGGCACCGGCGATGCTGGTGCCGGCCATGCTGGGCGCGCGGATCTACATCGGTATCAGCGAGGCGCGTTTCCGGCAGGTCGTGCTGGGCCTGCTCACTGCGTCGGGCATCGCCTTGCTGGCCTCGTCGCTTCCGGTGCTGCTGGCACGTTGAAAAAAACAGAAGGGCGCCACGAGGGCGCCCTTTGTCGTTTGCAGCATGGTGCGGCTCAGCGCTGCTGGATCTTCGACAGCAGGCGCAGGAACTCCACATACAGCCAGACCAGGGTCACCATCAGGCCGAATGCGCCATACCACTCCATGTACTTCGGCGCGCGCTGGGCCACGCCGGTCTCGATGAAGTCGAAGTCCAGCACCAGGTTCAGCGCGGCCACGACCACCACGAACAGGCTGAAGGCGATGCCCAGCCAGCTGGAGTCATGGATCACCGGTACGTTGATGTTGAAGAAGCCCAGAACGAACGAGGCCAGGTAGAGCAGGGCAATGCCGCCGGTCGCGGCGACCACGCCCATCTTGAAGTTCTCGGTGGCCTTGATCACGCCGCTGCGGTACGCGACCAGCAGTGCCGCCAGCGTGCCGAAGGTCAACAGCACGGCCTGGAACACGATGCCCGGGTACTTCATGTTGAACAGCGCCGAGATGGCGCCCAGGAACAGGCCCTCGACCAGCGCATACATCGGCGCGGTGACCGGCGACCATTCCTTCTTGAAGATGGTGATCAATGCCAGCACCAGGCCACCGATTGCACCGCCCATGGCGTACAGCTTGGCTCCGGCCATGACCTGGCCGTACTCGTCGACCGACTGGTTCCAGGCGAAGGCTGCGGTCAGCACGGTCAGCAACAGCAGGATGCCGGTCTTGTTGGCGGTGCCGTTGAGGGTCATCGCCTGGTCGGGGCTGGTCACCACCGCACCGCTGGCGAGGTCGAGGAAGGTCGACTCGGAAAGAGCCGGGTTGCCGCTGCGCATGCGTATTCTCCGTGCGTATGGGGTGGGAACGGCCATCCGGCCGATGACCGCGAGCATAGCCGATGACCACGCACGGCGCGCTGGCGGATTCCAGATCGGCCGCGCCTGCGTTGACAGTTCGCGATGTGCTTGGCGACAATGACCAGCTCCGCGGGCCTGGCCCGAGGGGATTGCAAGACCGGGGTATAGCGCAGTCTGGTAGCGCGCCTGCTTTGGGAGCAGGATGTCGGGGGTTCGAATCCCTCTACCCCGACCAATCCCACGCCACGTCGGATTGGACACCGTTCCGGTTCGGGCGCCCGTAGCTCAACTGGATAGAGCACCGGCCTTCTAAGCCGGCGGTTACAGGTTCGATTCCTGTCGGGCGCGCCATTGGCGAGCACCGGGATCGCATCGACGGATGTGAAGAAGTGCTTGCAAAAGCGCAAGGACTCCACCAGAATATCGGACTCGCTTCGGCGGACCGCAACTTCGGTGACAGTCCCCAGGCAATGTTCAAGGCTCCGGCGTCAGTGGTATCGGCGATGGAGCGAAAGTTTCAGTGGTGGCTGTAGCTCAGTTGGTTAGAGTACCGGATTGTGATTCCGGTGGTCGGGGGTTCGAATCCCCTCAGCCACCCCACTGATTCAACCGCATCGGCACCGCCGAAACGGTATTGCAATAAACAGAATGCACGCTACAATGTGCGTCTGAGTTTCACGGGCCGTTAGCTCAGTTGGTAGAGCAGTTGACTCTTAATCAATAGGTCCAAGGTTCGAATCCTTGACGGCCCACCAAGACGGAAGCCACCTGGTACGCCATGTGGCTTTTTTCTTATAAGTGTGACTCCTTCGTTTCGATGGATCATGTCCTGCAGAGGCCTCGCCACGGCGTGGATCTGCAGTGGTAGCGGGATTGCAGCACGGGCTTCAACGACGTTGAAGAAAGTGCTTGCACCCACCGAGCGGATCGGGTCATAATTCGCGCCCCGATTTCGGGCTGTTAGCTCAGTTGGTAGAGCAGTTGACTCTTAATCAATAGGTCCAAGGTTCGAATCCTTGACAGCCCACCAGACGAAAGCCACTTGGTCAGCCAAGTGGCTTTTTTCTTGCCTGCGCGACGGGCTGCGGGCGCGGAGCCGGTAGATTCACGCCTTGCGTGGAGAAAACGGAGCCTGCATCCAGGCATGGGGTGGATCTACTGAAGCGGTGATGAAACCGGGGTCATACGCGTCATCAGTGTTTTCAATGCTGTGCGCTGCTTCTCACCGCTTCGCGTCCTGCATCGCACCCAATGGTTCTTCCGCGCCGATGGCGCATGCATGAAGGACGATCCTGATGGGTGAATTCAATCGATGGGTTCCAAGAGGGCTGGCTCCGCTCGCGCTGCTGGCGCTCGCTGCCTGCAGCCCGCCCGGTGACCCGGCGCAGACCGTGCAGCGCGACGCCGACGCGCAGCACGTTCCCGCACGTCCGGTTGGTGAGGCGATGCAGATGCAGCCCACGGCGCCGGCGGAAGGCGTGGCCCAGCCTGAAGCGGTGCAGCTGCGCCGGACCGACGGCGGCGGCATCGAGATCCGCAACGTGGACGCAGCGGGCGGTGAGGGGGCTGAGGCAGCGCCCGCCGCACCCCGGCAGTACTGATCCAGGGCTGTCCCGGGCGGCTGCCGGTCGCCCGGGACAGCAGATTCAGCTTTGTGCAGGTCTTCCGCTTCCAGTCCCTGCCTGCGACAATGAAGGCCTGTGCCGGCCACGCGAAAGTGGCGGAATTGGTAGACGCCCTGGATTTAGGTTCCAGTGCCGCAAGGCGTGGGGGTTCGAGTCCCCCCTTTCGCACCAGTGCCGGCCTGTCCCCGCCCTGATCGGGCCATCTGCGCCCACTTGACCGGCACGCGCTGGCAGTGCAGGCCGAATTGGGCGAAACTAAAGGGCTGCGGCAAGCAGGCGCGTCCCAGACGTCGCGTCCTTACAACCGTTTCATCCCAATCATCGAGCCGGGGGCCTGGGCCACCGGTGGCAGGAGTCAACATGCAAGCTTCGATCGAATCCACCGGCAACCTGGAACGCCGCCTGAGCTTCTCGCTGCCGGAAGAGCGTCTGCAGAGCCACATCGTCGGCCGCCTGGGCGAAATCGCCCGTACCACCCGCATCAAGGGCTTCCGCCCGGGCAAGGTGCCGGCCAAGGTGATCGAGCAGCGCTTCGGCGCGCAGGTCCGTGGCGAGGCGCTGGACGGCCTGCTGCGCGAAACCTTCGATGCCGCCGTGCGCGAGCACGACCTGCGCATCGTCGGCAGCCCGCGCATCGACAAGGGCGACGAGGGTGAATTCTCCTTTGTCGCCACCGTGGAAGTGGTGCCGGACTTCGGCGACATCGACGTCAGCAAGCTGACCGTCGTGCGCCACAGCGCCGAGATCACCGACGCCGACATCGACCAGATGATCGAGAACCTGCAGAACCAGCGTCGTACCTGGGCCCCGGTCAGCCGTGGCGCGCAGGACGGTGACCTGGTCGCGGTGGAAACCTGGTCGCAGGCCGGCGAAGAGCGCCTGCCGGCCGAGGGCACCGAGAAGGGCTCGATCGTGCTCGGCCAGGGCATGATGTTCGACACCATCGAAAAGGGCCTGGTCGGCCTGGCCAAGGGTGAAGAGAAGACCCTGGACGTCGAGTTCCCGGCTGACTGGCGCGTGCCGGTGCTGGCCGGCAAGACCGTGCAGGTCACCGTCAAGGTTGCCGAAGTCTCCGAGCCGGTCGTGCCGGCGGTCGACGAAGCCTTCATCAAGAGCTTCGGCGTGAAGGGCGGCGATGTGGAGCAGTTCCGCAGCGACATCCGTGCCAACCTGGAGCGCGAGCTGAAGGGCGCCCTGATGAACCGCCTGCGCCGTGAAGTCGGCGAGCAGCTGATCGCGGCCTATTCCTCGGTGGAAATGCCGCCGCGCCTGGTCGAGAACGAAGCCCGCGCCATGCTGGCCCAGCAGGTCGAGCAGATCCGCCGCAACGGCCAGAACGTCGGCGAGATCCCGGCCGACGCCCACGAGGGCTTCAAGGACGCTGCCGCCAAGCGCGTGCTGGTTGGCCTGCTGGTCGGTGAAGTGGCCCGCATCAACGACCTGCGCCTGGAAGCCAAGCGCCTGAACGAAACGATGCGTCTGATCGCTTCGACCTACGAAGAGCCGGAGCAGGTCATTGAGATGTACCGCAACGACCCCCAGCTGATGTCTGGCCTGCAGAACCGTGTGATGGAAGAGCAGGTGATCGACTGGATCGCCGAGCGTGCCCAGCACACCGAAGAGAAGCTGTCGTTCCAGGACGCGATCCGCCAGTAAGCCCGGGCGGATCACCGCATGCCCCGCGCCTTTGCCGGCGCGGGGTTGTTTCCCCCCAAGATAGGTACCTCACGTAATGGACAACCGAACCAAAGCCCTGAACCTGGTTCCGATGGTGGTCGAGCAGACCAGCCGCGGCGAGCGTGCCTACGACATCTATTCGCGCCTGTTGAAGGAGCGCCTGATCTTCCTCGTGGGCCCGATCGACGATCACATGGCCAACGTGGTGGTGGCGCAGTTGCTGTTCCTGGAATCGGAAAACCCGGAAAAGGACATCAACATCTACATCAACTCGCCGGGTGGCGTGGTCACCGCCGGCATGGCGATCTACGACACCATGCAGTACATCAAGCCGAATGTGAGCACCACCTGCATCGGCCAGGCTGCCTCGATGGGCGCCCTGCTGCTGGCCGCGGGCGAAGCCGGCAAGCGCTATGCGCTGCCGAACTCGCGCGTGATGATCCACCAGCCGCTGGGCGGCTACCAGGGCCAGGCCACCGACATCGACATCCACGCGCGTGAGATCCTGACCCTGCGTTCGCGCCTGAACGAGGTGCTGGCCAAGCACACCGGCCAGTCGCTGGAGACGATCGCCCGCGATACCGAGCGCGACAACTTCAAGAGCGCCTTCGAGGCGCAGGCCTACGGTCTGGTCGACCAGGTCCTGGAGCGTCGTCCGGATGAGTCGATCCAGGCCGGCTGACCGGCCATCACGGGGCCAGGGAGGCCCCGTTCCTGCAGGGTCGGGCGGGACTGGTGTCCCCTCGGCCCTGTGCTATTCTCGAATCGAACCCCCGTTCAGCGGGTGGGGTAACTGGGTAAGCGAAGCATGAGCGAAGACCGCCAAGGTCGTTCCACGGACACCGGCAAGATCCTCTACTGCTCTTTCTGCGGCAAGAGCCAGCATGAAGTGCGCAAGCTGATTGCGGGTCCGAGCGTATTCATCTGCGATGAGTGCGTGGAGCTGTGCAACGACATCATCCGTGAGGAACTTGAGGAGAAGGCGCAGTCGGCGCGCAGTTCGCTGCCCAAGCCGCGCGAGATCCTCGAGGTCCTCGACCAGTACGTGATCGGCCAGAACCGCGCCAAGCGCACCCTGGCCGTGGCCGTGTACAACCACTACAAGCGCATCGAGAGCCGGCAGAAGAACGACGACGTCGAACTGGCGAAGTCGAACATCCTGCTGGTCGGCCCGACCGGCTCGGGCAAGACGCTGTTGGCCGAGACCCTGGCCCGCCTGCTCAACGTGCCGTTCACCATGGCCGACGCCACCACGCTGACCGAAGCCGGTTACGTGGGCGAGGACGTGGAGAACATCATCCAGAAGCTGCTGCAGAAGTGCGACTACGACGTCGAGAAGGCGCAGCAGGGCATCGTCTACATCGATGAAATCGACAAGATCTCGCGCAAGAGCGAGAACCCGTCGATCACCCGCGACGTGTCCGGCGAAGGCGTGCAGCAGGCCCTGCTGAAGCTGATCGAAGGCACCGTGGCCAGCGTTCCGCCGCAGGGCGGCCGCAAGCACCCGCAGCAGGAATTCCTGCAGGTGGACACCAAGAACATCCTGTTCATCTGCGGCGGCGCGTTCGCCGGGCTGGACAAGGTGATCCAGGCCCGTTCCACCGACGTCGGCAGCATCGGCTTCGGCGCCAAGGTGAAGAGCAGCGAGCGCAAGCAGGAAGTGGGCAAGGTGCTGGCCGAAGTCGAGCCGGAAGACCTGATCAAGTTCGGCCTGATCCCCGAGTTCGTCGGCCGCCTGCCGGTGGTGGCGACCCTGGAGGAGCTGGACGAGCCCGCCCTGATCAAGATCCTGACCGAGCCGAAGAACGCCATCACCAAGCAGTTCAAGAAGCTGTTCGAGATGGAGAACGTCGAGCTGGAGTTCCGTCCGGACGCGCTGTCGGCCATTGCCCGCAAGGCGCTCAAGCGCAAGACCGGTGCCCGTGGCCTGCGCACCATCGTCGAATCGGTCCTGCTGGACACCATGTACGACCTGCCGTCGCAGGAAAACGTCAGCAAGGTGGTGGTGGACGAGTCGGTGATCGAGCACAAGTCCGAGCCGTACCTGATCTACCAGACCCCGGCGGCCCCTGAACAGAAGGCCGCAGGCGCCGAGTGATCCTTCCAGGTTGTTGATTGGAAAGGATTTTCAAGGAATGCCTTGCATCTGAAAGCCGATGGCCCCATAACGGGGCCATCGGCTTTTTTTGTCTCCGGAAGATGCCCTCCCGGAGGCGGTTTTCCCCTTCCCTGGAGCCCCCATGGCCCGTTCCCCAAGTGAAACCCTCGACCTGCCGGTCCTGCCGCTGCGCGACGTAGTGGTGTTCCCGCACATGGTCATCCCGCTGTTCGTCGGCCGTGACAAGTCCATGCACGCGCTCGAACAGGCAATGGAATCGGACAAGCGCATCCTGCTGCTGGCGCAGAAGTCGGCCGAGACCGACGACCCGCATGCGGCCGACCTCTACCAGGTTGGTACGCTGGCGCAGGTGCTGCAGCTGCTGAAGCTGCCCGACGGCACCATCAAGGTGCTGGTCGAAGGCCTGTCGCGCGTGCAGGTCACCCACGTCGACGAGCGCAACGGCTCGTTGCATGGCCAGGCGGTGGAGATCGACGCCCCCGACGCGCGCGAAGCACGCGAAGTCGAGGCGATCGCCCGTTCGCTGATGTCGCTGTTCGAGCAGTACGTCAAGACCAACCGCAAGCTGCCGCCGGAGCTGCTGCAGACACTGTCGGGCATCGATGAGCCGGCCCGCCTGGCCGATACCATCGCCGCGCACATCAGCGTGCGCCTGGCCGACAAGCAGCGCCTGCTGGAAACGCTGGCCGTGGGCGACCGCCTGGAGATGCTGGTCGGCCTGGTCGACGGCGAGATCGACGTGCAGCAGATGGAAAAGCGCATCCGCGGCCGCGTGAAGTCGCAGATGGAAAAGAGCCAGCGCGAGTACTACCTCAACGAACAGATGAAGGCCATCCAGAAGGAACTGGGTGACCTGGACGACGCACCAGGCGAGCTGGAAGAACTGGCCCGCAAGATCGCCGAAGCCGGCATGCCGAAGGCGGTTGAAGCCAAGGCACGCAACGAACTGAACAAGCTCAAGCAGATGTCGCCGATGTCGGCCGAAGCCGCCGTCGTGCGCAACTACCTGGAGTGGCTGCTGGGCGTGCCGTGGAAGAAGCGCAGCAAGGTGCGCAAGGACCTGAAGGCCGCGCAGGACACCCTCGATGCCGATCACTACGGCCTGGAGAAGGTCAAGGAACGCATCCTTGAATACCTGGCGGTGCAGTCGCGCGTGAAGCAGATGAAGGGCCCGATCCTGTGCCTGGTCGGGCCGCCGGGCGTGGGCAAGACCTCGCTGGGCCAGTCCATCGCCAAGGCCACCAACCGCAAGTTCGTGCGCATGTCGCTGGGCGGCGTGCGCGACGAGGCCGAGATCCGCGGCCACCGTCGTACCTACGTGGGTTCGATGCCGGGCCGCATCGTGCAGAACCTCAACAAGGTCGGCAGCAAGAACCCGCTGTTCGTGCTCGACGAGATCGACAAGATGTCGATGGACTTCCGTGGTGATCCGTCGTCCGCGCTGCTGGAAGTGCTCGATCCGGAGCAGAACAACGCGTTCAACGACCACTACCTGGAAGTGGACCTGGACCTGTCCGAAGTGATGTTCGTGGCTACCTCGAACTCGCTCAACATTCCCGGCCCGCTGCTGGACCGCATGGAAGTGATCCGCATCCCCGGCTATACCGAGGACGAGAAGCTCAACATCGCCACCCGCTACCTGGTGCCGAAGCAGATCAAGGCCAACGGCCTGCAGCCGGAAGAGCTGGAGATCGGCAGCGATGCCATCCAGGACATCGTGCGCTACTACACGCGCGAATCAGGCGTGCGCAACCTGGAACGCGAGATCGCCAAGATCTGCCGCAAGGTGGTGAAGGAAATCGCGTTGGCCGGCCCGCAGCCGGTGAAGGCGAAGAAGGGGGCGAAGAAGTCCAAGGCGCTGGTCAGCGTGTCCAGCAAGAACCTGGACAAGTACCTGGGCGTGCGTCGCTTCGACTTCGGCCGTGCCGAGGAAGAAAACGAAATCGGCCTGGTCACCGGACTGGCCTGGACCGAAGTCGGTGGCGACCTGCTGCAGATCGAATCGACGCTGGTGCCGGGCAAGGGCCAGTTGATCCTGACCGGCCAGCTCGGCAACGTGATGAAGGAATCGGCCTCGGCGGCGCTGTCGGTGGTGCGTTCGCGCGCGGTCGGCTTCGGCATCGACAGCGACTTCCTGCAGAAGCACGACGTGCACCTGCACGTGCCGGATGGCGCCACGCCGAAGGACGGCCCGAGTGCCGGCGCGGCGATGGTGACCTCGCTTGTGTCGATGCTGACCAAGGTGCCGGTGCGTGCCGACGTGGCAATGACCGGTGAGATCACGCTGCGTGGCCGCGTCACCGCCATCGGTGGATTGAAGGAGAAACTGCTGGCCGCACTGCGTGGCGGCATCCGCACAGTCATCATTCCGGAAGAGAACCGCAAGGACCTGGCTGACATTCCGGCCAACGTCACCCGCGATCTGAAGATCGTGCCGGTGAAGTACATCGAAGAAGTCCTGGACCTGGCGCTGGAGCGTCCGCTGGCACCGAAGAAGGCGCGCAAGAGTGCGCAACGTGTCACGGTGCGTAGCAAGGCCAAACCGAGTGGAAGCGCGCGCGTCAAGCATTGACGCGCGCTGTCCAATGGCCCGAAACCCGCGTCGTTGCTGGCTTTTCACCTTGCGTGGGGGTAGGGCCGCTGGTATAAAAGCAGCACTCGCGAATGAGTGATCGCAGTCTGGTGATCGCTGGATTCGGCGAACCGTTTCCACATGGCGGCCGCATGCAGATGGCGTGCGGTTGCTTCCCTGTCGAATAAGCGGAACCCACCGCCAAAGGAGTTGTAGAGAATGAACAAGACCGAATTGATCGATGCCGTTGCTGAAGCTGCAGACCTGACCAAGGCCGAGTCCAGCCGCGCTGTCGATGCCGTCGTTGCTGCCATCACCAAGGCGCTGAAGGACGGCGATGCGGTCACCCTGGTTGGCTTCGGTACCTTCCAGGTCCGCGACCGTGCTGCCCGCACCGGCCGCAACCCGAAGACCGGCGACACCATCAAGATCGCTGCTTCGAAGAATCCGTCGTTCAAGGCTGGCAAGGCCCTGAAGGATGCTGTAAACTAAGCGGCTCGCTGGGGTGCTTAGCTCAGCGGTAGAGCGTCTCCTTTACACGGAGAGGGTCGGGGGTTCGAAACCCTCAGCACCCACCACAGCACCGCGGTAAAAGTTTGAGTGTGGAGCGGTAGTTCAGCTGGTTAGAATGCTGGCCTGTCACGCCGGAGGTCGCGGGTTCGAGTCCCGTCCGCTCCGCCAACTCTAAAAGCCCTCGGCGCAAGCCGGGGGCTTTTTCTTTGCCTCGTTCGCGCAGTCGGACGTGAGGCATGCATCTGCGGGTGGCGCGTTGCCGCGAGGATGCAGCGCAGGCCGCGCCGGGGCTGCTTTTGGTCCCTGCGGCGAAGCGGGTTACACTGCCGGGCTCGCCAATCAGGCCTTGTGATTCCTCACCATGCTGCAGAAACTCCGCGACAAGACCTCAGGCTGGATCGTCACTGTGATCCTGGGGCTGCTGATGATTCCGTTCCTGTTCGTGATCGACAACAGCTACCTCGGTGGCGTTGGCGCTCAGAACGTGGCCAAGGTTTCCGCGCCGCCAACCTGGTGGCGTTCGGCTCCGTCGTGGTGGCCGGTGCGCATGCTGTGGCAGCACCACGAGATCAGCGCGCAGGATTTCCGCACCCGTTTCGAGCAGGAGCGCATGCGCGAGCGCCAGCAGCAGGGTGAGAACTTCGACCCGCGCGCGTTCGAAAGCACTGAAAACAAGCTGGCCGTGCTCGACCAGCTGATCGATGAGCAGGTCGTGCGCCTGGTCGGCGAACAGGCCGGCGTTGTCATTGGCGATGGCGCGGTGCGCGAGTACATCGCCACCATGCCGGCCTTCCTCGATTCGAACGGCAAGTTCAACGAGAACAACTATCGCCTGGCATTGGCCGGTGGCAATCCGCCGCGTACCCCGACCCAGTTCCAGGAACTGGTGCGTGAGAGCCTGCAGCAGTCGGTGATCCCGTCGGGCCTGCAGAACTCGGGCTTCGTCACCCAGTCCGAGACCGAGCGCCTGCTGAAGCTGCTGGGCGAGACCCGTGACGTCGAGCTGGCCGCGCTGCCGGAAGTGCCCGCCGATACCGCACCGGTCACCGACGCGCAGATCAAGCAGTGGTACGACAGCCACGGCAAGGACTTCCGCCAGGCCGAAAGCGTGTCGCTGGAATACGTCGAGATCAACGGCGCCAACCTGCCGGCGCCGACCGCGGCCGACGAGGCGACCCTGCGCAAGCGCTATGAAGACGAGAAGGCGAAGTTCACCTCGCCGGAACAGCGCCAGGCTGCCCATATCCTGATCACCGGTGACGGTGCCGAAGCCAAGGCGAACAAGATCGCTGCCGAAGCCAAGGCGGCGGGTGCCGACTTCGCGGCGCTGGCCAAGGCCAACTCGGAAGACCCGGGTTCGAAGGACCAGGGCGGTGACCTGGGTTGGGTCGAGCGTGGCGCGATGGTGAAGCCGTTCGAAGATGCGTTGTTCGCTGCCAAGGCGGGTGACGTGATCGGCCCGGTGAAGACCGACTTCGGCTACCACATCATCAAGGTTGCCGCGGTGCGTGGCGGCCAGGGCAAGTCGTTCGAGGAAGTGCGCGACACGCTGGCCGCCGAGCAGTTGAAGGCCGACGGCGAGCGCGGTTTCAACGAACTGGCCGGCCGCCTGGTCGATGCCATCAACAAGAGCCCGAGTGACCTGGCTGCTGCGGCCAAGGACGTGAACCTGCCGCTGCACACCCTGGGCCCGATCACCCGCGCGACCGCCAGCGGCATTGCCGCCGATCCGGCGGTGCTGCGTGCTGCCTTCTCCGAAGTGCTGGTGCAGGACGGTACCGCCAGTGATCCGATCCCCCTGGGCGGCGCGACCAACCACAGCGTGGTCATCCGCGTAGCCGCGCACACGCCGGAACAGGCGATGCCGCTGGACAAGGCCCGCGAGCAGGTGATCGCCGCGATCCGCGCCGACCGCCAGCGCCAGGCCAGTGACAAGGCTGCTGACGCCGTGTTGGCCAAGCTGAAGGGTGGCGCGACCCTGCAGTCGCTGGCCGCCAGCGAGAAGCTGCAGCTGAGCCCGATGCCGGGCCTGCCGCGCAGCCAGCCGGTGCCGACCCCGGAAATCAATCGTGCGATCTTCAGTGCCCCGGCGCCGGCCGAGGGCAAGCCGAGCTACGGCAAGGTCGACGTCAATGGCCACGCGCTGCTGTTTGCGGTGAACAAGGTCAACCCGGGTGACATCAAGGAAGTCACCGCCGAGCAGCAGAAGCAGCTGAAGGACCAGCTGAGCCAGATCGACGGCATGGCGGCGGCCAAGGCCTACATCGAGGCGATGCGCAGGAAGTTCGTGGTGCAGACCACCGAAGCGAACCTGTAAGCCCACCGGCTGCAGGTACGGAAAGGCCCGGCAATGCCGGGCCTTTTTGTTGGGAGCGCTGCTGGAGATTGAAGATTGAACTGTCGAGCCGTGCCCATGCTCGGCCTGTCCTGAACCGCGGCAGGTCGCAGGCAAGAAAAAAGCCGAGCAAGGGCTCGGCTCTCTACGAGGAGGTGCTTGGTCTGCGCGTCAGTCTTCGACGCGCAGCACCGCGCCTGGTTTCAGCACGCTGCTGCCGCTCAGGCCATTCAGTGAGAGCAGGGCCTTCACCGGCATGCCGTAGCGGCGGGCGATGGTCCAGGCCGATTCGCCGTCACGCACGGTGTGGCGGCGGCTGCGCGGACGATCGGCGATCGCGGCAACCGCCTTGGTGGCCTGCGGCGTCGGTGTGCTCGTGGCAACCGGTGCGGCGCTGGCCAGCAGCGCCGTCGCAGCTTCCGTCACCGTCGCATTGGCGGCCGAGACCGGGGCCAGCACGCGGGTGGTTCCCGACGACGCGCGGCCACCGCCCGCCAGGGCCGGGTTGAGGCGGGCGATCCTGGCCGGGTCCAGGGCGCGCTGTGCGGCCCACTGCTGGACGCTGGTGCCGGCCGGCAGGGTGTGGTCCTTCAGCACCGGTACGGTGCGGTCCAGCGAGGCCATCACGCCGGGTTGGTCTTCCACGTCCTCCAGCACACAGGCCAGGGCATGCAGCTTCTCGACATAGGCATGGGTGACCGGCGACAGGCCGGGCAGGGCAGACGGCTTGGCGTTCTGCGCGTTCATGCCGGCCTTGCGCATGGACTGCAGCACACGGTACTCACCGGCGTTGTAGGCCATGGTGGCCAAGCGCCAGTCACCGCCGAACATGCCGTGCAGGGTCTTCAGGTAGCGCACCGCCGCCTGGGTCGAATCGACCGCCGACAGGCGGCCGTCGTAACCGTTGGCCATCGGCACGCGGTGGTTGCGCGCGGTGGTGGCGATGAACTGCCACAGGCCGGTCGGACCGCTGCCGTTGCGGGCATTGGGCCGGTAGCCGCTTTCCACGAAGGGAATCAGCGCGAACTCGGTGGGCAGGTTGGCCTTGCGCAGTTCTTCGACCACGTAGCCGAACAGCACCAGCGCATCGTCATCCTGGTTGGCCAGGCGCGAGGGGGCGTGGGCGAACTGCTTCTGCCAGCGCGGGCTGGTGGCCTCGGCGTCACAACTGGGCTCGGCCAGACCGTCGCGGAAACTGGTGAAGATCTCCTGGCCGTTGCGTACCGAAGGGGCCGGCAGCGCGGCCGGATCCAGCGGCAGGGCCGCAGCGGCGGTCAGGTTCTGGCTGATGCCGGCGCCCAGCGACTGGGCGCCCGCGGTTCCGGCCAACCCCAGGGCAAGGCCCAGGGCCAGCGGCAGACTTCGGCGCATCATGCGCGGAAGCCGTCTTTCCAGTGCCGGAGACCGGCCATCACGTCGACGTCGTCAACGACGTCACGGCCCAGGTGTGCCGACACCGACGCACGGATCGGCGCCGCGTGCACACGCAGGAAGGGATTGCAGTCGAACTCGTTGGCCAGGGTTACCGGCAGGGTGGAACGGTCATCGCGGCGCATGGCCAAAGCCTCCTCTTGGCGCTGCCACAGGGCAGCGTTGGCGGGGTCGACATGCCGCGCGAAGACGGCATTTGACACGGTGTACTCGTGAGCGCAACAAAGCAGCAGTTGCGCGGGCAAGGTACCCAGCTTGCGCATCGATGCCAGCAGCTGGGACGGCGTACCTTCGAACAGACGTCCACAGCCCAGGCTGAACAACGAATCTCCGCTGAAAAGATGTTCAGCAGTGTGAAACGCGATGTGGCTGCGGGTATGCCCGGGCACGGATAGTACGTGGAACGTCCGGCCCAGTGCCTGAACGCGTTCACCTTCGCCGACCCGTTCGGTGGCCGTGGGGATGCGCTCTTCGACCGGCGCGATGACCCGTACACCGGGAAAACGAGCCTGCAGTGCGGGCACGCCACCGATGTGGTCGTCGTGGTGGTGGGTGAGCAGGATCGTGTCCACGCGCAGGCCCTGATCGGCCAACGCGAGCACCGGCGCGGCGTCACCCGGGTCGACGACCACGGCAGTGCCATCGTCGGCGATCAGCGTCCAGATGTAGTTATCCGCAAATGCGGGCAGGGCAGTCAGTCGCATAGAATTGGACCATGCCCGCGCTGCAGAGCACCCGTCAAGCGAGCCAGACCCCGTGGTTCGACAGTGAGCCGGCGGCGGCGCTGCGCGTTCTGGAACGGCAGTTGCTGCTTCCGCAGCTGTCGGCGCTGCCCGCGCAGCCCTGGCTGTGGATCGCGCCGAGTGCGGCCTGGCTGGAGGATGCGCAGCTGGGTGGGCGCGGCCTGCGCCTGTACCGGCAGGGGCAGGGCTATGCCGGCGACACCCGCTGTGCGTTGCCGCTGCCGCTGGCCAATGAAAGCGTCAATGCGATCGTGCTGCAGCATGTCACCGCAGCCGACGCTGATCGGTTGCTCGATGAGTGCGAGCGCGTGCTGATGCCGGGCGGCCACCTGTGGCTGAGCAGCCTCAATCCGTTCAGCCCGTATCGTACGCGCTGGCGCCAGCATGGGCTGGTGGTGCGCACGCCGCAGCGGATCCGCTTGCTGCTCGGCCGGCATGGGCTGGAGTGCGACGATATGCGCTACCTCGGCCCGCTCTGGCGCGGTGCCGGCAGCCGCCGCGCCGGTGGTTGGGCGCCATTGCGCGCGGCCTGCCTGTTCCATGCGGAAAAACGCACGCTGGCCCTGCCCGGGCCGAAACCGTTGCCGGTGCGTTGGCACGGCACCGTTGCTACCTGATTCTGGAGCTGTATTGAAAACCATCGAAATCCACACCGACGGATCCTGCCTTGGCAATCCCGGCCCCGGCGGCTGGGCCGCGTTGCTGCGCTACAAGGGCCACGAGCGCGAACTGAGTGGCGGCGAAGCGCACACCACCAACAACCGGATGGAGCTGATGGCGGCCATTTCCGGGCTGGAGACGTTGACCGAGCCGTGCAACATCGTGCTCTACACCGATTCACAGTACGTGCGGCAGGGCCTGACCCAGTGGATGCCCGGCTGGATCCGCAAGAACTGGAAGACCGCTGGCGGCGATCCGGTGAAGAACCGCGAGCTGTGGGAGCGCCTGCACGCGGCCACGCTGCGGCACCAGATCGACTGGCGCTGGGTGAAAGGGCACTCCGGTGATCCAGACAATGAACGTGTGGATACGCTGGCGCGCAACGCGGCCATCCAGATCCGCGACGCCAGCCCGGTAAACTGAGCCCATGCGCCAGATCATCCTCGATACCGAAACCACCGGCCTGGAGTGGAAGAAGGGCAACCGCATCGTCGAAATCGGCTGCGTGGAGCTGTTCAAGCGCCGCCCGACAGGCAACAACTATCACCAGTACATCAAGCCGGACTGCGAGTTCGAACAGGGCGCGCAGGAAGTCACCGGCCTGACCCTGGAGTTCCTGGCTGACAAGCCGGACTTCGCGCAGATCGCCGATGAGTTCCTGGCGTTCATCGATGGCGCCGAGCTGATCATCCACAACGCGGCATTCGACCTGGGCTTCCTCGACAACGAGCTGTCGTTGCTGGGCCCGCAGTATGGAAAGATCGCCGATCGCTGCACGGTGATCGATACCCTGGTGATGGCGCGCGAGCGCTTCCCGGGCCAGCGTAATTCGCTGGATGCGCTGTGCAAGCGCCTGGGCGTGGACAACTCGCACCGTGCGCTGCATGGCGGCCTGCTCGATGCGCAGATCCTGGGCGACGTTTACATCGCGCTGACCTCGGGCCAGGAAGAGATCGGCTTCGGTCTGGGCGATGACGAAGCGGGAGGAGGCGGCGCGGCGTTGCAGGCGTTCGATACCAGCAAACTGCTGCCGCGCCCACGCGTGGTCGCCACTCCGTCGGAACAGGAAGCGCACAGCGCGCGGCTGGAACGGCTGCGCAAGAAGGCCGGTCACGCGCTGTGGGATGGCCCGAAAGTGGAAGAACCCGCCAGCGCGTAATGCCTGGATGGGGTGGTGCCGGCCGTTGGCCGGCACTCCCTGAGTGTCAGTGGCAGCGCACCAGGATCACGCTGATGTTGTCGCGGCCACCGCCGTCGAGCGCGGCCGCGACCAGGGTGTCCACGCATTCCTGTGCGCTGGCATCTTCGAAAGCCAGCGTGCGGGCGATGCCACGGTCGTCCACTTCCTCGGTGAGGCCGTCACTGCAGAGCAGCAGCTGCATGCCCGGGCGCAGTTCGCCGCTGGTGGTGGCCACGTTCAGATGCGCCGGATCGGTCACGCCCAGCGCCTGGGTGACCACATTGCGGTGAGGATGCGCGCGGGCCTGCTCGGCGGTCAGGTTGCCCTGTGCGACCAGTTCCTGCACCACGCTGTGGTCCTGGCTGAGCTGCGCCAGCTGGCCGTCGCGCCACAGGTAGGCGCGGCTGTCGCCGACCCAGGCCACTTCATAGCGGTTGCCCTGCACGCGCGCGGCGACCACGGTGGTGCCCATCGGCAGCGTGTCGTTGCGCCGGCGCGAGGCGCGGATGATTTCTTCATCGGCGGTGCGGATGGCCTGCGCCAGTGGCGCGCCGCGGCGGATCTCGCGCACGATGGTCTCTCGCGCCAGCGCGCTGGCCACTTCGCCGCAGGCGTGCCCGCCCATGCCGTCGGCCACCAGCCACAGGGCCAGCTCGCTGTCACCGTAGTAGGTGTCCTCGTTGAGCTCGCGGCGCATGCCGGGGTGGGTGAGGTGTCCGAATTCGATCATGGTGTGCGGGGGCGGGGTATTGCCGGGGAGACAGGCATCATCGGGTGGCTGCAGGCATCCGGCAAGGCATGCGCTCAGGAAATTTTCACTTCGTTGGCCCGAATGACTTGTCGTCGGCCTCACTTCCTCGTATGATGCGCGTCCCCGGTCCGCCGGGGACCACCCGGAGAGGTGGCAGAGTGGTTGAATGTACCTGACTCGAAATCAGGCAGGCGTTTATAGCGCCTCGGGGGTTCGAATCCCCCCCTCTCCGCCAGATAAAGAAAAAAGCCGCCCACTGGGCGGCTTTTTTCTTGGCGAACGTTCGGGAGATGCAGGCGGTTGTTGTAGTGATCGACACCTCTGATGCGGGGGGATGAGAACCCCCGACGGGGTTCGACGGTTCTGCAGGAGCAGAACCGGACAGCCGTAGGCTGGCCCTGGAGCGCGTAGCGCGGAGGGGGCGGGTGCATGGATGCACCCGACAATCCCCCCTCTCCGCCAGATAAAGAAAAAGGGCTGCCGAAAGGCAGCCCTTTTTCTTTATCTGGCGCGGGACGCGACGCGCTCTGCGCGTCGCCCCACACGTTGCTGCGCAACGTGTGGGCCCCTCCCTTTGCCTGCCTCTCCCCGCCCCTGTCGGGGCAGCCCCTCAACAGAGGGGCTTGGTCCTCCAGATGCATCACGGGAGATCGGCGCGGTGCGTGGATGCTGTTCCTGCTGGCGGGCTCATCCACGCGTGGCGTGGCTCTACCTGTCCCCTCGCCAGTCGCGGGTTAAACTGCACACATCACCTGCTGGAGCTTTCCCCGATGACCGCTGAAATCCTCGTCCCCGTTTCTTTCGGCGAGCTGCTGGACAAGATCTCGATCCTGCAGATCAAGTCCGAGCGCATCAGCGACGAGGGCAAGCTGGCCAATGTGCGCAGGGAGCTGGCGGCGCTGGAGCAGACCTGGATGGCGCACCCGGCGGCGGTGAACGACATCGCCAAGCTGCGTGCCGAGCTGAAGGCGGTCAACGAGCAGCTGTGGGACATCGAGGACGACATCCGGCTGAAGGAGAAGGCGAAGGCGTTCGACCAGGGTTTCATCGACCTGGCGCGCAGCGTCTACCTGCGCAACGACGAGCGCGCGCGCATCAAGAAGGCGATCAACCTGGCGCTGGGTTCGGCCTACGTGGAAGAGAAGTCGTACCAGGATTACGCGCAGCGCGCGTAATCCCGGGCGGCCTGCCAACTCACCCCAGGTGGTCGGCGACGTAGCGCTCGAAGGCGGCGATGCCGTCTTCGACGGTGATCAGTTCCATCACATCGTCGAACTCGATCTTGGTGCCCCACTTCAGGTCGGCGGCCTGCTTGGCCAGGTACTTGCGTGCCGCATCGTCGTAGCGGTCGACGCAGTAGCGACGGTCCGAGTACGGGCCGCTGCGGTTCGGGTTGCTGGCCGCATGCAGGCCCAGCACCTTGGTGCCCATCGCATTGGCGATGTGCATCGGACCGGAGTCCGGGGTCATCACCAGGTTGGCACGGGCGAGCAGGGCGGGCAGCTGCTTCAGCGTGTCCTTGCCGACCAGGTCCAGCGCCGGGGTATGCAGCTGCGCCTGGATGGCGTCGGCCATGCTGCGCTCCAGTTCGCTGCGACCACCGCACAGCACGACCCGCCAGCCGCGGCGGGTCGCGTGATTGGCCACGGCGGCATAGCGGTCGGCGTACCAGTTGCGGCGCACGTGGCTGGAGCACGGCGAGATCATCAGCACCGGGTGGCCGTCGTCCTGCCACTGCGCCGCAGCCCACTCGTGGGCCGCCGGTGGCACGGCCAGGTCCCAGCTGACCTGGGTCTGGCGCAGGCCCAGCGGCTCGCAGAAACTGCCGATGGCATCAAGCACGTGGATGCCGGGGCGGTCGGGAATGCGCTCGTTGATGAAGAGGCCGTGCAGGTCCTTGGAGCGGCTGCGGTCGTAGCCGATGCGGCGCTCTGCGGGAATGAAGGCCGACAGCAGGTTGGCACGGAACGCCACCTGCATCTGCAGCAGCGCTTCGAAGTGCCCCGGGGGCAGTTGTCTGCGCAGTTCCTTGACCCCGGCCATGCCGCTCTTCTTGTCGTAGGCATGGAAGGTGACGCCGGGCAGGCCATCAAGCAGTTTCTGCCCGACCTTGTCGATGATCCAGTGGATCGGCGTGTCCGGACGCGCAGCCTGCAGCGTGCGCACCAAGGGCACCACGTGGGTGACATCGCCAAGTGCGGACAGGCGCAGCAGGCACAAGGAGGAGGACGCTGATGCCATGTGTTGTTAGACTCAATGAAATGGTCGCATTCGACGCCAATGAAGCGCTGACGCCATGCCGCGAGGGTCGCGGCATCGGGGCCATTCTGTTCGACCGCGAGCGGCTGCGGCAAGCCGAGGTCGGCCTGTTCTCGCCCCAGCACTGGGGCAGCAGGGCCCGACCGGTGGGCGAGGGCGGCCGTGGCAGTGCCTGGTTCGTCGATGCACCGTTCGGTCCCAGCGTGCTGCGCCACTACCTGCGCGGCGGCATGGCCGCCCGGATCAGCCACGACCAGTACCTCTGGCGCGGCGCGGACCGTACCCGCAGCTTCGCCGAATTCCGGCTGATGCGCGCCCTGCGCGAGAAGAAGCTGCCGGTGCCCCGGCCGCTGGCGGCTTTCTACATGCGCGAGGGACTGCGTTACCGGGCGGCGATCCTGATGGAGCGGATCGAGGGCGTACGCTCGCTGGCCGACCGTGCGCTGGTTGCGGGCCGGGGCGCGCCCTGGGAGGAGACCGGGCGGCTGATCGCCCGCTTCCATCGTGCCGGCCTGGACCATGCCGACCTCAATGCACACAACATCCTGTTCGATGGCAACGGCCACGGCTGGCTGATCGACTTCGACCGCGGAGTGATCCGCATCCCGGCCACGGCCTGGCGCGAGCGCAATCTCAAGCGCCTGCTGCGCTCGCTGATCAAGCTGCGTGGCGAGCGCAGCATGGAAGACGTACAGAAAGACTACGCGCGGCTGCGCCGCGCCTATGACATGGCCTGGAACCGGGGCACCTGATGGACTGGTCGTTGCGTTTCCTCGGCGTCGGCAATGCGTCGGCGGTCGAGCTGGGGTCACCGATGTCGGTGATCGAGCGGGACGGTCGGCCGTGGCTGACCATCGATTGTGGCGGTGAAGGCCTGACCGCGTTCAAGGCGCACTACGGGCACATGCCGCAGGCGCTGTTCGTCACCCATGTGCACCTGGACCACGTGGCCGGCTTCGAGCGGTTGTTCGTGGATACCTTCTTCAACGCGCACCGGCGCGGCAAGGTACGCCTGTATGTGCCTGCCACGGTGGTGCCGTTGCTGCACAAGCGCGTCGGCGATTACCCGAACGTGCTGGCCGAGGGGGGCGCCAACTTCTGGGATGCCTTCCAGCTGATCGTGGTGGGAGAGGCGTTCTGGCACGAAGGCGTGCGCCTGGAAGTGTTTCCGGTGCGCCACCATTGGCCGCAGACAGCCTATGGCCTGCGCCTGCAGGGCGCGCTGACCTGGAGTGGCGATACCCGGCCGATTCCGGAGATGCTGGCCTGCTTCGCCAACGACAACGAGCTGATTGCCCACGACTGCGGCCTGCACGGCAATCCGTCGCATACCGGCGTGGACGATCTGGAGCGTGAGTACAGCGCCGAACTGCAGGCGCGGATGATGCTCTACCACTACGCCAGCGCGGCCGATGGCGAGGCGCTGGCCGCGCGTGGGCACCGCGTGGCGCAGCCGGGGCAGTGCGTGCCGCTGGCCAACCCGACCGCTCCGCACGTGCTGGTGCAGGATCCGGCGTGAGCCATACCGGCCGGCCCGCCGATGCGGCGCTGGCCGCCGAGCTCGTGGTGCTGGAGCGCGCGCTGCATGCGCCGGCGGTGCGTGCCGATCACGCGCGCCTTGCCGCTCTGCTGGACGAAGATTTCAGCGAAATCGGCAGTTCCGGCCGCTGCTACGGCCGTGAAGCTGCGTTGGCGGGGATGCCGCTGGAACGTGCGCAGGTGGTGATCGAATCGGACCAGTACGCGGTATCGCTGCTTGGCCCCGACCTGGCCCAGGTGCGTTATCGCAGCCGCCATCACCTCGATGGCCAGCCGCAGGGCTGGGTACTGCGCAGTTCGCTGTGGCGCCGTTACACCGGCGGATGGCGCATGGTGTTCCATCAGGGCACGCCGGAAGCGCGGTAGCGCCGGGCAATGCCCGGCGAAGAATGTGAAGCCGGGGTCAGATCGCCCTGCCATGCAAAGGGATCTGACCCCAGTGCAGAAAAGGCGGTGGCCCCGCCGGCTGGCCTCGGCGCCCGCGTCGATCGATACCGTTGCTGCCTTCCGGCCCTGGCGGGGTTTTCGATCTAGCGTCGCGAGGGGCCGACGGGGCCACCATAGAGACGTTGGCCGCCCGGTGGTGGGCGGCCAGTTCACGGATCAGGGGAAGCAGCGCGCAGCGCGCCGGAGACCACAGCCGGACTGCACATCGGCTGGCCGACGGCAGACGCGCATTCTAGCGCACGCATGCATGCCGGCGCCAGCTTCACGCACTGAATCGGCTGTAACCCGTTGCCAACCAGGGCATCTCGTGCCGGTGCCCGTTGCTAGAATGGCGGCCAGGAGGAACGGCCTCCCCCACATCGGGAATCAAAGACCAGGACGGCCTGGCCCTACCAAGAGGAGGGCCGTCATGGCCTGGATCTATCTATTGTTCGCCGGCCTGCTGGAAATCGTCTGGGCCGTGTCCATGAAGCAGTCCGAAGGCTTCACCCGGCTCACCCCCACCGTGGTCACGATCGTCGGCATGATCGCCAGTTTCTGGCTGCTGGCGGTGGCCATGCGCAGCCTGCCGCTGGGCACCGCCTACACGATCTGGACCGGCATCGGCGCGGTCGGCGCGTTCGTGGTCGGTATCGTGTTCCTGGGTGAGCAGGTCAGCCCGATGCGGATCGGCGCGGCGGTACTGATCGTGTCCGGCCTGGTGCTGATGAAGCTCTCCAGCAGCTGAATGCATTTACTCTGGCGGGGAATGGAATCCCCGCTTTGCGCAGGAATATGCATTTTCGGCAAAACTATTTTGTCCGCCCGTTTTGTTTGACGTACGTCATGAAAATAACGAGCGTGATTCACATGCCGCTGGCGCCATCGGCCGCACAGTGCCGCCATTCGTCAGGTGAAACCGGGGAGTTTTCGCCTTGATGGACATGCGGTTTCGCTCTTGTCAGGGCGTGATTGCGTGAGGATGTGAAGATTTCCAGAAGTTAATGCCGCCAGGCCTTGTTCCCGTATCGGGAGCCGGGGTGGACCGCATCGTCTTCAAAAAACCTGCCCACTGTGCCGTCCGGTCTTTCATGGAGATTTACCGATGAACCGCATTTACCGTCTGGTTTTCAATCGTGCCCTCGGCGTAATGCAGGTTGCTTCGGAGGTCGCCCAGAATCCCGGAGGAAGTGCGATTACCGCGAAGCGGCCACCGCGATTGCGGGCGCATCAGCTGGCAGTCGCACTGGCAGCCACCTTGGCCAGCGGTTCGGCGTTCGCAGCGTGCACCGGCACAACGACGATCATCTGCGACAACACCCCCAACCCCACCAACTACAACAACCCCGCATCTGGCATCACGCTGCAGGTCAACTCCGGTGCGACGATGCGCTCATCTGCGACCTTGGGCGGCAATGCGGTGACATTGGGTGGCAGCAATGTCACGGTCAACAACAGCGGGCTGATAGATCCCAGCACGCTGCTGCTTGCTTCGGACGGACTGGTGGTCGGCAACAGCTCGGCCAGCGCGATCACTGTCAACAACAACAGTGGCGGCACGATCAACGGTGTATTCAATATCGCTACGTTGCTGGGTTTCGGCGGCCAGGCCATCGTGGCGCAGAATGGGGGCGGTGGCTCTCCAACCCAGGTCACCACCATTACCAACAATGGCACGATTGGCGTGTCACTGATCGGCGTTGGCAATGTCGTTGAGGCGACTTCGGTGGTGACCTATGGCGGGGCGGCCGCCAATGTGACGAATACTGGCAGCATCACCGGGCGGGTGGGATTGGGCTCTTCGTCGGGCAATACCTTCCTCAATGCGGGAACGGTCAACGGCAGCGTGCACCTGGGCGACTCGACCGGTGGCAATACCTTCACCGCCGTGGCCGGATCCACGGTCTCTGCCGGTGGCAGTCTTATCGGGGCCGGCGTGCTCACGGGCGTAACCGGGGTCAAGGTTGCAGCGGCGGGAACGGTCGACGCCGGTGCCGGCACCGGTGCGGCCAACAACGCGCTGGTGCTGCAGAACAGTCCCTCTGGCCCCGGGTCGGGCACTGGCGGGGCGCCAACCACGGTGAGCTGGAACCAGTACCTCAACTTCCAGCGCCTGACCGTCAACAGCGGCACCTGGAACCTGCAGGGTGCGTGGGCGGGCACGGGACCGGCGACGCTCAATGATGGCCTGGTCAATTTCAACAATGCCGGTGCATTCGGCACAGGGCTGTTCACAGCCAACGGCGGTGCCATCGCATCCTCCACGGCCGGTCTGGACCTGGCCAATGCTTTCAGCCTCGGCGGCAATCTATCCCTGGCCGGGACCAATGCATTCGGCCTGAGTGGCGTGCTTTCGGGCGCTGGTCGGCTGACGGTGAACAACACCGGCATCGTTACTCTCGGCAGCGCAAACGTGTTCACCGGCGGCGTCAACCTCAATGCGGGCGGCCTGCTGCTGGGCAATGCCAGTGCACTGGGCCTGGGCGACCTGACCGTAGGTGGCAGCGCCACGCTGGATACGACGGCGGGCTTCAACCTGGGCAACAACCTGGTGGTCAATGGCGGGGGCTCGCTGAACCTGCTGGGCAGCAATGCGCTGACATTGAGTGGCTCGATGTCCGGTGCCGGCAACGTGACCAAGAACGGTGCCGGCACGCTGATCTTGAATGGCGCCAATTCGCTGACCGGCACCTTCAACCTGGCTGGCGGCGCATTGGCGCTGGGCGCGGGTGGCAGCCTGTCGCCCACCGGTGCGATCACGCTGGGCGTTGGTACCAGCCTGGATCTTTCGGGCGCCGCCAACCAGACCATCGGCTCGCTGGCCGGCCTGGGAGGCAACGTCAATCTGGGCACCCACACGCTCACCCTCGCCGGGCTGGGTGATACGAGCTACAGCGGCACGTTCGCCGCAGGCACCGGTGGCCTGATCAAGCTCGGTACCGGCGTGCAGACCCTGTCGGGCGTCAACAACCTCAGCGGCGGTGTTGCGCTCAACGCCGGTGGCTTGTTGCTGGGCAATGCGGCCGCGCTGGGCAGTGGTACGCTCTCTGTCGGCGGCAACACCACCTTCGACGGCACCACCGCGCTGACGCTGACCAATGCTGTCAGCCTCGGATCGGGCGCCAACCTGAATCTGCTTGGCGGGCAGGCGCTCACGTTCAACGGGGTGATCAGCGGCGCTGGCGGCCTGATCAAGAATGGCGCGTCAACCCTGACGCTCAATGGCGCCAATACGTTCGGTGGTGGGCTGGCGTTCAATGCCGGCAGCCTGCTGCTGGGCAATGGCAGTGCGCTGGGAACCGGTGCCTTGAACGTCGGCGGAGCCGTGACCCTCGATGGCAGCTCGGCGTTGAGTGTGGGCAACAACATCAATCTCGGCGCAGGTGGCTCGCTCGACATTCTGGGAGGCAACACACTGACGTTGGGCGGTGTCATTGCTGGCACCGGCAGCCTGGTGAAGCACGGCGCCTCCACGCTGACGCTGGGTGGCGCGAACACGTTCACCGGTGGGCTGGCGGTGAATGCCGGAACGGTGGCACTGGCCAGTGGTGGCAGCCTGGCGGCGAGCGGCGCGGTCAGCCTGGCCGGCGCTGGCAGCGCACTGGATATCTCGCTGGGTGGCAACCAGACCATCGGTGCATTGTCCGGTGTGGCTGGCAGCACCCTGGCGCTGGGCAGCAGCACGCTCACCTTCGGTGATGCCACCAACCAGATCTTCGCCGGCGTGATCGGCGGCACCGGTGGGCTGATCAAGCAGGGCACCGGCGTGCAGACGCTGACCGGTGCCAACACCTTCAGCGGTGGGGTGAATCTTGCGGCCGGAGGCCTGGTGCTGGGCAACGCCGGCGCGCTGGGAAGCGGTGCGCTGACGGTCAGTGGCAACGGTTCGCTGGACGCCACTGCCGCGCTGAACCTGGGCAATGCGATCAACCTTGGCGCGGCATTGACGCTGCCGGGCAGCCAGAACCTGACCCTGGCCGGCAACATCACCGGCACCGGCAGCCTGGTCAAGAACGGTGCGTCGACGTTGACCTTGAACGGCACCAACACCTTCAGTGGTGGACTGAGCGCAAACGCCGGAAGCCTGCTGCTGGGCAGCAACGGTGCGCTGGGTAGCGGGGCGCTCAGTGTCGGCGGGAGTGTTTCGCTGGACGGCAGTGCCCCGCTGAGCCTGGCCAATGATGTCGCGCTCGGCGGTGGCGCGTTGCTGACGCTGCCGGGCACACAGGCCATCACCCTGGGCGGCGTGGTTTCCGGCGCGGGTGGCCTGGTGAAGAACGGCGCCAGCGTGTTGACCCTCAATGGCGCCAACACCTTCAATGGTGGGCTGGCGCTCAACGGTGGTGGCCTGCTGCTGGGCAATGCCGGCGCGCTGGGCACCGGTGCATTGTCGGTTGGAGCCAACACCACGCTGGATAGTTCGGCTGCCCTGAACCTGGCCAACAACGTCAACCTCGGGACCAGTGCCGTTCTGAACATGCTGGGCAGCCAGAACGTGTCGCTGGGCGGTCTCATCAGCGGCACTGGCAGCCTGGTCAAGAATGGTACGGCCACGCTGGCGTTGAATGGACCCAATACGTTCAGCGGAGGGGTCGGCCTCAACGCAGGCCTACTGCAGCTGGGCAATGCACAGGCACTGGGTACCGGCCAGCTGGACGTAGGCGGTAGCGCTTCGCTGGATGCGACGACAGCGATTGCGGTGGGCAACACAATCGGCCTTGCCGCCGGTGCCAACCTCTCCGTGCTGGGCAGCAATGACCTGACGCTCACCGGTCCGGTATTCGGTGCCGGTGGGCTGACCAAGGACGGTGCGGCTCGCCTCACCCTCTCCGGCGCCAACGTCTACACCGGTGGCACCACCATCAACGCCGGCACGCTGGCGCTGGGGGCAGGCGGCAGTCTTGCCGCGGCCGGTGCGGTGGATCTTGCTGGTGCCGGTGCGACGCTGGACATCTCCGCAGCCGGTGCAGCGCAGACCATCGGCGCGTTGAATGGCGTGGCGGGCAGCCAGCTGGCGCTGGGCGCGCAGTCGCTCACCTTTGGCGGCGCCAGCAACGGCAGCTTTGCCGGCGTGATCGGTGGCACCGGTGGCCTGATCAAGACGGGCGCAGGCGTGCAGACGCTGTCCGGCGCCAATACCTTCAGTGGCGGCCTTGCGCTCAATGCAGGTGGCCTGATTCTCGGCAATGCCAGCGCACTCGGTACCGGTGCACTGGACATCGGTGGCACGACCACGCTCGACAGCACCGTGGCGCTGAACCTGGCCAATGCAGTGAACTTCGGTGCCGGTACGCAGTTGACGCTGGGGGGCAGCACTGATGTCACCCTCGGTGGCGTGGTGGCCGGCAATGGCAGCCTGATCAAGAATGGTGCGGGCCTGCTGACCCTCAACAACACCAATACCTTCGGTGGCGGCCTGACCTTGAACGGGGGAGGCCTGGTGGTCGGCGCGAACGATGCGCTCGGTACCGGCACGCTGGCCGTGAATGCCAGCACCACGCTGGATGCGGGCGCTGCAGTGACATTGAGCAATGCGGTCACGCTGGGCTCGGGCGTCGCACTGACGTTGCCCGGCAGCAATGCGTTGACGCTGTCGGGCGTGGTCGGCGGCAATGGCAGCCTGGTCAAGAATGGTGCCACCACGCTGACGCTGTCCGGTGCCAACACCTACACCGGCGGTACCACGATCAACGCCGGCACGCTGGCGCTGGGCACGGGCGGCAGCCTTGCTGCAGCGGGTGATGTCACGTTGGGCGCAGGCGCTGGCTTCGATATTTCCGGTGCCGGCAGCAGCCAGACCATCGGTGCGCTCAACGGCGCGGGCGGAAGCACGCTGGCGCTGGGGGGCAATTCGTTGACCTTCGGTACCGCTGGCAACGCCGCGTTCGATGGCGTGATCAGCGGCGGCGGTGGTCTGGTCAAGGTGGGCGCTGGCGTACAGACCCTGTCTGGTGCCAACACCTTCGGCGGCGGTGTCACCCTCAATGCAGGTGGCCTTGTGCTGGGCAACGATGCGGCGCTGGGTACCGGCGCACTCACCGTGGGCGGTGCTTCCACGCTGGATACCACGGCGCCGGCGACGCTGGCCAACAACGTCCTCCTCAATGCCGGGCTGACCGTGCTGGGCACCAATGCGCTCACTCTCAGTGGCGTGCTTTCCGGCACCGGCAGCCTGACCAAGAACGGCGGCGCAACGCTGACGTTGAACGGCATCAACACCTACACCGGTGGTACCAACGTCAACGCGGGTACGCTGGCGCTGGGGGCCGGTGCCAGCCTGTCAGCGAGCGGTACCGTGAACCTCGCCACCGGCGCCACGCTGGATCTGTCTGCCGGCAGCGGCACGCAGCAGTTCGGCACGCTGGTCGGCAACGGTACGGTGAACCTTGGCGCCAACTCGATCGAAGTCGGCGGCGCCACCAATGGCACCTTCAGTGGTTCGATCGCAGGCACGGGTGGGCTGACCAAGGTGGGGGCAGGCATCGAGACGTTGACCGGTGCCAATACCTATACCGGCGGCACCTTCATCAACGCCGGCACGCTGGCGATTGGTCCGGGCGGCAGCCTGGCCCCGACCGGCGCGGTGACGCTGAGCGCTGCAGGTACCGGCTTTGATATCTCCACGGCAGGGGCCCAGACCATTGGGGCGTTGAACGGTGTGGCCGGCTCAACGGTGAGCCTGGGCGCGCAGACGCTGACACTTGGTGGCGTGGGCAACAGCCTCTTCGATGGCGCGATTGCCGGCACCGGTGGCCTGGTCAAGAATGGCGCCGGCATTCTCACGCTGGGTGGCGCCAATCTGTTCAGTGGTGGCGTTGCGCTCAATGGCGGTGGCCTGGTGGTCGGCAACAACGCTGCGCTCGGCAGCGGTGCCTTGACGGTCGGAAGCAACGCAACACTGGATGCATCGACCGGTGCCAGCCTGGCCAACAACATCAGCCTGGCAGCGGGTGCCAATCTCGACCTGCTCGGCAGCCAGGCGCTGACACTGGGCGGTGTGATTTCCGGCACGGGCGGGCTGATCAAGGACGGTGCGGCCACCGTAACCCTGAGCGGTGCCAACACCTACACCGGGGGTACCACCATCAACAGCGGCACGCTGGCGATCGGTGCCGGTGGCAGCCTCGCCGCAACCGGCGCGGTGAACCTGGCCGGTACCGGTACGCTCGACATCTCCGCGGGCAACCAGGCCATCGGTTCGCTGGCCGGCGTGGCCGGCAGCACGGTGGCGCTGGGCGGCAGCACGCTGACCCTGGGCGGCACGGTGGACAGCACTTTCAACGGTGTGATCAACGGCAATGGCGGGCTGATCAAGAACGGCGCGGGCGTGCAGACGCTCAATGGCGTCAACACCTTCAGCGGCGGCGTGGCGCTCAACGCCGGTGGCCTGGTGGTCGGCAACAATGCTGCGCTGGGCACCGGTACGGTGACGGTCGGAGGCGCTGCCACGCTCGATTCGAATACGGCGGTCACCCTCGCCAACAGCTTCATCCTCAACAACGCGTTGACCGTGCTGGGCAGCAACAACCTCACCCTCAATGGCAGCCTGAGCGGTACCGGCAGTCTGACCAAGGAGGGGGCAGCCACGCTGACCTTGAACGGCACCAACACCTACACCGGTGGCACCAACATCAATGCCGGTACGTTGGCACTGGGTGCTGGCGCGAGCCTGCATGCCAGTGGCATCGTCAACCTGGCCGCGGGTGCGACCTTCGATCTGTCTGCGGGCAGCGGCACGCAGCAGTTCGGTACCCTGATCGGCAACGGTACGGTGAATCTGGGCGCCAACACGCTGACGATCGGAGACGCCACCAATGGCACGTTCAGTGGTTCGGTGGCCGGCTCCGGTGGCCTGATCAAGGAAGGGTCGGGTACCCAGACGTTGACCGGCACCAACACCTTCACCGGTGGCACCACCATCAACGCCGGCACACTGGCGATCGGCGCCGGTGGCAGCCTGGCTGCGACGGGTGCGGTGAACCTGGCCAACGCCGGTACCATCTTCGACATCAGTGCGGGGGGCGCGCAGGCGATCGGATCGCTGGCAGGCGTGGCGGGCTCTTCAGTGGCGTTGGGCGGCAGCACGCTGACCCTCAATGGCGTAGGCAACTCGACTTTTGCGGGTGACATCACCGGTACCGGTGGCCTGGTGAAGAACGGCGCCGGCGTGCAGACCCTGAGCGGCAGCAATACCTTCAGCGGCGGCGTGGCACTCAACGCCGGCGGTCTTGTCCTGGGTAACAGCAATGCACTGGGAACCGGTACGCTGACCGTGGGCGGCAACGCCAGCCTGGACGGCAGCAGCGCGTTGGCCCTGGCCAACAGCGTGCAGCTGGCGAGCGGCACGCTGACATTGGCCGGCAGCAATGCGTTGACCTTGAATGGCCCGATCAGCGGTGCCGGCGGCCTGCTGAAGGATGGCCCGGCGACGGTTACCCTGACCGGCGCCAGCAGCTACACCGGCACCACCACCATCAACAGCGGCACGCTGGCGGTGGGCGCCGGCGGCAGCCTGTCCGGCGCCAGCACGGTGAACCTGGCCGGCACCGGTACGCTGGACATCAGTGCCGGTGGCAACCAGAGCATCGGTGGCCTGGCCGGTGTTGCCGGCAGTACGGTGGCGCTGGGCGGTGCAACGCTGACCACCGGCGGCAACAACGCCAGCACCATGTTCGCCGGTGTCCTTGGCGGTACCGGTGGCCTGGTGCAGAGTGGTACCGGCACGCTGACCCTGAGTGGCGACAACACCTACACCGGTGGTACCACCATCAACGGCGGCAGCACGCTGCAGATCGGCAACGGCGGCAGTACCGGTTCGGTGCTGGGCGACATCACCAACAACGGCAGCCTGGTCTACAACCTCGGTACCACGGCAACCGTGGGCGGCGTGGTCAGCGGCAATGGCGGCCTGACCCAGGCTGGCAGCGGCACGCTGGTGCTGACCGGCAACAACACCTACACCGGTGGAACCACGATCAACGCTGGCGGTACGTTGCAGGTCGGCAACGGCGGTGCGACCGGTGCGATTGTCGGTGACATCACCAACAACGGTGCGCTGGTGTCCAACGTGACCGGCAACACCACGCTGGGCGGCACCATCAGCGGCGCCGGTGGCCTGACCCAGGCCGGTGCCGGCACGCTGACCCTGACCGGCAACAACACCTATACCGGCGGCACCACCATCAATACCGGTGGCACGCTGCAGGTCGGCAATGGTGGCGCAACCGGTGCGATCACCGGCAACGTCGCCAACAACGGCAGCCTGGTGTTCAACGTCGGCGGCAACACCACCGTCGGTGGCGCGATCAGTGGCAGTGGTGGCCTGACCCAGGCGGGTAGCGGCGTGCTGACCCTGGTCGGCAACAACAGCTACACCGGCGGCACCACGATCAACGCAGGTGGCACGCTGCAGGTCGGCAACGGCGGAGCGACCGGTACGATTGCCGGTGACATCACCAACAATGGTTCGCTGATCTCCAACGTCGCAGGCAACACGCTGCTGGGCGGCATCATCAGCGGCAGCGGTGGCCTGACCCAGGCCGGCAGTGGCACGCTGGTGCTGACCGGCACCAACACCTACAGCGGTGGCACTACCATCAACGCGGGTAGCACGCTGCAGCTCGGCAATGGAGGCGCCACCGGCTCGATCATCGGCGACATCACCAACAACGGCGCGCTGGTGTCCAACGTGGCGGGCAATGCCACGCTGGGCGGCACCATCAGCGGCAGCGGCGGCCTGACCCAGGCCGGCAGTGGCACGCTGACCGTGACCGGCAACAACACCTATACCGGGCCGACCACCATCAACGCCGGCGGTACCCTGCAGGTCGGCAATGGCGGCGCCACCGGTGCGATCGGCGGCAGTGTGACCAACAACGGCAGCCTGGTGTTCAACGTAGGTGGCAACACCACCGTCGGCGGCGCCATCAGCGGCAGCGGCGGCCTGACCCAGGCCGGCAGTGGCACGTTGATCCTGGGCGGCAACAACAGCTACACCGGCGGTACCACCATCAATACCGGCGGCACGCTGCAGGTCGGCAATGGGGGCACCAGCGGTGCGATCGCCGGAAACGTCAGCAACAACGGCAGCCTGGTGTTCAACGTGGGCGGCAACACCACTGTCGGCGGCACCATCAGCGGCAGTGGCGGCCTGACCCAGGCCGGCACCGGCACCCTCACGCTGACTGGCAACAACACCTACACCGGTGGTACCACCATCAATGCCGGCGGCACCGTGCAGGTCGGCAACGGCGGTGCCAGCGGATCGATCACCGGCAACATCACCAACAACGGTGGTCTGATCATCAACACCGGTGGCACCACCACGCTGGGTGGCACGATCACCGGTGGCGGCAGCATCGTGCAGGCCGGCCCGGGGGGCTTGAACCTGGGCGGCAACAGCGGTGGCTTCAGCGGCACTGGCCAGGTCACTGGCGGTGGCCTGAATGTCACCGGCACCATCGGCGGCCAGTGGACCATCGGCAGCGGCACTACGCTGTCCGGCACCGGCACCATTGGCGGAGCCGGCGGCGGCGTGACCGTGTCCAGCGGCGGCGTGCTGTCGCCGGGCAACGGCCCGGGCAACGGCAGTGGTGCCGGCAATGGCACCGGCACGATCACGGTGGGAGGCAACCTGACGTTGTCGCCGGGCAGCACGCTGGGCATCGACCTGGGCGCCACCGGCAGCGACACGGTGCAGGTCGGCGGCAGCGCGAATGTGGGCGGCAGCACCGTGCAGGTGAATACCATTTCGCCCAGCACCAGCTACCAGCAGGGCCAGCAGTACACCGTGGTCAACGCGGGCGGTGGCGTGAGCGGGCAGTTCGCCTCGGCGACTTCGCCGTCGGCCTTCCTGACCATCACGCCGGTGTACACCGCGAACACCGCCAACCTGCAGATCGATGTGGCGCAGACCGCAGCATTCACTACGGCGGCGAAGACGCGCAACCAGTACAACACGGCGGCAGCACTGGACAGCCTGCCGCAGAGTGGTTCGGCATTGGGCCTGTACAACACCGTGCTGATGTATGACGCGGCCACCGCGCGCGGTGCGTTCGATCAGTTGTCCGGTGAGGTGCACGCGGCCAGTCGTGCGGTGCTGCTGTACGACAACTACCTGGAAGAAGGCATCCGCCAGCGCCTGGGCAGCGAGCTGCCGACTGTGCGTGGTGAGCGCGCTTCGGCCTGGTTGGCCGGCAGTGGCAAGGTGTTCAAGCAGGATGGCGATGGCAATGGCGATGAGATCCGCTCCAACCGCAATGCGCTGATGGCGGGCGTGGACTGGCAGCTGGGCGAGCACGTGGTGCTGGGTGCGGCCGCAGGCAACGAGCGGCTGGATACGCGCCTGTACGATCGCAGCTCGCGGGCCCGCCTGCGTGGCAACACCTTTGGCCTGTATGCACAGGGCGAATGGAGCAACGGTTTCGCCGTCGGTGGCAGTGTGTCGCGCGGTGACTACCGCACCCGCACTACGCGCGAGGTGCCGCTGTTGGGCCAGACCCTGTACAGCCGCCAGGATTCGGATGTGACCATCGCCCAGGTGGAAGGCAGCTGGACCTGGACCCACGGCAGGACCCAGCTGCAGCCGTACGTGCAGTTCACCAGGCACTGGGTCGACAGTGATCGTGCAGTGGAGCAGGGCGGCAGCGCCGCACTGGTGCTGGAAGGCGGCAAGGACACGCTCAATGTCAGCACCGTGGGCGTGCGTGGGCGCTGGGACGTGGGCAGCGGCGAGCGCTTCCCGGCGCAGCTGACGGTCGGCCTGGGTTGGCAGCATGCGTCGGGGGATACCGACGTGGCCAGCCGCAACCGCTTCGCCGTCGGTGGCAACGCCTTCGATGTCTACAGCGCGGTGATGGCACGCAACGCGCTGGTCAGCCAGGTGGGCGTGGCGGTCGGGCTGGGCCGCAACAGCCAGCTGTCGATGTTCGTGCAGGGCCAGCACGGCGATGGCCGCCGCGATGTTGGCGGGCAGATCAACCTGCGCGTCGGCTTCTGAGAAGGGGATGCCTGCGGTAGATCCACGCCCTGCGTGGATCTACCGGCTGCAGGAGACTACAGCCCCCGTTCCATGTCCACTGCGTCGATGCCGGCGCCGTGGCCATCGGTCACGACACGTACCACACGGAAGCCCAGGCCGGCATAGAAGCCCTGGGTGTGCTGGCTGGTACTGAGCGTGATGCGGTCGATCGAGGGATCGCTTTCAGCCTGGTGCAGGCGCGCGAGTGCCAGTTCGCGCCCCAGGCCGTGCCGGTGCAGCGCGCGCTGCACCATGCCCCAGCAGAAGCCGGCGCTGCCGTCGCCACGGCGCGAGAGGCCACCACAGGCGACGACGTTTCCATCGCGCTCGATCACCTGGAATGCACAGTCCGCGGCCTGCTCGCGCAGGAAGCGTTCGAAGTCGCTGCGCTCTTCGGGCGCGAAGTAGGTGGGCACATTGCTGTCGAAGATCGACAGGCAGGCGCGTGCGTCGGCGGGTTGGTAGACACGAAGGCTCATGCAGCCACCATAGCGTGCGGAAGGGGTTGGGTGGCATCTGGGTTATGCTGTCGGGCAACGGGAGTGACCGTGCGGCAGGAACCCGCCGGCCCCGCGTGTCCTGCCTATGCAAAGGAGTTGCCCTGTGGTGCCGGAAATTCCCCTCTCCCGGACTGGCGAGATCATGCGCGGCCTGCTGTTCGGGATGGTCGGTCTGCTGATGCTCACCGTTGTTGCCTTCGAGGTGAACCATCGTCTTGAATTCCTGCGGGACGCGCAGATTGCCGATGGCCATGTCGAACGCTTGAACGCGGGCGGATCGCATCCGCAGGTGGCGTTCACCACCGCTGCCGGCGAACAGGTCTCCTATCCGCAGGGGGGCATGATCTTCGGGTACAAGCCCGGGCAGGCGGTACGCGTGCTGTATCGACCTGCGCGCCCGGATCTGGAACCGGCGCTTGATACGTTCGGTGCGCTGTGGGGGATGACGCTCATGGCGGCGGTGATCGGACTGACGTTTGTCTGCGTATGCGTGCGGGCGCTGATCCGGCGCAGGTGATCGGTGGCTGGCCGCGTACCGCCCTCACTCAGGCTGAAATGCCCGCCAGCACCGCATACATCACCACGAAGCTCACCAGGAACAGGTAAATGCCGCCGATGGCGAGATAGCGCAGCACGGTCAGTGCCTTGTTGCCGCCATACACGCGCTGCTGCATCCACAGCAGGTAGACCGGAACCGCGAACCACAGCAGCGCATACAACCATTGGCTGAGGGCGGCGAGGGTGGGTGATGCGAAGGCGCTGTCGAGGCCGGCGACGAGGAAGGTTGCCAGCAGGACCATCATCAGCCAGCAGTGGCTGTACAGCGCCACCACCAGGTGTTCGAGGTAGCCCATCGCGCGTGGAACATAGGCGAGGCGCAGTACCAGTGCGAACACCGGCATCAGGAAGAACAGGGCACCGGGCAGCGCGGCCAGGACCGCCTGCATGTACAGGTCGGTCTTGCCGCCCATGCGCTGGATGTTGGCGTTGCCGTTCTGCAGGCGCCTGTTGAGCCAGTTGTTGACGAACGGGGGCCAGCCTTTGAGGACGATGGGATTGCTGTCCGCATCCCACGGCTTGCCGTTGACGGTATGGCTGAAGAAGGCGCCGGGCGACGAAGCAGCGACATCGTTTCCGGTGCCGGCAATCTCGGCCCTGCGTTGCGCGGCGGCGGCATTCACAGCGGCCCTGGCCATGGCAAATCCGGCGTTGCCGGTGGCAGGTGAGCGGGCCTGCTGATGGTCGATCATCGCGATCTGTTCGGCGCGTGCGGTCTCGACCTGCGCCACCGTGCGGGCCTTGGCGTAGGGCGAATCGCGGTTGCCGCCGAGGCTGAAGTCGTCGACGTGCACGAACAGCTTGCCGACGAAGAAGGTGAACAGCGTGAGGATCACGAACAACCGTAGCGGCTGCACGTATCCCACCCGGCGGCCTTTGAGGTAATTCAGCGCGATGCGGCCCGGGACCCACAGATCACGCAGTGTGCGGAAGATGCGTCCGTCCAGGTGCCAGAACGATTCGAACACTTCCTCGATGGCATGGCCCACGTGCTTGAGCGGGTTGTGTGCGGACTGGCCGCAGCGATGGCAGTAGTGGCCATGCAGGGCGGTGTCGCAGTTCTCGCAGGCGGCGTGCGCGCTGTCGGTCGAGCTCATGGACGATGGGCCACGCGTCGGATTGAAGGCGCCTACGATAGCGAATTTTCAGGTTTTGTTCAGCTTTGTTTGGGGGTGTACCGGACGCGTGGGCCGTCGTGAAGAGCATCCACGCAGGGTGTGGATCTACTGACGGAATTGGGGAACACGCCTCTGTTTAGGGCACCCCGTAGAGAGGGAGATTGTCGGGTGCATCGGGTGGTCGTGCATCGGTACATGCCACGTATCTGGAGGAACAAGCCCCTCTGTTGAGGGGCTGCCCCGACAGGGGCGGGGAGAGGCAGGCAAAGGGAGGGGCCCAAAGGTTGCGCAGCAACGTTTGGGGCGAAGCGCGCGCAGCGCACTTCGCGTCCCGCGCCAGATGACTGAAAAAGGCCGCCCCCAAGGGCAGCCTTTTTCAGTTATGTGGCGGAGAGAGGGGGAGGTACTGATCCGGAGACCTCTCTCCCTGACTGCTCGCAGATCGCAAACCGGACGTGTGTCCTGTGTTGTGTCCCGCCCATCATAGCCGCCCAAGACTGCGCAGTGTGCAGGTCCAACGATTTCCCCTGGAGATCGCGGGACACAGTTGGAACACGGGCAGGAGGCTGTCTTGATCGAGGATCCCGTCAAGCTGAATGCGCCTATCTTGCATTAGGCACTGGAGGCCATATGATCAGCGGCATGAAGCACTTCTTTAGCCAGTTCACCATCGCCAAGCGCGGGCAGAAGGACACCTTCTACGAGGTCAACCGAGATGGTGCCCTTGTGCTTAACCGTGACGGGCTTCTCAAATCTGGCCGGATGAACCGCCAGCTTGATGCCGCACGCGATCTCCGTGACCTCAAGGTCGCCGCCGACAAGGGCCGCTCCTCGAAATGACGAGCCTAGCCCTGCTGGCCGTTCTATTGGCTGCGGGCTGGTATTTCTATCGGCAGTGGCGATACACGCGATTTGAAGCACTGCACCACCCAGGGCACCCCCAGTATTTCGGTGCTGCTCTCTGCTCGGTCTACTTGTTCGGCATTAGTGCCGGCTTGCATGCACTGGCGATGCGGCATTCCACCTACGGCTTGTACCTAGGCAAGCTCCAGGGGATGTTGCCCCTTCAGATGAGCGATAAGCAGTCGGCCGAAGGGCTGACCTTGCATCTGGCGATTACCCTCTGGTGCCTACTCCTTGGGGCCGCCCTTCCCATCCTGCTCAACGATCCGTTGGTGCGAATCCGATCACTCGCGCAGTTGATTGCCTCACGTCACGGCGCTATCGACGCCATCGAGAGCCTTGCTATCAAGTGCGAAGAGGATGGAACCTTGGTTGCGTTGACCTTAGACAACGGCAAGGTTTACGTCGGCCTGCTGGACGAGTTCACGGGCCCGAGGGTGGGGAAAGAGTGGGTGGGCATGACTCCCGTCGCGTCAGGCTACCGGGATGATAAAGGGAAGCTCGTCTTTACGACCTACTACGACATCAAGCTGCCGGATGACGCTACCATGGAGATATTCCAGGTCATTGTGTCGATGAAGCAGATCATCTCCGCGCAGGCGTTCGATCTGGAGCTCTACAGACAGTTCCAGCAGCCAGAGGCTCACACTCAGGCCGTGGCCGACAGGAAAGAGCTTGTGCCTCAGCGTTCTTCGTTAGCGGTGGACAATACCCGGCACGCCTTCTATCTGGGGCTGCCAATCTTCCTGCTTCTTTCGCCTTACGTGGGCTTGAAGTCCACCATTGGTGGACTGAGCATGGTCATTGCGGCAGGTCTGTCCTGTATCGCGGCTGAGAGGCTGCGACGACGGCAGGTGAAGCCTGGAGTGGATGTAGGCTCCACTACCCTCGAAACTGATGAGGTGCATTTCGTTTAGTCGCCGCGCGCTCGATTTCCTTGAGGCACTGGATGGCACGCGAAGAATCGGGGCCCAAGTGCCGCCGGCAATGCCTACACGCTGTTACTCGTCCACCTTAGCGAGCCATTTGGAAATGAGCTGGTGAGAGGCGCTGTCCGGATCCCTCAAGATGGAGATGGTGTCCGTCATGGTGGTCTTCTCCCATTTTGCAGGGTGGGTGACAAGATCCGCGTAATAGCCCAGCACTTCGACCTTTCGGAAGTGGCGAAACCACACCCCTAGCTCTTCTTTAGGAGCTCTAATGTAGTTGTAAGGTCCGGTGACCCGGACTAGGGCGCAGGGATAATGGTGAGCAACGACTAAGATGACGTCCCCCACCTCCATGCAGTGGGCGAAATCCCAGTAGTCTCGCTGGCTCTGGTCGATGTCTTGTTGCTTTACATCGGTCAGATCTCCCGGCGGCTCCGCGAAGTCCAATCCTACATACCCCAAGCCAAGTGACCGGGTGGTGTGGCAGACCGCTCGTGCGCTTTCCGAAGGATGCAACTGCATGCGCCAAAACGTCACACAAAATCCTTTTCTAGCGTTTGGGGAGAAGGAAGGCATCGTCGCCTTCTCAATCTTACGATTCCCGCTCCGCGCGAGACAACACCCGGACCAGTTGGCAGCCCCGCGTCGACGCGGCGTAGCTAGCGGTATTGCATGCCTTGCAGTGCGTATCAATCAAGGCTGGGGAATCATCAGCCTTGAATAGAGGACCAGCAGCAACATCGGCAGCCCGCTCAGGACTGCGAAGGCCCCCAACGCGCCCATCAGGGTGAGGATGGTCATGGCCCACCACTGCCACCAAGCGAAACCCTTGTCCCGCGCCTGAGCCACACGAGCATCGGCCGGGTAGAGGCGTCCTACCTTTCGGGTTCCTCGCCGGGCCATAAGCGGCCCGACAAGGAACCCGAAAGGTCCCAGGAAGAGCAGGCTTCCCGAATACCACCAGAAGAACCGGTCCCTAGGGGTCATCAACTTGCGCCGGGCGGGCAACGGCTGGTCAAGCAGGGGAGGGGGTACGCTCATTTGGCGTAGGCCCTCCAACCTTCGGATTCCTTCACATAGCGAAGATTCTTGCTCACCGGAATAGGAACCTGGCGGCCGCCGATATCGATCGAGACTTTCCCCTTGGTGTCGCAGCGGTAGCCCTCCAAGTCTTGGGCCTCGACGCATCCGGTCAGTTCGAAGTCGCGGATGTCGCCAACCCGTCCAGCCCCGCTTTCCTCCAGAAGGGTGGCGAGTGCCCTTTCGGCATCGTTAGTAGACGGCGGGCCACCGCAAGCAGAGAGGGTCAGTGCAACGGCCAAACCGGCCAGGGGAAACCTTGCTTTCATGGGTCAATCCTTGAGGGTGATGATGGGGCGGCCATAGGCCGCCCTGAATGGATGGCGAAAGACAGGGCTTACCGGTCGCGGTTCCCGTCGGCCTTGAAGCCGGCGAGCCACATGCGGCCATCTTTAAACGGGGTCAGGACTCCGGAAGGACCAGGGTGAAGGTCGGCGGTCTGGATGAACCCCGAAACCCACGCCACCCTCAGGGCCACATCGACGGCCTTGTCAGACACACCTGGGCGACTCACGTTGAGGACGAACGGCTGTGCCGGCGGATTAGGGCCGGTGGAACGGTTGGCCCCAGTGTTCGGATTGCCTGCCGGCACTCGAACGCCCGTCAGACTGTCGCGCCCTTTCCAGAGGGCGGCGGTGTTGAGCACGGCCATGTCGCCCAAGTCGTCGGTCTCCGTCAGGGCTGCATTGGCGCAGGTCCGGAAGGCCTCTGTCGTGGAGGCTGTAGCGCTGGTCCAGATCCGGGCTTCCACGGTCCAGCAGGGCAGGGATGCGCCCCATTCCTGGAACGTCAGCGCGACCCTAGGCCAGTCCAGTCGGCCTTGTTGTGCAAGCTGGTGGTTACCGGATTTGAAGAGCCCCAGGATCTTTCCAGCCCCGCTGACCGGTGCGTAGATGGCGCCGGAGTTGGCAGACTGAGCTCCGCTGGCCCCGGTGGGCTTCACCCCAATCATTTCCTGGCCGGCGTTCTTCAGGCTCGTCCCGAGTTGCCGGAAGAAGCCGTGCTTCCCTGACTCCGGGTTGGGCTGGGCGGCTTCCTGGGCCGATGCGCTCTGGCCACTCAGCAACAGCGTGGCCGCCAGGGCGGCGGCCATCCTTGTTCGATTCTTCATTCACAGCCCCTGTAGACCGTCCGTGTGACGGCATTTACGATAATCGCAGATGTGGAATGTAGTTCCAACCGTCAGACTTGGAAGGAGTTCAGCTGTGGTGCAAGAACCCGAATGCCGCAACCCAAGACGCCAGCGACGGTCTATGGCAAGCGCCTGCGCAGCGCGCGGGTGGCCAAGGGTTGGACGCAAGCTCAGTTGGCTGAGCGGATCGGCATGGTGGATTCGGTGTCGGGGGCTACTCGTGTGAGTCGTTACGAGACAGGCCAGCATGACCCGGACCCGGCCACCTCCGAGGCCCTGGCCAAGGCGTTAGGTCTTCCGGTCGCCTATTTCCATGCCACCTCGGATACGCTGGCTGAAGTCATTTTGCTCGTATCGAAGTTGCCGGTAGCTAAGCAGAAGGAGGCCCTTCAGCGCCTTAAAGACATGGTCTCCAGAATGGACGTTGGGCGCTGAGAAAGGCGAGCTCCGTTATGTATCCACTGGCTTGTCTGTAGTGCGGGCCTCCGAAAAGCGAGTCGCTATCCGATCGAGTCTTTCAAGGCGGGATCGCAAGGTCTGTCCATCAGGGCTGGCGATATGGCTAAAGTTCTTGAAGCCATTGTCGATACCTGCCTGAATGGACCAACGGCTTCTGTAGATGATTTGCCGGCAGCCGGTTGGCTTTATGAAAACCCAGGAGATGAAAAATGCACGACGCAGACAAGGACGAAGACGCCCAGATCCAAGCGGACACCAAGTCGAATCCTATCCCACCTTTCGGGGACAGGTCCCAGGGGCACTTAGTGACAATCCTGGCTGGTGCACTAGGAAGTGGGGTTTGGGCAATCGGAAGCGAGGCAGCAAGGGTGCTGTTGACTGCCGTAGCTCAGTTCGAGTGCCATCAAGGCGACAGTTGGCACCTTGATCGGTCCTTGGTCTCGGGCGATACGGTGGAATCTCTTGTTCGCACGGGGAAAAGCAGGGCCGTCGACGTCGCACGAGCATGCACGCTGGGAGCAGAGCTGCTGTGGCATGCTGATGCCTTCGAGAACCATGCTGCATTCGTGCGAGAGCATGAGACGGAGTTGGTCAGAATCCTTTTCGATTTCCTCTTGAGCGATGGAGGGGATGAGCAAATCGCCGCACTCCACGAGTCGTTGCTCAAGAGCTTCGCTGCGCAGTTCAAAGCCGAACTCCATGCTTCGTTGGCACTCAAGGAATACTTGATTTCGCTGTCGAGGCGAATCTAAGCGCGCTCCCTGAAGCGTGTCCGCGAACTTGCCGTTGATAGAGTATAGCCACCGTCGGTTTTTGATTCCCGATGATTTTTCCCGCAACCAATGCTTTTGCGTAGAGCTGAAAGTTTGGCAGAGAAGAAAGCCCCCCTGAGAAGGGGAGGCTTGGCAGAGATTGGACTGAAGAGTCGAAGCGGTTCAAAGACGCGGCGGAGCTGCTGTTCTGGCACGCAGGGGTGCCCTAGCTCGGCAACTCCAGGGCTCATGGGTAGAACTTGCTAGGATCCGACAGCTGATCAGCGAACTGGCCCCGCTGATACTTAGGCAGTTCGACGCTCAGCTGGTAACGCTTGATGGTGCGAATTTTCTTCTTTTGGGCGTATGCCGGTTTCTTGTGGAAATACGCCTCGTGCAGGACAGCGACCCTTTTGTTAGCTGAGTGACCAGTGATGAGGGCAATGACCTCGTCTGGGATGTCCTGGTGGTGAAGCTCGGTGGCTAGCGTATGGCGGAACGCGTGGAAACCGACGCCTTTTTTGAAGCCCAAGCGTTTCATGTAAGTGCTGAACTGGTTGAGCGCGGCTTGGCTGTAACGTGCGTTCGAGTCCCCTGTCTCACGGTTCACGCCGGCTGAAAGGTGGGGGAACAGGCGCGGGTGTCCGCACTGACGAATGTCTTCGACGTAGTCTAGGAAGCCGGCGTCGATGAGCGGCTGCGCGATAGGCACATCCCGGATGGCCGACTTGCCTTTTAGGCGTTGGCGACTTCTTCCTCGACTCTTGTGTGCCAGGTCTGGGTCGATCGTGACCCTGATGCGTATCCACCAGACGCCGGCGTCCTGCACGATGTCGGCCACTTTCAGTTGCGCAACCTCGTTGATCCTCGCCCCGGTGTAGAGGCCAAGCATGGGCATCCACCAGCGATGGGGATGGGCCTTCGCCCAGGGAATAAAGTTCTCAGGGGCAAAGATCTTCTGCAGGTCAGCTTCGTCGAACAGGCGCTCTGCCTTGTCCGCGTCTACCGCCAGATCGTCTTTGAACTTCTTGAAGCCGGCCATGGGGGACGCTGGGATCGCGTTGGCTTCCACTAGGCCTTTGAAAAACGTCGAGAGAAAGCGTCGATGCTTTTCAAGTGTCTTGGGGGCCAGAGGAGGAACGGCAAGCTCCTTGCCCAGCGCGATGGCCTGGTCATACGTGTAGTCGCGATACTTGGGGTCGGAGAGAAGCATCGGGGGAGCCCACCGCAGCAACTCCCACAGACGATAAATGTGGGCATGGTCGATGCGTGAAACGGGGATGTCGCCGCAGGTCATCTTAAGCAAGTTGAGGGTGCGGAGCGTAGATCCGGTTGTGTCCTTGGCTAGATTGCGGTCGTCTCTGGACCTCACGTAGTCGGCGATCTCGACAGACAGCAGGCGAGGGGCGGAGGCGATGGGCAGCGGGGCGGGATACTGAGTGCATCCATTGGCCCGACGACTGCGGCGCTGGCGGTCATCGGCTCGGTCCAACATCTCCTGGGCGTGGATGGCCGCTTCGCGTCCTGTGATGTTCAACTCTTCGATACGAAGGTTGCCCATCTGAACGCCCTTGAGCTGGAGAGTGCCCATGGGGTGGAGTAGGTATTGGTGGAGGTGTTCTAAAGCGGGGGAGGGCATTGCTTGGCTTCCATCGGAACGATGGAAGTACCAATAAAACAGGTCCTAAAATGGTCAATACAAAACCGCGCTTAATCTGAATGCCGTAAGCGTTGCGGCGGGCCAAGCCCTGCTCAGCGAAGCGTCTGATTTGTACCGAGCAGCATTTCCTTAGTTTTCTCATTTAAAACAAGGGCTTGGAATCGGCGTTCTGGGAAAACTCTGGAGTCATTTTGGTACTGTTTAACTTAAGTAAGCTAACAAATCCATTTTAAAGTATGAATGGTTGATAAATGGCCCGGCGTTCTTGTTAGGGTTTATTGCTGCTTTGAATATGCTTTGGCTGCCACCACGTGGTGGTAAGGAGAGACGGCATGGCAAAGAACGAGCAGACGAGCCCGAAAGCGGCGAAGGCCGCGAGTGGTGTTTTGCGTGACGATCGAACCGGCAGCAAGTCCAAGACGGCGGCAGGCTCTGCCCTGAGCCAAGCCCCCGACAAGGGCAAGAAGACCAAGAAGTAGTTTTCATTGGCCGGTGCCGCGCGGTGCCGGCCTCTTTGAGGTGTTTTCCCAAGGAGCGAAGATGACAGGGAATAGTCCAGTAGCGCAGGGCTCGACTAGTTCAGCCGGCCCGGCGCTAGACGGCTACCAATGGCCCGAGGCAGTCCGTTTCATACCGTATTGGGGTGACCTTTACTGGGAGGGGGTAAACGGTCAACGGGTGCTCTTACTGGGCGAGTCGCACTACAGGCGAGAGGGGCTGAGCGATTCGCTCGAAGTGACCCGACCGTTCACTCAAGATCATTTCCGCGAGATGGCCACCCCGATCCGGAGCGGCCGGGACGGCCCCTTCTTTAGGGCGCTCGACCTGGTCCTCACTGGTCGACAGGACTTCCAACTCCAGGAAGCCGCCGAAGCGTGGAGGCGCGTGGCATTCTTGAACCTTTCCCAGGCGTTCGCGGGTTCGCAGGCAAGTCATCGGCCGCGGAATCAGGCTCTTCGCGACGGTGGCGATGTTCTGTGGGAGGAAATCCTGCCGGTGCTGAAGCCTAACGTCGTGCTTGTTCTGGGCCGGACAGCTTGGCGACTCTTCAGTCATGGTAAGTCCCAGCCGGGGTTGGAGCCCTTCTCAGCCAAGGATGTGAAACGAGGGGAGCGAAAGCGGCGCTACATTGAGTCCCGTGAAATCTGGTCGCTCGATTACCGGGGAGGCTCCGCGCTGATGACGTGGGTCTACCATCCATCATGGAACATAGACACGTGGCAGGATCGCGCGGGAGCGTTGGGTCACCTTGTGGCGCTTGCGAAAGAGAGCTGAGAACATCGGAGCACAGTGGGCAAGGGGTTGTTCAATGAGCGGGACTGAGGAACTCACCAAGGTTGTTAGGAAGACGGCGAGCAGCGGTAAGCTGGACTACGTCCCCGTCGTCGTGCTCAACGAGACGTCGAAGACGAAGCTTCACATCTTGGGATTCTTGATCCCTCACAGCGACCACACCGGGTTCAAGGTCAAGCTCGAGGGCTTCACAAAGACGAAGGGGGCATCTTGGGTAGAGGACAGGGAAAAGACCATCAATCTGACCGAGGTGTCCACGCTCAAGCTCTTCAAATACCTTCAGACTCATCTTCCGTTGACCGATCAGCCAGAGGCTGGTGAGTTCATCCTGATCAAGGTGGCGAACGGGGCCGCCGATCTTACCGGACACGATCCCCAGTCCCTGGTTGGCGCGCTGACCAAAGTGCTTTCTCATTCGGATTTGGTCCAGCATCTGGCCAACACGGAGCTGACTCATGAGCTGACCACCGCGCTCCGGGGATCTATTCGTCTTAGTGAGATGCGCTCCGCAGTTGCTGAGCTGCGTTCCAGCCTGGGGCGCGGGGAGTCGGCTGAGCAGGTCTACCAGTCATGGTGCGAGAAACACTGCTGGGCCTTCGGCAATGCTTACGTGGTCCGGGACGAGGTGCGTGCAATCACCACTGGGGACAACATTGATCTGATGTTGCCTAACGTCATTGCGGGCTATCGAGATATCGTTGAGCTGAAGCGGCCCGACATGGAGGTGCTTCTGTATGACAAGGCCCACAAGAACCACTATTTTTCCGCCGAGGTATCGAAAGCCATCGGTCAATGCCACCGATACCTAGACATGCTTTACGAGTTTGCTGACAAAGGACTGCAGGACCACAAGGAGGTCGTGGCCTATCACCCGCGTGCCACGATCGTTATTGGTCGCTCCCATGACTGGAGCGATGAGCGGCAACGCGCGCTCCATGGGCTCAATCGGCGGATGAACGGTATCACCGTCATGACCTATGACCATCTACTGGCGCAAGGGGAGCGGTTGTTGGAAATGTTGTCCCCCGCAGCGGGGCCCGAGGCCGCGTCGGTCAACATCGTCGAACTTGACGACGACATTCCCTGGTAGGCCTTGCCAAGGTATAAAGAGATTTCCAACCCCCTCACGATGGAGGTTTAGATGAGCGTTTCAGTGCACAAGGATCCGCCCCACTTAAAGGTGTGCGAGGGGAATCCCGAGTCGGGCACGACCCCATACATCGCGTTCGAGGAATACTTGACCATTCCAGGGCTTGAGGACGCTGATATTCGCTTGGAGTTCGCTAACAAGCCTAGTCTTGAAGAGGTGGAGGAGCTGCGGCGCAGGCTGAAGAGTGCCGGACTGGTCTTTGTGGTCCAGCGGAGGCCCTAGCCCGCTCAAAGAGCGAAGTGGTCTGCCGTCGGCGTCCAATACAGTTCACTGCGTTTGCGTCGCAAGAGATTGCTGTCAAGGTCGCTTGGGGTAGGAGGGGTGGTGGATCATTTTGAGGGCGTAGTGCTGGACTTCCTGCGGGCAGACCGAAGGTTGTTCATCAATGCACAGTGTTGCATCCAGCTGAACCCTGGGAGCAATCCTGATACAAGTGGGCCTCACTGGTATTGCGACGCGGTCGCTGTGAGCGTCCGGGACCGAGCGGCCTACCTTTGCGAAATCTCTTATGCGGCCCGCCTGCCTGCGCTCTTGGGCCGCCTGAAAAGCTGGGATCAGCACTGGCTTGCCTTGAAGGAGGCGCTGGCGAGGGATTGTGGTATACCCGCCGATTGGACGGTTCAGCCATGGCTGTTCGTTCCCAACGACCGCGTGGATCGCTTGCTTTTGGGCACGCGTGCGTTATCACTGATGCCAGAGCCGCGGATAACGGCCTTGGAGGATGTCCTTCCTTGGCGCTACCGATCTTGGGACCGTGGAGACTATCTGGATTCAGGTCGTGACTGACTTCAATCTTAAAGCGCCTAGCTTTGCTTTGCTCCAAGCTCCCATGGGTTGTTGGAAATGTGGTTTACCTACCCTAGTCACTGCCATCTGGGTCCCCCGCCTCACAGAGTTCGATGAGGAAGGCGAACTGGAGATTGCCGATGCTGCCGTCCTGCAATATGTCGAGTCCTTGGACGCCTTCGTGGAGACGTTTGTCGTCCAGTCTGCGCCACTCCTGCGCATCGGACGGTCGCAGACTGCCGGCGTCAACTATTGGGCCAACCATTGTTCTCACTGTAACGCCCTTCAAGGGGACCACTTCGTGATGGGCGTAGATGGGCCGTTCTTTTTCCAGTCCCAAGAAGAGCTGGCTTCCTTGACGGTTCGCCAGGGTGGCAGCACTCTCAGGGCGTCTGCCGATTATTCGGAGTCGGGGTGGATGATGCGGATCCCTCAACTGCTGGGATGCGCAAAGTAAAGTCCGTGGCCCGCACGAACTATCGGAGGCCTTGGATGGTTCGCCCATCCAAGGCAGTATCTTCTACTTGCCGCTCTTAGTCCGGTTGTCTTTCTTGCAAAGCAACTGGCAGTTGTCGATATTCGTTTTTCCGCCGCTGTGCCATGGGAGGATGTGGTCGGCCTCCATTTCCTCTATTGAGAACTGCTTATTGCAGACGGGGCACTTGCCTTGCTGTTCCGCATACTTCTTCTGTCTGGTTTTTTCATCGAAAGCTCGTAGGCTTAACGTCCTTTCTTGCCCGGTCAGGAGATACTCGTAAATACCCTTCTTGTTATCAACTTCATCATCCTCGATTAGAGCGGAAATCCGTTCTTCGAGATCCTGCGCATTAAATGTCTCATCTTTATGGGCATTGTAGAAATATCCCCACGGAAGTCCCTTCATGAGGCGGGCTCGTGCGCTTTCCTGATTAGGGAATATGCGTTTAACCCATGCGAATACCGACTGCCAGTATTGCCATAAATCTTGAGCATCTTTTTGGTGCTGATAGGTGCTCATGTAAGTTTCGATGTCGCCTTCTGAGCGCCAGTCTAGTGCGGTCTCGAGTATTTCTTGTCGAATAGGAGAGCCTTTTACGAGCTTTTCTCGGCCCTCTTGGACGGCTGGCGCCGCACTCTTCGAGAACCAGCGTTTAGCATCTGTGAGCCATGGTCCCGAATATATGGCATTCCGAAGTTCTTGTTGCGTTAGCTTCTCTCCGGCGATATTGATTGTTTTGAACCAATCCAGCTTGTCGCTATCTGATCCTTCACAGATATAAATGGAGAGCTCGTAATCTAGAATATTTTTCTTCTTATCGGAGGTTAGGTTTCCGAAAGACATTGGGTTGCCGTCGACTACAACGGAAAAATCGCCGTGAACATATTGGCAGATACTTATGGTCCGCTGCTGTCCATCCATTAGTTCGTAGCCATCGTCAGCAGCCGCCCAATACATCGTGTTGAGCGGGAAGCCTCGCATCACGGTCTTAATGACTTCGTTGCGCTGCTTCTCGTTATAGATGAACTCGCGCTGGTAAGCAGGGCGGATGTTTAGCTTCCCATCATACCCACGCACGCCAAGTTCAGCATTGTCCTTATACCCTTTAGTGAGTTCGGAGACTGGAATGTTCGTAAGCTTTATCTTCATTAGGTCCTTCTTTTGATTACAAGCCGATCATACATTCTTCGGAACTTCCCTTTGGCTTCGGGAAGATAAAACCGAGGGCCGCCTGGTGAATATGATCCTTTTTCGGCGAGTTGCGACATTGGAGTGCCAAGCGTGCGGCTGGATCCAAGAATCTCAAACTGCGTCGGGTTGTACTTATCCAAGAAGGTTATGGGAACCCCCATGGGGCCATCATAGTCGCAAGGTATCTCGGCAGTTTTGCTTACATCGATTGCATCGTAGTTGTAATACTTTGGATACTCCTTGGATGAATATCTCTTATACAGCGGAATATCTTCGTGTCGGCTCTCGAAGTCCATGTTAGTGAACCATCGAACTCCTTTTACGCGGATGTACTTCCTTCCGTCTTGATCCACGCGGGTGCCAGCGGCCTCGAGTGGGTAATGATCGGGGACGCGGAACTCTCGGTCCCCGCTATGGATACTCTTACCAAGCCATAGCTCATCCTTTTGAATGAGATCGAAAATTTCCTTGTATGTGATCGCATTCACATTGCCAATAATCAAGTATTTTTTCTTGTGTTCAACAAGTTGAGACACAAACTGGCGGAACAACGAGAATGGCGGATTTGTTATTACTACATCCGCCTCTTTCAACAACGCAACGCACTCGCTGCTGCGAAAATCTCCGGCTGCGTAGTTTTCGTCCCCGACCAAGGTATGAGCAACATTTGCTTTACGCTTTAGAAGATACTCTACATCGGTGATGTCTGTTGCGCCACGATTTCTGTGGTCCGGGACCTCACTGATAATCACTGCATAGGGATCTTTGCCTTCAGGTTTCAATCCCTCGATGTCCAGCAGTGGAAGCTGCTTGCCCGTGATCGGAGACTTTGAATAGCTTGTCGCAATCAGCTTCTTCAAGCCGAGGATATTGAAGTTCAGTGCAAAATACTTGAAGAAGTTGCTCTCAAACGGGTCGTCGCAGTTGCAGAACACGGTCTTGCCGTGAAGCTGGGGCTTGTAGTTCTTAAGCTCTTTTTCGATGTCATCAAGTTGAGTATAGAACTCATCCTGCTTAGCTGACTTCGCTTGACCTAGTGTGTGATTGCTGGCGGCTTTCACGTCAGGTTTCTCTTTAACTACTTTTACTTTCATTGATGTCTCTGATTGTCGATGTGCCGTCCTAATCACGTAAAGCTGAACTAGGCCTGAACGAATGGATGCGGATGCAAGTATTTTGGTACCAAATTACAGGCGGTTTGAGAAATCGCAAGGGGTCTTGTTGAGTGTCCGCCAGGGAGAGAGGTCTCACGCGTGTCTATGGGCGGCTTGAGGAAGAGACCTTGACGTAGCGAGGCACCGGGTAGATTCACGTAGCTCTTTGTCAGGAACCTACGCGAGCTATTCACTTTGCTGGCCGTGTCATTTGGATTTGCTTTGGGCTCTTCTGGAGCGCGTCCAGGCCAAGGTGGCCTGCGCGGTAAAGAGCGCTTTCCCGCTGCGATCTTGACATGCATTGCGGTAAGGCAAGAGCGCACTTAGGCGTTCCTTCGGAACGCGTGCGCCAAGGGCTCCGCCCCTGGAACCCCAAGCCTCTCCGAGGCTTGCCAACGGCAAAAGCTGGTCCATAAAGAATCCTGTTTTCACAGGAATCTTTATGGCCATCTTCCACACCTCTATCAAAACCTTCAGCCGCAGCCGGGGGCAGTCCGCCGTCGCTGCCGCCGCCTACCGTGGCGGCCTGCTGCTCGCCGACGTGCTCACTGGGCAGCAGCACGACTACCGCCGCCGCAGCGGTGTCGTCGAAAGCTTCTGCCTTGCACCGCCTGACGCTCCCGAGTGGGCCTTGGATCCCCGCGAGCTCTGGGCGGTCGCGGAGGCTGCGGAGCGAAGGAAAGACTCGACCGTGGCCAGGGAGTTCGAGGTCTCCTTGCCCCACGAGTTGTCTGAAGAGCAGCGCGCCCATCTGGCATTCGTGCTCGCCGACGCGTTGGTCGGACGTTACGGATTCGCTGTCCAAGCCAGCATCCACTCTCCTGGGACGCCCGACGGCCTCAACCACCATGTCCATATCTTGGCGACCACGCGTCGCATTGGTTCAGAGGGGTTTGGCGAAAAAACCAGGGAGTTGGACGTTGGGCCGTCTGGCAAAGTGGAAGTGCAGTGGATCCGCGAGATGGTCGCTGCGACGACGAACGCCCACTTGGAGGCGGCTGGCCTTACGAACACCATCGACCACCGCAGTCTGGCCGAACAGGCCCGGTCGGCGATGGAGCGAGGGGATGATTTGGCGGCGGTGGCGCTTTCCCGCGAACCGACTCAGCATCTAGGCAAGCATGCGACTGCCTTGGCCGGAAAAGGCGTGGCGACCCACAGGGGGAGCACTAACGACCAGATCGCCGAAGACAATCAGGGACACTACGATCTCCTGATGCTCAAAGCCGGGCTGGAGGGCAAGCCCGTGCCAGCTCCAGACCAGGAGCCTGGGCCGCGTCGTGGGCGCGTGCTCAACAGCGATACGGCCGGGCTTCCATCGGGGCTGGAGATGCGAGGCGTCTCTGGGGTGCGGCTGCAGCACGTGCTCCTTTCGTCTCATGGGCTTCCCGAGCCGCATCCACGCGTCAGCCTTGCCGAGAGGATTGCGGACGCGCTGCGCGACGTGGATGAGATTTCCAGGGCGAGGGCAGACCTGGCCATGGACAAGTTCCGCTCTTCCTTGGAATGGGTGCGGCAGCAGCTGGCTCTCCAGGGGGAAGCCACCGATCTCCGTCAGTGGATCACCACGGCAGTGCTCCAAGTTCGTGCTCTGAAGTGTCTGATTGTGGGGAAGGCCCGCAGGCTGCTGAATCTAAAGAGTGCGGCTAGGCTGCATCACATGGCCGAACAAGAGTGGGAAAGGTTCAACTCAGACTACCCGCTAGGCTCCTCCGGCTACTCCCGGCCGGAGTGGACCCAGCGCCGAGGGCGGCGGCTTTCGGTGCTGGAGAAGCGGGCGGCCGAGTTAAAGTCTGCTCAGGAGCGGGCGTCGGAGAGAGAGTTGAGCGCCATCGATGCTGAAATCCTAACGAAAGCCGAGCTCCTCGCTGGCTTGCCCCACCCCTCGGAGGCTGTTGCTCCACAGCCTGCTGATGACCAACCGGTGGCCCCGCGCACGTTGCTTCCCGTTCCGCCTGTCCCCCGGGCGCCCAAGTTCCACTGACCCTGCATAGAACAAGCCCCGCGAACGCGGGGCTGTTGTTCAACGGGGTCCAGGTCCCATCAATGGTGTTCGACTCGGAAGTGGCTTCACTGGCGGAAGTCCCCGAGATGCCCGCCAAGCGTCGGGAGAGGGGAAGGATTGTGGCACTTGGGTGCGGTCCACCTGTGCGGCTCGGGATGCACTGCTGCTCTGTGGCGAGTGGGTAACAGACTGGCTGGCTTGGCCTTGGGGGGAAGCGGCGAAGCGGCGCAGGAGTATTTTTGCGATATCCAGCGCGTGCTGGACATCTACCTCACGCTCAGCGGCGTCTCGGGTGTTGTTTTGAGGCACCAAGACTTGAAGGAGTTGGCTGGCGATACGGAGTTCCACGTTTGCGGGCATTGGTCAGTCGTGTAGTGAATGGTCTTCACATCGAACCACTCAGGTGGGAATGCGCAAGCGCGCCATGATGCAATGCGTCACAGTTTTTCTATCTGGATTCTTCGCCTTAGGCGTCGGACGCTACCGCTATTGATGCCTGCATCGCCGAGCTCGGTTCCGGTGCGAGCTTGACCAGCCAGTGGCCTCCCGGCGCTTGCGAAGCAACGAGCAGGTCATAAGTCTTGACCATGTTAAGCAGGCCGGAGTGCCCATAAGCGTTTGGCGAGAACGAGGGATCGGTGCGCTTTAGATAGTTGCCAAGCGCGCTGACGATGACCCTTCCATCTGTGCTGCCGTCGGCGAGAAGGGCCACTGCATCGACCAAGAAACGGGGGCGTCGCTTGGGCAGTGGCTTGGAAGTTTCGGTCTTTCCTTGTGCCTGTCCTTTCAAGCCCGAGGCCTGCTCCTCCGCTTCGGGTTTCTGTTCCGAAGGCTTCCACTCGAAGAACTGGTCGCAGGCATTGCGCAATGCCTCAGGCGTTTTTTCCTCCCCCACGATGCAGACCGTCGCTCCTCGCTCTCGGAGCTTTCGGCACAGGTAAGCGAAATCCGAGTCGCTCGTGACCAAGCAAAACGTGTCAGCCCTCTGATCGAACATTGCCTCTAATGCGTCCAAAGCCAGTGCCATGTCAGCGGTGTTTTTCCCTGCCGCGTATTGGTATTGGAGACATGGGGTGAAGGCTTGTCGGACCAAGGTCTCCTGCCAGCGCTTGGCCAGCGTGGAGTGGTTGCCGTAGCCGCGGCGGACGACAACCCGCCCGAACTGAGCGGCCATGAGGAGGGCATGGTCCACGATTTCGGGTGGAACGTTGTCGCAATCTAGAAGGACAGCGACCCGTGTGTCGATCGGATGGATGCTCACGCGTTGCTCCTTGCTTTGCGGCGGTTCGTGGGAAGGCTGCCGGCGGGCAGAAGGGCCGGGTGCACCAGCGGACGCAAGGGTTGGAGGTTGAGCCCGTAGGTCAGCGTCCGAAGGCCGGGGGAGTGGGCTCCCAGTCCTTCCAACTTCTCTTTGACCGTGAAGTCGCGGCTGTAAGTAGCATGGTGCTCGTCGTCCAGCTCGTGTCCCACGATCTGCGCCCGCAGCTCGGAAACTACCCCCAGGCCCTGGAGCTCCTGAATCAGGGTTTTCCGCAGGGAGTGGAAGCCTCGCTTGGCGGTAGGCCAGTTCTTGCCCACCTCGGCCAAGTAGCGGCTGAAGGCCTTTGACACCCAGTTCCCTTGGCCGTTCTTGGCCTCGGCCTTGGCTCCAGGGAATAAGCGAGTATGGCCCTCGGCCCGCATGCTCTCGACCCACTCGAGGAAGCCCAGCGCCGCCAAGTCGGGGTGGACGGGCACGGTGCGGACGCTTACGTCGGTTTTCACCCGCTGATGTTCGCCTTCGTCGGTGATATGGATGCAAGGCACTCCGCTTTCTTCCGAGATGTTGCTGACCATCAACTGCCCGACTTCGGAGGCTCGAGCCCCCGTGTAGAGCCCCAACAGGGCCGCCCAGCGAGCGGGCAGGGGCAGGGCCTCGAAGGCCGCCGGCGCAAACAGGGCCTGGACTTGATGGGTGTCATAAGCCTTGAAGCCGAACTTGCGCCGGGCCCGCTTCTCCCGCGTTGAGTAGCTCACATGCCCGGAGGCCGGGTTGTCGCCCTTCGGGTAATGGCCCGAGGCGATCGCCCACTCGAAAAATCCTCCTTTCCCGCCTACATAGCTTTGCTTGTTGGTCAGGGTGGGGGTGGATGCTCCTTCGTCCCTCATGCGCTGATACCACCGGGCCAGGTCGGACCGAGTGAGCGTATGGAGTTTGGCCTTCTCGCCCAGGAAGCGAGTCAGCAGCTCTACCGCCGTTCGTTTGATGGTCCAAGTCTTTGGCAGGGTGCTGCCCTTGATGCTCGCCAGCCACGCCTCCTTGGCCTTGCCCAAGGTGATGGTCTCAATGGCGGGCTTGGTCACCCGGCGCGCCTCCGGCATCGGCGGGACGCCCTGACGAATCAGCTCCCCAAGTTCGCTGGGCCGTGAGGCAGACAGTTCCATGATCTGCTGATAAAGCTTCACGTCCTCCGGAGAGTGGATCTGCCAGTGCTCGGTGACGACACCGTCGGCGGTGCGCGTTCGGTTCAACGTCAGCTGCTGGAGGCTGTCGGAGCTGGTGAGGCGCGCAAGAAGCGTCTCGACGTCCTCGTCCTGGGTTCCCATGCGTCGTTCCCTCAACACGCTGAAGGCCTGAGCATAACGTGCGGCCAGTGTCAGGGCGCGCATTTGGGCCACGGACAGCTCGAAGGTGCGCAGCGTGCGCTTCAGGATGCGTTTGCCGATGAGGGCCTGAAGGTCCGTGGGAACCCGTTGCCGGAATGACCAGAGACCCGAGCGGGCTCGAACCAGATGATGGGGGATGCGCATAGGGGCGATGTGTCCCGGCTTGCGTCTTTCCCAGCAGTCAATCCAGAAAAGCAAAAACCCCTGCGTAAACAGGGGCTTGCGTAATCTGGCGGAGAGAGGGACTGCTCGGGCGATGCCCAACGGGGCCCAGCCGATCTCAACCTTTGAAAATTTTAGCACGCGGTTCAGCAACTTAGCTACAGCTGCGTACCAATCGACCCCAACGACACTTAAAGGAAGCAAACATCAAATGGCATACTCGATGGCATACCGGAAACAGGGGGGCCGAGGAAGGACATGGGATTGATCACGGATGCAAAGGCTCGCAGCCTGAGCCCTGGCGGTCAGGCTGTCCCGCACGGAGGCATAACTGGCCTGACGCTGCATCCGTCGCCCTCACAGAAGGGGCAGGGTAAGTGGGTGCTGCGCTACGTCAGTCCTGCCACGGGCAAGCGACGCAACGCCGGCTTGGGTGCCTACCCCGAAGTTGGGATTGCTCTGGTGGGTAAACTGGCGCGAGAAATGCGCGAGCAGATCGCGAGTGGGCAGGATCCGTTGGAGGTTAAGGCGGCTGACCACGCTAAGCCGAAGACACCGACGTTTCAGGAAGCAGCGGAACTACTCCACGCGGAACTAAAGCCCGGGTGGAAGAATCCCAAGCACGCACAGCAGTGGCTTAATACGCTGACTGAGTACGCGTTTCCACGGATTGGCTCCCTTCCCATCGACCAGTTGCAACCGCGGCACGTTGCGGATGTCCTCCGCCCCATCTGGCTCGACAAGGCAGAGACGGCAAGTCGCGTGAAGCAGCGGCTACACGCGGTAATGGCGTGGGGTTGGGCGCACGGATTTAACCAAGCCAACCCGGTCGATGTCGTAACACATCTGCTTCCGCTGCAGCCGGGAAAGTCTGTCCGGCAGGAGCATCAGCCAGCAATGCCCTGGGCGAAGCTTCCATCGTTCGTGAAAGCAGAACTTGCAGGAGCTGGCGAGTACGAAGTCACGCGAAATGCTTTGCTGTTCCTGATCCTGAATGCCAGTCGTTCCGGCGAGGTGCGCGGGATGACGTGGGCGGAAGTGAACCTTCGCGCGAAGCTGTGGACGATTCCTGCTGCTCGCATGAAGGCCAAACAGCCTCATCGAGTGCCATTGTCGGAACAGTCCGTCAAGCTGCTCAGGCGCCAGGAAGGCCATCACGACGAACTTGTCTTTCCCTCTGTGCAGGCTCGTTCGGTCATGTCGGACATGACGCTCACAGCCTTGTTGCGGAGAGCGAACGCACTGAGCGACACGCCTGGGCGTATTGCGACCGCCCACGGGTTCCGCTCGAGCTTCCGCGACTGGTGCAGCGAGCAAGGCTATGCCCGTGACCTGGCAGAGCGGGCGTTGGCGCATACGGTCAAGGACAAGGTCGAGGCCGCCTACCACCGCACAGATCTCTTGGAGCAACGTCGTCCGATGATGCAGGCCTGGGCCGACTTTGTTCACCCACCTGCAAAGAAGCCCAAGAAGGATGCCTCGCCGCATGACGCCTGAATCGCCAGCCATTCGAGTTCGGCCCTTAGCCAGCATGCTTGACGGGAACGACCCTGTTGAGTTCGTTCACAGGCTCCTTGAGGCTGGATACGACAGGTTCTACGTCAAGGTCCCGAAGGGATTTCGGGTCAGCCTTCTCTCTATTGACCCCTTTCCTCCTGGGTACCAGCTTCTGTGGCCCCAGAAGTCAACCCAAGGTCCCGTGCGGGCTGATGGCAATCAGGCCCAGATACGGTATTTGCAGCTCGATACATCGCAGTTGCGTGACGTTCTCGAATATCCCCCCATCGCATTGCACCAATTCAGTGCTGGAGGTCTGGAATCCGCGTTGACGCACGATGGCATTCCTTCAATCGATTTCAAGTATCGAAAGGGTTTGCTGGGTTTCCTCTTGCCCACCGAGCGGGCCATCGCCGACAAGGTGCCAACCGAGTTTGATGCCAGCTCGGGTGCTCCTGTGGTCGTGAAGACGTTGAATCGCATCAGAAGCCAGTATTCGTACATTCTTCACGGGGTCAGTTTCAAGGATGTTTTCGTTGAGGTGCCCGCACTTAGTGACGCCTTGGAAAGCACGCCGACTGCTAAGGATGTGCTTGTGCCAGCCTGTGGAGATGCGCCGGATGACCCCTATGGGCTGAAAGATTCGTCGTCATTGGTATACGAGATCCTCCGCAAAGCCTATCGAAATCGAGGGAGGGCGCGCAGTGAGATCGATGCGCCATCGCTTGCGGCAGAATTTCGAGAGTTGAATGCCGGCTACAAGAAGAATCCCAAGCCTTTCAACGACGGTCGGCATGAGTTCGCGGCGACGCTCGCCAACCCCGGCTACAACTATTCGTCCGAGGGCCTTGGGGAGATTGATCTTCCCGAAGAAGCCGTAGAGGTTCCGGCGGATACATTCCTCGATCAGGATTTCATCAATCACAAGCTCAGAAAACTCCTATATGCCGCCTGCCGTTGGAGTGGTGCTAAGGAACCAGGACTCGGCGGCGATCGGGAAAAATTGGTGGATCTCTTGGTTGGTCTTGGCTTCTTTGACCGGGAAGACAGTGATCAGGTGCAGTCGTTGGTTTACTTCATCACCGGTGAAAAGTACCGGCGCAACAAGCACAAGAGCGACTTTAGGCACATCCGCAGCGATCGAGGGTGACGCCAAGCCGGGGATGGGTAACGCGCACACCCGGTCATTTTCCATTTCGCCAAGACTTTGGGAGACGCGTGTGTGCCAGCAAGGGGATGAACAATCATGAGCACGCTGGCCGACCAGCTGAAGACATTGGGCTTACAGCCGACCGAGCGAGAGGTTGTGGACACTAGGAAGACCAATTCCAAGACCCGTGGTCGGCCGCTAGGATCTGGTAAGAAGCCACAATCTGATGAGGGAATGCTCTTCTTGAAGCTGCCACGCTTCGGAACTGTGGCCAGGCTCGACGAAGAACGGGGCTTCGGCTTCATCTCTGGTGGCGCGCGCGAGGACGTGTTCTTCCACTTCCGGGGATATCCGGGCCGGCTACCTGATGGAGAGAAGCTCCCCCCTGTGGGATCTCAGGTGCTCTTCCTCACGGGCAGCGACCCGCGGCGTCCACATGAGCCCAAGAAGGGTGCGGTCTCGTGGGCGCCCGTTGAAATCGCCTCAGCTTCGCTAGGGAATGCGCCCACAAGCCAGGCATCTACGGACGCTTTGCGGCGCAAGCGCTTGGGTGAGCTGCCGCGGGAAGCGTTGTGGGGCCTGTTCGAGACAGGGTGGTACGCGAAGCGATGGGATGGAAATGTGCCGGCCCCCACCGACTTGGAGGACGAGGTGCTGGGACAGGTCGTCTGCGAACGGCTGGCCGAGATGTCGCCGACAGATCTGGAAGCACATCAGGTCAGTCGCCGGCTGGTGAAGTCGCACTACCAGTTTGCTGCCAGCCTGTCGCCCGGTAGCCCCGCTTGCGCGTTCCCGAGGCTGCTGGAAGTGCTTGAGCCCACGCAGCTAGCCGTGCTGGGTGCGCCAGATGTCTCCTGGTTCCAAAGCGGAAGGCTACCTCCGGATGCCCGTTCCCGCCTTCTTGAGTGGCACCTGCTCAGCCGGGTCTTGTCGGAACCGCGTGGAAACTGGGAGACCTGCTTCCCCGGAGCGGAGGCCTCTGAGGTCGAGCTGGCAACGCGTTTCCTGGACTACGGCATCCCGCGGGATGCGTTCATCGATGCTTGGCTGGACAGGATCGTACGTAACGGGTTGCTGTCCGAAGTACAGGCTGAAGCGTGGACAGAGCGTAATCCCGATCTGGCGGTTTCGCTGTTTCATCGACTCCCAGCCGCGCGCCAAGATTCACTGCTGTCAGGGTGGCGGAAGAGTCCTGCAGGGCTGGGCAAGCAACTCCAGCAGGAACCATCACGTGCAAGGTCGCTGCTGACTGCTTCGTCACTGGCATTCGACCTGGAAACCGACGGTGAGCGCATCTGGGAAATCGGCTGCGCACGCAACGGACAGGCCAGCCTTCTTCACGACGAGCGTAGCGGGACCGACTTGGTTATGGCCATGGCCGACCTAGGACAGCGAGTCAACGCTGCGCCCTTGGTGGTAGGTCACAATGTCCTGGCATGGGACTGGCCGATTGTTGCCCGTCACATCGCGCCGGCGTCGGTGCCATTGATCTGGGACACGTTACTCATCGGGTACCTGCTGGAGCCTCAAGCGGCGTCGCACGCGCTGGGTGGACGGCATCATGCGAACCAGGATGCGCTTGACACATTGCAGGTGCTTAAGCGACAGCTAGAGCGCCTGCCTGCCGATGTTGCACGCAGAGTGTTGATCGGCGAGTTCACGGATTCTGCCCGGCTGCTGGATGTGGTCATTGAGGCTCTGCGGGACGTATCCGATTTTGCCCGCGACTCCCCGAGTTTCATGTCTGCGGAGGGAGCCTTGCCTGCGAAGCTGGTCGTCGTGCCCATGAGTAGGCTCCGAGAGGTCGACTGGGTTCCGGGTGTATCAGTGGTTTCGGCGGACCCCTGCGAGGCGGTGGCGGTCGAGTGGCGGGAAATTGACGTTGCCTTGCTTAAGAAGGCCCTGCCGGCCGACACCGCATCCGACCCGGCTGCCCGGGTCCTGACGGCTGTTGCGGAGCTGGCTGCCGCGCAGGGCATTGCGCTGCGACGGAACATGATTCCGGTCTGGCTGCTTGAACGTGACGCCCGTCTGCGGTCGGCGGTCGACATGGCGTGCGTAGTGCCGAAGGCCGATTCGGGCTGGCGTGTCGCGTCGTTGCCCGCCAGCGTTGAGTGGTGGGCCAGCAGGGATCCATCATCCTGCGTGGTGACCGGGCTCAGCGATGATGTCCTTGTGCTCGATCGACGGCAGGTTGCGCACAACGATGTTGCGCAGACGCTGGGTGAAATGCCCGCGGCGCCATTCATGCGCATCGGTGAAACCGGATCTGCACTGCGATGGTTGCTCATTGACCGTGCCGCACACGTGCTCGACTGCCGAGGAGGTCTGGCTACATTTACGACGTTCCCTGTCAGGGATGCGGCGATTGTTCAAGCCGGGTGCGCGCCGGCTCCAACACACCGTCCGCAGATTGCGAGGCGGCGCCTTCATGTGTTGCATCCCCGGGCCGAGGACCAGGGCAGCTATTGGGCCGAGGTGATTCGCACATTCAAGGAAGTCGCGACAGTTGGAACGGGAATTGTTCCGATTTTGCTGATTTCGAGTTCCCGAAGCAGTGTGCTGCGTGACCTGTTGGCGACTGGCTTGGCCGAGGTCGGGCTTGGCGAGGTGAAACCCGAGCATCGCAGCCAACGAGAACACATGTTGCGCGCCTCGAGTGGTGGCCTCGCGCTGGTCGACGTGCTCGACCAGTGGCCCGTCTGGCAAACGCTTGCCCAGACGGCGGGCGTGGTGCTGCAACCTGTGATTGAGGCGCTGCCGATCGAGGATTGGTATGCCTGTGCGGAGGCGCGCACTGCCACGCAGGTAAGTTGTGATTCTGACCAGGCGGCCAAGAAGGAAGGCGGAGCCACGGTCGTCAGTGCCGCGGCTCTGCTCGAAGCTGCGGCAGCCCTGGTGCGGGCGCGATTGCATGGATGGATGGGCGAGGTGGGGCTGTCAGCGTCGCAGCTTCCCGTCATCCTCATCGATCCGCGCGTAAGCGACATGGGGAAGGGGCTATCGAACCTTGTGGACGCCTTCCAGCTGGTCGAGACCCCCTTGCTGGTTGACCATGCGCAACGACTGGAGCTTGTGTTATCGCGATTCAAGCTGGTGCGCGAGGAGGCTCCTTCAGGCTTCGAGGCCATGGAGCGCTTTCTGGTCGCGAACTGGCAGCCTCGCAGCGGAGAGGCTGGAAATCGAGTCACGGGGTTCAAGCCGTCGCAGAAGATGGCGATGGAGGCCATCTGCGAACGCTCCGCTAACGTTCTCGTCTCCTTGCCGACGGGCGAGGGCAAGTCGGTGCTGTTTCAAGTTCCAGCGCTCTGCCGTGGCCTACGCAATAGACGGCTGACGTTGGTCATCTCGCCGTTGAAGGCATTGATGCGGGATCAGGTGGAGCGCCTGCGGGAGCAGGGTTTCTCCGAGTCAGTCGACTATCTCAGCGGTGATCGGCCATCCGGCGAGATCGCCGAGGTGATCCAGGGCGTGCTCGATCATCGGATCGTGCTGCTGTATGTCGCGCCAGAGCGAACCCGCAGTGGTGTTTTCCTAGATGTGCTTCACAAACGCATGCAGGCTGACAAAGGCTTGGAGCATGTGGTGGTGGATGAAACCCATTGCGTAAATCAGTGGGGGTACGAGTTCAGGCCGGACTACTTTCACGCGCTGAAGCTTTTGCTGCGCATGTGTCGTGCATTGGACTTGGGTGAGCCGACGACGTTCCTGTTGCTGTCAGCAACCATCACCGCATCCGACAGGGCCCGTTTGCAGGCCGTCACGTCCGGAGATGCGGGATCTCCACTGCCGCTCTTGACAAGGCCGGACTCGTTCTCCAATCCATTGCGAACGCATATTGCAGTTGAGCCTCGCCGTGTGCGCGGCATGCTCAACGACCGGCGAAACTTCGACAAGGCGCTAGCGGAGCGTCTGCCTCACATCGAAGAAGCCGTGTCGGCGGCACGGCGCAACCGCGCGGCGACGGGCCAACGTAGTGCCGTTATAGTTTTTGTCTCCAGCCGTTACCATGCGGAGGTTGTGGCGCAGCGGCTTGCCCGGGCCACTAGTGGTCAGGTCGACTACTACCATGCGGGCTTAGATGCAGGCTCGCGGGAAGAGATCTACACGCGCTTTCTGGACGGTGACCTTGATGTCCTGGTGGCTACGAAGGCGTTTGGCATGGGGATGGATATTCCGGATATCCATTGGGTAGTGCACCTTGCACCGCCGGGATACCTCGAGGACTACCTGCAGGAGGTTGGCCGGATCGGACGAGGCGAACGGGAGCGCAAGAACGCGCGGCTTGAGAAGCTTTCCGCCACGCTGCTGTTCTCGGACCAGGACTTCGAGTCGATCCGTGGTTTGCGGGCGCGCGGTGCGCTGTCGCTTCCCATCATCAGGGACCTCTACGAGAAGGTCTGCGAGCACGCATATCGGGTGGATGGCCAGCAACTGGCGATCGTTCCCGCCGAAGGCTACAGCACGCCACAGAATCCAGCGAGGCAGAGCCCGGCTGCCAGGCGCGCGGCCGCTACGCGGGTCCGAATGGGGCTGTACTGGCTCGAACGTGCCGAACGGGTACGCCTGTGCGGTTCCTTGCCGGATCTCATTGAGGTGATTGCCTACCCGTCCTCGCTCGAGCGGATATCCCGGGAGGATGGCTTGGCTGCTGAAGTGGCCGACTTGATTCTTCAAACGGGGCCCGCGGACCCGTCGATCTCTGGTGCATCCGTTGCAGGCAACTCCGCTTTCGGTGCTTCTCCAGTCCCGGGAGGAGGGACTCTCGGCGGCATGATTGGCGCGCTCGGACGGCTGTTCTCCGGCTTATCCGATACGGTGGGAATGCAGTTCCATGGCTTGGCAGAACCTTCGCTGCGGTCGCTTCCAAGCCCACGCCCCGCACACGCGGGGTTGTCGAGCGGTGATGCCGCCGCTGCAAAGACGGTGATTCTCAATCTCTCCCAGATCAAGCTGCGCAGCAGTGCGCTCAGGTCGGTGGATGATGTGCTGGCAGTCTTGGGCGACCTCGAAAAGCGTGGGGCTGTATTGCTTCGTCGTGAGATCGACGTTGTCCCGCGTAAGCTCGCATCTGAGCCATCTACCAAGATCAGCGAGTTGTTCCAGTACGTCGATGGTGGCGTTGCCGAGCTCATACGCCGGCTCGCCAAGAAGGGGCGAATCGAGTTCAACCCGTTCGAGATGGTCGAGGACGTAGAGGGGCCGCGGGTCGGCGATGACAAGCGCCGGATGTACGAAAGATCGTTCATTAACGGGTTCAGAAGCTTGGCGCGCACATCCGGAGTCAAGCTTCGCCAACTGGTTCGGGCCGACGAAAAAGTCATCTGGGAAGCAGTGCTTCCGCGATCTGCATGGTCAAAAGCAGATTCCAGGCGGCAACGTTTCCTGCAGGGGGCGAAGTCCTTGTTCGCGGCCGTCGCAAACCAGAGATCGATCCCCATCTCGAGACTTGTAGACCAGCTACGAGCCGGAAGCCGTGACGGCCGTTTCCGCGAATCCGACTTGAACAAGGTGGCCGGGTTGTTGTCAGCAATGAGCCTTGTCAGCATCTCGCCGGAACTGGTTCCGCTATCACATGTCGTAGCGGTGTCCGATGCCGACGGCAGGCTTGAGGATCAGGCGGATATCTGGGACGAGCTCAGGCAGGTCAATGAACTTGCGGAGGCACGAAATCTGGCAATGGAGGTGTTCGCAAACGTAAACACGAATGCCCACCCGGCATTCATCGAAGGGTATTTCGATACCGTGGATGGCCCTGCGATCAGGCAGTTTCTCGATTCGCAACTGGGTGAAATCGTTAGCGAGGATCCAGACGGCCCCTCCACCTTGCTCCTGGAGATGCAGGAGAAACTACGTGCCACGAAAGCGGTTGAGTTCTTCGAAAGATTCAGAGTCTCGGAAGAATCAGCCCAATGGGAGGTGGCCAGGGCGCCGTTTGACCAGCACATCATGGTCAATGCGGGTCCGGGGGCAGGCAAGACTTTCGTCCTTGTAGGAAGAATCGCGCACCTGATCCGAGAGCAGAACGTCGATCCCTCGCAGATCATCGTGCTTGCGTTCAACCGCGCAGTCGTCTTTGAGATCCGGCGACGGATTCGCGAGTTGTTCAAGTCGCTGGGCTATGCAGCCTACGCGGGGCGCCTGCGGGTCTCGACTTTCCACTCTCTGGCCCTGCGGAGCCTGGCCAGAGAGGGGATTGAGATTACGAGAGACAGTGTGCAAACCCTGCTCTCTGACTTTGCCAATCGGCTGTCAAAGGATCCTTCGTTCGCCCAGAGGGTGGCCGGCGGCGCACGTTGTGTCCTGGTGGACGAATTCCAGGACGTGACGGATGACGTGTATCAGGTCATCAAGCATCTCCACTCCGGCAGTGGGTCTCGGGCAGGCGTCATGGTGATCGGTGATGATGACCAGGACATCCTGCGGTGGCAGCGGAAGAATGATGGCAGTGCTCACCAGTTCTCCGAGAAGTACTTTGATCAGTTCGCGCGGGATTTCGCGGGGGAAGGCTTTCAGGAGTTCCTGCTGGGCGTGAACTTCAGATCTGGCGAGAGCATTGTTGAACGCAGCCAGCTAATGATCGCCGGGTTCTTCGAGCGCACGAACCGTTCCCGGCGTCTGAAGACATCCCGGTTGAGATCGCGTAGGGGAGCCCCGGAAGGGACGTGCCAGGCGATCGAGTGGAGCGGTCGTACGTGGGGCGAGGCGATAGAAGGCGCCGCATCGCTGCTGACGGAGCTGGCCGGTCGCGAAGGCGAGTCGACCGCCGTGCTCTGTCGTTCGAATGCTGAGGTCGCTGAAGCGTACAGGCTGTTGAGCCAGGGGCTTCCGAAACTGAGGGTGCAGGGGGGCGCCAATCTGCGCGTAGCCGACCTGCGGCACGTGGCGGTCTGGTTGGACCATCTTCGGGAGGCGGCTGCCCAAGGCGATGCCGCACTTTCGGAGGATGTGCGACGCGAGATATTCAACAGGACGGTGCAAGCGGGAGGAGTTCCGGAATACTCCAGGCCTACGTCCCACGTCACGCTGGACGATCTGTGGGAGCTGTGCTGCCGCGAGCAATCATTTCCCCATCTTTCCTCGCTCGTCAAGTTTGTTGATGAATTGAGAATCGATGAGCTCGTGCGGTTGTTGGGGACGGTTGATGAAGCGTCAACGGCAGTAGTTTCGACACTGCACAAGGTGAAGGGGCTTGAGTTCGACAACGTAGTAATTCTGCCTTCAATGATTCAGTTTGGCGTGGCAGGGCGGGACCGACTGGGACCGGATCTCCTTGGGGATGCCGCGGAAGAGGCGCGGCTGCTGTATGTGGGGATGACCCGGGCGAAGAGGAATCTGACGTACTACCGCGGTGATCGCGAGAGGAGCTGGGGAAGGAAGGATCCTGTGCCCTATGACGGCCTGCGCACAGACGGCCAGGTGTTGATCGGTTCAATGGAGGATGTCTCGCTCGGTTGGGCCATGCAACGCAGCGCATTCAACCCAACTCCGGATGATTGTCAGCGCTATATCGAGACTGAGGTCGCGATAGGTGATCCAATCGTGCTTGGCGGGAGGGGGGGCGGTGCGTTCAAGTCCTTCATGCATCGAGGGAGTTCAGGACAATTGACACAGGTCGGCTTTCTTGCGAAGCAACATGTGGCCGGCGGACCGAATGCTTCGCTGAAAGTCAGCGCGGTCCTGCGGTTCCGGCCGGACTCAATCGACGAGACGCTGGCAGACTGTGTTCGTGATCGTGGCTGGGGGTACGTTGTGCTTGTTTCGGGGCGCCTCCGCTGAGGTTCGCTAGATTCCTAGCAGCGCAACCACGGCTCCTGCGTGCTCCCCGGGGCGTGTCAAGAGAAAGGGCCGGCAAGCCGGCCCTTCGTCTGGAAGCAAGATTTGAGGTCACTTTTTCAGCAACTCTCGATCAATGGCTGAGGTGTCCAGGCCGCTGCTCCTGGGCGCGCCACGGCCGCTGTGGCCCTTCGGCATGATGCCCTTGCGCAGGTTGCGGATCCCCTTTCTGCTCGAAATGCCGGCGTCCTGCTCACCCTCCTGGGACTTCGGCGGGCTGGGCTTGAGCTGCGTGGTTTCCTTGCACAGGTATTCGATCGCCAGGCGCAAGCCGCGCAGCTTGTCTGCATCGGTCGGATGGATCAGGCCCAGGCAGTTGAAACGGTACTGATCCATCCGGGTGTAGCAGTTGAAATAGCTCGCCTTGGCCTTCTTGCCCGTCTCGCCGACATCCACCCCATCCTCATACTCTCCATCGCCGCAGCGGCGGACCCAGTCCTCCCCGATCATGCGGGTCAGATTGGCCGCATCACGGTGCTTGTGCCCGTCCAGGACGATGAGGACGTGGAAGTGGATGCCACGATCAATCCCGTCCTCGCGCTTGCTGATGTAGCCGAGGACGTCGGGAACGATTCGATTCTCGCGCAGGGCGCGCAGGAACCGCGCGTAATGGCCATCGGCTTCGCGGGTGTAGCCCCAGCCCTTGAACGCCGGGCGGAAGTAGAGATCAACCCGTAGGATCAGCAGCTGCGAACGACGCTGGAACTGGGCTGCCAGATACTCGCAGCAGCTGGTGATGTTCTTCTCTTCGTTGCGCTTGTAATTGTCGACTTCGTCCTTGTAGGCCTGGCTCCGGCATGACGCGCGGATGGAAGCGACCGCGTTCTCGAGAATCTCACGCGTCCGTGAATCACTTAGCACCGGATCGCCGTTACGGTTCGTGTGAGCCAAGAGCTCAGGCGACCACTGGTCGACGATCCGCAGGACAATGGTCAGGGGAGGATTGAAGCGGTGGTGCTTGTAGTACTCCGCACTGTCTGGGTTGTAGCCCTTGCATGCGTTGAAGAATGCCTTGCCGATCTTGGTCAGCTGATAGCGCGGCTGCCCCCTTCGATCGTGCGTAACTTCAACCGGCTGATCATCGCTCCGGGCGATGGCATCGACGAGTTTCTCTGCTCGGAGCAGCCAGTAGATGAAGTCGTGCTCCTGTCCGACATAGGTGTGCCCGTAGCGTTGACTGGTCTTACGTACGAAGAGGTGGTGGTCCTGCTCTGCCGAGGGCATGAGGGTAGCCTTGGACTCGGGGTCAATGGAAAGCTTGGACATCTGCTCCTTGAGCAGGTCACAGTCGAAGGCGATTGCCTGGGTGTACGAGGTGGACTGATTGATCTCATTCATGTGAATGCTTCTCTGCTATGTGCTGATTGATTAACTAATAGGATAGAAACCGTAATTCGAGCGGGATCGATGGCCCCGCTTCTCCCGGCTTTGAAAATAAAAACCCCAAGCTCCTTGGGGTTTTTGTGTGCTGACTCGCTACGTCGACTTAGTGAGCTCGTTACATGCGACGGGCACCCTCCATGCGGCTTTCCAGCCACTCGTCGATGACGTATTCGATCCAGCCCTTGGCAGAACTGCGCGAGCCGCCTGCACCCAACGGAACGGGCCGAGGGAACGTTTCGTCGTGCCAGCGGCTCGACGGGTTCAGGCGGTTATCGATGGTGCTCTCGGAGCACGAGAGCTTCTTCGCCAGGTCTTTCTTGCGGAGGACTCGCTTGGAGCGGGTTGACCGGGGCGCGATGCCCCCCGTATCGGTATTCGGCGAATGGGTCGTGTGGGTTGAACAGTCGTAGTTGAGGCTCATAACTCGATCTCGGTGCAGCGACAGGCCCTTTGCCTGCCTGCGACCACGATGCGCGTTTGCTGGAGCGATTAATAAGGAGCGGAAAACTGGGGTCGGAAGGAAAAAAGTTGGGGAAAATTGATCGCCGCGCGGGCATCTCCGACCGACGCTTGTTGCCGAGCGCGGGATGAGGGGGCCAAAACCTGGGGAGGAACCAACGTGACGACCCAATCCGACCCAAGTGACTGTGGTTCCGCGCTGACGGCGCTGGACAGTCGTAGCCGAGCCAACACTAGGTTCGGGTTCTCGACCTCGCCGGTCCTGGCCGGCCGGATGACAGAACGGCGCAACGTCGGGGCCTTCTGGGCCGTAGCTTGCCCGCACAGCCTCGCTCTGCCCCGGGTGGTTTCGACTAAAAGCGGCTTTTCCGAAGGAGATACCCATGGCGGGGTCCCCCAACGAGTTTTAGGCAGTTTTCGGTCGGAGCATCGATGGCCATGCTGGTCAGCAGGATTGCTATTACATCGGCGTCCGTACTTGCAGGCCATGCGGCTCCTCGGTCAGGGGGGGGCGGATTCAACCGGCACGCGTGGTCAGCGTGAGAATTGCAGAAGAGTTGCTGCGGCGAAGGGGCGAGGCCTTCGGTTCCGTTGGCCTGTCTGAGGTACTTGTACGCGTCAGCGTTGTCGCGATTCAAAAATTTCTTAGACCCTTAATACCCACTTGAAGCGGGAGATCCTCGCTTCACGTCCGAGCGCTACGTTCCAAGCGCTTACGGCAAGGTCAGAGCCATGCGCGATGACACCAAGGAGACGATTGTTCAGCTTGTGACGCTGGTTGCGGTAGTTCTTGTGAGCCTGCTGGCCAAGCGCGACATTCGTTTTCCCTGAGCCAGTGTCCTGGCAGCAGAAGGCCCGCCTTTACCGGCGGGCCTTCTGCTTTTTGTGCCGTCAACCGAATGGAGTTCCCATGCATCTAGTTCAATCGATGGCCTACGCCGGCGAGAAGCCGTGGCATGGCCTAGGCAACAAGCTGGCACCCCGCCAGCCGATCGACGTTTGGAGGGAGCAGGCCGGGATGGACTGGGCGGTCGAAGAGTCCGAGGTGCGCTACATCACCGGCAGCAACAACGTTGGCCTCATCAATGCCTTCCCCGAGCAGAAGGTGCTTTACCGCTCGGACACCAAAGCGCCTTTGGCGGTTGTCAGTAAGCGTTTCAAGGTGGTGCAGCCGGGAGAGGTTCTGGAGTTCTACCGTGACCTGACAGCACACAGTGGCTTCGAGCTTGAGACTGCCGGCGTGCTCCGGGAAGGCCGCAAGTTCTGGGCACTGGCTAAGACCGGGCAAAGCACCGTTCTCAAGGGGCGCGACCGCGTGGACGGGTACCTGTTGCTGGCCACGGCGTGTGACGGAACGCTAGCTACCACCGCACAGTTCACATCGGTGCGCGTGGTCTGCAACAACACGTTGCGGATTGCGCTGGGTGGCGCCAGCGGTGCGATCAAGGTGCCGCATCGCAGCCATTTCGACGCGGACACGGTGAAACGGCAGCTGGGCATCACCGTCTCGGCCTGGGATGGTTTTGTCGCCCGGATGAAGGCGCTCGCCGAATGCCCGGTGGATCCAGACTCGGTGGAGGGCCTGTTGCGTCGCGTGCTGACCTACCCGGTTGCAGAGGGCAAGGCGACCGTGGTCAACGAGCAGGCATTGGCGAACGCTCGGGCTTTGTACGAGGGCTGCGGGCGCGGGGCGATGCTGGCTTCCAGCCGAGGCACCGCCTGGGGCCTGCTTAACAGCGTCACGGAGTTCGTGGACCACCACCGCCGCGCACGCAGCGACGACCACCGCCGCGACGCTGCATGGTTCGGGCAAGGTGCGCAAATCAAGCAGAAGGCCTGGGAAAGCGTCTTGGAACTGGTGTCCTGAGGTTGCAGTCCTTGACCAACACGTCATAACGCCCGGCCATCTGGCCGGGCGTTTTCATTTGGGAGATTGCACATGAAGAAGGAGAACGCGCTGCGCCTGGTCGATACGCGCACGCTGGACCGCGGGCAGTGGCTTGAGGTGCGCCGTGGCGGCATCGGCAGCTCCGATGCGGCCGCGGCCGTTGGTCTGAACCCTTACAAGAGCCAGCTGGAGCTGTGGCTGGAGAAGACCGGGCGGCAGCCGGCCAGCGACGATCAGCCGGGCATGGACGATCCGCGCTACTGGGGCACTTTGCTGGAGCCGTATGTGGCCGTGGCCTACCAGCAGAGGATGGGCCGCAAGGTTCGCAAGCTCAACGCCGTCCTCCAGCATCCGACCCTTGCGTTCATGCTCGCCAACATCGACCGCGAGGTCGTGGGCGATCCGGACGTCCAGATCCTGGAGTGCAAGACCGCGGGGGAATTCGGGTCGCGCTTGTGGAAGGACGGGGTGCCCGAGTACGTCCAGCTGCAGGTCCAGCACCAGTTGGCAGTTACAGGCAAGCATGCCGCGGACGTGGCAGTTCTGCTCTGCGGCCAGGACCTGCAGATCCACCGGATCGTCCGGGACGAAGACATCATCGCCCGCCTGGTGGTGCTGGAGGCCCGCTTCTGGGAGTGCGTCGAGACCGACACGCCGCCGGCCGCGGACGGTAGCGAGTCGGCCGCCCGGGCCCTGCGCCATCTGTACCCCGGTAACGACACCAGTCTGGATTTCACAGGCGATGTGGCGCTTTGCCGGGTCTTCGACGAGCTGGCCGGGCTGCGCTCGGAGCTCGACGCCCAGCAGCAACGGGCCGAAACGCTCAAGCAGGCAATCCAGCAGACCATGGGCGATGCATCCAAAGCGATCTTCGCCAATGGCTCGGTCACCTACCGGCGGGCTAAGGACGGCACGTCGTTCGACGCCAAGCGGCTGACCGCCGAGCGCCCCGACATTGCGGCCCGGTACTCGGTCGTGCGTCCCGGAGCGCGCCGGTTCGTTCTGGTCGTCCACACCGACACCCCCAACCAACCTTAGAGGGCGACACCATGTTGAAGGGACTTGTGATTACCCCGCCAGTGGTCGGGCGGATTTCCATCGGGCGCGTTGTCGAGCGCAACGGCAAGCGCCTGCCGGAGAAGGATGACCAGTTCACCCTGACCAGCCAGATCCAGAACCGGGACGGCTGGATCCTGCATCCCCTGGACGAGGTGCTGCGCCAGGCCGCAGGGGGCAAGCTACGCTCGATTCCCGTCCGGCTGATGTTCAACGACCCGAGCCTGAACCTCCGGGCCGACTACTCGTTGTTCGATCGCGCCACGGGGCGCCGGTTGTGCGTCGGTAATGGCGAGACCTGTCGGCGGACCACCCAGAAGGGGATCGCCTCGCTGCCGTGTCCGGGTCCCACGGGCTGCCCTTACGCGGCCGGCGACTGCAAGGCCTACGCGCGTCTCAACGTCCTGGTGGGCGATGCCGACGAGGACGCGCTGGGGAGCTTCGTGCTGCGGACGACCTCCTTCAACACGATCCGGACGCTGGCGGCCCGAATGCAGTACTACGCCGCCGTTTCGAGCGGGTTGTTGGCCTGCATGCAACTGGAGCTGAAGCTGCGGGGCAAGTCAACGACGATGAGCCACCGCGCCCCGATCTACTACGTGGATCTGGCGGTGCGCTCCGGCATGACGCTGGAACAGGCCATTGCCGATGCCCGCGAGCTGGACGCGCGGCGACGCGCGGCCGGGGTCGACCAGGGCGCGTTGGACGAGGCGGCCCGACGTGGATTCGCCAACGGGGCGTTCGAAGAGCTGGAGGAGGACGTGCCGGCCCTCGTGGAGGAGTTCTATCCCGATGCCGAGCAGGGCGAGCCTGGTCGGGCGCAGCCGGCCCCGCCGCCGGCCCTGCGCGCGCGCCTGCAGGAGAAAGTCGCCCGACTCGGGACCGGCTGACACGGCTTGCCACACCAGGTGCTGCGACCACAGGCGCCAATCATTGACGACCACCGAAGGGCGCGCGAGCGCCCTTTTTAGCTTACTGGAGATCACGAAATGACAGACGAACCGGTGCTGGGCCTCTACGTGCGCAGCAGTACCAAACACTATGCCCCCGCGGACGCCGAGGCCGTCTTGGCCGCGGCCAAGCAGATCGTCGACGCCAAGATGCAACGGGGCACTTGCTTCAGCGACCCCAAGATCGCCGCTGAGTTCTTCCTGGCCAAGTTGGGCGGGGCAGAACGCGAAGTGTTCGCTGCCGTGATGCTGGATTCCCGGCATCGCCTCATCCGTTACACGGAGCTGTTCTACGGTTCCATAGACGGTGCCGAGGTACATCCCCGGGAAGTCGTGAAACAGGCTCTGCGCCTAAACGCAGCCGCGGTCATCCTGGCTCACAACCATCCTTCGGGGGACCCGGAACCGTCTGTCGCGGACCGGGCTGTCACGGCGAGACTCAAGCACGCGTTGGCGTTGGTGGATGTGCGACTTCTTGACCACGTCATCGTGGGTGGGCGTCAGACGGTGAGCTTGGCAGAGAGGGGGTGGTTGTAGACCTTTTACAAATGCGGTCATCGGAAAGCCGGTGGTCCGCAACCGACGTTTGATAGGCATCGAAAAAGTGCCCGTACCGAGAAACCCCAGATGGACGCTACGGCGTCCATCTGGGGCTGGCAGTTCCGCATTCTTCTTTGGTCCTGCTCCCAATGCAGGTCAGAAGCGTCAACTTGGAGGTGCGGCTAGCCGCTCCTGCAATCCGGATCTGCCATATAGACACGTCGATCGGCCTTCGTTGCACGTGGGGCAAGTACACGTATGCCCGGCCAGATCGCCGCCGTCGACTCAAGTCCAGATCGACCAGGTTGCTGCGCTGTTCGTGATCAAGCGGAAAATGCTAATCAAAAGGCGCCTGATATTAGTAACAAAAAGAACCTATGTACATGCTATTGAGATAACCATATACTCTCCGGAATGACCCCGAATAGCATTCGCCAGGGAGCCAGGCAGCCCTGGATGTCGAACGAACAGCTTGCAGATCTGGCCCAGCCGCAACGCGACAGGCTCGCGTTCGTGGAGCTGCGCGTGCGGTTCATTGGGGAGATACGCCGGCAGGACTTGGTCACGCGTTTTGGCATCCAGTCCGCCGCCGCATCCAGGGATCTGGCGCTGTACAAAGAGCTGGCGCCCGGCAACCTCGACTACGACGCCAAGGGCAAGTCCTACGTCCTGGGGCCAAGTTTCCAGCCGGTCTTCGACTTCCCCCCGGAGCGGGTGCTGTCGTGGCTGACCCAGGGCTTCGGTGATGGCGAGCCAAAGCGGCTCAAGGCGTGGGTGGCGAGCGAGAGCCCGTCCTGGCTCACGAACCCCCATCTGGACGTCCTTGCGAGCGTGACCCGTGCGATCCACCAAGAATGTCCGCTTGGCATTGAGTACCACTCCATCTCAAGTGGCCGCACCGAGCGAGAGATCGTCCCGTTCGCGCTAATCGACAACGGCCTCCGTTGGCACGTCCGCGCCTTCGACCGGAAGTCGCAGGAGTTCCGGGATTTCGTCATCACCCGGATCAGGCGCCCCGTGGTGCTCAAGGGGCAGCCAACGGCGCCCCACGAGATGAGCGATCAAGACATTCAGTGGACCCGGATCGTCGAGCTGGAGTTGGTTCCCCATCCAGACCAGCCACGACCAGAGATCACCGAAATGGACTACGGCATGCGCGAAGGCGTGCTGCGGATGAAGCTACGCGCCGCCACGGCCGGATACATCCTGCGTAAATGGAGCGTGGACTGCTCGCCGGATCACTCCCAGCGCGGCGATGAGTGCCGGCTTTGGCTGAAAGACCACCTTGCCATCTACGGTGTGCGCAATGCCTTGCTTGCGCCGGGATACCGATCCCCTGACCAACAACGGATCGACGCCGATGCCGACTAAATACCAGGACTGATGTCAACGTGACCGTAGAGAACAAGCACAACAACAAGCTGGAGCGACTGGGTTTCAGTTATGAGCGCGGCGGCGTCCATACCGCCCGGACGATAATGCTCGCGGAGCTGCGCGCCCTGCTGTCGTTTGTGGAAGCGGCTGACGCGGCCAGGGCCGACTATCTTGAAGCCATCCAGACTGCCAATTGCCTGGGCAAACGTTCAGGCAAGACGCGGGCGCTGACGTTTCGGCACCTGGCCGACCTCTACGCGCTCGATCCCAGCTTGTTGGTGTTCCGTGCGCTGCGTTTCTTCTGGCAGCGCGATGTGGACGGACAGCCGATGTTGGCAGCTCTGTGCGCCTACTCGCGTGACCCCATGCTTCGGGCCACAGCACCCTTTGTCTTGGGATTCCAAGAGGGGGCCACCGTCACCCGTGAGGCGATGGAAGAGTTCATTGATGCACAAGAGCCGGGGCGCTTCAGCAAGGCAACGCTCAAGTCCACCGCGCAGAATATCAATTCGTCCTGGACCCAGTCGGGTCATCTGGCTGGCCGCGTCCGCAAGGTGCGGGTCCGTGCCGTGGCGACGCCAGGAGCGGTGTCGCTGGCACTGGTCCTGGGCTACGTCAGTGGTCTGCGCGGCGAGTCGCTGCTCAAGAGCGAATTCACTCGAGTGCTCGACTTTTCATTTGAAAAGACGATCGAGTTGGCCGAAGACGCCTCGCGCCGGGGCTGGATCTCGCTCAAGCGCGTCGGCCAGGTGGTCGAGGTGCTTTTCCCGAACTTGATCACTGCGCAGGAAATGGAGTGGTTACGTGAGCCGAATTAAACGACTGACTCAGTCCTACAGCAAATACGTCTCCGTGCCATGGCGCGATGGTGTCGCCGCCGCCCAGCGCGTCATCTTCTGCGTGTATCACGAAACGGAAGAGCTGCGCTTGCGGGCCAAAGTCGACGAATTTGAGATCGCCACCCGTGCAGCAGGCCATGACTGGGCCTTGTTCGACCTGACCGACTCCTTCCCGAACTGGCTTGCGTCCCAGCGCTACGCCAAGAGCTACTTCCAGAAGCCCAATCTTCTGTCGACGCTGCTGCCCAAGTACATCAACTACATTGAGGCCGAGTTCGATGCCTTTCTGCAAGAAAAAAATGTCAGCGACGACTTCGTTGTGGCGCTGCAGGGTGTCGGTTCGCTGTTCGGCTTCCTGAAGGTCAAGGAAGTCGTGGACAAGCTCGCCCCGAAGGTAAAGGGTCGTCTGCTGGTGTTTTTCCCCGGCAGCTACGAAGACAACAACTACCGCTTGCTGGATGGGTACGACGGCTGGAACTACCTCGCCGTGCCGATCACCGCCGACAAAGAATTCTGATTAAGGGGCCAATCCATGACAACAGCCATGCTCAATCGCGACATCTATCAAAAGGACCCGTCGACCCGTAAATTGGTCAACGAGGGCGTTGCCAGCGTCAACGACGAAAAGACCAATCAGGCGCTGTCCGTGCTGCGGTACGAGCTCGAAACGTTCGTCTGCGATGGCCAGTACGAAAAGGGCCTAGAGCACATCCTCGACGTCTACCTGAAGAACATCGAGCAGGCCGAGCAGCCTGCCGTGTGGGTTAGCGGCTTCTATGGCTCGGGCAAGTCACACCTGGTCAAAATGCTGCGCGCCATTTGGGTAGATAGTCCGTTTGACGATGGCGCCACCGCACGCGGTATTGCCAACTTGCCGCAAGGCGTCAGCGACTACCTCAAAGAACTCAGCACCCAGGCCAAGCGCCACGGTGGGCTGCACGCCGCATCTGGTACCTTAGGCTCCAGCTCGCGCGACAAGTCTGTCCGCATGGCCCTGCTCGGTATTTTGTTCAAGTCCGTAGGCCTGCCCGAGCAGTACCCGGTAGCGCGTTTTGTCATGTGGCTTCAGCATGAAGGCATCTACGACGCTGTTCGCGGTCATGTCGAGAAGAGCGGCTTCGACTGGAACGAGGAACTCGACAATTTCTACGTGGCCGAGGGTCTGCACGAAGCCCTGGTCAAGGCCAAGCCTAACCTGTTTACGTCACCAGCTTCTTGCGTCGAGACCCTGAACAACCTGTACCCCTATGTGCAGGACGTCTCCAGCGGCGACATGCTCAAGGCCATTCGCCAGGCGCTGACCCGCGACGGCAAGTTCCCTCTCACCCTGGTGGTGCTCGACGAGGTGCAACAGTACATCGGCGAAGACAGCCAGCGCTCCATCGATGTGCAGGAAGTCGTAGAGGCCTGCTGCAAGAACATCGGCGCCAAGATGCTGTTCATCGGCACCGGCCAAACCGCTGTCACCGGCACATCCAACCTCAAGAAGCTCGAAGGCCGCTTTACCGTGCGCGTCGAGTTGTCCGATGCCGATGTGGACGCGGTGATCCGCAAGGTCATCCTGGCGAAGAAGCCCGAAGCCAAAGCACCGGTCGAAAAGGTGATGCAAACCAATCTTGGCGAAATCTCTCGCCACTTGGCCGGCACCACCATCGGTCACCGAGGTGATGACATTCAATTCTTCCCGCAGGACTACCCAATCCTGCCGGTACGCCGTCGCTTTTGGGAGAACACCCTGCGCGTGCTGGACCAGACCGGCACCGACAGCCAGTTGCGCAACCAGTTATCCATGATCCACAAGGTCATCCAGACCAATGTGGACGCTCCGGTCGGCAGCGTGGTGCCAGCGGACTACCTCTACTTCGACGCCGCCGACAAGCTGCTGCAGTCGCGCATCCTGCCGCGCAAGGTGCATGAGAAGACCATGGTCTGGGCCAAAGGCACCGGGGACCAGCGCCTGATGGCACGTTCCTGCGGGCTAGTGTTTCTCATCAACAAGCTGGCCAGCAGTAACAACGAGATCGGTATCCGCGCCACGGTCGACACCCTGGCCGATCTGCTGTTGGAAGATCTAACCCATGGCTCCAGCGCGCTGCGCAGCAAGCTTCCGAGCGTGCTCGACAAGTGCGAGCTGCTGATGAAGGTGGGTGACGAGTACCGCATCCAGACCGAGGAGAGTGCCGCCTGGAACGATGAGTTCCTAAGCCAGCGCAACAGCCTGGCCAACGAAGCCCACCGAGTGGACGCGGAGCGCGACGATCGCATCCGCCGCCGCTTCGGCGAGATGGTGCGCAAGCTCTCGCTAACCCAAGGCACGTCCAAGGTCACGCGCGATATCTTTCCGGTGTTCGATGCCCAATTGCCGGGTGACGCCGCCGAGAAAGTCTGCGTCTGGGTGCGCGATGGCTGGAGCATCGACGAGAACTCGGTGCGCGCCGATGCGCGCCAGGCGGGCAACCAGTCGCCCACCGTGTTCGTGTTCATCCCCAAGCGCTCGGCCGATGACCTGCGGCACTACCTGATCGACTTCAAAGCCGCCAGCGCCACGCTGGACAAGCGCGGCGTGCCCAACACCGCTGAGGGCACCGAGGCCCGCTCGGCAATGGAGACCACCAAGCAGACCGCTGAGGGCAAGATTCGCGAACTGCTGCAGGAGGCCTTTTCGGGTGCCCGCGTCTTCCAGGGCGGAGGCAACGAAATCCTGGGCACCGACCTGCAGGACATGACGCTGGAAGCCGCCACCAACGCGCTGCAGCGGCTCTACCCACAGTTCCACGTCGCCGACCACGCCGGCTGGCCCAGGGTCTACGAGAAAGCGCAGAAAGGCGTGCCGGACGCCCTAAAGAGCGTGGGCGATGATGGCGAGCCCGCCAAGAATCCAGTGTGCAAAGCCATCCTGGCCTTCATTGCCGGCGGCAAGAAGGGCATCGACATCCGCAAGAATTTCGAAGGCGCCACCTACGGCTGGCCGGGCGACGCGGTGGATGGTGGCCTGCAGGTGCTGCTGGTGGCCGGGCTGATCCGCGCCCAGGACGAGAGGGGTCAGACCATCGACCCGAAGGATCTGGAGCGCAAGGTCATCGGCAAGACCATGTTCAAGGTTGAATCCGCAACCGTTTCGGCAGCGCAGCGCATCCAGATCCGCAAGGTGCTGCAGAAGGTCGGCCTTACTGCCAAGCAAGGCGAAGAGCTGGCCTACGTGCCGCTGTTCCTAGTCAGCGCGCAAGAGCTTGCCAACCGCGCTGGGGGCGAGGCCCCACGTCCGGCACGCTCGGAAACGAAGGGGCTGGAAGAGATCCGCCTCACCGCAGGCAACGAGCAACTGCTGGCCCTGTACAACCAGCGCGACGAACTCAGCGCCGCCATCGATACCTGGACGGATCTGGCCGAGCGCATCGACAAACGCCTGCCCGCCTGGAGCACCCTCAAACGTCTGCTGGCCCAGGCCAACGGCTTGTCGGGTGCCGAAGTGTTGGTGGCGCAGGTCACGCACCTTGAGCAGCAGCGGCAGTTGCTGGAGGAGCCAGATCCCGTCACGCCGCTGGTGGCCAGCCTCACTCAGCTGCTGCGTGAAGAGTTGAACCGCTTGCACAACGTCTACCAGACCCGCCACAAGAACGGTATGGCGCGTCTTGACGCCGACACCAACTGGAAACAGTTGGAGCCCGAACAACGCAACAGCCTGCTGGCCGCCCAAAAGCTCACCCTCACCGATGCGCCCACGGTGCAGGTGGCCAATACCGACGAGGTAGTGGCCACGGTCGATCGTCTGTCGCTGGGATCGTTCGCCGACCGCGTGGCCGCCATCGACTCGCGCTTCGACGCCGTGCTGGTGGCCGCCGCCGAGTTGATGGAGCCCAAGGCGCAGTTCGTCAAGTTGCCTCACCGCACCATCAAGACCGACGAAGACATCGAGGCCTGGTTGCAGGATGCCAAGCAGACCATCGCACAGGCCCTGAAAAAGGGCCCGGTCATCCTTCACTGAGGCCTGATTTCCCATGATGCAAGCACTCGACAAAGACCTGCGCGGCGCGCTGGAGAAGGCCGTCAAAGCGGCCCGCACGGTCGCTGAGGCCGCTGCGCACGCGGCGGTGGAACAACTGGGCGTTGGCCACGACAAGCCCGAGGCCTTTCTGAGCGATGCCGAGAAGGCGCTGCGGAACCGCCTGCGCACCCACGGCAAGCAGCTCGGTGACGCCCGCGACTCGAAGAGCACCAACCCGACCTATGGCAAGCAAGAGGTGCAGCACCTGGTGCAAGAGGTGGCCTACCAGCACTGGCATCGCATGCTGTTCGCCCGCTTCCTGGCCGACAACAACCTACTGATGTACGACGGCGTGGCCGTCACCATCGAAGAGTGCGATGAGCTGGCCCCGGACGAAGGCGCCAAGAGCGGCTGGGAGCTCGCCGGCAAGCTGGCCGCCCGCATGCTGCCGCAAGTGTTCAAGCCCGGCTCGCCGGTGTTCGAGTTGACCTTTGCGCCTGAGCACCAGAGCGAGCTCGAGCGCTTGCTTAAGGACTTGCCTGATGCCGTATTCAAGGCCAGCGACAGCCTGGGCTGGGTGTACCAGTTCTGGCAGGCCGACAACAAGGAGCGCATCAACAAGTCGGAAGTGAAGATCGGCGCCGACGAGTTGCCGGCCGTCACCCAGCTCTTCACCGAGCCGTACATGGTGTCCTTCTTGCTGCACAACTCGCTCGGCGCCTGGTGGACCACCCATCACCCGGACAAGCCATGTCCGGTGAGCCTCGACTACTTCCGCACCCTGGAGGACGGCACGCCTGCCGCAGGCAAGTTCGAGAGCTGGCCCGACTCGCTGGCTGACTTTAAGCTGCTCGACCCGTGCTGCGGTTCGGGTCACTTTCTGGTGGCCGCTTTCCTGATGCTGGTGCCGATGCGAGTGGTGGCGGAGGGTCTAAACGCCAAAGAGGCGGTCAATCGCGTGCTGGCCGAAAACATCCACGGGCTGGAGCTAGACCCGCGCTGTGTGGAGATCGCGGTGTTCGCGGTGGCGCTGGAGGCATGGCGCTATCCGGATGCATCGGGTAAGCCGCTCGGGGTGCGCGAGATTCCTGCGCCGAATATCGCCTGCTGTGGACTAAAGGTGGCGGCTAAGGCACAGGACTGGGAAGCGCTGGTACCTGACGAAGCACCCAATGCCGAGTACGTGCGACAAGAGTTGCGCCAACTGCACGCCTGCTTTTCGGATGCACCACTACTTGGCAGTTTGCTGGACCCGGCACGCAGCCTCAAGAATGATCTGGCCACCTCCAGCTATGAAACTTTACGGGCGTTGCTGCGTAAAGCCTTAGCCACGGAACGGCCCGCAAGTCTTCTACCCGAAGACGATGACCGTTGGGAGCTGGCCCTGAGCGCTCAAGGTTTGCTCGAGGCTGCACATTTACTTGACGCGCGATATCACCTTGTCATCACAAACGTTCCGTACAAGAAGCTCAATGAGCTCTGCGATGAGTTGAGGGAATATTGCGAGAAAAACTACCCAACCACAAAGGGTGATCTAGCTAATGTGTTTCTCGATCGGTGCGTTGAACTAGGCCACCAAAATTCTTCAGGGGTTGTGCAAATCGTCATGCCCCAAAACTGGCTTTTTCTAACCACGTATAAGAAGCAACGAGAGCACCTTCTTAAAATGCTTAGCTGGAATTTTCTTGCGCGCATTGATGAGAACGGCTTTGATAGCCCGCAAGCAGCCGGCGCCTTTACGATCCTGCTAACAACTACGAATACGCCGGCAGGTCCAGACCAGGCTCTGCAGGGTATCGATGCAAGCGCTCTTACGTCACCCCAAGAGAAAGCCAAATGCTTGAAGACTGGTGAGATCGTTTCCGTCAACCAGAGGGGGTTGCTCAGTAATCCCGATGCGATAGTTTCGCTTGGTGAGTTCACCGGCGAAACGCTCTTTGCCGCATATGCAGGATGCTTTCAAGGCACATCAACTGGCGATAACTTCCGATTCGTTCGCTACTTCTGGGAATGTAACGGTCGGACCTCCGTTCGATTCTTTCAAGGCCCAAGCGACAAGACAAAGCCTTACGGAGGGCGAGAATCTGTTGTTCTTTGGAATGACGTTGAGGATTTCGAAGGAGCGGCAATTCGAGGTGATTCTGCGTGGGGCAGAAAGGGGGTGGCTATCGGCCAGATGCGTAGCTTGCCCGCCACCCTTTACTCCGGGCACCTCTTCTCAAACTCGACCCCAGTAATCATTCCAAAAGATCCCGAAGATCTGCCTGCGGTATGGTGCTTTTGCACGTCTACGGAATTTTTTGATGGGCTGCGCGCAATTAATCCGAAACTGAGTGTTGATAACGGGTACGTTTCAAAGATTGAAGTGGATTTTTCAAGGTGGCGGGAAGAAGCGCGTGACCGCTATCCTCATGGGTTGCCAAGGCCATACTCAGATGATCCAACACAATGGATATTTCATGGCCATCCAGTTCCCTCGGTCGATCCACTCCAAGCAGCAGTCGCGCGCCTGGTCGGCTACCGGTGGCCAGCTGAAACACAGGACAAGATGGATTTGTCTGGGGGAGCGTTGGAATGGGTTGACCGTAGTAAGCAGTTGGCTGATCACGAGGACAAAGACGGCATCGTCTGCATTCCGCCCGTAGGCCGGGAGGCATCAGCCAGCGACCGTCTGCTGAATCTTCTGGCGGATGCCTACGGCGCAGATTGGAGCAACGACGTCCTGGCACAGTTGCTGACGGCTGCCGACCACGCCAGCAAGTCGCTGGAAACCTGGCTGCGCGACAAATTCTTCTCCCAGCACTGCGCACTGTTCGGCAATCGCCCGTTTGTGTGGCATGTATGGGACGGGCTGCGCGATGGCTTTGCCGCCCTCGTGAACTACCACAAGCTCGACTACAAGACGCTGGAAGCCCTGATCTACACCTACCTGGGTGATTGGATCAGCCGCCAGAAGCGTGACGCCGACAACGGCGTCGACGGTGCTCAGGAAAAGCTCGCTGCCGCGGAAGTGCTGAAGAAGCGCCTGGAGTTGATCCTTGCGGGCGAGGCGCCCTATGACATCTTTGTGCGCTGGAAGCCGGGTGAAGAACAACCCATCGGCTGGAACCCCGATCTCAACGACGGTGTACGTCTGAACATCCGCCCCTTCCTGTCCGTGCCGGATGTCGGCAAGAAGGGCGCCGGCGTCCTGCGCGAACGCCCGAAGGTCAAATGGGACAAGGACCGCGGTAGCGACGTGCTGTCCTCCCCATGGTACGACTTGGGGCCGAAGTATGGCGGCAAGGTGGGCGACCGAATCAATGACCATCACTTGAGCCTTGCCGAAAAACAAGCTGCCAGGGAAAAGGCCAAATGATCAAGTCGGTCAACAACTACCCGGTCTCGCAGCTCTTCGACATCGAGGCAGGTGTCGTCTATGCGATCCCGCGCTACCAGCGCGAATACACGTGGAAAATGGATCAGTGGGAGTCGCTCTTCGATGACATCGAGGAGAATGACCCCGGGTACTTCCTGGGTTCGATCATCTGCATCAACCAGACCACCGACACCTTGGCGGTGCAGCGGCTTGAGGTGGTCGATGGCCAGCAGCGGCTGACGACGCTGTCGCTGCTCTTCGCGGCCTTGTACCAGTCGCTGAAGCTCCATGAGAAAGACCTGGACGACGATCAGCGTGTGGAGCTCATCAACCTCAAGCGCAAGCTGGTGCTGAAGAAGGGAGACGACCAGTTGCGCGTCATCCCGCAGATTCAGAGCAACAACCAGAACGACTACCGCGCCGTCCTGTCCGACGTGGGCGTGATCAGCCCGTTTGACACGCCTGCCTACGCGGGCAATCGCAAGATCTTCCGCGCCTTCCGCTACTTTCAGGCTCGCATTGAAGAGATGGTGGACGGCGAGAACGATCGTTTGGCGTCGATCATGGCCTTCCTCGACAAGGTGAGCCAGGCCTGCCTGGTGAAGATCGAGGTGGCCAGCCACGCCGATGCCTACACGCTGTTCGAGTCGCTCAACAACCGGGGCATGCCACTCACGGCCATCGACCTGATCAAAAACAAGCTCCTGGCACGACTGGAGACCACCGAGCCCGGCAAGGTGGATCACTACTTTGAGGTGTGGAACAAGCTGCTGGGCTATTTGGGCGACGACTACAGCATTCAGGAGCGCTTCTTCCGGCACTACTACAACGCGTTCAAAGACCCACTCAATGAACCGTTTCGCAAGGACGATGACAAGAAGAAGGACCCGTTGGGCCCGGTGGCCACACGGTCCAACCTGATCCAGATCTACGAAAAGTTGATCAACCAGGAAGCTAAGCAACACCTCCACGCCATCCGTTCCGCCGGCCAGCTGTATGCGCTGATGCTTGCCCGGAACACGGACGAGACATGGGCGCCGCTGACCAAGCCTTTGAGTGACTTGGACCGCATCCAAGGCGCACCGTCGTATCTGCTACTGCTATACTTGCTGGTACGCCGAGAGGCGCTGGCCATCAACGTGGCGCACCTGGAAAAGATCGTGGGCCTACTGGTGTGCTTCTTTGTGCGACGCAACCTCACCGACACTCCGCCCACCCGCGACCTGACGCGCCTGTTCATGGCCATCATCACCAAGGTTGCTGCGCTTTCGGGTGACGCCGTGGTTGCGACCATCCGCGACGAGCTGCTTACGGTATCGGCCAGCGATGATACCTTCCGCGACAAGCTGGAAGGCGCCATCTACGAGGAGAACTCGGGGGTCACTCGGTTTGTGCTGTGCGCGTTGGCCGAGCAAAGCATGACCAAAGAGACCTGGGTCGATCTGTGGAAGTACGAAGGCAAGCTCTTCGTGTGGACCATCGAGCACATCTTCCCTCAGGGCGACAACATCCCCGCGTCTTGGGTGGCCATGATTGCCGACGGCGATGCGAAGAAGGCCAAGGCCATTCAGGAAACGCATGTTCACAAGCTCGGCAACTTGACAATCTCCGGCTTCAACAGCGCGCTGGGGAACAAGAGCTTCAAAGACAAGCGCGACCGCACCGACAGCAAGGGCCGTGAGATGGGCTACAAGAACGGGCTCAAGCTGAACGCCGAACTGGCAACGGCCGAGGCGTGGAGCGTAGCGCAGATAGATGCGCGGACCACCACGCTTGTGGATCAAGTAATGAGACTATTTGCCCTGATAGGGGAAAAGCCATGCTGAAGCATTTGAAGCTGACAAACATCGGCCCAGCTGACGCCGAGTTGGAGTTTGGCAGGCGTCTCAACCTGGTCACGGGTGACAACGGGCTGGGCAAGAGCTTCTTGATGGACATTGCCTGGTGGTCAATGACCAGAAAGTGGCCTGCCGAGGTGAATCCTAAGCTGACTTCAGGGAAGAAGGCGCTCCCCCGAGGCGATGGGGACGCCAAGATTGACTTCTCATTCACGGGCAAGTCCCGATCTGTTGAGTACGTCAGCACTTACGCCCGACGCGACGAGGCTTGGACGGGCCAGCAGGGCCGTCCGGCAAACCCCGGTCTCGTCATATATGCCATGGCAGATGGCAGCTTTGCCGTTTGGGACCCCGCTCGCAATTACTGGCGCACGCTAGGTGGGGTGGACGTTCAAGATCGTCCGTCTGCCTATGTTTTCAGCCCGACAGAGGTTTGGGATGGCTTGCCAGGCACCGAAGGCAATTGGCTGTGCAATGGGCTGATCCGGGATTGGGCAAGCTGGCAGAAGGAAAACGGCACCTCATTCACAAACCTGTGTGCTGTGCTCGATGTCTTGTCTCCTGACACCGCAGAAAAGTTAACGCCGGGAGGGTTGACGCGGATCAGCTTGGACGACGCGCGCGACATGCCAACCGTCCGGACGCCCTACGGCAAGGATGTGGCGGTGATGCATGCGTCGTCGGGCATGCGTCGCGTTATTGCCCTCGCATACTTCCTGGTTTGGTGTTGGGAAGAGCACCAGAAGGCAGCAAAGTTGCTATCCGAGCAAACTACCAATCAGGTTGTCTTCTTGATTGATGAGGTGGAGTCGCACCTGCACCCCAAGTGGCAACGCCGAATCATTCCTGCGCTTATGAACGTGACGCAATCTTTGATCGCAGGCGCTGAAGTCCAACTGCTCGCAGTGACCCACTCGCCACTGGTGATGGCATCTGTTGAGCCACGCTTTGATGAGACGATGGATGCCTGGTTTGACATAGATTTGGTTGCAAATCAAAGCGAACAACAGCCGACCGTGGAGTTCAAGAAACGCCCCTTTGTTCGACTGGGTGATGTCTCTCGCTGGCTGATGAGTGAAGCCTTCAACCTTGGCAGCGCTCGCTCTCTGGAGTCCGAGCTTGTGTTGCAGGAGGCAGCCGAGATTCTCTCGGAGCAGGAGATCGACCATGCCAAAGCAAAAGCGCTGGATGTTCGGTTGCGTAGCCTGCTGGGAGACACCGACCCCTTCTGGATTCGTTGGCGCTACGTGGGCGAGAAGCAGGGGTGGTTGCAATGATTCCTGTGGCGGCTCGGCCGGAACCAGCTGCTTTCGATGCGGAGGTTCGTCAGAAGGGCCTGGCTCACCTTAGCCAGAAGGGGTTTCCATTAGATCAACCCTTGCCGCCAAAAGCTGACATTGAGCCCTATTGGCGCGCCTGTCTGACAGACCTGCACCAGGCATATAGCGGCGTTTGCGCGTACTTGGGCGTATTTTTCGAGCGTGTGATGGGTGGGGGTAGCGTGGATCACTTCATTGCTAAATCCGCGAGTGCGCGGTTGGCCTATGAGTGGGCCAACTATCGCTTGGCATGCTCAACCATGAACAGTCGCAAGCGTGAATACAGCGATGTGCTGGACCCGTTTGTTCTCGCCTCTGACGTGTTCCGCTTGCAGCTTTCCACCGGTCACATTTATCCGAATCCCAACTTTCATGCGATTCCAATGCGCATAGTGGAAGAGACAATTGAGCGTCTTGGTCTTGACGATCCGCAGTGCAGAGAGCTGCGGGCGCGCTGGTATCAAGAGTACCTTGAGCACGGATTGTCAGCCGATTATCTAAGAAAGAAATCGCCTTTTGTTTGGCAGGAAGCGAATCGCCAGGGGCTGCTATGAGGATCATCGAGTGCCTGGTCAAAAACTTGCGCGACTCCGCGATCTTCAATCCCGAGGTTCAAGTCACGCCCTCGTGCATCTTGTGGCCTGACAAGGATCGCCAGTGGGAGGCGGTGATCCCGCGCCTGCAGAGCGAGCTGGCAGAACTGCTGGTGCTGGGCGACTACAGGCCCGAGCACCGCACGGGACCAGCCATTTGGTTGCGCTGCGTGATTGCGGGCAAGACCTCCGATATCACTTTTCCGGCCGGCCGCGTGCCGGTGTTCTATCTGCCTGGCGTAAGCCGTCAGGACTTGCGAGCGATCGAAGACTGCCCGGACCGATTGAAGCCCTTGGCAGAACTACAGTACCGAGGCGTGATTTGGTCACAGGCAAGCGCCAAGGATTGGACCATCATGGCCTTCCTGAAGTCCCAACAGGGCGGCATGGGTCTGGACGTGGCCCAGGACAACGATGCCAAGAATTCCATGCAATTGGCGCTCTGCCGGCTAATGGATGAAGAGCTTGAGTTGTTGAAATGCAAGCGGTTGGACAAGGACTACTTCAACACCCTGCTGACCGGCGGCGACCCGGTGCGCGACCTGCTGCAGTGGCTGGATCTTGGCGACGCGTTTCAAGCAGCGCGCGGCGAAAACGAGTGGACGGCCTTTGTTGAGGTATGCAAGTCACAACTTGCGTTCAATCCTCAAACTGAGGGGGTATTAGCGGGAGCCAGCAAGCTTGCGATGCGGGAAGGGCCCTGGCATTCCGTGTGGGAGCGCTACAGCGAGGCACCCAAGCGCTACCCCTACATCCCGAGCCGAATGCGCCAGAGCAAGCCGCCACAGCTTGGGATCTTCGACGCGCCTGGAGAGAAGCTTTGCGGTTGGCCTCAGTGGAACGAAGAGCAGGAGAAGTCGCTCCAGCAGGACCTGCTAGCGCTGAATCACCTGCCTGCGCATGCGGCAAGGATGCGGGTGCTGGAGATCGAAAAGGTCCACGCATCGCGCCGCGAGCTTGTCTGGGCCGAACTCGGGGAGTCGCCGCTAGCTTTGGCGGTTAAGCACCTGGCCGTAGTGGCGGAAGTGACTAGAATCGGTTTGGCTGCCGGCTCGGTTCCAGATATGCAGTCTGGCTACGCCACCCAAGGCTGGCGAGCTGACGACGCGATGTTGTCGGCGCTTGCCTGTGTTGACAAGGCCGTCGACGTTGAAGCTGTGACATCGGCGATACGCGCGATCTATCTGCCGTGGCTGGAAGAGTCCGCCAGATACCTGCAACAGGTGATTTCTGGGTCGACCTATCCCGGCGGAAGGATCGCTGAGGCACCGGCGTTTTATAGGGTCGATGGGCAGTGCGTTCTGTTTGTGGATGGCCTGCGCTTTGATGCCGCGCGTCGGCTATCGGCGACGTTGGAAGCGAGCGGCCGCCAGGTTGTGGAAACGATGACCTGGACCGCCTTGCCCAGCGTCACTGCAACTGGCAAAGCGGCTGTGTCGCCGGTGCGCAGTAAGATTAGCGGCAGCGATGCCTGCGATGATTTTGAACCCTGTGTCGCCGCTACGGGCCAATCGCTCAAAGGCGGCTATCACCTGAAGAAATTGCTGATCGCCGACAATTGGAAGGTTCTGGATAGAACAGACAACGGTGACGGGCGCGGCAACGCATGGTGCGAATTCGGCGATATCGACAGTGAGGGTCATGTTCGCGGTTGGAAATTGGCTAAGCACATCGATCCGCTTCTTGGCGAAATCGCCGAACGCATCGCCGCGTTGTTTGCCGCAGGTTGGACCAGCGTCAAAGTGGTAACCGATCACGGCTGGCTGCTTATGCCGGGCAAGCTGCCAACGATTCCGCTATCCAAAGATCTTGCCGACAGCAAATGGGGGCGCTGCGCTTCGATCAAGACCGGAGCTTCCACCAATGAGCGCTTGTACCCCTGGTTTTGGAACCCGCATCAGCAGTTCGCTCTTGCCGACGGCGTAGGCTGCTACGGCAAATCGGTGGATTACAACCATGGTGGGTTGAGTCTTCAAGAATGCCTCACCTTGGAACTGACCGTGACCCAAGGGGCGAACGCATCATCCAAGCAAGGCGCCGAGGTGACAGACATCGCATGGAAAGGCTTGCGCTGCACTGTGGCCGCGGACGGCGAGTACGCGAGCCTGTCGCTCGACATTCGTACGCACGCGGGCGATCCCACAACTAGTGTAGTCATGAGCATTAAGCCGCTTAAGGACAACGGCACCGCATCGGTGGTTGTTGAGAACGAAGAACTCCAAGGCCGCGAGGCGTTTCTGGTCCTGCTCAACTCGTCGGGCGAACTGGTGGCCGAAGCGAATACCGTGATCGGCGGGCGTGACGAATGATTGAATTGGATCAGATAGACAGGAAGGCCGCCTCGGAGCTGGACGGGTATCTAGTCCGGAAGGACTTGGTCCGCACCTTCAGTCGGCAATTTCCGGTGCCAACCTACGTTGTCGAGTTCATGCTCGGGCGCTATTGCGCCAGCATCGATCAAGAGGAGATCGACGAAGGGCTGGAGATTGTTCAACGACAGCTGAAATCCAGGACGGTACGAGCCGGCGAGGAAGAGCTGTTCAAGGCCAAGGCGCTTGAAACAGGTGAGGTCAAAATCATCGACCTCGTAACGGCACGCGTGGACAACAAAGGCGAGTACGTCGCTAGCCTGCCGAGCCTGCGCCTGACGGATGTGCGGATTAGCAGCGAGCTCGTCAACCAACACGAACGCATGCTCACCGGGGGCTTTTACGCCGAGCTGGGAGTGACGTTCGACGTGGCCATCGCCCAGGAACCCAAAGGGCGTCCGTTTGGGATCACGTCGCTGCGGGAGATTCAGCTGTCCAAGCGCGACGTGTTGGACACCCTGGCCAAGGCCCGCCAGGCGCTCACCACCGAGGAATGGAAGTGCTTTTTGCTGCGATCCATCGGCATTGAGTCAGGTGGGCTGAGCGACCGCCAGCGAAATGCCCTGCTGCTGCGCATGGTGCCTTTCGTAGAGCGCAACTTCAACCTGATTGAACTCGGGCCGCGCGGCACGGGCAAGAGCCATCTGTTCCAGCAGGTTTCGCCCTACGCCCACCTCATCTCAGGTGGCAAAGCCACTGTGGCCAAGATGTTCGTGGAGAACACAGCCAAGGGCCGTCGAGGCTTGGTGTGCCAGTACGACGTGGTCTGCTTCGATGAGGTGTCAGGCATCTCCTTCGACCAGAAGGACGGCGTGAACATCATGAAGGGCTACATGGAGTCCGGCGAATTCAGCCGTGGCAAGGAGAGCATCCGCGCGGACGGCAGCATCGTCTTGGTCGGAAACTTCGACGTCGATGTGGAACACCAGCAACGTGTCGGGCACTTGTTTGGTCCCCTGCCACCGGAGATGCGTGACGACACCGCCTTCATGGACCGCATCCATGCGTTCTTGCCTGGTTGGGATGTGCCCAAGATCAACAAGGACCTGGTCACGAATCACTTCGGCTTGGTCAGCGACTTCCTGTCCGAGTGCTGGAGCCAGCTTCGGAACCAGAGCCGGGTGAGCGAGTTGCAGAACCGCGTCTTCTTTGGCGGCGCCCTCTCTGGCCGGGACACGAATGCGGTCAACAAGACGGTCAGCGGCTTGCTTAAGCTGCTATACCCAAGTGCGGATGCCCCTGTCCCCGACGAAGACCTGGAATGGGCCGTTCGCATCGCCATGGAGGTCCGACGTCGCGTCAAGGAGCAGCAGAAGCGGGTCGGTGCCGCCGAGTTTCGGAACACCCATTTCAGCTACGTCATGGGCGCCGACGGCGTCGAGAAGTTCGTCTCCACACCGGAGCTCCAAAGCGACAACAGCATTGGCGGCGACCCGCTGGAGCCTGGGCAGGTATGGACCATCAGTCCCGGCGGCGGGGAGGAGAACTCCGGCCTCTACCGCATCGAGGTCAACGAAGGCCCAGGATCGGGCTTGAAGGTTCTCAACAAGCCCATTCCTCCTGCGTTCCGCGAAAGCATCGGCTTCGCCGAGCAGAATCTTTACGCCAGGTCCACACAGCTAGTTGGCGACAAGGACCCCAGACAGCACGAATTCACCGTACAGCTTCGGGCATTTGACGCCGCGAAGTCCGGCGCGAAGCTGGGCGTGGCCTCTTTGGTGGCGTTGTGCACGTCGCTTCTGAAGCGAAGCGTGCGCGGCGGATTGATCATCGTTGGCGAGATCAGCCTGGGGGGCTCGATCGAACCGGTCCACAACGCGGTCACGATCGCCGAGATCGCCGTTGAGAAAGGCGCGACGTCGCTGCTCATGCCGGTGGCGTGTCGGCGCCAGTTGGTTGACTTGTCCGACGACATGGCGACCAAGATCGACATTCAGTTCTATTCCGACGCCCGAGATGCGCTGTTGAAGGCCATGGCCGAGTGACTCATGAGAATGGCAGGACATGGTTAACCCTAGTCCAAGCAGTCATCGGCTACTTGACCGCCCATCAGATAGAAGTTTTCCACTCGGCGATCTGCCGAGTGGAATTCCCCCAGTTTCTGGTTCGCAGCAGACCAGGAGAAGGTCAGCTCGGCACGTGATTACCGCCAAGTAATGTTGCGTGATCGAGAGAACATCTTCGTGCAATTGATAAACGTTGTCTTGCCGCCGCACAACTCGATCAGGTCCCGCTGCTCCATACGCAGAAGGGCAGCGCGAAGGCGGTTGCTGGGAATGCCCAGCAACAGGCCGATGGGTTCCGTGGGAACCTCCTTGTAGTCGGTCTCAAAGCGATAGATCTTCAAGTGCTCGATGACGGCGGCTACGTCCGCCTCCTGCTGAGGCAGGGGCGGCGGCGGGACGAACACGAGTTCGTACTGGGTGGCGTGCCATGAAACAAGGTCCCAGGCGCGTTGAAGGCAGGAGACTGAGACATAGTGGGTCTGGCTTTCCCAGACCTGGAAGACTGCAGCCAGGCGAGCGGTCAGGTTGAGCATCTTTGAAACAAAGTCGGCGATATGCGCTAGCTGCCCGAACTTGAGATTGTTAGTGATGCGGCACAGTTCGTCCCAGTAGCCCAGTGCGTCAGGTGCGAACGCCAGTTCGATGGGGGCAATGCCACCGGCCTCCTGGTTGTCCTGGTGCAGGTCGTAAAGCTCCTCGAGCGCCTCGTGGAGATTCGAAAGAGCCTCGTCATCGTCGCCCACGGGTGCGTATCGATTGCCCATAGGCGACGGCTGGGCGACGCAGACTAGGAAACGCGCGAAGAAGCCGAGCCTGACGGCCTTGTGCTCGGTGTACTCATTGCGCTTGCACCGGGGGCGGAACGGCTCGATCGCGGCGGACTGCGCCAGCAAGCCGAACGTGCCACGTGGTTGACTGGCATAGAGATGCTTCTTCTTCTCTCGACGAAATTCCAGCGGTTTGCCGTCGATCAGATCAACCAGATCCGACACGTGGCGCATCAAGCTGGAACTCAGCAGCTTGTCACCTTCGTCGGTAAGGAAATCGACTGCTTCGTACTCGCCATCCAGCTGGTGAAGCAGGCTTTCTAGGTCAAGGTTGCTCGCGAGACGCGGACGGTGTTTGGGTGCCGCCGTGGCCGTGCGGTGCAGCTCGGCCAATGTCGCAAGAAGATCCTGCGCGGGCTCCTGCTTGCGCAGGCAGCGAGCGATCTCGGCCTTCAGGAGCTTGATATGGAACTTTTGCTCGGCCGACGCCGCGCTCGCTTCGGTCCGCGCGACCTCATACCGAGCGAAGCTGTCTCGAGCGTGGTCCTTAAGCGGCTGGATCATGGACTCGTGTACCGGGCTCTTACTTCCACCAACATCGGCGATGCACAGCGTGTTGACGCCGATGGGAATGGGCGTCCAGTTGGGCGGCGACATTACGTAGAGAGGAGCAACCGCGGAGGACAACACCGACAGCATGTGCGTTCGGACCATGGCGGGGCAGGCTTCTGGGGCCTTGGCGCACACTGCCTTTGCAGCAGCCGCGGCCAACGGTGGCAGCATGCCGAAGTTGTAGTCGGGCGCTGGGAAGGCCGTGAGCGGAGTAAGCATGTTCACGCCGCTGCCCCATCGAGACGGGCGCTGGGCGCGGCTGCGAGCAGGTGAAGGGATCCCTCGATCGATGCCGGGTCCTCCCCGTCATTGGCGGGCGGCTCCGGCTCGGCCTTTGCGAGCCGCCCGCGCAGGTCCTTGAGTTTCGCCGGATAGAACTTCTCCCGGAGCCCCAAGGAATTGATCAGGTCGATCAATTCCTTGTCGCCGATGCCGTCGGTCTTTGCTGACAGGATCATCGGCTTGATGAGCGTAAGGAGCCGTTCGGCGTCTTTCTTGTCCTTGAGTGCATGGTACGCCGCGGTGAACTGCGCGGCCATTTCGTTAACGGTGCTGGGTGGCATGTGCTTGTCCTCGATCGGGACAGCCGGGATGGCCGTCCTCAGGGGACATGCTGGGCAGGTACGAGGAAATTGAATAAGGAGCGGATTTCGGCAAGTGATCCAGAAACCTCTCCGGAAATTCCTGTCGAGCGGGGGCTGGCCATTGTCAGCAAAAGGTCAGTAAGGCGGCCGCGGCAAAGTCCGGTAGGCCAAGTGCATCAGGCTGGAGTCGGGCGCGTTTCGCATGAAGGCAATGGGTGGTGCAGCCGTCATGGGTTTGCGCTGCTTCGCGATGCACAGCGCGGCGCAAAGAGCCCCAACCACAGCCAACTTGCTGTGGCATACTGGAGGGCATACTAGGCCGGGCATAAAAGAAAAAAGCCCCTTAAAATCAGGGGCTTAGTTCGAATATCTGGCGGAGAGAGGGGGATTCGAACCCCCGAAGCGCGGTTTAGACGCTTACACACTTTCCAGGCGTGCTCCTTCAACCACTCGGACACCTCTCCGGATCCCTGCCATCGGCAAACGCCTCAGCAGGGGCGCAGATTCTAGCGGGCTGCGCGGCACTTCACAAGCACCCCATCCAGGAGCCTGCGGAGGACGTGCCAGAGGCGAGCGGGCTGGACAGGCATGGCACAATGGAACATCCGATGGAAAACGGTGGCCTGATGTCCTATCTCGTCCTTGCCCGCAAGTGGCGTCCGAAGCGTTTTGCCGAGCTGGTGGGCCAGGAACACGTGGTCCGCGCGCTCAGCAACGCGCTGGACAGCGGCCGGGTCCACCACGCGTTTCTGTTCACCGGTACCCGCGGCGTGGGCAAGACCACCATCGCGCGCATCTTCGCCAAGTCGCTGAACTGCGAGCAGGGCACCAGCGCCGACCCGTGTGGCCAGTGCGCGGCCTGCCTGGACATCGACGCCGGCCGCTACATCGACCTGCTGGAAATCGACGCCGCGTCCAACACCGGCGTGGATGACGTGCGCGAGGTGATCGAGAACGCGCAGTACATGCCCTCGCGCGGCAAGTACAAGGTCTACCTGATCGACGAAGTGCACATGCTGTCCAAGGCGGCGTTCAACGCGCTGCTGAAGACGCTGGAGGAGCCGCCGGAACACGTGAAGTTCCTGCTGGCCACCACCGACCCGCAGAAGCTGCCGGTCACCGTGCTCAGCCGCTGCCTGCAGTTCAACCTCAAGCGCCTGGACGAGGACCAGATCCAGGGCCAGATGACCCGCATCCTGGCGGCGGAGGAGATCGAGGCCGACGGTAGTGCCATCGTGCAGCTGGCCAAGGCCGCTGACGGCAGCCTGCGTGACGGCCTGTCGCTGCTGGACCAGGCGATCGCCTATGCCGGCGGTGCGCTGCGCGAAGATGTGGTGCGCACCATGCTGGGCACCGTCGATCGCACCCAGGTGGCAGCGATGCTGGATGCGCTGGCCGACGGCGATGGCCCGCGCCTGCTGCAGGTGGTGGCCGCGCTGGCCGAATTCTCGCCGGACTGGAGTGGCGTGCTGGAAGCGCTGGCCGAAGGCCTGCACCGCATCCAGGTGCAGCAGCTGGTGCCGGGTGCGGCCGTTGCCGAAGGCCTGGACGCCACCGCGTTCGCCGAGCGCCTGCGCCCGGAAGTGGTGCAGCTGTGGTACCAGATGGCCTTGAACGGCCGCCGCGACCTGCCGCTGGCGCCAAGCCCGCGCGCGGGCTTTGAAATGGCCGTACTTCGCATGCTGGCGTTCCGTCCGGCCGCCGCGGTACCGCCGGTGCCGAAGTCGGTTGAAGGTGCCGCAGGCGGCAACGTCGCCGGTGGTGGCAGCGGTGCGGGTATCCATGAAATGACGCCGGCCGCTGCCGCTGCCGCTTCGGCCGGCCCGGCCCCGGTGGCGCAGGTGGCTGCTCCGGCACAGGCCGCGCCGCGCGAACCTGACCCCGAACCTGAGCCGGCACCGCTACCCGAACCGGACCCGACGCCGGAACCTGAGCCGGTGCCGGTGGAAGAACCCGTGTCACCACCGCCGGTGAAAGCCGAGGCGGAGGTGCTGACGCCGGCCGCGGATGCGGGAGCGGGCGACGACCTGCCGCCGTGGACCACCGACGAGGCCGAGGCCCGTGACGAGGCATTGGCGGCCGAGAGGGCTGGCCCGGAGGCCGCCGTGGCGCCCTGGCAGGCGCCGCCGGTTCCGGCTGCGGTGCCTGTTGAAGCCCAGCCTGCCGGGATGGAACGTCCGTTCCGCGCCGATGGCATCGCCATTGCACCGGCCGAACCGGTCCCGGCGCGTGATACCGCCTCGCAGGACGGGGTCAGCGAGCTGGCCACGGCCGAGGACTGGCTGGATCTGGTCGCCAACAGCGGCCTCAGCGGCCCGTCGCGCCAGCTGGCCGCCAACGCCGCCTTCATCAGTTGCCAGCACGGGACCTTGAAACTGGGCCTTTCGCCCGGATTTGAATACCTGCGCTCGGAGCGCGCGCTGGCCGCCCTGGGCGAGATGCTGGAGAAGGCCCTGGGCCAGGCGCCGAAGATCGTGGTCGAGACCGTGGAAACCGAACACGTTCCGGCCGAGACCCTGCACCAGCGTGCCGACCGCCAGCGTGGCGAACGGCAGCAGGAAGCAGAGGCCGTTTTCATGGACGACCCGGAAGTGCAGGTGCTGATCCAGCAGCACGGCGCCCGGGTTGTTTCCGATTCCATCCGTTCTTTTGACGAGTAAGACACCATGCGCGGAAACATCGCCCAACTGATGCAGCAGGCCCAGAAGATGCAGGAAAACCTGCAGAAGGCCCAGGAAGAAATCGCCAGGATCGAAGTGACCGGCAGCGCCGGTGGCGGCATGGTCAGCGTGACCCTGACCGGTGCCAAGGAATGCCGCAAGGTGCGCATCGACCCGTCGCTGGCCAGCGACCCGGAGATGCTGGAAGACCTGATCGCCGCGGCCTTCAACGATGCGTCGAACAAGATCGATGCCGAGTCGAAGTCGAAGATGGGTTCGGCCACCGCCGGCATGCAGCTGCCGCCGGGCATGAAGCTGCCGTTCTGATTTCCAGAGTGGCACCTGCGCAGGCGGGTGCCACGGAACCTGTAGCCGTCGAGCGTGCTCGACGCCATGAAAGCATGCCGCCGTGTCCGCACCCCTGCTTGAACAATTGATCGATGCGTTGCGGGTGCTGCCTGGCGTGGGCCAGAAGACCGCGCAGCGCATGGCCTACCACCTGCTCGAGCGTGAGCGCGAAGGTGGCCAGCGCTTGGCCGAGACGCTGGCGCTGGCGGTGGAACGCATTGGCCACTGTGCGCAGTGCCGTGATTTCAGTGAGTCCGAGCTGTGCCCGACCTGCGCCAACGGCAGCCGCGAACGCAGCCAGCTGTGCGTGGTTGAATCGCCGGCCGATCGTCTCGCGATCGAGAACGCGACGGGTTTCCGCGGTGTCTACTTCGTGCTGCAGGGGCGCCTGTCACCGCTCGATGGCGTCGGCCCGCGCGAACTGGGCCTGGAGCAGCTGGAGCAGCGCCTGGCCGAAGGCGAGGTGCAGGAGCTGATCATCGCCACCAGTGCCACCGTTGAAGGCGAGGCCACCGCGCATTACCTCGCGCAGCTTGCGCGTGCGCGCAAGGTGCAGCCGAGCCGCCTGGCGCAGGGGCTGCCCCTGGGCGGTGAGCTGGAATACGTTGACCGCGGCACGCTGTCACACGCGTTCGGGACGCGCAGCGAATTCCGCGATTGAGCGAAGGCTGGGCATGGCCCGGCGCGCGCGGCCTACAATGCGGGAGACATTCCCGCCGAGGCCGACCATGAGCAACGAAACCCTCTTCAGCAAGATCATCCGTCGCGAGATCCCGGCCACCATCGTCTACGAGGATGACGAGGTGCTGGGCTTCAAGGACATCGCACCGCAGGCGCCGGTGCACGTGCTGTTCATTCCGAAGAACGAGATCATCCCGACCCTGGACGACCTGCAGCCGTCGCAGGCGCACCTGATCGGCAAGCTGGCGTTGGCTGCAGCCGAGTACGCGCGTCGCGAGGGGTTCGCGCAGGACGGCTACCGCATCGTGATGAACTGCCGCGAGCATGCCGGGCAGACCGTGTTCCACATCCACATGCACCTGCTGGCCGGTGCGCAGCTGGGGCATTTCGGTACGCCGGGGCGTTGAAGCCCCCAGCCACGCCCTGCAGGGACGAAAAAGGCCGCCCGGGGGCGGCCTTTTCCATCATGCGTTGCGGGCACTGATCACCACCAGCCCCAGCGGCCGTAACCACCCCAGTACGGCCCATACGGGCCAGGGCCCCACGGGCCATAGGGGTAGGGCACGACGTCGACCTGGCGCTGTTCCGGCCAGAGGTAGATCACATCGGCCGACAGCTTCGGCAGGCGGTAGTCGTAGTCCCCGATGCGGGTGTTCTGGTAGCCGTCGATCTTGCCGATGAAGGTCACGTCACGGCCGGCTTCAAACACGGCCGGGTCGTAGAAACCGGCGCGGCAGGCGATGAAGCGGCCGTCGCTGGCGTCGGACGAGGTGGTGTTCGGTCGGCCACTGGCGTTGAGCGGGCGCGAGATCATCTGGAAGCAGGTCTCGCCCTGGCCGGGCTTGGTTTCGATGATGCGACCGCCCCAACGGACCGGCGTGCCGACCTGCTGGGTGGCGACCGAGTCGCGCGGGGAGACCAGGCTGAACTGTCCCTGCAGCGGCTTGGGGGCCGTGGCGCAGGCCGACAGGGCCAGCGTGGCCACAGCGGTGAGAAGGAACTTGGTGTTCATGGGGAGGCTCCGGAAGTCGGGCGATGCCTGCGCAGGTCCCGCAATAATGAAGCGAGGTCGGTGCAAGTTCCAGCGTAACGCGCGTCGGCGAAACGCTGGCTGAGCGCGAGCAGGGCAGGATCGGGGCGCTGGGCGTGCACCCGCCGCGCCCAGTCCTGCGCGGTTTCATGGGGGTGCCGGGCCAACCCGAGGCGGCCGTAGCGCCGGCCCAGCCCATGCCAGGCGCGCAGCAGCGGATCGCGTTCGCGCTCGCCACGGGCCAGCAGCCAGGCCATCCACGCCAATGCCAGCACCGCAGTGATCGTGAAGCCGGTGATCAGCTGCCCGGGCCCGAGGTCGTCCAGCCCGAACGGCTTGAGCAGTTGCTGCTGGCGGCGCGCGTCGAAGGACAGCACCAGATCATTCCAGCCGCGGCGCAGCCAGTCGCCCATCTGTCCCAGCTGCAGCCAGCGCTGCTGCAATGGGCTGTCGGTAGCGGCCTGCAGGCGCTCGTCGAGGGTGTCCAGGATGCGTTCCGGTGCCACGGCAGCGGTGGGGTCGACGCGCACCCAGCCACGCTCCGGCAACCACACTTCGGCCCAGGCGTGGGCGTCCATCCGCCGCACGATCCAGTAGTCGCCCAGACGGTTGCGGGTGCCGCCGGCAAAGCCGGTGACCACGCGTGCCGGAATGCCGGCATTGCGCATCAGCACCACGAAGGCGGCGCTGAAGTGTTCACAGAAGCCGGCCTTGTAGCCGAACAGGAACTCGTCGACCGGATCACGCCCGGCCGGGGGCGTTTCCAGCGTGTAGGAAAAATCGGTGGTGATCCACTGCAGCGCGCGGCGGACGATGGCCTCGTCATCGCTGCCGGCGTCCTGCCGCCATTGCCGGGCCAGGGTGGCTGTGCGTGGATTGAAGCCGGCGGGCAGCTGCAGCGTCGCGCGTCGCAGGTAGGGCGACAGCGTGCTGTCGAAGCGTTGCGGTGGTGCCGAATGCAGTCGCCAGCGGCTCAGCGATGCCAGCGAGCGATCGCTGCTCAGGCTCATGTCCGCATCCAGCATGCTGCCCGCAGGCGCGCGGCTTGGCAGGTCCAGCGCCACCAGCTGGCGGCGGTCGGTCGGCTCGTAATCGATCTGGTAGTCCCAGCCCTGTGCATCGGTATCAACCACTGCCGCGGGCCGCCGTGCGCTGGCCCGGTCGCGCGTCCAGCGTCGGCCATCGAAAGCGGTCAGTACCGGGCCGCGCCAGTAGCGCTGCGCCGGCTCGGGCACGGCGCCGAAGAACTGCACGCGCAGCGCCGGGGTGTCATCGGCCATCAGGTCCAGCCATTGGCCGGGCTCCATGCTGTCGGACAGCCCCGGGGTGCCGACGGCACGTTCGGGAACACCCCACAGTGGCGTTGCAAGGCGCGGGAACAGCCAGAAGCTGGCCAGCGCCAGCGGCAGGCCGATCACCAGCAGGCGGCCGACCCCGCGCAGCTGGCCACGCAGCGGCAGGCGGCCGGCATGGCCTTCCTCATGCGCCAGACGCTGCAGGGCAACCAGCGCGCTGACCCCGGCCAGTGCAGCCAATGCCGTGGTCAGCGGCCCCTGGTCGAGCAGGAATGCCGCAAACGGCGAGAACAGCGCGAACCCGAGCAGGCTGCGCGCATCACGCAGGGTGCGCAGCTCGCTGGACTTGATCGCCAGCATTGCCGCCAGCAGCGCACAGCCGGTATCCCGGCCGGGGCGCACCATCCCCATCTGCCACACGATCGCGGCGAGCATGGCCAGCACCAGCAGCAGGCGCACCGGCATCGGCAGTGCCTTTCGCCACGACAGGGTGGCAGTCACGATGGCTGCGACGGCGATCACGCCCGCCAGCAGTGGCGCCAGCTGCAGCAGCAACGGCAACAGCGCCAGTGCCGCACTGGCCAGTGTCCAGTTGCGTGCGTTGCGGTCGAGCAGGGGGGCGATCTCAACCATGCGGCATCAACGCCAGTGCGCGCAGGCACAGGTGGTGGTGGCTGGCGCCCTGGCCGGGCCCGAAGGGAGGGTGGCCCGGCAGCAGCAGGGTATAGCGGCGGCCTTCGCGCTCGGCCATGTCCACCCAGCGCGCCAGCCGCGCGATGCGCGCTTCCTGGCCCAGTGCCGTCAGCGTGCGCCAGTCCAGGATGACGTCGATGCCGATCGGCTTCTCGTACTCGCGTACCAGCAGGCTGTCGCGGCGCGCCGAGTGCTTCCAGGAAATGCTGCGCGGTGCATCACCCGCGCGGTATGGACGCAGCTGGTGCAGCTCTTCGCCGCTGGCATGGGCGCGGGTGTGCAGTGGATCGCTGCCGCTCTCGGGCAGTGCAGGGGCCAGTGCTTCGGGCAGCGGATAGACCAGCAGCGGCTGTTCCGGCCACACCCATGACCACGCCCGCACCAGCCCCAGCGGTTGCGTGGTGGACAGGCGGATGCGTGGCAGCTCCAGCCAACCACGGCGCTCGCTGGGGACCGGCAGTTCCACTTCGCCCCGGCCGTGGGCAGGCAGCGAGGTCCAGGCTTCGCTGTCGCCCAGTTGCAGGTGCAGGCCATGACGTGCGCGGGGATCGCGCAGCGACAGGTCCACGCGCAGCTGCAGTGGCTGCCCGGCGGGAACCGGCTCGGCGGAGATCGCATCGATCTGCACGCCGGACAGCTGCAGGTGCGCGGCGATGGCGCTGGCGATCGCTGCTGCCGCCAGCAGCAGGGCCAACAACAGCGCCGGGTTGTTGTTGTAGTTCAATGCGCCCAGCAGCATCGCTGCCAGCACCGTGGCAACGAACAGGCCGAAGCGGGTAGGCAGCACGTAGATGCGATGGCGATCCAGGCGTTGCGGCAGCGCTTCCGGCCGGCGCGGGCGGGCCAGCAGCTGCAGTCGTGCCCAGCGTGTGGCCACCTTCAGTCCACCGCGACGGTCTGCAGGATCGCGCGCGCCAGTGCCGGTCCCGAGCTGGATTCGGCTTCCGCCACCAGCCGGTGACCGGCCACTGCGACGAACAGCGTCTGCACGTCCTCGGGCACGACGTGCCCGCGACCCAGCAGCAGGGCATGTGCTTTCGCAGCCCGCAGCAGCGCCAGCCCGGCACGCGGCGACAGGCCCACGCGAACGCCGGCGTGCTGGCGGCTGCGGGTCAGCAGCGCCTGCACGTAGTCGATCAGTGCGTCGCTGGCGTGCACCTGGCTCACGGCTTCGCGCACTGCGCGCACCTGGGCTTCATCCAGCTTCGGTACGGCGCGTGCGATCAGGTCGCGGCGATCGGTGCCGCGCAGCAGTTCGCGCTCTGCCTGCGCGCTGGGGTAGCCCATCGCCAGGCGCAGCAGGAAGCGGTCCAGCTGCGAATCCGGCAGCGGGAAGGTGCCTGACAGATCCACCGGGTTCTGCGTGGCGATCACGAAGAACGGATCGGGCAGGGGATGGGTGTGTCCATCCAGAGTCACCTGCTGTTCGGCCATGGCCTCCAGCAGCGCGCTCTGCGTGCGCGGCGGTGCACGGTTGATCTCGTCGGCCAGCAGCACGTGCGTGAACACCGGGCCGGGATGGAACTGGAACTGGCGGCTGCCCGCTTCGTATACCGATACACCGAGCACATCGGCAGGCAGCAGGTCCGAGGTGAACTGCACGCGCTGGAAGCCGAGGCCCAGGCTGCTGGCAAGCGCGTGCGCCAGTGTTGTCTTGCCCAGGCCGGGCAGGTCCTCGATCAGCAGGTGGCCGCCGGAAAGCAGGGCGACGAAAGCCAGCCTGACTTCCGGCACCTTGCCCAGCACCAGTGCGTTCACCTGATCCTGTGCCTCCCGCAGGGCCTGGCGCAGTTGATCGGTTAGCATGCTGGGATTGGGGGACGAGGCTGGCATGATCGTCTCAGATCTGGAATCCATTCGATTATCCATAGAGCAATGCAAGGCGAACAGCGCGCGCGAACGATATTTCTCTGGTTGTGGACGCTGGTCACAGCGGCCAAGCTGGTGGTGGCTGCGCGCTTGCCGCTGTTCGTCGACGAAGCGTTCTATTGGCAGGAGGGCCAGCATCTGGCCGCTGCCTATTCCGATCTGCCCGGGCTGACCGCATGGCTGGCGCGCCTGGGCGTGGAGATCGGCGGCCACCACGTGCTCGCCCTGCGCCTGCCGTTCCTGGCCATCGGTGCAGTGCTGCCGTTGCTGGTGGTGCGCACGGCCACGCGCTGGTTCGGCAACGTGGCCGGCTGGCAGGCGGGCAGCCTGACGCTGTTGATGCCGTTGTCGGCCACGCTGGGCCTGCTGGCCGTGCCGGATGTGCCGATGGCACTGGCGGCGGCGATCTGCCTGCACGCCGGCGCGCGACTGCTGCACAACGTCGACGCATCGTCAGCGATGAAGCTGGCGTTGGGCCTGGCAATCGGTGCGCTCAGCCACTACCGCTTCATTGGTGTCATCGGTGTTGGCTTCATCGCGCTGCTGGCGTTGCCGCAGGGGCGGCGCATGCTGGGTGATCCACGCGTGTGGGTGGCACTGGCGGTGGGCGTGCTGGCATGGCTGCCGTTGCTGGCATGGAACGCAGACAACCACGATGCCGGCCTGAAGTTCCAGGTGGTTGAGCGCCATCCGTGGGCCTTCGAGTGGGGGGGGCTGTGGTTCCTGGTGATCCAGCCGATGCTGGTCACCCCGATCCTGTGCATGGCGATGTGGAAGGTGGCGCTGGCCGGTACCCGCAGCGGCGGTGGCGCGCGCGTGCAGTGGCGCTACTTCGGGCTGGTGGGAGGCGTATCCACGCTGGGCATCTTCCTGCTGGGCTTCTTCACCGACGTCGAGCGCATCAGTTTCCACTGGCCGCTGCCGGGCTACCTGGCCCTGCTGGTGGCGGTGCCGGTGGTGCTCAACGGCTGGCCGCGCTGGTTGCGGCGCACCGGCTGGTGGCTGGCGGGCGCAGGCATGGTGCTGGCGTTCGGCTATTACCTGATGGCATCCACGCCTGCGCTGCGCGAGCAGTTGGCGGGCAGCAAGTACTACCCGCGCAATTTCGCAGGCTGGCAGCCGTTGGCAGTGGCCGTGCGCGAAGAGCTGCAGCAGATGCCGCCAGGCACGCGGGTGCTGGCCGGGAACTTCAAGGTAGGGGCCGAGCTGGGCTTCCAGCTTGGCAACGGGGACATCGAGGTACTGCCGCACCCGCTCAACGACAAGCATGGCCGCACCGCGCAGCTGGCGCAGTGGGGCCTGCTGCATGAGGGCGAGCGATCGGTGCCGATGCTGCTGGTGCTGTCACCCAGTGATCAGCGCTATCGCGATCTGCTCGAGCGCTATCACGCCATCTGCGAGCAGGTGGGGCCGTTGCCGGCACCGCGCGTGGTCAGCAGCGATCATGGCTTCCAGCGTTTCCTGCTGTTCCGGTTGCCGGCGCAGCGCGCACCCGGCGCATGCGTGACCCCGGCGATGGCCTGGCTGGACGCGCCCGCCAATGGCGAGACGGTGTCCGGCACGCTCGCCATCAAGGGCTGGGCATTCAAGGACGGTGCCGGCCTGGCGCGGGTGGAAGTGCTGGTCGATGGCCGCTCGATCGGTGATGCGCGCTACGGGCGCGCCTTCGACGTGCGCCAGGCCTGGCCGGGCAGCACCGACCCGCAGCATCCGGCAGTGGGCTTCGATGCGTCTTTGGATACGGGCACGCTGGCGCCGGGACGGCATTGGCTGGGCCTGCGCCTGCACGGCCGCGATGGCAGCGTGGAGGCGTGGCAGGAGCAGCCGTTCGAGGTTCGTTGAGGTCCTCTGGTCCTGTAGAGCCGAGCCGATGCCCGGCTGCTTCCGATTCAGATGGCAGGCAGCCTCGAAAAGAGCAGCCGAGCATGGGCTCGGCTCTACAGTTCAGGGCACCGGGAAACCTGCTTTGCGCAGCAAGCCGCACACGGCGATCAACGGCAGGCCGATCAGCGCGGTGGGGTCGCGGTTGTCGATCGCCTCGAACAGGCTGATGCCCAGGCCCTCGCATTTGAAGCTGCCGGCGCAGTCCAGCGGCAGTTCGGCATCCACATAGCGGGCGATCTCACCCTGTTCCAGTGGGCGGAAACGCACTTCGGTCAGGTCGATGGCCGTGAATGAATCTCCATTGCGACTGAGACAGACGGCGGTGTGGAAGCGCACGGTCTGCCCGGCCATCGTCGCCAGCTGGGCACGGGCGGCCTCGATCGTGCCTGGCTTGCCCAGCGGCTGGCCGTTCAGGTCTGCCACCTGGTCCGAGCCGATCACCCAGGCGCCCGGGTAGCGCACCGCCACCTCGGCGGCCTTGGTGGCGGCCAGGCGCGTGGCCAGGGCGAGCGGGGCCTCGCCGTTCAACGGCGTTTCATCCACCTCCGGGCGCGCGCAGTCGAACGGCAGGCCCAGCCGTTGCAGCAGTTCACGGCGGTAACGCGAGGTGGAGGCCAGGACCAGTGACATGCGAGAATACCAGGGCAGGGTGCGGCAGTCTGGCCCGCCGGCAACGCCAGCAGCAAGTCCTGTATGGCGGGCATTTGACAGCCGCGGTCCCGATCCTTAGTATTCAGCGGCTTATGTCCGCGAACGTGCCCGAAACGCTGGATGCCTGGCGGATGGTTGTAGCGCGAAGGCGCTTCGACGGTCAGGTCTCCCTGGCTGAATTGACCCGCCTGCAGGGGTTGGTCGCAGATACCGACGGCGAGTGTGTCTACTCGCTTGAATTCGGTCGCGACGACGTCTTGCGGGTATCCTATGTGGAACTGACCATCGACACCGCGTTGCCGCTGACCTGTCAGCGCAGCATGCAGCGATTCCTGTTGCCGGTGAAGGTGACCCAGAGGCTTGGCCTGATCCGCGACGAGGACGAGGAATCGTCCCTGCCGGAGGAATACGAGGCGTTGCTGGTGCCGGAAGATGGCCAGCTGCGTCCGCTGGACCTGGTCGAGGACGAGTTGGTGCTGGCGGTGCCTGTGGTGCCGCTGTCGCCCGACGGTGAAGCAGTCGACAAGGACTGGGCGCCGAGCGAAGAAGAAACAAAGAAGGCCAACCCGTTTGCGGCGTTGGCGGCATTGAAGAAACAATAGCAGCCGGTTGTCGTCGGCGGCTGCGGCGAAAGCGAAAAGTGTGCTGGGCGCTGGCGTCCTGTGCGACGAAACGACGAAGCAAAACGAACCGAGTTTGGAGCAATCCCATGGCTGTCCAGAAATCCCGTGTTACCCCGTCCCGCCGCGGCCAGCGCCGTTCGCATGACGCCCTGAGCGCCAAGCAGCTGTCGACCGACCCGACCACCGGCGAAGTGCATCTGCGTCACCACATCACTGCCGATGGTTTCTACCGCGGCAAGAAGGTCATCCAGACCAAGACCTCGGCCGTCGAAGAAGATTGATGTGCCGGGAAGGCCGCTGCCTCCGGGCAGCGGCCTTTGCCTTCTTTCCCGGGCGTGCCGGTGATCGGCGGCCCGCGCAACAGGAAACATGATGAGCAAGCGGATCTACTCGAGGATCGCGGGCACCGGTAGCTATTTGCCGGAAAAAGTCCTGACCAACGCCGACCTGGAAAAAATGGTCGAAACCTCGGATGAGTGGATCCAGTCGCGTACCGGAATTCGTGAACGGCACATCGCGGCCGAAGGCGAAACCACCAGCGACCTTGGCTACAACGCCGCCCTGCGTGCGCTTGAAGCCGCAGGCATCGATGCCTCGCAGCTCGACATGATCGTGGTCGGTACGACCACGCCTGACCTTATTTTCCCGTCCACCGCGTGCCTGATCCAGGCCAAGCTCGGTGTTGCGGGGTGCCCTGCCTTCGACGTCAATGCGGCCTGCTCGGGCTTCGTGTTCGCGTTGGGCGTGGCCGACAAGTTCATCCGTTCCGGCGACTGCAAGCATGTGCTGGTGATCGGCACCGAAACGCTGACCCGCATGGTTGACTGGAACGATCGCACCACCTGCGTGCTGTTCGGCGATGGCGCCGGCGCCGTCGTGCTCAAGGCCGACGAAGAGACCGGCATCCTCAGCACCCACCTGCATGCCGATGGCAGCAAGAAGGAACTGCTGTGGAATCCGGTCGGTGTCTCGACCGGCTTCAAGGACGGCGCCAATGGGGGCGGCACCATCAACATGAAGGGCAACGACGTGTTCAAGTACGCCGTCAAGGCGCTGGACTCCGTCGTGGACGAGACCCTGGCCGCCAACGGCCTGGACAAGTCCGACCTGGACTGGCTGATTCCGCACCAGGCCAACCTGCGCATCATCGAAGCCACCGCCAAGCGCCTGGACATGTCGATGGACCAGGTGGTGGTCACCGTCGACAAGCATGGCAATACCTCGTCCGGCTCGGTACCGCTGGCGCTGGATGCGGCCGTGCGTTCGGGCAAGGTCGAGCGCGGCCAGCTGCTGCTGCTGGAAGCCTTCGGTGGCGGCTTCACGTGGGGTTCGGCCCTGCTGCGCTATTGATAGTGCAAGTTACGACAATGTGAAGCTTTGTCGTTACGGCCCCTCTGGGGCCGTAACGCGTTTATAGGAGTACCCGTCATGGTTGAGCCCATCGTCATCGAAGGGCAGCGCGCCTGGCTGAAGCAGTACGGCAAGGGAAGCCGCGCAGTGGCCCTGGGCCTGCTCAATTTTGTTGCCCGCCGTTTCCATCTCGATGCGCTGCGGCCGCCACCGCATCGCGGCGGCGATGCCGCACGCGAAACCGAAGCCCGTCGCCTGGGTGAACTGCAGGCGCAGGGCGTGAACGTGCCCGATGTACTGGGCAGCGGGCACGCCGCGCTGGTGATCGGCGACAACGGCAGCTCGTTCAATACCTGCCTGCGCCAGGCCGACGAGGCCGGCCGCGACCGGCTGGTGATGGCGGCGATGCAGGCCATCGCCGAAGCGCACGCGCGCGGCGCCTATTTCGGCCAGCCGTTGCCGCGCAACCTCACCTGGGACGGGCGCAAGGTGGGCTTCATCGATTTCGAGGAAGATCCGCTGGAAGTGATGGATCTGTCCGAAGCGCAGGCCCGCGACTGGCTGATGTTCGGCTATGGCGTGGCCAAGTACTACGCCGATCGCCCCGAGCACCTGCAGGCGATGATGGCCGAAGCGATGGGCGATGCCCAGGCGCCGGTGCGTGAGCACGTGCACGCCGTCAGTGGCCGCCTGCGCAGCCTGGCCAGGGTGTGCATGAAGCTGGGCCGTTCAGCGCGCACGCTGGCGCATTCGATCTTCATCACCCACGGTGCCAGTACCGCCGGCGTGCTGATGCTGGTGGGCCTGTGCGTGGATTTCCTCGCCGACGGCGACCTGGACGTGCTGCAGCTGTTCTGCTGATGCCTGATCGGGGTCGGATCGCTTTTCCGCAGGAAAAGGGATCCGACCCCGTCGCGCCTGCCCGTCATTGCTCCATACGCCTGCATACGCGCACGTACAGACGACACAGCGGATTCCCCCTTATCATGGCCCGCTTCGATTGCAACAAGCGGATGACCGCGTGACCGTATCCACCCTCGCTTTTGTCTTCCCCGGCCAGGGCTCGCAGTCTGTGGGCATGGTGGCCGAGCTGGCCGAACTGCACCCGCAGGTGCGTGAAGCCTTCACCGAGGCATCCGATGGTGCCGGCGTCGACCTGTGGGCGCTGTCCCAGGGTGGCCCGGAGGAAATGCTCAACCGTACCGAATACACCCAGCCGGCCCTGTTGGCTGCAAGCATCGGCGTGTGGCGCGCCTGGAACGCCGTGGGCGGTCCGCGCCCGTCGGTGCTGGCCGGCCACAGCCTGGGCGAATACACCGCCCTGGTCGCCGCGGGCGCGCTGAGCCTGCATGACGGTGCGCACCTGGTGCGCCTGCGCGGCCAGCTGATGCAGGAAGCCGCACCGGCCGGTGTCGGCGCCATGGCCGCCGTGCTCGGCGCTGAAGACCAGCTGGTGCTGGACGTCTGCGCCGAAGCCGCGGGCAGCCAGGTGGTGGTGCCGGCCAACTTCAATTCGCCGGGCCAGATCGTGATCGGCGGCGACGCAGATGCGGTTGACCGCGCGCTGGCGCTGCTGGCCGAGAAGGGCGTGCGCAAGGCGGTCAAGCTGGCCGTGAGCGTGCCCTCGCATACCCCGCTGATGCGTGAAGCCGCCAACCGCCTGGCCGAAGTGATGGCTGGCCTGTCCTGGCAGGCGCCGCAGCTGCCGGTGGTGCAGAACGTGGATGCCCAGGTGCATGACGGTATCGACGCGATCCGTACCGCGCTGGTCCAGCAGCTGTACCAGCCGGTGCAGTGGACCGGGTGCGTGCAGGCGCTGGCCGGCCGCGGCATCACCCGGATCGCCGAGTGCGGCCCGGGCAAGGTGCTGACCGGCCTGGTCAAGCGCATCGACAAGGCCATCGACGGCCGTTCACTGGCCACCCCGGGCGACTTCGAAGCCGCCCGCGAGGCATGGTCGGCCTGACTCCCCCTGTTCCTGCCGACCGTACCGGTGGCCGCTGCACGCGGTACGGGTACGGCGGCCGCCCCAGCCTGAGGAAAACATCATGAGCAAGCCCCTGCAGGGTGAAATCGCACTGGTCACCGGCGCCAGCCGTGGCATTGGTGCCGCCATCGCCGATCTGCTGGCCGCCCAGGGCGCCACCGTCATCGGCACCGCCACCACCGAATCCGGCGCTGCCGCGATCGGTGAGCGCCTGGCCGCCCACGGCGGCCACGGCCGTGCACTGAACGTCACCGACGCTGCCGCGCTGGACAGCGTGCTGGACGGCATCGCCAAGGAGTTCGGCCCGATCTCGATCCTGGTCAACAACGCCGGCATCACCCGCGACAACCTGCTGATGCGCATGAAGGACGAGGACTGGGCGTCGATCATCGACACCAACCTGACCAGCGTGTTCCGGACCAGCAAGGCGGTCATGCGCGGCATGATGAAGGCACGCAAGGGCCGCATCATCAACATCGCATCGGTGGTGGGCGTGACCGGCAATGCCGGCCAGGCCAACTACGCGGCCGCCAAGGCCGGCATCATCGGCTTCAGCAAGTCGCTGGCCAAGGAAATCGGTTCGCGCGGTGTCACCGTCAATGTTGTCGCACCTGGCTTCATCGACACCGACATGACCAAGGCGTTGCCGGAAGAAGCGCGTACCGCGCTGATCAACGACATCGCCCTCGAACGCCTGGGTTCGCCGGACGACATCGCCCATGCGGTGGCGTTCCTGGCCAGCCCGGCTGCCGGTTACATCACCGGTGAAACCCTCCATGTGAACGGCGGCATGTACATGCCGTAAGCAAGGGGCGCAGGGATTGCGCCGCAAGTGGTTGATCTGCTGGGTTTTTTGCTGCGATGCAAGGCCGCGCCGGTTTCCACTACACTATCCCACGGCCATCGCCCTTGATGGCGACCACTTTTGAACCACAACTCCATCTGGAGCGAGATCCCATGAGCACCATCGAAGAACGCGTCAAGAAAATCGTCGTCGAACAGCTTGGCGTCAAGGAAGAAGAAGTCACCAACAGCGCATCGTTCGTCGATGACCTGGGCGCTGACTCGCTGGACACCGTCGAGCTGGTGATGGCCCTGGAAGAAGAATTCGAGTGCGAGATCCCGGACGAAGAAGCCGAGAAGATCAGCACCGTGCAGGCCGCCATCGACTACGTCAAGGCCCACGTCAAGGCCTGATGTCAGACGGCAGTGCGCGTGCGGGTTGATCCTCGCCGCGCACCGCACCCCATGGGGCCGCTGTTGCGGCCCCGTGTGTTTGAGCATCACATCGAAGCAAACCGAGTTGCCCGTTGAAACCATCCGGGTCAGGAGAAACAGCAATGAAGCGTCGCGTCGTCGTAACCGGCCTGGGTATCGTCTCGCCGTTGGGCAATGATCTGGCCAGCAGCTGGGAAGGCATCACCCACGGTCGTTCGGGCATCGGTCCGCTGACCAACGTTGCTGATGCCTACGTGGATCGGTTCACCACCAAGATTGCAGGTGAGGTCAAGGGATTCGACATCACCGCCGACAATGAACTGTTCGGCAAGTTCCGGGTCAGTGGCAAGGATGCCAAGAAGATGGACCCGTTCATCCATTACGGCCTCGGTGCCTCGTTCATGGCCCTGCATGACTCGGGCCTGGAGATCACCGACGCCAATGCCGAGCGCATCGGCGCCATCGTCGGCGCCGGCATCGGCGGCCTGCTCGGCATCGAAGAGCAGACCATCGAGTTCCACGAGGGCAAGAAGATCTCGCCCTTCTACGTGCCCAAGACCATCATCAACATGCTGCCGGGCCAGCTGAGCATCATCACCGGCCTGAAGGGCCCGTCGTTCTCGGCGGTGTCGGCGTGCGCGACCTCGAACCATTCGATCGGTACCGCGATGCGCATGATCCAGTACGGCGATGCCGACGTGATGGTGGTGGGTGGTGCCGAGCGTGGCTCGTCGCCGACCGCGCTGGGCGGCTTCTGCGCGATGAAGGCCATGAGCACCCGCAACGACGCCCCGGAACAGGCCTCGCGCCCGTGGGACAAGGACCGTGACGGCTTCGTGCTGGGCGACGGCGCCGGCATCCTGATTCTGGAAGAGTACGAGCACGCGAAGGCCCGTGGCGCGAAGATCTACTGTGAGTTGGCCGGCTTCGGCGCCAGTTCCGACGCTTACCACATGACCGCGCCGAGCGAGAATGGCGAAGGTGCCGCGCGCTGCATGGTCATGGCGATGAAGGACGCTGGCGTGAGCCCGGAGCAGGTGGGTTACCTCAACGCGCACGGCACCTCCACGCCGCTGGGCGACCTGGGCGAGACGATGGCGATGAAGACCGCCTTCGGCGACCACGCCTACAAGATGATGGTCAGCTCCACCAAGTCGATGACCGGCCACCTGCTGGGCGCGGCCGGTGGCGTGGAAGCGATCTTCTCGGTGATGGCGCTGCAGGACAACGTCATTCCGCCGACCATCAACCTGCAGCAGCCGGGCGAAGGCTGCGACCTGGACTACGTGCCCAACGAAGCACGCCAGGCCAAGGTCGACGTGGTGATGTCCAATGGCTTCGGCTTCGGCGGCACCAACGGCACGCTGGTCTTCAAGCGCGTCTGACCGGGTTGTCGAGTCGAGCCATGCTCGACTTCGCGTTCCATGGAGCCGCCGCAAGGCGGCTTCCGTGCATCTGATCCCCTGAACTGGCCATCATGACCCACGCACCGCTGATCCACCCGCTGCCGCATCCGATCGACCTGCTTGCCCTGCAACAGCACGACCCGGCGCGCTTCCCGCTGCTGATGGAATCCACCGCCTCGGGCACCGCCCAGGGCCGCTGGAGCCTGCTGCTGGCCGCGCAGGGCGAGGGCCTGCGGCTGGACGCCGATGGCCAGGTGCGCGACCTCCAGGGTGGCGTGCAGCCCGGCACGTTCCTGCAGGCGCTGGATCGCGCCTGGCAGCACGAACGCCTGCCGCACGACGGCAGCCACAGCCTGCCGTTCCGCGGCGGCTGGGCGCTGCTGCTGGATTACGAAGTGGCCAGCCAGATCGAACCGGTGCTGACAGCGCGTGCGCGCGACGATGGCCGCCCGACCGCGCTGGCGCTGCGCTGCCCGGCTGCGGTGCTGCACGACCACCAGAACGACGCCAGCTTCGTCATCGCCGAATCCGGCGAACAGGCCTTGCTGGAGGCGCTGGTGACCCTGGCGTCGCAGACACTGCCGGAGGCCGGGCAGGGCTGGCAGCCGCCGCAGTCGGTGGGCGAGGACGCGCCGCAGCGCTTCACCGATGGTGTGCGCCGGGTGATCGATTACCTGCGTGCCGGTGACGTATTCCAGGTGAACCTGTCGCGGCGCTGGAGCGCGCAGTTCGCCGCGCCGGTCAGCCCGCAGGCGCTGTACGCGCAGCTGCGCCGCGCCAACCCGGCACCGTTTGCCGGGCTGTTCAGCGCGCATGGCCGCCACGTGGTCAGCTCCTCGCCGGAGCGGCTGGTGTCGGTACATGCCGGCCATGCGCAGACGCGTCCGATCGCGGGTACACGCCCCCGCTTCGCGGGCGACGATGATGCCGCGCGCATCCAGGAGCTGGTCGGGCACCCCAAGGAGCGTGCCGAGCACGTGATGCTGATCGACCTGGAGCGCAACGACCTGGGCCGCATCTGCCTGCCCGGCACCGTGGTGGTCGATGAGCTGATGACCGTGGAGAGCTACGCCCACGTGCACCACATCGTCAGCAACGTCAGCGGCCACCTGCGCCCGGAGGTCACGCCCGGCGAGGTGATTGCCGCGACCTTCCCGGGCGGCACCATCACCGGCTGCCCGAAGGTGCGCTGCATGCAGATCATCAGCGAGCTGGAGCAGGTGCCACGCGGTGCCTATACCGGTGCGTTCGGCTGGCTGAACCGCGATGGCGACCTGGACCTGAACATCCTGATCCGCACCGCCGAAGTGGATGGCCACGAGGTGAGCTTCCGTACCGGCGCCGGCATCGTGGTGGATTCGGACCCGGACAAGGAACTGGACGAGACCCGCGCCAAGGCCCGCGGCCTGCTGCGCGCGCTGGGCCAGCAGGGCTGAGGGCAGGGCCTCCCGCCGGGCATGGCCCGGCGCTACCGATTCCGGTTTTGGTGGGTGCCGACCTTGGTCGGCACGGATGCGGGCATCTGCCACCCGGTCATGACCCCAATCCACCGGCACGGTATCCTGCACGACGGAATCGAGTTCAGAGGTAGTCCATGGCGGGAGCCAAGCGCGGGTGTCTGTTCGTGGTAACGCTGGTGGTGGTGCTGGGCGCCGTCGTGGCCGGCGCGGGCGCGTGGTTCTTCTACCAGCAGACCCGGTTCGCCGATGCCCCGATCACCCCGTCCGCCGAGAGCGTGGTCATCGCCAGTGGCGATGGCATGAACAGCGTGCTGCGCAAGCTGCGCGACGCCGGCGTGGACGAGGGCCAGGACACCCAGTGGCAGCTGCTGGCGCGCCAGCTCGACGCCGCCGGCAAGCTGAAGGTGGGCGAGTACGCGCTGAGTGGCGACCTGACCCCGCGCGAGCTGCTGCTGCGCATGCGCGCCGGCAAGGTGCTACAGCACCGCGTCACGATTGTCGAGGGCTGGAACATCCGCCAGCTGCGTGCCGCACTGAAGCGTGCCGAACCGCTGCTGCACACCACCGACACTCTTGATGACGCCGCGCTGATGCAGCGCCTCGGCTTCGGTGGCCAGCATCCGGAAGGCCGCTTCCTGCCGGAGACCTACGTCTACCAGCGCGGCGACAGCGATCTGGACGTGCTCAAGCGCGCCCATGCCGCAATGGAAAAGGCGCTGGACGAGGCCTGGGAAAGCCGCGCGCCGGACCTGCCGATCAACACGCCCTACGAACTGCTGACGATGGCGTCGATCATCGAGAAGGAAACCGCGCTGGCCAGCGAGCGCCCGCAGATTGCCGGGGTGTTCATGCGCCGCCTGAAGATCGGCATGCGCCTGCAGACCGACCCGACCGTGATCTACGGCATCGGCGCCGCGTATGACGGCAACATCCGCCGCCGCGACCTGACCACCGATACGCCCTACAACACCTACACCCGTGCCGGCCTGACCCCGACCCCGATCGCCATGCCCAGCCGTGATGCGCTTATGGCGGCCGCACAGCCGGCACCGGGCGACGCGCTGTACTTCGTCGCCGTCGGCGATGGCAGTGGCGCGCACGTGTTCTCGCCCAGCCTGGACCAGCACAACGCCGCCGTGGCGCGCTACCTGCAGCAGCTGCGCCAGCAACGTACCCAGGAGACCCCGGCGCAATGAGTCCCGCGCTGCTTCGCCACCCGCGTTTCGTCAGCCTGGAAGGCGGCGAGGGCGCGGGCAAGACCACCGCCATCAATGCCATCCGTGACTGCCTGCGCAGCCATGGCCACGAGGTGGTGCTGACCCGTGAACCGGGCGGCACGCCACTGGCCGAGCGCATCCGCGGCCTGGTGCTGAAGCCCGATGCCGGGATCGCCGCCGAACCGCTCAGCGCCGAAGCTGAGTTGCTGCTGGTGTTCGCTGCACGCGCTCAGCATGTGCGCCAGGTAATTCAGCCAGCACTGCAGCGCGGCGCCTACGTGCTGAGCGATCGCTTCACCGATTCCAGCTACGCCTACCAGGGCGGTGGCCGTGGCCTCGATCCGCAGTGGATTGCCGACCTGGAGCGTCGCGCGGTCGGCCTGTTGCCCGGCCTGACCCTGCTGCTTGACGTGGACGTGGCGGTAGGCCGTGCGCGCGCCAACGGTCGCGACCTGTGGCCGGATCGCATCGAGAGCGAGCAGGACGATTTCTTCCAGCGCGTGCGCGAAGTGTTCCGCAGCCGCGCACAGCAGGACCCGCAGCGCTTCGCGTTGATTGATGCGGGCCAGGAGCAGGCGCGCGTGGCCGCCGACGTGGTTGCGCGTGTCGAGCGCTGGCTGCAGGACGGGGAGGGCGCATGAGCACCTTTTCACCCTGGCAGCAGCGCGCGTTCGAACAGACGGTGGCCGCGCTCGACGCCGGTCGGCTCGGTCATGGCCTGCTGATCTGCGGTCCGGCCGGGCTGGGCAAGCGCGAGGTCGCGCTGGCGCTGGCCGACCATGTGCTGGCGCAGGGCGATGCAGCCCACGCCACGCGCACGCGCCAGCTGATCGCGGCGGGTACGCATCCGGACCTGCAGCTGGTCAGCTTCATTCCGAACAAGAGCGGCGACAAGCTGCGCACCGAGATCGTCATCGAGCAGGTGCGCGAGATCACCGACAAGCTGGCGCTGACCCCGCAATACGGCGCCGCGCAGGTGGTGATCGTCGACCCGGCCGATGCGATCAACCGCTCGGCCGCCAATGCACTGCTGAAGACCCTGGAAGAGCCGCAGCCCGGCCGTTACCTGTGGCTGATCAGCAGCGACCCGGCGCGCCTGCCGCAGACCATCCGCAGCCGCTGCCAGCGCTTGGAATTCAAGCTGCCGCCGCAGCACGAGGCACTGGCCTGGCTGCAGCAGCAGGGGCACAGCGAGGCGTCGGCGCGTGAAGCGCTGGACGCGGCACGCGGCCATCCCGGGCAGGCCGACAACTGGCTGCACGAAGATGGCCTGAGCCTGCGCCGCGAAGTTGGCCGTGAGCTGGAGCAGCTGGCCGCCGGCAAGACCGGCGCGGTGGAGCTGGCGCAGAAGTGGTGCGGCGATGACAACGCGGCGCTGCGCCTGCGCTTTGCCGCCGACCTGGCGCTGGCCCAGGCCAGCACCGATGCCTTGACCACACCGGAGCGATTGCACAAGCTTGCAGCCTGGTTCGATGCGGCCAACCGCACCCGCGACCTGCTGCGCACCACGGTGCGTGCAGACCTCGCGGTGGTCGAGTTGCTGCTGGCCTGGAACAAGGTGAACGAGCGGCCTGCCGCAAGGGGAAATCGATGAGTGCCAGCAACGCCCGCCAGGGCATCCTGTCCCTGGCCGTGAAGGACAAAGCCGCGCTGTACAGCGCGTACATGCCGTTCGTGAAGAATGGCGGCATCTTCGTGCCCACGCCCAAGCGCTACTTCCTGGGCGACGAGGTGTTCCTGCTGCTGACCCTGCCCGATTCCAGCGAGCGCCTGCCGGTGGCCGGCAAGGTGATCTGGGTGACCCCGGCCGGCGCGCAGGGCAACCGCACCGCTGGCATCGGCGTTCAGCTGGCCGACGGTGCCGAAGGCGAGGGCGTGCGCCACAAGATCGAGACTCTGCTGGCCGGCCTGACCGGCTCGGACAAGCCGACCCATACGATGTGAGGTAGCGTCGGGCCATGCCCGGCGGCGGCCCTCGAAACGCCCGTGAACACGAATGTGAAAAACTGTTGACGGCCTCTGAAAAGCCCCTATAATGAGCGGCTCAGCAACACACCGGGCGGTTAGCTCAGCGGTAGAGCATTGCCTTCACACGGCAAGGGTCACAGGTTCGATCCCTGTACCGCCCACCATGTTGCAGAACGAAAGAAGCCTCCAGCGATGGGGGCTTTTTTGTTGCCTGCGATCCATCCGGATCAGCGCGAATGCGCGCACCGACTCAGCCGTGCCCGTCCAGCAGTTCGCGCGCGATCATCGCCGTAGCATCCAACAGGTCGTGGCCGCTGCCGACCTGCACCACCACCGCCAACAGACTACGGCCCACCTCGGCATTGCCGCTGGTCAGTTCCATCTCGCCTTCAAAGCACAGATCGGCCAACCATTCGTGGGCCTGCTGCAGCCCGCGCTTGCGGACGCGGCGGAACTCGGCGAGCAGCTTCGCCTGGCCGGCCTCCTGCTCACCCTCGGCCAGCAGGCCGATGGCACCGCCGTGCGCCGCGCGCCAGAGGGCCGGCAGTGGGCGACCGTTCGCATCCACCACGTCCGCCGAGAACTGGGCGCAGTACATCTCGTAGCGTTTGCCCGCTGTACTGCTGGGCACGATGCCGGCCTCGGCGAGCAGGCGTTCGGCTTCATCCAGTTTGCTGAACTTCAAGCGCAGCAGTGCAGGACGGCTCAGCTGTTGTGCCAGCGCGTGCTGGTTGGCGGCAAACCATACGTTCCAACCCACGGTTGCGCGGCCTTCCAGTGCGGCCTTGAAGTACTCCAGGTGTTCGGCGTCCACTGCGGCCTCCTGCGTTCCCTGCGCGATTGTAGCGGGAGCGCATCCGGGCGGGTCAGGCGTCGCCGCCGGAGAGGCAGTGATGCGCCTCGCGTACCAGTTGTCGCGCGGCCACGATCAGTCCATCAGTGTGGAAGGCCCCCAACTGCTGGTCCGGGCCACCCTCGGCGCGCGCTCGATCGCCCGCCTGCAGCAGATCGAGCAATGCACTGAGCCCGGACAGCGAGCGGCGTAGCGAGGCGTGATTGCTGGCGCAAAGGGTGAGGCTGCTGCACGGTTGTCCGTCATCACCGTCGGCATGGTTGATGGCATTGAGGCAGGTGAAGAAGGCAGGCGACTGCACGGGCAGATTCTGTTCGTGCAGGGCGCACTCGATCTCGCGTGCGAGGTCCTCGGGTACGTCGGCGGCGATGTCGCCGATCAGGGCGAACAGGCGGGGATGGACGGCGGTGCGGTTGGTCACGGCGAAACCCTCACTGGCGTGGAGCCACCTTCCAGAGTGAAGGTGGCGGACGGTGCGGGTTGGCGTGCCGGGGCAAACACAACGGAGTGAAAAATCACCCGGCGGATCGAGTGATCCCCACGCACCGCCCGCCATTGAGGGCAGGTGGTGCATTCTTGCGGCTACGCATTGCTGCGCAACCTATCCGTTCGGTTTGCTTTTTCGAGACGCCAATCCCGGCCTAGGCATCTGCCTAGGCCCGGAGATCATCGGATCGCACAATCACAGTGGTCTGTAAGGAAAGTTCTCAACTGAGTGCAGGCGCACCAAGCGTTCACCGTTCTGTGCCCTGCGGCACCCGCCCGCTGTGCAGCCCATCACTGATGGCGCATATCGCCGCCCATGCCGACCGTGCATATGACGACTCCTGTGCGGCGCTACCATGTCAATCACGTCACCCAGCGCGCGCGGGCGGGAATGTGCCACGGGTGAAGGCAGAGGGTTTCACCCCTGCGCTGTCCCATCGCCCCGGGCAGGCGTAGTCTCAGCCCATTGCCGTGCCCATCCACGCTGGAGCCCCGCCATGCCGCTAGCCCGCATCGATCTTCGCAAAGGCAAGTCCGCCGACTACCTGCAACGTGTCGGTGAAACCATCTACCAGGCCATGCGCGCGGTGGGGGTGCCGGAGAACGACCGCTTCCAGATCTTCCAGGAACACGCGCCCGGCACGCTGATCTACGATCCCGGCTACCTGGGCGTGGACCGCACCGACGATTTCATCTGCATCCAGATCACCTGGAACGAGGGGCGCACGCTGGAGCAGAAGAAGGCGCTGTACCTGGGCATTGCCGAGGGCCTGCATGCGGCAGTGGGCATCCGCCGCGAGGACGTGTTCATCAATCTGGTGGAAGTGAAGCGGGAAAACTGGTCGTTTGGTAATGGTGTGGCCCAGTACGCGAGTTGATGGGCGAGGCGCTTCCACGAATGGCGTGGATCCACAGAGCGCTGGGTCAGGGCATGGCCATCGAGCTGGCCGGCCGCACAGGCCTGCGTCACCGTGTCGCAGGGGGTAAACCCTGAATGGGGTCCAAGGTTGGGCACAGGCCCGTAGAATGGCCGGGTGCGTCATTCTGTCCTCCACCGCCGGTTCCAGGCCCTGGCTTGGCTTGCCATGCTGCTGGTGCTGCTCGCCCCGCTGGTGAGCCGCTGGCTGGTGCACGGGCACGTGGCCGCGGCGGTGCCGGTGGCGGCGATGGATCATTCCCAGCACGCGCAGCACGTGATGGAAGGGCACCATGACCATCACGCGATGGCGATGCCGCACGACGAATCGACGCCGAAGCCGGCTGTCGATCCACATGCCGATCATGAGACGGGCGTGGACTGCGATTACTGCCTGATTGCAGCGCGGTTGATCACCCTGTTGGTGGCGGCATTGCTGCTGTTGGCGCCGATGGCACCGGTGTGCCGCGCACTGCGCGGTGCGGTGCAGACGTTGCCGCAACGGATCAGCGGCACATTGGGAGCGCGTGGGCCGCCGGCCTTGATGGCCGTCTGAGCCGCACGCGCGTTGCATTGATCGTTTTCCCATGAGGTTGCCGGCTACGGCCGGTGCCCGCACGCGCGTGCTTGCCCTTTTCTGATTGCTGCCCTGCCATTGCGGGGTGGCCTTGCATGCCGTGGAAAAATGAAAACGAACCCCAACTCCGCACGCCTGCGCCGGGCGGCGCTGTCTGTCGCCTGCGCGCTGCTGCTGCACTCCGCTTCTGCCCTTGCTGCCGACGCGGCACCCCCGACCACGCTGGAGACCGTACGCGTGATCGATACCCGCAGCGGTGAGCTGTCATCCACCGCCAGCGCAGGCTCTGCGTTGGGCTTGAGCGTGCTGCAGACGCCGGCCAGCCTGACGGTGATTTCGCGCGAACAGCTGGAACAGCGCGGCGACAGCAACCTCAACGATGCGATCAGCCGGGCAGGTGCGATCAGTGCGATGCCGCACCCGGGCAACGGCCTGAGTGCGCTGTCCAGCCGTGGCTTCACCGATGGCGCCTCGGTGATGCGGCTGTACGACGGGCTGCGCCAGTACGGCGGCGTGGGCATCACCTTCCCGTTCGATACCTGGTCGATCGAGCGCATCGAAGTACTGCGCGGACCGGCCTCGGTGATCCATGGCGACGGTGCGATCGGCGGCGTGATCAACATCGTGCCGAAGAAGCCCACGCGCGGCGCCATCGAGAACGAGATCAGCATAACCGTGGGCAGCGAGGACACCGCGCGCCTGGGCTTCGGCAGCGGTGGCGCGCTGACGCCCGAGCTGGCCTACCGGCTGGATGTGAGTGGCAACTACAGCGGTGGCTGGGTTGATCGTGGGCGCAACAGTGACGCGACATTCTCCGGGGCATTGCTGTGGCAGCCGCGTGCGGACCTGCAGCTGACGCTCACCCATGCGCAGGGCTACCAGCAGCCGATGCGCTACTTCGGCACGCCACTGGTGGATGGCCGCCAGTTGGAGGCGCTGCGTCACCGCAACTACAACGTGGAGGACAGCGAGATCCGCTACCGCGACCGCTGGACGCAGCTCGATGCGCAGTGGACGCCGACCGCGAACGTGGAGTGGCGCACCCGCGTCTACCAGATCGACAGCCAGCGCGACTGGCGCAATGCCGAGGCCTACGTCTATAACCCGCGAACCGGGTTGGTCGACCGTTCGGGCAACACCGAGATCACCCACAACCAGGACCAGACCGGGCTGACCTCGACGCTGCGCGTGCAGGGAAATGTGGGCGGTTGGGCGAACAACTTCGCGGTGGGCCTGGACGCCAACCGCGCGCACTTCAAGCACACCAACAACACCTACGCCGGCAGCTCCGGCCCGGTCGATCCGTTCCATCCGGTGCCGGGCCAGTTCGCCAGCGATGCGCCGAACCTGCCGCGCTACCGCAACGCCGCCGAACAATACGCGCTGTTCGTGGAAGACCGGTTGGCGCTGAGCGAGCGCTGGTCGGTGCTGGGTGGGCTGCGCCACGACCGCGCGCGCATCGATCGCACCGATCTGATCAGCGGCCAGAACGCGTTCTCGAAAACCTACAGCAGCACCGGCTGGCGCGCAGGCACGGTATTCGCGCTGCAGCCGACGTTGAGCCTGTATGCGCAGTACTCGCAGGCGGCGGACCCGGTCAGCGGCCTGTTGATGATCAGCCCGGCCAACGGTGCCTTCGACCTGGCCAAGGGGCGGCAGATCGAGGTGGGCCTGAAACAGGCGTTCGATGGTGGCGAGTGGACGCTGGCGGCGTACCGCATCCGCAAGACCGGGCTGCTCAGCCGCGACCCGCTGGTGCCGGATCGCCGGGTACAGGTGGGCGCGCAGACCTCGCGCGGTATTGAAGCGTCCGTGAACTGGGCCTTCGCGCCACGCTGGTCGCTCGATGCCAATGCCACGGTATTGAAGGCCCAGTTCGAGGACTTCCTGGAGACCACCGGTTCGCCGGCAATGCTGGTCTCGCGTGATGGCAACGTGCCACCGAACGTGGCCGAGCGCCTGGCCAATGTGTGGGTGAGCTGGCAGTTCCTGCCTGATTGGAACGCCGCCGCCGGCGTCCGCTATGCCGGCAAGCGTTACGCCGACAACGCCAACACATTGGAATTGCCCGGCTACAGCACCACCGACCTGGCGTTGACCTGGCAGGCGGCACCGCGCACGCGGGTGAGCGCGCGCCTGTTCAATGTATTCGACAAGGCGTACTACGCCACCGCGTACTACACCAGCACGCAGTGGCTGCTGGGTGCGGACCGTCGCGTCGAGTTTACCGTCGACCATCGCTTCTGAGGACGCGCGCCATGTCGCTGCGATCCACCGCCAAGCGCTGGACCTACCTGGTGCACCGCTGGCTGGGCATCGGCGGATGCCTGTTGATGCTGCTGTGGTTTGCCAGCGGCATGGTGATGCTGTTCATCGGTTACCCGAAGCTGACACCCGGTGAGCGGCTGGCGGCATTGCCGGTGCTGGCTGATGCCCACGACCTGCAAGGGCTGTCGGTACTGCCAGCCGTGGTGCAGGCCGAGCCGGAGGCCGTGGCGCTGACCACGCTGCGTGGCGAGCCCGCGTATGTAGTGCGAAGTGGCAGCAACGTGGGCGCCTGGTCTGCCGTGACCGGCCAGGCCCTGCTGCCGGTGTCGGCACAGCGCGCTGAAGCATCCGCTGCACAGTTCGCCGGCGGCCAGGCCTTTGTGGGTGCGATGCGCGTTGACGAGGACCGCTGGACGCATTCGCGTGCACTGGACGCGCATCGGCCGCTGTACCGGGTGGAGGTGGGCGGTGCGCAGCCGGGCGACCTGTACGTGTCCTCGCGTACCGGCGAGGTGGTGCTGGATGCACCACGGGCGCAGCAGCGCTGGAACTATGTGGGCGCCTGGTTGCACTGGTTGTATTTCCTGCGCATGCAGTCGGTGGACCCGGTGTGGACGTGGGGGGTGATCGTGCTGTCCGCACTGTGCACGCTGGCGGCGGTCAGCGGCATCGTAGTGGGGGTGTGGCGCTGGCGTTTCCGTGGGCACTATCGTTCCGGTGCAAAGACGCCGTACGTCGAGCCGTGGATGCGCTGGCACCATCTTATCGGTCTGGTGGCAGCGGCCTTCGTGTTCACCTGGATCTTCAGTGGACTGATGTCGATGAATCCGCTGGGCATCTTCAGCAGCACGCGCGAGGCGATCGACAGCGAACGCTATCGAGGCGGCGCGACAGCCGTGGATGGCATGCTGGGTGAACCTGCAGCGCTGCTGGCTGCGGTCGATGGCGAGCGGTTCAGGCCAGTGGAAATCCAGTGGCGGCGCATCGGCGGTGAACTGTTCGCGGTGCTGCTGGACGGGCAGGGCGATACGCGCATCGTGTCTGAAGGCGAAGGGCATCTTCGGGTGATGCAGTTGCTGCCGGTGGCGTGGTTGCAACAGAAATCGCAGGCAATGTCCGTTGCCCCGATGCAGGGGTTCGGGCTGTTGCATGCACCGGATGCCTTCTTTTATCCGCGTGCGCCCGAGGCCATGAATGGTGCGGCGGTACGCCGCTTCCCGGTGGCCGTGGTGGACTTCGGTGATGCCGAGGCGACGCGCGTCTACATCGATCTGGCGACCGGCGATCCGTTGCTGACGATGGGGCATCGCGAGCGGGTGGGGCGCTGGTTGTTCTACTTCCTGCACAGCTGGGACCTGCCGGCGATGCTGCGCCAGGAAGGTGTGCGGTTGGCGGTGTTGCTGCTGCTGAGCGCTGCTGGCACCGCGCTGTGTGCCACGGCGACGGTGATCGGCTATCGGCGCGTGCGGATGAAGCTGCGCCGCAGGCGGCGTTGATGCCTTGGGCTACACCCGCAGCCAACGCGTGGACACGGCCACCAGCAGCAAGGCCGTGGCCACGCCGATGAACGCGGCGATCAGGCCGAAGTGGTTGGCGGCAAAGCCGATCAGTGCCGGTCCGGCAAGGATGCCGGCAAAGCCGAGCGTGGACACGGCAGTGATCGCCAGCGCACCCGGCATGCGGGTCTGGTGGCCGGCCAGCGAGAACAGGGCCGGCGCGATGTTGGCGCAGCCCAGGCCGACCAGCACATAACCAAGCAGCGATGCCTGCCACGGCGTGACCAGGGTCAGCACCAGCACGCCACTGGCGGCGAGCAGGCCGCCGAACACGATCGCGCGCTGGCGGCCCACGCGCTCCACCAGCGCATCACCGAACAGGCGTGCGATGGTCATGGTCAGGGTGAAGGTCACGTAGCCGATGCCGGCCAGGCTGGCATCAACGTGCCGTACATCGCTGAGGAACACCGCGCTCCAGTCCAGCATCGCGCCTTCGCCGAGGAAGGCGACGAAGGCCAGTACGCCGATGAACAGCACGATGCCATGCGGCAGGGCCAGCATCGGTGTGTCGTGCGGCATGCGTTCGCTGTGCCAGTACGCTGCCGACAACAGCATCACCAAGAGCATGGCGCCAACGCCGATCAGCACCGAGGCAAAGGGGGGCAGCTGTGCGGACAGCAGCACCGTCATGGTGGCCGCGCCGAGGAAGCCGCCGATACTGAAGAAGGCATGGAAGCCGGACATCATCACGCGCCGTGCTTCGCGCTCGACGATGACGGCCTGCACGTTCATCGTGCAGTCCATCGCGCCCACGGCGGCGCCGAACACGAACAGCACCAGCCCCAGTGACCAGGCCGAACCGGCCAGCGCCAGGCCGGGGACGGTCAGGCAGATCAGCAGGCTGCTGGCGACCATCACCCGGCGGCAGCCCAGGCGCGCGGCCAGCACGCCGGACAAGGGCATTGCCAGCAGCGAGCCGGCTCCGAGGCAGAGCAGCACCAGGCCCAGCGTGGCGTCGTTGATCCCGGTGCGTGCCTTTGCGAACGGCACCAGGGTGGCCCACAGCGCGGTGGCGAAGCCGGGAATGAAGAACGCAGCGCGGGTCGCGTGCTGTTCGGCACGCGCGCGGTTGGCAAGGGACATGGGGCGGTGCGCTCAGTGCGGAGTGGGGTGCACGGCGATGCCGGCTGCGCGGAAGCGCGCGGCCAGCGCCGGCGGAGCCGAGGTGGTCAGGACCAGGTCGTCGATTTCATCGAGGCTGGCGATCTGCCAGTTGCCGCGGGCACCGAGTTTTTCTGTGGTCGCGGCAACGATGACGCGGCTGCTGCAGGCCACCATCGCGCGCTTCAGCGTGGCTTCTTCCGCATCCATCGCCCACACGCCGGTGTCGCCGTCCACCGCGCAAGGGCCGGGCAGGTACACATCGGCACGCAGGCGCTGGACCTGGGCCATCGCTTCGGCACCGACCGCACCGCCACCGCTGGCCAGGCGACCGCCGATCAGCTGCACTGAAGTGCCTTCGAGCATGCTGGCTGCGGTGGCGATCTGCGGGGCATTGGTGATCACCGTCAGCCCGAGAGCGGCCGGCAACTGCTGGGCGATCGCCAGGTTGGTCGACCCGGCGTCGAGCAGTACGACCTGGCCGGGCTGCAGCAGCGCGCAGACGCGGGCGGCCAGTTCTGCCTTGTCACCGCGGTCGCGGGTCAGGCGCTCGCGTAGCGGGCGCTCCTGCGGCGGCGGCAGCACGGCGCCTCCGTAGACACGCTGGCACAGGCCTTGTGCGGCCAGCTCGCGCAGATCGCGGCGGATCGAATCTTCGGAGACGGCATAGCGGCGCGCCAGTTCGGCGGCGACCACGCGGCCCTGCTGGCGCAGCTCCTCGAGGATCTGCCAGGTGCGCTGGGCGGGGAGGGGGCTGGGATCGGAGCTCATGACGCAAGTCTGCACATTCGTGCATTAACGTGCAATAACGTGCATTGGGCGGAAGTAGGCACAGAGCGGCTGGACTGCCGGTGAACCCGCCCGCGCCCTGGTCTATGGTTCACCTTTGCGGCCCGGCATCATGGGGGGCCCCTGGCATGGAATCCCTGATGTCCCCCACCGTTCACCGCAAGCTGCGCATCGGCGCGGACCAGTACACCGGCCAGAAAGTGGTCGACCAGCAGTTCCACGAATGCGACTTTTCCGGTGCTGACCTCACCGCCACCGAGTTCATCAACTGCAGTTTCTACGATGCAGACAGCCGGGTCGGCTGCCGATTCAATGGCGCTACGCTGAAAGAAGCCAGTTTCCGCAGCTGCGACATCAGCATGTGCCACTTCAACTTCATCAAGGCGCTGGGCCTGGAGATCAACGAGTGCCGTGCGCAGGGCGCGGACTTCAGCAACGCCAGCTTCATGAACCAGATCACCACGCGCAGCTGGTTCTGCAGTGCCTTCATCAAGAAGTCGAACCTGCGCTACGCGAACTTCTCGCGGGTCACGCTGGAGAAGTGCGAGCTGTGGGAGAACCGCTGGGACGGTGCGAACGTGAGTGGCGCCAGCTTCGCCGGCTCGGATCTGTCGGGTGGCCAGTTCGAGGGTGTCGACTGGAACAGCGCCAACTTCACCGACTGTGACCTGACCAATTCGGAGCTGGGCGAGCTGGACCTGCGCAGCACCAACCTGCGCGGCGCCACGCTGGATGTGCAGCAGGTGGCGCTGTTGATGCAGCGTATCGGCATCACGGTGGTGCCGTAGGCATCACCCGGCGTACGCGACCCAGCCCCTGAAGCTGAAGCCCGCATAGAACAGCTCCACGCCGTCGAAGCCGGCCTCCTGCAGCAGCGCCACTTCCTGTTCGGGCGCCAGCAGCGGCAGCCGCTCGGCAATGGCGTCGATCGCGCGCTGTGCATCGGCGTGGGCAACACCCGAGGCTTCGGCGAATGCTGCGTAGCGCTGCAACCAGCGCAGCTTGCCGGCCGGATCCTGCGGCACGCTGTGGTGGGCCACCACCAGCGGCGCGCCGGGCTGCAGGCGCCTGTGCAGCTCGCGCAGCGTGTGCAGGCGCTGCGCGGCGTCGAGGAAGTGCAGGGTGAGCAGGCAGCTGGCACCATCGACGCGCACGTCCGGGGCATCGTCGATGTAGCCTTCCAGCAGTTCGACGCGTGCGTTCAACGGGCCCAGTGTCTGCTCGGCCAGCGCGAGCATCGGCGCGGCCGGATCCACGCCCAGCAGCTGCCAGCCCGGTTGCGCCTCGGCGAAGGCCTTCAGCTCCAGCCCGCCCCCGGCACCCAGCACCAGTACGCGGCCCTGCGCAGGAACACGTTCGGCCAGCAGCAGGCGGCTCATCTGCTGCAACGCGAGGAAACCGGGCACCTGGCGCAGCGGTGCTTCGGCATAGCGGGCCACCGCCTGCGGATCGGAGAACGTGGACATGCGTAGATTCCTGCAACATGGACATACGACTGTAGCGCGGCGCGCAAGGGGCATTGCAGGCCGGTGCGGCTTTGCCTAAGGTGCGGGCCTGTCTGGTACTGCGGGACACTGTCGAATGGATCACCGCCCACCGCCAATGCCGTCGGTCGAGGCCGTTGAACTGGCATTGTCGTTGCTTGGCCAAGAGCACCTCGATGAGGTGCGGGCCGAGCAGGGCCTGGTCGCCGGTGGCGTCGACGCCGGGCTGGCACGCCGTCTGTTGATCTGGCTGCCGGAAGCCTTTGCCATGGCCCTGATCGGGCATATGGAACTGGAATTGCAGTTGCCGCGTACATTCAGCGCACGCGATGAGCAGGGCTTTCTGCATGAGCTTCCGCTGGACTGCGAGCCGATATTCGCGGAGGGTCTCGCGCGTGCCTTGATGATGTATCACCAGGGGCCACGCGCCAGGTTCAAGGCGATCTGCCAACGCAGTTCGTCGCTCAACGCGCTCGACAATGCCTTGAACGCGGGCACCGATGTGAAAGGCGCAGTGCTTTCGGGCCCGGAGTTACTGGAAATTCCTGCGGAAACCTATCTGCGGGGCGACTGACAGTCGACGCTGTCCGGTCGGTGATCGGTGCGTAGCAGCGCGCGTGCCAGCACCTGCCAGATCCTCGGGTCCTGGCACTGCGAAACGTTGAAGCGCAGGTAGTCGGCGGCACGTTGCGATTGGCTGAAGGCATTGCCCGGGGCAAGTACGATGCCCTCGCGCAGGCATTGCCGCGCCAGCGCGGCGGAATCGCGGCCCTCCGGCAGCTGGCACCACAGGAACAGGCCCGCCTCCGGCTGCAGCCACGGCGTGATGCCCAGCGTATGCAGCCTGCGCAGCGTGTGCCGGCGCGCATCGGCCAGGCGCGAGCGCACCGACTGCATGTGGCGGCGATAGCCGCTGTCGGTCAGCGCGATGTGCATCAACTGCGCAGCCAGATGGCCACCCCCGAAGCTGGTCGCCAGCTTCAGGTCGGTCAGCGCCTCGATCCAGTCGCGGCGCGCGGCGATGTAGCCACAGCGCGAAGCGGCCGACAGGGTCTTGGAGAAGCTGCCGACGTGGATCACCCGTGACAGCCCATCGAGTGCGGCCAGCCGTGGTGCAGGCTGCAGTTCGAAGTCGGCGAAGATGTCGTCCTCGACAATGATCAGTTCGCTGCGTTCGGCCAGCCCCAGCAGCCGATGCGCGGTGCTGGCCGAGAGTATCGCGCCGGTCGGGTTGTGCAGGCCCGAATTGGTGATGTACAGCCGCGGCGAATGTGCCTGCAGCGCCTGCGCGAACGCATCCAGGTCCGGACCCGTGTGCGTATAAGGCACACCCACCGCCTGCACCTGGTGCGCCTTCAGCAGCGCGTGGTAGTTGAAGTAGCTGGGGTCATCGACCAGCACGCAGTCGCCGGGCTTGAGCAGGAAACGGCAGATCAGGTCGACCGCGTGCGTACCCGATTCGGTCAGCAGGATCTGCTCCATCGGTGCATCGATGCCCAGCGCAGCCGCGCGTCGCTGCAGCAGTTGGCGCAGCGGTGGAAGGCCGAGCGGGCCGGCGTAGTCCACCAGGTGGGGAGCATCGCCGCGCGCCAGCCGGCGCAGGCCACGGCGCACGCCATCGTGATGCAGCCAGTCGCTCGGCATCCAGCCGCAGCCCGGCTTGAGGTGCCCGGCCGGCGTTTCCAGCGATTGCCGCGATACCCACAGCGGGTCGACCGCGCGGTCCAGCCGCGGTTCCATTTCGGCCAGGGCGAGCGGTGCGGCCGGCCCGCTGACGTAGAAGCCGGAACCGGCACGCGCACTGATCAGCCCTTCGGCAGCGAGCCGCTCGTAGGCCTCGACCACGGTGGAGACCGACACACCCATTGCCGCCGCCTGTGCGCGTACCGAGGGCAGGCGCGAACCGGCGCCATCCACCCGCGTGCCGATGCGGGTGCGGACGGCCTGGATGACCGATTCGATTCGGGTAAGCGGGCGTGACATGGCGAAAGTGTGCTGGAAGTGTGGGCAGTACAGTTATTTGAAGCTGTACTGGATTGTAGCTGGGGCGACGGGGGCGCAGGTGCTTCCATGGAAATCCCGTCGGGCACCGCCCGGCACCCCAGGAGTACAGGCGTGGAACGGTCGGCGAGTGGTTGGATCAATGGCTTCATTGGCGTGGTGATTTTCGCGGGCTCGTTGCCGGCCACCCGCCTGGCGGTGCTGCAGCTGGATGCCGGGTTCGTCACTGCCGCGCGCGCCACCATCGCCGCCGTACTCGGCCTCGGCCTGTTGCTGCTGTTGCGCCAACCGTGGCCACGGCGCAGCGACCTGCCCGGCTTGGCGGTGGTCAGCCTTGGCGTGGTGGTCGGCTTCCCGTTGCTGACCGCGCTCGCCCTGCGCCATGCCTCATCAGCGCACACCATCGTGTTCGTCGGCCTGTTGCCGCTGAGCACTGCGCTGTTCGGCGTGCTGCGCGGTGGTGATCGGCCGCGCCCGGCGTTCTGGCTGTTCTCGCTGCTGGGCAGTGCCTGCGTGGCCGGCTATGCCGCGCGCAACGGCATTGAGGCCTCGTTGCAGGCCGACCTGCTGATGCTGGCGGCGATCGTGGCCTGCGGGCTCGGTTACGCCGAGGGTGGCCGGCTTGCCCGTCATCTTGGCGGCTGGCAGGTGATCAGCTGGGCGCTGCTGCTGGCGTTGCCGGTGATGCTGCCGCTGACCGTGATGATGCGCCCGGCGTCGTTCGCAGCCGTCGGTGCGTCGGCGTGGTGGGCGTTGGGCTACGTGGCGGTGTTCAGCATGCTGGTCGGCTTCCTGTTCTGGTACCGCGGGCTGGCCCAGGGCGGCATCGCCGCGGTGGGCCAACTGCAGTTGCTGCAACCATTCTTCGGCCTGGCCCTGGCTGCGCTGCTGCTGCACGAATCGGTCAGCCTCAGCATGGTGCTGGTGACCGTGGTTGCGGTGATCTGCGTGGCGGGCGCGCGGCGCTTCAGCCGCTAGGAAAAAGGGGACGGAGGGGATTAAGTCGTAATCGGTCCTGCTGTGCCTGAAACGACTTAATCCCCTCCGTCCCCTTTTTCGACGATAGCGTGGGCGTATCGTGGTGTGTGGCCAATGGTATTGGCCGCATCAGGGGCGCCGGGTTGAAGCTGTGCGCATGAAGCCGATTTCCCGTATTTCCTTCGAAGGCCAGGTGGGTCTGGTGACCGGTGCTGCGGGCGGACTGGGTCTGGCCTATGGTCGCCTGCTGGCCGAACGTGGTGCGCACGTGGTGATGCACGACGTTGGTGCCGGAACCGACGGCCGTGGCGCCGATCCGCAGCGCATTCTGGGCAGCGTCGAAGCGCTGCAGGGGCAGGGCCTGGCGGTACAGGCCGCAAGCGGTTCCATCGACCATCGCGCCGGTTGCCATGCGCTGGTGCAGGAACTGCTGCAGGTGCACGGCCGTATCGACTTCCTGATCCACAACGCGGGCTGGGTCGAGTACCAACCGCTGGAAGCGATCGAGGACGAGGCACTGGAACGGATGCTGTGCCTGGCGGCGAAGACGCCGTTGTGGCTGGCGCAGGCGGCATGGCCGGCGATGCGCGAGGCCGGTGGTGGACGCATCGTCATCACTACGTCGGATCGCGCGCTGTATCCGCAGTACGCACAGCGTGGACTGTCCGCATATGCAATGGGCAAGCTGGCCGCGCTTGGCCTGGTCAATGTGCTGGCGCTGGAAGGCGCCGAACACGGCATCGTGGTCAACGCGGTTTCGCCGGTGGCGAAGACGCGCATGTGGGGCGTCTGCAGCGAGCCCGACGAACTTCATCCCGACGCGGTCGCGCAGGGCGTGGCCTATCTGGCGTCTGCGCGCTGCCATGAAGGGGGCTGGGTGCTGCGCGCAAGCAACGGCCAGTTCCACGCGCTGCGCCTGCAGGAGGCCGAGCATGTGGTGTATCCACGGGATCTGCGCGCGGTCAGCGCAGACAGCATCGAGTCGGTGGCATTGCAGTGGCCGGCCATCGCCCGCGCCAGCGTGGACGTGCGCGGCTGAGGGCGTACCCTGGGCAGGTTTCCACTGCCTGCTTCGAGATGATCGACCTGCGCCTGCTCCGCCAGTTCGTGGCCGTGGCCGAAGAGCTGCATTTCCACCGGGCCGCGGCCCGCCTGCACATGTCACAGCCCCCGCTGACAGCGGCGATACGGCGGCTGGAGGACGAGCTGGGCAGCGAGCTGATCGTGCGTGGCAACCGCACCCTGGGCCTGACCGTGGCCGGGCAGACGTTGCTGGTGGAGGCGCGGGCAACGCTGCAGCAGGCCGAGCAAGCGTTGCAGCGCACCCGCGCCGCCGCCGCCGGGCAGTCCGGCAACCTGCGCGTAGGCTATGTGGGCAGTGCCCTGTATGGCCGCCTGCCGGGCTTGATCCGCCGATTCCGCCAGCAGTACCCGCAGGTACAGCTGCAGTTGCAGGAAGCCACGTCGCACCAGCAGCAGTTGTGGCTGCGCGAGCAGCGCATCGACGTCGGTGTGCTGATTCCACCGATCCCTGCCGCTGAACTGGTGCTGCACGATTTCGACCACGACCGCCTGGCAATTGCGCTGCCACGTGCCCATGCGCTGGCCGATGCGCCGGAGGCCGACATCGCGATGCTGGCAGACGAGCCGTTCGTTTCATGGCCGGCGGGCGAGGGCAGCGGCTTCCACGCGCGGGTGCTGGGCCTGTGCACCGCCGCAGGATTCACCCCGCGCGTGGTGCAGGAAGCGCAGGGCATGCATGCGGTGTTGTCGTTGGTAGCGGTGGACGCCGGTGTGGCGATCGTGCCGGCCAGCATGGCCAGTTTCCGCCCGCAGGAAATCGAGTACCGGCTGCTGGAGGGGGAAGCCGCGCGCTTCGCGCTGCAGCTCTGCGCACGCCCGGAACGGCCATCGCCCGTGCTGCGGAACCTGCTGGATGCTGCGGCCATGCGTTGATTCCGTCGATCAGCTATGCCTCGTTGCCCCGGAACAGGCTCGCGACGGCATAGTCGATGAACACCCGCAGGCGTGCACTGGGATGGCGCCCACCGGGCCATAGCAGCGAGAACTGCCCCTGGTGCGTGGGCAGCGCAGGCAGTACCCGTTGCAGGCGGCCATCGGCCAGTGCGTCGGCGGCGAGGAAGTCCGGCATCCAGGCCAGGCCCATGCAACCGATCGCAGCGGCCAGCACGGCTTCCATGTTGTTGCAGGTCATCGCCGTGGGAAGGCGCGCGCCGGCATCGCCTTCGATACCCGGCAGCTGCCACGGATGCAGCCTTCCGGTGGTGGGGTAACGGAAGCGCAGCGCGGAATGCATGCGCAGGTCGCCCACATCGCCGGGAGTGCCGTGCGCCTGCAGATAGCCCGGCGCCGCGCAGAGGACGAAACGAAAACCACCCAGCCGCCGTGCGGTCAGGCTGGAATCGGCGAGCTCGCCGCTGCGTATCACCGCGTCCAGGCCTTCACTGACCACATCGACGATGCGGTCGTTGAAATCCAGTTCCAGCTGTACCTGCGGGTAGCGTTGCTGGAATCCGGGCAGAACCGGCAGCAGGAAGCGGTAGCCGATGGTGGGCAGGCCGATGCGCAGCAGACCCGTGGGGGCACGCTGTCGCTGCGCCAGGTCCGCTTGTGCTTCGGAAAGCTCATCCAGTGCGCGGCGGCAGCGCTGCAGCAGCAGTTCGCCTTCGTCGGTGAGGTGCACACGGCGGGTGGTGCGCTGGAACAGGCGCGTTCCCAGCTCGTGTTCGAGGCGGGCGATGCGCTTGCCGACGGCCGAGGCGGACAGGCCGAGGACGCGGGCGGCGCCGACGATACTGCCCGCCTCGGCGGTGCGGACGAAGGCGAGCAGGGCGGAGATGGAGTCCATGATGGGCAAGATTACGGAACGTGTGGCCGCAATCAACGTCCATCGAGCCTGTTTTTCGTGAATAGCGGCCTGTCCATCATTAATGCCCCTGATGGAAGGAGGCCCGCATGGCCCCGGTTTCGATGCTCCCTGTACCTGTCCACACGCCGCAGCGCTGGACGTTGCTTGCGGTCTGCCTGGCTGCGCTGGCGCTGCCGTTGTCCTTCTCGGCGGGGGCGGTCGCGGTGCCAGCGCTGGCCCTTTCCGAAGCGGCGTCGCCCACGGCGCTGGCCTGGGTGACCAACGCCTTCATGCTCACTTTCGGCAGCCTGTTGCTTGCTGCCGGTGGCCTGGCCGACCGCTATGGCCGTCGGCGGATGTTCCTGCTGGGCACGGCAGGCTTCAGCGCCGCCACGGCCGTCGTCTGCCTTGCTCCCACGCTGCTGTGGCTGGATCTGGCGCGCGGGCTGCAGGGCGTAGCCGCTGCAGCGGCGTTGGCATCCGGCACAGCGGCGCTGGCACAGGCCTGGCAGGGGCGGCTGCGTGCCCGTGTGTTCGCCCTGCTGGGCACGACTTTCGGTGCGGGCCTGGCGCTGGGACCGCTGCTCGCGGGCCTGTTGCTGCAGGCGCTGGGCTGGCGCAGCGTGTTCGCCGCGGGCGGCGTGCTGACGTTGGCGGCCTTCGCACTGGGCGCGCGCGTGTTGCCCGAAAGCCAGGGCGAGCGTGGACGGTTGGACATCGCCGGCATGCTGGGCTTCAGCCTGATGTTGGCGGCGTTGACCCTGGCTCTGCTGTGGCTGGGTGAGTTCGGCCTGCATGCCCTGCGCGTGCAACTGGCACTGTTGGCGACGTTGCTGTTGGGCGGCGCGTTCGTCTGTATCGAACGGCTGCACCCTTCTCCGTTGCTGGACCTCTCACTGTTCTCGCAACCGGCGTTCCTCGGTGTCCAGCTGCTGCCGGTGGCGACCTGTTTCGGTTATGTGGTGCTGCTGGTGGTGCTGCCTCTGCAGCTGCTGGGCGTGCATGGACAGAGCGCCACCTGGGTCGGGCTGCAGATGCTGGCCCTGTCCGCGCCGATGCTGGTGCTGCCGATGCTGGCCGCGCGCTGGGCGGAGCGCGTCGGAAGCGCGCGGCTGTGCACGCTGGGTCTGCTGGTCTGTGCGTCCGGCCTGTACCTGTTGTCGCGCCACGCATCGTATCCATCGCCGGCGCAGTGGCTGCCGTTGCTGATGCTGATCGGTGCAGGAACAGCCTTGCCGTGGGGGTTGATGGATGGGCTGTCGGTGAGCGTGGTGCCGGTGCAACGTGCCGGCATGGCCGCAGGCATCTTCGGAACCGTGCGCGTGGCCGGCGAAGGCATCGCGTTGGCTGCGGTGACTGCGCTGCTCGCAATGCTGATCAGCCAGCAGCTGCAAGGCGCGCCGTCCGCGTCGCTGGCGCGTGCCGGTGCCTATCTGGCGACCGGGGCACACGCCCAGGCGGCGGCGCTGCTGCCAGCGATGCGCGATGAGCAGCTGCAGCACGCCAGTGCCGAGGCGTTGGCGGCGTTGCTGCGTGTGCTGGCACTGTTGACCACTGCATGCGCAATGCTGTTGCACCTGTTGCTGCGGCGGCCCAGGCCAGCCGTGGTCGGAAACGAGGGCTGAAGGTGCCGATCATTCCGCGCCGGTGGCGGCGGGTCGCGTATTGGCCGGAGGGGCGTTGCTCATGACGCGCCTTCGGTGCCGCCGCGGATGCTCATCCAGGCGCCGCCGCCAGGGGCGCTGCCCGCCCTGACGCGGAAGCCGTGCAGGCCGGCGATGGCGGCCACGATCGATAGGCCCAGACCAAATCCCGGCCCCTGGCCAGCACTGCTGCTGCCGCGGAAGAAGCGCTGGTAGATCAGCGTGCGGTCCTGTGCCGGGATGCCAGGCCCGTTGTCGATCACATCGATCCTGGGGGCGCCATGATCCTCCACCGCGCGCAACAGGATGTGTCCCTGTGCAGGGGTGAACTGCAGGGCGTTTGAGAGCAGGTTGGCCAGTGCTTCAAACAGCAGCTCGCGGTCGCCTCGCAGCTGGCCGATCTCCGGCTCCACCTGCAGCTCAAGCAACTGCTGCTTCTCTTCAGCCAGTGGCAGGTAGAACTGGTGCAGCTCCTGCAGCAGTTCGGCGACGTCGACTTCGTCGAAGGCCGAACGGCGCTGGTGGCTCTCCAGCTCGGATACCCGCAGCAGGGCGGTGAAGCGCGCCATCAGCATGTCGGTCTCGGCCAGCGCCTTGTCCAGTGGATCGGCATGCGGGTTCTGTTCGTCCAGGCCCACCCGCATGCGGTACAGGTGGGCACGCAGGCGCGTCAGCGGCGTACGCAGATCGTGCGCAATGCTGTCGCACACGCCTTTGACCTCGGTCATCAGTTGTTCGATGCGCTCCAGCATGGCGTTGACGATGCTCGACAGCCGATCGATCTCGTCGCGGCGGCTGGAAACGGGCAGGCGCTGGCCGAGGTCTCCGGCAACGATGCGGTTGGTGGCCGCTTCGATCTGCTGGATCCGCTTCAATGGGCGCCGGCGCAGCAGATGCCAGCCCACCAGGCCGGGGATGATGGTCAGCGACACGCCCCACAGCAGTGCATCCAGAATGATGCTGTTGACGGCCATGAGCTTGCCGTTCTGGCGCACGAATACCAGCGTGCGGCCATCCCGGGTCACCACGCCAAGCGCGCTGCCACCGTTCTCCTGGCGGCCATCGGACAGCGTCCAGCCCTCGACGGGGTGCGAGTTGCCATCCACCGGCAGTCCCTCGGGGATCGCCGTCAGCGGTCCCGCCACCGCCGTGCCGTCGCTGCTGAACAATCCGTAGGTATAGACCTGGTGCAGGTCGAAGCGCTGGCTGTCGCGCAGGGCGTCGTCCAGCGCCGGTCCCTCGAAGCTCATGAACAGATGCGCGCGCTGCTGCAGGCCCGATTCGGTGAGGTCACTCAGGTAGTCCGAGATGCGCCAGTACATCACGCCCAGCAGCAGGCTCGACCACGCCACGAACAGGATGCAGTACAGGCCCAGCAGGCGGCTGCTGGATGAACGCCAATGGTCAGGGTTGCGCGTCGAAGACATAGCCGGTTCCGCGTACGGTCATGATCGGCTGCGGCCGGCCGGGTTGCTCGATGCGTTTGCGAACGCGGCCGATATGCACGTCGATCAGGTTGGTGCCCGGATCGAAGTGGTAGCCCCAGACCTCCTGGAACAGCATGCTGCGGGTGACCACCTGGCCGGCATTGCGTACCAGGAACTCCAGCAGCTTGAACTCGGTGGGCAGCAGGGGGATGTCCTGGCCGCCGCGTCGTGCCGAGCGGGCCATCAGGTCCAGCTCCAGGTCACCGGCGCGCAGGATGGTGTCGAGTGCCGTGGCCTGCTGGCGGCGGATCAGCACTTCCACGCGCGCGGCCATCTCATCGGAGGCGAACGGCTTGGTCAGGTAGTCATCGCCGCCGGCGCGCAGGCCGCGCACGCGTTCATCCACGTCTGAGAGCGCACTGATCATCAGCACCGGCGTGCTGATGCCTTCGCGGCGCAGCGTGGTGACCAGGGCCAGGCCATCAAGGCCCGGCAGCATGCGGTCCAGGGTGATCACCGCGTACTCCCCCGCACGCGCCAGCGTGAGGCCGGCATTGCCGTCACTGGCCATATCCACCTCGAAGCCGTGGCTGCGCAGTTCGGTGGCGATTTCCTCTGCGGTGACAAGATCGTCCTCGATGGTGAGTACGCGCGGCATGGGCCAGTTTGCAGAGTGGGACACAGGCATCCTCGCAATCGCGGGCAGCGACTGCAAATGAAAAATGTTTCATGCGGCATTTGCCCGGATCGCGCCGTTCTCTCTTCTATATTCGGCGCCGAACGCTCCCCCGCGCGTGGAATCCTGCTGCCGATGACCCTTCCCGACTCCCTCCGTCCCTGCCGCGCCTGGCGGTTGCCGCGAACCACCGGGCTGGCGCTGCTGGCGCTTGCCCTGGCCGGCCTGCTCAGCGCCTGCGGAAAGGATGCGCCCAAGCCTGGTGCGGTGACGCCCGAGGTGACCGTCCTGACCCTGCGCAGCCAGCCGCTGGCACTGCAGCAGGAGCTGCCGGGCCGTACCGTCGCCTCGCAGGAGTCGGATGTGCGGCCGCAGGTGGAGGGCGTGCTGGTGAAGCGGTTGTTCGAGCAGGGCCAGTGGGTGAAGGCCGGGCAGCCGCTGTTCCAGATCGAGCCGGCGCTGTACCAGGCGGCGCTGAACGAAGCGCAGGCCAACCTGAAGACGGCCGAGGCTGCCGCGGTGACCGCGCGCCTGCGGGCACAGCGCATGCAGGCGCTGGGCAAGGACCAGCTGGCCGCGCGCCAGGACGTGGACGATGCGATCGCCAGCAACCAGCAGGCCGCCGCCGCCGCGCAGGCCGCACGGGCGGCGCGTGATACCGCCAGCACGCGGCTGGGGTTTGCCACGGTGACGTCGCCGATCGCCGGGCGGATCGGCCGCGCGCTGTTCACGCCGGGGGCGCTGGTCACCTCCGGCCAGGCGGATCCGCTGGCACGTGTCCAGCAGATGGACCCGATGAACGTGGACATCACCCAGTCCAGCAACGAGTATCTGGCACTGCGCCGCGCCATCGCCGACGGTGGCGTGCAGGCCGACAGTGCGCCGGTGCGGCTGCGCCTGTCCGACGGCACCGACTACCCGTTGCCCGGCACGCTGGAATTCGCCGACATCGACGTCCAGCAGGAAACCGGCAGCATCACCCTGCGTGCGCGTTTTCCCAATCCGGATGGGCAACTGCTGCCCGGCATGTATGTGCGCGCACAGGTGGGGCAGGGGACCCGCCAGCAGGCGCTGCTGGTGCCTCAGGCTGCGGTCGATCGCAGCCCCAAGGGCGAAGCGCAGGCGTGGCTGGTGGACAAGGAAGGGAAGGCGAGGCTGCGCCTGTTCCGTACCGCGCGTGCCATCGGCGACCAGTGGCTGGTGCTCGATGGGCTGGCCGCTGGCGAGCAGGTGGTGGTGGCCGGCGCGCAGGGCCTGGCCGATGGCATGGCGGTACGGGTGAAACCCGCGCCCGCGCCGGCCGGGAAGGACTGAGCCGATGCTGCCGCGCTTCTTCATCCATCGCCCGGTATTTGCGTGGGTGCTGGCGATCTGCATCATGGCCTTCGGCACCATCGCGGTGACCCAGCTGCCGGTGGAGCAGTACCCCGACATCGCGCCGCCGCAGGTCAACATCACCGCCAACTACACCGGCGCCTCGGCGCAGACGGTGGAAGACAGCGTCACCCAGGTGATCGAACAGCAGATCAAGGGCATCGATCATCTGCTGTACTTCTCCTCCACCAGTTCGTCATCGGGGCAGGCGCGTATCACGGTCACCTTCGACCAGAGCGCCAATCCGGATATCGCCCAGGTACAGGTGCAGAACAGCGTCAACCAGGCCATCAACCGGCTACCGCAGGAGGTGCAGCAGCAGGGGGTGACGGTCGCCAAATCCCAGGGCGATTCGCTGATGGTGGTCTCGCTGTACGACACCAGCCGGCGCATGGAGCGCGTGGACGTTTCCGACTTCCTGGTCAGCAACGTGCAGGATCCGATCAGCCGCATTCCCGGCGTCGGTGAGATCAACGTGTTCGGGTCGGCCTATGCGATGCGGGTCTGGCTGGACCCGCACAAGCTGCGTGCCTATGACCTGATGCCCTCGGACGTGCGTGCCGCGATCCAGGCGCAGAACACGCAGGTGACGGCGGGCGAGCTGGGGGCGATGCCGTCCAGCCCGACGCAGAGCCTCAATGCCACGGTGACCGCGCAGTCGCGGCTGCAGACGCCCGAGCAGTTCCGCGCGATCATCCTGCGCACCCTGCCCAATGGCGCGGCGGTGGTGCTGGGCGACGTCGCGCGCATCGAGATCGGTGCGGAGAACTACCAGACCAGCAGCTATCTCAATGGTTATCCCGCGGCTGGCTTCTCGGTGACCCTGGCCTCCGGCGCCAATGCGCTTGAGACCGCCGATGCGGTGCGGGCGGAGATTGAACGGCTGCGGCCGACCTTCCCGCCGGGGCTGCAGGTCGCCTATCCCCGCGACAGCACACCGTTCGTGCGGGTCTCGATCGAGGGGGTCATCCATACCCTCATCGAGGCCATCGTGCTGGTGGTCGTTGTGATGTTCCTGTTCCTGCAGAACCTGCGCGCCACCCTGATCCCGGCGATCACGGTGCCGGTGGTGCTGCTGGGCACCTTCGGTGTGCTCGCCGTCGCCGGGTTCACCATCAACACGCTGACCCTGTTCGCAATGGTGCTGGCGATCGGCCTGCTGGTCGACGATGCGATCGTGGTGGTGGAGAACGTGGAGCGCATCATCCACGACGATCACCTGCCGCCACGCGAGGCCACCGAGAAGTCGATGGGCGAGATCACCGGCGCGCTGATCGGCATCACCGTGGTGCTGGGGGCGGTATTCCTGCCGATGGCCCTGTTCGGTGGTTCCACCGGCATCATCTACCGCCAGTTCTCGATCACCATTGCTTCGGCGATGGCACTGTCCGCGCTGGTCGCGCTGACCCTCACGCCGGCCCTGTGCGCGACGCTGCTCAAGCCGTCTTCGGCGCACAAGCCGCAGGGCCGATTCTTCAGGGCGTTCAATCGTGGGGTCGAGCGCAGCCAGCTGGCCTATCAGGGGAAACTCAGTGGCATCGTCACCCGGCCGCGGCGCTGGATGGCGTTCTACCTGCTGCTGGTGGTTGCCATGATTGCGCTGTACGCGCGCATGCCCACCGGCTTCCTGCCGGTGGAAGACCAGGGCCAGGTGACCTTCCAGTTCTCCACCCCCGAAGGCACGCCGATGGCACGCACCGAAGCGTTGGGCGAGCAGATCAGCCGCTACTTCATGGAGCACGAGAAGCAGAACCTGGACGTGGTGTTCGTCGTGGTCGGCCGCAACAATGCCGGCACCGGCCAGAACGCCGGGCAGGGCTTCCTCGCGCTCAAGCCGTGGGATGAACGCACGGGCGCCAATACCGCCGCGGCGATCATCGCGCGTGCCAATGCCTACTTCCGCCGTCTGCCCGATGCCAGGGTCAATGTGCTGGCACCGCCGGCAGTGCGCGGACTGGGCCAGTCCAGCGGCTTTGAACTGTGGCTGCAGGACACCAGCGCCGCTGGGCGCGTGGCCCTGCAGGCAGCACAGGAACAGGTAGTGCACGCGGCCGGTGAAGACGATGGGCTCACCTCGGTGCGCCTGAACGGCCTGGGCGACAAGGCCGAGCTGCGGCTGGACATCGACCACGCGCAGGCCAGCGCGCTGGGCCTGGCCCAGGCCGACATCAATTCGACGTTGTCCGCGGCCTGGGGCGGCAGCTACATCAACGACTTCCTCGATCGTGGCCGGGTCAAGCGTGTCTACATGCAGGGTGACCAGCCCTATCGCAGCGTGCCCGACGACATCGGGCAGTGGTACGTGCGTGGAAGCAATGGGCAGATGGCCTCGTTCGCCAGTTTCGCCAGCAGCCACTGGGCACGCGGGCCACAGCTGCAGCAGCGCTTCAACGGCCTGCCGGCGATGCAGATCCAGGGCAGCGCCGCCGAAGGCCGCAGCTCGGGCGAGGCGATGCAGCGCATGCAGGCGCTGGTCGCAGGGCAGCCCGGGTTCAACCTGCAGTGGAGTGGGCTGTCGTACCAGGAGCAGCTGGCAAGCAATCAGACGTTGTGGCTGTACACGGCCTCGATCGCCTTCATCTTCCTGTGCCTGGCGGCGCTCTATGAAAGCTGGACGGTGCCGGTCGCGGTGGTGCTGGTGATCCCATTGGGCGTGATCGGCACTGTGCTGGCAACCACTGCGGCGGGCTTCGTCAACGACATCTACTTCCAGGTGGGGTTGCTGACCACCATCGGCCTGTCGGCGAAGAATGCGATCCTGATCGTGGAGTTCGCCGAGGCCCGTTATCGCGCGGGCCGTCCCGCGGTGGAGGCCGCGCTGCACGGCGCACGCCTGCGCCTGCGGCCGATTGTGATGACGTCTTTGGCCTTCGTGGCCGGCGTGATTCCGTTGGCGCTGGCGACCGGTGCGGGGGCGGTCAGTCGTCGTGAAATCGGCATGAGCGTGATCGGCGGCATGCTGTCCGGCACGGTGCTGGCGGTGGTGCTGGTGCCGCTGTTCTTCGTGCTGGTGCGTGGCCTGGGCCGGTCCCGGCCACAGGGCTGAGGGGCCGCCTGTCATCTGGCTGCCGCAGCACCCTCACCCGTTCTTTGCCGATGCAGCGCTAGCGTTGGTCGTCCCCGTCCCCCACGGAGACCCGCCATGTGGCTGCTCGATCATCTCTGGCCTGGCCGCAGACCTTCACCTCCCCCGGTCGCGGACGCGCCACAGGCCGCGCCCCGCCGCCCCTGGCTGAAACGCCCGGTACGGGCCGGGCGCAGCGGCATGGCGCCCTGGCAGAAAGTCGCCGCACCGCCGCGGCGCACACGCCACTAGGCGGTGCGGTCGGCCGGGTGGTTGACCCCGTCGTTGACCGGGATGATGCCCAGCGCAAACGGGTCGATGCCTTCCAGGCACGCCACGTTGTAACCGTACTGGTCCGGGTTGGAGCGGCGCCGGTGATGGGTGTAGATGCCGCACACGCCGCAGAAATAGTGCTCGGCCACATGGGTGTTGAACTGGTACTTCTGCAGGTGATGCTGCCCGCGCACCACCTGCAGGCCCTGGTGGGGGACGCTGGCGGCGATGGCGCTGCGGCGCCGGCACATCGAGCAGTCGCATCGGCGGGGATCGACGATGCCGTCCGGCAGGTCCAGCAGCAGCTCGACCGCGCCGCAGTGGCAGGTCGCGCGGTGCCGGGGTTGGACCGGAACGCCGGCCACGGAAGTGATGCCCATCATTGCTCCTGTGTGATCCATCTGGCCGCGGGGGCCGCTGGAGACGGTGCGCCCGCGTGGCTGAACGGGCCGTAGATGCCACCGTGAACCCGCTTGTGGCTAACTATGCGGCTTCGGGACCGCGACAGGATGCCAGTGAGAGCCATAGGACGTTGGATGACAGGAAGTGCCATGGCGCTGGCAGCGTTGTGGGTAACCGGGCTGCTGGCCTACCAGATGCCCGGGCCGGGCTGGCTGGCCACCGGTGTGGCCGTGCTGTGGCTGCTGGTGGCGCTGTGGATGTCGTGGCGGGTCGCTCGCGGCCACGGCAACCGCCGCCTTGGCATGGCGTTCGGCGCCTCGCTGGCACTGGCCGGCCTGTGGTGGCTGCTGCTGACCCCGCGCCAGGACCGCGTGTGGGCCGATGATGTGGCCCAGCGCCTGCATGTGGTGTCCTTCGACGGGCGCCACGTGGTGCTGGACAATGTGCGTGATTTCACCTGGCGCACCGAAACCGACTACGACGCGCACTGGGTGCGCCGTGAGTACGACCTGGACCAGCTGCGCTCGGCCGACCTGGTGCTGTCGTACTGGATGGGCCCGGCCATCGCCCATACGCTGATCTCGTTCGGTTTCGAGGACGGCCGCCACGTGGTGTTCTCGCTGGAGATCCGCAAGGAGCGCGGTGAGTCGTTCTCTGCGCTGGGCGGCTTCTTCCGCAAGTTCGAGATGACCCTGGTGGCTTCGGAGGAGACCGACATCATCCGCACCCGCACCAACGCGCGTGGCGAAGATGTCTACCTGTACCGCCTGCACGGCATGGATCGCGCGCAGCTGAAGGAACTGTTCGCTGCGTACATCGAACAGGCGCGTGAACTGGATGCCAAGCCGGGCTTCTACAACACGCTGACCAGCAACTGCACCACCATCGTCTTCGACCTGGCCCGCCACATCGCGCCACGCCTGCCGCTGGATTACCGCCTGCTGCTGTCCGGTTACCTGGCCGAGTACGCGCAGGAGGTCGGCGCGCTCACCCCGGGCGTGCCGTACGCCGAGCTGCATGACAAGGGCCGGATCACCCAGCGGGCGTTGGACCTGGGCAATGGCGACCACTTCTCCACCGTGATCCGCCAGGGTGTGCCTGGCATCGAGCAGGACCTGCAGCAATGACCCCACTCTTCCTGATCCGCTGGCAGCGTGTGCTGCCGGCGCTGTTGGCCGCCTTCCTGCTGCTGGGCGGCAGCGGCTGCGCGATGGTCACCGTCAAGCAGGTCAAGTCCAGCGATTCGCTGGTCAACAAGCGTGCCGACGTGCTCAACACCGGCAAGCTCAGCCCGGCTGCGCGCGAGACGCTCAGCGCAGCGGGCCTGGACGAGTCGCAATGCGAGAAGGACTTCCTGGTCTGCCGCAGCACGCTGTTGATGACCGACGACCTCAATGTCGAGCAGCGGCTGTCGGCGTTGTCCGAGCTGTGGGTGAAGGCCGCGCTGGCGCTGACCCCGAAGAAGACGGCCGCCGGCGATCCGCCGATGAGCGACGCTGCGCTGGATGCCTGGCTGGAAGCGGCGCGCTATGCCTACGCGTACCTGTTCTACAGCGGCCGCTCACCGTCGGATCGTGCCTTCGAGGACCGGCAGACGCAGGTGCGTGACTACTACAACTACGCGGCCGAGAAGGCGGCGGTGGTGCTGTTCGTGCGCGCGCGTGCCGCTGCGTTGGCTGGCGAGGACTATACGAAGCCGCTCACGGTCGGCAGCTGGTCATTGGCCTCCAACTACCAGCAGCTGAACCTGAAGAGCATTCCCGCCCAGCTGGTGCCGGCCGGCACGGTCAGCTTCGTCGGGCTGCGCAGTACCTATCGCCGCGATGGCTTCGGCGCCGAGCTGGTGATGGTGATGGACCCGCCGAAGCTGGTCGCACCGGTGATCGCGCCTGAAGGCCCGAAGGCCGAGGCACCGCAGGATGACGAAGACGACACACGCCGTGGCCGTCGCCACCGGCATGACGATTCGGTTCCCGAGTTCAGCGAGATGTCCTCGATCAACGTCACCGCGCTGCTGCGCTTCGAGGGCAGCAGCCTGGATGATGTGATGCGTACCCGCCGTGTCGAGCTGGATGCCTATTCGCCGGAAGCCACCGAGCGCATCACCCTGCACGGCGAACAGGTGCCGCTGGCCGGCAACTTCACGGCCGCCTACGGCCTGTGGCTTGCCCAGAGCGGCTTCGCCCGGCAATCACTGCGCACCCTGTTCGGCATGAGCGAGGGCATCGGTGAGCCGCACATCTACCTGATGCAGCCGTGGGACCCGAACCGCCGCATCATCTTCATGCTGCATGGCCTGGCCAGCAGCCCGGAAGCCTGGGTGAACCTGGCCAACGAGATCATGGGCGACCCCGAGCTGCGCCAGCAGTTCCAGGTCTGGCAGGTCTACTACCCGACCAATGCACCGATCGCACTGAACCGCTACGAGATCGCCAACGCGTTCAACGACACCCTCAAGCACTTCGATCCCAATGGCAGCACGCGCGCATCGAAGGACATGGTCTACATCGGCCATAGCATGGGGGGCGTGCTGGCGCGGCTGCTGGTGAGCGATTCGGGTGACGTGCTGTGGAACGACCTGCTGGCCAACTATGACCTGAAGGGCGAACGCCTGAAGCGGGTACAGACCAAGCTGGGGCCGCTGCTGCACTTCAAGGCACAGCCGAACGTGGAGCGTGCGATCTTCATCGCCGCGCCGCACCAGGGCACTGATATCGCCGGCAACAAGGTCGGTCGCCTGATCGGTCGCCTGGTGCGGCTGCCGCTGACCATTCTCGGCAAGTTCGAGGACGTGTTCATGGCGCTGGCACAGGCCGAGCAGCAGGAGGACGGCACGGCCAAGCCGAAGATTCCCAACAGCATCGACAACCTCAAGGCCAGCGATCCGTTCGTGAAGGCGGCCGCGCAGCTGCCGATCGAAGCGGGACTGAAGTACCACTCGATCATCGCCCAGCGCAAACCGGAGTTGCCGGTGGACAAGTCCGATGACGGACTGGTGCCTTACTGGAGTGCGCACCTGCCGGGTGCGCAGTCGGAGAAGGTCATCATTTCCGGCCACAGCGTGCAGGAGACTCCGCAGGCGGTGCTGGAAGTGCGGCGCATCCTGCACCGGGATATCGATGACGTGGGGACCGGCACCCGGTAGCGCCGGCCGCTGGCCGGCAACCTCCGCGCACGCGGGAATCCGCTGATGGTGCCGGCCAGTGGGAACCGGCGGCGCTACACCCGCCGTGCGACCAGCGCGGCCAGCACCGCCAGGCCGCAGGTGATGGCCAGGCACAGCAGATAGCCGGTGTGCGGGGCGCCTTCCACGAACAACGCGAACAACGCACCGGAGACCGCCAGCGCGGTGGTCACCGACAGGGCCTCGCTCAGCTGCAGGGCCGAGGTGTTGGCACCCTGCTCATGCGGTGCCGACAGCGAAAGCGTGAGCACTGACAGGCTGGCGTAGATCATGCCCATGCCGAAACCGGTCACCGCCCAGCCCAGCAGGGCCACCGGCAGCGGCACTGCCTTGAACAGCACGGCCAGCGTTGCGGCGATGCCGACCGTCATCATCGCCGTGCCAACGCGCAGCAGCTGTTGGCGTGACCAGCCGTGCTGCTGGTGGCCCTGCAGCCAGGAGCCGGCGAACCAACCAAGTGCGCCGAGGCTGAGCACCGCGCCGGCCCAGCTGGGCGGGAGCCCGCGTTCGCGCTGCAGCAGCAGCGGCAGGTAGGCTTCGCAGGCGAAGAATGCGGCAGCGGCGATGCCGCGCAGTGCGATCACGCTGGGCAGGCCCCTGCGCAGGATCAGCGTTCCGGCCGGCAGCAGCCGATGCACGCAGAGCAGCAGCGCCAGCATTGCCATGCCGATGCAGAGCAGGGCGGTCGGGCCGTGCTGCTGGCCGCCGAAGTACAGCAGCAGCGCCGCCAGCGATGCACCGCTGGCCCAGCGCACGACGTTGCCGCGCCCATCGTCGCTGTTGCTGTCGGCAGAAGGCTGCATGCGCGCCAGCGCGGGCCGCAGCAGCAGGGCAGCGGGAACTGCCAGCAGCGGCACCGCCAGGAACACCCAGCGCCAGCCGAGGTGCTGCACGATCAGGCCGCTCAGCGCCGGGCCGACCATCGAGGGCACCACCCAGCCCGCCGAGAATGCCGCGAACACCTTCGGCCGCAGGTGCTCGGGGTAGCTGCGGCCGACCATCACGTACAGCGAGACCGAAATCGCGCCTGCACCCAGACCCTGCAGCAGGCGCCCGGCCACCAGCATGCCCATGCGCACGGCGAAGCCGGCCAGCAGCAGGCCCAGCACGAAGCAGGCCAGGCCGTGCCACAGCGGCCGTGCCGGGCCCTGGCGATCGGCCCAGCGCCCGGCCAGAGTCATGCCGATGACGCTGGTGGCCAGGGTGCCGCCGAAGGCCAGTGCGTACAGGCGCAGGCCATCGAGTGCCTCGGCCACGGTGGGCATGGCGGCCGCGACGGCCAAGGCCTCGAAGGCGTGCAGTGCGACCAGGGCGACCATGCTGAGGGTGGTGGCGCGGTAGCGCGGGGACAGGATCGACGTGTCAGCCGGCAGGGGGGCGTCGGCGGGGGAGAGAGTCGCGTTCATATGGGTCAGATACAGGCCGCGCTTGTCAACAGGCGGCGAAGATAGCAGCATGACACCTAAACTTTAGTTGAGGTCAAGCAATGGTGTCCCAGGAATTGAGCGTTGGCGAGGTCTCCCAGCGCAGTGGCGTGGCCATTTCCGCGCTGCATTTCTACGAGCGCAAGGGGCTGATCAGCAGCCTGCGTACCTCGGGCAACCAGCGCCGCTACAGCCGCGACGTGCTGCGCCGGTTGGCGGTGATCCGCGTCGCGCAACGGGTCGGCATGCCGCTGGAAGCGGTCGGCCGTGCCTTCGAAAGCCTTCCCGAGGGCCGCGCGCCGACCAAGGCCGACTGGGCCAAGCTGTCGGCGCGCTGGCGCACCGAGCTGGAAGATCGCATCCACATGCTGCAGCTGCTGCGCGATGAACTGACCGGCTGCATTGGCTGTGGCTGCCTGTCGTTGCAACGTTGCCGCCTGGCCAACCCGGGAGACGTGCTCGGCGAGCGCGGCGACGGCCCGATGCGCTGGGAGTGAACGACAAAAAGGGGATGCGCTCCCGGTAGCGCCGGGCCATGCCCGGCGGACGAAAACGACTTGATCCCCTCCGTCCCTTTTTCTTACCAGACCGTGATCGTCTCGCCGCTCTGGATGCCTTCCACCGCGCGCTGGAAGGCCAGTGCGGCGCGTTGCGCGCTTACCGCTTCAAAGCCCGGGAAGTAGGGGCCGTAGGCTGCCATCGATTCGATCAGCACGTTCGGGCTGACCACGTTGATGCGCAGGCCACGCGGCAGCAGTTCGAGTGCGGCCGCGCGCACGAAGCCCTCCAGTGCGGTGTTCACTGCGGTGGCGTTGACGCCGTCGCGGATCGGCTGCGCGCTGATGATGCCGCTGGTCAGGGTGATCGAGCCACCGGCATTGAGGTGGTGCTGGGCGGCCAGTGCCAGCCGCACCTGTCCCAGCAGCTTGTCCTGCAGGCCGGTGTTGAACTGTGCCGGCGTCATCTGCTGCAGCGGCCCGAAATGCACCGAGCCGGTGGTGGAGATCACCGCATCGACCGCACCGGTACGCGCAAACAATTCGGCAACGCTGGCGTCATCGGTCAGGTCCACGCGCAGTTCGCCGCTGTTGCGTCCGGCGGCGAGGATCTGGTGCTGCTGGCTGAGCTGGCGGGCGACCGCCTGGCCGAGGGTGCCGCTGGCACCGACGAGGAGGATCTTCATGGCCGTTCCTTGAGATGGGGGAATACGGGCAGTCTGCGCCCTCACGGAGAGGTTGGGTAATGGGCGTATGCTTCGTGGATTCCTAACCCTGGATTAGCAATGGATACCCTACGCTGCATGCAGGCCTTCGTCGCGGTTGCCGAGCGTGGCAGCTTCGCCGGCGCCGCCGAACAGCTGCAGGTGTCGGCGGTGATGGTCGGCAAGTACATCCAGCAGCTGGAGGCGCACCTGGGCACCGCGTTGCTGCAACGGAACACCCGCCGCCAGCGCCTGACCGAAGCCGGCAGTGCCTACCTGGCCGGGTGCCGGCAGGTGCTGGAGCAGGTGCAGCAGGCCGAAGCCGACGTGGCTGGACTGCAGGTTCAACCGCGCGGGCTGCTGCGGGTCAGCGCACCCACCACCTGGGGCAGCTGCGTGCTGGCGCCACAGCTTGCCGGGCTGCTGCGCGCGCAACCGCAGTTGAACATCGAGCTGGACCTGAGCAACCGCCGCGTGGACCTGATCGAAGATGGCTTCGACGCGGCGATCCGGGTCGGGCCGTTGCCGTCGCAGGAGGTGGTGGCGCGGCCGTTGCCGCCGTATGCGATGAGCCTGTGCGCGTCGCCGTCCTACCTGCGCCGGCGCGGCACGCCGCGCACACCGGCAGATCTGGCTGGGCACGACTGCCTGAGCCATCTGGCCTGGCGCGGTGGCCACGGCTGGCAGCTGGCCAATGGCGAACAGGTCGACTGGGACGCGCGCCTGGCCTGCAATGACGGGTTCGCGCTGCGCGAGGCCGCGGTGGCGGGGGCGGGCCTGGTGCTGCAACCGACCGCGTTGCTGGCGGGCGAAATCGCCGCGGGGCGCCTGAAGCCGCTGCTGCGCGGCTACCTGCCCGAGCCGCGTCCGATGCACCTGATCTACCTGCCCGATCGACGCCCGCGCCCGCGGCTGCAGTGCTTCGTGGATTTCGTCCTGGCCACGTTGGGGCAATGAGCATCCACGCCATGCGTGGATGAAGGGTAGGTACCGACCGTGGGTCGGCACGCATCGGGATCAATCATTGGCCGCAGACAATTCCTGCCCACGCACCTGCGCGGCGCGCAGTGCCTTGTCCACCAGCGCCTCGAAACCGCCAGCCTGGAAGCGCTCGATCGCGGCCTGGGTAGTGCCGTTCGGCGAGGTCACGCGGCGGCGCAGTTCGGCCGGGCTTTCACCGGCCTCATCCAGCATGCGCGAGGCGCCCAGCAGGGTCTGCACCACCAGCGTGCGCGCGGCATCGGCCGGCAGGCCCTGGGCGATGCCGGCTGCTTCCATCGCTTCGGCCAGCAGGAACACATAGGCCGGCCCGCTGCCAGACACGGCGGTGACCGAATCCATCAGTGCCTCGCGTTCGATCCACACCGTCCGCCCGGCACTGGCCAGCACCTGTTCGGCCTGCGCGTGCTGCTGTGCATCCACCGAGGGCGTGGCATACAGGCCGGTCACGCCGGCGCCGAGCAGAGCGGGGGTATTGGGCATTGCGCGCACCACCGGCAGGTTGCCACCCAGCCAGCGCTCCAGCTGTGCGCTGGTGATGCCGGCAGCGATCGACACCACCAGTGGCCGGTTTGCCTGGGCCAGTGCCTGCAGCGACTGGCAGACCTCACGCAGCACCTGCGGCTTCACCGCCAGCAGCCAGGTGCTGCCCTGTGCGCCGGCATCGGTGGCGTTGTCGTGTACCTGCACGCCGAAGTCGGCCGCCAGCGACGCGCGCAGCGCTGCAACCGGTTCGGCCACATGGATGTGCGCGGCGGGCACGCCCTGGCGGATCAGGCCGGCGATCAGGCTGCGGGCCATGTTGCCGCCGCCGATGAAGGTGATGGAATCAGCTGCCATGGAAGTCTCCTTGGGAAATCAGGCCGGGCGCGGGCGCGCGCCGAACAGGGCGGTGCCGATGCGCACCAGGGTGGCACCCTCGGCGATGGCGTCGGCGTAGTCGCTGCTCATGCCCATCGACAGCGTGTCGACCTGTGCATGCTGGGCGGCCAGCGACTGGAAGAGTGTGCGCATGCGCACGAACGCATCCCGACGGCGCTCCACCTCGGGCCACGGCGCAGGAATCGCCATCAGGCCACGCAGGCACAGGGTGGGCTCGGCGGCAATCGCCGCGGCCAGTGCGTCCACTTCTTCCGGAGCACAGCCGTGCTTGCTGGATTCATCGTCGATGTTGACCTGGATCAGCACATTCAGCGGGCCGCGTGCGGCCGGGCGATGGCGCGCCAGCGCCGTTACCAGCTTGGGCCGGTCCACGCTCTGCACCCAGTCGAAGTGGGTGGCCACGGCCTCGGCCTTGTTCGACTGCAGGTGGCCGATCAGGTGCCACTCCAGCGCCAGGTGCTGCAGCGCCTGCATCTTGGCCAGCGCTTCCTGCACATAGTTCTCGCCGAAGGCCTGCTGGCCCTGTGCGGCCAGCGCGGCCACGGCCTCGGCCGGCTGGGTCTTGGACACCGCCAGCAGGCGTGGATCGGGCCTGCCCGCGGCCTCGGCGGCGGCATGCAGGTTGCTCAGGATCTGGGGCAGGGGAGTGGCCACGTAACGCGTTCCGTTGAATCAGGAGGCTATACTGCCGCTCGGGGAAAGATCCTTCCAGTCGAAGCCGTTATTGGGGAGTAGCCGCTCATGGATATCGCCGAGCTGTTGGCGTTTTCCGTAAAGAACAAAGCGTCCGACCTGCACCTGTCCGCAGGCCTGCCGCCGATGATCCGCGTGGACGGCGACGTTCGCCGGATCAACATCCCGGCCCTGGACCACAAGCAGGTCCATGCGCTGGTGTACGACATCATGTCCGACAAGCAGCGCCGCGACTACGAGGAATTCCTCGAAGTGGACTTCTCCTTCGAGATCCCGTCGCTGGCGCGCTTCCGTGTGAACGCGTTCAACCAGAACCGCGGCGCCGGTGCGGTGTTCCGTACCATTCCGTCCGAGGTGCTCACCCTCGAGGACCTGGCCTGCCCGCCGTTGTTCCGCGAAGTGATCCAGCAGCCGCAGGGCCTGATCCTGGTGACTGGCCCGACCGGTTCGGGCAAGTCGACCACGCTGGCGGCGATGATCGACTACATCAACAAGAACGAATACGGCCACATCCTCACCGTCGAGGATCCGATCGAATTCGTGCACACCTCGCAGAAGTGCCTGATCAACCAGCGCGAAGTGCACCGTGACACGCATGGCTTCAACGAAGCGCTGCGCTCGGCACTGCGTGAGGACCCGGACATCATCCTGGTCGGCGAGTTGCGTGACCTGGAAACCATCCGCCTGGCACTGACCGCTGCGGAGACCGGCCATCTGGTGTTCGGCACCCTGCACACCAGCTCGGCGGCCAAGACCATCGACCGCATCATCGACGTGTTCCCGGCCGGCGAAAAGCCGATGGTGCGCTCGATGCTGTCCGAATCGCTGCGTGCGGTGATCTCGCAGGCGCTGCTGAAGAAGGTCGGCGGTGGTCGTACCGCTGCGTGGGAAATCATGGTTGGCACCCCGGCCATCCGCAACCTGATCCGCGAAGACAAGGTCGCGCAGATGTATTCGGCGATCCAGACCGGCCAGCAGTACGGCATGATGACCCTGGACCAGCACCTGCAGGACCTGGTCAAGCGCAGCCTGATCACCCGCAACCAGGCCCGCGACTACGCCAAGGACAAGCGACTGTTCGAGTAAGGCGGGGCAGCCCCGGGCGGCGTGCATCGATGCACTGCCGCCCCCGTGCCGTTTCCTCCACCGACCGTTTCCTGGTACATGCCCCATTGGGAGCCCGCCGTGAACACCACCGCGACCACCATCGATTTCACTTCGTTCCTCAAGCTGATGGCGCACCAGCGCGCCTCCGACCTGTTCATCACCGCCGGCATGCCGCCGGCGATGAAGGTCAACGGCAAGATCTCGCCGATCACGCAGACCCCGCTCACGCCGCAGCAGAGCCGCGACCTGGTGCTCAACGTGATGACCCCGGCGCAGCGCGAGGAATTCGAGAAGACCCACGAATGCAACTTCGCCATCGGCCTGTCCGGTGTCGGTCGCTTCCGCGTGAGCTGCTTCTACCAGCGCAACCAGGTCGGCATGGTGCTGCGTCGCATCGAGACGCGCATTCCAACCGTGGAAGAACTGAGCCTGCCGCCGATCATCAAGACGCTGGCAATGACCAAGCGCGGCATCATCCTGTTCGTCGGTGCCACCGGTACCGGTAAATCGACCTCGCTGGCGGCGATGATCGGCTACCGCAACCAGAACTCGACCGGCCACATCATCACCATCGAAGACCCGATCGAATTCGTGCACAAGCACGAAGGCTGCATCATCACCCAGCGCGAAGTCGGCATCGATACCGACAGCTGGGAGGCGGCACTGAAGAACACCCTGCGCCAGGCGCCGGACGTGATCATGATCGGCGAGGTGCGTACCCGCGAAGGCATGGACCACGCCATCGCGTTCGCCGAAACCGGCCACCTGGTGCTGTGCACCCTGCATGCCAACAACGCCAACCAGGCGATGGACCGCATCGTCAACTTCTTCCCGGAAGACCGCCGCAACCAGCTGCTGATGGACCTGTCGCTGAACCTCAAGGGCGTGATCGCGCAGCAGCTGGTGCCGTCGCCCGATGGCCGCTCGCGCAAGGTGGCGATGGAGATCCTGCTGGGCACGCCGCTGGTGCAGGACTACATCCGCGATGGCGAGATCCACAAGCTGAAGGAAGTGATGAAGGATTCGGTCCAGCTGGGCATGAAGACCTTCGACCAGAGCCTGTTCGAGCTGTACCAGGCCGGTGAGATCAGCTACGAGGACGCGTTGCGCTACGCCGACTCGCAGAACGAGGTGCGCCTGCGCATCAAGCTCAGCCAGGGCGGCGACGCGCGCACCCTGTCGCAGGGGCTGGATGGCGTGGAGATTTCCGAGATCCGGTGACCGCACGGGCGCCTGCGGGCGCCCTCTGCTCCGGGATGACCGCAGCGCCGGATGCACGCCGGCGTGAACCTGCCAGGGAGGCCGGCATGCGTGCGACTACGAGCGTGATACTGGCCATCGCCGTGCTGCTGCAGGCCGGCTGTGCCCGTACCCCCGAACCGGCCACCCCGGCCGAAGGCTGCGACGATCCGCAGGCGCATGCCCGGTATCTGCTGCCACCGCCTGCACAGAGGCGTAGCAGGGGCTCGCTTCCGTTCCTCGATTTCACTGGGTTTGCGAAGGCGTCCTACAGAGACGCGTTGCGGGATCTCGAAGGCTTGCCGAGCCGTCGTTCCGTTGTGGCAGCATACCGGTCCAGGCGTATCGCTTCGTCTGGCTTACCTCATTCTTCCCGGGCGTGGTAGTACGCGCACAGCGCAATGCAGCGGGCCAGGCGTGGATCGTGGGGCGCAGTGCGCGCGACTTCGATGTTCCCGGATCCTCCTCTGACGTCAAGGGCGGGGCGTGTCCTCCACCGCGCGCGCTGAATGCGGAGGAATGGAAGGCCATCGCCGCCGCGTTTGCGCTGTTGCAGGGCGAAGACTCGAGCGCTGGGCTTGATGGCTCAACGTGGATGTTTGAATCCGTGGTGGACGGCGAGCAGCGCTGGTTCGCGCGATGGGTGCCGCGGGATCCGGCGTTCCGCAACGCTGGCAGGATGATGGTGGAACTGGCGGGATGCTCCGACACCCTGCAGGCGATGGAATGACGGGCACCGCTGCTGATTGATGAATTCCAGTCATGACCAACTGCAACGTTGCCCATTCAATCGGCAACGATTGCAGGCGTATCGTCACGGCTCCCCCTCTGGAGTACGACGATGCAGACACGTGAACTCGGCCGCAGCGGCCTGAAGGTTTCCGCCCTGGGCCTGGGCTGCATGGGCCTGAGCCATGGCTACGGCCAGCCGGTCGAGCGCAGCCAGGGCATCTCCCTGCTGCACGCCGCTGTCGAACGCGGCGTGACCTTCTTCGATACCGCCGAAGTGTACGGCCCGTATACCAATGAAGACCTGCTCGGCGAGGCGCTGGCGCCTTACCGCGACAAGCTGGTGATCGCCACCAAGTTCGGCTTCAAGGATGCGCGCATGGATACCGGCCTGGACAGCCGTCCGGAGAACATCCGCGCGGTGGCCGAAGCCAGCCTCAAGCGCCTGCGTACCGACCATATCGATCTGTTCTACCAGCACCGCGTGGACCCGAACGTGCCGATCGAAGATGTAGCCGGCACCGTGCGCGACCTGATCGCCGAAGGCAAGGTCGGCCACTTCGGCCTGTCCGAGGCCAGTGCCGCTACGGTGCGCCGCGCGCACGCGGTGCAACCGGTCACCGCTGTGCAGAGCGAATACTCGCTGTGGTGGCGCGAGCCGGAACGCGAGCTGCTGCCGACCCTGCAGGAACTGGGCATCGGCTTCGTGCCGTTCAGCCCGCTCGGCCGCGGCTTCCTGACCGGCGCGATCAACGCCGATACCACCTTCGACGCCAATGACTTCCGCAACAGCGTGCCGCGTTTCGAGGTGGAAGCACGCCGCGCCAACCAGGCGCTGGTGGATCGCATCGGTACGATTGCCGCCGCGCGTGGTGCGACGCCGGCGCAGGTGGCGCTGGCGTGGCTGCTGGCGCAGGCAGCGTGGATCGTACCGATTCCGGGCACCACCAAGATCCATCGCCTGGAAGAGAACCTGGGCGCGGCCGATCTGCAGCTGGCGCCGGAGGAACTGCAACGCATCGCGCAGGCGCTGGACGAAGTGTCGATCGTTGGCGAGCGCTACAACGCGCAGCGTGCGGCACAGGCCAAGGGCTGACCACCCGGTGGGTGAGGACCGTTGGTCCGCACTCCTTGCTCCTCACCCCATCGGCCCACGCAGCGCATCAAGCACGGTACGCATCGCCACGGTGACGTGGCGGCGTGACGGGTAATACGCGTAGTAGCCGTCGAAGTGCGGGCACCAGTCGTCCAGCACCGACTGCAGGCGTCCGTCGTCCAGCATGGGCTGCACCTGGTCTTCCGGCAGCCAGGCCAGCCCGCTGCCGGCCAGCGCGGCGGCGCGGGTCATGCCCATGCTGTTGAAGATCCACTGGCCGCTCACGCGCACGCTCAGTTCATTGCCGTCCTGGCCGAAATCCCACGGCATCAGCCCACCATGCGTGGGCAGGCGCAGGGTCACGCAGTTGTGCCCGGCCAGGTCGTCCGGATGCCGCGGTACCACGTGCTGGCGGAAGTAGCTGGGCGCACCGACCACGCGCATGCGCAGCGGCGGGCTGACCGGTACGGCGATCATGTCGCGGGCCAGCCGCTCGCCCAGGCGGATGCCGATGTCGTAGCGCTCGGCGACGATGTCGGCCAACCCGTAGTCGGCGGCCAGTTCCACTTTCAGGTCCGGGTACTGCTGCAGCAGAGGGGCCAGCCGCGGCCACGCGATGTACTCGGCGGCATGGCCGGTGGCATTGATGCGGATGGTGCCGGCCGGTCGCTCGCGGTATTCGGCCAGCGCGGCCAGCCCGTCCTCGATCTCGGCCAGGCGCGGGGCGAGCGTTTCCAGCAGGTGGGCGCCGGCTTCGGTGGTGGACACGCTGCGCGTGGTTCGGGTCAGCAGGCGTACGCCCAGGCGCTGCTCCAGGCCGCGCATGGCATGGCTGAGCGCGGACTGGGACACGCCCAGCTGGGCGGCGGCCTTGGTGAAGCTGCCCTCGCGGGCAACGTGGACGAAGGCCTGCAGGTCGTTGAGGTTTTCGCGGGGCATGAGGGGATGATACGGCCGGGCTGCGCCCGGCACCTGCCGAAACAACGTCAACGGCAACGTCAACTTCAAAAGCAGGCTATCCGTGGGATGGCGGGGTGGGTCCGGTTGTGGGGACGCCGTAAACCCATCCATGGGGGCTTGGTCGCGGCATCCATGCCGCTCACACCCCCTCAACCGGACCCACCCCGCCTTCGACAGTTGGCTGCGGTCTGTCGGGCGAGGCGGGCTCGGACGTGTGGGTATGTCGATTTCTGCGTCTGTGGTTCGTCGAATGAATGACTTCAACGGGAGCTGCACATGAGCACTGACGCCAAGCCGAAAGGCCCGGCCTCGTACTTCCCCTCCATCGAGAAGACCTACGGGCAGCCGGTGACGCACTGGTTCGGGCTGCTGGCGGGGAAGAAGGGCCTGAAACACATGGAACTGGTCAGCTTCCTGAAAAGTGAGCATGGGCTGGGCCATGGCCATGCCAACGCGCTGGTGGCGCATCACTTGGCCGGCAAGGGTTGAGCAGGCAACCCCGCGCTGAACGGTTGCCGGCAGCATCGTCCCAAGGGATGCAGGGGGCGGGCAGACTGGGCGTCCATCCCCAGGCAGGACGCTCGCATGCAGGTCACGCTGGAAGCGATCACTCCCGACAACTACGAGGCGGTGTGCGATCTCGAGGTCAGCGAGGCGCAGCAGGGTTTCGTGGCCAGCAATACCTGGTCGCTGGTGCAGGCGGCATTCCATCCCGGCTACCAGACCCGCGCCATCCGTGCCGATGGCGAGTGGGTCGGGTTCTTCATGTGGGTGCCGGAGACGCCGCAGCGGATGTCGATCTGGCGCTTCATGGTCGATCAACGCTGGCAGGGCCGTGGCATCGGTCGACGTGCGCTGGAACTGGCGCTGGCGCAGATCCGGGCCACGCCCGGGCTGGCCGAGATCGAGATCTGCTACAACCCGCGCAATCCGGTGGCCGGCGCCTTCTATGGCAGCTTCGGATTCGTCGAGACCGGGATGGACGACGATGGCGAGGACATGCTGGCCGTGCTGCCCGTCGCAGTCCCGGAATAACCTGAATGGGCGAGGGTGGCTGAACGATTTCATCTGCAACTGTCATGCAGATCGTGTCTAATACCGCTCCCCACCCGCTGTTCCCCCGCCCGCATGTCCCTTCCTTCCCATGGCCCCGCGCCGTGCGACGACGCTGACGGCCACCTGGTCACCGCCGGTCCGCTGACCCCACCGCCCGACAGTGCCGGCACCACCGCCGACGAAAAAGCGCTGCGTCACTCGATTGCCGAGGACGTGCAGGGCATGGTGTTGGCCACGATGGTGGCCTCGCTGGGCCTGGCCATCTTCGCCAAGGGCGGGCTGATGATCGGCGGCATGGCCGGCATGGCGTTCCTGCTGCACTACTCGATGGGCTGGAACTTCGGCCTGGTGTTCGTGCTGGTCAATCTGCCGTTCTACTGGGTGGCGCTGCGGCGCATGGGGTGGGAATTCACCCTGAAGACCTTCGCTGCGGTTACCGCCAGTGGTGTGCTGACCGACCTGCTGCCGCGCTGGATCGACTTCTCGCATATCCATCCGCTGTATTCGGCGATCGTGGGGGGCGCGCTGTCCGGCCTGGGCATCCTGTTCTTCATCCGGCACCGTGCCAGCCTCGGCGGCATCGGCATCCTGGCGGTGTACCTGCAGCGCACCCGTGGCTGGAGCGCGGGCAAGGTGCAGATGTCCTACGACGCCTGCCTGATGGTGGCCGCGTTCTTCGTGCTGTCGCCGTCGAAGGTGCTGTACTCGGCCATCGGCGCGGTGGTGCTCAGCCTGGTGCTGATGTTCAACCACCGCCCGGGCCGCTACATGGGCGTGTGACGTTCAACGGGGTTGCCGGCCAGCGGCCGGCACTACCGGAACCCTTGCGTGGTAGCGCCGGGCCATGACCGGCGGATATCCATCAGCGGGCGGCGGCCCTCAACCACGGCGGCGCCAGCTTCAGCAGCCGCGCATGCACCGGGCAGTCCTCGGCATGTGCCCCCGGCAGGTAGCCCAGGCTCATCAGGAATTCGCCGGTGATCTCGCCGCCGGTGAAGCGGAACGTCTTCTTGAACAGCTTCACCCAGTCGGCCTTGCTGCGCGGGTGATGCGCATCCAGCCAGGCCGCGAAGCTGCCGTGGCTGGATCGCAGCTGCTGGATCACCTGCGCGTTGTGGATCGCCGCCAGTACCTTCAGCCGGTTGCGGATGATGCCCGCGTCCGACAGCAGGCGTTCGATGTCCTGCTCGGCATACGCCGCCACGCGGTCCACATCGAAGCCGTCATAGGCTGCGCGGAAGCCCTCGCGCTTCTTCAGGATCGTTTCCCAGCTCAGCCCAGCCTGGTTGATCTCCAGCACCAGCCGCTCGAACAGCTCGCGCTCGTCACGCTGCGGGAAGCCGTATTCGTTGGCGTGGTAGTAGTCATGCACCGGATGGCCCTGGGCGATGAGGCAGTAACCGCTCATGGGGAAGACTCGTTGGATTCGGGTTCGGGATCGATGGCCACCGCAGGGCGCCCGCCGATGGACAGCATCGGCCAGCGCGGCGGTTCGAGAGTGAGTTCGCCATCACGCAGGGCCTGGTTGATGGCTTCGGCCTGGCCGCTGACGGTGCCGAACAGCGAACCGGCCCGGCGCCACTGGGCATCCCTGCCTCGCGCGTACAGCACGCAGTCCGGTCCACGGTGCGTGTACAGCTCGCACAGCAGCACTTCGCCGGTGCCATCGCCGTCCAGGTCGCGATGCACGATCAGGCAGTCGCGCTCGCTCTGGGCGCAGGATTCGCCATTGATCGCGCGCGTGGCCAGTGCCTGCCACCAATCGTCCGGTGGCGAGCTGGATCCCTTGGCCAGCTTCAGCGCGCGCTGCAGGGCGGCGACGTCCTGCAGCCCCTTGTCAAGGCGCTGTCCGTCGTCCCAGCGTGACGTGCGTGCCAGCGCTGCTGCGATCACCTGTGGCGCGTTGGCATCGGCGGTGATGGCCGGATCACGCTGCAGTTCGCGCAGCACCTGCACGCCACGGCGCCCAAGATCGAAGCGCAGCACGTTGACGTCGCTGCTGGTGATCGCCGGCGGGTCCGCACGCAGGCGCGCCAGCTGGCTGGACAGGGTCAGCCGCACCGGGTCCAGCAGCGGCGAGTTGCCCAGCAATGCCAGTGCCAGCACCGCCCAGCACATCCAGCGGTTGACCGGCTCCAGTGCCTGCAACCAGCGGCCCTGCCGGCGCAGCACCGCCAGTGCATAGCCCACGGCATAGCCGGTCACGGCCAGCGCGATCAGCACCGCCCAGAAGCGATCCACGGTCCAGCCATACTGCGCCACGCGCAGGCCCAGTGCATATAGTGCCAGCGCCGCGTAGACCGGCAGTGCCAGCAGGCTGGCTTCAACCAGGCGGCGCAGCACGACGGGGTAGGGCGCGGTGTCTTCCCCCTGCTGGTAGACCGCATTGGTGAGCGTCACCAGCAGCAGCGACACCACCACCAGCAGGCTGGCGGCGGAACGGGTCTTCCACAGCGGTTCCAGCCCGGTAAGCGGCAGGCTCAGCACGAACAGTACGGCGATGAACGACAGCAGCGGCAGCAGCCCGCGGCAGATCGCGAACAGCACCTGGCGGGTGATCTGGATCGCGCGGTGCTGGGTGCGCCCGATCAGTACGCCGAACCCGGCCAGGCTGCCGGTGGCCAGTGCGATGAACGCGTCCTGCCGGAACAGGTCGCGGAAGACATTCACGTCCAGCAGTTGGAACAGCGCCGCCCACAGCCACAGCAGCAGCCAGGTCAGCCCGGTGAACAGTGCCGCCAGGGCCAGGGTCAAGCCGTTCTGCCAGGCGCGCTCGAACAACTCCGGGTAGCTGGCGCGCCAGTGCCCGTGCTGCAGCTGGAACTGCCACCAGGGCAGGGCCACGAACACCGCCACGGCCATGCCCAGGGTCAACGGGAACTGCAGTGCACCCGAGTCCAGTGCGGTCTCGCCATTGAGGTTCCAGCCTATCCAGGCGGCCAGCGCCAGCACCACCGCCGAACCGAGCGCGGCCTGCAGCCACAGGCGGCGCTGGCCCAGCTCCACCAGGCTCAGCGCCACCGCGCTGGGAATGGCCAGCACCCAGGCGTACCAGCAGTAGCGCCAACCGATATCGCGGAACGGCCACGCATCGGACAGTTCCTGCGCGGAATACAACATCAGACCCTGCAGCAGGGCGATCAGGACGATGGCGCTGCGTGCCGGCAGGGTCAGGGGCGATGAAGACTGCATCGATGACCTTCCATGGCAAAGCACCATCCTAGCCCATCGCGGTTCGGCGCCATCGCGCGACCATCCCGCCCCCAGCAGGTAGAATGGGCCCATGCCTGTAACGCCGACCTCCCTTGCCGATCACCTGCTCGTCGCGCTGCCGTCGCTGCTCGACGCGACCTTTGCCCGCAGCGTCGCGCTGATCTGCCAGCACGACGAGAACGGGGCGATGGGCGTGCTGGTCAACCAGCCTTCCGAGTACACGCTGGGTGAAGTGCTTGCGCAGATGGACATCACCACCGGCGATGGCGACCTGCAGGCGCGCATGGTGCTCAACGGCGGCCCGGTGCATCCCGAGCGCGGCTTCGTCATCCATGACGACGCGCGGGCGTGGGATTCAAGCCTGACCGTGGGCGATGGCCTGTACCTGACCACCTCGCGTGACATTCTTGAAGCGATGGCGCGCGGCGAAGGCCCGGCCAACGCCGTGGTCACCCTCGGCTGTGCCGGTTGGGGCGCCGGGCAGCTGGAAAGCGAGCTGTCCGAGAACAGCTGGCTGACTGTGCCAGCCGATGCCGAGCTGGTGTTCCAGTTGCCGCTGGAGCAGCGCTGGCAGGGCGCGGCCTCGCGTATCGGCGTGGACCTGTTCCGGCTGACCGACTACAGCGGCCATGTCTGAGCCGACCGCGCCCGCACCGGTTCCTGCTGCCCCGGCGATTCGCCGTGACGGCACCGTTCTGGGCTTCGATGTCGGCTCGCGACGGATCGGCGTGGCCATCGGCAGTGCCTTCGCCGCGCATGCGCGCGCGGTGGCCGTGGTCGATGTGCATGGCAACGGCCCGGACTGGACTGCGATCGAACGCCTGCTCAAGGAATGGAAGCCCGACGGCCTGGTGGTCGGCGACCCGCTGACCCTGGACGGCCAGGACCAGCCCAACCGCAAGCGTGCGCAGGGCTTCGCCCGCCAGCTGCGGGAACGTTTCAAGCTGCCGGTGGTGATGATCGACGAGCGTTCGAGCTCGGTCGAGGCTGCCCGCCGCTTCGCCGTCGAGCGCGCCGAAGGGCGCAAGCGCCGCCGTGACGCGGCCGCCCTCGATGCCGTGGCCGCGGCGGTGATCATCGACCGCTGGCTGTCGTCGCCGGACGACGCCACCCCCATTCCCTGACTGCCCGACACCGCCATGACCGCCCAGCAAATCGATGCCTCCGGACGCCTGCGCCACCTGCTGACCCTGGAGGGCCTGCCGCGCGAAACCCTGCTGCAGCTGCTCGACCGCGCAGGGCAGATCCGCGATGCCGCAGTCGGCCGTGTCGGCAACAAGCGCCACGTGCTGGCCGGTTCGGCGGTGTGCACGCTGTTCTTCGAGCCGTCCACGCGCACCCGCAGCTCGTTCCAGCTGGCCGCGCAGCGCCTGGGGGCCGACGTGCTGAACTTCGATGCCTCGACCTCGTCCACGCGCAAGGGCGAAACCGCCTGCGATACGCTGCGCAACCTGGAAGCGATGGGCGTGCGCGGCTTCGTCGTGCGCCACCCCGATGATGGCGCCGTGGCCGCGCTGGCCGAAGCGGCCGGCGAGGGCACCGCACTGATCAACGCTGGCGATGGCCGCAGTTCGCACCCGACCCAGGGCCTGCTGGACATGCTGACTCTGCGCCAGGCCAAGGGCCCGGATTTCTCGAAGCTGAAGGTGGTGATCGTCGGCGACGTGAAGCATTCGCGCGTGGCCCGTACCGACCTGCATGCGCTGCGCACGCTGGGCGTGGGCGAGATCCGCGTGTGTGGCCCGCAGTCGCTGCTGCCGGACGACGAGACGCTGAAGGGCTGCGTGGTCGGCGACGATTTCGACGCGATGCTGGAAGGTGTCGACGCGCTGATGATGCTGCGCCTGCAGCGCGAGCGCATGGAAGAAGGCCTGGTGCCGTCGCTGGAGCAGTACCACGCGCAGTACGGCCTGACCCACGAGCGCCTGGCGCGTGCCGGCAAGGATGCGGCCGTGTTGCACCCGGGCCCGATCAACCGTGGCGTGGAAGTGACCGATGACGTGGCCGACGGCCCGCAGTCGTGGGTGCTGCGCCAGGTCGCCAACGGCGTCGCGGTGCGCATGGCCGTGCTGGAAACGCTGCTGGGCTGACACGCCACGAGCCTGGCAGGTGCCAACCTCGGTTGGCACAAAGGGAATTCAGCTTGAGCTGCCTGGGTAGGTGCCGACCGTTGGTCGGCACCGATCAATCAGTCCGGCGAAGTGCTGGGCGCGACCATTGATCTGCTACAGGCTTACCGGCATCGAGGTAGTTGCCCGATAGAAAATGACTGCTGCCAGACACACGCTTGTGGCCATGAACCGCGCACGCCTTCGCCTTGGCCGCCATTCCCGGATCGGGCAATCCTACATCCTGACCACTGTTACCCATGGGCGTCGACGCTTCTTCGACGATGCCACTGCGGCACGGGAGGCCATGGATGTGTTCCGTCGCATTGATGCTGAGGGCCTGGCGCACTCACTTGCCTATGTGGTCATGCCGGACCACATCCATTGGCTTGTTGAGCTCCGCGCGTTCTCGCTGGATCACATCATGCAGCGCTTCAAATCGAGCAGTGCATTGCGGATCAACCGCATGTTCGGCCGATCAGGACGATTCTGGCAATCGAGCTATCATGATCACGCGATCCGCTCCGATGAATCGCTGTTCCGTCATGCGGTGTACGTGTTGGGGAATCCGATCAGGGCAGGACTGACCGCGCAGATTGGGGAGTATGCCCATGCGTGGTGCCGGTGGGAGATGGATGGGAAGTTCGAGGCAGTCGAGCATTCAGGACCGGAGAGATAGTGCCGACCAACGGTCGGCACCTACCGGGAGTTCTTTTCCAGAAGGAGCTGTGTTTCAGCGCTTCTGCGCGAACAACCACGCCCACATCGCCGGGTCGGCATAGGTGGCGTCCCAGGCATTGTGATTGCCTTCCGGGTATTCGGTGTAGCGCACGTCGCGTGCGTTGGCGCCCTGGAAGGCGACATGCAGCCTGCGGTCGTCATCCGGTGGCACCACGTCATCCTGCGCACCGTGGAAGATCCAGATCGGCGTGTGCTGCAGTCGCCTGGCGATCACCGCATAGGGATCGGGCTCCTGCGCGACCTGTTCAACGAACAGGGTCGGCCGCTTCGCGCGCGGTGCGAGCACGGCACCGCATACCGGCACGATCGCGGCAAAGCGGTGCGGATCGTCCAGGGCGATGTTCCAGCTGCCGTAGCCGCCCATCGACATGCCGGTCAGGTACTGGCGCGTGGGATCGGCGCCGAATTCGGCGATGGTCGCGTCCAGCGCAGCCACGGCCATGCGGTTGTTGCGGCCGCTCCATTCCGAGTGCTTCGCTGCCTGCGGGAAGACGACCAGGGCCGGGAAGTCGGGGTGCTCACGCAGATAGGGTCCCAGTCCCGAATACGTCTGCTTGATACCGTCCACGCCGCGTTCGCCCGAGCCATGCAGGAACAGGATCACCGGGATGCCGGTGCCGTTGCCGTTGCCGGCATCTGCGCGGTGCCCCGTCCGCACGGCGTCCGGAATGAATACCTGATAGTAGGCGGTCTCTCCGTCAACCTTCACAGCGCGGCCTTCGAAGTGGCCGCGTGCGCTGTGGGGTGTGCTGGCGCAACCGGCCAACATCATCAACGACAGCAATGGCAGCCAGCGGGGAAGCGAACGCAGCATGACGGACCCGCAGTACATGGAATCTCGTTCATGCTATCTCCACTCGCGTGCCACTGCCTTCTGCAGCGCAATACACCCCATCGGTGATCGTTTGCGCGGCGGGCACGCGCAGCGCAGAATGCGGCGAGCGATTGGAGTGGCGTAGCTGCACATCATGGAACGAAGCAAAGGGATTGCGGTCTGCGCTGCGCTGCTGGTGCTGGTCGCGGGATTGACATGGAAGGGGCTGCAGGCTGGCACCGATTCCGTGCCGGAAGCTTCCAAAAGCCGGAGCGACCCCGGCGGCGCACCGCCTCCACGGCATCCGCACCTGGCGGCGCGGCTGGACCCGGCCGACGCCAGCTATCAGACCGCAACCTGGCTGCTTCCGCGGGTGCATGAACTGGCCCGACGTTCCGATGCCGGTGATGCCGAGGCGAGCTATGAACTCAGCCTCATCTATGGGGAGTGCATCTCGTTCTTCGATCCAGCCCAGGACGAGCCCACGGGCATGCCGCCCGATCGCAGGCCGGCGCTGTATCGCAGTGGTGCCTGGCTGTCCCAGCGCTGTGACGGCATCGATCGGCAGGCCGCGGGTGACGCGTCGTTCCGCTACCGCCGGCGGGCCGCCGAGCAGGGGCACTTTGCCGCGCAGATCATCGAACGTTACTTTGGTGGCATGCTGCAGGGTGCATCGAGGCCTTCCACGGAGGAACAGGTGGCGATCATCGAAGAGGCGCTTGCCCGCAGCGATGGCCAGGCCTATCTCGCCCTGTCCGAAGGCCTGTCCTACGACCCGGGGGGCGTGCATGAGGCACTGGCGCCCTATCCGGCCGGCACCGAGGTGGATGCTGCCGCGTGGATGATTGCTGCCTGCGATGCCGGTGTGCCGTGTGGCGCGGATTCGGCGCTGCTGCACGAGCTGTGTGGTACCGCCAGCCTGTGTGGCGAGGATTCGGTCGAGGCAGCACTCGGGTTGAAACTGTCTCCGGAGGAGCTTGTCGTGGCGCGGCAGCGGGCCGATGCGCTGGCCGCCCGGTCGCGTGACCTGCGCAGTCGCCGCTGAGCGCAGCGAGTCAGCCCACGCGCGGGAAACTGGCGATGATGTCCAGCTGCTCCTGTGCTTCGGCATTGCCTTCGGCAGCGGCGGCCTGCACCTGCGCCATGTCCGGGTGCAGCACCACCAGCAGCGGGTTCTCGCAGACCGGGCAGCCGTACTCGGTGGCGTCCTCGTCCAGCTCCATTTCCATGCCGCGCGAGCTGCCCTTCCATTCGCAGGCCGGGCAGGTGTACTGCTGGTCGCGCCAGCCGGGCTGGAAATAGTTTTCGATTGTTGTTGCCATGGGATGTTCCCGTTGGGATCGGGCCAGAGCCCCGCGTGGCGGGGATCCGACCCTGCAGGGTTCAGTGCAGCAGCACCAGCGTGGCCAGGCCGAGGAAGGTGAAGAAGCCCATCGAGTCGGTCACGGCGGTCAGGAAGATGCCGCTGGCCAGTGCCGGATCGAAACCGAAGCGCTTCAGGGTCAGTGGCACCAGCACGCCGGCCAGTGCCGCGAACAGCAGGTTGCAGGTCAGTGCAATGGCGATCACCGCCGACAGCCCCGGCGAGTGGAACCAGGCCAGCACGATCAGGCCCAGTATCGAGCCGAGCAGCAGGCCGTTGAGCGCGGCCACCCGCACTTCCTTCCACAGCAGCGTGCGCGCGTTGGAGGCGCCCACCTGGCCCAGCGCCAGGCCGCGCACCATCAGCGCCAGCACCTGGGTGCCGGCATTGCCGCCGAGGCCGGCGACGATCGGCATCAGCACCGCCAGCGCCACCAGCTTGTCGATCGTGCCCTCGAAGTGGCCGACCACGCTGGAGGCCAGGAAGGCCGTGCACAGGTTGACCGACAGCCACATCAGGCGGCGGCGCATGGCGCGCCAGACCGGGCTGAACAGGTCCTCGTCCTCGTCCAGGCCGGCGGCGCCCAGCGCCTGGTGCTCGGCCTGGCCGCGGATGATATCGACCACGTCATCGATGGTGATGCGGCCAACCAGGATGTTGTTCTCGTCCACCACCGGTGCGGAGATCCAGTCATGGTCGGAGAACTGCCGCGCGACTTCCTGGTCGCTCTCGCCGACATCGATGGCCGGTTGCTCGTCGTCGATCAGGCGGTTGATCGGGGTGGTGTCTTCGTGGGTCACCAGCGCTGCCAGTGACACCCGGCCGAGATACTGGTGCCGCCGGCTGACCACGAACAGATGGTCGGTGTGGTCGGGCAGTTCACCGCGCAGGCGCAGGTAGCGCAGCACCACGTCGACGTTGACGTCGGCGCGCACGGTCACCACGTCCGGGTTCATCAGGCGGCCGGCGCTGTCCTCGGGATAGGACAGCACCTGTTCCAGCCGCTCGCGGTTCTCGCGGTCCATCGACTTGAGGACTTCATCGATGACCGTATCCGGCAGGTCTTCGACCAGGTCGGCCAGATCGTCGATGTCCAGGTCTTCGACCGCGGCGATGATCTCGTCCGGGTCCATGTCCGCGAGCAGGCTTTCGCGCACGTCCTCGCCGACGTGGACCAGCACCTCGCCGTCGTCTTCAGGATCGACCAGGCCCCACACCACCTCGCGCTTGCCCGGCGGCAGCGACTCGAGCAGGTTGCCGATCTCGGCCGGGGCCAGGGTGTTGACCAGGCGACGTACCGGGCCCAGCCGGCCGCTGTCCAGTGCATCGGACAGCATCCGCAGTTGGCGCGCAGTCTTGTCGTGGCGTACAGCTTCAGCCATCGCAGCTCCCGCGGGATAAGAAAAGCCGCGATCCCGGCAAGGATGCGGCAACAGGGGTGTTCAGCGCGTCATTATCGCAAGGCGATGTTTCAGCGCATAGCCGCCGGGTGGCGGTAGTACCGGCCGCTGGCCGGCAACGTCCTGGCCTTCGATGGGGTGTCTGCCGGCCTGCGGCCGGCACTACCCTTGGTGCTCAGGGCGTATCGGCCACCAGTGCCAGCCAGCGCTCGATGGCGCGGCGGTCGCGCGCGGCCAGCAGTTTCGGTGCGCGTGCCCGCAGCGTCGCCAGATCGGCCTCGCGGATCGCACGGCGTACCTCCAGCAACGTGCCCGGGTGCAGGCTGAACTCGGTCAGGCCCAACGCCAGCAGCAGCAGGGTCATCCGCGCATCACCGGCCATCTCGCCACAGACTGCTACCGGGATGCGGTGGCGCGCCCCGGTCTCGATCACCATCTGCAGCAGCCGCAGCACGGCCGGGTGCAGGGGTGAATACAACTCGCCCAATGCCTCGTTGTTGCGGTCGGCAGCCAGCAGGTACTGCACCAGATCGTTGGTGCCGATCGACAGGAAGTCGACCAGGTCGATGAAGCTCTCCAGCGCCAGCGCAGCGGCGGGGACTTCGATCATCGCGCCCAGCGGTACGTGGTCGGACACCATGTGGCCTTCGCTGCGCAGCTGTTCGGTCAGCTTGAGCATGCGCCGGCGCACGGCCAGCAGCTCCTCGCGGGTGCTGACCATCGGCACCAGCACGCGCAGCTTGCCGTACGCCGAGGCACGCAGGATCGCGCGCAGCTGGGTGTCGGCCACCTTCGGCCGTGCCAGCGACAGGCGCACCCCGCGCAGGCCGAGGGCCGGGTTCTCTTCATTGCTCAGGGTCAGGCCGGTACGGTCGGCCTTGTCCGCGCCCAGGTCCAGCGTGCGGATGGTGACCGGTCGCCCGCTCATGCCCAGCGCGGCATCGCGGTAGGTCTGGAACTGCTCTTCTTCGTCCGGCAGCTCATTGCGCTGCAGGAACAGGAATTCGGTGCGGTACAGGCCCAGCCCCTGCGCGCCCAGCGCATGCGCCTGGGTCACGTCTTCCAGCGATTCGGCATTGGCCAGCAGGGCGATGTCGACCTGGTCGCGGGTACGGCTGGGTTTGCTGCGCAGGCGGCCGAGCTCGCGCTGCTCGCGCGCATGCTCTTTCAGCCGTACGCGGTAGTCCCGCAGGTTGTCGGCCTGCGGGTTGGCGGTGATGCTGCCGTCGGCGCCATCGATGATCAGCACATCGCCATCGGCGATGCGGCTGAGCAGCTGCGGCACGTTGACGATCAGTGGCAGGTGCAGGCTGCGTGCCAGGATCGCGCTGTGCGACAGCGCGCTGCCGGCGGCAGTGACGATGCCGACCACGCCCTGGGCCTGCAGCTGCGCCAGCTCGGAGGGGGCGATGTTGTCGCAGACCAGGATTTCGCCGGCCAGGCCTTTGACTGCCGGCGGCCGTTCGGGTTGCAGGAAGGCGTGGATGCGCCCGATCACATGGTCGAGATCGTCCATGCGGCTCTTCAGATAGGCATCGTCCATGCCATCGAAGACCTTGGCCAGGCGGTCGCGCTGCAGGCGCAACGCGTAGCCGGCGCTGTACGGGCCGCTGCGGATCAGCTCGTCCAGCCCGAACAGCAGCTCGGGGTCATCCAGCAGCAGGGCATGCAGGTCGAGGAACTCGCCCGCCTCCTGGTTCAATGCACCCTGCAGGCGCTGCCGCAGTTCGTGCATTTCAATGCGCGCGGCGTCCACCGCCCGGTGCAGGCGGGCCAGTTCGGACTCGACCTGGCTGTTTGCGACACGTTGTTCGGCGACTTCCAGCGCATGCGGCAGGCGTACGCGGGCCCGGCCCATTGCAGTGCCTCGGGCCGCACCATGACCGGCCAGCAGCTGTACCGGCCGCTGGCCGGAGCTGACCTGGCCGGCGCGTGCGCGTGGCACGCTCAGTTGTCCTCGTCGAAGCGGCGCTCGAACAGGCCGACCACCGCCTCCATCGCGGCCGCTTCGTCCTCGCCGTTGATGCGCACGGTGACCGGGGTGCCCTGGCCGGCGGCCAGCAGCATCACGCCCATGATGCTCTTGGCGTTGATCTCACGGCCTTTGGCGGCCATGGTCACGTTGCAGCGGAACGGCGCCAGGGTCTGCACCAGCTTGGCGGTGGCCCGGGCATGCAGGCCCAGGCGGTTGCTCACGGTGAGTTCTCGTTCAAGCATCGTCGACTATCGCTCCATTACGGGTACCCGCCGCGGCTGTGGCGGGCAGTTGATCCAGTCCCTGTTCCGGATAATTCATCACCCGCAGCAACATCGGCAGGCTCAGCGCCGACACCCGGCGAACCGGGGTCCCCAGCCGGGCCAGCTGCCCGGCAAGGTTGGCGGGGCTGGCGCCGTACAGGTCGGTCAGGATCAGCACGCCGTCACCCCCATCGACCCGCCGCAGCGCGGCCGAGGCGAGTGGGAGCAGGACGTCCAGGTCTGCGTCGAACGGTACTTCGAAAGCTTCGGTTTTCAGCGGCAACTGCCGCAGGAGCCGGGTCGCCACGTCAAGCAGGGCGGTCCCGACCCCGGGATGTGTTACGAGGAGAATGCCACAGGTCATTACTGCACGTTAACAGGTCAAGGTGAATCGGCGATAGCAGCAGATGAGGGGCACTGTGTCCCGTATTCAGTGTTGCTCGGGCCGGCGCCCTTTTCTGTTGAAAAGGGCGCCGGCCCTTTCCGTTTTTTCGATGCCTGACAGAGATTCATCCACGCATGGCGTGGATCGTGTCGACCAAGGTCGACACCCACCAACAGCACACGGAATCTGTCAGAGGCGGGGTGGGTCCGGTTGCGGGGGTGGCCGCGGCATGGATGCCGCGGCCAAGCCCCCACGGATGGGTTTACGGCGTCCCCCGCAACCGGATCCGCCCCGCGATCCCACGGAATGCCGCTTTTGCTGTTGCTGTTGCTGTTGCTGGCCAGCGGCCGGCACTACCGGCGGGTGCCGGGCGCAGTCCGGCCGACCATCCTCAATCCTGTTCGCGGTGGTACGTGGCCACGTCTTCCCAGCCCATCTCGCGCGCATGCCGGGCCATGCGCTCGGCCAGGAACACCGAGCGGTGCTTGCCGCCGGTGCAGCCGAACGCCACGGTCACATAGCTGCGAGTGCCATCCCCCAGCTTGGGCAGCCAGGTATCAAGGAAATCCATCAGCTGGGTCAGGTAGCGCTGTACGTCCGGCTGCGCTTCCAGATAGTCGCGCACGCCCGGTTCGCGGCCGCTCAGCGCGCGCAGGTCCGGGTCCCAGTGCGGGTTGGGCAGCACCCGCGCATCGAACACGAAGTCCGCTTCGGCCGGCACGCCGCGCTTGTACGCGAACGATTCGAACAGCAGCGACAGGCCGGTGGCATGGTCCATCGTGAACTCGGTGATGATCCGCCGCCGCAGCTGGTGCACGTTGAGGCTGCTGGTATCGATCACCGCATCGGCTTCGTGGCGCAACGGCGCGGTCAGTTCACGCTCACGTGCGATCGCTTCGGGCAGTGACAGCCCCAGCTGGCTCAGCGGATGGCGGCGCCGGGTGTCAGCGTAGCGCTTGAGCACCGTTTCATCGCTGGCCTCGAAGAACAGCACCTTCACTTCCACGCCGGCATCGGCGGCCAGCTGCCGCCAGTCGCCCAGCTGGCTCAGGTCGGCCTGGCCGCGCACGTCGATGCCCACCGCCAGCCGGCGCGGCGCGCTGCCGTCATGGTTGGCCAGCAGGCTGCGCACGAAGTCCGGCAGCAGGTGGATCGGCAGGTTGTCCGAGCAGTAGTAGTCCTGGTCCTCGAAGGTCTTGAGGGCGACGGATTTACCCGAGCCGGACAGGCCGCTGACGATGATCAGGGTCGGGGCGGAGGGGGTGACGGTGCTCATGGACAGGCTCTTCGAAGGGCAGGAAAGTCAGGGTGTTCGCCGTTCCAGCAGGTTGCTGTGGCGGGCGATGAACATCGCCGCCGGGTCGATGCCCTTGGTGCGCAGGATGTGCAGGCGGGTGGCCGCCTCGGTCAGCACGGCCAGGTTGCGGCCGGGCATCACCGGCAGGGTGATCAGCGGAACGTCCAGGTCCAGCACGTGGCGCGTGCCGGAATCGCCGGTCAGGCGCTCGTAACCGTGCGGGGTGGGTTCGGTCATCGGCTTGGTCAGGTGGACGATCAGCCGAAGGTACTTGTTCTTCTTTACAGCCGTGTCGCCGAACATCTCGCGCACGTTCAGCACGCCCAGGCCGCGCACTTCCAGCAGGTCCTGCAGCAGTTCGGGGCAGGTGCCGTCGAGTACGTCGGGCGCGATCTGGGTGAATTCGGGCGCGTCGTCGGCCACCAGGCGATGGCCACGGCTGAGCAGTTCCAGCGCCAGCTCGCTCTTGCCTGATCCGGCCTCACCGGTGATCAGCACGCCGATCGAGTAGATCTCCATGAACACGCCATGCAGGATCACCCGCGGCGCCAGCGTGCGCGCCAGATGGTAGGACAGGTGGTTGAGCAGTTCGTGGCCGCGCTTGGGCGACAGCCACAGCGGCGTGCCGGATTCATCGGCGGCGGCGCGCAGGTCTTCCGGGCACGCCTGGTTGCGGGTCAGCACCAGCGCCAGCGGATGCGACTGCATGATTTTTTCGATGGTCTCCCAACGCTGGCGTGGTTCCAGCGCATCCAGCCAGGAAAGTTCCTCGGTGCCCAGGATCTGCACCTTGTTGGGGTAGATCGCATTGAGGTAACCGGCCAGCGACGGACGCCGCGAGACTGTGTTGCCGGCCTCCAGCTCGCGTTTCTCGCCGGACTTGCCCGCGGCCCAGCGCAGCCCCAGCCGCTCGCGCTGCTGTTCGAACAGTTCACGGGCGGTGATGCTGGTATTCATGCGGCACTCGCAGGTGGGGTCATGTCCAGCGCCTCGCGCAAAGCCCGGGCATCGCCGGCGTCGCGCAGTGCCTGGCGGATGTCCGGCGCGGAAAACAGCTCGGCCAGCTCGGACAGCAGCATCAGGTGCTGGTGGGTGTAGTGGGCGGGGACGGCCATCGCGAACACCAGGTCCACCGGCTCGTCGCCGCCGAAATCGACCGGGGTGGCCAATCGCAGCAGGGCGCCACGGGGGCGGTCCAGGGTCGGCGCGCGGCCGTGGGGGATGGCGATGCCGTGGCCGATCGCAGTGCTGCCCAGCGCTTCGCGCTGGCACAGGTTCAGATAGATCTGTTCGGCGTTGGCCTGGCGGCAGGCCAGCAACCCGGCGGCGGCCTGCAGGACGCTGTCGCGGTCGGTGGCCGTGCAGAGCTGGGTCTGCACGGCCGCCAGGAGGTCAGTCAGGGGCATGTCTGCGGGGAACGGTGGCGATCAGCCACCATTGTCGCCCACCGGCAGCGGTGCGTGCTGCTGTTTTTTCTCCTTGTGCTTGATCACCAGACGGTCAAGCTTGTCCGCAAGCAGGTCGATCGCGGCATACATGGTCTGGGCATTGGCCTCGGCGTGCAGGGTCTGCCCCGGAATGTTGAGGCTGGCGTCGACGTGGTGTTCGGTCTTCTGCAGCTTGAGGGTCACCCGCGCTTCGCAGTGCTGGTCGAAGTGCTTTCCGATCCGGGCCAGCTTCTCCTCGACATAGGACTGCAGGGCCGGGGTGACTTCGACGTCTTTGCCAAACGTTTCGATGCGCATCGGGTTTCTCCTGTGTTCGGATGTGCCAATGAACCTCTCCGCCGGGCGCGGCGGCGCGTCAAGCGATTCTGACCCTTTCGTGCGAGGCGGAGATGTTCATGGCTTCACGATACTTCGCCACGGTGCGTCGCGCCACTGGAATTCCCGACGATTTGAGCAGGTCAGCCAGCTTGGCGTCAGAAAGCGGTTTGCGCGGGTTCTCGTCGTCGATCAGGCGCCGGATCATCGCCTGGATGGCCGTGCTGGACGCCTCGCCACCGCCTTCGGTATCGATGCCCGAGGCGAAGAAGGCGCGCAGCGGCAGGGTGCCGCGCGGCGTACGCACGTGCTTGCGGGCGATCGCGCGCGACACCGTGGATTCGTGCAGGCCCAGCTCGGCGGCGATCTCGCGCAGGGTCAGCGGGCGCAGCGCCTGCTCGCCGAATTCGAGGAAGCCGGCCTGCTGCAGGATCAGGCTGCGCACCACCCGCAGCAGTGTTTCGCCGCGCTGCTGCAGGCCCTTCAGCAGCCAGCGCGCTTCCTGCAGCTGCGCGCGCAGGTAGCCGGCGTCGGCTTCGCCACAGCGGCGGATCAGCTGTTCGTAGCCGCGGTGGATCACCACCTTCGGCCCGGCGTGGCCGGCCAGCGCAGCGCGCCAGACACCGTTCTGCCGCCACACCACCACGTCGGGCACCACGTAGGTGTCCTGCGAAAGCGGCGCGATCTGCGTACCCGGGCGCGGGTCCAGCGAGCGCAGCAGCGTGACTGCGGTCTCGACATCGGCCAGTGGCTGCTTCAATTCGTGCGCCAGCCCGGCGACGCCACTGCGCGGCAACCGCTCCAGTGGCCCTGCGGCAATCTGTCGCGCCAGGAGCAGTCCGGGCGTGGCGTCGGCCAGTACCTCCAGCTGCAGCTGCAGGCATTCGCCAAGCGTGCGTGCAGCCACGCCGACCGGATCGAAGCGCTGGATGCGATGCAATACGGCGAGGATCTCATCTTCATCGGCGTGGACCGCGGGCAACAGGGTCTCTGCGATCGTCGCCAGCGGTTCGCGCAGGTAACCGTCGTCGTCCAGTGCATCGATCAGTGCGGCGCCGATGCTGCGGTCGCGAGCAGACAGGTGCGACAGATGCAGCTGCCACAGCAGGTGGTCGGCCAGTGTCTCGGTTTCGGCCACGCGCTCGGCGGCGCTGCCGGTGTCATCGTCATCGTCGAAGCTGCCGCCACTGCCAGCGGCGCTCCAGTCAAGTTCAGCCGGTGCCCAGTCGTCACCGTTGTCGGTGCGTTCGGCGGGCGCGTCGGCATCATGGTTGTCGCCGGCTTCATTGGCCGCACTGCTGTCGTTGCTGTCGGCCCAGTCCAGCAGTGGATTGCTCTCCACGGCCTGCGCGATTTCCAGCTCCAGTTCGGTGGTGGACATCTGCAGCAGCTTGATCGCCTGCTGCAGCTGGGGCGTGAGCACCAGCTGCTGTCCCAACGATGTCTGCAGCCGAGTCTTCATGCCTGTGCCGAAAGGAAGGAAAGGGCCCCGGCGCCTGACGTCACAGCTTGAAGGAATCCCCAAGGTAGACGCGACGCACATCGGCGTTGTCCAGGATCGCCTCCGGCGAGCCCTGGGCCAGTACGCTGCCCTCTGCGAGGATATACGCGCGGTCGCAGATTCCCAAGGTCTCGCGCACGTTGTGGTCGGTGATCAACACGCCGATGCCACGCTGCTTGAGATGGGTGACGATGCGCTGGATCTCGCCGACCGAAATCGGGTCGACACCGGCGAACGGTTCGTCGAGCAGGATCAGGCGCGGCTGCGCGGCCAGTGCACGGGCGATCTCGCAACGGCGGCGTTCGCCACCGGACAGGCTGGCGCCGAGCTGGTCGGCCACGTGGCCCAGCTGCAGCTCGTCCAGCAGGCTGCTCAGTTCGCGATCGCGGCCAGTGGAATCCAGGTCTTCGCGCAGTTCCAGTACCAGGCGGATGTTGTCGGCCACGGTCAGCTTGCGGAACACCGACGGTTCCTGCGGCAGGTAGCCCACCCCCTGCTTGGCGCGGGTATACATCGGGTCGCCGGTGATGTCCTTGCCGTCGAGCACGATGCTGCCGGCATCGGCGGCGACCAGGCCGACGATCATGTAGAAGCAGGTGGTCTTGCCGGCGCCGTTGGGGCCGAGCAGGCCGACCACTTCACCGGCGTCGAGGGTCAACCCGAAGTCCTTGACGACTTCGCGCTGCTTGTAGCGCTTGCGCAGGCCCTTGGCGACGAGCATTACTTCCTGCTCCCGGCCGGCTGTGCCGGCGTGGTGGCCTTGGGCTGTGCCGCAGGCGCGGCCGGGGTCTTGTTCTTCGGCGGAATGACGGTGCGCACGCGGCTGCCGTCACCACCGGAGTTCATTTCGCCGGTACGGGTGTTGTAGACCATGCGCTGGCCGGCATTGGTGCCGCGCGCACTGGTGACCTTGTAGTTGCCGGTCAGGGTGATGATCTCGGTCTTGATGTCGTAGTCGATGCGGTCGGCCAGGGCATCCATCCAGGTGCCGTCATCAAGCTGCTGCTTCATCTTGGCCTGCTTGCCGGTGAACACCACGCGCACTGCTTCGCCGTCCTTGAGGTAGATCTCGGCCTCGGACGAGCGCAGGTCCAGCGTGCCCTGGGTGATGATCACGCCCTGCGACAGCACGGTCTTGCCGTCGCCGGTGAGCATGCCGGACTGGGCGCCGGAATCGATGTGCATGTCTTCGTTGCGGTCGGTGGACCTGGCGAAGGCGGCGCTGGGGACAAGAAGACCAAGCGCGAGTACGGCGGCAAAGGGAATCTTCATCGGGGTCCGTTCTACCGGTGGGGGCCTCCCGGGCGGGCCGGGGGCGGGCGGGTGGGGCTGCCGGCCCTGCGCCTGTCCGGGGACGTCGCAGGCTGGCGGCGGAATCAGCGTTTGGGCGTGTAGCGGCCCTTGGACTGGCTGAGGAAATGATACGTGTTGTTCTTCGAATCCACTTCGAAGCCGACGCCGGACTGTTCCATGCCCGGGCGGGTCATGGTCACCAGGGCGTCGGTGCGGGCGCGGTTCTCCTTCGGGAACACGTCCAGGTGGTCGGTGCGGAAGGTGGTCGGCACCGTGCCGGGGCCGGCCGGGCTGTCGCCCGCCACATTGCCGCGCAGCTTCATCTCGTCGCCCTTGGCGCTGAGCCAGCCGGTCTCGGCACGCAGGGTCCAGTGCCTGCCATCCTTGTCCGGCATCTCGAACAGCGGGGTGGCGATGTTGATGGTCTGGTCGCCGCGCTGGCGTTCCAGCAGCGGTGCGCGCAGGGTGGTCGACTCCTTGCCGTGCTCATCCAGGGCGACGATCTGGAAGTCATGCAGGATGTAGTCCACGCCGACTTCCTGGCCGCCATTGGCCGGGCCCTTGTCGCGGTTGCGCAGTGCCGCCCAGCTGCTGAGCAGGGCCGCCAGCAGCAGGCCGATGCCAAGCAGGGTGCGCCAGTTCACGGTGGGCAGGTTCATGCGCCGAACCTCGCCAGCACCGCATCCACATGGCCTTGCGCGGCCAACAGGATGTCGCACAGCTCGCGCGCGGCGCCACGCCCGCCGTCGGCACGGGTCTGCCAATGCACGCGCTCGGCGATCCACGGATGGGCATTGGCCGGGGCGACGGCCAGGCCGACCGCGCCCAGCGGGGCCAGGTCGGGCAGGTCATCGCCCATGAACGCCACCTGTTCCAGGCCGATGCCGTGCTGCGCGCACAGCGCCTGCACGCTGGCCAGCTTGTCGCCCACGGCGATCTGGGTATCGATGCCGAGGTCGGCGCCGCGCTTGAGCGCGGACTGGCTGTTGCGCGCGGTGATCAATACGGGGTGGATACCGTGCTGCTGCAGCAGTTTCAGGCCCAGACCGTCCTGCACGAAGTACGCCTTGCTCTCGTTGCCGTCCTTGTCGTAGTACAGCCGACCGTCGGTGAGGGTGCCGTCCACGTCGAAGCAGGCCAGGCGGATGCGGGCCGCGGCGGCATGCAGATGGGCGGGGAAGGCGGGCAGGGGGGACCAGGGCATCAGGGCAGCAGGCTCGTTGGGGGCGGGTGCGGCGTTACAGACTGAATGGGGTCTACGGACTGTCGGTTAAACCACCCGGGCCCGCAACAGGTCATGAATGTTCAGGGCGCCCACCGCGCGGCCCTGGCCATCGACCACGATCAGGCCGGTGATCTTGTGGGTCTCCATCAGCCGGGCCGCCTCCACCGCCAGCTGGTCGGCGCCGATAGTGCGCGGGTTGCGCGTCATCACATCGGCGATCTTCGCGGTGCGTACGTCCAGCGCGCTGTCCAGCGCGCGGCGCAGGTCACCGTCGGTGAACAGGCCGATCAGCACGCCGCTGGCATCGACCACGGCCGTCATGCCCAGCCGTTTGCGGCTCATCTCCACCAGCGCTTCGCTGAGGCTGGCATCGGCGGCCACGCTGGGCAGGTCGTCGCCGGTGTGCATCACGTCGGTGATGTGCAGCAGCAGGCGACGGCCGAGGCTGCCGGCGGGGTGTGAACGGGCGAAATCGTCGGCAGTGAAGCCGCGTGCATCAAGCAGGGCCACGGCCAACGCATCGCCCATCGCCAGCGAGGCGGTGGTGCTGGAGGTCGGGGCCAGTGCCAGCGGGCAGGCCTCGGCCGGCACGCTTACGTCCAGATGGATGTCGGCAGCGGTGGCCAGGCTGGATTGCGGGCGCCCGGTCATGGAAATCAGCACGTTGCCCTGGCGCTTGAGCACCGGCAGCAGCATCAGTACCTCGTCCGATTCGCCCGAATAGGACAGGGCCAGCACCACGTCGGCTTCGGTGATCATGCCCAGGTCGCCGTGGCCGGCTTCGCCGGGGTGCACGTAGAACGCGGGGGTGCCGGTCGAGGCCAGGGTGGCGGCGATCTTGCGGGCGATGTGGCCGGACTTGCCCATGCCGGTGGCGACCACCCGCCCGCGGCTGGCCAGGATCGCCTGGCAGGCCTGCTGGAAGGCCTCGCCAAGGCGGTCGGCCACGGCATCCAGCGCCTGCCGCTCGATCTCGAACACGCGGCGGCCACTGGCGACCAGGCCGGCAGGGTCGATGGAACGGGGGGGCAACAGGGATTCGGCCATGCGGACGCCACGCAGCGGAAGTAGAATGGACGTACATTTTATTAGGAAAGCCCGTTGGACGCCGACACCATCCGCAATCTGATCGAAACCGGCCTGCCTGGCGCCCGCGCCGACGTGCAGGGCGACGATGGCGTGCATTTCGAAGCGACCGTGGTCTGCGAGGCCTTCGCCGGCAAGATGCCGCTGGCCCGCCACCGCATGGTGTACGCCACGCTGGGCGACCTGATGGGCGGCGCGATCCATGCGCTGGCGCTGAAAACCGTGACCCCGGCCGAAGCCGGCTGAACCGCAGAAGATCCCGAATACATGGCCAAGATCGTTGTGACCGGCGGCGCTGCGCTGCACGGTGAAGTGAGCATCTCCGGCGCGAAGAACGCCGTCCTCCCCATTCTCTGCGCGACCCTGCTGGCCGATGAGCCGGTGGAGATCACCAACGTGCCGCACCTGCACGACGTGGTCACCACGGTGAAGCTGCTGGGCGAGCTCGGGGCCAAGGTCACCATCGACCAGGGCACGCTGTCGCGTGGCAGTGCGATCGTGGTCGACCCGCGTTCGGTCAACCAGCACGTTGCACCGTACGAGCTGGTCAAGACCATGCGCGCCTCGATCCTGGTGCTGGGCCCGCTGCTGGCCCGCTTCGGTGCGGCGGAAGTATCGCTGCCGGGCGGCTGCGCGATCGGTTCGCGTCCGGTCGACCAGCACATCAAGGGCCTGCAGGCACTGGGCGCCGAGATCGTGGTCGAGAACGGCTTCATCAAGGCCACCGCCAAGCGGCTGAAGGGTGGCCATTTCACCTTCGACATGGTCAGCGTCACCGGCACCGAGAACGTGCTGATGGGCGCGGTGCTGGCCGAAGGCACCACCATCCTCGACAACTGCGCGATGGAACCGGAAGTAACCGACCTGGCGCACTGCCTGATCGCGCTGGGCGCGAAGATCGAAGGCCTGGGCACCGCCCGCCTGGTGATCGAAGGCGTCGAACGTCTGTCCGGTGGCCGTCACGAAGTGCTGCCCGACCGCATCGAGACCGGCACCTTCCTGGTGGCCGCGGCGATGACCGGCGGCAAGGTCACCGTCAATCGCGCGCGCCCGAACACCATGGACGCCGTGCTGTCCAAGCTGGTCGAGGCCGGTGCGAAGATCGAGACCACCGACGACAGCATCACCCTGGACATGCAGGGCAAGCGGCCGAAGGCGGTCAACCTGACCACCGCACCGTACCCGGCGTTCCCGACCGACATGCAGGCGCAGTTCATGGCGCTCAACTGCGTGGCCGACGGTGTCGGCGTGATCAACGAAACGATCTTCGAAAACCGTTTCATGCACGTCAACGAGCTGCTGCGCCTCGGTGCGGACATCCAGGTCGAAGGCCATACCGCCATCGTGCGTGGCAGTGAACACCTGAGCGGTGCGCCGGTGATGGCCACCGACCTGCGTGCCTCGGCTTCGCTGATCCTGGCCGGCCTGATGGCCAGCGGCGAGACCACCATCGACCGTATCTACCACCTTGATCGTGGCTACGAGAACATCGAAGAGAAGCTGTCTTCGCTCGGTGCCACCATCCGGCGCGTGCCATGATCCTGCGCGGCAAGTTCAGCCCGCGCCGCAAGGCGTTGCTGGCCTTGGTGCTGATCGTGCTGGCGTGGCTGGGCTATGCCTGGTACGCCAACATCGCCATCACCCAGGGCATCGAGCAGAAGGACATGGACTGGAACGGCGACGGCACGGTCTCGCGTGACGAGATCATCGAATCGTTCTATGCGGTTGCGGTGAACGACAGCCAGGACGGCAACCGCCATTGCCGCACCTTCGTCTGGCGCAGTACCGGCGAGCAGATCCGCGTGGACTGCCGCACCGAGTTCAAGCCGGCCGAAACCGAAGAGAAGAAATAAGAAAACGCCCGCGAAAGCGGGCGTTTCTTTACGGTAGCGCCGGGCCGTGCCCGGCGAGCGCGTAGCGCGGAACGAAAATCCGCCGGGCATTGCCCGGCGCTACCGCTCAGTTCATCGCCTTGATGGTCAGGTCCAGCGCATCGCGGCCGCTCTCACGCTGCAGCATGCGCGCCGGCACCGGGAACTCCGGCACGATCCAGGCGATCAGCTCCTTGTTGCCGTCGGCACGCGAGACCTTGGTGGCCTCGTAGCTCTTGCCGCCCACGGTGATCGATTCCTTGCCGACCACCCGGTAGGTCATGTTCTTGATCCGGCCTTCGTCGACCATGCGATAGGTCAGCGGCTTGCCGGCGGCCAGGTCGCGGGCGATCGCCAGGTTGATCAGCAGCGCATCCATGTCGCCGGCCTTCAGCGCAATCGGTCCAGCGCGATCAGGCTTGATGTCGCCGGTCCAGGTAGCCTGGTTGCTGGTCCAGTTGTAGTTGGCCTGCACATTGCGCTTCTTCACCAGCAGTGCCGAACGGTCCTGGCTGCTGAGCGGGCGCAGCTGGCCACGCACTTCCTCGAACACCGTGCTCTGGCTGAGGTCGGCCAGCTGGTTCTTCACCTGCAGGCTGTAGCGCCACTTGTTGGCACCTTCGCTGGACAGGGTCATCGTGCCGTTGGCCTGCATGCCCATGTAGCTGGCCAGGTAGTCGGCCTTGAACGGTTCCAGCGCCATGGCCGGCAGGCTGGCCACGGTCAGTGCCGCAGCGGCGATCCAGGTGAGGGGGCGGGTCAGGGGGTTCATGCTCAGACTCCTTGGTATTCGATCAGGCGCAGGTCGACGCGGTCTTCGCCGTCTTCGCGTTGCAGGATGCGCACCGGGGTGGGGACACCGTTGGCGATCCAGAGGATGGTTTCGTTGTTGCCGCCGTTGGTCCGGTAGACCCGCAGCGCGTTGTAGGACAGGTCGCCGACTTCGACGTTCTCGGTCTGCGGTGCGGCCTGGTAGTCGTGCTGGCGGACCTTGCCCATGTCCACGTAGCGGTAGTGCATGGTGGCACCGGGACGGGCATCGCGCATGATCGCCAGGTTGATCAACAGCGCGCTCTGGTCACCGGGCTGCAGCGGAATCGGCTGCGCACGTTCCTTCTTGACGTCGCCGGTCCACTGCGCGGTACCGGCCTGCCAGTTGTAGGTGCCGACCGCCTTCTTGCCCAGGAACAGGCCCTTGCGCACCGTGCTCTGGCTGAGCGGCGCATAGGTGCCACCCCGCTCTTCGAACACGGTGCTCTGCTCGATGTTCAGGCCCAGCACGCTGGCAAAGCCGCGGCGGCCGACCACCTGCATGTCCACCCGCCACTGGTTGCCGCCGGTATGGGTGACCTGCATGCTGGCGTCGCCGGCCTCCTTGCTCTTGTAGAAGGCCTGGTAGGTCGCGGTGAACGGCTGCAGCGGCGGCGGCTCCCAGGCCAGCGCCGGCGGCATCGGCACGGCCGGTTCGGCGGGCGGCTGTGCCACCTGGGCCGGCTGCGCAGGGGCCGCAGGCGGTTGCGCCTGGCCCCAGCCCACGCCGGGAAGCACGGCAAGCGACAGCAGCAGTGAAGTGGACAGCAGGGTCGTGGTCTTCATGGAGGACAGGGACCGCAGGAGGGGGCAGGATGCCAGCCCCGCAGTCAGCGGGGCGTGTGCATGGGCGTTACCGGTTCAGGTTCCCGGCGGAATCTAGGGCCATCGGCTTAAACAGGGGGTGACCGTCCAGTTGCGGCTGGCCCTCCCGTTCAGCCAGGCGGCCAGTGCACAGCAGCTGCAGGGTGGCGATCAGCAGCGGATGCTCCACCGCCAGCACGCGTGCAGCCAGGCCGTCTGCGTCATCGCCGGGCAGCACCGGGACCCGCGCCTGCGCGAGCACGGCACCGGCATCCAGTTCCGGTACCACCAGGTGCACGCTGGCACCGTGCTCGGCATCACCGGCCTGCAGCGCCCGTGCATGCGTGTCCAGGCCCTTGTGCAGCGGCAGCAGCGACGGATGGATGTTGACCAGGCGGCCATTGAAGCGCTGCACGAAGGCTGCGCCAAGGATGCGCATGTAGCCGGCGCAGACGATCCAGTCCGGCTGCACCGCGGCAAGTGCATCGCCCAGTGCCTGCTCGTAGGCGGCGCGGTCGCTGAACGCCTTCGGCGCATGCGCCCAGCGCAGGGGCGGTGCGACGCGCTGCAGGGCCTGGGCGCCGGGGCGGTCGGAGAACACGCCGACCACCTCGGCGGGCAGGTGGCCGGCGGCAATGGCCTCGAGGATGGCCTGCAGGTTGCTGCCGCGGCCAGAGGCGAGCACGGCGATGCGGGTGGGCGTGGTCATTGCAGGGCACTCCGGCGGACCAGCGGCCAGGTCAGCAGGCTGCCCACGGTGGCCATCAGCATGTCGGCATGCGCGTCCCACATGTCGCCCTGCTGGCCGTTGTAGGCCTCGGCGGCATCCGGTGACAACGCCAGCGCGATCGCCCACTCGAACCACTCGTAGACCAGGCTGGCGCACATCACCGTCATTACCGCCAGCGTGAAGGCCTGGCCCAGGCGCAGCGCCGGCCACGCATGGCGGGCCAGCTGCAGCAGCGCCGGAGTGAAGCAGGCACCGAACAGGAAATGGATGAGGCGGTCGAAATGGTTGCGCTGCCAGCCGAAGGCGGCATTCGGCGACCAGCCGGTCAGGGCCTGCGCCCAGGCGTCGTAGGGCACGTTGGAATACAGCCAGCGCGCCGCCACGCAGTGCAGGGCGATGAAGCCGCAGATCGCGATGAACGCGCCATTGCCGAGCCAGCTGCCGCGGCGGTCAATCCAGAGCAGTGCGCCGAGCCCGACCACGGTCAGGGTGCTGTGCAGGGCCTGCTCGGTTGGCCACAGCGGCTGGATCCAGCTGATCGCGAACACCGCCAGCACAGCGGCGAAGGCCAGCTTCTTCGGGCCGGAGAAGCGGTGGGCGTTGGGCGAGGCAGTGCTGGGGAGGGCAGGCGAGGACATGTCGGGTCGATCAGGAAAGGGCGGTCGTCTGCCAGTCGGCTCAGACGCTGAGGTGGTCGCCGCGGTCGAACAGTGCGGCCATTTCCGGCTTGCCGAGGAAGACCCAGGCATAGGCGGTCAATGCCATGCCCAACGGCCCGGCCAGCACACCCAGCCAGGCCGCGCGCTGGCACCAGGCCAGGCCAGTGCGGCGTGACAGCAGGCGCGCGGTATGCAGCTGCACGAAGCCCAGCACGGCGGCCAGCACGGCGATGGACGCGTAGACCCTTGCCAGCACCGATGCATCGTCCAGCCCGCGTGAGTGCGGCACCAGGCCGATGAGGCCGAGGAAGGCCGCAGCCGCAATCCAGTGGAAGCCGGCCAGTGCGTAGAACAGCACCTTCAGCGTCTGCAGGTGGCTGGCCAGCTGCAGTTGCGCAAGGGTCTGCTGCGGCAACGGCGGGGGATTGCCGGGGGCGGTCATGGGGGGGGGGCGGGAAGGTCGAAGGCCGCCTTCACCTGTGGGCGCAGCAGGGTGATCAGGCTGAACACCCCCAGCACGGTGCCGACCGGTGCGAACAGGCAGGCCAGGCCCGCCACGATCAGGCACAGCAGGTAGCGCCGACGCCGGGCCAGGCAGCGACCCGCGTACGCGACACATGCGCCCAGCGTGACACCGCCGAACACGATGGCGCAGCCGATGAGGGTGAACATCCAGCCGAACAGGCGTTGTTCGGCCGGCGACGAAGGCTGGCCATCGGAATTCATCGGCAGATGGCCGGTGAGCGCGCTGATGCCCAGCACGATGTGGAGGATGAAGATCATCGAGAACAGCGCGATCAGCGCGCCCACCACGTAGTGCGCGATGGACAGCATGCGCAGGTGGTCGGCGTCCTGGGCGCTGAACGCCGCGGCCGTCGCCAGCGGCGGCACGGGGGCGGGCGGCAAGGGGGGCGTTGCGTCCATGCGGGCTCCTTGGGTAGCGGGCTCAGCCGATGTGGACGCGCTCGGCGCCTTCGACGGTGACCACCTGGCCGATGGTCCAGTGCTCCAGGCCCTGTGCCTTGACCGCCTCGGACACGGCAGCCACCTGGTCCGGGGCCACGATCAGCACGAAGCCGATGCCGCAGTTGAAGGTGCGCCACATCTCGCTGTCGGCCACCGCGCCTTCCTTCTGCAGCCACTGGAACACCGGCGGCAGGGTCCAGGACGAGGCCTGGATGTCCAGGCCGAGGCCTTCGGGTACCACGCGGATGATGTTCTCGGTCAGGCCGCCACCAGTGATGTGGGCCATGCCGTGGATGGCCTCGCCGTGCGACTTCAGCAGCGAAAGGATCGGCTTCACGTACAGGCGGGTTGGCGCCATCAGCGCGTCCACCAGCTTCACGCCACCCTCCAGCTCCAGCTCGGCCGGGCGGCCGGCGCGGTCGTAGATGCGGCGCACCAGCGAGTAGCCGTTGGAGTGCGGGCCGGAGGACGCGATGCCGATCAGCACGTCGCCGGCGGCTACGCTGGCGCCGTCCTTCAGTTCGCTCTTTTCGACTGCGGCCACGGTGAAACCGGCTAGGTCGTACTCGCCCGGGGCATACATGTCGGGCATTTCAGCGGTTTCGCCGCCGATCAGCGCGCAGCCGGCCTCGGTGCAGCCGTTCGCGATGCCCCCCACGACCGCCGCAGCGGTGTCGATGTCCAGCTTGCCGGTGGCGAAATAGTCCAGGAAGAACAGCGGCTCGGCACCCTGCACCAGCACGTCGTTCACGCACATGGCGACCAGGTCGATGCCGATCGTATCGTGGCGGTTCAGCTGGTGGGCCAGCTTCAGCTTGGTGCCCACGCCGTCGGTACCGGACACCAGCACCGGCTCGCGGTACTTGTTGGACAGGTCGAACAGGGCGCCGAAGCCGCCCAGGCCGCCCATCACTTCCGGACGGAAGCTGCGCTTGACCAAGGGCTTGATCCGCTCGACCAGCTCGTTGCCGGCGTCGATGTCGACACCCGCGTCACGGTAGGTGAGGGGGGAGGGGGCGGAAGACGGGGTGTTGGTCACGGGCGTCGGCGCTGGCAGGGGTTGAACGGGCGATTTTAACAGGCCGCATTGGCGCAAAGGCCGTATTCGGGCAACAATTCCCCCGGATACGTCGAGCCAATGGATGTCCTGATGCGCCGCAGCCTGATTCTGACCCTGCTCCTTGCGCTGAGCCTGCCGGTGGCCACGATGGCCCAGAGCGGCCTGCGAACCGAGGGTGATGTTGCCACCGCCACTGGCGCGTACGAGGCCGAAGTGCCCGTCAACAGCCAGGCCGAAGCCGACCGCAACGGTGCCCTGGCCCGTGCGCTGAGCGTGGTACTGGGCAAGTTGTCCGGTGATCGCAGCGTCATGTCCCGCCCCGGTGTGGTGCAGGCGCTGCGCAACGCCAAGGATTACGTGGCCAGCTACGACTACAAGCAGGACCAGAGCGTGAGCGCCAGTGGCGCCCCCAGCTTCCGTACCCTGCTGGTGGCCCGCTTCCGCGAGGACGACGTCGATTCCCTGGTGTCGGCCCTGGGCCTGCCGCTGTGGCCGCAACCGCGACCGAAGCCGGTGCTGTGGCTGGCCGTGGACGATGGCAGCGGTCCGCGCCTGGTCAGCGTGCAGCAGGCCAATGCCGCTCGCCCGTTGCTGAATCGCGCCATCGAACGCGGCTACAAGCTGGGCCTGCCCAGCGGCGGTGCCGCCGAACAGGCGCTGGCCGGTGCCATCTGGCGCCAGGACAGCGCTGCCGTGGCCCGCGCTTCCTCGCGCTATTCGCCGCCGATGCAGCTGATCGGCAAGCTGTACCGTGCCAACGGTGGCTGGCAGGCGGACTGGGTGTTCGTCGACAACGGCCGTGAGCTGAACAAGTGGACCAGCAAGGACGCCAACGCCATGCGCGCGATGGCGGCCGGTGCCGATGGCGCTGCCGACGCGCTGGTCAAGCGCTATGCCAAGGCGGGTGCCGCCGTCGGCCAGGCCGGGAGCTACCGCGTGATGGTCACCGGCATCAACAGCGCCGACGACTACCTGCGCCTGGCCGCGGGCCTGCGCGAGGTGCCGGTGGTGCGCAACGTCACCCCGCTGCACGCCTCGGCCGGCAAGCTGGAGCTGAACCTGGAAATGACCACCGGCCTGGGTGGGTTCAACCGCATGCTGGGCGACAACGGCGTGCTGGTGCCGAGCGCGCCGCTGCCGGCCCTTCCGACCCCCATCGACGACAACACCGGTACCCCGGTGGCCACACCGGTCAGCAACGAGTACCGCCTGCGATGACTTTGACCCCGGAAGCGGAAATCGCGCAGTTCCTGCGCCGTCTGAAGTACATCCTGTTTGCCGGCCTGGTCGGCTGGGTCGTATGGCTGCTGGCGCCGATCCTGACGCCGTTCGTGCTGGCGCTGGCGCTGGCCTGGCTGGGTGACCCCCTGGTGGACCGCATCGAGGCCACCGGGCGCTCGCGGATGACCGGCGTGGTGCTGGTGTTCGTGGCGATGGTGCTGGTGATCGTGGCGCTGCTGCTGGTGCTGGTGCCGATGATCGAGCGCCAGATCACCACCTTGATCGCAGTCGCGCCGCAGGCACAGGCGTGGCTGATGGAAAAGGGAATTCCCTGGTTCGAGCAGAAGACCGGGCTGGAGGTGATGCAGTGGCTGGACCCGGATCGCCTGATCGAATGGGTGCGCAGCCATTGGCAGCAGGCTGGCGGCTTCGCCACCACGTTCATGGGCTACGTCTCGCGCTCGGGCTTTGCGATGGTGACCTGGGTGGTCAACATCCTGCTGCTGCCGATCCTGGCGTTCTACTTCCTGCGCGACTGGGACAAGCTGGTCGAGCGGGTGGCCTCGGTGATTCCGCGCAACCAGATCGGCACCATCAGTGCGCTGGCGCGTGAGTCCAACGACGTGCTGGGCGCGTTCATCCGTGGCCAGTTCCTGGTGATGCTGGCGCTGGGCGTGATCTATGCCGGCGGCCTGTCGCTGGTCGGCCTCAAGCTCGGCCTGCTGATCGGCCTGATTGCCGGCCTGATCAGCTTCATTCCGTACCTGGGCGCGACCACCGGCATCCTGATGGCGATCATTGCCGCACTGGTGCAGGCGCAGGGCTTCGACCTGAAGCTGCTGATCCTGGTGGGCGTGGTGTTCACCGTGGGCCAGCTGCTGGAGAGCTATGTGCTGACCCCGCGCATCGTCGGTGACAAGATCGGCCTGCACCCGGTAGCGGTGATCTTCGCGGTGATGGCCGGTGGCCAGCTGTTCGGCTTCCTGGGCATGCTGCTGGCGCTGCCGGTGGCGGCGGTGACCAACGTGCTGCTGCGCTATGCGCACCAGCGCTACCGCCAGAGCGAGCTGTACGTGGGCGAGAAGCCGGCGATCGTGCTTGATGGCGTGGTTGACCAGCCCCATATCATCATTCCGGATGACAAGGGCCCCGACCTGAAGTGATGGGTGTGCCGCAACTGCCGCTGGCCCTGCATTACCCGCGGGACCAGCGCTTGGAGACCTTCATCGGCGCGCCGGATGGTGCGCTGGCGCAGCTGCGCGCGATCGCGGTCGGCGCCAGCCACGACTGGGTCTACCTGGAAGGCGCGGCGGGCACCGGCAAGACCCACCAGGCGCTGGCGACGTGTTCCAGTGCAGAGCAGGCCGGGCGGCTGCCGACGTACGTGCCGCTGGCCAGCGCCGCCGGCCGCGTGCGCGCGGCGCTCGATGGGCTGGAAGCGCGCGAACTGGTGGCGCTGGATGGCCTGGATGAGGTCGCCGGCAACCGCGAGGACGAGATCGCGCTGTTTGATTTCCACAACCGCGCGCGCGCTGCGGGCGTGACCGTGCTGTACACGGCGCAGAAGGCGCCAGGCGAACTGGGCCTGGTCCTGCCCGACCTGCGCTCGCGGCTGGGCCAGTGCGTGCGCGTGCTGTTGCAGCCGCTGGACGAGGAAGGCCGTGCGGCGGTACTGCGCGAGCGTGCGCTGCGGCGGGGCCTGGCGATCGACGAGGCGGCCATCGAGTGGCTGCTGTCGCATACCGGGCGCGAGCTGGGTGGGTTGATCACGCTGTTGGACTGGCTGGACCGCGAGTCGCTGGCGGCGAAACGGCGGATCACCGTGCCGTTCCTGCGCCAGGTGCTGGAAGAAGGCCGGCCGCGTTACTGAGGGATGTTGTTCGGCAGGGCTGCGCCCTGCACCCGCAGAAGCCGAAGCAACGTCAACGTCAAAAGCTGGCTTCCTGAGGGGAGGCGGGGTGGGGGGGGGGGGGGGGGGGGGGGGAGGTCGGCCCCTGTCGCGTCGGGCGCCCCATCCCAGGCCCTCACGCCCCCCCCCCCCCCGCCCTCGACAGGTTCCCGCGATCTGCCGGGACTGCGTACTGCACTGCTGTTGGTGGGTGTCGACCTTGGTCGACACAGTAGATCTACGCCATGCGTGGATGAGGGTTTTCAGCCACGCGGGAATGATTTTTCCTGTAGAGCCGAG